>NZ_JAGKIK010000002.1 GCF_017897595.1 Aquimarina sp. U1-2
GTTTTGCTAACTCTAATAGTCCTAACTTTGGTTTGATGATTTTTTCTTCTGTGTTCATCTGACAAATATTTAAATTGATTTAAACTAAATTACTAAAATTGTCAGATTAAGTATTAACTATTACACATATACATATCCTTACGAATATGCAGTTTTAAAACTTCTTCTTGATCAAGAAAGTATTTCTTATTTTTTTGAAAATGAAACGATGATTGGTGTTTTTCCTTTCTATTCGAATGCGTTAGGTGGTATTAACCTAAGAGTACACTCAAAAGATAAAGACAAGGTACTACACATTATTGAAGATTTAAATACGAATTCAAACTTAAGAATAGTATAACGTATCGGTTACTTCACAATCTATATCTTACCCTAACTATTAAAAAAGCCCTGTACCGAACTCATTTCGTATTCGGCACACCTTTGTTTTAGGATCTCAATTCAAAGTGTAGCATAGTTAATTTTTTATCATTGTTGTCCGATACAAAAGTTGATACGCTCTGAAAACCTCTATGACCACTAAGAAATTATGAGTTTATAGAAAAGACACCTTGCTTTTCTAAAATTTAGACAACTTACTTTGAAACTGAATCGCCTTTACTTCAAAAACCATAATAGACAAGTATTTACAAATAAGTCTTCGTTCTATTTTCTAGCAGCGCAGCGGTCTAGTTTCTTTAACCGGACTATACTGATTTTTTATCAAATCTTAAAGTAAGCTACCACGGGTGTATGGTATCCTTTGGCCGGTACCAATACATTAAGCGTAATAGTATCTAACCTGTTACATACATTATAAAATTTATTACGACTTAGCATACCTTCATTACAAAATTCCATTACATAATCAGAGTTTAAGTAATGCTCACAGTAGTTACTCAAATTTAATTTCTATTCGCTTAAGGTTTTCAACATATATTATATCATCCATTTTGTTTTTTTGAAAATTAAAATTAAAAATGATGATGATGATGTATTGTGGATAGCGGTATAACTTTATTGACTTTTATTTGTTTTTGAAGTAAACTATAATTTTCAGAACAATATCAACAGGATATCACTATGGTAACAAGCTGTAAACGTTTACAAAATGAGTTTTAATTAACAGTTGTTAATAGCTGTTATTTTCAGTGAAACTTTAATATTTTTACGGCAAAACCGTAGTGTATAACCATAGCGTATTACTGAACAAGTTGCAAAAAAAAAGACAGGTTAAAATTTTGATTTCATCTATTTATGCTGCTATTTGAATAAAATCTTAGATGCACAAAAAAACTTTCAGATAATTAATAACTATTTATTGACATTTCCTGTTAACAGAAGTTTGCATGTTATCAACATTCGAATAGTACTTGGTTAAAACGATAGAATTTCGCAGAGCCTGTCTCCTAGATCATTTATTTTAAGGTATAAACGGAAAAGGACAATTTTTAATGAGTAATTTTAATGTAGAAGTGGTATTACTTTTCTGTATTAAAGTATCTTTGTATCCATAAGTAGATTACTAAGAAATTTTTAAACTTTTTTCATCAAAAAGAATGTTTAAAAATTTTAATGTGAGAACAGAATGATGCTATACATTTTTAACCTAACCAATAGATTTTGAACTGATTTAAATTGATAAAAAACATACAATTCTTATGAAAATCGCCATAGGTAACGATCATGCAGGAACTGCATATAAATTTGCAATAGTCGAATATTTGGAGTCTGAAGGAATAGCAGTAACCAATTACGGGACGAACGAAGAAAGTAGTGTAGATTATCCTGATTTTGTACATCCTGTCGCCAAAGATGTTCATGATGCAAAAGTAGATTTCGGAATTTTAATTTGTGGCAGTGGTAACGGGGTTTGCATGACAGCAAATAAATACGGCAATGTAAGAGCAGGATTATGTTGGATCAAAGAAATTACTGAATTAGCAAGACAACACAATGATGCAAATGTGATTTGTATTCCTGCCAGGTATACCTCAAAACCGCAGGCTATAGAAATGGTGAGAACGTTTCTTAATACGGCATTCGAAGGCGGTCGTCATCGCAATAGAGTAGAAAAGATACCTGCCGGTTTATAATTAATTTGTTTTGTACCGCCAATGGGTATAATCCCCAAAAGACTTGCCTTAAATAGTATTCAATTTCGTATTATTATCATTTGAACATTTGTATATGGCGGTTAATTTTGTAATAAAGCGATTTGAAGAGCTAACGACTTTGGAGCTCTATAAAATTTTGCGCTTACGCGCAGAAGCCTTTGTAGTTGAGCAAGATTGTGTATATCAAGACATAGATGATAAGGATCAAAAAGCGCTTCATATCATTGGCCGCAAAAATCAGGAGATTATTGGCTATGCCAGAATATTCAGAGCAGGAGATTATTTCGATTTATCCAGTATTGGTAGAGTAGTAATTTCTCAAAACGAACGACAGTTTGGGTATGGTCATGATCTTATTAAAATAAGTATCGCCGCCATACAAAAGCATTTCAAAACGAATACCGTAAAAATATCAGCTCAAACACATCTTAAAAAATTTTACGAAAGCCATGGGTTTATAAAATTCGGGGAAGAGTATCTTGAAGATGGTATCCCTCACATAGGTATGATTCGAAATTTGCCTAAATTAGAATAGGTATATGTTCTGGAATTAACGACTTTTAATGATGATATTATCAATATGATATCGAGTAGTAGCTTTGGGATCACCCCCAATATATCGAAAACCAATTCGAATTGAACCTTGAGCACATGATAAACCGATAGGACCTGCAGGTAGCGAATCACCAAAAGCATTCATAGGACCTCTGGGCAGATGTGTATCCAATTTTACCCATGTAGCTGTTTTGATATCCCCTTCAAAATCGTTGGTTACGAAAACCTCGAGGATATTACCATTGTCATAGCCTGCTTGTACATCAAAATTTAGTATAGGATCGACTGAGTTGGTAAGGTCTATTTCTGGTGAGAGTAGCCAAACTTCATATATGGGTTCTTTTGACCTGAATCCCGTAATTTGGATATATTGATTTTCGGCAAAATCGCCTATTTCATAATCCAGTTTACCTCCTGAAAGGTTCTGATTAAGCCAGCCTAGTTTTTCTAAATCTTTGGTTTTAACTGCGGTAAAATCTTCTTTAAAAATAATAGTACTTCCTTCTTCTCCAACAGGACAACTTAACACTAAAGGATCACATCGATCATCGATATCAAAAATTAATCCGTTAGGGTCGTTCAGAACTAGATTATAGGTATCTCCAACAAAATTTTTAGTCAAAATACCTGTAAAACTACCCTGAGATCTGGGTAATGTAACCCCTTTAAAGTCGGCAAAAGTACTCGTACTTAAAATTGTGGATCTTCTGGTAGTACAATCTTCGAGAATACGTTCTCCATCAAAAACATCATTAGGCTCTGCTGCAAGTGTGAATACATTTTGATCTAACACCATATTTTTATGAAATTGAAGCTGATACAGGCGTATATAAAGATTCAGTAATTGGTCGTTAAAATTTTCGATGGTAGTATCTAGTGGTGTAATTGTATGTACTTCTGGGGATCTGTGTACAACATCGGCTACAGAAAAAGAAGCAATAGCAGCAATGGTATTTCCGTCTAAAAAACCTAAGGTAGGCACACCGTTTTGTAGACCTACAGATAAACCATCGAGTTTTACATATAGTTTACGGCCAAATTCATATGAGGTGTACAGGGGAGAATTATCTATTAATAATCGAATTCCGGCAGTTGGATTTATTGTATTATTTTGTAGTATGAGTTCTTTAAAAAAATTACCGCCTTTATCGCTAGAAACTACATAACCTATAAAATAAGTATCTGTGTTTTTGAAAGTGGCTTTTGCCTGTTGTCCTTCTCTTTCTATTTCTTGATACATCGTACCGAGAACGGCGCCAAGATCGATAACAGTTCCGTTAATTGATGGCTCTTCGATAATAAGTGGCGGTACGGCAAAATCCTCTTCAGGAGCACAGGAAAGTATACTTATGACACAAATAACACCATATAAAACTGTTTTTATTGGCTCTGCCAAAGCGTAGAGGATCCCAAGGCTTGCCTGGTAATTGAAAAAATGCTTACTACAAATAATGCCTCGTGAGCTGGCCCTAAGGTCGTTTACGTTTCTTAAAAATACATTCATCACTATACTAGTTAAAATCGTAAGTAAAAATTGAGATAATATGAGGTACCAAAACCATAATAATATTTTGGTCCGAAAACAGGAATTTCTCTTTTAGCTTCTGCTAAAGCACCCCTGTAGTTTGCATTTCTGGTCTGTTCAAAACCCCCGGTTTTATAGCTTTGGTTAAGAACATTATTGATAGCAGCAAAGAACCCAACGTAATACTTGTTAATTTTCCAGGATTTACCTCCGATAGCATTCACCAGGATGTAGTCATTAAAACGTTCTTGTTGTAATAATGACCTGGCGATAGTTTCATCATAATCGGTAAAGGGTAATCCATCTTCATCCTGGTTAAAATTCGAGGTTCTGGCAAAGGGGCTTACGCTAATAAAGGCATTTGCAAAGTAATTTGCTGTAGCCCCGAACCACCAAAAATCGGGATCTCTATATTCAAACCCTAACTGAGCCGCATGTTGAGGACCGCTAGAAAGATAATATCCTTTTAATGTAGACGTTCCGAAAGATCGTATACCCTGTACATTAGCAAATAGTTCACTGGTACTGGCGAGTGCCAGCTCAGGGTTGTTCGCATAGGTAAATTGACCAACAGCAGCAGCACTTTTAAGCTTTAATGTAGGGGTAACCTGATAGGCTATACCTAACTCTCCACCCAGATGAAGTTTGTCGATATCAGTTAGAATTTCCTGAACAAAACCCGCACCTGAGCCTGAAATAGCTTGGGTAAAAAAGAAGGAGATACGGGTAGCATCTTGAATTTTGGTGTAATACCCCGTTAGTCTCGCCTTTATTTTTGAAGAACGAAAAAAATAACTGGCATCTACTGAAGCAATCCTTTCGTTATCTTGAGCCTTACCTATTAATTGAGAGACAGATGCATTGCTTTGTCGTGCATTTACAAATGCATTTCTGATCCCTGGAGCTTTAGTAAAGTAAGCCCCGTGAAATTGTAATGAATGAAGACCATGTAGTCTTAAGAGCGCACCTGCTTTGATTCCGTAATTTTTAAACTGTAGTGGTGCACTTTTTCCCAGAGATTGCGATCTGGGAAAATACCCATTTTCAAAAAGACCATTTCTTTGATAGGTTGCTTGCGACACATCACCTGCCAAAAAAAAGTTGATATTTTTATAGTTGAATTGAGCTTGTGCAAATCCGTTTAGCGTTGATGCATCGATCTTATAATTATAATCGTAACGATCACCCACCTGTACTATGCGATTTGGATTTTGTAAATCACTTTGAGCTCTGTTGGCAAGGCTTTCTATAGATAAATTAGATGCCGATAATGCAAATACATCAACATCAAGAAAACCCGATCCCCCAAGCAAATCTTTGACCTCAGCAAAATTCTGACTTTTTAGTTTTTTGTAAGCAAGCGAGGCATTAACTGTTAAATGCTTAGAAAGCTTGCTGTTTAGCATTAGGTTTGTGGTCCATTGATCATCATCTGTACGATCTTCATATAGTATGTATGCTGCATTTTTACTTTGAGCCGCCTGTCGTTGATTGGCTTGTACCAATTGATCCCAAGGTACCTGACCATTAGTAACAAGGTTTTGTCGTGCCAGATACGCATTTTGATAGTCTGCAGCAGTAGTGTTGGATTCTTTTAAAAAGAAACTTGGTAAATGATCAGGATGTACAGGATTAACATTAGCACTTCTGCCTCCTCCCAAATATATATTTCCAGAACGGGTAGCCATCAAATCGCTGCCACCGGTATCTATTCTACTGTCGGCGACGGTTCCTGTTTGATAGGCAATATTCGTAGTAAGGCTTGTATTATCATTGATCGTCCAGTAGTGATTAAGCATGGCTACAGGCTCTTCAACCCTACGCTCTCTAGAATTTCTAATAGTTCCGTTTTGATATCCCCAATTTGGATTGTAAGTAGCGCCCTTAATACTAAAAACTTCTTCGGTGATTGCGGTAGCCCTTCCTCTACGGTTCGGGGTATAAAAAGCAGTAAGATTAAGGCTATGCTTCGTATTGATTTTCTTTTCTACGGAAGTGAAAAATGACATTGCATCATAATACGTACCATTAATAAATCCTTGGTTACCAAATCTGCGAGAAGCCGCTATAGAGAATGCCCAATTTTTTGAAGTCAATCCCGAATGATAAGAAACCATTGCCCTACCTGTATAACTTCTATTAGAAGAGGCATAAGAAACCCTACCTCCTTTTCTATACTTCGAAGCTCTCATAATAATATTAGAAACCCCCATAAGATCTCCAAAAGCGTATTCATTTTGGGCAATAGCAAAAGCATATTCCTGGTTTCGTTGTACATCATTTAAACCTCCCCAGTTTGCCCACTGTGGTCTACCATTACTCAGTTTGTTCATTTCTATCCCGTTGATCAAAACTTTGGCATGTTCATTCGAAAGGCCTCTGGGGCGAAAAAACGTAGGGCTAAAATCAAAGGCTGCAGCAGTAAGAAATACATCTCTACTTGCCTGTAACAACGAAGGCATAGAAAAAGCTGTATCATTCTCATCACGAAGTTCTACATCGCTTAGGGTAATGGTACTGAGCTGCTGTTGCACATTTTTAAAATCATAATCAAGTTCAATAGTTTTAAGGTGTATAGGAAATCCATTTTGAATACGTATCGGAAATCGCTTAGGCACATATCCTTTTGCAGTGATGACAAGAATCTGCTCGCCAAGCGGAAGTGTCTTATTCTTAAAATCAAAAACACCAAAATCATTTGTTGAGGTGAAAACATCAGATTTTTCGAGCGCTACTGAAGCCCCTACAATATTTTCTTGAGTGATGGCATCTATAATTCTGCCTTTAAGTTGTGCTATTTGTGAATAACCTATCCAGCTACAACCTAGAAAGGGCAGCAAAATGACAATATCCATAGATGTTTTTAAAAATTTTGTATACAATCTATATGCGTATTTAAATTACATAGTGCAATAATAAAAGATGTCAGTTTCATTTTTTGAAACTGAAAAAATTAATCTTTGTGTACTATTGTGATCTTATGAAGTTTGATACGATTATTATTTAAAAAAGTAGTGACATGATAAAAGCCCTAATACAGGTACTACTGTTAATTTCGATTTCGATGTTTTCTCAAGACAAAAAAGCCTATACCATTCAAACCATTGCCTTTTATAACCTGGAAAATCTATTTGATACCGTAGACGATCCTTTTACTTTTGACGATGACAAAACACCCCATGGAAAAGATCACTGGACAAATGAAGCATATCATCAAAAGTTAGCTAATATCGCCAGAGTGATTTCTGGCATAGGAACCGACACGGCAGTTAATGCACCGGCAATCGTAGGGGTTTGTGAAATTGAAAACCGACAAGTATTAGAAGATCTGATCAACCAAAAAGCGTTACGCGATAAAAATTATGGTATTTTTCATTTTGATTCTCCAGACCGAAGAGGAATTGATGTGGCCCTACTTTATAAAAAAACCATATTTAAACCTAAACACAGCGTCGCATACGAATTAAAAATTTTTGATCAGGATCACCAAGATAAGCGAATATACACAAGGGATCAACTAGTCGTAAGTGGCTATCTTGATGGAGAACTGCTTCATTTTATAGTAAATCATTGGCCAAGCCGAAGAGGAGGAGAAGCACGAAGTCGATACAAAAGAGAAAAAGCCGCACAGCTAAATACTAAGATCATGGATTCGCTATTCGCGCTCGATCCCTATGCAAAAATAATTACAATGGGTGATTTTAATGACGCTCCTAACGATCGTAGTATTCGACAGGTACTGCAAGCCAAATCAAAAAAGGAAGAAGTTGTTTTAAAAGGATTGTATAACCCGATGTACGCTATGGCCAAAAAAGGAATGGGTACTCACGCATGGAGGGATACCTGGGCGATTTTTGATCAAATTATACTGTCTAAATCACTAATAGCTACAGATTATACAACATATACCTATTTTAAGACCGGAATATATAATAAAGACTTTCTAACTACACCAAACGGAAAATACAAAGGATATCCTTTCCGAAGTTATTCAAATGGAAGATATACTGGAGGATACAGCGATCATTATCCCGTGTATGTATATCTGATAAAACAAAAAAAGTGACCAAATTTTGGTCACTTTTTTTGTTTTGATAAACTGTTTACTAGAACCCAATAGTAATATCTCCTGAACAAAAAGTATCAACGAATTCGTCGAAGCTTTGTTCATCTGGAATTGGATATTGTGTTGCATCACCTTCTACACTAGCGGTACCATTTCCATTGTCACAAATAGATGTTTGCAAAATACACTCTCTACAATTTCCACCATCGTCATCATTACCACAAGAAGTAAATCCAAGAGTGAAGGCTACTACGGCTAAATACATCAATTTTTTCATAATTTAGGGGCTTAAAAAGTTAAATTTTACCGTAGCAAATATAAGGGAATACCTTTTATTAACAAAATTTTATGTTAATAAAAGGTATTTAATCGTAAATATGTGTATTTAATCGTTACTTATTTGATGTCTTCTATATCAATGGGTTTACCGATATAGGCTAGATAACTATCTTCTTCAACTTGTGAAATTTGATCACTATCAGAGGTTAAAATAGATATTTTATGATAGGGGTCTTTTAAGAACAAAGGGATAATCTCGTGATCATCTCTTATAAAATCAATAAGCGCTTTATAATGTTTTTGATTTCTGATCTTAATCTCCTGAATTCCGGGATATTTTTCAGCAAGATCCATTAACTTATAAAAATCATCAGTACGCGAAAATAAACCTTCTTTAGGATTGTTTTCCGGATCTTTCATCTCTTCAGAGGTAATTAAGCGATACGATCCATTCTCTCCAAATTGGTTTTTGTATTTGTCGATCGCATACCGATTGATATCACTGTTGCCCGTAAGTGCCATAAGATAGCCTACGTCATTTAATTCGATATTATCTTTTAATTGATCACGAAAAATGTTCCCTTCGATGGCATCTAGCCCCAGGTCTTTCGCTTTATTAACATGGGTTCGGTTATTATCAACCAAGACGACGTGGCGATTGTTCGTTTTAAGGTATACTGCAATAAGCCTGGATATTTTGGAGGCGCCTACGATAAGAATTCCTTCAGACGTTTTTAGAAATACACCTACTATTTTGGCAAACATTCTTGCGGTGGTAGCATTAAGCAGTACCGTACCTAAAACGATCATAAAAACTAACGGAGTGATATATTCTGCCCCAGGCTCACCAACTTTAGAGAGTTTTAATCCAAATAACGAGGCGATACCGGCAGCTACAATACCCCTGGGTCCTACCCAGCTAATAAAAAGGCGCTCGTTAGTTTTAAGACCAGAACCTATAGAACTCAAAAACACGCCAACGGGTCGCACAACAAATACGACGACGGCAAATAGCAACACGGCTTTCCAGTTTAATATGAGTTGAAGATCTTCAATATTAATATTGGCAGCCAATAAAATAAAAAGTATAGAAATTAAAAGTACACTTAAAGACTCTTTAAAATACAAAAGCTCTTCGATATTAGGCAAATCAGTATTACCTAATACCATCCCCATGATAACGACCGATAGTAATCCTGATTCGTGGGCAAAAGTGTCTGAGAGTACAAAAACAGCCAGAACGACCGCAAGTGTAAATACATTTAATAAATAATGTGGAATTATATTTTTCTTGATGGCAATAGCCAAGGCATGAGCAAATGTAAACCCGAATGTAAGACCTACAAGTACAATTTTAGCAAATTCTATTAAGGCAGTAACGGTAAAATCTTCTCCGGCACCGGCCCTTATAAATTCGAAATCTAAAACCGCTACCAGGGCGCCAATAGGATCAATGAGTATTCCTTCCCACTTTAATACTGCAGAAACATCCTTCTTTAAAGGGATATTTCTTAAAATTGGTGTGATTACTGTAGGTCCTGTGACAATAATTAGTGAAGAAAAGAGAAAGGAAATGGGCCAGCTCAACTCAAAAATAAATCGGGCAGCAAGACCAGCTCCAAAAAAGGTGACAACCACACCCACAGTGATTAGCTTAACTATAACCGGACCAACATTAAGGATTTCACTTTTTTTAAGGGTAAGACCGCCTTCAAATAAAATAATACCAATAGCCAGAGACACAAAATAAAAAAGACTCTCTCCAGGAAACAAACCGTTGTTACCATCCCATATGGGTTCAATTAATTTGTTACCACCCTCAGTCCATAAGGTAGATACCGGACCCACCAAAAGGCCAATTAATATAAGAGGAAGAATAGCCGGAATTTTAAATTTCCACGCTACCCATTGTGCCAGTATCCCTAATATAATGATGCCTGCTAATTCTAACATAAATCTTGCTTAATCAATTTTTGGAAGAAAGATCGTAATTTTTTCAAACATACAAGGAACATATGCGATTTTATAATTTGAAAAATTAAGCGTAAAGACTTTTCTAGCGATGAAACCTATTCAGCTTAATAAACATAGTTTAGACTATATTGTAAACAATCGTTACAATAAAAATTATGCATAAAATTATTTGATTGTTCGTTATTATACCTAAAATTTAACTGAGGAGTCATCCTGAATTCATTTCAGGATCTCATTACGTTTATTTTCAGTCAATTAATATGAGAAGCTGAAACGAGCCTGTGCTGAACTCGTTTCAGTATTCAGCTTGACGCAAACCGTTAAGGTTAAATTACGGATATTCGATAAAATTATACCTTAAAATAGCAAACACACTTTAATTTTGTTAAAAAGTCCAAAAATTAAATCTCGATCCTTGTCTTTTTTTCTATTTTGCACAAATTTTCAGATAATGAACTGATTTATACTTTTTCAATTTGCTAAAAAAAATGCTGAAATCAGTTAAAATAAGTAATAGATAAGCGCATACCATACCATACAAAGTTGGTTTGCTATTTTTTATTGGCACCACCAAAGGGTATACTACCTGAGGCTTGCCTTAAAATTGAAAAATTGTTTTCAACAAATGCTTCGTGGGCTTGCCCCGAGGCAATTTACCATTGAATGTTATTTTTGTGAATACATGAATTTATACCCAATAAAAGCGGGAAATTTTAAACTTGATGGAGGTGCTATGTTCGGAGTAGTACCCAAAGTTCTATGGAACAAAACCAATCCTGCAGATCAAAACAACCTGATAGATATTGCTGCACGATGTTTACTTATAGAAGATGGGGATAGACTTACTCTTATCGACTCTGGGATGGGAGATAAACAATCTGAAAAATTTTTTAGTTACTATTCCCTTTGGGGGGATGACAGTTTAGAGGCATCCTTACAACAAAAAGGGTTTCATAGTGATGATATTACCGATGTGTTTATTACGCATTTACACTTTGATCATTGCGGTGGTGTAGTGCAACATAATGCCAGCAAAACCGGATACGAAGTAGCCTTTAAAAATGCCAAAGTCTGGAGTAACGAAGAGCATTGGAAATGGGCAGTAACCCCTAATGCGAGAGAAAAAGCTTCGTTTTTAACAGAAAATATCCTCCCAATACAAGAAAGTGGGCAGCTACATTTTATTTCTAGAAAGGATGACGTATTCCAAAAAAACTCTGAATTAGGTTTTGGCGTACTATTTGTTAATGGTCATACAGAAAAACAAATGATTCCGCATATCGAATATAAAGGTAAAACTATTGTTTTTATGGCAGATTTATTACCAACTGTTGGTCATATACCATTACCCTATGTCATGGGATATGATACCCGACCTTTATTGACCTTGCAAGAGAAGAAATTCTTTTTAGAAAGTGCAGCAGATCACCAGTGGTATTTATTTCTAGAACATGATGCGCATAACGAAATTATTACCGTAAAACATACAGATAAAGGTGTACGGCTCGACCAAGTATTTACCTGCGAAGAAATTTTTAATTAATATCAAACAATGAAAATGACCCTATTGACTAGAATGTATATGATTGCCATAGCAATGGTGATGACAGGATGTGGAGCCCCGGCTATTATTTCAACCCCTATAGAGAACGTAGATAGCATTCCGCTAAAAATAAAACCGCTTACCGATGCCCAACTGCAACAGTGGGGTTTTTACGACCTGGTGGCAGATACCATTCCCGGGATGAGCGTTTACAGAGCATATAACGAAATTATTAAAAACAGAAAAGGTCAAACTGTAATTGTTGGGGTTATTGATAGCGGTGTAGATATAGCGCATGAAGATCTTGATGATGTCATTTGGACGAATTCTGATGAAATTAAAGGAAATAATAAAGATGACGATAATAATGGATACATAGATGATATTCATGGTTGGAATTTTCTGGGAGATGCCGAAAACGAAAATCTCGAATATGTACGCATCATGAAAGAGTTAAAGCCTAAATATAAAGGCAAGCTTCTATCATCAATACCTGAAAAAGACCGAGACGAATATCAACAATATATTGAAGCCAAGGCAGAGTTTGAAAAAGAATATCAAGAAGCCTCTTCACAAAAACAGCAATACGAACAGATTCTATCTCAAGCCAAAATCTCGCATAAAGCTATCGCCAAAGCCTTGGATAAAGAAGAATATTCGCAAAAAGAGTTATTACAACTAGATCCTAAAGACAAAGAATTAGAATATCACATGGCGTTTCTTTCTCAAATGTTTAGTTTTTTAGATGAGGGAGATACCATTCCTGATTTTATAAATAACCTAGAAGAAGGGATCGAACATTTCACCGAACAATTAGAATATAATCTTAATGTAGATTTTGACGGACGAAAAATCGTGGGTGACAATGTTGATGATATTACCGATACCAACTATGGAAATAACAATGTGATGGGACCAGACCCTGAAAAAAAAGGGATCAGACATGGTACACACGTAGCAGGGATCATAGCGGCAGAGAGAAACAACACTATAGGGATGAAAGGTGTAGCGCAAAACGTAGAAATTATGGCAATACGTGCCGTACCTGACGGAGACGAATATGATAAAGATATAGCGCTGGCGATACGATATGCTGTAGATAACGGGGCCAAAATAATCAATACTAGTTTTGGAAAGTATTTTAGTACGCATCCAGAATGGGTTCGAGAAGCTATTCAATATGCTGCATCAAAAGATGTGCTTATCGTGAACGCAGCAGGAAATGAAGCTGAAGATTTAGATCAAAAGGCAGTATATCCAAATGATCAAATCGATAACGATACAGAGGTAGCTAATAATTTTATCACTGTTGGAGCTTTAAACTATGAGTACGGGTCTAATCTCGTCGCCGATTTTTCAAATGTTGGCAAAAGTAATGTAGATGTGTTCGCACCCGGAGTTAAGATTTGGGCTACCACACCCAACAACTCGTATGAATATCTACAGGGAACTTCGATGGCAGCTCCTTCAGTATCAGGAGTAGCTGCTTTAGTACGTTCTTATTATCCTCAGTTAGGAGCGGCTCAGGTCAAAAAGATTTTAATGGATAGCGGTTTACGCATAAGTACCGATGTCGTGGTTGGCGAAGAAGCGACGAACATTAAGAACTTTTCAGAATTATCAAAATCGGGTAGCATGGTTAATCTTTACAATGCGCTGATTATGGCAGCTAAAATGTCTAAATAATACAGTATTATGATACAAAAAATTGCTTTGTTTTGTTTTTTGATGGCAAATAGTATTATCGCACAAAACAACACCAACTATTGGCAGCAACATGTCGATTACACGATGGATATTGATATGAATGTAGACACCTTTCAATATGAAGGCGTTCAAGAATTGGTGTACACTAATAATTCGCCAGATACATTGTATCAGGTTTTTTATCATCTGTATTTTAATGCTTTTCAACCGGGTAGCGAGATGGATGTTCGCTCTAGAAACCTACCCGACCCCGATCCTCGAGTACAAGATAGAATAAGCAAACTATCACCTGAAGAGATCGGTTTTATTAAAGTTTCTTCGCTAACACAAAATAAAAAACCAGTAAGGTATAAAGTTGCAGGAACCGTGCTAGAGGTAGAACTCAATGCACCCATATTACCTGGTGAAAAAGTTAATTTCTCTATGCAGTTTCTAGGTCAGGTGCCCAAACAAATACGCCGTTCTGGTCGCAATAGTAAAGAAGGTGTAGCACTATCTATGACGCAATGGTATCCAAAAATGGCAGAATATGATTTCGAGGGTTGGCATGCACATCCCTATATTGCCAGAGAATTTCATGGGGTTTGGGGAAATTATGATGTTACCATTAGTATTGATCAAAATTATGTGCTTGGCGGAACAGGGTATTTGCAAAACCCAAAAGAAGTTGGTCATGGGTATGCACCTGCGGGATCAAAAGTTAAAAAGAAAAAAGGAAAGTTATCTTGGCATTTCAAGGCACCTAAAGTACATGATTTTGCCTGGGGAGCAGATCCAGAATTTATACACGATAGTGTGGAAGTGCCCAACGGACCCACACTTCATTTTTTATATAAGAATAACCCCGACATTATAGACAAGTGGAAAGACTTACAGCCAAAAACGGTTGAATTGATGCAGTATTTTAGCGAGAAGATCGGCAAGTATCCCTATGATCAATACTCTGTTATCCAGGGCGGTGATGGTGGTATGGAATATGCCATGTGTACTTTAATAACAGGGGAGCGTAGTTTTGGTAGCCTGGTTGGGGTCACCGCGCACGAAATGGCACACTCCTGGTTTCAGCACATATTGGCTACCAATGAGTCGAAACACGAGTGGATGGATGAGGGGTTTACCAATTATATTTCAACCTTGGCCATGAATGAGGTAATGAAACAAAATAACCCTAATTCTTTAAAAGGATCGTATAAAAGCTATTTTCAATTAGCCATTTCGGGTGTAGAACAACCACAAACAACACAAGCAGATCGTTATGCCCATAATGCTGCATACGGAGCCTCTGCGTATGCTAAGGGAGCGGTATTTCTTTCTCAGTTAGGATATATAATTGGTGAAGAAAATCTGGCTAAAACGTTACGAAGATACTTTGATGAGTGGAAATTTAAACATCCCACACCCAACGATTTTAAAAGAGTAGCAGAAAAGGTTTCAGGAATTCAATTAGATTGGTACCTAACCGATTGGACACAAACAACCAATTGGATAGACTATGGAATAAAAGAAGTTGAAGAAAAGAGTGGTAAAACCAAGATTACTCTGGAAAGACTGGGGCTTATGCCTATGCCTATAGATTTATATGTTGAATATAAAGATGGGTCTATAGCATCTTTTTACACGCCTTTACGAATGATGCGTGGTGAAAAAGAGAATCCAATTCCGTCGATTAATCGAACTACGCTATTAGATTGGGCATGGACGCATCCTACGTATGTTGTAGAGATTCCTAAACCAAAATCACAGATCAAATCAATCACCATAGATATCACAGGTACTATGGCAGATGTTAACCCAAGTAATAACAATTATCTTAATTAATCAAGGCTTCACTTTTTTAAAGTTGAAGTAGATTTTATAATGCATAATCCGGGTTAACATATATGGATACATTAGGTAGCCGTATTGATCCGTACATCAATGAAAGCAACATTCAATAAAAAAGAAAGACTAAAAACTAATAAAATAATTGAACAGCTCTTTTCTGATGGGAAATCTATTGCCAAATATCCCGTAAGACTTGTATATACAAAAACATATTTTGAGGATGAGATACCCATTAAAGCGGCAGTATCGGTAAGCAAGCGAAATTTTAAGAAGGCAGTAGATCGTAATCGTATAAAACGTATATTGCGAGAGAGTTATCGAAAAAATAAGTATCTTGTACCTCACACTACTCATCAATTCGCTTTTATGTTTTTATATTCAGGGAAAGAAATGCCAGAATATGAGGTAATTGTATCTAAAATACATGTTATTTTACAACAATTTGTTCAGAAAGAGATGAGTTCAACACCTGATCACAAGAAGTAAGCTTAAAACGTAGCTTATTTTTGTGAAATGGATAAAAAAACAGGAAGCATTTTAAAAACGAATTTCAACTTTTTTACTTAAATCAAAAAAGTGTAAACCCATTCTGTATCTAGTGCAAAATTACTACAAATAAGAATTACTAAAATAGTAACGTGTGAAAAAGAGAATTATCTACCCCGCAATTGCAGTAGTTATTTTTTTAACTACCGTAAGTTTTAAATCTGATTTTTTTGAAATTGCCAAGCAGATAGAAATTTTTACTACAATGTTCAAAGAGCTCAATATGAACTATGTAGATGAAACTAATCCTGCCGAACTTATGGATACGGCAATCAAAGCCATGTTAGACGATCTGGATCCCTACACCAAATATTGGAACGAACAGGATGTAGAAGCTTCAAAAATTAGAAACGCAGGAGAATATACCGGTATAGGCGCAACAGTAAAAACAATTAAAGATAAGATTATTATCATCGAACCTTATCAGGATTATCCTGCAGATAAAGCAGGTCTTAAGGCAGGAGACGAAATTATTCAGATAGGAGATATTAAGGTTGCCGATTTTAAAGAAGATGCAGGAGAGCTTCTCAAAGGTGCAAGCGGAACAAAAGTAAATATCACGTATAACAGACAAGGAGAAATCAAAACCACCGTACTTACTCGAGAAGAAATCGAAGTCGATGCCGTTCCTTTTTATACCCTATTAGAGGATAATACCGGATATATCGTGCTATCCAAATTTAATAATAAAGCCTCAAGTGAAACCATCGATGCATTGAAGGATTTAAAAGCCAAAGGAGCAGATAAGATGATTTTGGATCTTCGAGGAAACCCCGGGGGACTGTTAAGCGAAGCAATAAATGTGACCAATATCTTCGTTCCTAAGGGAGAACTAATCACTACTACAAAATCAGTGGTAAAAAAATATAATAAAGAGTACTTTACAAAAAAAGATCCCGTAGACACGCAAATACCTTTGGTAGTTTTGGTTAATGGTCGAAGCGCCTCTGCCAGCGAGATCGTAGCTGGTAGCATACAGGATCTGGATAGAGGAATTGTTATAGGAGCAAGAAGCTTTGGAAAAGGATTAGTACAAAGACCTAAAAAATTGACCTATGGCACACAGCTAAAAATTACAATTTCGAGATATTATACCCCTAGTGGTCGTTGTATACAATCCTTGGATTACTGGCATCGAGACAAAGATAATAACGCAATTCGTATTGATGAAAAGGATTTTAAAGCTTTTAAAACCAAAAACGGAAGAACAGTATATGATGGTGGAGGCATTCAGCCGGATATTGAGATGGAAACGTCAAAATATAGTGATATCACCAATGCACTTCTTAAATCTGACGCTATTTTTAGTTACGCTACACAATACTATTATAACCACGAACTAGAAAAGGCAGACGATTTCAAATTTACAGATAGTGATTACGAAGCCTTTAAAACGTTTGTAAAGCAAAAAGATTTTGATTTTGAAACCGATACCGAAAAAGCCTTTAGAAAATCGCTACTTACTGCCAAAAGGGAAAAACTAGATGTTGCTATCGCCTCAAGTTATGATGCGTTGCTCGTTGCTATAAAAAAATCTAAAGAAAAAGCTCTAGATACTCATAAAAATGAAATAGTGAATTTGTTGACCGATGAGATTATCAAAAGGTATTTCTATAGAGAAGGATTGTATAATTATTATGTAGAACATAATCCTGAGGTAGCAAAAAGTAAAGCAATATTAGCAAACACCTCAAAATATCAGGAAATTTTAAAATAAACTGCCTCTGGGCAAGCCCACGTAGTATTTGTTAAAAACAATTTTTAAATTTCAGAGCAGATCTTAGGATAGTATATATTATACTATTGCACTTAGACCAAAGTTTAGTAGCGAGGCTCCTAGGTGCTTTAGCGCTTATCTTTACCTAAAATTAGGTTAAATTTTTATTTCTAATTTAGCTACACACACAAAACACTTTTTAATTAGTTCATATACAGTATACGTATCCTTCTGAGCTCCTATAATTGCGAGGGATCTATTATAGCTTCTATATTTGTTTAAAAATTTTAAATTCGTATAAAAATGAAGTTATCAAAAAATCTCGCAGTCTTTTTTCTTACTTTTATTGTAACAACAACTCTTTTCGCCCAGTCAAACATAACATCCTTTAGTTTTAAGAAAGGAGAAGTTTTAGACATTCTTTTACTAACCACAAAACCTGGAACCGAAAAAGACTTCGAGCGATATAAAAAAACTATTTTTCCTATTGGTGTCAAAAGAACATTCCAGCCCTTACCTGGATTTGGTATAAAAGAAACAATACAAGGTAATATACAGCCTGCCAGTTTCATTCTTGGTAAATGGAATGATCTAAAAAATCGAGAACAATTTATTGCCGAAATTGAAGGCTTGGTTCCCGACTTTCATATCCAACGCAGAAACAACTGGTCTTTATTTACTTTAACCTATTACGAAATACCCAACGATATCACTTTTAAAATTGACAGAAATAAATATAATGTAGTAACTTCTTATTGGAAAAAAGATACAGAATCATTTCAAAAATTTACAAAACTATGGTCTCAAAAGTCAGTGGTTAATGGTGGCAAGAATATTATCAAACTTACTAACGGAAAATCTGTGATGGGATATTACCATAATCCGGATATAGTAATGGTTACACAATGGGACAGTCAAGAGGCCTTTGACAAGTTTTATAAAGAAAACCTTACGATGAATCACGATGGTATATTGCACGTAAATCAGTTTGTATTAAAGTAAACTACCTCGGGCAAGCCCATGGAGGCATTATACCCTTTGGCGGTGCCAATAAAATTCCAAACAGCTGCGCAGGTAGGCGGTAAAAATAACTAAAACGTATAACGGATTAGTAAAAAAAGACAATAATTTTTATGCAATCGTTTCTAAATCAATTAGTGTATTTTGCGTACTTTCAAAGCTTATTTTTATTGTTTATTTATGTTTTTTCTTCTAAAAAAAGAAAAGTTATAAATACGTATGTTGCCCTTTTAATATTGGTTTTAGTTATTGGGCTAAGCGGAAGAATAGTATATATTTCTGGATTTTTTGGTGATAATTACAGATGGGTTATTTTTTCAGAGTTTGCGACATTATTATTTGGTGCTACTATTTACTTATTTACTCGATCTAGTCTATTAAAAAAACCGTTTTCGTATAAAGAGTTACGTCATTATATACCCGCAATCCTATACAATGCATTAGTCACAGTTATTTTTATTCTACCTTCTGATGAGGTGCTGCAAGAAAGAATAGAAAGTAGAGAACAGTTTAGATATACGCTTATTTTTATTGCTGTTGGATTACTAGTTAACATGACCTACTGGGTCTTAAGCTTTCGGATCTTTTTAAGGTTTAAGAAAAATATCCAGAATGAACTAAGCTATAGCATAAAATCCCAGTTTTTTTTAAATTTTTTAATAGCTATAGGATTTTGCATGCTTTGCTGGTTGGGTTTATTTATCTATTGGATTTTAGGATTTCAATTCTTAACAAAATCCTCTTGGCAAATCGTATGGATAAGCATTGCCCTTATTATTCTATTTCTTACATTTTATAGTATAAAAGAACCACAGTTATTTAAAGTTACCGAGCTTATAGCGCCTAAAAAATATACACAGTCCAAATTATCTAATGAAGAGTTAGATACGTTAAAATCTCAATTAGACCATTTAATGATACAAAGAAAACCATATTTGAACCGGAAGCTTCTGAAATCAGAATTGGCAGAGATGTTAGGGGTTAGCAACCCAGAAATAGCACGTTTACTCAACGAGCGTATAGGGATGAACTTTTTCGAATATGTAAATTATTATAGAATAAAAGAGTTTATAGCCCTGGCTAAGACTGAAGATGCCAAACATATTACTTTCTATGGCCTTGCTCAAGAGGCCGGCTTCAATTCTAAAACTACATTTAATAAATCATTTAAAGATTTGATGGGGACTACGCCAAAAGAGTATTTCTCAAATCTTTAACCCGGATTATGTATTATAAAATCTATTACGGCTTGAAATACCTTCAAAAACAAACGCTGCGCTGTATTTTTCAATTTCACCGTAGCGGTGCTATGCTAAAATTGAGAAAACACTTGTTTTTATTGGTATTTCAACCCTCATTACGAAATTCTAATACATAATCCAGGTTTAATTAAAATTGTAAACACTATGTACAAAGTACTTTTTATGAGTATCATGATGGTAATAACGGCTAATGCACAGCTTCGAGTTCCTGCGTTAAGTCCATCTTCAAAAACAATACAAACTGTTGGATTAACAGAGATAGAAATCGAATATTCTAGACCAAGTAAAAGAGATAGAACTATTTTTGGAGAAGATGGTATCATTCCTTACGGAGAATTATGGCGAACCGGCGCAAACGCAGCTACTAAAATTACGTTTAGTGATGATCTGCTAATTTCTGAAACACCCATAAAAAAAGGTTCTTACGCTATTCTTACCAAACCAGGGAAAAATAGTTGGGATCTATACGTATACAGCTATGAATCCCAAAATTGGAGTACGTACGTAGATCGCACGCCCATTGCCAGTTTTACGATTGATCGCATCAAATCGAATCAGGTAGTAGAAACCTTCTTGATGTATATAGATCAAATTACGCTAAACAGTGCGCAATTGATATTCACTTGGGATACTACCAAAATAGTACTGCCTCTAAAGTTTATGACACATGAAAAAACCATGGCTGCTATCTATAAAACACTTTCAGGACCGTCTACCTTTGATTACTTTCAGGCAGCATTATATTTGCACGAAGCTCAAGAAGATTTAGAAAAAGCACTTACCTATATTCAAAAAGCTACTAAAAATGAAAATGCCTTGTTTTTTCAGGTGTATCGGGAAGCTTTGATTCTAGCTGACCTCGATAGAAAAACCGAGGCAATACTAGCAGCCAAAAGGTCGTTGGCACTATCCAAAAAAGCAAAGAACAAAGATTTTATCAGATTAAATGAGAAAAACATAAAAGAATGGTCGAAATAATCTAATTTTTATTGAATATCCGCTATACATCATAAAATTGACTTTAATGTCTGGTAGAGCGCAGTCGAGACCTGATTTTAAGCTCATTGGATTTACTAACCTCTCGACTGCGCTCGAGGAGACAGTGCGATATGATTGATTACGGATATTCATTATTATTTATCTAAAATTGACTTGAATTTAACCCGCTTTATGCATTAGAAAATCTATTACGGCTTTAAACTGCTGCAAAACCAAGCACTACGTTGTATTTTTAAGTTTCACCGTAGCGATGCTATGCTGAAACTTAGAAAACACTTGGTTTTATGGCATTTTCAAGCCTCATAACGAAATTCTAATGCATAAAGCGGGTTTAACCAATAAAACAAATATGTACTTATTACGTTATATATCATGTACAAACTAATACATGTTGTATCATGAAAACTTTAAAAAAGTGGTTCGTAGCTACACTGCTTCTGATAGCAGTAGTTGCTTGTGGCGACAAGAAAAAAGAAGAAAAGAAGCCAGTAGTTAAAAAAGCATCTGCGACCACTATAAAAAAGGCGAAAAAGAAAGTAGCAACCAAAAAATTGTCTAAAAAAGAACTTAGACAGTTAAAAAAGGCACAAAAAAAACGCGAACGCGAAGCAAAGCGAAAAAAGCGTGCGAACTAAACCATAAAATAATATAAACCGGGATAAAGCAAATAGGCTATCTGTACAGATAGCCTATTTTATATGCTTTAATTTGTTATTAGGTAACCATAACACATGTTTTTTTAGTGCTACGGGTTAGTTTTTTGATACTCCTTTTGCCTTACAATCAAAAAAGTCAAGATGAGTTCAACGTTTTCTACAAAAACATTTAGTTCTTAAGTATCTTTTTTGTGGTTCTAAACGTTCCTTTTTCATCTGAAGCACGAACTACATAAAATCC
This sequence comes from Aquimarina sp. U1-2, assembly GCF_017897595.1. Lineage (GTDB taxonomy): Bacteria > Bacteroidota > Bacteroidia > Flavobacteriales > Flavobacteriaceae > Aquimarina. The sequence goes on from NZ_JAGKIK010000002.1 coordinate 22,011, forward strand.
ACGCGGAAATTTACGCATATCTACAGAGAATCGAGATGATCCCACAGCAAGTCGTACAGCTTGTTGATACACTGTTTTACCGGTAATGTCAGTAATAATTACTTCAACGTCGCTTTTTGAAAGCACCTGAAAATCTAAAAACAACTGTTCTATTACCGGATTGGGAGCAATAGCTATATGTACATCACCTGATTCGAAATCTTCTTTCAGCAGTTCGCTGTCAAAAGCTGTTGGGGTATGTAAAGCAGTAATTGCTCGTTTTGTAAAGAGGTTTTCTCCATTCTCTAGACAAACTATGGCATCTAAGTCAAAACCATCGGCAAACCATGGAAATACGTTACGATCACTTACATCCACAATTTTAATATACTTGGCAGTATCCAAATTCCCATCAGCCAGATCAAATTCTCCGTCTTGGCAGGTGGTGCCTAGCGAAGCAAATTCTACACCGTCTGCAGAGGCAAAAACCTCAGCCGTTTCAGGAAAGTATTGGCAAGGGATATTATCAAAAAATCCTGTAGATTCGAATACTGCAAATTCGTTGGTATTCTTATTGTCGAATATCTTTTCATTTAGCGCTATAGTAATAGCACCTCCAAAACCTAAACTTACAAAATCAAAATATTTTCTTTCGTTGGGAGTGCCCAAAGCACGATGCGGATTACTTCTGAATCGGGATATTTTTCTTCCGTCTTTTCGTTTTCCTTGCTCAAAGGATACAATAGATGCGCCTGTGCACGAATTCTCTCTAAAAGGTTGCTCTAATAGAAACCGAGCTGAAACCGGAAAGTGATCTGAAGTGGTAAATGCATAGTCAGCATCATATATCTCGTAATGTACAGTTACCGAGTTTTCGATATATGCCTCGTCGAGTTCATTGGTAATTGTGATATGATCGATCATATTTTCTCTAAAGACAAAAGAACGTAACCCTGCTTCGCTTAAAGCCGAAGAAACAATAGTATAATTTGCAGTATCATCTACATACTCCTGAAAACTTGAAATCGTAGAAGAAATGTCGGCAACTGTTTCATCGACATCATCATTATAATCGCCCAGAAGAACCACTTTGTTATTCGCAAAATGAGCGTCAAGAGAATCTTTTAAGACTTCCACATCATATTTGCGCATATTATATCGATTTTGAGGATTGCGACTGTTATTCGCCCTGGCATGCAGTGCAATCAAATCTATACGCTCTGTAACGCCGTTTACGGTTACATCTGCTGTTAGTAAGAAAGGTAATCTACCACTGGCAAAAAAACGAGAAGTCTCATCGGGATAATTGACTAAAGCACTATCATCACCACCGTTATAGAGCGGATGAATTGAAGTAAACATTGCCCTTGTACTCACTACAGAGACGGTTTCGGTATTATAAATAAAACCGATTTTTTGAAAAGGTGGAGTGCCTCCTGGGTTAGAGAAAGCATCAGATAACACATAATCATATCCTGGTAATTGTGCTACCAGTTCTTCTAGCAGAGCATCATCAGCTATTTCTTGAACTGCGTAAATATCTGAATTAAGTCGTTGAAGTACAGTAGCCGTACTATCCCTTTGAATGGCATCAGACATTGGGTTTTGACCTACGGGAGAGTTATTTTCATCTCCAAACCATTCGATATTCCAAGTAACCACATCAAAAGTATCTTCTTTAGGGATACCAATAGTGTCTCCAGGAGGAATAAAGTCTACAGTACAAGGGATGTCATTAAGGTCTCTGGGCAGTAGCTGAAAAAACTCCCTAAAACGACCTACTACACCAGTAATTGAAGGACATGTTGTAGGTTGTACTTTACCTACGACAGATGCGACGTCGTTATCGATGCGAAGTTCTCCTGCTCCGCTGGCGTCGGTGAGTGTAACATTAGAATTTCCGAAGAGAAGATCTCCGGGATTAGGAAACGTAGTATTGGTTACCTGAACTAATTCTCCTGGATGGCTCTCAATTTCAGACAGTGTAATTATTTGCGGAAGAATTGGGCGTTGAGGTCTCCCGTTATCTATGACTTCAACTACACCCGTAATCTGAACTTGGTCATTAAAAACAGCTCTTACGCCGGTTAATGTGATAGAATCTCCAACTTGTAATGCAGCATTGGCCTGTACTTGTTCGTCGAATACCGCAATACCACCGGTAGCATCCTGAATGAACGCAGGACCGTTAAAGCTATTGGTAACCGTAAGTACCCCGGCAATAGTAACTGCTGTTCCCTCTGCTGCGGCTCTGGCTTCGGCAATAGTAACGGTTTCTCCTGGTACGACAAGCACCCCTTCATTACTAATTCCCGGCGTAGGAGCTTTGGCTACATAGGATGTCGTATTGCGAGCCCCCCCTTGTCCATTAGGAATGCGTTGAAGAGAAGCTGCATCTTTGTCTCCGTTTTGATTTTCGTTGAGCTGCGGTTGATTCGCATTTAACAGTGTTAGTAATACTATATTGTCACTGTCATCGGTGTCGTATACTATAGCATCAACAATATTTTCGGTACTAATCGCGGTTCCGTTAGGAAAAGAAGAAGCATCATCAACATATAGAACTACAGCGTCTGCTCCATTCTGAAATGAATTTCCGGGTACAATAAGGTCAACATTCGCTACATCGGCATTACCAATTACGAAATAACCTCCTGCATCAGTAGAAAAGCCATCTAAATCTATGGCGCTATAACTTGCATTATTACTTCCGTTATAGTTAACCAGTACAAAGCCTTCTAGAGAAGTATTTCCTATTCCGCCGTCATACAACTCGACAAATTCCAGGGTGTCTGAGCCTTGCGTATCTGCATCAATTTCGTTGATTAGTAAAGATGTTACAGGGCTTCCCCCATCATTTGCGACCTGATTTTTTTGATTAGGTGTGTTTACTGCTTCTCCCGGATCGGCAGTTACATCTGGAAAACTAGGCAGTCCACTACCGTTAAAATCATTTCGTATCCAGTCGGTTGTAGCATCTGTATCTTTTCCGTTGGGAAACCTCGATGCTCCACCTACTGTAAATGGGATTCCGTCAAAAGAAGATAAAAGCGTTACTTCGGCATAATTGATATCAGCTGTGTCTGCATCATTTACACCTACATCATCAAGAAGTTCTTCCCAAGGTGTACGTTCAAAAACTCCGTTATCATCGGTATCCAAATCCTGATCAAGAGTACCGGTAAAGTTTTTTACGAGGAGTAGGGATAACGTTCCATTTTCATAGCTATTATTTGCAAAAGGAGTGGTATAATATCCATTAGTATCGGCGGTACCTAATTGTATGGCCTGATCAATAGTTCCTGCGGCATTGCTATCACCATCAATTTCTAATAGCCAGTATTCGCTTAAATCAGCTTCTGAAGCGGCTAATACTTCTATAAATTCATTGGTGTCTGCTCCTGTGTGATTGAGTACAAATTCATTAATGAGCGGACGAACAACGATAGCTCCGAACGTTTGATTGGTATTTATCGCTCCGTAAGTATTGGAAGAAGCCACTTGCCATGTAAAATCGGAAGCTAAACTTCCTGTTCCGGATAATTGAAGCGAGTTTCCGGCGGGAGTACTACTAGATTCTGAAACGCCAATATCGGTGCTTGTTTGCCCAGCAGCAGGACCATTGGCAGCGGTAAAGACCCCTTCGTAACTTAAAAACTGAATAACCGTATTCGTGTTGTCTACCAAAGCAATCCCATCGGGAGCTCCATTTTGGATGCTTCCAGCAGGAAATATGGCTATTGTACCAAATCCATTTTGTTGATCAGGCAATATACCCGAAATTGAAACGGTGTTATATGCGGTTTGATTTGATCCGTTGTATAACACAATGCTCCAATTGGTAAGATCGGTGCCAGCCGGTCCAACGATTTCTATAGCTTCGTCTACATCTGCACCTACATTATCATAATGTATCTCATTAATAAATACAGATTGTGTAAATCCTTTCTGAATTCCTATAAAACATAGAAAAGAGAATGGAATTAAAAGTAATTTTAATTTCATAATAAATAATTTGTATGCTTGATTTTTTGCGTAACGCAAGGTATGTCATTCCGCTGATTCTTACATCTGGACTATGTTAAAAAAACATCAATAAATGTGTGCCTTGAAATTAGCGTACTTTACTTAAGTATTTGAAAGATAGATCATTTCTGTCTGCATGCCTTTGGCAGGTAAGCTACTACCAATATAAAGGGGTTGAAGTGAAGCTTATCAATAAGTACATCATTTGGGTTAAACCCGCTTTATGCATTAGAAAATCTATTACGGCTTTAAACTGCTGCAAAACCAATCACTACGTTGTATTTTTAAATTTCACCGTAGCGATGCTATGCTGAAACTTAGAAAATACTTGGTTTTATGGCATTTTCAACCCTCATAACGAAATTCTAATGCATAAACCGGGTTAAATCGATGACCATTCTACCATCAATGTTACCTTTCTTCATATCTTCGAATATAGTATTGATATTTTCTAAAGGAGCTTTATGAGTTGTTGCTTCGACTTTTTCTTCTATCGCAAAATCAATAGCTTCCTGTACATCTTTTCGTGTACCCGTAATAGCAGGATGTAAGTTAAGCAGGTCTGGATGTGCTAATGTGCACGATAGGGTGCTTTATATATTTTTTTGAAATAATTGTTGGTTGCCATAATCATTAAATTTAAACCAGTTCTTTACAATAAACCCAGTGTGTTATAGACTTTGAAGGACATAATTATCGTATTTTTGCACTCTGGGTTTGAGTCACACTATACCAATTTAAGAAATAGAAGATACGTATTTTACATGTTAGAGCGGAAAGAAATTGCATACGAAAAAACAGTATTGATAGGGATTGTTACCAGGCATCAAGACGAAGAAAAGCTTACAGAATTTCTAGATGAGCTAGAATTTTTGACCTATACAGCAGGGGGAGAGGTAGTTAAGCGATTTACTCAAAAAATGGAGATGCCCAATTCTAAAACGTTTATCGGTACCGGTAAGATGGAAGAAGTGAAGGCCTATGTCGAAGCACATGATATTGGCACTGTAGTTTTTGATGATGAATTATCACCGGCGCAACTTCGTAATATCGAGCGTATTTTAGAAGCAAAGATTATCGATAGAACCAATTTAATCTTGGATATTTTTGCGCAGCGTGCACAAACTAGCTATGCCCGCACTCAGGTCGAATTGGCACAATACCAATATTTATTACCTAGACTTACAGGATTGTGGACGCACTTAGAAAGGCAACGAGGTGGTATAGGGATGCGAGGTCCTGGTGAGACAGAAATAGAAACCGATCGTCGTATTGTAAGGGATCGTATTTCTTTACTCAAAAAGAAATTGCAAACCATTGATAAACAAATGGCAACACAACGTGGCAACCGGGGCAAACTGGTTCGTGTGGCTTTGGTTGGATATACCAATGTAGGTAAATCTACACTAATGAATGTTATTGCTAAGAGCGAGGTATTTGCAGAAAACAAGCTTTTTGCAACTCTAGACACCACGGTACGCAAGGTAGTGATAGGTAATTTACCATTTTTATTGAGTGATACGGTTGGATTTATTAGAAAATTACCCACCCAACTTGTCGAAAGTTTTAAAAGTACGCTGGATGAGGTTCGCGAAGCCGATCTTTTGTTGCATGTAGTAGATATTTCTCACCCACAATTTGAAGATCATATCGATTCTGTACACAAGATTTTGGGTGAAATCGATTGTAGAGACAAGGCTACGATTATGGTTTTTAATAAAATAGACGCCTATGAGCATGAAACTATACCAGCAGATGACCTTACTACAGAAAGAACCAAAGCACATTATACATTAGAAGAATGGAAGCAAACCTGGATGAATAAAATCGGGGATAACGCATTATTTATCTCAGCCATTCATAAAGAAAATATGGAGGAATTTAGAACACGTATATATAAAGAAGTTCGAGATATTCATGTTACCCGTTTTCCATATAATAATTTTTTATATCCTGAGAGTATTGAAGAATAGTGTAATATCTTAGAATGCATAGTCTAAACCAATACCGGTAACCTGCCTAATTTGAAATGCGCTGGTCGCATTGTCATCGTAGATGCTCTGAAACACAAAACTGAAAGAAACATAACGATTCACCTTCAAATTAAGATTAAAAGTATAGTCGATATCAATATTACCGGGATCTTCGATGTAATTAGAATATAAACTTAAGATATTATCGACATAAAACCGTTCAGACAATTCAAATTTTAAGTTGGCAACCAAAGAGCCACCAAACTCAAATCTCGTACTTTCGCCGGCGTCGACACCAAAATAATCACCATCTTCATAACCTGGTACATTGGTAAACTCTTTATCTACAAATATGATTCGCGAGGTAACCGGAGCTAAGTTGATATTAAGATCGTCACTTTTTTTCCAGAGAATACCAGGACCGCCTTTTAAAAATGCCGGAGAGAAAAAATGAGTTTCTTCAATACGAATGGTTTCTTCGGTCACGGGATCGGTTTCAAAACGAAAACCTTTATCAAACTGGGATAAGAAATTAACAAAAAAGGAATAGTTCCAATTACCATTACCGATACGTTTTCCTAGCCGTGAGTTAATTTCTATCCTGTCGTTGGTTTTGCGTGCAAAAGGTTCATCTTTTAAAAAAGAAAGTCCGTAGTCGGCCAAAATTTTATTGTACCAGGTTAGATTGTTTTTTTTGTAATTAAATTCATAATTGGCAACTCCGTTTCCGGCAACGTTTGTGGTTCCTCCCCCTTGCCAATCAAAATTGAAGGCAGATTGATTAAACAATAAAGAAAATTTTCCTTTGGTTTTCCAGCCTACATGTTCAGGTTTTTTTGGTTTTTTTGGCGAAATTTCTTTTAGAATATTCTTTAAAACGATAACATTTAACTCTCGAGGGGTATTTTTCAAAAGACTATCAATAGAACGCTTTAAATTAAGCTGAATAGAATCGAGTTGTTTTGTCTTTTTCTTTTCTTGACTAAAGATTTTTGACACAAATAATACTACAAAAATTACTATTAAAAACCTTTTCATTAGATCCGTCATTGTAGGGGTAAAGTGACAAATATACGAGTTGTGTTTAGGTTTTCAAATCGCAACTTCTATACGATAATCAATAGCGTATAAAACAATCTTCTTTTGTGAGTATTCGTTTCGTTCGACTAGGTAATCGATAATTAAATTCTACTGCACTACTAAAAGGTGTAACTTACCCCTAAATTCCAGAACGATTGAAGCTCGTTATCTGTATTTTCGAGAGTGGGAGTAGGAACAATCTCGGGAACTTGAGCCAGTGCAAAATTATACGCTTCTTGTTTGTTGCTGCGCAAGCCAAAATCAAATCCTACACCAATGGCTTTCCAAAGGGTATATGTAAACGAATTGGTCCAGGTCCAGTTAGAATAGTCGGTATCTTCATAACTTAAGAATGCAGAGAGGTTGGTTTTAAAATTAATAGCACCAATTCTGCGGGTATAATCGGCTACTAGTTTAGCTCCAAGAGAAGATTCGTACTGCGCATCCCCCTCGCTAAAAACAAAGTTATAATTAACAGGATGTACCACAATTACAAGGTTTTTAATAGGGGTCCATGTGATCCCTGCACCAATATCGAGATATCCGGGATCATTGAAATTACTTAAAATGGTAGTTCTGTATTCGGTTAATGTGGATACGGCCAGGGTACGGGTAAGTCTATACCCAAAAAGCGAAGTAAAATTAAAAACATCGGTAGCTTCTCTAAAACCATCATCATCTGTTGGATCGTCTCTGTCATCAAGTTTAACCCATGCAAAATTGGTGGTAAGGCTATTTTTCCAGAAATATTTCTTTTGTAGTAAGTTGGCGTATCCATTGAAAGTAATACCTATATTACCGGCGGAGTTGTTGGGAATGCCCTGTGCGAACCAATTATTAAACCCAGAAAGACTACCTCCTACAGTACCAAAAGCTCCTATTTTCCAACCCGTAATCGTGTCGAGCTTTGCCTGTATGGCATCTATTCGTTTTTGAATAGCGGCTATAGAATCTTTTTTTACAGCTTGTTCTTTTTTTAGTTCTTCTTCAGTCTGTGCAGATGTTGTAGTAATTGCTAACAGTAAAAATGCGAGGCAAAGAATTTTTTTCATAGTTACACGTGTTATAATTTAATGATAAATAAGAATATTAAGATATTGAAAAATTGTTTTCAACAAATGCCTCGTGGGCTTGCCCCGAGGTAGTTTACTTGAGCAATTTCAAAGTAAAACTGGTATAAAATCCAATTACATGATAAGTTCATCCCCAAAGTTAGGACAATGAAGTTTTGAGAGATACAAAAACATTAAATAGTGTCAATTTTTTCGATAAAATGCTGATTTTTAGGATCAAATTCTTTATCTCCTTTTGTATAAAGGTACTGCAGAGCATGCTTCTCCATACATTAAACTTTTGGCAACAGGTTGCAATTTTTGGATCAAAGCGATATATGCCCCTTCGGGAACAGGCTTTTGGGTACATCCTTTTATAATCAAAAGTTTATCTTGATATGCTGAAACATCCAAGGTATTAATGAGTTCTTCGTAGAGAATTGTCTCTAAGGTTTCTAGCGAACCTACTACTACTTTTTTAGCATACGGAATTAATGAACTAGTCAATAAAAGATAAGCCCACCCGGGTATAATGGCTTCTGTAGAACACGTTAACGCCACGTATTGATTCTGATATTGACTCCAATTGTGGTCTTTGACATGTTTTCTAAAATCTTTTTCGCGCAAAAGCAATCCTTCAAAAAGCCAGTCTTTTATATCAAAGAGAACACGGTTACCATCTGGATAGTACTCTTCAAGATCAAATGTCATCAGATTTTGGTTGTTTGCAACCCTATTTATGATTTCTTCGGCCATGTTATTATCTCGTCTTTTATGATGTCATCTTCTTTGGTAAATTTTTTATGTAGTATTGCTCTTCAATAGGTGTTCTACGAGCCAAACAGCGATAATTAGCCCTTAATTTATAGCATACCTAGTTCTAACTTGGCCTCTTCGCTCATAAGATCTTGTGACCAAGGGGGATCAAACGTAAGCTCCATTTCTACATCATTAACAGCATCAAGAGATTTTACTTTTTCTTTTACTTCCTCAGGCAGTGATTCTGCTACCGGGCAGTTGGGGGATGTAAGCGTCATAAGAATCTTTACATCGAGATCTTCATTTACAAAAACATCATAAATCAATCCCAGTTCGTATATATCTACGGGAATTTCGGGATCATATATGGTTTTAAGTACCCGTACTATTTTTTCACCTAGTTCGTTTGTATCTATAGTGGTTTCGCTCATAATTATTTTTTCAACGTCCATCAGGATATACCTGACAAAAGAATTAATTTAATTGTGTTTGATAAGCAATCGCATACATTTTAAGCTGTTTGATCATACTTACCAAACCATTTGCTCGGGTTGGCGAGAGGTGTTCTTTTAGGCCAATATCATCGATAAAACTAGTATCGGCATCAATAATATCTTTAGGATGTTGTCCCGAAAATGCTCGTATTAGAATCGCAATGATACCTTTGGTAATAATAGCATCACTATCTGCCGTAAAATTCAACTTTTCGTCACTCAATTCAGCATGTACCCATACTTTACTTTGACACCCCTTAATACTATTGTCATCTGTTTTGTATTTATCGTCGATAATGGGTAGTGATTTTCCCAATTCAATCATATACTCATAACGTTGCATCCAGTCATCGAACATACTAAACTCCTCTACAATTTCTTCCTGAATATCCTGTATTGTCATTAGCTATCAATTTTCAACAAAAATACAACAAGATTAGTTGCTATTCAATACTTTCTGACAATGATAGTATAGTATTAACTAATGCTTTTATTTCTGAGGGAGGATAACCATGGTCAAATGAAGAAGAGGTGTACACTTGGCCATTTGTTATAATTTTTAAATTTGCCTGCATAGCAGCGTCTCCACTACTTTTTTGAGTTGTAGTAGTCAAAGTATTGATTTTCCTAAGAGGAACGTTTTTTAGTAAGGAAACCACAGCACTCCAATCTTCTTGAGAACACTTTTTTTTAACTGTATTAGTTAAGCTGCGGTCGGTTGTTTTTTGAATGGTATTCTGATCTACCTTGATATACAAAAATACCCCTCTGGTACTAGCCTCATAAATAATACCTGAAACATTTTCCTGAGCATTTTGATATTGGGATACCATGTGTTGACCAATATTGGTATTCTCGCTTTTTTTCTTTGACACTATTTTTAATAAAGAGTAGTGTATAGATAAGTCATCGGCAAGAGGGCTTTTTAGCGTATCTGCAATGATTTTAAGAGCGTAGGTAAATCCTTCTTCATAGTTAAATCCTTTTATAGTGCCGTAAAAATAACGCCAATCCTGAGACATATCGTCTTTGATTAACATACATTTTTGAGAAGCAACCCCTTCACAATCTACTGTATGATCGGCGATATAAACGCTTGTAATTGGTTGTGTTTGACATGATGAGCATACCAAAACCAAACTCACGATCAGCGATATATTCGTTATGAAAATTTTAATCATATGTGCATATTATTAAGACCCATTGTGCATTTTGAATCCGAAAAACTATTCGCGAAACCCCAATCCAAGTTAAAAGCAGGCTAATTTTTCTTCATTTTATTGGCACGGAAGAAGGGTATCACATTCAGAGACTTGCCTTGAGGTAGTTTACTACAAAAAAATCACTTAAATTGACGCTTTTCTTTACTGTTCCTTTCATAATACACAACGAATTATTAAGGAATGATAGTTTTCACAAAGCTTTCGCGTGGTCCTCCTTCTGCAAAGACAGCTCTCATTCTATTTTTTTGACCAATAGTGAACATATGCATACAGGCATCATTACTATAATCCATATAATTCATGGTCATATCGGTCGAATTACATCGTACTGTGGGATAGGTAGGGCAACCATAATTAGGCCCATCTGATAATGGGGTATCGTCTACAAAATCGTCGAGAGCACAATTTCCATCTCCCCAAATGTGCCGTAAGTTAAGCCAATGACCTACTTCGTGCGTAGTCGTTCTACCTTTGTTAAAAGGTGCCGTAACAAAACCTGTTGTACCAAAATACTGGGGAGAAACTACAATACCATCGGTCTCAGCATTATCTCCCGGAAATTGGGCATAGCCAAGTATTCCACCCCCTATGGTACATACCCATATGTTCAAATTTTTAGAAGGATCAATTACATCTGATCCACCATTAGATGCAAACTTTACCTGATCATTGGTTCCCCAGGTTGCTCTGGCAGAAGCTACTCTTATAATGCTATCCAGCTCGAAGTGAATTTTTGTATTTGTAGCTACAATTAAAAATTCTTGTGGAACTTGATTACTATCGGTATTGGATTTTGTAAAATCTTCGTTAAGTACCTGTATTTGAGAGCGCACCTGCTCATCACTTATATTCTCATTTTCATTGTTATAAACGATATGCACTACGGTTGGGATAATTATAGTATCCAAACGTTGTACGTTTTCATTTTTTCTGAGCTGAACAAATGCTCGACAATGATTTTCAATAGCTTTCATTCTTTCCTTCAATTCTGGGTTTTTGATCAGATGATCTTGCAATACCTGCATCGTACCACATCGTATAATAGAATCAGGGATGTTGTTAATAGGATTGCGAGTTTCATCTGAAATGGTATGCTCTTCTCTTTTTTCTTTTTTTGAATTTCCGCAACTGTATAAAAATATACAAAGAAAGCTAGAAAATACGAACAGTATTGTGATCTTTCTCATATGAATTTTGGTATAAAGGTGTGTTATACAATATATTACAGCCTCTAATTGAGAACGAAAACAGAAAACAATTTGTTTTATCTATTAACAAAAATTAGACATATTTAACAAATAAATGGTAAAGTAGAAGTGTAAACCAGTTCTATGTTAAGCGCAGTCAAAACTACCTTTTAAATACAATAAACTCTTGCCTATATTTATTTGATTAATACATATGTAAAAAGAGCTATACAATATGAAATATGCAAAAGAGCCTAGAGCTGATAAAAGGGTTAACCCAACATCATTTGAGCTTTTTTGATCGCATCAACTAGCATATCGATCTCCTCTTTAGTATTGTAAAAGGAGAACGACGCTCGTATCGTACCTGGTATTTTGTAAAAATCCATAATAGGTTGTGCACAATGGTGTCCTGTTCGAACAGCAATACCCAGTTTATCGACGATGGTACCCACATCATAGGGATGAATATTTTCTAGATTGAATGATATTACTGATGTTTTATTTGCAGCAGTACCATAGATTTTGAGCCCTTCAATCTCAAGTAATTTTGATGTACCGTATTCGAGTAATTCATGTTCATAGGCAGCAATCGAATCAAAACCAATCGCATTCATATAATCCAGAGCAGCACCAAAAGCTATACCGCCACAAATATTCGGAGTTCCGGCCTCAAATTTATGAGGAAGACCGGCGTATGTCGTCTTTTCAAAAGTAACCTGATCAATCATTTCACCACCTCCCTGATAAGGCGGAAGTTGGTTTAGCCATTTCTCTTTTCCGTATAACATACCTACTCCTGTAGGGCCACAAAGCTTATGCGCAGAAACTACATAAAAATCTACATCAAGTGCTTGCATATCAGGCTTTATATGCGGGCAGGATTGAGCGCCATCGATAAGTACGGCGGCTCCTGCGGCATGAGCTTTATCAATAATTTCTTTTATAGGGTTAATCGTTCCCAAGGCATTCGAAATGTGATTTACAAAAACCAGTTTGGTGCGATCAGAAAGTAAACTATCATAGCGATCCATCAACAATTCTCCATCTTCATTCATTGGGATTACTTTGAGAATTGCCCCGGTACGCTCACAAAGCATTTGCCAGGGTACTATGTTGGAATGATGTTCGAGAGCAGATACTATAACTTCATCCCCAGTCGATAAAAAACCAGTAAAACCTGTGGCAACGATATTGATGCCATGTGTTGTTCCCGAGGTTAAAATAATTTCATGTGAGTGTTTTGCGTTAAAATGATGCTGAATTTTTATTCGTGCCGTCTCGTAGGCATCTGTTGCCTCTTGGGATAGCGTATGAACTCCACGATGAATATTTGCGTTGTAATTGCTATAGTAGTCTATAATGGTATCTATAACTACTTGCGGAGTTTGAGACGTAGCCGCATTATCAAAATAAACTAAAGGTTTTCCATTAATAGTTCTTTTTAATATGGGAAAATCTTCTCTAATTTTTTGTACATCAAACATCATAACTTCTTTCTGCAAAAGTACTAAGTATTTCTAATAAAGATTAGCTATTTTTAGGATGTATTTGTTCTTTTTCTTATGAAACGAATAGTAATAAATTTTAAAAATTACTTTACCAAAGGGAATGTTTAAAATTTTTAATGTGAGAGCGTAGCGGTTACATACGTTCTTAATTTTTTAATTATTCGTTTTCAAACAATTAAAAAGATTTAAACGTATGAAACCCTCATAGAGAGATTAAGTATGGCAAGGTAATCGCCTCTACAAAAGGAAATGAATAAAAGATAGGGTAGTAAGCTCAAGGAAAAGTAAAGAAATTTGGCTAAAAAATTTAAGATCAATCAGTTAAACATAGTTTATTCGTATGAAGCTATCTAAAAAAATTATCGCACTAGTGTTTCTTATTTTGTTAGGTGTCATCTGCGTCGTGGCATTGATGAATTATCCAAAACTTACGGTACTTACAGGATATTCTGCAAAACACATGAGCTCGTCGGTATTTCTAGGAGACCGAACAGTTGCATTTACAGATAGCGTAGATAATAATTTTGCACCGGTTCATTTTGCCGACGATAAGGTGGATTTGAAAAACAAGGTCGCCACAGCTTCAGTTTTTGGTCTTAAAGAGCGTAAGGCAATATATCGCGACGGAGTAGGTAGTGTCTTAATTAATGAAGATTTTGATGAGAATAAACCTGTTGCAAAACCTAAACGTTTTTATACAGAAACAGAATTGCCATATCCGTATGGAAATTTACCTCAAAAAGATACTGTTTCTGATGCCATAGGCTATGACAAAATTGATACAGCCGTCAATTCAATTTTTGATACGCCTGGTGAAAATTTGCAAAAAACCCGGGCGGTTTTAGTGCTGTACAAAGGACATATCATAGCCGAAAGATATAGTCAAGGATTGGACAAAAATTCTAGATTGCTGGGATGGTCGATGACCAAAAGTATTTTGGCTACTATTTTTGGAGTGCTAGAAAAAGAAGAAGTGCTTACTACTAAGGATAGAGCACCTGTTGCAGCCTGGAAAAATGATGATAGAGAAGATATTACCTTACATAATTTGTTACAAATGAATTGCGGTTTGGAGTGGAATGAAGATTATACCAGTCTTTCTGATGTCACCAGAATGCTATATCTGGATACCGATATGACCACGTCTCAAATTTATAAAAAAGCACGGCATACCCCGAATCAATATTGGTACTATTCTTCTGGCGTATCAAATTTGCTATCTGGAATCCTACGTACATATTTTGATACATATCAAGAATATTTAGACTACCCTTATCGAGAGTTTATTGATAAAATAGGTATGCATTCTATGCTGATAGAAACCGATCTTGCGGGTAATTATGTCGGTTCGTCTTATGCTTGGGCAACAGTAAGAGATTGGGGTAAATTTGGGTTTTTGTATCTCAATAAAGGCAATTGGAATGGTGAACAAATTTTCAAACCAGAATGGGTAGACTACGTGACGACACCCAGCCCTACTTCTGAGGGAGATTATGGGGCGCATTTTTGGTTAAATGCTGGCGGATTCTATCCAGATGCCCCCAGAGATATGTTTTCTGCTAATGGATTTCAGGGTCAGCGCGTTTTTATTATTCCTTCGAAGGACCTTGTAGTTGTTCGTTTTGGATTAAAAGGGGAAGAGGGAGTAGACTTTAACGCCTTCTTAAAGAATATAGTAGCAGCAATAAAATAGTAGGGGCGCGTGAGCCATAGCTTTTAAAAGCCGTTAGACTTGGCGCTTCTTTAACCGAATGAAGAAAAAAATTCAGTTTTTCATCCTAATTGACCAATGAGATCCTGAAACGAGTTCAGGATGATGATGTAAGCTGGCTTTAAAGCAGCTTGCTACAAATCAAAACCAATGTGTACATTCAGTTTATTGGCAATCAATTTATTGATTCTGCTTTTTAATTCTGGTATTTTGACACTTTCTAAAACATTATTGGCAAATGCATACATCATTAAGGCTCTAGCCTCTTTTTCACCAATACCCCGAGACCTCATATAGAACAACGCATTTTCATCCAATTGCCCAATTGTACAACCGTGTGAACATTTTACATCATCGGCAAAAATTTCTAGCTGAGGTTTAGAATTAATGGTTGCCTTATCACTTAACAGGAGATTGTTATTAGATTGAAAAGCATTTGTTTTTTGTGCTTCTTTGTTAACGATTATTTTTCCGTTAAAAACACCAGTCGCTTTTTCATCAAATATACCTTTGTAATCTTGATGACTCTCGCAATTTGGAGATGTATGATGTACCAAAGTATTATGATCTACGTGCTGTTTTCCTTCTATAATTGTAATCCCGTTGAGCACAGAATCAATTCGCTCTCCTTTTTGATAAAAATTTAGGTTATTTCTGGTAATATGACCACCAAAAGCAAAGGTATGTACAGACGCAAGACTTTGTGTTTCCTGGCTTATGTATGTGTTATCGATTAGCGAAGCATTCTGATTATCATTCTGAATTTTATAGTAATCGACATGTGCCTTTTTCTCTGCGAAAATTTCGGTTACCGAGTTTGTTAACACTGGATTTTCAGTAAGGCTTTGATGGCGCTCGATGATTTGAACATGAGAATTTTCTTCAACAATGATTAGGTTACGAGGCTGCAAAAGTAGAGAAGACTCTTTTCCAGTCGAAAAATGGATGATCTGGATTGGCTTGTCTGCCAATTTATTTTTCGGGATATAGATGTATGCACCTTCTTTAGAAAAGGCAGTATTTAATGAACTTAAACCATCTTCTTTGGGAATTTTATTAAAATAATTATCGATAAGAGGTCTGTATTTGTCTTTGGTAAGTGCAGAAGACATCAAACAAACATCAATTTTATCGTGTGTTGTTTCTGAAAGATTAGAAGAGTATTTCCCATCTATAAACACAATTTTATATGTATCTAAATCGTGAAGAAAATACTTTTTAACATCTCTAAATTCTAATGTATTTTCTTCTTTAGGAAAAACACTATAATCGTGCTTTAGAATTGTATTTAGAGATGTGTATTTCCAGGCCTCTTCTTTTTTGGTAGGAAATCCTTTTTCTTCAAAAACTTTGATGGCTTCGCTTCTTATGTCATGAACGGGAGCATCAATATCTACGGTATCTTCAAAAGCCAAAAAAGAGGATACTAATTTTTCTTTCAATTCCATAATTCAGTTTCATATTTTTGTTTCTTACAAAACAGTTTAAAGTTTCAAGGATTTGATTCCTTATATTTAATGCCCTTGAAGTCTTTTTTGTTTAAATAGCTTATAAAACCTGAAATTCTTTTACTTAAGGTTTCATAATCACTGATCAATATTTTTAATGTGTTTTCATCAATATATTCTGAATCAAAAATTCTGTATAATTGAGATCTTGTTTCTCCAGCAGATCCTTTTGCTATAGAGAGAAATTGTCTAAATTCTAAATTGCCATCTCTCTCAAAGCCTTCGGCAATGTTATCCATTACAGAACCTGAAGCGCCTTTAACTTGATCTTTTAATTTATAATCTTTTTGCAATCCAGTATTTTTGGACAAAATAATGATCTCATTGCTTAATCTTCTAGCTTCTTGCCAAATCTCTAAATCTTCAAATTTTTTAATTGTTGCCATAAGCTTAATACACTTGAAATTTGAAACAATACACCATAAATTTATTAAGCATTTATCTCTTCTTTAATCCAATCATATCCTTTTTCTTCTAACTCTAGTGCCAATTCTTTGGTGCCAGATTTTACGATTTTACCGTTATAAAGTACATGAACATAATCTGGTACGATATAGTCTAATAATCTTTGGTAGTGTGTAATAACAACAATTGCATTATCCTCACTTTTTAATTTATTTACGCCATTTGCCACAATTCGAAGGGCGTCGATATCAAGACCAGAATCTGTTTCGTCTAAAATTGCCAATTTTGGCTCCATCATGGCCATTTGAAAAATTTCATTTCTTTTTTTCTCGCCACCAGAGAAACCCTCGTTAAGGGATCGGGATAAAAACTTACGATCGATTTCGAGCAATTCAGACTTTTCACGAATTTTTTTAAGCATGTCTTTGGCAGGCATTTCTTCAATACCTTGAGCTTTTCTAGTTTCGTTTATTGCCGTTTTCATGAAATTCGTAACCGTTACTCCGGGAATCTCAACGGGATATTGAAATGATAAGAAAACTCCCTTGTGTGCTCGTTCTTCTGCAGATAATTCGTCTATATCTTCTCCGGCTAATAGAATTTCGCCGCCTGTAACTTCGTACTCTTCTTTTCCGGCAACGATATTGGCCAACGTACTTTTTCCTGCACCGTTGGGACCCATGATAGCATGGATTTCTCCAGCTTTTACAGCAAGGTTTAACCCCTTTAGAATTTCTTTTCCTTCTACACTAGCGTGCAAATCTTTAATGTCTAACATGCTTTAAATTTTAATCACTTTTACTCGGTTATCGAGATTTCAATGTTTTAAGGATTGTCTTGTTGTCTTAAAACAAAAATTAGTCTCTAATCCGATGCCTGCGATGGGCTTGTTTTATAGTTGATTACAACCTATTTAATTTTCTTTATCTACACTAGAATCCCCCGCGTTTTTAACAACGTCTGAAGCATTAATCTTCGTTGGTAATTTTGAGGTAGGAGCGCTAACCCCTATAATTTCCTTTATTTCTACGATCTCTTTCCATTTTTCTACGCCGTTGGTATCATTAGGTTTAATAATTCCTTTGATCACTACCGGCACCATGTCATATTCTTCTCGTTGCAAAGGCGCTACCTTTTTGGCTAATTCTTTGGTAGCTTCGTTAATACGTACTCCATAAATAAAATCTTTACCCATAATTACTGCTGCGCCGTCGATAAAAATAAACTCTCCTCGAATAAGGCTTGCTTCTACGTTATCGGTATCAGATTTTTCTTGTTTGCATGCTATTGCTACTAAGCTAATGGTAAGAAGAAGAACTAATTTTTTCATTATAAAGTTTTGATGGTTATACAATTACCCAACAGAACCTTCCAAAGAAATTTCTAGAAGTTTTTGAGCTTCTACAGCAAACTCCATAGGCAATTTATTTAACACATCTTTACTAAAACCATTAACAATCAAAGCAATTGCTTTTTCGGTATCAATCCCCCGCTGGTTACAATAAAAAATCTGGTCTTCACCTATTTTACTTGTAGTAGCTTCATGTTCTATTTGGGCAGTTTTGTTTTTTGCTTCTATATAAGGAAACGTATGTGCTCCACATTCATTGCCCATCAATAAAGAGTCGCATTGCGAAAAGTTACGCGCGTTGGTAGCCCTGCTATTAATTTGAACCAGCCCACGATAACTGTTTTGCGATCTCCCGGCAGAGATACCTTTGGATATAATAGTACTCTTGGTATTTTTACCCAAATGTACCATTTTGGTTCCCGTATCGGCTTGCTGAAAATTATTAGTTACCGCGATAGAATAGAATTCTCCTACCGAATGGTCTCCTTTAAGAATACAAGAGGGATATTTCCAGGTAATTGCAGATCCTGTTTCTACTTGTGTCCAGGAAATTTTAGCATTAGTTTCACAAAGCCCTCTTTTGGTTACAAAATTATAAACGCCTCCTTTGCCTTCGGCATTGCCGGGATACCAATTTTGTACCGTCGAATATTTAATCTCGGCATTATCCAGAGCAATGAGTTCGACAACAGCCGCATGCAATTGATTTTCATCTCGCGAAGGAGCTGTACATCCTTCTAAATAACTGACATAGCTGGATTCATCTGCGATGACCAGTGTGCGCTCAAATTGACCGGTTCCTGCCTGGTTAATTCTAAAATAGGTAGACAGCTCCATCGGGCATCGAACACCTTTCGGAATATAGCAAAAAGAACCATCACTAAATACAGCAGAGTTCAACGCTGCGTAAAAATTGTCTTTCTGTGGTACTACAGACCCGATATATTTTCTCACCAAATCGGGATGTTCTTGAATTGCTTCTGAAATTGAGCAGAAAATGATACCTTTTTCTGCCAATGTTTCTTTAAAAGTAGTGGCTACAGATACTGAATCCATTACAATATCTACAGCAACCCCAGCTAGTTTTTTTTGTTCTTCTAGAGAAATACCTAGTTTTTCAAAAGTTTCTAATAATTCTGGATCTACCTCATCTATGCTATTATACTTTGGCTTTTTATTGGGTGCAGAATAGTAAGAAATATTTTGAAAATCAGGTTTTTCATAATTTACATTTGCCCACTCGGGTTCTTCCATTTGTTCCCAAATACGAAAAGCTTCTAATCTCCATGCTGTCATCCAGTCGGGCTCTTCTTTCTTTTTAGAAATCGCTTTTACGATGTCTTCATTAAGACCTACAGGAAATGTTTCAGATGCTATATCTGTGTAAAATCCGTATTCGTATTCTTTGGTTTCTAATTCTTTCTTTAAATCATCTTCTGTATATGCCATCTGTTTACTCCTGAATTTGTTTTAACGTCTTAATTATTAGATCAATGGATAAAACGTTATTAATTTATAGGGAAAAACTCTCTCCACAACCGCAAGTACGACTTGCATTTGGGTTGTTAAAAACAAAACCCGTACCATTTAATCCACCAGAATACTCTAGGGTAGTACCTATGAGATAAAGAAAACTTTTCTTATCAACAATAATTTTTACACCATTATCTTCAAAGACTTTATCTCCTTCTTTTTGTTCTTTATCAAATTGAAGGTCATACGACAAACCAGAGCAACCACCACTTTTAACGCCTACTCTCACATAATCAGTAGTGGTGTTATATCCGTCTTCGCTCATCAACTCAACGACCTTGTTTTTTGCTATGTCTGATACCTTGATCATACTTCTATCACTAGATTAATTCGAAATGAATTGCAAATATACTATATAAGTAGATTGTTTTTACAAACACTAACATATATATAACAAATGTTAAAATAAGCATTTGTTATAGTCTAAAAGGTTATAAGCGATAACATAATGCGTATTTTAAATAGTCTACCCAACTATCGCATGGCTAAATTTTTTAATTGATTATCCGTAATTATGCCTAAAATTTAACTGAGCAGTCATCCTGAATTCATTTCAGGATCTTATTACGTTTATTTTCAGTAAAATGAGATGAGAAGCTGAAACGAGCCTGTGCTGAACTCGTTTCAGTATTCAGCTCGACGCAAACCGTTTAGATTAATTTACGGATATTCATAATTCTTAAGATAAAGATGTACTGTGAATGTTTTTATATAATAGAGATCTTCTAGTGTATCGTACCGGTTTAGTTATCTTTGTACCATGATAGAAGATAAAAACACACCTAGAACACAAATTTCTGATTTGGGAGAATTTGGTCTTATAGCACATTTGACAAAAAACTTTAAGATCAAGCAACCCACTACAGATTTTGGAATTGGCGACGATGCGGCGGTATTGGATTTTAAAGATAAAAAATGCGTAGTATCTACCGACCTGTTGATTGAAGGTGTTCATTTTGACTTGGCGTATATGCCTTTGAAACACTTAGGGTATAAAGCGGTTATCGTTAACCTTTCGGATATTTATGCCATGAATGCTCTGGCGACCCAAATTACAATTTCTATTGCGGTTTCTAATCGATTTCCGTTAGAAGCGTTAGAAGAACTTTATGCAGGTATCCATACTGCAGCCAAACTTTATGAAATAGACGTAGTTGGTGGTGATACTACCTCATCTACTACAGGATTGATCATTAGTGTTACGGCAGTTGGTTATGCAAATAAAGAAGAGTTGACGTATAGAAGCGGGGCAGGAGAAGGTGATCTTTTGGTAGTTTCGGGAGATTTGGGCGCAGCCTATATGGGCCTACAAGTTTTAGAGAGAGAAAAACAGGTATTCGAGGTAAATCCCAATGCCCAACCAGATTTGGATCAATACACGTATCTTATCGAGAGGCAACTCAAACCTGAAGCAAGAAAAGACATCCCTGAACTTCTCAAATCACTAGGGGTAAACCCAACCAGTATGATTGATATTAGTGATGGATTATCTTCAGAAGTAATTCATATCTGTAAACAATCTAAGGTAGGCGTAAATTTGTACGAAGAAAAAATTCCGTTAGACCCTACTGTAATTTCTATTTGTGAAGAATTCAAACTCAACAGCACTACAATCGCTTTGAGCGGGGGTGAAGATTATGAATTGCTCTTTACCATAAAACAGGAAGATTATCCAAAAATTAAAGCCAATCCTAATTTAACAGTTATTGGTCATATCACCGAAGAAAAAAACGGAATAGGTTTGGTAACCAGAGCTAATGAAAAAATTGAATTAAAAGCACAGGGATGGAACCCACTAACACCATAGTTTAAGAAGCGGCTTGAAATGAGTTTTTTGTGTTGTTTCGAGCAATTTTTTTAGCATGAACAGAAGCTAGTGCATCATTAATTTCTTTTAGTTTTGGCGTCATGATTTCTAAACGACCTCTACTATTGGTAGTTGCCTGTTCTTTACAATGTGCACAGGTATATTCTTTGATGTGGTGCGTTACATTTTTGCTAAGAACAAAGTGGTGACCAAATAGAGAACAGTACATTTTTGAAAAAGAAAAGCTAGAATTGGGGGTAGATTTTTTCATTAGTATGAGGGTTTTATAACATAGTAAAAGATTAAAGGCTCATTATCAATACAATAATACTATTATTTTCTTAATTAACAATGATTTTGTAAGAAAAATTAATGCTTTATAAAGCAGTTTTAACATAAATAATGGCGATTAAGGTGTTTTTGTGCCTTAAAAAGTGTCTTTCGTCTAGTGATATACTGTTGTAGTTATTTGGCAATTTGATAATTTATGCCAAGAATTTTTCAAGTTCTGACAAAAAATTTTCCGTATTTTCAACATGAATCATGTGTCCTGCGTCAAAGCTTATTAAATTCGTAGAAAGTTGTTCTGATTCTTGTATACTTTTTTGATATGCTATTACGGGATCTTTTTTTCCTGAAAATATGGCTTTAGGTCCTTTAAAAGCATTAAGCACTTTGGACCTATCTTTTCTATTTTTCATTCCTTCTAAAGCCGATAGTATACCTTGAAGTGATGTTTGCGAGGCCTGATTTTTAATATGCATAATTTCGTTTTGTACTTTGGCTCTGTTTTTTTCTGCAAATAGATTCGTGATTGCCATACTGATATAAGCTTTGGGATTCTTTTTTACAAAATCAATAGCTCGAGATCGATTAATCTTACGTTCTTCGGAATCGGGATATGAAGTAGCGTTCACCAAAACCAATCCACCGACCAAATCAGGAAATAAATCAATAGCCGCTAGAGCCACATATCCACCCATAGAATGACCCACCCATGTAGCATTAGAAACTCCTAAGTGAGTTAGTACTGCTTTAACGGCGTTTGCCATATCTTCCATAGTATGGATATATCCTAAACATTCAGTATGGCCATGGCCCAATAAATCTATAGCAATACATTGATACCGTTTGGAAAAAAAGGTTATGCAGTCTTGCCACATTGTCGAGTTTTCTAGAAAACCATGTAAAAAAACGATAGATTTGCCATGACCCACCTTATTATAATTTATTTTGATCCCTTTATACTTCAAAATCATTTTGAAATTTTAATTTTAGCCTTATAAACGTAACTAAATGAGATTGAATAAAGAAACATTTGTAGCAGGATTTGCATTATTCTCAATGATCTTTGGTGCAGGAAATTTGATGCTTCCTCCGTTGTTGGGATTTAAAGCAGGTGATCAATGGCTCTGGGTTACTATTGGATTTGCTATATCAGCAGTACTTATTCCGCTGGCGGGTATCTTTGCCCATGCAAAACTCCAGGGATCTATGTTGGATTTTGCTAAAAAAGTTTCTCCTGCTTTTAGTTTAGTTTATGGCCTGCTTGTATATGCGATCTCTATTGCTTTACCATCACCCCGTACCGCTTCTGTTACTCATGAAATGGCAATTCGACCGTTTTTTGAAACAAGCGCATGGATCACTAGTGCACTATATTTTGCATTCGTTTTACTGTTTGTACTCAATCGATCCAAAATTTTGAGTGTACTGGGTAAATTTCTTTCACCAATAATTTTTGTGGTTATTCTGTGTATTATTTGTATTGGAATATTTGCTACCGAGGCAAATATCGTAGCCATGGATTTTGAGAAACCTTTAATTCATGGTTTATTAGAGGGATATCAAACTTTTGATGCTATCGGTGCAGTTGTAGTAGGTGGGGTAATTCTCGTTTCTTTGAAAATAAAAGGCAAAAATGATATCATAAAAAACCGAAATATGATGATAACATCGGGTATCGTCGCTGGTATTGGTCTTTTGGTCATCTATACAGGTATGATTTATAATGGTGCTTTATTCTACACACAATTTGAACCCGATGTCATACGAACCGAATTATTATCGGGATTAAGTTTAAAAGCATTAGGAAACATAGGTAAAGTTCTTCTAAGTATATTGGTAGGTTTATCCTGTTTTACAACGGCTGTGGGTATCGTTACCGGGACTTCAGATTTTATAAAAGAGATTTTTGGAAATTCACAAAAAGCGTATGTCATAACCGCTATTACAGGTTGTGCATTTGGGGTACTTATGGGTCAATTTAATGTGCATTATATCATAGATGTGGCTGTTCCTTCATTAATGCTAATTTATCCTACCACTATTGTTTTGATATTTTTGAACATACTCCCAGAAAGGGTCACTTCTCAATTGGTTTTTAGAACGGTAGTGTTTGTGACTATAATTTTTAGTATTCCGGATTTTTTGGTATCCATCGGGTTTCGAGAGGAAATGAAGCCGCTATTAGATCTAATTCCTTTAGGGACTTATAGTTTGGCGTGGCTTATTCCTGCCGTTTTTTCTTTAGTATTTGTAAATATTATGCGTTTGTTTATAAAAAATTGAATCGGTTATCGTTTACCCTATTTTTGCATTGGAAAAGGTCGATATAGCGTTAGACTTTTGATCAAAACTCACATAAGTTTTTTACGCCGAACACATATTCATTTAGACCAGTTCACTAATTATCTAAAACATTTACAATAACTTCGTAATTTGAAAGCATTCCTTTACTAAATTTTGATTTAAGAACTGCAGTAGGCTTTGCTACAAAAGAGTTCATTGGATAAGCTTCATTGGTTAAAGGCTCTGTAAAATTTTCTGGCATTTTATTTTTGCTTTCGACCAATATTACCTCTTTATCACTGATAGTTTTTATGAGATACACTTTCTCTGTAGACGCTACAAGATCACCTTGCTCTAATTGTTGCAGTATCATTTTTTGCTGTTGTTTATTTTTGGACATAAAAGATGCTTCATGGGCTTTTCCACTTTTTATTCCAGAATAGATACCTATAGGAATAGCAATAAAAATGAGCAAGGTTACGATGGCAGCAGTCCAGTATCCCCAAGTCGGAACCTTGAGATTTCTTTTCATTTCTGCTGCCGTCTCTTTAATCTCTGTAGTCCAATTTGATTTTTTGATACGCTTTCCTGTATCGGCACATACTAGTTGTGTAACTTTTGAAGGAAACATAAAAAATAACGCTTGTACATCTTTTCGTATGAGTTGAAGTACAACTTTTCCAGAATTACAATTACCGTTTAATAATGTAAAATCTCGTTCTTCAATAAGTTGCTCTCTAATATATATCCACATAGCTTAAATGTTCATTAATTTTAATTTAACCGATTTCAGAGTTAAAAGATAGATACACTATTTCCATTATCTCTTAATGTTTGTGCATCAGTTGTTGCTTGTGCAGAAGCTTCTCCTGTAAGTGTAATTCTTGTTCCTGTAATAGGAGGGGCTACATTCACTAAACTAGTGAGTATGTTGTCTATGACGGTAGTTGAGAGATTGCCTCTACTTCCTCCTAGACGTAGTGTAGAAAAGTTTTGTGCCGAAGATAGGTTTAGCGTGGTAATCGGCACATCAGAATCTACAGTTAATTCAGAAAAAGTGGTGAGGCTTTCAAAATTAATCGTGGCCAATTGTTCTTCATTAATGGTAATACTTCGAATATTAGAGGTCGTTTCAAGATTAGGAAAAGAAATAGTAGTAACTGAGGTATTATTATTTATGTCGATTGTTGAAAATGTGTCGCTACCGGTTATTGTTGACAGGGCTGGAAATGAAATTGACGGTACAGAGGCATTAGTCGAAATCGATAGTGTTGAATGTAACGTTGTTAGATTAGAAAAATCCATACGGGTTAAGTTGGGGTGACTCCTAATATCAAAAGAAGTTCGAACATCTGGTACTCCGGCAGAAGCAAGTTGAGGAAATGCTACAGATTCTAATGCGGTATTGCTTGAGATGACAAGGCTAGCATTAAGATTGACAAGCTTTTCAAAACTTACTGTATTTAAATTCTCGTTTGTTGAAATCGTAATGGCACCATCTGTATTGACCAGCTCATTAATTTGTATGGTTGTTAATGCCGGGTTTTCTGAAATTCGAATAGCCTCAGCTACTGTTAAACTTGGTAGCGAAACACTAGTTAAATTACTGTTCTCTGTAATAGACACCGTTCTTGTTTCTTGTAGTGCGTCAAGTTGTAGTGTAATTAAGTTACTTTCAAAAATAGTAAGTGAAGAAATACGTAACAAGTCCGGAAAAATAAGTGATGTTAAACTGGGATTATTCCTGAGCGTAAAAGTATTTGTGATGGCTTCGAGCGCATTAGCTTCAAAAAGGGTCAGGTTGTCATTATTTTCTATACGTACTCGATTAAATTTATCTATGGCTCCCAATGTTACAGTGCTCAATGTCATATTCCTCTGAATCGTAATACCCGCTCCTTGGTCCATTGTAGTATTAGCCAATAAAGGGGCATTCACACTTTCTAAACTTTCATTATCTTGAATAAAAAAACCGTCTATGGTTTCAAGTTGAGGTAAGTTTATTTCAGATAGTCTAGTCTCTCGAATAGAAAGATTTCCTAGGGTTTGTAAGTTTGGAACACTAAGAGAAGATACATTTTCAGATGATTGTATGCTCAAATTTCCTATCGCTTTACACTCAGGTAGATTGAGTATTTCCAGTATCGGATTTTCTTCAATTTCTAAGCGATCTAATTGTGTAACCGAATTTAAATTCAAAGAGTTAAGTACTACATTTTCTTCAATATTTAGATCTAATGCATCATTTAATTTTTCTAAATTAACAGTTGCCAATGCATCGTTTCTACTGATTTCGACGTCTTCAAGAACAGTTTCAAGATTAGGTAATGACAGATTTTGTAAGCTGCTATTGCCAGATACTTCCAAATTGATTAGTGTTGTGATTTCGGTAAGATCCAGGGTCGTTAAATTAGTTGTATTTAAAACAAGAACGGTATGTGTATTATTACCTTGATTATTTGCGATTACTTGTAACGCTTCTTCATCGGTGATATCTCCTGCAAATACCAGATACTCTAAACCTAGGTTGAAGCCATTTTCACCATCAATACCATCGACCCCATCAATTCCATCTTCTCCATCGCTGCAAGAAAAGACCGTTAGCGTAAGGATTATACTTAGTATTCTAACAAAATAATTTTTCATAACTAAAAATTTGGTTGTTTTTTTGTTCACTAGTTGTAACTGCTTTTCGCATTAATCAAAAATATTGACTGTATTACCGTTAGCTCTTAATGTTTCTGCTTGCGATTCTGCTTGTACAGAGGCAACACCTGATAATGTAATTCTTTTACTACTAATTGCAGGCGTTATACTCACCAAATGACTTAATATAGTATCTATGACAGTGGTCGACAGGTTCCCTTGACTTGACAGATTAAGTGTCGAAAACTCCCGAATTGACGAAAAATCAACCGATGTAAGCAAAACCATAGAGTCTATGTCTACCGATCGAACCGTGGTAAGCCTCCCAAAATTCACAGATTCTAACATGTTCTCATCGATAACTATTTCTACACTAGATCCCGTTATCGTTTCAAGACTTGGAAAAGATATACTGGTAATTAAATCGTTATTTTCGATTTCTAATGCTATTGATTTATCTACAACGTTAATTGAAGATAATTGTGGAAAAGATAACGCAGCCAAGGCAGTATTTCTGGAGATTTCAAAAGTTGCATGAATGGTAGCTAGATTAGAAAAATCGAGATTCGCCAATAGAGCATTGTTACTAATGGTAAACCGTGGCGGAAAAAAGTTTGAAGAATTTCTATTCCCTACAATACGTAATACAGGAAAGGAAATGGTTGTTAAAGATTCATTATTGTTAATTTCAAATCTATCTGAATTTTGAACAGTCGTTAATGCAGGAAAATTAATTTGTTGAAGCGCCGTATTATTTACAATCCTGAGGTTTATGGTTTGTATTGCATCATCGCTTCCTAAGGTGATGAGTTTTGCAAAATTTATAGAAGTTAATGCATCATTTCCTGATATAAATAAAATTTGGAGTAAAACTTCTAAGTTTGGAAATGAAATATCTGTTAATTTTATATTATTAGCGATAGATAACTCATTTTCAATATTTTGCAATGCATTAAAATTCATGCGTTCTAATCCTTCGTTTTCAGAAATAGCAATGTTCTCACATCTGGTCATTTGTGAAAAATCTATTTGCACTAGTGCCTGATTTTCAACAATAGAAATATCTTGATCATTTGCAGTCACATTAGGAAACGACACCGTGGTTAGCGTTTCATTTTCTTCAATAACTATCCTTTTTGAACTTGTCAAATTAGGAAAGGATAGTGAGGTAGCCAAAGGATTAGAGTCAAATCTAAAATATCCTATAGACGCTAATGCATCGCTATTAAGTGTAGTAAAATTTTGGTTATTTCTGATCAAAATACCACTCACGCTAGTCAAAGCAGGCAAGTTTACAGTATTTAAATTTAGATTATTGTTTATCGATAGAATAAGATCATCGTCCTCATCTACAACCGTATCATTAGTTAGCGCGGGTAAATTAATGCTTGTAATTGCTTCGTTGTTATTGATGCGTATTTCTCCAAAAGTCTGCAAACCTTCAATAGTGATTATGGGTAGCTTTGTATTTGCATTAATTTCTAAGGAACCAGCAGATTCGAGAACATCTAAAGATAAAGCAGTTAAGTTCTCGTTTCCAGAAATACGTAGTCGCTCAATAACCTCAACCAAAGCAGGGATACTTATAGTTTCTAACGCAGGGTTGGTCCCGATAGAAAGTCGCTCTGCCCTGGCAAGTTGATTAATAATAATAGTACTTAATGTATTATTACTGGAAATACTAAAATTACCACTTATTTCATTTAGTACAGGCATTTCAATAGTGATCAGTGCATCATTACCTGAAATTAGAGCGTTTTGATATGTGGCGTTAAGATTTGGTAGTGATAGTTGTTGCAGGCGTTCGTTGTTTCTTATTTCTAATTGTACTAGTGATGTAAGCTGCGGAAGCTCTAATACGGTTAGGTTCGTTGTGTTTTCTACGACCAGGGTATGTGTATTTGCTCCGGCAGTTTCAGCAATTAAAGAAGCTACCTCTTCATTGCTCATATCTCCGGAAATTGAAATAAAACCTTTACCGCTAATGTCTCTACCATCAATGCCATCTATACCATCAACTCCGTCTGTTCCATTAACGCCATCTTCTGTGCTACAGGAAATAACTGTTGCTAAAATCGTAATTACAAAAATGTTAAGATATCTATTTTTCATCGTTACATGTTTATTTTCATAAATTCTAAAGCATAGTACGCTTTAATTTCTAACTGTGACAGTATTGTCGTTGCTCCGTAAGGTATCAATATCAGTAGTGCTTTCGGGAGAAGGTGTACCTGTAAATGAAATGGTTGTACCTGTTATAGGTGGGGTAATGTTAACTAGTCGACCAATAACAGTATCAATAGCTGGTGTAGAAAGTCTTGAGAACGCTAATTCATCGAAGTCTTGAAGTGATGATATGTTTATATTGGTTACTATGCTTTCAGAATTAATGATAAGCTCGTGGATAGAGGAAAGTTGATTAAAATTAATCGATTCGAGACTTACAAAGGTTAATCTAATTCCTCTAGAACTACTTCCATAGGTTTGTAAACTAGGAAATGACAGTGTAGTTACCCTATCATTGTTTTCGATTGACAAACTAAATCCGGTTCCATTACCTATATTCGTTAATGCAGGAAAAGAAATGGTGGTTAGGGTCGTATTGTCTTCTACAAATAATCGACTGCCCACATTTTCTAATCGTTCAAAATTGAAATTCGACAAGGCTTCATTGTTTAAAATCTGAAGGGTTGCACAACTAGTTAAATTAGAAAATGAAGCCGTAGTAAGACTGGTATTACTATCTATTGAAATAAAATCAGTACTAGTTAGCGCATTTAATGTTAATGTTGCTAGATTCGAATTTCCTGAAAATGTAAATCCACCACCGGTAGTTACGCTATTCAGATTAAGAGAGGTTAAATTTTCATTACTATTAATTCGTATAGCATTGCGAGAATTCGAAGTAGTTTGCAATACGGGTAAATCGATACGCTCCATAGCCATATTTGAACTAATAGCTATAGTGGTTGCGGTTTCCAGATTAGGTATAGAGAGCTCAAGAAGCATATTATTACTGGTAATGTCCAGCGAAGAAAGCGATTGTAATGATGCTAAGGACACACTAGCAATATTCTCATGATTTCTGATGCTTAATCCACCATTAATTGTTGTTAAATTTGAAAGATCTAAACGTTCTAACAAGGGTTGGTCTGAAAACGTTATCGAGGCAGAACTTCTTAAGTTAGCTACGTTTATTGATGTTAATACCGGGTTTGCGTTTACAGTAAGACCACTATTTAATACAGTAAGGCTTGACAAATCTACGCGATCCAAAGAAGGGTTATTTGAAATTTCTGCCCTTTCGATAATTGTGGTTACATTTGCTAATAGTAAACTTTGCAGGTTCTCGTTTCCTTCAACGATTAAAGAAGCCAAATTCGAAACTGATGAAATGTCTACAGCTGTTAAATTTGTGGTGTTTTTGATCAAAATACTATGCGTATCTTCACCAAAGTTTTCAGCAACTAATGTAACCGCTTCTTCATTGGTGACATCCCCGGTAAGTATAAGTGTTCCTACTCCATTATCAACCCCGTCTACACCATCGGTGCCGTCTACACCATCGGTTCCATTAATGCCGTCTTCACCACTACAGGAAAAAGTGAATAGTACTAAGGTGATCAAAAAGAATCTAATAAATACATGTTTCATTCGTTTATATTTTTGTTTTTTAGTTGTCAGATGGAATCGCCATATCATCATATCGGTAGGTTTCATCTTAATCGTTATGGCTTATTTCATAATACATCTAGGTCTAGGTTTGCATATTTAGTTGTTATCTAAATTTCGCTAAAATATAAATAAAATGACAGTAGCGAAATATATACACCGTAATTGATGGTCAAATATATCGTAGTATAGGTAAAAAAATGTTCCAGATTATAATATGGTACATCTTTTTTATTGAACTGGTTTAAAAAGTTTACATCAGTTTATTAATTTGTTGTGACTTCGTGCTATGCGTCTACATGAAATAAGTTCGGGATAAATAAAGATCCTACCAAACGCTAATTGCAGGTAAAATTGTAAAAGCCGATATTATATATACCACTAATAAAGAAATCGATATAGCTATAATAAAGCGAACTGGTATACTGCTATAGGGTAATATGAGTATAGTGCCAAAGCTTATCGACGCAACGGCACAAACGAAGAATATTGCGCCACAAATTAAGCTTTTTAAAAAATGATTTGTGGTATGGTCTGCATAGTGAACCACATAAATTAGTAGTCCAAGAAACAGCAAAGCATCTAGGGTTAGAATCTGTAAAAGGT
This sequence comes from Aquimarina sp. U1-2, assembly GCF_017897595.1. Taxonomy (GTDB): domain Bacteria; phylum Bacteroidota; class Bacteroidia; order Flavobacteriales; family Flavobacteriaceae; genus Aquimarina. The sequence goes on from NZ_JAGKIK010000002.1 coordinate 53,105, forward strand.
GTTGAAGTGTTTTCATTACGTTTATTGCTTTACTCGATAATCGAGATTTAGATACACCAAGGCTTATCATGATATAAAAATTTAGTTGCTAAATCGTATTTCAAGAGTTTGCCATTGAGGTCGCTTACTCAATTCTATAAGTTTACCGTTTGGGTTTAACTAGCACACATCACGATAAATTAACAGTACGGCGCATAGCAATTATGATAGGTTGAAAGTAGCAATAAATGATCAAGAAAAAGGTTCAAATTATAAATTGGAGCTTCTTTACAAGGGACTTATCCATAAAGTTAGCTATATTTTTTTTGAAATTCTGAAGGTGTTAGTCCTACAAGATTTTTAAATACTCTATTGAAAGAAGTCTTACTAGGAAAGCCAGCTTCGTATCCAATAGCTAAAATTTTATAATCTTTGAATTTAGGATTTTGAATCATTTTTTTTGCGGTATCGACCCTGTACAGATTAATGAAGCTATTAAAATTTTTCTGAAAACAAACATTTAATACCTCAGAGAAGAGATGCACACTTATTTGTAGACAATTCGCAATATCAGATTGTTTAATTTCATGATCCAAATATGGTTTTTTCTTTTCCATATAGTCTAGAATAAGCTTCATGTATTCTTTCTGGTCTTCTGGACTTAGCGAAGTTTTTTTCGACGATCGTATCTCGGTAGTTTTTTGAGAAAACTCTCGTTTTTGGTTTTTTAAAGCCAAGGCATTTAGAGTGTCTTTTAGGACTTCATTTTCGTTTTGTAGCAATAACTTGTCATCTTTCAATTGTAAAGATTTTTCTGCTAGTTTTTTACGCTTATTCCAATAAAAGATTGAGGATACCAGCAATAAAGCGACCAAAACAATTCCTAGAAAAATATAACGTTGTTTTTCTTCACTTAGAAGTGTGATTGACTTTTCCTGATGCGTAATAATTTTGGTTTTATTTTTGGTTTCTTTTTCTAATTCTAAACGTTTTGCCTTAGAGAGCGTTTTTAAGTATTGGTCCCGGGTTTCTGTATACGCTTTTTGTTCTTCTAACGAACTTTTTAAGTTGCCTAAAGATTCATATACTTTGGATAGTTGATGATGCGAGTTCATTTTAATTTTCAGAAAATTTCCTGAAATAGCAATTTCTTTAGCTTCTGTTAAAGGGTTTAATGCTTTAGAAGGTTTTTTTAAGCCAAGAAATGCATTAGCAATAGTCAATTGTGTTAAGGCTTTACTTTCTATAGATTCTTTATCATCAATAAGTTTTAATATGTGTTGCCCATTTTTTAGCACATCTTCAAATCGATGTAATGCTAAATAACATTCTGAAATATTAATCATCGAGCTGATCAAATAATCCTTACGACTCGATTTAATTGATAATTCTTTTGACAGCTCCATATATTCAAGAGCCTTTACAAATTTCTTTTGATTTAGATATGCTGTTCCAATTATACTATATGCAACATTTTTAAACATATCTGGATTATCATGATTTTCTGCCAGAAGGAGTACATTTTTCATAGCTACTATTGCCATTTCATAATCACCCATGGCTATGTATAAATTCCCTAAATTGGTTTTAATAAGACTTTTAATATAAGAGTCCTCGGGTAATTTTTCTGCTAATTTTTCTGCCTCAAGATAGGTGTCTAAAGATTTTTCGTATTGATCTGTTTGTTGGTAATAAATTGCAATATTGACTAGTGTTCGAATTTTTGTGTCCTCTAAATTATTGGCCTTGGCCATTGCCAAAATAACGTTACTATAAGCCTTAAAAGTTTTTAAGTTTCCCGCTCTATAGGCGTCTTTAGATAAAAGGGTGTATTTGGCAATGCTGTCTTCTACAGCGGGAAATTTTTGATCATATATAGAAATATCAATGATAGTAGTCTCCTGAGCACATACAACAACGATCTGTATCCAGATTGCAAAAAAAAGATAAAGGGACTTTTGCATTTTGACTTAACTCTATTGATTTTAAAAGTATCGCCAAAGATATTGATTTTACTGGGTAAATAAAAGAGCGTTATTACGATTGATTCATCAGCTCTTCAATTTCATCAGCTTCAATAGGGATATTGGCCATCAGGTTAAAAGGTGCTCCTTTTTCTTGAATTACCACATCGTCTTCTAATCGAATTCCGAAGCCTTCGTCTGGGATATAAATACCAGGTTCTACGGTAAATACCATATTGGCTTGCATGGGCTCGGTTAAAATTCCGTAGTCATGAGTATCGAGACCTATATGATGTGAAGTACCATGCATAAAGTACTTTTTGTATGCAGGCCAGTCGGGATTTTCGTTTTGTACATCTACTTTGTCCAAAAGCCCAAGGCCAAGTAATTCGGAAGTCATGATCTTACCGACCTCAACATGATAATCAGCCCAAATAGTGCCTGGCACTAACATTTTGGTAGCTTCGTTTTTTACCCTAAGCACCGCGTCATACACCTCTCTTTGGCGTTTTGAGTATCGACCAGAAACAGGTATGGTTCTGGATAAATCACTAGAGTAATTCGCATATTCTGCAGCGATATCCATTAGAATGAGATCTCCGGCCTTACATTCCTGGTTGTTTTCTACGTAATGCAGCACGTTTGCATTATTACCACTAGCAATGATAGGTGTATATGCAAAGCCCTTGGATCGATTATTGATAAACTCATGTAAAAGCTCGGCTTCGATATTATATTCCCAGACGCCGGGTTTTACAAAATCCAAAAGTCGACGAAATCCTTTTTCAGTAATATTACAAGCAGTTTGCATAAGATCGATTTCTATAGGCTCTTTTATCGAACGCAAACGTTGTAAGATAGGATTACTTTTTGCCACGGCATGAGCGGGATATTTACTTTTCCACCATTTGGTAAAACGATCTTCACGAGTTTCGGTTTCTACATTAGACCTATAATGCTCATTGGTGTTTACATATACGATATCGCACTGTGTCATGACCTCAAAAAAAATCTTTTCGAATTGATCAAGCCAGTATACGGTTTTAACTCCTGACACCTCAAAAGCACGCTCTTTGGTTAGTTTTTCACCTTCCCAAATGGCTATAAGTTCACTGGTTTCTTTTAAAAATAAAATTTCTTTGTGCTTCTCGTTTGGAGCATCAGGAAAAAGAAGCAAAATACTTTCTTCCTGATCAACACCACTTAAATAAAAAATATCTCTATGTTGCTCAAAGGGCATAGTACTATCTGCGCTAATCGGGTAAATATCGTTACTATTGAAGACAGCAATACTGCCAGGTTTCATTTGAGAAGTGAATTTTTGCCTGTTTTTTATAAAAAGATGGCTGTCTATTGGATGGTATTTCATGGTATGGATTGCATAATTAGTACTGAATTCCAAAAATAATAAAGCATAGAAGATGTATTGTTAAACAATATCTAAAAATTTTGAGATTGTATTCACAATATCTACTTTCATCGCCCATTATTTATATAATGAACAGATCCAATGAAGGTCATCATCTAAGGTCTAATTGCCTCATTTTAAAGTCATCATTGGTTTTGATACACTAAATTACCGTCAAAATGAAAACACAAGCACTCACTTTATTTTTCTTTATTGTTTCATTATTTCTTTTTTCTCAACAGCCTTCAACTATTGCAGAAGATGTTATAAAAGGATTGTCACAAAAGCAACAAATGGAAGCTACCTCACTGGTTAAGAATGTTCCGTTTAAAAATATAGGTCCATCGGTAATGAGTGGTCGGGTTGTTGATATAGATGTGAATCCAAATAATACTACAGAGTTTTATGTTGGATATGCATCTGGTGGAGTATGGTATACCAATAATAACGGCACCACATTCGAACCGGTTATGGATACTGCTAAAACTATTAATGTAGGTGATATTGCTGTAGATTGGAAAAGTGGGACGATTTGGGTAGGTACCGGAGAGAACAATTCGTCGCGATCGTCATACGCGGGTATTGGAATTTTAAAATCAAATGATAAGGGAGCAACTTGGCAACATATGGGATTAGAGGATTCGCATCATATCGGTCGAATAGTAATTAATCCTGAAAATCCGGATGAGGTAGTAGTAGGAGTTACAGGGCATTTATATTCTTCTAATGACGAACGTGGTATTTATAAAACTACAGACGGTGGTAAAACCTGGGTCAAGACACTATTTGTTACTAATGAAACAGGAATTATCGATCTGGCAATGGCCCCTGGTAATTTTAATGCTCTATATGCTGCCTCGTGGGAAAAAGATCGTAAAGCCTGGAATTTTAAAGGGAGCGGATCAGGGTCAGGTATTTATAAAAGCACAGATGCAGGGGTTACCTGGACCAAAGTTTCAAATGATAAAAGTGGTTTTCCTATTGGCGAAGGTGTAGGTAGAATTGGTCTTGCTGTTTTTAGCGAAGATATACTTTATGCAGTTCATGATAATCAGTCAAGAAGAAAAAAAGAAGATCAGAAAAACGGAGAACAAAAGTTGACCAAAAAAGATTTCAAAACGATGTCAACCAAAAAATTTCTGGCCATTGATGATAAAAAACTAAATAGGTTTTTGAAAACCAACGGTTTTCAGGAAAAATACAGAGCAGACAATTTAAAACAACTCGTTAGAGGTGGTACCGTAGAGCCAATCGATCTTGCCAAATATCTAGAAGATGCAAATTCAATGTTGTTTGATACTCCGGTGATTGGGGCTGAAGTATATCGAAGTACAGATGGTGGTACAACCTGGGTCAAAACACATACCGACTTTTTAGATGACCTCTTTTTCAGTTATGGGTACTACTTTGCACAAATTCAGGTAAATCCTCAGGATAAAGATCATATTTATATTAGTGGGGTACCTATTTTAAAATCAAAAGATGGGGGTAAAACATTTAAAAGTATAAGTGCAAAAAATGTTCATGCAGACCATCATTCGCTTTGGATTAATCCTAAAAATCCAAATCATTTGATTAATGGTAATGACGGGGGTGTAAACATCACTTATGATGATGGAGAGAATTGGATCAAAGCCAATCAACCAAGCGTAGGGCAATTTTATGCCATTAATGTAGATAATGAAACACCGTATAATGTATATGGTGGATTACAGGATAACGGAGTCTGGGTAGGAGCCAATACAAGTAAAGAAGACGAATCATGGCATCAAAGCGGGCATTATCCCTGGGAAAGTATAATGGGAGGCGACGGGATGCAGGTACAAATCGATGATAGAGATTCGAATATTGTATATACCGGATTTCAGTTTGGAAATTATTTTAGACTCCATCGAGCAGAAGGTAAAAAAACATTTATTCAGCCAAAACACGAGTTGGGAGAATCACCATATCGCTTTAATTGGCAAACACCTATATTGCTTTCTACTCACAATCAAGATATTATATATTTTGGAGCGAATAAACTGATGCGATCCATGAATCAGGGAGATGACTGGACAGCTATTTCTGCAGATCTAACGAACAAAGGTAAAAAGGGAAATGTAGCTTATGGTACATTGACAACAATTTCAGAATCCCCCTTGGTATTTGGTTTGCTGTATACCGGTAGTGATGATGGATTGGTCTATGTATCTCAAAACTCTGGCGCGAGTTGGTCAAAAATATCAGATGCTCTCCCAAAACATCTTTGGGTTTCGAGAGTATTGGCTTCTTCACATAAAAAAGAGCGCGTATATGTAACGCTTAATGGATATCGATGGGATGACTTTACTCCTTATGTTTACGTAAGCGAAAACTATGGCGCTACCTGGAAAAATATAGGGAAAAGTCTTCCTTTATCTCCGGTTAATGTAATTAAAGAAGATCCAAAAAATGAAAATGTACTTTACTTGGGAACCGATAATGGGGCATATGTGTCTTTAGATAAGGGAATTACCTGGCAAGCTTTTTCTCAAGGACTGCCCAATGTAGCAGTACATGATTTAGTGATTCATCCACAGGCTAATGATTTGTTATTAGGAACACATGGTAGAAGTATCTATAAAACAAATATCGAACCCATACAAAAACTTGATAATACCCTTGCCAAAAAGGACCTCCATGTTTTTGATAATAGAAAAGTGAAATGGTCTGATCAATGGGGTAAATCCTGGAGCAAATGGCTCGACCCTAATGTGCCGTCTACAACAATTCAATTGTATGCAAAAACCCCTGGAAAGTACGATCTTCAAATCATTACTGAAAATGGAAAAGTGCTTCAGGAATTTTCTGCCAGAGTTAACAAAGGTTTAAATTATATCCCTTATGACCTAACAATTACCGAAAATGGTAAACATCTTCTTGAAAAAGAATTCGAGGATGAAGAAATTTCTAAAAAAGACAATGGTAACTACTACTTGCCTGTGGGAATATATCACATAAAAGTATCTAACGCTGAGATAGAAGAAAAGAGTACGCTACAAATTAAGTAAATTACCTCGAGGGGGTCTAAGTAATTATCAAGCAGAGCCATCGCAGTATTAGAATTGAGACCGCTTCGTTTTGATAATCAAGAGAAACTAGATTATTTTTTAGGTACATTTAGCTCTAAAAATAACGACTATGACACTTACTATGGGTATCCCTGCATTGCTGTTTCCTGCTATATCACTTACAATGCTAGCTTACAATGCACGATATTTGGCAATTGCCGCATTGATCAGACAGTTACATAAAGCTTATCTAGAATCCAAATCTAAAAACATAAGATTGCAAATTGCGAATCTAAGAAAGCGATTATGGCTCATAAGAAATATGCAGGCCATAGCTATTTTAAGCTTTCTTACTAGCGTAATTACTATGTTCTTAATTTATCTCACTTATAATACCTGGGCCAATATAATCTTTGGTATTAGTTTAGGTTGCCTCATGGTCTCATTATTGTTATCATTTGTCGAGGTACAAATTTCTACTAAAGCACTATCTATACGACTTGATAGGATTGAGGAAAATAAGTAAGAAATGCGTATCTTGTTCTATTAATTCTCTTTAATGCTTCAAAATGAACTGTTTAATAACGTAATACGAGATTTCAATGCAGGGTATTGGGAGCTACACACCAATCCCGATACAGAGATTTGGTCTTTAAAGTTTTATGAGCAGATAGGTTTTAGTAGTAAGGATTTAAAAGCTACACTAGCGTACTTTCTAGAACATCTAATCCACAAAGATGACATTGAAGTTTTTAGAGATAATTTTTTGAATTATAGAAAAAACACCATTCATTTTAAGCAGCATATCAAAATTCTTACAAAAAGTGGAACGTATAAACTTTTTCGATGTGCTACTAATAATGAATTACCGGTAAATATTAAGTCTGAGACAAAACTAGTATTCTTTTTTGAAATAAAACTAGAACCTAATCAAGATATTACTAAGGATAATTTCTACTACAAAGAGACCGCTCAGATGACTGCAACCGGAAGTTGGTATGTCGATTTTCAAGAAAAAAAGAGTTTTTGGGATTTTGAGACAAGGCGAATTTTAGAATATCCTGATGATTACCTACCGTCGCTCAAAGATTCTGCCAATTACTATGCGGCCGATTCGAGGCAGCAGGCAGCCGATCTATTTTTTAATTGTGCTATGGTGGGTACACCCTTTAATACCGAGATCAAAATGGTAACGGCAAACCAAAGAATTTTTTGGGTACGAGCTATTGGAAAACCGGTATATAATGAAAATAAAGAGATTATTGGTATACGAGGTGTTTTTCAAGATATTGATGAAATTAAAAAGAAAGAAATACGATTGCAGAGGAGTATGGATATTATTACCTCTCAAAATTCGAGATTGTTCAATTTTGCTCATATAGTATCTCATAATTTAAGATCTCATACCAGTAATCTATCCTTATTGGTTCAATTAATAGAGGATATCGATAATCCCGAAGAAAAAATAGAATTGGTTAATGAGGTGAAGCAGATCTCATACAGTTTGAATACTACAATAGAACATCTTAACGAGATTGTAGCTATTCATACAAATAAAGATCAAGAAAGAAAGAAGATCAGGTTTCAGGACTCACTAGATTTGGTAACGAGTGGTATTGGGCAAATGATCGCGTATAGTAAAACAACCATCAAATCAGATTTTACAAAATTAGAAGAGATCGACTATATCCCGGCATATCTAGAAAGCATACTGCTCAACTTAATAACCAACGCCATAAAATACAAGCATACAGATAGAGATCCGGTAATACATATAAAAACCTATATCAAAGACAATCATAAGTATCTGGAAGTTATCGACAATGGAAAAGGAATTGACATGAAACTGTTTAAAGATAAAGTATTCGGAATGTATAAAACGTTTCACTACAATAAAGATGCCGTTGGCATTGGTTTGTTTTTAACCAAAAATCAAGTAGAATCTTTAAATGGCACTATCGCTGTGGAAAGCGAGGTAGACGCAGGAACAAAATTTATAATAGAATTTTAACCCGTTGATCGGGTTCAAAGAAAAACGCTCAAACCCCTTTTAGAATGAGTAGCACAATATCTTTGGCATGCATTATCGATGATGATACTATGTATGTAAGTTTGATAAGACGAATTATACTGGCCAAAAATCTTTGTCAAAATCTTATGGTTTTTCATAATGGAAAATCGGCCTTCGATTATTTTCAAGTGATGACCAGCAGTATAGACGAGAAAAACATTCCTGAAATTATTTTTTTGGATATAAATATGCCTGTTATGAATGGTTGGGAATTCTTAGAGCGGTATACCAGTATAGAGAATAAACTAAAAAAAGCAAGCGCACTCTATGTTGTGAGTTCTTCAATAAATCCTGTTGATATTAATAGAGCTAAAAACAACAACGCCGTAAAAGATTACATAGTAAAACCTGTTACTATTGCAGATCTAGAATCCATATTTTCTAGAAAACACAATTAGATGGTGTCTAGTAAATTAGATTAAAAAGTACTAGTCATTCGCAATACATTGCTCTTGGCACCGTACTAACTTGTTTCAACATTCGAAATAAGTCAGAAATTTTAGACCTAACCTGAAAATTTTTGAAGACGCATCTGTTGTCCATCAAAAACAGCATAGGTGTAATGTGTTATCCAATCCCCCAAATTGGTATAACGCGATTTGTTATTTAACTCAATTTCCATAGGTAAGTGCCTATGTCCAAATACAAAATGATCTCGATGTTTATCTTCAAGTTTTCTTTTGCAATACTGTACCAACCATTCTTTATCTTCTCCTAAAAAGGTAACGTCTTCTTCTCCAGAAATCAGTTTATTTTTTACTGAAAGATATTGAGCCAATTTCACACCAAGATCAGGATGCAACCACCGGTATAGCCATTTTGCTAACGGATTGGTAAACACCTTTTTCATTCGCTTATACCCTTTATCCCCAGGTCCTAAACCATCCCCATGACCAATAAAAAAGGTAGTATCGTTAAACGTGAATTCTTGAGGTTTGTGATATACAGGGATATTTAATTCTTCTTCAAAATAACCGTTCATCCAAAGATCATGATTACCTACAAAATAATAGACTGGAATTCCTGAATCTGTAATTTCGGCAAGTTTTCCTAAGGTTCTGGTAAACCCTTTTGGTACTACCGTCTTATATTCGAACCAAAAATCGAAAAGATCACCTAGTAAGAAAATAGCTGCGGCATCTTTCTGAATATCATGCAGCCACTTTACAAATTTTTGCTCTCTGGGAAAGCTTTCTTTTGTAGTAGGAGCCCCTAAGTGATTGTCGCTGGCAAAATATACTTTTTTCCCTTCCGGAAGGTTCATATGTTCTATTTGAAATGTAAAGATAAGAAAAGCTAATCAGGATTTTCACTGGCATACCATTCTGCATAAGAGGTTTCTGTTTCCTGAAGTTTAAGCGAATGTAAGGTAACATTTTTAGGCAACCTTGTTTTTATCTTTTCTGCAAAGTCGATGACCATGTTTTCACTAGTGGGTTGATAGGATACAAGAATTACATTATGCCCTCTGTTTTTTAACTCCATAGCCAATTCTACATGAGGTGTATTTTTATTAAACACTGTTGCATGGTCAAATACATCTTCAATTTCTTCTTTTACAATTTTTTTGAGATCCCCAAAATCGATAACCATGCCCCATTTAACATGAGAAGTATCTGTGATAGGAGTACCAATAACGGTAACACTTAATTTATAACTGTGACCATGAACATTTTTACATTTGCCATCGTACCCATAGAGGGCATGGCCGGTTTCAAAAGAAAATTGTTTGGTAATACGAATTTTACTCATTCTGAATACTATAATTTTTGCAAAGTTACGAAGATTACCATCTATATCTTCTATTTATAGAACTGGTTTAACCCGAATTATGTATTATAAAATTTAATACGTTTCAAAATACCTTTAAAACAAACGTTGCGCTGTATTTTTCAATGTCACCATAGCCCTTCGACTCCGTTCAGGGTAAACTGCTATGCTGAAACTTAGAAAACACTTGTTTTTTTGGCACCGCGAAAGGGGATTATACCTCGAGGCAGAGCCGTCTCGGGTATCCAATTTAAGACCACTTTGCTGTAAGCATCAAAAAACAAGATCATCTCTTATCCTGGCTCTTGGTTCTAAAAGTCTTTGATATTTAATTTAACATAAAAATCATCAATACTATATTTTAAAAACACTATTGTGCGAAGGTCTGTTTATTTTGTGTTAAAAACTTATTATAACTGCGCATTGTAGCATATCTATAAATAGGCGAACATATCCTATATTTGAACCTATGTTAGATCATTTCTTTGAAAAAAACGGGCTTAAAATAGGTGTAGTTTTGATGGTATCTTACATAGCACTCATGCTATTCGTTATACTATTTACACCGTAAAATTTACTGTTTTTAAGTTTAAAACATATATAAATCATCTCTTAACACTAATTCATCATGGGAAGAACTATTTTTATAAAATACCGACTAGAAATTGTAATGTTATCGGCCTATTTGGCCACGCTTTGGATTCTTATATCAATGCTTACTTCATAAAGATAAACGAACATATTTATTTCTAAATTTTATAATAAGCGTAATGCCTCTTAAAAACATCCATACCGAAATAGCAATCCACACACCGTGAAGTTGTAAATCGAAGTATCGGGCGATCCATAGTGTAGGGATAAAACCTAAAAGCGTTGATCCTAATAATACATTGCGTAAGTATCCTGTTTCTCCTAATCCTTTAAAAATCCCATCACCCACAAATGCTAATGCATTAATAGGCAACATCAAAACTACGATATAGAAAAAACCGGAAAAAATACTGAGTACTTCTTGGTCTTTTGAGAAAACAGATCCCAAAGTACCGGTAAACAATAGTCCTATACCGGCCAATACACAAGCTACCAAAACTCCATATACATTTACCTTTTTAGCCATAGCTACCAAGGTTTTAAAATCCCGGGCACCAAGAAGTCTTCCGCCCAAAATATTACCGGCACCGCCGTAACCATCGATGAAGAATGCAAAAAATAGCCAAAGTTGAACGGCTATACTATGGGCGGCTATGTATTTTGTGCCTAGTGTTGTAGCTTCTCTAACGGCTAATAGAAAAGTAACATTAAGAGCTAAAGATCGAATAAAAAGGTTACCACTCATGATAAGAAACCGTTTCATTTCTGGATGCCATAAGTTTTCTAAGCGTAAAGACACTTCAGTTTTTTTCAAGACCAAAACCAATGATAGTACCGCCATCAATATTTGTGAAAAAAGACTGGCCCATGCTGCGCCTTCCAGATGCATAGGAGCTAAAACTCCTTGTATGCCATAGACTAGCGCAAAATCTAATAAAATATTTACAAAAACACCGATTAAGGCGATAACCATAGGCCAAAATGTATTTTGAAGCCCTCTAAAAATTCCAAAAACAGCAAAAACAAAGAGTGATAAAGGAAAACCCCAGACTCGAATGCTATAATAAGAGATACAGTATTCTAGTACTTGGCCTTCTGCTTTTAATATCATAAAAATTTCTTTTATGAACGGTACTGTTACAATTAATATGGTAATGCTTAATCCTATATTAAAAAGTATGGCTTGTGCAGGTAGTGTTTTAATTTCTTCTAATCTTCCGGCCCCTAAGTATTGCGATACGATAGCTGAAATTACCGACCTTGTTTGCGCCAATACCCAGATAAGCATAGATAAAAATGACCCTACAATACCTACTGCGGCCAGAGAAGCGGTTCCTGTTACAGGTATATTACCTACAACTGCAGTATCTGTAGCTGATAAAATAGGCTCAGCTATACCCGAAATGATCGCAGGAACCGCCAATCGATTAATATTTCTGAAACTTATTACACTGCTCGTCATAGAAGTTGCTACTACTAAATTGGTAATTTCACTTTGTTAGGGCTTCTTAATGTATTCTCCTTTAGAGTTCTCTTACTAATTATACTGATTTATAGATGTGTAGTAAGGTTGAGGATGATATTTACATCTAATGAACTTATTTGGTGCATCATTCTTAAACCACTAACATCACAAAATTTTTTAAAATTCAAAAGTACTATCTTTATAATGTAGAACATAACATTCTTAGAAATTAATGAATATCCGTAATCAATCATATAGCACTGTCTCCTCGAGCGCAGTGGAGAGGTTGGTAAATCCAACGAGCTCTAAATCAGGTCTCGACTGCGCTCGACTAGACATTAAAGTTAATTTTATGATGTATAGCGGATATTCAATAAAAATTTTAAGAAAAGTAGCTTTCTATATACTGTTCATATAAGGTGCGAAATCATATAAAATTGTAATTTTGTAAGTTAGATCACAAATCGTAGTAAGTAATGAAGAATATATTGGTTCCTTTAGGATTATCAGACAACTCAATTACCTTAACCAGGATTCAATACGCCATAGATTTGGCAAAAGAAATGGGAGGAACAGTGTATGTAACACAAGTGTTTCAGCAATTGCCAAGATCTGGTAGTCTTCCCTCTGTAAATCAAACGTTAAAAGATATCACAGCAACTACTATTGAAGAACAAATAGCCACACTCGACAAAAAAGGTGTCAAGGTAATTGCACTTCCCCTTACAGGAGATTTACTTGAGGCTATTCCTAAATTTAATTTAGAGCATTCGATTAGTTTATTAGTCTTAGGCGCAGAAAGTGGGGGAGTAAAAGATCCATATTTTCTAGGGGAAACCTCTGGGAGTTTAGTCAAAAACACAGAAATCCCCGTATTGATCGTACCCGAAAATTTTACCTTTACGCCTATTCAAAAAGTTTTAATGGCGGTCAAATCGGGAAATGTAAAAAAGAAAAATGCTTTACTACCTATAAAAGAAATTTTAACTACATTTGAAGCCGAAATCAAGCTGCTTCAAGTAAAAACATTAGATTTTATTCCTGAAGATGCTGATATTAAAGAGGAACTGGCATCTATAATAACAGCTCATCAATCTTCAGAAAATGCAACTTTATTTCAAGGGGTTCTAGAACATCTTAATGAAAATCATCCAGATTTATTATGTGTTTTTAGACGGAAACGAGGTTTTTTTGCCAAGCTTTGGGAAGAAAATACGGTGCTAAAAAAGGATTTTGAAAGTAGGATCCCATTATTGATTTTACGAGGTTCTGATTAAAAAATACGGGGATGTAGCTCAGCTGGCTAGAGTGCTTGACTGGCAGTCAAGAGGTCGTGGGTTCGAGTCCCATCTTCTCCACTGATTACCAAAGAGTTGTGATAAAAAATATCATGGCTCTTTTTTGTTTGCATACTATTTGCATATTTTTGAGTCTAGTTTAGCAAAGAATTTTAGAAATTATTCTTTGTTTTTTTAATCTTTCAAATATAATTTGAAGTATAAAACTAAAATATTAGAAAGTGTAATGCCCTCAAGTTATAACTCGAATAAGCCTGGTTGAACAATCTGCCATTTAAAGTCATTTGCCCCTGAGTTATGATTACTCCAACAGGCCAAAAACTAGCCTTTCAAACATTATAATATTGATTACACTTTTCTTTAATATTTAATAGCCCTCAAATGTTTATAATTCTTTTGATAACTGATAAGGAAAGTATTCTGATGTAGACAAGGCTTTTACTAAATTAGTTCTTGAGTGGAAACGTCTGTTACGACCAAACAATTTCTTATACTTTAAATATTAATGCTCAAAAGACTGATAATAATTAACTCCGATATATACTCAAAGGCGGATATAGAACTTGATAACTGTAATTCTCTTCAAATTGTTGGACCGAATAATATTGGGAAAAGTACATTGATTTATGCTCTTAACTTTTTATTTATAATTGACGGTAGAGAAATGACATTTAGCGGGAATAGGATAGGAGATAAAACAACTTTCAATCATTATTTCCCATCTATAAATTCTAGTTTTATTGTTTTTGAGATTTTCTAAAATCGGTACTATTCTATTTTAGTAAAAAAGAATGCAGAAGGCAACCTAGATTACTATAAAATTGATAGTGAATATAAAGAAGAATTATACTTCACCAAAGATGTCAATGGGCTAAAATTAAGTAAATTCGATTCCTTATTATCTGAATTTACTATAAACGGAATAGAATACAGCAAATTCACAAACCGTAAAGATGTTTTTAATTTTATTTATCAGAAAGGCAAAAGGAATAGTGCGGTTGTCTGGTTAAATCAAAATGTAAACCAAGATGGTCGTGGAATAAGTAACAATTTTTCAAAAATCTGAAGTTCCCCCCAAAAATAGAACAGAGAGTTAAATTCAAAAATTAATAACTTTACTGTATTGTGAACTTACACTGAAAAACAAATTATAGATAAGTAAATTAATGAAAAATTATATTTTCACTTTAGTAATAATATGCATTTATTTAACGAATTGTACTTCCAAAAAAGAAAAAACGAAAGAAAAAACAAAAGAAAACAATAGCTCTTACGAAGTGGTGGATGAAATATCTTTTGATGAGACAAAAGATGACCCCAATTTCAAAGTATGTAATAATTATATATTTCAATATTTTAATAACTCTGATGGATTAGTATATGAAGGAGAAAAACCTATGCTAGACAAATTATTTTTTGACAAATACAATTCTGAAATAGTTGAAAAACAAAGTGGACTAATTAGGATTCGTTTTATCGTAAATTGTAAAGCTGAAACAGGTAGATTTAGATTGTTAGGTATGGACAACAATTATCAGGAGAAAGTTTTTGATGAAAATATTACATCTCAACTTTTAAACATTACTAAAGACCTTAGAGGCTGGGGAGTACAAACATATAAGGATATGAATATAGATTATTATCAATACATCATATTTGTAATTGAAAATGGAAAAATAACAAAAATTCTACCTTGACCATGAAAGCCATCCCTTTTTTATCGTTTTTGACTGTAAGCATCTCTTATTGCCAACTACCAAATTGTAATTTGTTTTTATCCAAAAAAGACACATTGCAATATAATGCTTGCAAATTTCTTGAAAAAAATGAGCATAAATATTATCAATTTGACAAACGTTATCATGATATATTTGATGAAGCTTTAAAGATTTGTCCTTTCTTCGCGTATGCATATAGAGAAAGAGCTGCTCCTTATATAAAAAGTGGGAATTTTTTAGTTTGGAAGCAAAATATGGATAAAGCAGTAAAGTATAATCCCGTAGTTTATCTGCCTGTAAGAGCTTCACTTCGATATAAATTTTTTGCTGATTATAAAGGAGCCTTAAAAGATATCGATTCATTAAGCACTATTATTTCTCATGACATTGGATATAGTTCTAATGGTACTTATCATTTAAATATTGTCAAAGGACTATGTTTAAAAGCTTTAGACAGAATTGATGAAGCTATTGAAATTATAACAAAACAAAGTGAAATTGAAGGAGATTTTTCTATGTACAATCACTTGCATCTTGGAGTTCTTTATATAGAAAAAAAAGACTACCATAAGGCGTTAACTTGTTTTGAAAAACAATATAGAGTTAACAACATAGCTGAAAACCACTATTATTCTGCAATCTGCTATAAAAATCTCAACAATCTTAATATGGCGCTAGCAAAATTAAATGAAGCACTAATCCTTTATAAATCAAAAAATAAAATGATTGACCCTTATAACGAATTATTTGATCAGATATACTTATCAGATATTAATAGAGAAATCGATTTAATTAAAAAAAGAATAAATAACTAAGGGAATCCTTGGAATTGATAATCGACCCTGAGTAATAAGACACTGTCCAATATTTTGTGTAAACAAATAAAAGCGAGTTTGACTTTTTATTACTTTTTTAATAGCCCTTGCCGTCAGCATACTTCATTTAGCGATACTAAATACCAGGATAAGATTGTATAAAGAAAATCGTTTTCCATCAAAATTCTAAATAGTACCTACGTAAACTAAACTACCTTAGGGCAAGCCTATGAGCATTTACATTTCGATTATTGAGTAAATTTTTCTGATCCTTTCTTAATAATGAAACATAGTGAATAACTGATTTTCTTTGCTCTACATCCTATCAATACGCAGTACTATTAAAAAAATGAAAAATAAAAAAGGAGTTTTTCATTCTAGGTTGTTCTATTAATACAGTCATTTAAATAAAGTTTTATGTTAAGTAAAAGAAGAGTATTTAAAGATAAAATGTTGGTAGGGGGTATATTTATCATCTCCTATTGTTTCTTTCTTACGTACTTTATCATTAGAGAATATTTGAATTTCATCTTTAACTGACTATAAACTACCAAGCATTTCCCCCAAAATATTTCTTTTAAGAAACCTCTTTGTATTGCGTTGGTACATAGAGGTTTTTTTAATTTGGAGTATTTCACATCTCATTACTACTAAATTTAGGTCAATTTGGTATAAAGCTTTTAGAACAGGAGTCAAATTAAAAGATAGTCTTGCTTTTTAATACTCACGATAAAGTAGTCTCAATTTTGATACCCTAACAACTATCTCGAGAATATGTTTATTTTCTACAAAAAACAACCCCCGGCTAACTACTTCCGGGGGTCTGAATTGAAACTTAATTGTATTTAACACAAACTCAACTTATACTAATTATGATAGTTTCAATTTTGTTTTTATAGGGTTGCTTTGGCTTTGCGAATATAAGCGCTATACGCATACTATTGTACATTAAATGCAATCGTAATCAATATTTAACAATGCCGTAATACCTTGATAAAATCATTAGTTTTAACACATTGAAAATCAAATTTCACTGATTTTTTCATACGTTTTATAAGGTAATTATTATCATATTCTGAATGTCTTTAGCTTCGCTTTTTATTTATTTTTTATTTCTGATCTCTTACTATCAAATTTTATGCCCAATCGGGCAACTATTTGGCAATAATTCTTTGACCATTTAATTTATAATCCCCCCAGAACGTATTCTGGGGGAATAACTATTGAAACAAACTAGAATAATACAAACTCAACTTATATCTCTAACATGAAGTTTCAATGATCTTTTTTAATTTAATTTATTGTACTACTATGTTTTCAAAGGTCCAGTCGATATCAGCTTCACCTCCCGCATTGGTATCATTACCACCTGCAACACCTTCAGCATCTTTATCCAACTCATGTAGTAATAGAACTCTTAAATCTCCAGTACCGGTAGCGTCGGTTGTAGTTAATGTAAAAGTGATGCCAACAGGTCGAGCATTAGTTCCTTCACAAGGTTCTTCGTTATAATCACACTCTTGATCTGTATATGCCGTGGTTATTCCCAAATCACTGGTCAAATAAAAGAATTGATGTTCGTCTGCCTCACCTTCAATCTCTTCGTTAACCCTTTCTACAGGATTTTCGGTAGTATTTAACAGCACTATCGATCCATTGTAGGTAGTGTTTGTTCTTAACTCTCCTTCTACATTCGATGTAGGTGATGTAGAACCTATATCACCATCTGGGTCCAGAAAATTAAGTGTCACAACGTTATTTGCATCGGTCGGGTTAATCAAGGTAACTGTCATTGTGGTAATTACCTCTGGATCGTTTGCTGGATTTGGGTCATCATCATCATCTGAACAGGAAGTTAAGAAAAGAGCTCCTATTAGAAATACGGTTAAAAATTTACTTAAGTTCATCATTGTTTAAAAAATTAATAGTTAATTGATATTCGTAATAAAATGTTTCTACCCAACTCGTCTGCAAAGTATCGTAGTCGATTGAGATAATTTCTATACCTTGTATTGAGCACATTATTTATAGTGAGCCCAATGTTGAGATCGTTCTTTTTGTTTACTTTAAAAAGCATGCTGGTATCAAAATTTAGTAGATGGTATGCATCTGGCGGAGTGTTAATCTCTAATTCGACTTCTTCGCCGGCATTTTGAGAAAACACAAAAATATTAGGTGGAAATTCATTTTGCCTAAATGTATACCGACTTTCTAATGAGGCTTGAAAATTGAACCAATCTTTACATAAAAAGGTAAGTTTATTCGTAACATTAGGTGCTGGCATATTGATTAAAGGAACATTACTATCATTCTCTTTCCCTTTAACTAAAGAAAAGTTATGATCGGTTTGCCAATACTTTGACCAGTTTGCGTACATTCTTGCATCAATTCCCAAAAGATAAGCATCGGTTTGTCGATATTCCCAAACAGGAAAAGAACCTCTTATAGTTGTTAGATCCCCTGTAGGTTCAAGGATGATAAAATCTTCTATGAAATTAGCGTAAGGCGAAATTTCCCATCCCCATTGCTCATTATTCTTCTGAAGCGATATCGAAAGTTTATGAGAAACTTCGCTATCAAATCTTATATTACCGATTTCTATTCTCGCAGCAGAGTGATGTAGACCATCACTAAACAATTCAGCTGGATTAGGGGCTCTTTGCGCCAACGCATAATTAGCTCTAAGCTGGTAGTGTTTCTTAAATGAATATTGTACTCCTATGGTCGAAGAGATGTTATGATAATCAAATATCGGATTTGTTAATAGCTGAGAGCCTGTTACTTCTCTATCAATGACAATATCAGCAAAATCATTTTCATACCCGCGTTCGTCCCATCGGCTTTGCAAATAGAATTTTTTGGCATCAATATATGTATAATCATATCGAATTCCTGCATCCAAAAGTAAGGATTCATTTATAGTAAACTCCCCTGTAAAAAAAGCTCCCATCTCGTATCTATCATAATCCGGAATTAAACGCCTTGCTCCAGTTTCTAAGGCGTCGGCAAAGTTATCTTGATATCTTAACAGAACCCCTGTTTTTAAGCTATAATTAGGCTTCGCATCAAATTCAAATTCTGAAGTAAACGTATGGGTAGTAAGCTCTAAATCTATACTGGGTCTTCTACTTCGTTCTTCAGTTCTTCTAATATCGAATTCAAACCGTTGATTATGTTGAAAATCATATTGAGTGGTCCATTTCCCTAATTCTTCAAACCTCTTATAATATTTTATTGTACCTAGATGATGAGTAACCTCTTGCTTCGGATTACTAATTTCATAAGTAAAATCTCTTATAATACGTGGTTGTCCTGTATTAATAGCTGCGATAAGACCGTCTGGATTGCCTATATGAGAAGCTGAAAGAACTGCAATTTCAGTATCGTAAAATGAATAAAACGCATCTAATCCATACTCAAATTTGTGTATTCCAAATGCAAAAGAGGCTCCTTTTTCATAAACTCCCGTATTTGAAAGTACATAATCAGGGGCTTCAAAATCTCCGAGCAATTTTAAACTTCCTTGTCCTCTAAGGTACCACCCGTTTTCATAACCCTTAGCAATTCGAGTAGTGGTGGCTGTTCCACGCCCATTAGACATTGCAGAAAATGTGGTTTTTCCAAATAAGGTATCTTTGGCTGGAACACGATTAGGTTTCATGATAATAATTCCTCCTATCGCATCACCACCGTATTGTAATGCCGAAGCCCCTTTAACTACGGTAATGCTTCCTGCCGTATTAATATCGATATTGGGAGCATGCTCATCACCCCATTCCATATCCTGCATCCTTACATTATTATTCATAATCAGGACCCTGCTACCACTTAATCCTTGAATAATTGGTTTTACAATGGTCGATCCGGTATTTAATGATGACACTCCGGGGATTTCTTTTAAAGCATCCCCAAGCGTTGCGCTACTATATTTTTCTATGGTATTTTGATCTAGAGTTGCTTCTTGGGCCGATGATGTTTCTGTTCTGTCTTTTCCTGTAATTTTTACTTCTTGTAATTCGTTTAAATGATGTTCTAAGTAAAAGTTTTTTGTTGATACTTTAGCGATATCCAAGGTAAACACCTGAGAATTACAATCCTCATGCGATACAGTAAAGGCATATGATAGTGCGCATAAGCCATCAATTGTATAATTACCATTACTATCTGTTACAATCATTTGATTATTAAATGTGATTGTTGCTCCTTCAAGTGGTACGCCATCATGAAAATCAATTACCCGGCCGGTAAGTGATTGCTCACAATCTTGTGCTGATAAAATGCGTACACTTATAAGAAACACTAAAATTAAAGTGAGTCCTTTCATGTATGTAACTACTAATATCTATCTAGACATACCTTTACTAAGTATGCTAGTATAAAAGATCATTGAGAAAATTTAGGAATTAGGCTGTAGGAGGCGCCTTATTAAAGAATAAATACTGAGTTGGAGAATCAAAATAATGTTGTTCATAAGAATTTCGAACTACATTAGAAGGAATTGTAATAATACTTGGAATCTCTATACTATCTACATTGAGATATCCATCATCTTTAGTATCTTCTGAAGTCATTTGACATAACTGGCAGTCAACATCATTGGCCTCATGATCGAAAACATGAAGATCAACGAATTGAATTAGGCTAAATATTGCCAGAAAAATTGTTGCTATGATAGGTCTTATGGACTTCATCATAACAAATAAACAAAAAAAACAACTAAAAAGTACACATTCACCAGTAGTTAATTGTTAAAATATTGCAAAACGAATCGATTTTGAGGTAATTACGTCGAGATGTTCGGGCAAAGTACTGATATCCCAAGGATGTTTTGCACCAAAAACATGATTCGCATTTTCTACCAAGAACAACTCACTTTCGGGATTCCAGGAATGCAGATTTTTACCCTCGGTCACGGGCACTGTTTGATCATTAGTGCCATGAATAATTAAGTGCGGTATGTTTATACGTTTTGTCGCTCTAGAGATAGTAAGCCGCTCTTCATTTTGAACAAAAGAAGTGTAAAATTCAAAGTAGTGTGGCATTTTTTGTTTCGTCCTTCCATTTTCAACATAATATACTCCGTTTTTCTTCCAAAAGTGAAATGCTTCCTTTTTCGGGAAACGATTTTTGTAATCTGAAACCGAAGCCCAGGTAATAATTTTGGTAATTCTTTCATCCTCGGCAGCTTTTATAGTTACTATGCCTCCGCCTCGAGAATGACCGATTAACGTAATTTGTGTAGGGTCTATTTCGTTGCTATAATCAAAATCTTGAGTAGATACCCAATCAATAATAGTTTCTAGGTCATCTAATTCTTTGATATAGGTGTTGTTTCCAAAAGCTTCAAGATCAGGAAAGTCTATAGGTTGCTTTGGGGTGCCACCATTGTGAGAAAAATTGAACTTAACAAAGAAAAAGTTTGCTTTTGCAAAAGCGGTTGCTACTAGATCCCAGGCTCCCCAGTCCTTAAATCCTTTGTAGCCATGGCAAAATATAACTATAGGTTTTTTGTGCGCATTTCGGTTAAAAAAAACATCTGTTATTATTGGTCTACGATGCCTTCCTTGTAAGATTATATTTTTAATAGTAGTCATAGTTAGCGAATCTCTTTTTCTATAAATGGAGTATTGGGATCAAAAATTTCTATAATCAGTGCTTTTAAATGAGCTTTAAACGTATCTAGTACCCCGGCAGTAACCTCGTGATCAGGTTGGCTACGTGTGTGTTCTTTGGTACCGAATTTGATAAAGCCTTCTTGTAAATTTTTAAATGAAATAATTCCTGCCTGGAAAGGATCGGTTGTATTATTTTCGGTATAGTACATTAACCCATAGGTTAAAACCTGTACGGCTTTGCTATATTTATAGTCTTTGGTAATGTCGCTCCAATCAGTAAATACAACATCGCTTCGGGTCACTTTACCGGTTTTATAATCTATAATCCGAAGTGTATTATCTAGAAGGTCTATTCGGTCAACTTTTCCCTTGATATATACCGGAAAATCAAATTCGGGAATATCAATTTGAGCTTTTAGGTTATTTTCTATGGATAGCATTTTTAATTGAGATCCGTTTTGTAGCAGCTTTTCTTCTAAGCTCAGAAAGTTATACACATATCGTTTCGCTACTTCAAAAATCAGGAGGTTTTTACCACTAGTAATATCTAGTGTCGAATACTCTTTTTTAAATTGTTTCTTTATTTCGTTGCCAATACTTTTTTTCATTTGCGCAAGATATTCCAAAGTAATAAGCTTATGCTCAAAAGGTTGATAAAATGTCTCTAGCGCGTTATGAATTACAGTTCCCAACGTATTGGCAGCTATTGTTTCTTCTACCTCTTGCATTTCTCTAATATCCAGAACATATTTATAGTAGAAATCTATCGGATTTCTTATGTATGTAGTAAGTGCAGATGGTGATAATCCATGCATGGCAAGTTGTTGCAGTTTTTGCAATACAGCAGTATTTTTTTTGATTTGTAAAGGTTGTTGCATCAATTGAGGGACTTCTGAAACAACAGTGTAGTGGTTTACTGTGTGTTTAGGTCTTTTATCGATATCGAGTTGAAATAAAAATCTACTTTTTTCACCACTTCCAATTCCTTCATTTTCGGTATTGTATACCAGATAAATGTTCTTAGCTCGTTGAATTAATCGATAAAAATGATACGTATAGATGGCATCCTTTTCTTTATATGTAGGTAGATTATACGCTCTTTTCAGATCATAAGGGATAAAAGAGTTTGCACTTTTTCCGGCAGGTAAAATACCCTCATTTACAGAACTGATAATAACCGTTTCAAAATCCAGGCAGCGTGACTCTAACATCCCCATAAATTGTAAACCTTGAAAGGGTTCTCCAGAAAAATCGAGTGATGCTGTATTTACTATTTCTTGATACACCATGTACAAAGCACTCATGGTTGTCATGTAGGGGTACGTACTATGAATGGTTGTTAGTTTATTAAATACTAAATGAAAATGATAGATATATTCTAACTCTAGTACGTTGTTTTTTGTATCAATATTCGCTTTAAGGTGATAGATGAGCTTTTTCAAATTGCTTAGTGCCGTAGTTACGTTTTTCCAAGGATGAAACAGTGCATGTAGTATTTCTTTCTTCTCTTTTTCTACCTGATCTTGTAATTTTTGTAACGATACATATACTATATTTTCTCTTCTAATAGCTAAAACTAATTCTCTGGCGGTTCGTCCTAATAACCTATTTGCAGGAAGAGTAGTTAAAATCTCTACTACTGCGTTAAAGTAGAGTTTATCTGGGTTTATATTTTTTTGCAGGTTAAATAGCATTTCAAAAAAACCAGAAGTAGGAACCTCTTTCAGAGGCAATCCCATAGTGATATTGATCGAATTGATAGTGTTAGGTAATGCGTTAAGCAAGGGTTGCATTAAACTTTCATCAGCCAAAACAAGCGCTGTATTTTCTATTTTCGATGCAGGAATTGCAGAAAGAATTTTGGATATAGACTTTGCTTGTCCCACATTTTTAGGCGCTCCAATAAGTTGGATTTTTTTTGTATCTGAAAATGTGTTATTTATCCATGTAAACGGGTGACTTTTGTAATATTCCCATTGATCTCTATAATTACGAAGAAATAAAGCTGCCTCATGATACTCGTTGTTCATAAAAAACTGATCACAATCCCAATAAACATCGGCGAATCCTGAAGCCAAAAATGCTTGAAATATAATCTGCTCTGCATTATTTAAGGCATTAAACCCAATAAGGATATGTCGTTTTTTAGATTTTTGAATGTACTTATGAATATCTTCAGAAGCTTTTCGATACAATAATCCTTGATATCCCATGTTTTTTGATATCAACTTATCTTTAAAACCTTCGTAATAATGTAATAAACTTTCCCAGAATAGAATGTAGTTTTGTATTAATTGTGTCTTTTCTTTTTGTAAATACCAGTGATTTAAATCTTGAATATTAGACAGGTAGGAGAAGAAACTTTTATGATCAATACAATACCTATCGATCTCATTAAAATCATTGATTAATGTTTGAGCCCAGTTACTAAACGTTTCGAAGCTCTCTTTTTCTAGATGTGAATGTACCTCTAGATAGGTTTCGTAGAACTCAAACAAAGCTTGAGTGTGCTCTATTTGTTCTAATCCTGAAACTTGTGTGATAAACTCTTCAATACTATAAATTTCGGGAACAAAGATGGTTTGGCCACTATATAAAGCAGCCATTTCTTTTTTAAGAAATAAGCCTGCTCTTTTACTGGGAACTAAAAAAACATGATCGCTTATTACTATATCTTTCGAATGTAATTCTTGTAGGACTTCTTTAAGAAAAGTTTTCAATGGCTAAACTATTAATAACACTTTATACCATTTCTGCTTTAAAATTACTCATTAAAACCTACCTACCTGGCGGATGGCAGTCAGGATTGCCTTTTTCCGTTTATACTTCAACATAAAAAGCAACCGTAGCTACGGCTATGATTGAGTTTTCTTTTTTTCTAAACAAAAATGACTGCTTTTTATTTGAGTAATTTTAAAGTAGAACTGGTATTACTTGGATCAGGTTCATTTCTTAAAAATAAAAAACGTCCCGATACTATCGGGACGTTTTATCAATTATTTGTTAAAAATTAACCTACAATTACTTTACTAAGTTAATCTCTACACGTCTGTTTTTAGCTCTACCAGCTCTAGTTTTGTTAGTAGCGATAGGTCTATCTTCTCCATAACCAACAGCAGATAATCTAAACTGATCGATACCATTCTCTACTAACCAGTTCTTTACAGAATTAGCTCTAGAGTCAGATAATCTTTGGTTCAATTTGTTACTACCAGAGCTATCAGTATGACCTTCTACTGTAAACTTAGCAGTTGGATATTCTTTTAAGATAGCGATAATATCATTAAGCACTTTAGTAGATTCTGCTTTGATAGTTGATTTACCTAAATCAAACAATACTTGTGCAGCGTACTCGTTAAGTGTTTTTTGTACTTCTTCAGTAACTTCAGGACAACCGTTGTTGGCAACAGTACCAGCTACATCTGGACAGTTATCATCTTTGTCTAATACTCCGTCTCCGTCTTTATCTTGGAAAGGACATCCATTATTTTCTGCAGGGCCAGACTCATTAGGACATTGATCTTTAGCATCAGTGATACCATCACCATCAGCATCAGGACATCCATTAAGTTCTGCTAAACCAGCTACAGTAGGACACTCATCTTTAGGATCAGCTACACCGTCACCATCAGTGTCAGGACATCCGTTAAATTCTGCAGTACCAGCAGTATCAGGACAATCGTCTTTAGCATCAGTAATACCATCACCGTCAGTATCAGGACATCCGTTAAATTCTTCTAAACCAGGAACATCTGGACACTCGTCATCTTTATCGTATACACCATCACCATCGGTATCTTTACCTCCGAAAGCAAAGGTAATTCCTGCAGAGTGTTGGAAATGTGTTGGAGGGTAACTAAAAGCTCTACCATTAGCACCTACGGCGTAGTCTTCGAATACGTGTTTGTATGTAGACTGCACGTTAAATGCTAAATTTTCGGTTAACCATAGATTGATTCCAATAGAACCATTTAAAGTTCCTACTCCTATTTCATCTAACCAAGTATAACCACCACCTACACCTAGGTAAGGGTCAAACCAACCGGTTTTTAAAACATTTTTAAGGCTGTAGCTAATTCTACCATCTGCAGCA
Organism: Aquimarina sp. U1-2; assembly: GCF_017897595.1. Lineage (GTDB taxonomy): Bacteria > Bacteroidota > Bacteroidia > Flavobacteriales > Flavobacteriaceae > Aquimarina. The sequence continues at coordinate 78,924 of NZ_JAGKIK010000002.1, forward strand.
TAGTACGATAAATCATCTGCACTTACGTTAGTTCCATCTTCAGTCTCACCCAATTTATCAATTTTGTTAACCGATCCAGAAACGGTAAATGTAAAACCGTCTCCTATATATCTACCAACAGATAAAGTGGAAACAGAAGGAAGGATGTTCCAGTGGTCGCCAGCGTTAAAGTATTCGTCGAAAATTTCTCCTTGTACAGGTAGATCACCACCAGTAGGAAAGACATCAACGGCATTAACGCCTATAGAAACCGCCCAAGGATTGTTTTCATCTTGTGCATTCGAAGTACTAACCCCTAGTACTAGTAACGAAGCAACTAAAAATCTGCTAAGATGTTTCATATTCAATAATTTAATTTTTAAGTGTTAATTAGAGCAAATGTAATATGTTAAACATAACTGTCAAAGATAAATCTAATAAAATTTTCATAATAAGCCAGTAAATATCGCTGTTTTCAGGGGGCTTAAAGTTTTTTCTTACAGTATTTTAAACCCAAAAAAAACAACTATATTTTAGTTTTTTATTAAAAGTAATAGTATTTATTTCAACAATTACGGTACAATTATAAGATAAAAATACCTTTTATCCTTACAATTCTCTTAGTAATTGCAAAAATCCTTGATTATTTATACGTATTTTAAAGTGATTCTTTCATTAATATAAATTAAAATCTTATTTTCTATAAGATATCCCATATCATTAAGAATTTGAGCATATTTTCGAATCTGTGTTGCATGAGATTCTCGATAACTACCCGTTTTATAATCTATTACAGTTGTTTTTTTATAGGGATCAATAACTATTCTATCGGGTCGAAATAGTGTCCCGTTATAGAGCAGATCACGCTCATTATATATCTCGTTTTCTTTAGAAAAGTAGGTTGAAAGCTCAGGATGATTTATAAGGTTTTGGATTTCTTGTAACAACACTTCTTGTTCATGTAACGATATTTCACCTTTTCTATACGTTTCTTTAATCACACGGTGAATATCTTTTTCGGTATATATTAAGGACATGATATTATGAATAAGATTTCCTTTTTCTATAGCGTCTTCCTGGCGGGTGTCCCATAGTTTACTAGCATGAGTTACGATGTGAGTTTTATAGGTCTTTGAAGCATCTTCAAAACCAGTAATCAGTAGGGTTTGGTTTTTTGACTTTACCTGTGGTGTTATGCCTGTCGGCTTTTTAAAATCACCAAACGTATATTGTGCAATGTCTGCATTCCACCTTCCAATATTTTCTAGGTAGGCTATTAATTTTCCGGAAAACTTATTAGGGAAATACTCACCTTTGCTGTTAAGATCAAGCTTAGAGATAATATATAGTTGCTCTTTTGCTCTGGTAAATACAACATATAATAAATTAAATGCATCTAGCTCGAGTTGGGCCTGTCTTTCTGAAACTATTGTATTCGCATGCTCGGTATATGCTTCGATGCTCTTGTTATAGTCTACAAATACTTCTTTGAATCCGAAAAAATCCTCTGGATTAACTTCAATCCAGGCTTTTGGCTCAATTTCTCTATAAATATCTGTATTGGCAAATGGATAAACCACACAAGGAAACTCGAGTCCTTTGGCTTTATGAATCGTCATGATTCTTATGGCTTTATCGGTATCGGGTGCGACAATACTAAGGTTGTCTTTTTTAGTCTCCCAATACGATAGAAATCCAAGGATACCTTCAGTATATTGTTGCGCATAACCAAATACCACGTCCAAAAAAAATTGTAGGTACGCAGGTGCTTTTTTTGCCAGATTAAAACTGGTAATGATATACGCTATTGCATCATACAAAGGTCTTAACGCCAATTGATCAAAGTCAAAAAAGATCCCCTGATTTTTTAAATAGCCTACAAATTCGTTTTTTGTTGTATGAATCATTTCTTGTAGAAACAGGTGTTTTTCTTCTAAAGGAGTCTCTTTTGAAAGAAACTGAAGCATATCGACTTTTGCGTGTAGATCATTAGGCTGGAAATACCATTTGATTAAATTGACAATAAACAGAACCTCAGGAGCATTTTTAATCAATAGGGTTTCAGAAGAAATAATAGACAGTCCTTTTTCTGAAAGATAATTGGCAATAACCACTCCTTCTTTTTGCTTTCTCACTATGATGCAAATATCTGCCGGAGTATATCCTTTGGATTGAAGTTCGAGAACCGTTTCATAGACTTTTAAGGGATACGCTTCTTGTTCTTCGATTGCATTACTTGCTTTTATGAAAGAAATATCAATATATCCGTTCTTTTTGGTATTTACTTCTTGTTTGTTTCCTGAAAGATACAGTTGTCGATGAGTATCGTTGCTGAATTCCTGAGATAAAAACGTAAAAAAACTATTGTTGAACTTTATAATCTCTTCATGACTTCTGTAATTTTTTGGTAGGTTAAGCACTTGCTTTTCTTTGACCGAAAATGGATTTTGGTCTGAGGATAAAGCAATAAATTGCTCGGCTTTTCCACCTCTCCATCGATAAATAGCTTGTTTTGCATCTCCTACTATGGTAATCCGCCCTCTTTTGCCTGAAAGCGTCTCTGTTGCCACGGCATTATCAATAAGCGGTATCAGGTTATTCCATTGCAACGCTGAAGTATCCTGGAATTCATCAATAAAATAATCCTGGTAACGCTCGCCTAGTCGTTCATAGATGAAAGGAGCAGGTTGCCCTTGAACACTTCGATTAATAATCGTATTGAATTCTGAAATTAATAAAATTTTTCTTTCTTTCTGAATGGCTTTTAATTCTTTCTGAATTGCATTTAATACAGCTATTGGAGTACTATTTTTAAGACAATTTTTTAAAAAGTTTGTCTCAATCAATTGTTGTTTGGTAAGTAAAAAAGCATCCTCAATTTGAGGCCTTATATGATCTATTTTGTCTTTTTTGGCGCTATCCAACTTTGCATTATAGAAAGAAGCACGGTGTATGTCTTGTTTCCAGGCAGCTTTGAAATCGATCAGGAGCTCTCCGTTTGAAAGTTTTTTGAAATGGTTAGGGATAGAACTTCTAGTAAAATCTGAAGCATCTAGATGATTGTCTTCCAGCAACTCGAGAATGCGTTTAGCCTTCGAAACGATTACTTTTTTATGGGTTTCAATCTTGTCGCGTACCACTTTTTTAAGACCTTCAAAATCATCTAGTGATTTATCTGAAAGACGATTTAATGGTTGTCTGTCATTTTCGCTAAACAAAAGTTTTGCAATTTTGGTCAATTCTATGGTAATATCCCAACTTTTATCTTCTTCAAGTTTACGCATTGCAAAATCTATGATCAAATGTGTAATAGCCTCATCCAATCCAATTTTTGCTACCAAATTATCTACAGCTTCTATAATTAAGCCTTCAACATCCATTTCTATCTCAAAATTGATAGGTAATCCTAAATCGTAAGCAAATGTTCTAAGTATTCTATGCGTAAATGTATCGATAGTAACCACATCAAAAGCTGCATAATTATGAAGAATACTCTTTAAAATCCGAACGGTTTTACGTTTTAATTGCTCCTCAGAGATGTTAGTCTGTACAACTAAATCTTCAAGCAAATTTTGATACGCTACAGGAGTAGGGGTTGTACTTAGTGCTACAAGATTTTCTAATATCCTGATTTTCATTTCGGCCACTGCTTTATTGGTAAATGTTATGGCCAGGATGTTTTTATAAGCGTCTTTATATTGTCCTTTCAATAAAGTAACGAGGTATTCTTTTACCAAGGTATATGTTTTACCGGCTCCGGCAGCAGCATTATAAACCGTAAAAGCAGTTGTCGATTTCAAATTTTGATTTAATAGATAGAAGTGATTCTAAACCGAAAAGTAGGCATTTTTTACTTAAAATCATTTTTTAATCCATAGAATTCCACCGAGGCAGAGCTTAGGGCGTAGTTAGCATACATTAAGGCTTTTAGAACTAACAGTCAAGACAGAGAGATAGTTTAGTTTCTCGATTCGTAAGGTAAAGGAGCCTTAATTTTGATACCCCCCGACTGCTTTGCCGGGATATAGTTCATTACAAAAGTGCTTAGAAGTACGTTGATTCGTAATTTCTAAGTGAACTGTTTTAATTAATTTATAACAATTTTTAATTTTTATTCCTCTCGCTTATTGTTAAATTTGAGGTCATTTCGTTTTTTTATTAATCATAACAAAGTAAAATATGTCATTTGAATTACCAAAATTAAACTACGCATTTGATGCGTTAGAACCCCATATAGATGCTCGTACTATGGAGATTCACCATGATAAACATCATGCAGGATATACCAATAAACTAAATGCAGCTGTTAAAGGTTCTGATCTAGAAGGTAAAACCATAGAAAACATTCTTATAAATCTTGATATGTCGAATACGGCTGTTAGAAATAATGGCGGCGGGTATTATAATCATAATTTGTTTTGGGAAGTGATGTCACCAAACGGTGGTGGCAAACCTTCTGGCGAGTTGGCCGATGCGATAAATGCAGCTTATGGATCTTTCGATGCTTTTAAAGACGAATTTTCTAATGCTGCGGGTTCTAGATTTGGATCTGGTTGGGCTTGGTTATGTGTACAATCTGGTGGTAAAGTAGAAGTATGTTCTACACCTAACCAGGATAATCCTTTAATGCCTAAAACAGGATGTGGAGGAACACCCATATTAGGATTAGATGTTTGGGAGCACGCCTATTATTTGAACTATCAAAATCGTCGTCCAGACTATGTATCGGCATTTTTTAATGTGATCGATTGGAATGAAGTTTCAAGTAGATATGCTCAAGGAAAGTAAGATGAATTTTCTCAAGACCACATCTTAAAGATTTCTACATATTAAAATATATTTTACCAAAAAAAGAGAGTCGCAGCATAGCGACTCTTTTTTATTGGCACCGCCAAAGGGTATAATACTCTGAGGGAGTTTACTTGCTATATGTGTTTTACTCTTCCTGTATAATCTATAGAATTCTCCTAGATAGCGTTTCGGGCGTAGTGAATAGATAATGAGATTTAGAACTAAGAACCAAGAATCAATAAACTAAATTATCTTGGTTCTTGGTTTTAATTCTTATATTCTTGTGGCTCTGCCTAGATAGTTCGTTATCAGAACTGACAGGTTAAGAACGTACAGATCACTAAGTACTACTAAAGGAAGGAGAATAAAAAGCTAAAAAACTGTATTGAAAAAAAGTATTTTCTTTAATCTATAAGAAAAACGCCCTCACTAAGTTGAGATCATCGAAGGACTATATCGTATAGAATTTCGGAGCGTATATAATATCGTTTAGGCAAAACTATTATAAAATAAAAAAAGGTGGAAAATCCACCTTTTTTTGCCCCAAATCTACCATGAACTTAACCTACTTATGCTATGGCTTTGCTAATATAAGACGGAAATTCATTGTGAAAAAATGTTTTAGATAAAAGGTCAAAATAATTGTTGAAATACACAAATTAACCCTTTTTAACAGCAAAAGATTTTTGATTTTAATAGGCTCTTTCATTCTTACCTTCAAAAAAATTGATAAATGCCTTATTAACTACTCTGTTACCCCCTATAGTAGGATAATCTCCTGTAAAATACCAATCTCCCAAATTTTTAGGGCATGCCTTGTGTAAATTTTTTACGGTTTGATAAATTATCTTCACCTCGGCATTTACATACTGATCACTTAGTAATTCGGCGATTTTATCACTTATTTCCTGATCAGTAAACCCACTATAGATTTCTTTTACAAAATTTTGTACCTCGGCATCGGCTAAGTGTTCTTGTGCTTTACATTTTTCGTAAACTTTCTCAACCAGATCATAGTTGCCATCTTCTTTTAATAGCTCTAAAGCCGCCTGAAATGCGATTAGTCCCTCTAATCGTGCCATATCAATGCCATAACAATCGGGATATCTTATTTGAGGTGCCGAAGAAACAATAACAATCTTTTTGGGTTGTAACCTGTCCATCATTTTGATGATGCTCTTTTTAAGTGTAGTTCCCCGTACAATACTATCATCAATAATAACCAGGTTATCGTTGGGTTTAACGACACCATAAGTAACATCATACACATGCGCTACCAGATCGTCTCTACTACTATCTTCGGTGATGAAGGTTCGTAATTTTGCATCTTTAATTGCAATTTTTTCTGTTCTTAAGCGAGCAGAAAGTATTTCTGATAAACGCTCGTCTGTTAGTACTTCTTTTTCAGATAGTATGGTTTCATTTTTCTGCTTATTTAATTCGTCTTGTGCAGCTTCTACCATACCATAGAAAGAAGTTTCTGCTGTATTCGGAATAAAGGAGAAAACAGTATTTACAGTGTCGTGATTAATTTCTTCTAAAACCTGAGGCATGATTAATTTGCCCAACGCTTTTCTCTCTTTATAGATTTCTGCATCACTACCTCTAGAAAAGTAAATACGTTCAAACGAACATGCTTTACGCTCCAAAGGTTCTATAATTCTTTTTATGCTCGTATCTCCGTTTTTCTTTACAATAATTGCTTTCCCCGGATCTAATTCTACCACCTCATCAAAAGGTACATTAAATACAGTTTGTATAACGGGTCTTTCTGATGCTACCACTACTACTTCTTCATTCGTATAGTAATATGTCGGACGTATACCTGCAGGATCTCTTAAAACAAATGCATCACCGTGACCCAGCATTCCCGCCATAGCATAACCACCATCCCAGTCTCTCGATGATTTTCTCAAAATTTTAGCTACATTAAGCCGTTCAACGATTTGTGGAGAAGCATCAATCTTATTATATCCTTCTTTTTTTAGTTGTTTGTATAGTTTTGCCACTTCAGAATCGAGAAAATGACCGATTTTTTCCATTACGGTTACGGTATCTACTTTATCTTTTGGATGCTGTCCCAGGCGCACAAGGTTATCAAACAGAACATCGTTATTGGTCATATTAAAATTACCGGCGACGATGAGATTTCGATGCATCCAGTTATTCTGCCTTAAAAAAGGATGAACACTTTCTACACTATTTTTACCAAACGTACCATAACGCACGTGGCCTAATAACACTTCTCCTATGTACGGAATGTTTTTTTTCTGAAGCGCTACATCGTCTGCATATTCAGGATGATCAACAAGTTCCTTATTAATTCTGTCATTAATTTGAGAAAAAATATCCTGTATAGGCTGTGAAGCACTAGAACGAACCCTGCTTATGTAACGCTCTCCCGGCGGTGTGTCTAATTTGATACTGGCAAAACCTGCGCCATCCTGACCTCGATTATGTTGTTTCTCCATCATGAGATACATTTTATTAACACCATAAAATGCACTGCCATATTTTTCTTTGTAAAATTCTAACGGTTTTAATAATCTTATAAATGCAATACCGCATTCGTGTTTTAACGCATCACTCATTATAGTTCAAAAATTCTAAGTTGTTGTGCTAAGTACATTATAATTCAAACTTAAAAAGCCTCAAAAAATAAAATTTCGAGGCTCGTTTTTAAGACAATTCTATTTCAAATTGAGTTAGTTCTTTAAATTGCTTTAGTCGTTGATGGACTTCTTCTCTATTGAGGCTTTCCATGCGTTCTGTTCCAAATTTTTCTACACAAAATGAAGCCAGGTTGGATGCATGAATAATCGCATTCTTCATATTTTCAAAAGAAATATCACCAGTTTTAGTTAAATATCCTGCAAAACCACCGGCGAATGTATCTCCCGCACCTGTAGGGTCGAAAACCTCTTCGAGAGGGAGTGCCGGGGCAAAGAAAACCTGTTCTTTATGAAATAATAGAGCTCCGTGTTCTCCTTTTTTGATCACTACATATTTTGGCCCCATCGCTTCTATAACTCGAGCCGCTTTTACCAACGAGTATTCTCCACTAAGCTGTCTTGCCTCTTCATCATTGATGGTAATCACATCTACTTTGGCAATAACTCGACGTAGATCTTCTATAAAGGCATCTTCCATCCAGAAATTCATAGTATCCAAAATAGCAAGTTTTGGTGTGCTCGTTAGTTGTTCTAAAACACCAAGCTGTACTAATGGATTAAGATTTCCTAATACGACAATCTCGGCATCTTTATAAGCATCAGGAACTATAGGATTAAAATCGGCAAGTACGTTAAGTTGTGTTTCTAAAGTATCTCTAGAATTTAGATCATTATGATATTTTCCACTCCAAAAAAATGTTTTACCACCTTTTACTACTTTAATAGCTGAAGTGTCTACATTTCTATTTTCTAAAGTTCTAAAATAGTCTTTCGGAAAGTCTTCGCCAACTACAGAAACAATGGCCGAAGGAATATCAAAGTGAGATGCCGAAAGTGCAATATACGGAGCGGCACCACCCAAGATCTTATCTGTTTTTCCAAAAGGAGTTTCTATGGCATCAAAGGCAACAGAACCTACAATTAATAATTTGCTCATACAATAGCGTGTAAATTTTTTGCAAATATACACTTTACTTTTTCAACCTGCTTTATATCCTATTAAATCTCTTTTGAAGATACAGAGCAGAACATTTTTTGTTCTTAGATTGAGTTACATCTTCTTTACCAGTGTGACAAAAAATCATGAAGGTTACTTTTCATTACTTAGATATGAATTATTAATAATGATTCGATCGTGAATTCATGCCGAACTCGTTTCAGTATTCAGCTTGACACAAACCGCTTAGGTTAAATTACAGATATTCATTTTTCTATTCTTCATCATCATTTACAACAACGTTTGATCAGTTTTAACACAAAATACTGTCATCTTATTAAAATTTTGTTAATTTTGAAAGAAATTTAATTCAAACTCAACTTAATTATGAAAAAAAACAAGCTAGCCAAACTTGTATTGGCTATTGCAGTTTCGTTTTCTGTAGCGAACTGTGAAAAAAACTCTGACGACATTTTCGAACCCCAACAACTCGATGATGCCAAACATGCAAAAGTTTGTATTGCCAAATGGGATTTGTCTAATGGTGCAAAAGCGGCCAGTATCAAAGCAAAGCAATGGCAACCTGGTCAAACTATTCGCGTAAAATTCTTAAACGGTAACAATTTTGTACAATCCAAGGTACGCCAGTACGCAGTAGCGTGGGAAAGCTATGCTAATTTGAAGTTCGAATGGGTTTCTTCTAGCAGTAGTGCCAACATTAAAATCGCATTTAGAGAGGGGCAATATGCTAATGAAACAGGATCCTGGTCCTATTTGGGAACAGATTCTAACAGTCATGCGCACAGTATGCATTTTGGGTGGTTTGACAACGATACTACCGATGAGGAATTTAGAAGAACAACCATTCATGAATTTGGTCATGCTTTAGGATTAATTCACGAGCATCAAAATCCCGTAGCAGGAATTAATTGGGATAGAGAAGCGGTGTACGCGTATTATGCCGGTCCACCAAACAACTGGTCGAGAGCTCAAGTCGACAATAATCTTTTTAGACGGTATGAAGCTAATGTAACCAACTACAGCGAGTATGATCCATTATCTATTATGCATTACCCAATTCCGGCAGAGCATACATTAGATCGTGTAGCTGTGGGAAGAAATACGAGTTTGTCTGATACCGATAAATCCTTTATTGGCACTATATATCCTTTTTCAGATACAGGAGGAGATATTTGTGACGGTGTTGAGGCTTATGTAAGTGGTCGATCCTATCCTGTGGGTGCTAAGGTTACGTATCAGGGATCATTATACCAAAGAACATCTAGCGGATGGAACAATCTGGGTGCATGTCCTAGTAATGATCCATGTGCCGGTGTAGCAGCATACGTGAGCGGTCGTTCTTATGCTGTAGGTTCAAAAGTTACGTATCAGGGATCATTGTACGAAAGAACTGCCAGCGGATGGAACAATTTAGGGCCATGCGGCGGATAACATGAATTATAATCTGGCGTTATCGCTAGATGAAGTTAGAAAATACCCTCGAACATCACTTCGGGGGTATTTTTATGAATAGAACTGATTTAACCCGTTTTAGGTCCAGGTTTAAATCACTTCGTTATTTATAGGTTTGTTTTCTTATCCATTCTCCCAGTACTTGCAATGCTTTCGGCGAAAAGGTTTCCTGAATCATTCCATATTCATTTGGTAATCCTGTCTGGCTTTGCTGAAATAAATGATTAAGCCTCTGCAACCTCACGATCTCAACCCTTTTGTTATTTCCCTTTTTGAATGCCGTTTCAATAGCGTGAAGATTGTTGTCTGGAAGTACTTGAGTGTCATTTTCGCCCTGAAGTACCAGTACAGGGCATTTTATAGCTTGTAAGCATAGTTTTGGGTCAAATTTTACGAAAAAGGTAAACCAAGGGGATGCTAATTGTTCGACCATCATTTGTATGTATTGTGGTGTGCTTAGATGCTCTGGCTTTGGGTTCAATACATTTAGTTGTGATATCGAACCGGTAAGATGCTGTCTTAATTTATCTTTTAAGAGTTCTGGGTCTTCATTTTTTAAGATTAAATCATATGTAGTTCTATTAATCCCAAGAATAGTATCTATATTGGCTTTGGCTATGTTTGATTTTTCTAGGATTTTTTGGGTTTGTGAAGCTAATACCCGATCACCACGTATCCCCGGAGTAGCTAATAACACTACAAAATGTATAGTGTTATTCTTTGAAGCCATCATACTGGCTACAAGACCCCCTTCGCTATGACCTACTAAGCCTATTTGGGTAGCATTAATTTCATTTCTTTCAGAAAGATAAGCAAAAGCCGATACCAAATCATCAGCAAAATCTTGAGTAGTTGCTTTACCAAAGTTCCCTTGAGATGCGCCGACCCCGCGCTCATCAAACCGTAAAACAGCGATGCCCTGTCGTACCAAGTAGTCTGAAATTACCAAAAAAGGCTTATGCCCAAACAGTTCGGCATTCCTATTTTGAGGACCACTACCGGTAATAAGTAGTACAGCTGGAAACATGTTATCATTTTTACTGGGTATAGCGAGGGTTCCATAAAGCGTATCACCATTTTTATTGGTAAAAGACACTTCTTCATTTTGGTATGGGAACGGAGGTACGGGTTCTTGCGGCTTGCGCACCTCTTTTGCGATCTCGCCCTTTTTAAGATCTAAAGGAAATTGTAGTCCTGCCTGTGTAAATGTACCCACAATAAGCGTATCGTTTTTAAGTTGCCCCTTATAAGTGGCGCCTATATTTTTGATAACATAGGTAATCAAAGAGTCTTGTACGCTAGTGCTATCGACAATAATACCTGTAGCACCTTGTGCGGGGCTATCCATAATAGTTTTGTAGATACTATCTTTTTTCTGAATATGAAATATCAGAGGTAATTGCGAATTTTGTAGCTCTAATGATCCTGACCATGAGCCGGTCATATTCTGAGCGTTGCTAAAAAGAGAACATAAAAAGAAAACTACTACTGCACTTATCTTTTTCATTGTATTTATATTTATTAATTGTCCGTTATTATACCTAAAATTTAACGGAGAAGTCATCCTGAATTCGTTTCAGGATCTCATTAGGTTTATTTTCAATACATTGAGATGAGAAGCTGAAACGAGTTCAGCTTGACGCAAACCGTTTAGGTTAAATTACGGATATTCATAAAAATTTATAACTATTAGTTATGGAAAATATACTAGAACATATCAAAACTATTCGTAAACAAAAAGGATATTCGCATGAATATATTGCGCAAGAACTAGATATTAGCCAGGCGGCGTATAGCAAATTAGAAAAAAAGAAAGCAAACTTACCGTAGAGCGATTGTATCAACTGGCAAAAATATTAGAAACGCCGACTGATGAGTTTCTAGATTCAAATTCAAGAAAAACAATCAATCAGGATTTAAAAGATCAATCGATGTGTTATATTGAAGACCTGTATCAAGAAAACAAAGAAAAAACAGATAAAATCATCGAATTATATGAAGCGCGATTAAAAGATAAGGATAGGTTGATCGAAGAATTAGAAAAGAGATAAATGTTAGACCCCAAAGGTCTCAGAGACCTTTGGGGTCTCTTTATTATCCATTTTACAATCAATAAAATTTAGACTATTTGAAATATGAAACATTAGAACCCGGTCGGTATTATCACATATACAATCGGGGAAATAACAAAGAAAACCTGTTTATAGAAGAAAAAAATTATAGTTATTTTCTTAATTTACTTAAAAAACACATCCTACCTATTGCCGAAATACATTGTTATTGCCTCCTGCCTAATCATTTCCATTTACTAATCAGAACAAAAGAGAATTTAGAAAGCAAAATTATATCCCAAGGGTTTTCTAATGTATTTAATGCCTATGCTAAAGCTATCAATAAAGGCTATGAAAGGTCAGGTAGCTTGTTCAAAAGAAAATTTTCCAGGATAAAAATAGAAGATGAAGCATATGTCAGGAATTTAATTTTATACATTCACACCAATGCCCAATACCATAAAATTACAGATAATTTTCAGACATACCCTCATTCTTCATACGCTGCATTCCTGTCTGAAAAACCTACAAATATCTCTAAGGACTATATTTTAGAATTGTTTTCCGGAAAGGAAAATTTTATATCTAGCCATCAACAAAAAGCAGGATCACTTTCAGAAAAACTAAAAGAATATACCCTGGAATGGAAATAAGACCCCAAAGGTTTTCAAAACCTTTGGGGTCTTAAGTTAGATACTTATTTCCTTCCAAAATCCGCCGGAATTTCACCCCAGGCTTTGGTTTCCCACTTAACAATTTTAGTCGTATACGTATTTTCGTTAAGCCACTGTATAGCTCGATCTACCAAATCAAACATCGCCGCATTTTTTGTGGTTCTTTTAAGCTTTGTTTTACAGGTTTTTCGTTTTACCCAGCCAATCGCTATTTTAGAGTCTGAATATATAATACGATCACTGTTTTTCTTCTTTAAATAGGCCAGGCCATGCACAAGTGCTAAAAACTCTCCGATATTATTAGTACCCTGTGCAAAAGGCCCTTGATGAAACAGCTGTTTTTCGGTCTGGGTATCAACGCCTCTATATTCCATTTTGCCAGGATTGCCACTAGATGCCGCATCTACGGCTATAGAATATAAATTAGGCTTCCCAATTTTCGACAACTGTTCAGCTGTAAGTGTCTTTTTGGGTTTGGTTTTTCCTTTATAATCTTCATAGTCTCCGTTGTATGCTTTTTTTGCAAGGTCAAATGAGTCAAACGACTTATATTTGGCATTTGCATAGCCTTTTACAGCGGCTTTACAATCGTCCCATGTTGTATAAATCCCGGGGCGGTGCCCTTCCCAGACTACGTAGAATTTTTCTTTTTTTGCCATTGTTTAGTTGTTAGTTTATAGCGGGTAGTGATAGGGTTACAAAGTTTCAGAGTCTTTCTCTCATCCCTCACAGAGAGCGAAGCGAACGCCCTCATCCCTCGCAAATTCAAAGACATCATGTCTACGACACTATAGTATATTCAACAAAAATTATGTCTTAAATCTCAAATATTCAAATACAACCTGATCAATATCCAAGTCAAATGTGAAACTGAAATTGTTAAAAAGTTAATGTTTAGCAAAAGTATTATTTGCGATCTCTACCCTTTCCGTCTCGCTCAGGGCGAGCCACCTTTCTCTAAGCCCTCTCCCCAAAGGAGAGGGAACTAGACATGCGTGTAAACTCCTCAAACCTTACAGAAAGCAAATCGAACGCTCTAACCACTCACAAACCCTACAAACTCACATCCTCATCCCTCACAGAGAGCGAAGCGAACGCCCTCACCTCTCATAACTCCAATACTTTTTCTATAACGACAGGAAAGTGTTTATATTCTAATTGATGAATTGCCTGTGCCACATCATCTGCAGTATCTGCTGGATCTATGCTGGTTTTTGCCTGAAAAATTATTGCTCCCTCATCATAATGTTCATTTACATAGTGGATTGTAATTCCGCTTTGATTTTCTTTATTTTGAATCACAGCTTCATGTACATGACGACCATACATTCCTTTTCCTCCGTATTTTGGTAAAAGCGCAGGATGGATATTGATCACCCGATCAGGAAAGGCGTCGATGATTCTTTTAGGAAAAATCCATAAAAACCCTGCCAGTACAATAAGGTCAGGTTGTGCATCTTTTAAAAGGTGAAGCACATCATTGCTGTGATAAAAAGATGCTCTATCAAAGTGTAATGCTTTTACGTTATGCTTATGTGCACGTTTTAAAACCTTTGCCTGTCTATTATTAGAGAACACGTGGGTAACTTTGGCAGTATTGCGCTCTTGAAAATAAGTAATAATGTTTTCCGCATTCGTGCCAGAGCCGGAAGCAAAGATAATGATGCGCTTCATAGTGTGAAAAGGTATTTAAAAATGAATAGTAACTAATGTTTCTTTAAAATATAGAGAAACACTATCATAATAGATGTAATAGAAAAAAGTCAAGATACGTTCCATCTATAGTTTACAAAAAAAATAATTATAATTCAATTTTAGGCAGTTAAAAGCCATTACTTTCCTATATTTGATAAAAACACAAATACATTTTTGCGGGATTATGGGGTTTTAAAATAAAGTTTTTTATTTTTGCCTCCTAAATTAAAAATTAAAATTAAAAACTATGTCAGACATTGCATCAAGAGTAAAAGCGATAATCGTTGACAAATTAGGTGTAGACGAAAACGAGGTTGTAAATGAAGCTAGCTTCACAAATGACCTAGGAGCAGATTCGCTAGACACTGTAGAATTGATTATGGAATTTGAAAAGGAATTCGATATTCAGATTCCAGATGACCAGGCAGAGAACATCGCAACCGTAGGTCAAGCTATATCCTACATTGAAGACGCAAAGTAATAAACTTCACCACAAAGTATGAGCCTTAAGCGAGTTGTAGTCACAGGACTGGGTGCTTTAACACCTATCGGTAAGAATATAGAAGAGTATTGGGAAGGATTGTCGACCGGAAAAAGCGGTTGTGCTCCCATTACTTATTTTGATACCGAAAATTTCAAGACTAAATTTGCTTGCGAAGTCAAAAATTACGCTGCTACAGATTATTTTGATAGAAAAGAAGCGCGCAAACTTGATAAATTTGCTCAGTATGCCATTATATCTTCTGAAGAGGCTATAAAGGATGCCGAAATCGATCTTGAAAACGTCGACAAATTTAGAGTAGGTGTAATTTGGGGCGCAGGAATTGGCGGTTTAGAAACTTTTCAGGAAGAAGTGATTGGCTATGCCAAAGGAAATGGAACACCACGTTTTAATCCTTTCTTTATTCCTAAAATGATTGCCGATATTGCTCCAGGTCATATTTCTATTCGAAATGGTTTTATGGGGCCTAACTATACCACGGTATCTGCTTGTGCATCTTCTGCCAATGCTATGATCGATGCCTTAAATTATATTCGTTTAGGACATTGTGATATTATTGTAACTGGAGGAAGTGAAGCTGCAGTAACCATAGCCGGTATGGGTGGATTTAATGCCATGCATGCCTTATCGACAAGAAACGAAAGCCCAGAAACTGCTTCTCGACCTTTTGACGCAACCAGAGATGGCTTTGTTTTAGGCGAAGGGGGTGGGGCTCTGATTCTTGAAGAATATGAACATGCCAAAGCCCGCGGTGCCAAAATCTATGCAGAAGTTGTGGGTGGTGGTATGTCTAGTGATGCATATCATATGACAGCACCACATCCAGATGGTATTGGTGTAGAACGTGTGATGCTCAATTGTTTAAGAGATGCAAACGTGCAACCAGAACAAGTTGATACCATCAATACGCACGGTACTTCTACTCCGCTGGGAGATGTCGCAGAGTTAAAAGCAATCACCAAAGTTTTTGGTGACCATGCTCCTCATATCAATATCAATTCAACAAAATCTATGACAGGACATTTGCTAGGTGCAGCAGGAGCTATAGAAGCTATTGCCTCTATTCTTGCTATGCAAAAAAGTACTGTGCCGCCTACAATCAATCATACTACTGTAGACGAGAATATAGATCCAAATTTGAACCTGACATTGAATACAGCTCAAAAAAGAGACATTACCTATGCCATGAGTAATACTTTTGGTTTTGGAGGGCATAATGCGTGTGTGTTGTTTAAAAAATTAAACGAATAATGAATGTTATTCGCAACATATTAAATTCCCGCTCTGAAAAGAACGGGAATTTTTTTTCCAAAATTCATAAAATATTGGGGTTTAAGCCTAAAAATATTAGACCTTATGAAAAAGCATTTACACACCGCTCGTTGAATTTAAAAGATAAAAAGGGAAATGCTGTAAATTATGAGAGACTCGAGTTTCTGGGTGATGCTATGCTTGGCAGTGTAATAGCTGCCCATTTGTTCAAAGAAGTTCCCGAAGGTAACGAAGGCTATCTTACAAAAATGAGAGCAAAAGTAGTAAGCCGAAAGCATCTGAACGAATTGGGGAAAGACCTGAAATTAATTGAATTGGTACGAACAAATATCCCAAAATCACAATTTGGTGTAAATATTCACGGTAATCTTTTTGAAGCGTTAATTGGTGC
This sequence comes from Aquimarina sp. U1-2, assembly GCF_017897595.1. GTDB lineage: Bacteria > Bacteroidota > Bacteroidia > Flavobacteriales > Flavobacteriaceae > Aquimarina. Next base: position 95,361 of record NZ_JAGKIK010000002.1, read on the forward strand.
TATTTATCTCGACAAGGGATTTTCGTATTGTGAACGTTTTATTCATGAAGCGGTAATCAATCCTTATGTGGATATTGAGAGTCTCGAAGGCCAAATTATTAGTTATAAAAGCTTACTGATTGAGTGGTGCCAAAAAGAGAAAAAAATTTTCAACTACGAAATTTACGAAGATACAGGCAAAGATGAGATGAAGCATTTTGCAGTCAAATTATGGATAGACGAAAAAGTTGTAGCAAAAGCCAGGGCTACATCAAAGAAAAAGGCTGAAGAAAAAGCTTCCAAAAGGGCTTTCTTTGCATTTCAATCCAGAATAACATCAACATAAAGGCACCTTGTAGAAACTCTACTACTCAATTTTTTTGTGAGAAACGTGCAAACCAGTTTATAGCAAACTACCTCGGGACAGGCGTTGAGGTAGTGCACCCTCTAGCGGTGCGAATAAAGATACTAACTCAATCGTTTTCGTTTAATTTCTTTATCATTTATTAATCTTAATAGGGTATTTTATTTGTATATTTCACGTTGGATTATAAGTAAAATACTTTGGGAGCAATAGTATAGATGAAGTGTTAGCATATAATTTTAATTTCGATTATCCCATAAATTACTGCACGATGGCCATTCAAAAGTTAGTCTTAGAAACCTTTGAAGATGATAGTTACGAACTCATAGCTATTCACAGTTCATTACCTTCGTACAGACTAGCTTTCTTATTAAATAAAACGCTGGGCATATCACTTTTCAGAAAGAAAAAAGATATCCATTTTAAATACAAAGACGGCATAGCGAATTTTCCGATATATCAATATGAAGATCACTTGCAGTACAACACTTATGCTTTAGTAGCTAATAAGTTTCGTAGTATGGTAGAGACAGATATACCGTCTTTGAACAGGTCAAAAAATAGCAGTAACCATACGTCAAGCCAGAGCGTATCTACAATTACACCATCTAACAAAGCTGTCTCTGTGGGTTTATTTGCCGCTCAAAAAGATGCCTATACAACCAAATACTTAATTCCTGAACTTAAACATGTAGATTATTTTTTAAAAATCACTGTAGAGTCATCTACTTTTTTGAGCAAACCAAAAGTTTCCAAAATACTTGATATTTCTCAAGTTATTACAGCGTATACAATTGATTACAGTACACTCAAGTCAAAAAACAATTTAATATTAGAATAATGCCAAGACGTAAAAGAACCAAAATTGTGGCAACTCTGGGGCCCGCTACGAGCCGAAAAGAAACCCTAAAAGAAATGATGGAAGCGGGCGTTAATGTTTTTAGAATTAATTTTTCTCACGCAGATTATAACGACGTTAAAGAGCGTGTAAAAATGATACGACAACTAAGTGAAGAGCATGGGTTTAGCACTGCTATTCTGGGAGATCTGCAGGGGCCTAAATTGCGAGTTGGAGTCATGAAGGGGGATATTATTGTAACTAACGGAGATCTTCTTGATTTTGTAACAGGAAAACCTTTTGAAGGTTCGGCCAGTAAAGTATACATGAACTACGAGAATTTTCCGAAGGACGTAAAAGCTGGTGAGCGCATATTACTAGATGATGGAAAACTTATTTTTGAAGTAGTTTCTTCTAATCAGAAGGATACTGTAAAAGCCAAAGTAATACAAGGAGGCCCATTAAAGTCAAAAAAAGGAGTAAACTTGCCCAATACAAACATTTCACTTCCTGCATTGACCGAAAAAGATGTAAAAGATGCCATTTTTGCCTGCCAGCAAGAGGTAGACTGGATTGCTTTATCCTTTGTACGACATGCACAAGATCTAATGGAGCTTCAGGATCTTATTAAGAAACATAGTAAACATAAAATTCCGATAGTAGCTAAAATTGAAAAACCGGAAGGTGTCGATAATATCGATAAAATTGTTGCGTATTGTGATGGTTTGATGGTAGCCAGGGGAGACCTGGGTGTCGAAATACCAGCTCAAGAAGTTCCCTTAATCCAGAAAAAACTAGTACTTAAGGCCAAAACTGCCAGAATACCGGTAATTATAGCCACACAGATGATGGAAACTATGATCGACAGCCTTACTCCCACCCGGGCCGAGGTTAACGATGTGGCAAACTCGGTCATGGACGGCGCCGATGCCGTGATGTTATCTGGTGAGACATCAGTGGGTAAATACCCGGTGCAGGTAATAGAAACAATGACCAAAATTATTCGAAGTGTAGAGAATTCTGATTTGATCGCTGTTCCTCAAAATCCTCCACATATTAGAACGAATAGATTTATTACGAAGTCCATTTGTTATCATGCAGCGCATATGGCCAATGATATAGATGCAAAGGCTATTTGTACACTAACCAATAGTGGGTATACGGCTTTTCAAATTTCTGCCTGGAGGCCTAGTGCTCACATTCTGGTATTTACGAGCAATAAGAGAATATTAGCACAGCTTAGCTTACTTTGGGGTGTAAAAGCTTTTTTCTATGACAAGTTCGTAAGTACCGACGAAACCGTAGAAGATATTAATAGTATCGCAGCCAACAAAGGTTTTGTTACCCAAGGGGATATGTTAATTAATCTCGCTGCAATGCCCATTACCGCTAAAGGAATGGTCAATACATTAAGGGTCTCACAAATTTAGGTTTTTATATGGGTAAAATGGGTTTAACTTGAAGTCTTAGTTTTGAGTTCAATACTACGCGTATTGGGCGCTATTTATCCTAAGCCTTTTTTTGACGATATCAGCCGCAATCGAGATACCGACAGTTTCTGGTGCGTGTAGTATAGTTTGATGATTAAAGAAGATCATCGAATTGTCACATACGGCTTCGATCAAATAATGACTTCCGGTAAAGTAAGCCTTCTTTACTCTTGCTTTTATGGTAGATGTGGGATCAACTTTTACCTCATGGGGATACACAAGAATTTCTTTATCCCCTTTTTGACCAAGAGTTGAAAGACGTAACTGGTTTACCTCTCCAAAAAGAGAAGCTACATAATAGTTTGAGGGGTTTTGATACAGTGCTTCAGTTTTTTGTTGTGTAACGACTTCACCTTGTTTAATGACAATGGTTTCATCGGCAAACGAAAGAATATCTGTTTTATCATGTGTCGCTGTGACACTTGTTATTTTGTTACGTTTTAAATACCGAAAGAGATTACGGCGTAGCGAACTTCTTCTAAAGTTATCAATGTTATGAAAAGGTTCGTCTAGAAGTAATAATTCGGGCTTTTTGGCGAGAGCTTTGGCAAGAGCAACTCTTTGTTTTTGACCACCACTTAAATTTTCAACTTTTTTATCTGCATAGTCAGTCATTTCAACAATTTCAAGCAATTCTTGAACTCGTTCTTGTTTTGCTTCTTTTTCAAAATTTGAAAGGTATTGACCGATGTTTTCTGCAACAGATGTGTATGCCTGAAGTTCAAATCCCTGGGATAAGTATTTCATTTGCTCCTCACCGGGAACTAAGGTGTATAAAGGACCTACTATTTTTTTATCATTCCAGAAAAGTTCACCTTCTTCAACATGTAACAAACCATAAATAATCTTGAGCAATGTACTTTTTCCACAACCACTAGCACCTATTAGAGCGATATGCTGCCCTTCATTAATAGAAAAACTTATGTTTTTTAAAATGAGTTTGGTGTCGTAAGCAAAAGATATGTTGTTCACTGTAAGCATTACTCAAAGATATTGAACTTTGATGAAGTTTTGGGATAAAAGTTACAACTTATGTGTTGCTTGAGTACATGTATATGTAAAGTAAGCTATGTCTTGGGTTTATTTTACAGCCTCCTGTGCCTACAGCACCTGCACCCTATAGAGGAAGAAGCGATACCGCCAACATTCTTTTGAACTAACTATCCTAACTCATCGTAGGAATTGGCAACGATTTGTTCTGCATCCTGATTGTTGATCTTTTGAGTTTGACTTAATAGCCTACCCATATGGTCATAGGTAAACGTATCTTTGGTAACGATCGCTTCGTGGCTGCCTTTTCACGCATCTAAAGCAACGCTTTTTTCTATTCTCTTAAAGGTTATCTTTTATTGCTTACTACACTTTTTTTGACATATGTTTTGTTATGAATTTTAGAGTTCTTGCTCATCAGCTCAAAAATACAAAATGTCAGTTTCATTTTTGAAACTGACATTTTTATGCGGCTTACATATACTTTACCGAGCTTTGACGGCACCAGAAACATTCTGGCGCTAGCAGGGGTAGTTATATAACTCCGTTTTTTCCAAAAAACAGTTAATATAATTTAATCGCTGCTGATAGGTAAGCTTATCAGATTTACTTAATCTATAATAGGTAGCTATACTATCGATTTCATTTGCAATCGGTATAGTCTTAGCGGTTTGACCATAAACCATTATACTCATATACATTAAGAAAACTCCAAAATATACCGTAGGGTTAACAACACACCATGGTTTCATATATTTATATGTAGTATTTTTTTTGATCACACTTCGACTAGTTTTTGTGTAAGAATGGAATCGCCATATCATCATATTGATAGGTATCAATCTCATTGTTATGGCTTATTTCATGGCTTAAAATTACTAAATAAACCTGAACCCAACCTGTAGAAAACTTAATATAAGATATCGTTCTACTTCTTTGTACATCTTACACCATAACTCTTTAATTTTAATCCTTAAATAAACTAAGTGTTCTAATGGAGTTTTAGCTAACAATTGCGCTAGAATTGTTATCGTCCTCGAGACAAATATGAATTTTATTTTTTATACGTGTGGGCTTCTCTATTTTTAGTATTGTTTTTTTCTGATAGTTAAGCAATACCAGCAGTTACATGTTGATGATGCGAGGCATAAAACCCAAAGCTAAACCGTACTTCTTTTTTATATAAAAAGGTTTCTAATGTTGGATTATACTCGATAGGTGCATTAAAGTCTTTCATCATATTGATAATACGATATAATTTTGATTTAGAAATCTCTAATTTACAAGCTAATTCGTCTGGGGTTCCCGTGGCTTGAAGTCTGACCAGCTGGTCTACCCTTCTAATTAGATCGATTTGTTTGGTGACATTCATTTGACTTGTGTTTTCTTAGAATTTGAAGCCAAACCTACTATTAATATCAACCCATGTCAAGACCTATTACAGGGGGTTTTTCCCCTGTACAAGTGATTTTTCGATCATTTACATCAATTCACAGATTAACTACACTAATTTGATAGATTATTGATCGTTTTTTTTAATTATTTCACTTTAGGGCATAAAAAAACCACTCATCACCTGAGTGGTTTATAAATTATGATTTAAGATCAAGTAGATGTTATGTTATAAAGTATTGTAAATTCTTTTTCTTGATTTTCTGACCATTCTTGTTTTACATCATTTAACAACTCTAAAAACATATTTTTGAACTCAGACGATTCTTCTTTCAAGAATAAATCAAAATCATTTATAATCAAAACTACCTTTCTATGTTCTATCCAAGATAGATCTGTAAGACAATCTTCCAAAGCATCTAGGTTTTGACCATAGTGGTCTGCAAATAGAAAAGCTAAGCCTATTTCTCGTAATGCATTTTTTTTAGTTGGACAATTAATACCATTAATTGATCCTACAAAAGTGTTTTTATCAACCTTAATAGTTTCCATAATTAATCTTTAATTTCTGTAAATGAACCGTAATGGTCACTTGTATAATAAACTTTTCCATCACTCCCCTTTACTAGCCTTTCTGCATCTCTTCGTTGACCTGCAGGAGTAGGATTTACATCATACTCTTTATATGTTATTGGGTTTCCATCAGCATCTGTTTTAGGTAACTTACCCTCCCTATTTTTAAAGTTTCCTCCTCCTTTCTTAGTCCCAGGGATTTTTCCATCATTTTTCTTTATCCATTTTTTAAATTTTTTAAGTTTTTTAAGTTTGTTAAGAGGTAAAAGAGCTAAAGACATTAAATCCTTATTTTGAATAGCTTCAACTCCGTCTTTTAAATCATCAGTTACAAAAAATGCAGTAAGTTCTCCAGTAACTGTTCCATCAGATGTTGTAACACCTTCCCAAACTTGTTTCCAAAACGCTTTGGTACGATCCCACTTTAGATTATTTGGGATTTCTCCTGCCTCTTTTATTTCGTCAAAAGTATCAGCACTAACAACCCAATCAAAATCGTACCCATCATCTACATGATATTTCTCTCCTGTTTCTTCGTTAACAACATCAGTAAATAATCCTGTAGGATCTTTGTACATTATAGGACTATTGTTGCTATAATGATATGGAGTATAATCTTCAAAACTCTCAGCCATTGCGTCTATTCCCATAAATCTACCAATACCAGGATCGTAATGCCTCCAATCCATTTCTAACATATTATAATCAAGGCTTTCGTTTAATTCCTTGCCAACATATGTAAAGTGCTTGTTTTCTGCACCTCTCAGGACATCATTGTATCCTCGATGTTCAAGTCCAAAAGGGTAATAATTCTTCTCTTGGATAATTTCACTCTGACTAATAGAACCATTCTTATCAGCATCCTTATAACTCAGTCTAATATTCCCAAGATGGTCTTTAAATTTAAAGACATATTTGTACCCATCATCCTCTTTTTCTACAATTCCTTCCGGTTGGTTAAAGAATTCTAGATTATCATTTTTATAAACATACCCTTGTGCATATTCCGTACTTGTATTAGAACTTCCCTCTAGCACGATCTTTTTTTGCTTCGTGCCAGTGGCATCGTAAATATAAGAAATTGTTCCGGTTCCTTCACTGTCACTAATCGAAACGGTTTCAGGTAAATTCAAATGATTGTAGGTAATGCTTGAGATGCCCTTGTTACGGTCTATGATCATATTCCCGTTTGCGTCATAGTCAAAATCATCATTGGTATTGGTGCCGTCTTTAAAACCATAGGTTTTGTTACCCGTATCGGTCACTTTTTTTAGTTTGTTTCCAGCATCATACTGGTAGCTTAAAACATCCATATTGCCATAGTTAGCATTGTTTTGCCAACCGTTTCTTGCCAGGGATAAGATGTTTCCAACCTTGTCGTACGTAATGCTAGATACTACATATCTGTTCTCATGATCATTGGCTGCTGTAAATCGATTCAATTCATCATAACGATATCCATACGCTCTTTTCTGGTTATCGTTAGCCGTTTTCCATAGGGTTTCGCTAATATTACCGTTGTACAAAGGATGAGCATGGAGATTTTCGGTAATCTTGTTGTAATTAATACCAAAAGCAAATACATCGTCTCCTAAATTATCAACATCATTAATCCCTTTTAACCAACCACGGATGTTGTAGTGGTAATTTACAGTCTGCAAGCCTGTGCTGAGCGTAGTCGAAGTGCCCCCTCCGCCTGCGGCACCTCCCCCTACAGGGGAGGAAGCTATACCACCCACATTCTTTTGAACCAACTGCCCTAACTCATCATACGAATTGGCAACGATTTGTTCTGCCTCCTGATTGTCGATCTTTTGGGTTTGAGAGGTAAGCCTGCCGATATGGTCATAGGTAAAGGTATCTTCGGTAACGATCGCTTCATGGCTGCCTTTTTTATGGTAGGTATGGGTTTTTTCTACTTTTCCTGTAAAGTCAAGCTTGCTTTTTACACTATCATGGGTATCCAGGTATTCATTCTTACTTTCATTGTAGATTGACCTTCCTTTATTATCATAGTAGGTGACTGTAGTAGTCCAAAAAGAGGTGCCTAGTACTTTTACTTTGCTACCTGTAGACAGGGATTTGGTACGATCGCTGGTGCCTACCCCGTAGACCGTACCCGGATCATTGATCCCTGCCCTGTCAAAATCATAATCATCATAATAATTAATCGTAAGCACTTCTGCATTTTGTACGTTTGGATATCCTCCATTATTGTAATGCATAGTGGTACCCCCAATCATCACTGCACTACCTCGTTGTACCCATTGCTTATCGTTATACCCTTTGGCTTCGGTTTGTAATTGTTTCCGGGTTTTGTTGGGTATGGTGATCTTACCGGTATAAGCTACCCTACCAAAGGCATCATATTTGGTAAAGAGCCATTCGTTTTTTGCTTTTTGGTTAGGATCTTGGGTGAGTACAGGTTGATCCAGTTTGTTATAGACAATCGATTCCCAGGTGTTTTGATCTCCTTTGCCAGGGATTTTCTTTTCGATGAGTCGGTTTCTATAATCGTAGCGGTATTGGTAGCACAGTTCGGTAAGTTCGGTGTTTGATACACCGTCACTGGTATCTACGTTTGGGGGGATGACGTATGTTAGGTTTCCGAAGTGGTCGTAGACATAGTAGGTATCATGCGCACCCCCTCCGGCTTCGCCACCTCCCCCTGTAGAGGGGGAGGAGCTATTGAAAGTTCTTTTAAGAATAACGTTACCAAGCTTATCTTTATATGCTCTAGTTGTTCTTAGGTCTTCATCCCCGGGCTTCCAGTTTTCATCTTTGGTGATGGTGACATACAGTTCATTGGCAAGGTAATGCCCATTTTGTTGTAGTGCAGGGGCTTCGGTGTTATTGGGATTGGGAAAGTTGACATCAAATCGAATCACTTCCCCTGTAGTATTGGTAGCCCAATCAAATTTGATGGTATGATCATGATCGCTACCAGGATCGGCTTTCCAGGCTGCCCCCGGGGCACCTTGTTCCAGCACGCGGTTAAGTGGAGATTGTTCAAATACACTTTCACTATAGGCATTCACTTCTGAGGGGTTTGTGATCCCAGGGAAGTCTTCTCTGTGTTTGTTTAGGTAATAGCTATTGATGTCATCGATAACATTTACGGTTTTAAACGCCCCATTATCTCCCGATACAAAGGGGAGGTATTGCTTATCTTGTCGCCCGTAATCATCGTAGGTAATATGGGTAACGATATCACCTATTTCCTGTTGCGCCCCCAAAGCAATTGCGATGATTGACCTCTCGTTACCATTCAGTTTTTGAAGTACAGGGTTCCAGAAGAATTGTTTAGTATTCAAATCTGTACTGTAATACAAATAACTTCTAAACCGGGTACTGGTCATGGTGCTTCTCCATTTAAAATCGGTACCGGTAATCACTTTATTTCCATAGCTATCATACACCCCGCTAATCCCAGAGTTTCCACCTGTATATTGATGGGGGTGAACCACTCCCACCAGTAAATACCAAGTATCCAGCTTTGGAAGATCTCCATGCCAGAAGTATGGATTCCCATTTTCTGATCCGTTTAGGTTGTTGACATTTTGGGTACCATGATAGGTATTGCCATCTTGAGAACCTGTTCGTTTGACCCAAACGGTATATCGGTAACTTGCCGTATTATCAATCTCAAAGTAAGCTGTGTTCCAACCCCCGTCGGCATGACTATCTGCATCGCTACCACATCGCCATAACAAAGAGCGTTCCCCTGCCGGGTCTATACCCATAACCCGGTTGTTCTCTGCAGTAGATCCGTTTTGATTATAAAAGGGTGTACTCCCCTGACCTTCGCTCCAGTCTTCTGGGAGCAGATTGACTATGGGAGCCCCTGCACCCGATGCCTTGATGGCGCGTTGTTGCATTGGTCTTCCCAAACCATCGAAGTAGGTGACGCTTTCTATGGTATGGCTCGATTGCCCTATTGTAGAACAATTCACATTCTCGATTGCATCTATAGTTATTGGTCCCTGTGGGATGATTGTATGGATATAATTCTTATCGGATAAAGAGGTCTGGGCATGTAGTTGCAAGCCCACGACTAAAAGTACTATGCTATATAGGATTGTTTTCATCTTGTTTGTTTTTTGGTTGACACTTCTTACCATTGTTCACCACCACCGGATCCACTGCCGGATCGGTTTACAATAACAGTAAAGGGAACTCTTCTTACTTCTCCTGTTTTATTATCTTTAATGGTGGCTGTAATATTATATTCACCATTTTTTGTGGATCCAAAAGAAAAGCTTCTACTAGTATTAGTAGAGGTGTAATTATCAGAATAATCCTGTAGACACACTACACGCCAGGTAACACTGCTATAACTTCCCGAACCTTGGGTCACCGAAGTTAATCTAAAAGTAACATTGGGATTACTATTATTAATTTGTGAAGAGGTTTGAGATCTGCCAATACTCATAGGATTATAAGAATATATCGTTTTTACACCACTCCATGCAGCATGCGTAGGACTAATCCTGGTATCTATTATTTTACATTTAACTTGGTAGCTGCCTGTAATAGTATACCTGTATTTAAATGTTCTACCCGAACCACTTTGTCGTACATTATTCACATACCATTCGTATCTTCTTTGATCAGATCCTGAACCACCGGACGCCGAAGCATTAAAAGTAACTTCAGTTCCTTTTACGATATAGGTTTTTCCATTAACCCTTACATTGGAAAAAGGATCATGGGCTTGAACCGTAATACTTCTTTCTCTTATATGGTTAGGAATATTGTTGTCAATCACCCTGCATTTGATGGTATATGTGGATTTTGTGCTAAAAGTATACCGCAACTGTGTGCCTGTATACGCCTGTCTTGTATTATTTACATACCATTCATAGCGCCTATTGCCAGATCCCCCTCCTATGTTTGAAGCAGTAAAAGTAACGGTAGCACCCTTTAGAAAATGTGATCCCAAACTGGATGATACGTTAGGGGTAGAAAGTGAATTATGAGAATATATCGTAAAGGTATTGGACTCTTTGTAATAGGGAGCCGGGGTGATGTTATTATCTACCACTCGAAACTTCACACTATACGTACCTGTAGATGAAAAGCTATTGCTATACGAAATACTGGTTTGCCCATTTTGCTTTACCCCATTTACATACCATTCGTACCTTCGATTACCCGAACCGCCACCGATACCTCTAGCTGTAAAGGTAACCGCAGTACCCTTGATTATATGAGGACTCCTATTGGCACTAATACTGGGAACTTGTAAAGGAAGGTGTATGTGTACTACTCTTGATGAACTCCTATGAACTCTGCCTGTAACCGTATCCACTAAGTTAAAAAAGATGGTATATCTACCCGCAGTAGTCGTGTTGAATGTATACGATCTATCATTATTAGTCTGTTTTACATTATTCACATACCATCCGTAGCGATAGGATCCCGATCCACCTGAAATATTAGAAGCTGTATAAACCACATTAGTACCAAAGAATACATGGGTATGTGTAGCAGAAATATTTGGAGTACTCAATGCAGGGTAGGCTACTGTAACACGAAGTGTTTTTTTAACCTGTACCTGTGTCTGCGGATCAAAAGCATTCAATGAAATGGTATACTCACCTTCTCTACTAAATGTTTTTTGAAACACAGAAGAATCTCCACATTGCTCCTGGATACTATTTACAGACCAAGTGTACATTACTGTACTGTTTGTAACTGGTGTACCTGCAGTAAAAGTAATTACCTGATTAGGATGTATAGTACCCGATACCGAAGGTGAGATCGCTATCCTACTCAAAGCTTCAGCACCCTGTCCTTCATAATTGTAACGCAACTGCTGGGTCACATGCTCATCCTGATCTAAAACATACGCTAACCGGTTAAAATCATCGTACTTGTAATAGGTAGTTTCCCCTTTGGGATCAGTGATACTAGTGACACCTATAAGCGGATCATAGGTATATCCTGTAACCTGTGCCTTTTTAAAGTACGCATGCCTTCTTATGTTTCCAATTAAATTGCGCATGTGTTCTTCTTCAGCGGTATTGTTCTCTGTATTTGAAGCCGTTTGGAGTTGATTAAGTATAGTCCTTGCATCAGATGGAATACCTGTATAACTTGCATTTTCAATCTTTACAATGGGTTGGGTATAGTTATACCCCCATACATACATAATAGACTTTCCATCGGCCTGGGATACTTCTAGCGGGTTGCCATAAGAATCATAATCATGGTAGGTAAGGCGAGGTTCGGGTGTGGTATTACCTTTAGCAGTTTTAGTGATCCCGGGCATTACGATAGTATTGCCCCAATCTTTATATTCTGTAACCTGGTTTGATTGTTGTGCCCCATTTATTTTATATTTTGTTTCAATAGGGTTTGCTATTCGGTTTTGAGCGACCAGCTTGTCATTAACAGTACTTCGTTTATCATATGGATAATAGTAGTTGGTTTCCTGGGTGCCTGATTTACTATCAATTGTTGTTTGGGTTTTCAGGTATCCCTTTGGATCGTCATAGGTATATAATGTATTTGTACTAATAGAATCGTTACCTAGTATTTCTTTATATAGAGAAGCTTGTAAAGGGTAAGTTTCTGAACTGTTAATGTATTCTCTTATTCCAAAATGTTCGGGAACGTAAGTATATTCTACAAGTCCACCGTTTGCGCTATATGAATACGTTAATTGACCAACCTTAAGATTGTACGATTTTAAATCTTTTCCAAAAAGATTCGAATGATCTTTGACATTGTATTTATTGGTGGTGGTAGTTACAGGAAAGAAATATCCTTCTTGATTTTTATAGGCCTTCTGTTCAATCAGTTTCCCTTTACGCCAATTTAACTTTTCCGTTGGAGCAAAAGGAAACGCCTCCACACTATCTTTCTTACCCGAAAAAACGTACAGGGTTTTCAACATCTCGTTATTGTATCCTATAGAAGATTCGGTAACAGACTTATATAAAACCGGACTACCTATAAATGTACTCAAAGGAACATTACTGGAAGAGGTTTTGGTCAATATGGCACAAACATTATATCCATAATCATGGACTACCCCACCAATATATCTAGGCTTAGCAAGACTGATTCCGGTTGATATATTATCAGTTTTATAAGAATACATTTTTTTGATACAATTTCCTAACCCATCGCAAGATTTAGTCTGAGAGACCCTAAGCCCTCCAAACGAAACATTGCTGTGTGGTGATGTTGATTCGTTAACAGAAGAATATCGTAAACTTACAACTGCAGAAACTCTTGGTGGGCGCCCAGAATCTGGGTTATTAGGATCAACATCGATTCCAGTATTGCTATGTGCATTTCTTTCTACGAATACCTTAAGTTCATACTCACCAGGTTCTAAATAAAAAAGGGTTCTGTCTAATGTAGCTGGTTCTGCTGGTCCTTGCTCTGCTACTGCACCATCCCGTAGGTAATTACATCCTAATCCTGGTCGAGTGCAGTTAACAATGGGCTTTCCATCTGTTCTTTTTAAAGTTACTGTAGCAGCAGCTCCACCATCTGAAGCCTGTAGATTATACATAAGAGAAATATGGGCTCCTCTACCTGAAACTACTTGTGGGGTAAATACTGTAGAAATAGTTTTAAATATATTTTCATCTTCCGGACGAGTATCAGAAGTGAAGACAATGTCTATCGGCTCATTTAATCGATCTTCAATCCCTATTTCACCTGTATCCTGAGCGCCATATACTTGGTTTTGTGAATACCTAATTTCTGTATACCCTTTGGTTGGATAATAAATTGTCTTTAATGCTCCCATCAATGTACTTTGGTAATCAGGAGATCTATTAGTCCCTTGAGAAACTAAATTACCAGTAGTATTAGTGTTTCCATTATAATATCCCCAAAAATCCTGTTTGTAATAGGCGATATTTTCTGGTGGAATATTATAATAATCGAATTTGTAGTAATTCCTGTCTTGTTCTGGATTATATTTTCCTCTATGAATTCCTTTTAAGAGTTTTCTTGTTTTGGATTTATCGTTATAAGAAAAACCATATTGCATGACACTTTGTCCAACAGAATTAACAATTTTTACATTTTCGAGGGTTACCGGGTTGTGTCCAGCACTTGTGATTAATGCATCACGAATTGTATAGTTGAAAGTAACAGTTTCAGACGGCGTACTAATTTTATGGAGCATTAGTGCCGAAGTATTCGAAAATATCCTACGATAGGCTGCGGGTTCAAATATATCCCTTTGTTGACACTCATAGATATCCCCTAATGATGGCTCCAGAATAGATTGTGAATCAGAATGAATGAACTGTCGTACTTGGTAGGGTATATAGGTAAATGTAATTTCTTTTGTGTTGGGCAAAACAATTCGATCAATTACCCATGCAGAAGTGTAAAGCTTTATGTAAGGATTATCTGCGATTAGCTCTGTTTCTGTTTCTTCTCGACTAGTGAAATAATATATAATCCCGCGATCATCGATTAGCTCGAATCGATTTTCATTTTGTATATAGGTGAGTTTATAATTTTTATACGGTGCAAAAATTGCTTCCCCTTTATGATTGAAATAAAATGTAGCCGAAATATCACCTATATTTATAAGATATTTATCAGATTCAGTATCCCATCGACCTTCTGCAGATCCTTTTAAAATATTACCTTTATCTCGATCAGTAAGCGCTTCTTTATCGGTGATATATTGATATACCTTTTCACCGATTTTATTATAGCCAATATATCCTAGACTGGATTCATCTGGTAAACCGCGCACTTGTCTGGTAATCATACCTCTGCCTGTTAAATCCCAACCTAATCCTGCACTACCTGGAATCTCTTCTACCATTAAACCAGAATAACTATATGATAATGAAATTGGCAAACTGAATTCAGATTCTTTAATTGTATGTAGAGGAATCGTATGATTAATTCTTCCCGTAGATAAATTAATAGGGATTTCTCCATATTTTCCTAAGCTAGCAGCTTCGGGAGAGGTAGGGTAAATCTGTGGTGGCGGAGCTACTTGTTGCCCCTCTTGACCTTCTTGTGCAGTAATAGTTAAACAAAATAGCCCAAAAATAAATAATAAGTGTTTCATATTCATTTTAAAAGAATAATTGGTTAGTTTTTCATCACAATATTACACCCTGCCAGTTTCATTTTTTGAAACTCAGGTATTTTTAATTGTTAAAATTTTATGAGTATTTGGTATGGAGTAGTGAGTACAAAGTGTTAAGTAATTAGTATTTTTTACTTTAAAATTTTAAGTTTTTCATTTTAAATTTTACATTGCTTAATTCTGAATTCTACATTCCAAATTAAAAAACACCTCCTCAAGGAGGGAATACTATCATAATTACTCCGTACACCGTACTTTGTACTCACTACTTAATACTTTGTACCAGACACTAATCCCGAATCCACATAAAACCCAAACCGAAAGCCTACTGCTTTTTCGTATACAAAACTTTTCAGATCGTGCTCGTAGGTGATAGGGGCATTTAGGTCTTTCATTACATTGAGTGTTCGGTATAATGTGGCTTTTGAAACGCCCAACCTGCTGGCAAGAGCTTCGGGTGTACCAGTTGCCTGCATCCGGATCAGCCGATCGATACGGGCTATGGTTTCTATTTGATTGTTGATGGTTTTCATAATTGATAGCGTTTTGATGTTTTGATTTATTTTGTATTTCCTTTTGTATGTGTGTTCCCTGTAAAGTTTTAATTATCGTATTTCAATTTTTAGAGGTATTCATATTGAGTTTGATTGTAAAGATTATACTACGGATCATTTTGGCTCTCGGGAGATCTATTTTGACGAAGTGTTTAGTACTAGAAGTGCTATTTGTAATCTTTTGACTTAAAAATTTGAGATAGTGCCCTAAATTTTTGATTGTTAAAGTTCAATTTTTAGCCGTTTGGCTTAAAATCTTTATTGAAGTGGTTAAAGAAAACGTCTATTTAGCCCATAAGAAGGTGTTTTGAGATAAATGGATTATTATTTCTATAAAGTTTTGATGATATGCGTGTTATCATTTTTGTTAGCTGCTTGGCTATTTGTCTTTCACTCCTAACCCCTTTCTTCAACAAAAGGGGAGGGGAAGTTACTTACACACTACTCAACTTATTTGTCCATCCGTTTTGGAGGTGCTTTTTGTACGTGCAAAAAATTGCTTGAGCTCTGCTACTTTTTCTGTAAAACCTGGTTTGCCGGCTCCTTTACTATATTGTGCATAAGCATAATCATTAAGAGCGTCTTGGTAATTGTCATAATCATGAAGGATTTTGGTGCTCTCTATCCTATAGGCTAAGCTTTCGATACGGCCTAATAGGTTTTCTGAAAAGGACCGGGCTTTATAGTCCTTCTCGAACTCTTCCCAATCCACATCGGGAGAACTTAATGACTGGCTGTGTTGACGATAGTCCCACACCTTATTGACAAAAAGTTTATTCTTTTCATTGATTGCTTTATAGTCTTGTCGCTCTTTCTCGGTGAGGGCAGATAGCTTACCGACCAATAGGGTTTCCAGTTGTGTGATCAGGTCTTCTGCCGTGTTTTTTTCTTCCAATGTTAATTGATCTTGAATTACATTTCTCATGTTTTTGTATTGATTTGTTTGTAGAATATTTAGTTTGAGTAGCTAGTATTGAGTACAGAGTATTAAGTAATGGTATTTTATACTTTAAGTTTTACACTTCATAATTCTGAATTCTACATTCTGAATCAAAAAACACTCCCTAACCGAGGGAATCCAATACTGTAAACTCACCACTCAACTACTCCGCTTCAGCCCCACATTTCCCCAATAAAAACAGGTTTCTCGCTTTATAGATAAGTTGTACTGCTTCTTCGCTTGTTTTCTGCTTATCATACAGTTTATGAATCCAGATATAAATAATAATTTCATAAGGACTACAATGCACCAGATTGTACATAAATTGATCAAGTTTAAGGTGCATGGCGTGTATCGTATTAACTAGAAATTGGCTTCTATGGTTGTATACATATGTGTTCATGATGTTTGTGGTTTGTTGAAGTCAAATGTAGGAGTATCAAAAGATGAAATGCAAGGGGAATAAGTCTTAATTCTAGAATTATCATATAGAAATTCTAGAACCCAGATACCATTTAAAAACAATATATTCAAATTAAAAACTTATAAAACAGATAGTTATATTCAACGAGCTTATGAACTTTTTAATATATATATTTGTTAAGTTTTTTAACAGATGCATCTGAATCAATTAATTTGGTTTTCTTTAAATCAAGTGTATTAAAAGAACTTATTTATGTCGATACGAGAATTTATTTTCAAGATTCTTTTCTCAGTTTTGTTTTGCCAAACTTTGTTTAGCCAGAAAGAAAAAGTGATTCCTGTAGATTCTATAAATAAGCTCGATTTTTCAGGTTTGATTAACGGGATTAATACCAACTTAGAGAAAAACCCTGAATTGGCAGATTTCTATTCTAATGTTTTTTTAAGAAGGGCTAAAGAAAATAAAAATGATTATGAAATTTCATCTGCCTATTACTATCGATCTACATTATATATAAATGACTTAGAAAGACAAATCACTTATATAGATAGTGCTATATATATTACTACAAACACAAAAAACAAAAACGATTTTAAAAGCCATAAAGGCACATTAGTTTATTTAAAAACTCACAAAGGAGCAGTTTATGAAACTGATGGATTTTTTGACATTGCTTTGGATAACTATCTTGAAGCATTGGATTTAGCAAAAAAAACAAACGATTCTCTTTATATTTATTATTTACAGCATAATATTGGTATTCAAAGAAGAAAATTCGGACAATTTGAAAAGGCCAAAATATTATTCCAGAAATGTTTGAAATATCAGGAATCTATAGTCAATAAGTCTTCTAACGATTCTTTAAATTATCTTTTTACTCTTGCTGAACTGGTTACTACTTACCGCCAGCATAAAGAACTGGATTCCGCAATTCTTACTAATAAGATAGGGTTACAAAGATCTCGTCACAAAACAATACAATCTTTATTTAAGCTGAATCAAGGTATATTACAATATTATGATCAAGATTATAGTAAGGCAATTACTACTATTAAAGGCGCCGTAGATACTTTATTAAAACCAAAAAACCATATATATTTTGAAAATTATGATTTAATAGACGCTTATTACTTTTCAGGAAAGTCCTACGAAGCTCTCAAAAATAAAGACGAAGGCATCAAATATTATAAAAAAATTGACTCTATTCTACAACATACCAATTATAGAATTCCAAAAACGCGTTATGCCTATTTAGAGTTAATAAAGTATTATAAATCCATTGGCGACAAGAATAATCAATTATACTATATCAACCAATTGATTAAAAACGACAGTGTTGTAGATCGTAATTTCAAAAATATGAATACTAAATTAATTAGGGAATATGAAACACCATTGTTACTTGAAGAAAAAGAACTATTAATCGATGAATTAAAAACTCAAAATACCAGATCGAATTTTAGTCTAATCTTATTATTGGGATCAATTATTATTCTTACTGGCATATTCATAAGGAATTATAAGAAAAATAGACAATATAAACTTCGTTTTAATGAATTAATCAACCAAAAACATGAAGAGAAAGTAAAGAATGAAAGCTCGAACAGAGAGGAGCGCATTGATATTGCAAAGGATGTAGTCGATATGATTTTAAAAAAGTTGATCCACTTTGAACAAACTCATGGCTTTTTAAAAACTAGTCTTACTTCTGTGATTCTAGCGTCAAAATTTAGTACCAATTCAAAGTATCTAACCAAAGTTATCAAGTTTTACAGAGGAAAAAGTTTTACTCTTTACATTAACGACCTTCGAATAAATTATATTATTGAACAATTACAAAGTAATACGAAGTTACAAAACTATACTATTAAAGCCTTAGCTGCAGAAGCTGGTTTTAACTCTACTGAGGTATTCTCTAAAACGTTTTTCAAAAAAACCGGGTTACATCCTTCGTATTTTGTTAAAAGGCTTAGAGAATTAAAAGAGAATTGATAATATTAATATCACCCTTCAACTTCGTTAGCCACTTTCTCAGGAAGTACTTCGTACCCCATATTGAATAAGGTAAACCCAAAAATATCTGCATATTGCTCAATAGTTTTACTTATTGGTGTTCCGGCGCCATGGCCAGCATTAGTTTCTATTCGTATTAAGGTAGGGTTGTCTCCAGATTGTTTAGCTTGTAATTCTGCTGCAAATTTAAATGAATGTGCCGGCACAACTCTATCATCATGATCACCAGTTGTTATTAAGGTTGCGGGATAATTTACGTTTGGTTTTACGTTATGTACAGGAGAATATCTTTTTAAGTATATAAACATTTCTTTATCCTGATCGGCAGTACCATAATCATAAGCCCACCCGGCACCTGCTGTAAATGTATGATAGCGTAGCATATCTAATACGCCAACTGCAGGTAAGGCCACTTGCATCAAATCAGGACGTTGCGTCATCGTAGCGCCAACCAAAAGTCCTCCGTTAGATCCTCCTCGAATCGCCAAATGGCTTGAAGAGGTATAGTTATTTTCTATCAAATACTCTGCGGCAGCGATAAAGTCGTCGAATACATTTTGTTTTTGTGTTTTGGTACCTGCGGTATGCCATTTTTTGCCATACTCGCCTCCACCTCGAAGATTAGGTACCGCATAAATACCACCTTGCTCCATCCAAACCGCATTAGCAACATTAAAAGAAGGCGTAAGACTAATGTTAAAGCCACCATATCCATATAAAATAGTTGGGTTTTTCCCATTGAATTCGACTCCTTTTTTATAAGTTATAATCATTGGTACTTTGGTTCCGTCTTTTGAAGTAAAAAATACTTGTTTACTTTCGTAGAGATCGGGGTCGAAATCTATTTTTGATTTATGATATAATTCAGAAGTTCCTTCAGTAATATCTAATTTATAAATAGTGGAAGGGGTTTTGTAATTAGAGAATATATAATATAGTTCTTTTTCTTCTTTTTTAGCTGAAAAACCACTTGCGCTTCCAATACCGGGAAGCTCAACCTCGCGTATTAATTTTCCGTTAGTATTGTATTGAAAAACTTTAGATACTGCGTCAATCATATATTCGGCAAAGAAATATCCCCCTGCGGTACTTGAATTTAATACGTTGTCGGTTTCTGGGATAACATCTTTCCAGTTCTTGGATGCTGGGTTTGATGCGTCAACCGTGACAATTTTTTGATTGGGGGCGTTTAAATTGGTAACCAAATAAAGCTTAGATCCTTCATTTTCTATCACATAAGTATCACTGTCGGTATGATCCAGAATAGTGATTATTTTTTGATTGGGTTGAGTAAGATCTTTTATGAATAATTTATTTCCTGATGTAGCGTTACTTGCAGAGATGATTAAATAGCGATCATCTTCGGTAACACTTCCTCCTACATATCTGTGTTTCTCTTCAGGAGTTCCTCCAAAAATAAGGACATCTTCTTTTTGAGGGGTTCCCAATTTATGGTAGAAAACTTTGTGTTGATCAGTTTTAGCAGATAATTCACTTCCTTTGGGTTTGTCGTAACTAGAGTAATAGAATCCTTCGTTTCCTTTCCATGATATTCCGGAAAATTTAATGTCTACTAGTGTATCTTCTATAATTTTTTTACTCACAGCATCTTTCACGATTACCTTTCTCCAATCACTACCACCTTCAGAAATTGAATACGCTACGAGATTACCGTTTTTTGAAAAACTAACACTTCCTAATGAGGTAGTACCATCATCACTAAAGGTATTAGGGTCTAAAAACATTTCGTGTTGATCGTCTTCATTTTTAAATCGATAGAGTACACTTTGATTCTGAAGTCCGTTGTTTTTATAGAAATAAGTATATGCGCCTTTCTTAAAAGGAGCACTTACTTTTTCATAATTCCATAATGTTGATAAACGTTTTTTCAACTGTTCTCTAAAAGGGATATTCTTCAAGTATCCAAAAGTTACCTTATTCTGGGCAGCCACCCATTTTTCAGTTTCTTCACTACGATCATCTTCTAACCAACGATACGGGTCTTTTACTTCAGTATCAAAATAGGTGTCTACAGTGTCAACTTTCTTGGTTTCTGGATACTTCAATGCCATACTCGTTTTATCGTTTTGTTCTTTCGTTTCGTTTTTACAGCCTATTAATAGGAATAGGCTACAAAGCCCAAGGAATATACTTTTCATAGTAGAGTTCGTTAAAATGTGTCACAAATCTATCAAAAGATGTGACCGTTAATGCTAAAGAAACTATAAAAAGACTGCTCTATCAATCATTCCCAAATGAAAAGTGGGATTCTTTTCGCTGTTACTTTGGGGTTTAGTAACAAGTTTGTAGGATAATTGCGTAAGAGCAGTCAGAATTTTCTCTAAGAAACAAATTTTTTTGCTTTTATAAAAGTGTTTCCTAAGTATCCTGACTTTTGGCTACAAAAATATGATAAACCCATTAAGCATTTTAAAAAGAAGAAAAATACTTGCATGTCTAACTATAACAGGTAGCTATCGAGAATAATTTTTCAGATCCAAAACTCAATTCTTACTCACTTCCTACTTCAGTCAAAATAAAATGTACCCGATAATCAAGATGTAAAATCTCTCACACTTGCCTTGAGGTAGTTTACTATTTCTTGGGCACTATATGATAAAATTATATCATTTTGGTGGTTAACCAATTAATTGTCGCTCCATTAGATATTCTGCTATCTGTATGGCATTGGTAGCAGCACCTTTACGAAGATTATCAGATACGATCCACATGTTGAGAGCGTTTTCTCTAGAGTGATCCCTACGAATTCTGCCAACAAAAACATCATTTTTACCTTCGGCATAGATAGGCATAGGATAGGTATTGGTATCTGGATTATCTTGTACGGTGATACCGGGAGTGTCGTTTAAAAGCGCTCTTACTTCATTTTCTTTAAAATCATTTAGAAATTCGACATTCACACTTTCGCTATGACCCCCTACAACAGGAATCCTTATAGCTGTTGCTGTAACCGCAATAGTAGCATCATCAAGAATTTTTTGTGTTTCATTAACAAGTTTCATTTCTTCTTTGGTATAGCCATTATCTTGAAACACATCACAGTGAGGAATCGCATTACGATGGATAGGGTATGGGTAGGCCATTTCTCCTTTTTTTCCTTCATATTCATTTTCGAGCTGTTGTACTGCTTTTACTCCGGTACCCGTAATAGATTGATATGTCGAAACTACCACCCGTTTTATTTTGTATTGATCATGCAGCGGACTCAATGCCAATACCATCTGGATGGTTGAACAGTTAGGATTTGCGATAATTTTGTCGTCTTTGGTTAGTACTTTGGCATTGATCTCGGGAACGACCAATTTTTTTGTGGGATCCATTCTCCATGCCGATGAATTATCAATAACAGTAATACCAGCATCGGCAAATTTTGGAGCCCATTCTTGCGAAGTACTCCCTCCGGCCGAAAACAAGGCAACGTCTGGCTTCGTAGCGATGGCCTCGGCAAGCCCGACAAGGGTATATTCTTTATTTTTGTATGTAATTTTTTTTCCAACAGATCTCTCAGAGGCTACAGGGATAAGATCTGTAACAGGGAAATTTCTTTCTTCTAACACTTTTAACATTACGGTTCCTACCATACCGGTAGCACCAACGACAGCTACTTTCATAGATTTTTTACTTACACTTATACACTTTATTAATATACTAGGCAAATGTGAGGAATATTTCTAATATAACAAGCAGTAGTATTTAAAATACAAATATCTGAACAATTTGTTAAATAATGAACTGTCTGTAAAAAAGAACCATCCTTGTTCAGGATGGTTTTAGTTAGAATATGTAGTATAGCGGTAGCTATAGATAATTAACTTTTTTGTAGTAGCATCAGAAATTTTTAATGTTATACCGTTTCACTATTAGCATCTAGAAGTTAGATAAGGTAAAAATCAAATATAATAATTGATTATCTAACCAATTCTACTTTCTGTAGGCATAACGATCTCCAGTCAAACTTACTTACAAAGAGCTATTTAAGATTGCTGTTTCTTCAATAAATCTCTTATTTCAGTAAGTAATTCGGTTTCTGATGGTCCTGCCGGCGCTACAGGAGCTTCTTCTTTTTTCTTTTTGGTTTTTTCATATCCTTTCAAGAAAATAAAGATAACAAATCCTACGATTATAAAATCAATAATAGCTTGTATAAAGTTTCCGTATGTTAAAATTGCTGCATTTGCCTCTTTGGCTGCTGCAATGGTATCTGGATTGCTGCCGTCTAGCGGAACAAAAAGATTACTAACATGTTGCCCCTGAAGAATAAGACCTACTAAGGGCATAATTACATCGGCTACAAGCGAACTTACTATTTTATTAAAAGCTCCACCAATAATAACAGCCGTGGCGAGAGCTACAATATCTCCTTTCATTAAGAAGGATTTGAAATCTTTTATAAATCCCATAATATTTTGATTTAGATGATTAGTATAGCGCTAATTTAACAAAATTTTAGAGATTACTACGGTCTTGTAGTGTATAGATATGCTACAGTTGCTTTTGAAGTCTATAGCTTATCTGCTATAACAACACGTTTTACCCTAGAGGAAACTGCGGTTAGTAATTCGTAAGAGATGGTGCCAGAAAATTCTGCTACCTGAGCTGCATTTGTAGTAGCATCAAAAATAACAACTTCATCACCTTCTTGGCAGTCTATTTGAGTAACATCTACCATTATCATATCCATACAAACATTTCCTAATATGTAGGCACGTTGTTGACCTATGGTAACAAATCCATTGGCTTTACCAAAATTCCTGCTTATTCCGTCGGCGTGACCAATTGGTATCGTGGCTGTCTTCGTAGTATCAGTCGCTTTAAAAGCTCGATTATACCCTAAAGAATCTCCCGGTGCTAGTATGTGAATTTGGGAAATGACAGATTTTAATGAGGCAACAGGTTTAAGTGCCTGATCGTATTTTGCTTCATTACCATAACCGTAGAGTCCAATACCAGAACGAACCATATCAAAATGCGCTTTTTGATAATTTAAAATACCAGAAGTATTAGATAGATGCAACATAGGGCGATATCCCAGTCCGACATTCATTTTATCTGCGATTTCTTGAAATGTCTTTATTTGCGTTGTAGTAAAGTCTTTTTCATCATGATCTTCGCTAGCTGCCAAATGAGAAAGTAAAGCCACAATTTTTAGGGCTTGGCTCTGATCGATTTCACTTAAAATAAGAGGGATATCATTGTTACTAAAACCTATTCGGTTTAATCCTGTATTAAATTTTATATGAACAGGGTAGTCTGTTTGATGAAGAGCCGTAGCCGCTTTTATAAAATGTTGTAAAGTTCTAAAACTATATACATTGGGTTCTAGGCGATGTTCGATAAGTTTAGAGAAATTTACAGGCTGCGGGTGTAATACCAGAATAGGAATTTGAACCTGGGCTTCTCGTAGTGCTATTCCTTCGGCAGTATAAGCAACAGCTAGATAATCTGCTCCTATTTTTTCTAGATGCTTTGCAATAACTATAGCATCACTACCATAGCCCGAGGCTTTAACAACAGCCAACATCTTTACGCCATTGGCAATTTTACTCTTTATATATCTGAAATTATGGGAGAGATGAGCCAAATTAATCTCTAATGTGGTTTCTTGAATATTACTCATCAGATTTTTTAGATATTTCTTTGGGATCGTTCACCTTCATTTTGTGTACCTTTTCTTTGAGCATAGCTTTGTAATACGCAGCTCTGCTTAAAGGTTCATATTCTTCGGTTTCCCCTAATAAAACAAGGTCATCTTTTCTAGATTTTCGGTAACTAAATTGTGCAAGATTACCGGTTCTTGTACAAACAGCATGTACCTTGGTCACATACTCTGCCGTTGCCATCAATGCGGGCATGGGTCCAAAAGGATTTCCTTTAAAATCCATATCTAATCCGGCTACAATTACGCGAACTCCTTTGTTGGCCAGGTCATTACAAACAGTAACAATTTCATCATCAAAAAACTGCGCTTCGTCTATGCCGATCACATCACACGTATCTGCTAATATTCTAATATTAGCTGCAGCAGGTACGGGAGTTGATCTAATTTCATTAGCATCGTGCGAAACTACCATCTCATGATCATAACGAATATCAATTGCAGGCTTAAATATTTCAACTTTTTGCTTTGCAAACTGTGCTCGTTTTAGTCGGCGGATCAATTCTTCGGTTTTTCCTGAAAACATCGAACCACAGATGACTTCAATCCACCCAAATTGCTCCTTATGATTTACCGTATTTTCGAGAAACATTTTGTATTTTTCAGAATCAATTTAAACAAATCCCTCTTTCCTTTCACGAGATGAGGTAAATGTATTAAAAATCACGAAGCAGTATTGCAAACAAATAAGAAAGTTATGAAGAAGAAATTGGAAGCGGAATTAATAAGTATTGCTCATCGAATTTTACAATTGAAAGACACCACAACGCTGTCACAACTTCAGGAAGAGAGTAGGCAACTCTACGAAAAGCTTACGATACTAACCTTTGCTGAAGCTCATTTTGCAGGGCCACAACCTACAATCGGACAAATTACATCGGCTCTTGAACAGGAAACGTCGGATGAACTGAAAGAAGTTCAACAGAAAATCAAAGCGATTATGGAGCCTAAGCCAACTAGAGCAGTACAGAAGGAGCAAAAAGTAGAGAAGCCCATAACACCAGATCATGAAACAACAGAAAAAACACAACAAAAGGCGGGTATACCTGATAAACCAGAATTGGTTATTGAAGAAATAAATGCACGTGTGAGTGAAGATCTTTTTGTACCCGCACAGGTGTCATCGAAAAAGAACACCTCGTTTTCGGCGCCAGATTATGAAAGTGCTGCTTCAATAGATGACAAGGATAAACCAAAATCTATTAACGACCAATTGCGAAAGGATATTCAAATCGGTTTAAATGACAGGTTGGCTTTTATAAAATATCTTTTTAACGGCAATACTTTGGATTATAATAGGGTGCTTTCTCAATTAGAAACCATGAGAACCAAGAAAGAAGCCAGGGATTTTATCAGTACTGTGGTGAAGCCTGATTATAATTGGAGTAACAAAGAAGAACATGAAGAACGATTTTTTGATGTAATCCTTACTAAATTTGAACATTAGACCATCGTAGCGGTACGCTTAAATTGGCACTGCCAAAGGGTACAATACCCTCGGGGTAGTTTATGAACAGAATTTCTGATGCGCTGCCCGGGCAATTTCATAAACAACCATAAAAAGTAAGATTTTAATGATGTTCAACTAAAACTCAAAAGCTATCTTTGAAACTTTCTGAAAATTGAGTGGTTATTATTCTGAAATGAATTCAGAATATCAGAATAATAGTATGTAAACTTTTTAAAAAGCTTCTTTTTATTTTAACATATGTCAAAACTATATCTTGTACCTACTCCTATCGGTAATCTTGAAGATATTACTTTAAGAGCCATTCGAATACTTAAAGAAGTAGATCTAATTTTGGCTGAAGATACACGAACCAGTGGTAAATTACTGAATCACTTTGAAATCAATACGCCTATGCAAAGCCATCACATGCATAACGAACATAAAACAGTTGATCGTATTATTCAAAAATTGCAGAGTGGGGAGACCATAGCCCTAATTAGTGATGCGGGAACACCGGCTATCAGCGATCCTGGTTTTTTACTTACTCGGGCATGTGTAAATAATAATATCGAGGTAGCCTGTTTACCAGGAGCTACTGCTTTTGTACCAGCATTAGTAAATAGCGGTTTGCCTAATAATAGATTTGTTTTTGAAGGATTTTTACCCGTAAAAAAAGGACGGCAAACACGATTGAAAGAGTTGGCAAACGAAACCCGAACCATGATTTTTTATGAATCGCCTCATAAACTCATTAAAACGTTGGGTGTCTTTGCCACCTATTTTGGAGAAGACCGTCATATTTCCATATCCCGAGAATTGACAAAGCTTCACGAAGAAACCGTTCGAGGTACCATTGCAGAAGTTATGGAACATTTTAAAACAGGATCTTTAAAAGGAGAGATTGTAGTGATTGTTGAAGGTAAAAGGAAATAATGCAACAACTGCTTTTGGATATCAAATCATGTAGAGTATGCAAACAACATTTACCTTTGGGGCCAAGACCTATTGTTAGCGCCCATTCTAAAACGAAGATCGCTCTGGTAAGCCAGGCACCGGGAAGAATAGCACATCTTTCTGGGGTGCCCTGGGATGATCCCGGGGGAAAGGAGTTAAAAAAATGGCTGGGAGTCTCTGATGCTATTTTTTATAATCCTGAAAACTTTGCTATAACCCCTATTGGATTTTGCTATCCCGGTAAAGGAAAAAGTGGTGATTTACCGCCACGACCAGAATGTGCTCCACTATGGCATCATGAGCTATTCGAAAAAATGCCTGAACTTGAACTCATGCTACTTGTGGGCCGATATGCCCAGAACTATTATTTAAAAAAGCATGCAAAAAAAACATTGACTGAAACAGTAAAGGCCTATCAGGAATAT
Source organism: Aquimarina sp. U1-2 (assembly GCF_017897595.1). GTDB lineage: Bacteria > Bacteroidota > Bacteroidia > Flavobacteriales > Flavobacteriaceae > Aquimarina. The sequence continues at coordinate 122,506 of NZ_JAGKIK010000002.1, forward strand.
TTACCTCGTTTTTTACCATTACCGCATCCCTCACCCAGAAATCGTATATGGCGAACTAAGAATACCTGGTTTGAACAGGATGTTGTACCTGTTCTTCAAGAAAAAGTGAACGAAATTTTAAAATTAAGTTAGATAGATATGAAAATTTAGGGTTATCCATCTAAGTCTCAGATCTACTTTTCAGGATATTTAAGATCAGTGATGGTTTACACCCCTCCAAATCGCCCCTTAAGAGGAGACTTTTACCTCCCTTCCTTTTGAAGACGTTGGCGCCGTAACGACGATAGGCGAGATGGAGCGTAGGAAAAGGGATAGATGTTTTTATTGGCACCGCCAAAGGGTATAATACCCCGAGGCTTGCCTCAAAATTGAAAAATTATTTACAATGAATGCTTCGTGGGCTTGCCCCGAGGTAGTTTATCGTCATAAAATTATGATGCGAACTAAATGGGTAACCCGTTAAAAATTTTGAATATTCATGTTTTTTACTACGATTTAGTTATGCGTCAAAATGTATATTTCCCTGAGAAAGTAATAATAAAAAAGCACTAGCGTTGTTATTCAAAGTAAGTACAACCCTTAGATTTTGAAAAAGAAACCCCTATTGGCAATAGTGAGCATTAGTTTGCTAGTGTTTTTAATATGGCAATTACCTTATTTTGCCATCATACAGTATCCCTTATTGTTATTGGGGACATGGTTTCATGAAATGGGTCATGGACTCACCGCGTTACTTCTCGGGGGAAAATTCTATTATTTAGAAATTTATGATAATGGTGGTGGTGTAGCCTATACCAATGTTTCCTTTAGTTATTTAGAATATAATATGGCAAGGGCAATTACTTCTGCAGGAGGTTTATTGGGCCCGGCTGTTTCTGGTGCTATTCTTATTGCAGCAGCAAGACACCAAATAGCTTCTAAAATTGCACTTTGGCTCTTATTAATGATTATGGTAGCGTCTTTATGTCTTTGGATATACGAACTATTAGCTCTAGTGATTTTAAGTATTTTTGCGGCAGTTTTATTTTTTATCGCTATTCTAAGAGTTCGAAAACTAGAAGTTTTTGCGTTACTCTTTCTGGGTACGCAATGCGTATTGAGTACGTATTTGCAAACCACCTATTTATTTACGAAACAATTCGAAAGAGATAATAGAATTCAATATTCAGATACACAAATGATCGCCGTACATTTAATAGGCGAATATTGGATGTGGGCATTGTTAATCCTCTTGATAAGCATCGTATTACTTTATCGCAGTTATCGATACTATCTCAAAAAATAGAAAATGGTTATCGGTTTTACTTGTGTTTTCCTGTTTCCCATCCATGTTTTCCCAAATATTTTTCACCAGATTCAATAGCACCTTGTTCTACAGTGGTGCCCATAGAGTCGTTCCATCGATTTAAGTAACCAAACAAAGAAATCACACCTAACATTTCTACAATTTCACCTTCATCCCAATGTTTATACAATTCATTTTTGATAGTTTCATCAACCGCATTAGGAACTACAGATGCTGCTAGTGAAAAATCGAGCGCTGCACGCTCGGCATCAGTAAAGGCAGCATGCGTTTTATATTCCCATATATTATCCAGTTGCTCTTTTTCGGCACCATATCTTTCGGCTGCTCGAATAGCATGAGCCTGGCAATATCTGCATCCCGTTGCGTTACTACTTACCCAGGCAATCATACGTTTTAATGCCGAGGTGACGCGGCCTTCGTTTGCCATTACGGCTTTGTTCAAATTAATAAACGCCTTAGAGATAGCTGGCCTTCTTTGCATAGTAAGTACCGAATTAGGGCAAAAACCCAGGGTTTCATTAAAAAATTTTGCCAGTTCTTTGGTTTCCAGATCATGATCGGCAGAAAGCGGTGTGACTAAAGGCATAAGGATAAGATTTTTACGTTGATGATTGTTTTTAACCCGTTCATAATGTATAATCCGGGTTTACTAAAGCAAAATACAAAACTAATGTCAAATCCATAGAGGTCAAGATGTTTTTTGTACTTTGGTTTTTTTAAAAATTGGAATACACAAAACGAATGCGGTGGACACTAAAACCCAAAACAAACACAGCAACTGTTGCTAGTCTGGCTAAGGCATTGAATGTAAGTACTGTTATTGCATCTCTTTTGGTACAAAGAGGAATTGAAACATTTGACCAGGCCAAAAAATTCTTCAGACCTTCATTAGAAGATCTGCACGATCCTTTTTTGATGAAAGATATGGATAGGGCCGTATCGAGAATTGAAGAGGCTCTCAAAAAAAACGAAAATATAATGGTATATGGCGATTACGATGTAGATGGTACTACATCTGTGGCATTGATGTCATCATATCTCAAAACGATATCTTCTCAAGTGGCAACGTATATCCCGGATCGCTATGACGAAGGATACGGAGTATCGTACCAAGGGATAGATTATGCACACGATAATGATATTTCGCTAATTATTGCTCTAGATTGTGGTATTAAAGCCGTTGAAAAAATAGAGTACGCCAAAACTAAAGGTATTGATTTTATCATTTGTGATCATCATCGCCCGGGTAAAACGATTCCTAACGCAATTGCCGTGTTAGATCCAAAACGAGAGGATTGTTCTTATCCTTATAAAGAGTTATGTGGGTGCGGAGTAGGATTTAAACTAGTTCAGGCTTTGGCCTCTCAAAAAGGTCTGTCTGTAGATGATTTGATGCATTATCTGGATTTGGTAGCCACAGCAATAGGAGCAGACATAGTACCTATTACCGGAGAAAATCGAGTCTTAGCATACTACGGATTAGTAGTAATCAATGAAAACCCAAGGATAGGCTTTAAAGCGATGCTTGCACAAGTACAAAAAAAGCAATTAACTATCACAGATGTTGTTTTTCTTATTGCACCCAGAATTAATGCCGCCGGAAGAATGAAACACGGGTTGCACGCAGTAACACTACTCACCGAAGAAGATCCAGACAAAGCTATGCAATATGCTGCCGAAATAGAAACGTATAATAGTGATCGAAAAAATGCAGATAGAACCATTACCGAGGAAGCATTAACACAAATAGCTAAAAATAAAGAAGAAAATAGATGTACGACTGTAGTATTTGAAGAAAATTGGCATAAAGGAGTTATTGGTATCGTCGCCTCAAGACTAACTGAAACGTATTATCGACCTACGCTTGTATTTACAAGAAGTGGGGAGAAACTCGCGGCTTCTGCCCGATCAGTAAAAGGATTTGATGTATACAATGCCCTGGAAGCTTGCGCTGAGCATATCGAACAGTTTGGTGGACATAAATATGCCGCAGGCTTAACGTTATTAGAAGAAGAATACGCTACTTTTAAACAAAAATTTGAAGACATAGTATCGACAACAATTGATAAAACGTTACTTGTTCCCGAAATCGCAATAGATGCCGCTATTGATCTAAACGAAATAACACCACGATTTTATCGTATTTTGAAACAATTTGCACCTTTTGGACCTGGTAATATGGCCCCTGTTTTTATGACAGAAGGTCTTCAGGACACAGGATATAGTAAATGCGTAGGGGCAGAAGACAAACATCTAAAATGTAAAATCCATAAAAATGGGGTAGCCATAGAAGCTATTGGTTTTAATTTGGGAGGCAAATATAATCTGATATGTGAAAACCAAATTTTTAAAGCAGTGTATACGATTGATGAAAACGAATGGAATAGATCCATATCATTACAATTAAAACTAAAGGATATTATTTAAGATCAGTCTTATCCGGTTAAAGAAACTAGACCGCTGCGCTGCTAGAAAATAGAACAAAGACTTATTTGTAAATACTTGTCTATTATGGTTTTTGAAGTAAAGGCGATTCAGTTTCAAAATAAGTTGTCTAAATTTTAGAAAATTAAGGTGTCTTTTCTATAAACTCATAATTTCTTAATGGTAATAGAGGTTTTCAGAGCGTATCAACTTTTTTATCGAACAACAATGATTTAATATATAGAAATTATCATCTTCACTTTTATAAAAACAGATATACGAATATCCATAATTTAACCTAAACGGATTGCGTCAAGCTGAACTCGTTTCAGCTTCTCATCTCAATTTACTAGAAATAAACTTAATGAGATCCTGAAATGAATTCAGGGTGACTTCTCAGATAAATTTTAGGTCTAATAACGAACAATCAATAAGATAAAGTCAGTTAAGAAATCTGTCTCATTTCATTTTAACTTATTTTTATTTAGATTGATTATAAATAATTCTTATTTTTGGATTAAATTAAGAGTTATCATGAATCCTATAGATAAAATTTACAGTAATCAAATGGGTATTTCCTTCTTCTGGAAAAAAGAAATGTATGCTTCAGTACCTCGAGTGCAATTGGTTTTTCGAGATATCGGTTTTTTACTTACACTCAACGAGTTAAAAGATTTTTCAGAATTATGTAGGACTACGCAAGAAACACAATGTTGTGATGATTGTATAGATGCTCAGCATTGTCGATCTCTCTTATTGCGCACCCCTTCAGAAAAAATTGATCTTGCTGTAAACAAAACAGAATTAATTCAAATTCATGAACTCATCAATGGTACTATTTTTAGGATAGAATTGAAAAATTGGATTAAGAATGCGAGTCTCAATTAAGAAAATCAATGATCTTGTATACTAATTCTTCAGCTTTTGTTTCCTGAATGAAATGTTTTTCATCAATAAAATGAATATCCTCTGGTTGAACGCCAAGGGCGCTAGCAGCTCTTGTTTGCTGTGGGGGCCACTGCAGCATAGTGTCATGAATTCCCCATAAAACAGTAACAGGAACAGTAATATTTTCAAACACATCAGAATAGTCTGGTAATTCATTGCAGGTTTGGCTAAAAAAGTAATACATCGCTTGTGTTTTTCCTTCTAGTAACGGTGTTTTATACCCTGCTACATCTACCGGGTTTAGTGTATTTTCTTGTAGGCCCTGATTAAATAGATTCTTTAATAATGTATTTGTGGTAATTCCATTTCGATACGCCCACATTGCTGTTTTTGCCATTCCTCCTGGTTTCATTCTTACGGGGGGATAAAACCCGTCTTCATAAATTATGGTATTGAAAACGATTAAGTTTTTTATACTATTTGGGGCCTGTCTCATCAGCTCCCACGTCCAAAGACCTCCTGCATCATGCATACCATGAGACCAGGTTTCAATACCTAGAGATTGCATCAATTCTATGAGTCTTTTCGCATGATTTTCTGCATTGTATATTTCAAATCCCTCAGGAGAATCACTAGAGCCAAAGCCTAGCATATCGGGTACAATAACGCGATATCCATTAGCAACCAACGGATTTATCATTTTGCGATATAACCATCCCGACGTGGGCACGCCATGCAATAATAAGATTACCGGACCTTCACCCTTATCAATATATTTGATTAACCCATCATCGGTAGGGTATAATCTTTGATCAGCCCTAAAATCTTCGTAGGTAATCTGATTCTTTCTGATTTTGGTATTTTGATAAGGTTTACAAGAAAAAAGGAGTGTTGCTGTTAGAACTAGCGTAAGAAAACTGCGCATGTTTAAAATGATTTATAATATCGCAATTTACTAAAATCCTTTCTTTGGCACATTAATAAAAACGGTATAAAAAAATACGGTCTCCACGCCAAAATAGAGACCGTAATTTTATTGGCACCGTAAAAGGATTAATACTACCGAGGTAGTTTACTTTCTTCGTGAAGAATCTTATTATTTTTTCTTGAAAATGTAAGTATATGTTTCCAGATTTCCGTTTTCATCGGTACCATCGATTTCGGTAATTCGTAATTCGTTGTTTACCACTTCTATTTTAACTCTATCGAAGTAGATCGATCCCTGTGGATACTGCTCATTATTTGAAGGATCTAAGAGATCTTCATATTTAAAATCTAAACAAGTAAATGTCTTTTCATCTTCATTATATACCCAATTGCCCGAATATTTATCTTTGTCTTCGTAACTCTCGCCATAAATAGCAGCGCAATTCAATTCAGAAGCTGTTATATCCAAATCTTGCCCTTTTTGGTTATAGGTCTCGTAATAAATACCATCTTCTGTTAATACAAAAGTCCATATGTCTCTTTCTTCTTTGTAGTAAGGAATATCATTTAACTGTTGCCCGTTTTCACAAGTAATAGACCTTGTGTTTCTATTGTTACTATCTGTGGGTTCTTCTCTATCGAATATCCATTCTCCTACGATATCCTTATTACCTCCCCATGCTTCGATCTGTACACATACCTCTTCGATCTGGCTTATGTTACCTTGTTGATCGTAAATACAAATTTCATAACAAAATTTACCTGGTTGTAAAGACTCGTCGAAGTCTACATTAAAAAATCTGTTATCTTCGAGTATCACCGAATTTTTACTCCTTTTTTTTGATGAGATGCTTGATTTGGCACTAGCATCTTCACTTAAAGCTGCTGCATCATAATATCCGTCTACAGTATTTCCATTGGCATCCTTCAGTACGATATAGGCTCTAAGCGAATCTGTACTTGCAGACTTAAATTCAATATTAAAGCCATTGGTCATTAAGGCTTGTTGCTCTGCTTTTTCTATTTTGAAATCTAGGGTTCCGGTAGGCGCGGGAGGTGTTTTTCCAGCTACAAACGTACCGCTTTCAATAGTAATTTTGTTTTGTAGTTCTGTTGCAGCAATTTCGCGGTCTTCAGGATTTAGTTCTTCTCCTACCGGATCACCGCCATTATTGGGGTTCGAAGGACTGTCATCACTACTACAAGAAACTAAAAATGTAATTGCAAGTAGGATACTTGGTAAAAATAGGTTTACTTTTTTCATTGGGACTAATTTAAATATTTGTACTCATTTGTTAAATTTTTTAACAAATGAGTACAAATATAAAATAATTTCTTAAAATTATCTACAATACTTTAAGAATCGTTATTTGCTGTTCTAAAAAATTAAAAGCTTCATTGTTCGATCTACCTATTAATAATTTACCCAAAGGAGAATTAGCTGCTACAGCAACATATATTTCATTATTTACTTTTATTTTTCCCATAGAAATGCTTACAAAATAATTTCCATTCGAGGTGATGACCAAACTCCCTAAACAAACACGATCAGATGAGGTAGAAATAGCAATTTTATGCAAAATTTCCCGTAATTTTTGTACTTCGGCTAATTGTTTCCCAGCTTTCTCTCGCTCTAATTGTAGCATCGCTCGCCCGGTTTCGTGCTTATCACCTACAGTACTTTTGGTTTCAGTATGTAATGAATCCTGGATGTTATACCACTTCCACTTTAAAATTACTCATTAAAAATTGCCTTTTTCCGTTTATACTTTAAAATAAAAAGCAACCATAGCTACGGCTATGATTGAGTTTTCTTTTTTGTCTAAACAAAAATTGCCTGCTTTTTATTAGAGCAATTTCAAAGTAGAACTGGTATTAGAAATAGTTTTTTGAACGCGCTGTGTACGCTGATAGACATAAGTTTGACATTGGTTTAGTAGTAGTTGTTTAATATCCAGGGTATTCATTTTTTTGTTTTTCGTCGAACACTAAAGTACCATAATTACGCATTTGTATAAAAATCCACTCCTTTCTTTTTTGAGTAAATTCTGAAGCTGGATGGGCTAGATATTTTCTGGGGTTGGGTAGAATAGCGGCTATTGCTGCAGCTTCTTCTATGTTGAGATGGTTGGCAGGCTTGTTATACCAAAATTTTGCAGCCGCTTGCGCTCCATATATTCCGTTTCCCATTTCGATACTATTAAGATACACTTCGAGAATACGTTCTTTACTCCACATTTTCTCAATTAAAAACGTGAAATAGGTTTCTAGTCCTTTTCGAATCCAGCTACGTTGTGGCCATAAAAATACATTTTTGGCTGTTTGTTGCGTTATCGTACTGGCTCCTCGCAGTCGTTTTCCTGCTTTGTACTCGTCTATAGCTTTTTCTATAGCTTCTTTATCAAATCCATGATGCTCTGTAAATCGTTGATCTTCACTACAGATGACAGCAAGCTGTAGGTGCATTGAGATGTTATGCAATGGCACCCACTCATGTTGTATCGTATGCTTATTAGATTGAAGTTTTCGAATGGCCATAAGAGGCGTTGCAGGTACATTGATCCACCTGTAGCTTAGTACCCAAACAGGGCTAAGTACGATACATGTTATACCAACTTTTATTAAAAAACTAAGAATCCGTTTCATATTTTTTAGCAAAGAAATCTATAAAAGATCTGCTAATTCTGTGCCAATACTACTTCCTATGGCAACACCCATTCCGCCAAGGCGCACACCACAATATATAGTATTCGATAGTTGTTTTACAATCGATTTTTTTTGTGGACCTACTCCCATAATACCACTCCAACGATGTTCTATTTCAAAGTCTATGTTAGGTAAAATAGTTTCATTTAGTAACGCTTCCAACTTTTGTTGTACTAATGGAGTCTGACCTAATTTGGTGGTTTCTTCAGTTTTAAAATCAAGATTTCGACCTCCTCCTAATAAAATTCTATGGTCTATATTTCTAAAATAATAATACCCTTTATCTAAATGAAAGGTACCTTTAATATGCAAATCAGGAATAGGTTTCGTAATTAAAACCTGTGCCCGTGCCGGCTTTACATGGCTGATACCTAATTGAGCAGCAAAACCGTTTGTAGCTATGACTGCGCTACGAGATAAAAACGTAAAATGATCGGTATTTATTTCTACAGAAGTGTTAAGATCTTCAATTCCTGTAACAAAACAATGATGCAAAATACGGATTTTGGCTGCCTGTGCCTTGCGCAGTAAGCTATACATCATCTTGCCGGTATCGATTTGACCTTCAAACTGATTTACACTATATTGAGGATGAATTTTTTTGAAATGAAAACTATTTTTTTGGAATGAAAACACATCTTTTCCAAAAATAGGTCTTAGTAGTGCATTGATTTGTTCTCTCTTTGAAAGACATTCTTCATATAGCGCTTGATCTTTGTTGGTAAAAAGTTCAAAACCTTTGTTGGGTTGATAGTCTATGGCTTTGTCTCCAAGATTTTTACGTAATAACTGAAGTCCCTGATATCTTTTTTGAATGAGTTGTAGCACCTCTTCTTCACTATGAGAGCTTAAGTCATCAATAATTTCAGATAAGCTTCCAAAACAAGCAAAACCTGCATTTTTGGTACTTGCTCCATTAGGAAGCATGCCGCGTTCAAGAATCAATATTTTTGCTTTAGGAAATCTAGTACGTAATCGAAGCGCACAAGAAAGTCCTACGATTCCGCTACCAATAATGGTAAAATCAATATTAGATAACCAGGTTTTATATTCCCAATAACTCAGATTCATCTGTTTATATTTTTTGTTTTTCAATTGTCAGATGGAATCGCCATATAATCATATCGGTGGGTATCATCCTCATGTTTATGGCTTATTTCACTATGGTTCATTAAGGATCATAAAAAAAAGCCTCGGGAAGGAGGCTTTTCGTGAACTATTTAGTCATATTCGGGTTCTTCCATTTCGAAATCCTCCATAAACTTAGTGGTATAGTTTCCAGACACGTAATCTGGATGATCCATTAATTGTCTATGAAAAGGGACGGTAGTTTTAATACCTTCTACTACGAATTCATCAAGAGCTCTTTTCATTTTATTGATTGCCTCTTCACGAGTTTGTGCAGTTGTGATCAACTTTGCGATCATAGAATCATAATTTGGCGGAATGCTGTATCCACTATACACATGGGTATCGATGCGAACGCCATGACCCCCTGGGAGGTGTAAATTCGTAATCTTTCCCGGAGAAGGTCTAAAATCTTTATAAGGATCCTCGGCATTGATTCTACATTCGATAGAATGTAATTGCGGGTAATAATTTTTGCCAGAAATAGGTACTCCTGCTGCTACAAGGATTTGTTCTCTGATTAAATCATAATCGACAACTTGTTCTGTAATAGGATGTTCTACCTGGATTCGAGTATTCATTTCCATAAAGTAGAAATTACGGTGCTTATCCACTAAAAACTCTACGGTACCTGCGCCTTCATATTTTATATATTCTGCAGCTTTGATCGCAGCATTTCCCATTTTTTCACGAAGTTCGTCGGTCATAAATGGCGAAGGTGTCTCTTCGGTAAGTTTTTGGTGTCTTCTTTGTACCGAGCAATCTCTTTCTGATAAATGACATGCTCTACCATTACTATCACCTACAACTTGTATTTCGATATGCCTGGGCTCTTCAATAAGCTTTTCCATGTACATATCATCATTACCAAAGGCAGCTTTACTTTCTTGTCGGGCAGACTCCCAGGCTGCTTGCAGGTCTTCTTCTTTCCAAACCGCACGCATTCCTTTACCCCCACCACCGGCACTCGCTTTAAGCATTACAGGATATCCTGTTTCTTTGGCTACTTTTTTACATGTTTCAAAATCAGGAATTACGCCTTCACTTCCGGGTACACAAGGCACTCCAGCTTCGATCATCGTGGATTTGGCAGTCGCTTTATCACCCATTTTTTCGATCATTTCGGCACTTGCACCAATAAACTTGATCTCGTGTTCTTCACAAATCTTTGAAAACTTGGCATTTTCAGAAAGAAAACCATATCCTGGGTGTATAGCATCTGCATTAGTAATCTCTGCCGCAGCTATAATATTTGCCATTTTTAAATAGGACTCACTACTAGGTGCAGGACCGATACAAACCGCTTCATCAGCAAAACGAACATGGAGACTTTCGGCATCTACGGTAGAATATACTGCAACGGTTTTGATACCCATCTCTTTGCAGGTTCTAATTACACGCATGGCAATCTCACCTCTATTTGCAATAAGAATTTTTTTAAACATAACTTTTTAAATTTAAAAATCTCAAATTCCAGGTTCCAAAGTCCATAATAACTGGATTTTGGGATTTATCTATTGGAATTTTAAAACGGGGTTATGATGGGTCTACTAAGAAAAGCGGTTGATCAAATTCTACAGGAGAAGAATCATCAACCAGTACCTTTACAATTTTTCCTGAAACTTCACTTTCGATTTCATTAAAAAGTTTCATAGCTTCGATGATACAAAGTACATCCCCTTCTTTAACGGTATCACCAACCTCGACAAACATAGGTTTATCGGGCGATGGTTTTCTGTATAATGTTCCTATTATAGGTGATTTGATTGTTATATATTTCGACGAATCGTCTTCAGAACTTTGCTCTGCAGGCGTTGCCGGAGCCGATGGTGATGCAGGTGTTGCAACCGGAGCAGGTGCTACTGGTTGAGGAGTAACTGCTGCACTTCCCATTGGGATTTGTTGTACGAAGGTAGTTTCTTTACTATCGTCTGATGTGGTTTTGATGGTAATTTTAACGTCATCCATCTCTAACTTTACTTCGCTCGCCCCTGATTTGGCCACGAATTTAATTAAATTCTGAATTTCTTTTAAATCCATAATGTTGGGTATTGTGTGTTTAGTTGTTTAGGAGTTATAGGCCCATTTAAGATAAATAGAACCCCAGGTAAAACCTCCACCAAATGAGGCAAATACAATTTTATCTCCTTTTTTGAGTTGTTTTTCGTAATCGTGTAATAATAAAGGTAACGTAGCCGAAGTGGTATTACCATACCTTTGAATATTCATGAGTACTTTACTATCGTCTAGTCCCATTCTATTGGCAGTAGCGTCAATAATACGTTTGTTGGCTTGGTGTGCTATTAACCAGTCTACATCTTGCCCTGTAAGATGATTACGATCTAAGATTTTTGTACTGGCGTCGGCCATATTGGATACAGCGTATTTGAAAACTGTTTTTCCGTCTTGTTGCACAAAATGTTGTCTTTTGGCAACGGTTTCTTCAGTAGGGGGAAGTAGTGAACCTCCAGCTTCAATTTTTAAGAACTCTCTTCCGATACCATCTGTTCGAAGATATTCATCTTGAAGACCGAACCCTTCTTCATTAGGTTCAAATAGCACCGCTCCACCACCATCACCAAAGATGATACACGTAGTACGATCTGTATAATCTATGATCGATGACATTTTATCGGCTCCAATCACAAGTACTTTTTTATATCGTCCGGTTTCTATATAACTGGCAGCGGTAGACATTCCATATAAAAAGCTAGAACAGGCAGCTTGTAAATCATAAGAAAAAGCATTAACAGCTCCAATTTGTGACGCTGCGTATGCCGAAGTTGCAGCAACCGGAAGATCGGGGGTGGCTGTAGCAAAAATGACCATATCGATCTCTTTGGGATCAAGATTTTTTTTGGCAATTAAGTCTTCAGCGGCTTTGATACCTAAAAACGAACTTCCTTTGGTATTGTCTTTGAGTATTCTACGTTCTTTTATCCCTGTACGAGAGGTTATCCATTCGTCGTTCGTATCAACCATTGTTGCTAGTATGTCATTGGTTAATACGTAGTCTGGCACATATGCGCCTACAGCAGTGATAGCGGCTGTGATTTTATTCATATCTTAGTTTTAATTCACGAACTATAGCACGAATACTACCTAAAAAGTCGTTGAAATTACTAAATTATACACAAATATGCGGCAAAATAATCGGATTTTGACATATATTCAACTAAAAACAAAAAAACTCTCACGTTTTGTGAGAGCTCTTTGAAATTTTAACTGTAAGCCTATGCCACTTCCTCTTCGGTATTATCGATAACTATTTGGCCACGGTAGTATAATTTACCTTCGTGCCAATGCGCTCTGTGATATAAATGTGCCTCTCCTGTTGTAGGGTCTGTAGCAATTTGTGGTACAGAAGCTTTATAATGTGTTCTTCTTTTATCTCTTCTAGTTTTGGAGATTTTTCTCTTAGGATGTGCCATTGCTTAGCTTTATTTATCGTTTAATAAGTTTTTTAATTTATCCCAACGAGGATCAGTTTCCTTGTTGTCATTATTTTCTGTTTTTTCTTTTGGACTTAGCTCTTCTAATTTTTTGAGAATATCTGAATGTAATGTTCCATCTTTTACGCCGGGGTGAACTCGTTTTTGAGGCAAAGCCAAAACAATAAGCTCGTAAATATATTGTTGCACGTTAACTTCATATTCGCCATGAGGAAGGATAAGAAGTTCTTCATTTTCATCGTTGTATTCTTCTCCAAACTTGACTACTAAAAGAAAATCATTTTCGATTGGCAAATCAAAAGACTCATTGGTGAGATCACAATTTATATTTACGGTTCCGGTAACGTTAAACTGTAGTTCCAGCATGGTGGTTTTTTTGGTAAATTCCAAATCAACTTTTACCGCAGCTGCATTAAATTCGTCGTACTCAAAATGTTCAAAGAACGTATTGTCGATTTCGTACTCGAACTGGTGTAATCCCTGCTTCAGTCCAACAAAAGGAATAGTATACTCTTTAAGTTGCATCATTTCATCATCAGTTTCAAGTGCCCGTACCAATTTGATAAAGGCGGGTGCAAAGATACTAAAAAATCATTATGAAAACCTTTTTGTAAGCAAAATTATATTAAACTGGTAGCAAAATAGTGGTGAGGGCGCTTCGCTGTGAGGTCTCTGCCCCTGGCAGATGTGAGTTGTGAGAAGATTCTCTAACCTGATACCTCATACCTCAGGCCTTATTTTGTGGTTTTCGTGGTTGTTTTTTTAATGGATTTCTAGTGATTTCGGCATATTCCTTTCGGTTTTTATAAATTTTTAATGCTGCAAAAACAGCTTCTTCGAAAGAGCTATGATCTGCTTTATGCTTACCTGCTATTTCAAAAGCAGTGCCATGATCGGGTGATGTGCGCACTTTATCTAGCCCGGCAGTGTAATTGACACCTTTTCCAAAAGAAAGTGTTTTAAATGGAATGAGCCCTTGATCATGATAGGATGCCACTACTGCATCAAAAGCAGTATGCGTATCAGACCCAAAAAAGCTATCGGCAGCATATGGACCGTATACTAGCTTTCCTGATTCCTGAATTTTTTGAATGGTAGGTTTTAAAATTTCATCATCTTCTTTGCCAATTACACCGTTATCTCCACTATGTGGATTAATGCCTAAAATGGCAATTTTGGGTTTAGAAATAGCAAAATCCTGCTTCAAGGCATGGTGTATTGTATTAATTTTTTGTATAATTAGTTCGGGTGTAATAGTATTGGCTATATCTTTAATTGCTACATGATCTGTTAACAATCCGATCTTAAGATCATCACTGATCATAAACATGAGGCTGTTTCCTTCAAGCTCCTGATCCAGATAATCTGTATGACCGGGAAATTGAAAATCGTTAGATTGGATACTGTGTTTATGAATAGGAGCTGTAACCAATATGTCAATCTCTTCATTTTTAAGCGCCTGGGTAGCAGCTTTTAATGATCGTATAGCGTATTTCCCGATTTTTTCATCCTCGACACCAAAATTAATAGCTATGGATTCTTTCCAGACATTTAAAACATTTATTTTACCTTCAAGAATTTGAGAAGTTGTCTCTATGCCATGCAGATTGGCACTAATTTTATAGTGTTTTTTAAGAAAGGAGAGAATTTTAACCGATGCAAATATGACCGGAGTACAGAAATCCAACATTCGCGAATCTTCAAAAGTTTTGAGCACAACTTCGCTTCCTATACCATTCAGGTCTCCAATAGAAATCCCTACCTTTATTTTTTCTTCTTTCTTCATTAATAAACTACTTTATCAGTATTTTTGAAGTCTAAAATAGAACTTCAACCTTCAAGAGTACAAATTTAACTAAATAATTTGCATTTATGTTCACTGGAATCATCGAAGAATTAGGAACAATCGTAGCCTTAAAAACTGATCAGGAAAATTTACATATTACCGTTACATCGGGATTTACTTCAGCATTAAAAATTGATCAAAGCGTTGCTCATAATGGTGTTTGCCTTACTGTTGTTTCTATACATGAAGATACCTATACCGTAACTGCTATTAAAGAAACATTGGATAAAACGAACCTGACACATCTTGAAGAAGGCGATGTTGTCAATTTGGAGCGGGGTATGAAATTAGGCGACCGACTAGATGGACATATTGTACAAGGTCATGTAGATCAAATTGCAAGGTGTACTGCTGTTTCTGAAGCTAATGGTAGTTGGTATTATACATTCGAATATGATGCCGAGCTAAACAATATTACTATAGAAAAAGGTTCTATAACGGTTAATGGAGTGAGTCTAACGGTTGTAAATTCTAAAAAAAATGAATTTAGTGTTGCTATTATCCCATATACGTATACACATACTAATTTCAATACCTTTTCTGTAGGTACTGTAGTAAACTTAGAATTCGATGTGATAGGTAAATATGTTAAAAGAATAGCAGCATTAGGATCAACCAGCCTGTCGTAAAACGGTTACACCAATTCTACTTCGTTAAATTTAAAAAGAGAAACTTTGTTTCTTCCTATTTTTAAGAGCACTCCTCCCAAATCACTCAAAGTAGAGCAGGATTGGAAATCTAATACTTTGCCAAAATATTGGCTTTTGGCATCTATGACTTTATACTGCATAATACACGATTTAATTTGTATTTCAATTATAGGATTCTTGTAGTTCTTTCCCCAAAAAACATACCAAAGAAAACATTAAAATATTTGGATAAATGTAAATGGCAATTTCGAATTTGAAAAATAAACTTATTAGGTTTTATTAACAAATATGCCATATTTATGAGTGTAAGATACTGAAAAACAATAGTTTATTTGAGGTATACTAGTAATATAAATACCAAATATTATTGAATTCATGGTTTGGAATATTTCCAAATTTTGTATCTTTGTATTGGAATATTTCCAAATTCTCTAAATAATTTTATGAGAAGTTTAAGTCTTTTTTCACCTTTTATTGTAGTATCTTTTAAAGTCATGGTATGAACTGGTTTAAACTTTTTTCAATTTTCGCTTAAATCAAAAAAGTTTAAACCAGTTCTATATGTTTTGCTGAATTATTAAGAACCGAATCGTATCTGTAATGACTATAGAAATACCTAATGCAATTGATTTTTATGTTATGAGTGGTATTAAATATGAAATACAAAATAGAAAATTACAACTTTACAGGCATACCTTTGATTATAATTCTTGTAAGCAAAAGTATAACGAGTATGCGCTTATGGATATTGAAGAATTTCGCGAATGCTTAAAAGACCCTGAGAAATTAGGAGAAATTGGTCACTTGTGTTGTTTTATTCTATGGGTAAAAAATAAGGAGCAATACGAATATCGTGATACACTAGGTGATTATGGCTTGATTCATCTACTTTTTCATTGTTTAGAACATAAACATCATGCCGAGGTGCACGCAGAGTATATTCATATGTTATTTAAAGATGATATAAGGTTGGTGTAAATGGCTTTAGTTACCTTTTATCATTCGTAATTTGTTTAGATATTGAAGTTAGCCTTTGGTAAACGAGCGCAAAAAATGGGCAAAGTGTTCAAAACAAGAAGAGTTACGAAATTTTGCAATCGTAACTCTTTGATTATTAAAAGTGGTCCCACTTGGGCTCGAACCAAGGACCCCCTGATTATGAGTAAGTAGACTTATGGTTTTTCTTGATTTATAATAATTCATAACTATTTGATAATCAAATATATTGTAATAATATTAGGACTATTATGAACTGCAAAATACCATCAGAAACCGTAAAAAGTGTTCAAAAAATGTTCAAAATCACTTCTTTGAGCTATTTCATTTTTGTATTTTAGACTAGAAGCAAAATACGAAATATATGGCCAAGTTGACCTTAATGCCAGATCCCAGATACAATAAAGTAGATAGCAAACCTCTAGTCATTAGACTGTCTCATAAGGGAAAGGCTAATTACCTCAAAACTTCATATATACTGAAGATTAAGGATTGGGATGAAAAAGGAAAGCAAATCAAAAGTAGCTACCCTAATTCAGTAAAAGCCAATGCAAGAGTACAGAAAAAAGTTTCCTTGGCAAGAGATGTTTTGTCTGAACATTTTACTATCCTGAAACAGCTTTCTTCAGATGATATAGCCAACCTGATCAATGCAAGATTTGAAGAACAGGATAAAGAGAAACTTCCTCAAATAGATACATTGCCCTCTTCCAAATCAAACAAAACCACTCTTAAAACCTATTGCGAAAAAGTAGTGGCTCGCTATGAAAAAGCAAATCGCTTCGGTATGGTAAATTCTTTTAAGGAGGCAGTTCGCGTGGTATTAAAGTTTTACGGCAATGACAGGTTACTACTTTCAGATATTGACGAAACATTTCTGGAAGATTTAGAAGCAGACTATATAGGAAGCGGCAACAAAATCAATGGCTTAGGAGTCCATCTCCGTGCTATAAGGAGAATTTTCAACCTGGCAGTGAAAGATAAAGAAACAGAGCTTACAGCTAATGACTATCCATTTGGGAGAGGAGGATATTCAATAAAAAGAGAAAAAGCGAATAAACGAGCTGTGAAACTGGATGTCATTAATGACATCAGAAAGCTAAACTACCAAATAGGATCACCTTTATGGCATCATCGTAACTATTTCTTGTTTATGTTCAACATGCGAGGAATGAATTTCATTGACCTTGCCTTTTTAACTACTGATGCTATTAAAGACGGAAGGATCCGATACAAAAGGAGGAAAACTAAAAGAGGAAATAGTGTTAAAGAGTTCAATATCAAGATTACTGAGGAATCACAACAAATCATTAATCACTATTCTAAAAGAAAAGTCAAGACCAATCTGATGTTCCCAATATTGGATGATGTGATTAATCAGGAAGATGAAAGACGTATTTATGCTGTTTACCAAAGCAGGATGCGAAACCACAACAGGCGATTGAATGCTATAGGAAAAGAGATTGGCTTGGACACCAAACTTACTACCTACGTTGCCCGACATACTTTTGCCACGGCAGGTTTGCACAAAGGCGTATCCAAAGCACAAATTGGGGATATGCTTGGCCACACAAACTACTATACCACGGAAGCCTACTTCGCAGACTTTGATAAAGAAGTATTAGATGATGCTGCGGATCAAATTTTAAGCTGAATCTTTTTCCGTATCTGCTCTGTTCAACCACTTTTGAAAAAGATTTCGCAGTAAAGGCATCACTAAATAAGTCATCAAGGGTACCAGCACTATTGTAAGTACTAATGTCCTGATTGGCATAATTAAATGGTTGAGCCAGTCCTCGAGAACAAACAATAAAAGGGTTATCAATGGGTAGATACCTACCCAAGTTAAAACAGTTATTTTTAATGTATTTTTCATTTTAATAAACAATTAAAGCAAATGCGGTCAACATAAGAACTACTGAAATAAACATATAGCCTACGGTTGCCAGAAGCATTTTGTTAAAATCATTTTGAAAGAATGAAGAAAGTCCTGTTTTGACTGCACTCATCTTTTTGAGCATTTTCTCCCAAAGCTCAAATATTTGGTCTTTAACGTTATTTTCCATTCCTAGAGAAGCAAATATCAAATAGAGCTTTGAGGTGTTTTCGCAAGGTTCAATATTTCTATTCATAATTGTGTATTTTTTGTATACCATAAAGGTATGTTGACCTATAACCTTATGTTTGGTACTATTTAAAGTGTGTCTGGTACTTTTCATTAAAAAAACCGCTATTAAGCGGCTTTTCTATTCCTGAAGATGCTCTTATGTTTTTTACACCAGTTACTTTTCCATTTTAAAATCAGTGGGCAGTCCCAAATACTGAAAGCTATCAAGTTCTTTGCGTAGGTTTTCGGACTTCTCATAAGCATCTTTATAGGCACTGGCACCGAGTGGCAAGTGTAAGGGGGGATTATTTAGTCTGGTAACTTGAAAAATAGCTTTTGCAGCTTTTTCAGGGTCGCCTTCTTGTTTACCATCAATTTCCTTAATCGATTCCAGACGTTGCCCCACACTTTTTTCATAATCGGGAATGGTAACTTTCTGATAGCTGGCTGAACGACCGGCCCAATCGGTTCTGAAAGGTCCCGGCTCAATATTTGTTACTTTAATACCTATATGCGCTACCTCCATTGCCAGTGCTTCGCCAATACCCTCCAGGGCAAATTTGCTTCCATTGTATACACTAACACCGGGATAACTAACTAAACCTCCAATTGAGGTAATGTTAATAATATGGCCAGAGCGTTGCTTGCGCATGTAAGGTAAGACAGCTTTGGTCAGCCTTACAGCACCAAAAACATTTACTTCAAATTGATATTTCAATTCGTCCTCTTCAACTTCTTCCAAACTGCCCAATGAGCCGTAGCCGGCATTGTTCACTAACACATCAATTCGACCAAACTCTGAGATTGCCCTTTCGATTCCTCCAGCGACCTGCTCCGGCTTGGTAACATCGACATGTACGCCAACGGCCTGGCCCGGATAGTATTTGTTAAAAGCAGCTATTTGTTCTTGATTTCTAAAGGTAGCGACTACTTTATCACCTCCACTCAACGCTACTTTGGCCAATTCTTTTCCAAAACCTGTTGAGGCTCCTGTAATGAACCACACCATTTTCTTTTTATTTTTCATGATTTTATATGTTAAGATTACACTTTGACTTAAATCTTTCTACATTCTATGCAAAGGTATTTTTAACTATACCTGGTATGATGGTAGTTTTCAAAGCAGTAATGGTAAGTTTTAAGAGTCTTGAGGATTTATACTTTTGAATAGTACTGCTCTTGTAGTAAAGATAGATAATGGTGAATTCGATATATCACACTTTTTTGGAGTGTCCTATTTATTATTATGTTTCTCCTGAAACTTAATAGGGGTCATACCCACAGATTTCTTAAAGTATTTAGTAAAGTATGAGGTATCATTAAAACAGAGTGTGAAGGCTACCTGAGATACGGACATTTCTGTTGATTGTAACAGCGATTTAGCCTCAACGATCACCCGCTCGCGTATAATTTGACCAGCCGTTCGCCCAGTATACTTTTTAAGGATTTTGCTCAAATGATTGGGATGAACATAAAGGCGGCCTGCAAAGTCGTTTACGGAATACAAATGCTCTACGTTTCCACTGGCAATATTGAAGAAATGGCTTTCTAGCTCTGAGTTGAACTGAATCACCAAATCGGCTTCAGGCTCGTGTACTTCCTCATTGAATTTTTGATAATATAAATCTTTGGCCTCGTTCAGAATAATATGTAGTTGGTGCCAACAATTGTCTAATTTTCCACTATTGAAAGTAAGGTATAGCGCATTTATCCTTTTCTGAAAACCCACAATTTCTTCCTCCCGAAGTTGTAGTTTTTGATTTCCTTTTAAAGAATAGAAAGGGTAATCTGCAAAATGGTTGGGTAGATTCGTGGCTGTAGTAAACTCATCGGTAAAAATGCAAACAAATCCTTTCCAGTTGTTCTTTTCCCTTCTGTAGTGTCTTAGGTGTTTAGGCCCTAAAAAATACAAAGACCCAGCAGACATATAATAGTTGTGAAGTCCAATTTTATAATCGGCCTCACCTTGCAATAGAAGAATCATTACATAGCAATTACTTCTGAAAATCTTGGTTTCATTGACCTGCGAATCAGGAACATCCTCAAATCGATGGATTTGAAAATGTTCGTACTTCGGTTTGATACTTTTAAGCCCCTTTAGCAAGGCCGCTATATCTTTAAAAACGATTACTTCTTTATTCACTCGTTCAAGATAGTATTTCACTTTGAAAAAGCATAGCAATTTTATGAGCAATCGCTTGTCGAGGTTTCTGAGTGTTATACTTGTTAACAACAGATTCTTTTGTCAAATTTAAAAAGTACCAGAGCTACTTTGAAAACTACCAAGCAAATGCTCTTTTAACCCTTTAATTTTGCTTTAGAAATTAAAATTTTATAAAAAAATGATACACGTAATAGTAAAACATTCTCTCTCAGAAGCTGGTAAAAAATATTTCTCAGAGTGGGTTAACGAGTTGCATTCACTTGCCTCAAAACACGAAGGGTTTATTGAGGTCAAAGTAATCAAAGATTTGCAAGAAAAAGATAGTTCAGTATTGTTGTTGGAAATGGATAATATGAACCATCTCCAACAATGGAGAACTTCAGCAGATCACGATAAAATCTTATCCAAACTACACCCTTTTCGACAAGGAGGTTCAACAATGCAAACTTTTGAATGGTAGGATATCTTTGCTTTCACCTTTAAATCAATTGTTATGGAAATTCATATCCTACTCAATATTTTCATCTTATTTGGTGTTACCACGGTCATCATCGTGTTTTGTAATTTTTTAAAGATTCCGCATCTTATTGGTTATCTAGCAACAGGTATTCTGTTGAGCCCAAACACCTCTGAAATTATGAATAGCGCACACGAAGTAGAAACTTATGCGGAGATTGGTGTTATCCTTTTGCTATTTACAGTAGGCTTGGAATTTTCATTCGGTAATCTGAAAAAAATAAAAAAATTCGTCCTTCTAGGAGGCACATTACAGGTACTGCTTACCATTTCCATTACTGCAGTTCTTACCTATTGCATTGGTAGAACTATCGAAGAAAGTATATTCTGGGGTTTCGTCACTGCACTAAGTAGCACCGCAATAGTAGTAAAAATACTTCAAGACCAATCTAAGTTAGAAACCCAGACAGGAAAGGTCATTTTGGCCATGTTACTGTTTCAGGATATTGTGATAGTCCCTTTTATGCTGTTCACACCTATTTTAGCGGGTGAAGGAAGAAGCCCCGTATTGGAGATGGGGCTTTTATTACTAGAGTTAGGAGCCATTGCATTATTAGCATGGATACTGGCGAAATATGTCATTCCAAAATTTTTATCTCTCGTAATGAGAAAACCTAGTCAGGAGGTTTTTTTGGTAGCCAGTATTTTTATTGTAACGGGTATCGCACTTTTCACCTCATGGTTAGGGCTTTCGTTAGCTCTAGGGGCATTTATAGCTGGGTTAATTATTGCAGAAACAGAGTATAGTCGTTTGGCGGTTTCAAGCTTTATGCCCTTTCGGTATGTATTTATAGGGTTCTTTTTTATTGCTATGGGAATGTTGTTAGATTATCATACTTTTCTTGAGCAGTTTCCTAGAATATTGTTTTGGTTCAGTTTCATTGTAATCGTTAAAATAATTGCTGGTACACTTGCTGCTAGGTTCTTAAAAATGCCATTAAAAGTATCTTTTGCAGTGGGTTTATCATTGGCACAGATCGGTGAATTTTCATTTGTAATATCCAAAACGGGACAGGAATATGGACTGATTACTGAGACCAATTACCAAATTTTTTTAGCGGTATCTATATTGACCATGTCTTTGGCACCCTTTATACTGAATAACTTAGAGATAATCTCACAATCATTTACTAGATGGAGAACAGCAAAAGATGATAAAGTTCAAAATAAGGTTAAGGAAACTCTGAAAATAAATTAATATCAGTTAAATATTTAATTTTAAATACGCCTTAAACTAATTTACTATTCTTTTTCCTGAATTGTAATGGAGACATTCCTGTATACTTTTTAAAAAACCGACCAAAATAGGGAGGATTATTAAAATCTAGTGTATAACAGATTTCTTGTATTGTTAAGTCTGTCTGCAAAATCAAGCACTTAGCTGCTAATAAATATCGCTCGATAATTACTGTTTTTGTGCTTTTACCATAGTGTTTTTTTATTTCTCTGTTTAGATGATTGGGGTGCACGTTGAGATCTTTTGCAAACTCTGCTACTCCTTTATTAGTGACTAATTTTTTTTTAATGCCTTGGGTAAAATGGTCTTCGAGTAGTTGTACAAATCTTGGACCTACTGATGTTTCATTAGCACTATCATCACCTAAATGTTCTCTGTTATTCTTGTCGTTATATTTTTTTATTCTGATTAGCAATTCTGTTACCCAAAGTTGAATCAATTCATAATCGTATGCTTCTTTTCGGATATACGCTTCATATATATTTGCTAAAACATCTAAGCATTTTTCAAAATCTTTAGACTGTACAGAGTAATTAATCTTATCTGGGAAAACAAGAAAAGGAAATTCGGTCAACATGTTTTTGTTATATCTTAGATTTTTTAAGAAACCCTTTGAAAACACAAGGATGTAGCCTTCGGCATTTTCCACAGCTTTCCAGTTTTTCATCTGGCCGGGACAAGATACATAGAGATTTTTTCCCTGTAAATCTACTTTTTTGGCTTGACTAAACTTAACAATACGCCCATGCTTCAAAATGTATAAAAAGTAAAAATCCTGAACATAAACTTTTGGCAACTGGCTATAAGATGTACTAAAAACATCAAGTGTATCTGTATAAAACCCATTTTGTCCCCACGGGAAGATCAAATTCTGGTACACATACTTTTCTCCACGAATGTGATCTACAAATTCATCGAGTTTCAAGGTATCTATTGCATTAATTGATTTATTCATACCAAAGCATAATCGAAGTTTATACCAGCTTTCAAATATTATATAAGAAATTGATTATCAGTATTTTGAATTTGAAGTAATTGCTTAGTAGAGTAAAAACCCAAAATAACGATTAATTTAATGGTGAAATTCCCAATTTTTAGGTGAATAACTATTATATTTCTACAGTAATTGAAATAGATACCAGTCATCAACATGCATGAAGAAAATTATTTGAAAAAGGTTGAGAAGCTTGAAAAAGAAAATGCTCGGCTTATCAAGGAAAAACAACTCACCGAAAAGCTGCTGGGCATCAGTGAGGCACTTGTGAACGTAAGCCAACGCCACCAACTCTTTCACCTCATCACCGAAAGGATAGGTAAACTGTTACCGATGGATGATTTGGCCATTGTCATCGTAAATGAGGACAATACCCAGTGGAAAGACATTTCTATTGAAAGACATTTTTCCACATCGACACTGTCTGGCCTGATAGAAAAAGATTTCCATTTTTGGCAGCCAATGAACAGTCTCGTTGAGCATCTACTTTCGACAACTGAGGTGATGACCATTGAGAATTATAAGAAGTTCAAAGACTTCCCTGTGGGATTTCTAGCTGTTATGGAAGACGAGGGTTTAAAAGAATTCATACATACCCCGTTGCGTATGTCTGGTGAAACTTTTGGCTTTTTAGTCTTCGATTCCAAAGAAACGGGCACCTATTCCAAAAAAGACTTTTCCCTCTTCCAGGCCATTGCCGACCAGTTGGCTGTAACGGTAAGCAACGTACTGGCCAATGAAGCATTGATGGAAGAAAAGAAAAAGACCGAAGACCTGCTGGCCGTTACCGAGAGCATTGCCAACATCACCACCGGGCCCGAACTGGTCAAAGCCATTTTTGACAAACTGCAAAAAGTATTTCCCTTTGATGATGCCGGGCTGTTCCATTTAGACATAGACTTACAAAGGGAACGTGATCTTATAGTCGACTATAGTTACGAAGTAGGTATTAATTTGACTCTAAAAGAAAACGGTCTGACGGGTTGGCTACCAATGAGCGGTACTACCAAGAGTATTATTAAAAACCAGCATATTTTGATGGGAACTGAAATTTTTGACCTGCTAGAACATCCACATTTTAAGAATCCTGATATCCGTGATTTTAAAAGTGTTATTGCCGCTACACTCAAAAAAGGAAAGAAAAATATCGGTCTACTTTATTTTTGGAGCAGAAAGGAAAATGCATTTAATGGGCAACAATCCTTGTTTAAATCCATCACTGATCAAATGACTGTGGCACTGAGCAATATTATAGCTAACGAGGACATTCAGGAACGAGATCGTGAAAAAACCTTGCAGCTGAGTGTTATCAATGCATTAACAGAAGGAATTGAGTGGAAAGACAAATTACTAGGTTTTGCAAAGATTCTACAATCATGCATTCCCTTTCACTTTATTTCCTTCGGCATGATACATGATATTCCCGGGCTTCCAAACTTGGGCTTTGAGTGTATTGGTCCTAATGAATATCGCGATATCGATATCTTCACCTTTGTTAAACTTACTAAACTTAGTAGAAAAGAGCTGCAAGGGCAACTTGCAAAAGATATGGCCACTAAGCCTTTGGTATTGAACAAAGAGGAGTTTTTTACAGCACTTAAAAAGAATATTATCAAAAAGGCGATGTACGATGTTTTTGGTCATCGAAGTATGATGGTCTATCCTTTTCCCATTGCCAAAAAAAGGATACTTTATATTGCTTTCTACAGTAAATCTGAAAATGTTTATGCCAAAGAGCATATCGAACTAATGGAGCGTTTACACCCCTCATTGGTTTTGATATTTGAAAAACTACTGGCCTACGATGAGATTAAAGAACTCAACAAAAAGTTGGCAGAAGAAAAAAGCTATTTGCAAGAGGAGCTACAACCCGGCAATAGCTTTTCAAACATCATTGGCAAAAGCCTGGCCATACAAAGGGTATTTCAACAAGTGCGCGAAGTAGCAGCCATAGACATACCCGTACTTATCTTAGGAGAAACTGGTACCGGCAAAGAGTTGGTAGCAAAGGCCATTCACGAGAACTCACCTCGAAGAGAACACCTCTTAGTAAAGGTTAACTGTGCTGCTATTCCAAAAGATACAGTAGAAAGTGAGTTATTCGGACACGTGAAAGGAGCATTTACCGGGGCTATCAAAGACCGTGTGGGTAAGTTTGAACTAGCTGATAAAGGAACTATTTTTCTAGACGAGATTGGAGAAATGCCACTTGACCTTCAGGCAAAACTGTTGCGTGTAATTCAAGAAAAAGAAGTAGAAAGAATGGGTAGCAATCAGTTAAAAAAGATTGACTTTAGAATAATTGCTGCGACCAATCGTAGACTTGAAGAAGAAACCCAACTAGGAAATTTTCGTCTAGATCTTTTTTATCGCTTAAGCGTTTTTTCAATACAATTACCTCCTTTACGTGACAGGGGTGATGACATTTTGTTGATTGCCAAGGAAGTTGCTCAGCGTTTTTCGAAAAAATTAGGGTTTACATTCAAAGGTTTTACAAAGGAAAGCGAACGAGTCATGTTGGATTATCAATGGCCAGGGAATGTGCGAGAGCTTCAAAACCTAACCCAACAAGCACTCATTACACAACGTCATGAAAAGCTCAACCTGCAACCAGGGAATGTATACCTTGATAGGCTAGGTATGTCCGAAAGTTTTGGAATTGTGCAAGAGAATTTAGAAGACATAACCATGGAAGATATCAAGCGTAAAAAAGAAATTCTTGAAAAAGAATACCTAGAAATGGTAATGCATAAAACCAAATGGCGTGTTAGTGGAAGGCATGGCGCTGCTGCACTCCTCGACATGAAAGCTACTACGTTGGAACATCGTTTAAAGAAACTTGGTATCACCAGGAAATAAGTGACTCATTGTAGTTTTACAAATGACGCCTCGTTATGGTACTTTTCTAGAATAGAGGTGTAGCGTACATTTCCACTCTTTCGTTTATTAAAGCGGCTTTTAGTAAGCCCTTTTTCCTTTCACCTATACAGAGCAAAAGTACCATCATCTGTTAGAAAACTACTCATATGCTAATCCAATTACCGTATATCTTAGTACTCAACATCAAGTGTTAGGTACGTTTGGTTTTACTTATAGGTCATGGTTAAATTAAAAAAATAATTCTATGAAAGCTGCACTTTATTACGGAAAAGAAGATATTAGAATTGGTACGGTTCCAGATCCCGAGATTGTTTTACCTACCGATGCTATAGTTGGCATCACTCACTCGTGTATATGTGGGTCAGACCTTTGGTTTTATAGAGGCTACTGGCCTCATTGGCAAGAGGGTTATCGCACGGGTCATGAGTGGATGGGTATTGTAGAAGCAGTAGGTGCAGAAGTCAAGACAGTAAAAAAGGGAGACCGCGTATTGGCTCCGTTTGCATTTTCTGATGGCAAATGTGAAGCTTGCGAGGATGGAGTCCCCACCTCTTGCTACCACGGAGGTTTTTGGGGTGGTGAGAACGATGGTGGCCAGGCAGAGGCAATACGCGCACCATTTGCAGATGCTACTCTTGTGAAAATTCCGGGTAATGCTGATAATGATAGAAACTTACTAAAATCACTTCTGCTCCTCACAGACGTAATGGGCACAGGGTATCACGCAGCTTTCAGCGCAGGCGTAAGACCAGGAAGTGTGGTAGCTGTGGTTGGGGATGGAGCTGTTGGTTTATGTGCTGTGCTATCTGCCAAGAAACTGGGGGCGGAGCGAATTATATTGTTAGGTAGTCACGATGAGCGTATTGCGATAGGTCGAAAATTCGGAGCTACTGACATAGTGAAAAAACGAGGAGAAGAAGCCATCGATGAAATAAAATCACTAACGGGGCACGGTGTAAAATACACCTTAGAATGTGTAGGGACAGATGTATCTATGCAAACAGCTGTTAAAATTACAAAACCCGGGGGTGCCATCGGCTATGTAGGCGCACCCCATGGAGATAATCCATTGGACTTGGGGTATTTGTTTGCGAATAATATTCGGCTTTCTGGTGGTCTAGCACCAGTACGAAATTATATTCCAGAGCTTATGAATGATGTTGTTAATGGTTGGATTGATCCTGCACCGGTACTGAATCTTGAGGTATCCCTCGACGACGTGCCTCAAGGGTACGCAGCGATGGATAATCGAGAGGCGATAAAAGTAATGGTAGTGAACGATTGATAAATGGGTTTCTTTACAAATCAAAGCCTATACTTAGCAGAAAATAAACAGAGAAGAAAGACTTAACCGCAACAATTACTCACAAAGCAAAATCGGCAAGAGGCTATTTGACGATTTTCTGAAAGTGGCTGGATAAATAATACTTCAAAGCAGTCTGTTAAATGTTTGAAGATCATTCCACTGGTGGGCTTTTTTATCTTGGTTAGTTATGGGCTTCATGAAAAGTACCATGATTAGTTTGAAATGTACCATATCATTTTTTATTAAAAAGCGAAATTGCTTAGGAAGAAACCACCAGATTAAAATTTACTTTACATGAAAAATAAAGGGCAAAACGAAGAGAAACAAGGATTAAGCCGTAGAAATTTTTTGCAAATTTCTGGGACTGCCACTGCAGGTGTGGCCGCTCTTCCGCTACTCGGCTCTACCATAGGTCCGAACCAACAAGAAAAAGTATTTGAGATTCCTAAGGCTGTTGAAATTGTACTTACGGTAAATGGAAAAAAAGAAAGACTAGAAATTGACCCGAGGGCAAGTGTTCTAGATACGTTAAGGTATCGCCTTAACCTCACCGGAACGAAAAAAGGGTGTGATGCAGGCCATTGCGGAGCATGTACAGTTCATATCAATGGAGAACGGAAACTTTCTTGTCTAACCTTGGCCATGAGGCATCAGAATGATGAAATCACTACCATAGAGGGGCTATCGGATGGTGACCAACTTCACCCCCTACAAGAAGCTTTTATTGAGCATGATGCTTTTCAGTGTGGGTATTGTACTTCAGGACAGATAATGTCCGGAGTCGCTTGTATCAATGAGGGACATGCGAAAGACACTGAGGAAATCCGGGAGTATATGAGTGGTAACATCTGTCGCTGCGGAGCTTACCCGAATATCATAAAAGCAGTAGAAACCACAGCAAAAAAAATGTAATTCATGAAACATTTTAACTACACTGTCGCTAACAGCACAAAAGATGCCATAAAGGAAAAAAGTAATCACAAAAATGCCTATTACATCGCGGGAGGTTCCAACCTTGTAGACATGATGAAAGTAGGGATACAACGCCCGGATTATTTGGTTGACATAATGTCCATTCCCTTTAAAGAAATCAAAAAAGAAGGGAACAGTATTCGATTAGGAGCTTTAGTGTCGAACACTGCGGCTGCAGAGGCAGCACTCGTTTTGCAGAATGCTCCATTAGTCACTCAAAGTATAACCAAAGGGGCAACACAACAAATACGAAATATGGCCACGATAGGCGGAAACCTGATGCAGGAACCCAGATGTCCCCACTTTTACGATTTATCATCTGCATGTGGTAGAAGAACCCAAAATGCGGTATGTCCTACCACTACGGAGAAAGGAGACAATCGTAGCAATGCTATTTTTGGAATAAACAATAGCTGCAACATCCCACATCCTTCAGATATGGCAGTAGGTATGCTGGCCCTCCGCAGCAATGTAATCCTACAAGGTAAAAAAGAGGCACGGAAAATGCCCCTTGGCGAGTTTTATCACATCCCCTCAAATGAAAGTACAAAGATTACCTACCTAAAAGAAGGTGAACTAATAACCGCTGTAGAAATACCATTAGAGCCTGGCTTCACACATTCTGCCTATTTAAAGGTGAGAGACCGAAAATCATACGCATTCGCCTTGATTTCAGGTGCTGTTGCATTCAATTTAAAAGACAATTTGATAAATGAATCTGGTATTGCAGCAGGCGGTGTCGGCACCATTCCTTGGCGGTTCAAGAATGCGGAGCAATTCTTAAAAGGAAAAATGGCTACCGTGGAAAATTTCAAAAAAGCCGCGGCCATTGCAATACAAGGGGCAAAAACTGGTAAGCACAACAAGTTTAAGGTACGGCTGCTCGAAAGAATATTAGTACGAACAATGATAATGGCAAAAAATACTCCTTATGGAACAAATTAGTCAACCAAAGAACCGGGTAGATGGCAGAGCTAAGGTAACCGGACAAGCAAAATATTGTAATGATATAGAAGTAGATAACCTATCCTATGGTTACTTGCTTTCAGCTACCATTACAAAAGGAAAGATTATTGAAATAGATACAGAGGAAGCGTCCAATCAAAAGGGAGTCATCAAAATTTTTACCCATTTGAACATGCCTCGATTGTATAAAACGGGTACACGGGTTTCTGCTTTTCTGCCCAGTGACGACAGTGGTCAGCAAACCCACGTTCCCCTTCAGGATGAGAATATCTATTATGACCTGCAATATGTTGCATTGGTTGTAGCCGAAACTTTCGAGATAGCTCAAGAAGCTGCAGGATTAATTAAAGTATTGTATTCAAAAGACCCTGTTTTTTTTGAAGAACACCCAAACCCTGAAAAAGGTGAGGAATTAGAATTGCTTTATGAAGTTGTTGAAGGTCAGTATGAACGTGGAGAACCTGATAAAGCCTTTTCCGATAGTACGGTAAAGATTGAAAGGGAATTCACCACTCAAACGATGCATCATAACCCGATGGAAAGACATGGTACCACTGCTATATGGGATAATGATTTTGTGACTATTTATGAGCCCAGTGCTTGGGTATTTGGCCATAGAAAAGGAGTCTCGGAGATGCTTGGTATACCGCAAGAAAAAGTACGTGTGATTTCTACCTATGTGGGCGGTGCTTTTGGCGGAAAAGGCCTTACTGCTCCACATACCGCTATTGCAGCTGTTGCCGCAAAGGAAACCGGCAGACCAATTAGGATGGAGCTCACTCGTAAACAATTATTTGGGGTCGTAGGTTTTCGCTCAGCTACTTATAGTAAAGTCAAAATGGGAGCCGAGAAAGATGGCACCATCAATGTTGTGGATATTGAAGCTACAGCAGAAGCTCCAAGTTTCCAAAATACTATTTACGAAACTACTGTTATGTCCCCAAGGCACATGTACAATAATAAACATATGAGAGCTAACATGATGGCCGCTCGAAACTATATCAGTGGGTCGGTACCAATGCGCTCTCCGGGTGAGTCCAGTGGAATGTTTCTATTGGAATCCATGATTGATGAGCTAGCCTATGAGGTTGACATTGATCCTATTGAAATTCGCAGAAAGAATAATGCTGAGATTAATCTGGACTTTAATATCCCATGGTCTTCTAAGTACCTGATGGAATGTTTTGATAAGGGAGCTGAAAAGTTTGGCTGGAAAAATCGTAACTCCAAAATAGGAAGTATGCGGAAAAATGGTATGCTAATCGGTTATGGTGTAGCCAGTTCTACATATCCAACGCTAAGGGTTGCTGCATCAGCAAAAGCACGATTGAATGAAGATGGCACCCTGGAGGTGTTGTCGGCAACGCATGAAATTGGTACGGGAACGTATACCATCGTTAGTCAGATAGCCGCTGATGCTATGTCCTATCCAATCGAAAAAATAAAGGCTAAAATGGGGGATACAGTGTACCCTAAATCCCCGCCTTCCGTTGCCGGATTTACAGTGGCGAGTACTGGTACCGCTGTCATGGAGGTCTGTAATAAACTTAAAGATTACCTTATTGAACTTGCCGTCTTAGACCCTCAGTCGCCATTATATAAAAAGGATGCTAATGCGGTACAAGTATCCAAAGGTGTTATGACACTAGGTAATGATACGGATAGCTTTGTAGCAGTGGTAAAAAGAAGTCAAAGGCGCTTTATAGAAACCAGCGTTGACTCTGCACCTGGGCCAGACCGTTTCAAATATTCTTCTTACTCTTTTGGTGCTAATTTTGTAGAGGTAGAAATAGACCCTATCACTTGCTGGGCAAAGATTAATCGTGTGGTTGGAGTCTACGATGCAGGGAAAATTGTGAATCCAAAAACTGCACATTCTCAACTTGTTGGAGGCTGTGTTTTTGCTATTGGAATGGCCATGCAAGAGGCTACAGAAAGAGACTTAACGACAGGTAGATATATAAATGCTGACTTAGGAGGATATCACATGCCGGTACAGGCCGATATACCGGATTTAGATTTGTCATTTTTACCTTATGATGATAAAAAGGCTAACCCATTAGCCATAAAATCGGTTGGTGAGCTAGGTGGTGTTGGTTTACAAGCCGCAATTATGAATGCCATATACCATGCTTCTGGGGTGCGCTTGAGATCATTACCCTATAAACCTGAGAAACTACTTGGGATGACGATTACCTAAGCTTAAAAGTCCAAAAATATCAAAGCATGAAAGGTCTAAGTAAGTTTGGTAGAGGAATTCTTATATCCCTATCAATAGCGTTTTGTAATGAGAGTTATAGCCAAGAACCACAAAAAGAAGATGAAATAGAGGTGAATGAAATACACGGTCAGCTTTTTATCCAGCGTAGGTTTAATATGATAAGATATATGGATGAGTTTGATTACCTCAAAAACGCTGAGAAAATAAATGGTTGGGAAAAAATCAAATTCATTAAACTTAATGAAGAAGGGACTTCTTATCTTTCTCTTGGTGGTAACTCCAGAAGTGAGTTTGTTTATCTAAGAACAGCGACAGATGGAGAAGAAACAAAAACCGAGAACGAATACTTCTGGGACCAGCGGTTATTGATTCATACAGATTTCCATTTAAAAAATCATCGCCTTTTTGCACAATTGGTGAACGCTTGGAGAGTGGGAGATGAAGCTTCTATAAGTTCTCTTGATGAGGATGACCTGACCTTTCAGCAATTGTTTTATGAGCTGGATTTCGGTACAAATTCCTTCCAAGGCTATTTGAGAATGGGCAGACAGTCCATGTTTTTAGGTTCAGGGCGTTTTTTTTCAGTTCGTGAAGGACCCCCTAATATGAGGTTGTCTTATGATGGTGCGAGGTTAGGCTTGGCTAACGGAATCTGGAACTCCAATATCTTTTATTTAAAGGAGGTATTTATTGAAGATGGTGTATTTGATAATGAAGCATTTGGGGATAATGAGTTATATGGAGTGTACAGTAGCTTAGACCTTGGCTCGGGGGAACATACAAAAGTGTTGGATTTCTATTATGCTGGCCTGGGCAGACCAAATGTAGTGTATCAAAACTTGACGGGACAGGAAGAAAGACATACATTGGGTTTACGCTTTTTATACCAATCCGTTGGAGAGCGTGGATATGATGTGGATGCAGAAGCTAATTACCAGTTTGGCGATTTCCAGAATCTCAATATCAATGCATATTCCGTGAGTTTGAATGCCGATCATTTTTGGAACACTACTAAAAATATTGAGCATCGGTTCGGCATTAAAGCCAATGTGTTCAGTGGCGATGGCAGTAGGGATAATGATTTGGGAACCTTCAATCCTATTTATCCGGCTTTGGGCTATTTAAGTCGTGCCGCGCTTATTAATTTTAGCAATCTCTACACTTTTCATCCTTCTTATCGACTGACCTTGTCAAATGGATTTGCTGTCAACATTGAGAATGCTTGGCTATGGCGGCAAAGCAAAAATGACATTATTTATAATGCTGCGGGATTACCATTTTCCTCTATTACGGGGGAGGATGGAATCAGTACTGAACGTTATGTGGGAATGCTTCCCAGTATTGAAGCAGAATGGGCCGTCAACGCCTTTGTAAGTTTCGAACTGTTCTACTCTGCGCTTTATAAAGGTGATTTTTTCGATTCGGTTGAAAATGATATCCATAATGTTGTTTTCACTACTTACTTAAGATTTTAGTACTATGAGAGAGCTTGATGAAATAATACATACCGCATATGTCTGGAATGAATCTTTTGTTTTAGCAACTATTGTTAAAACAGAAGGTTCCTCCTATAGAAAACCAGGAGCCCGCATGCTCATAGGTCAAAATGGTAGAGCCGTTGGTGCAATAAGTGGAGGGTGCATCGAAAAAGAAGTAATTAGGCGATCAAAAGAGGTATTCATATCGGGAGAACCAGTACTGATTGAATATGATGGACGATATCGCCTCGGCTGCAATGGAACACTTTATATTTTGATCGAGCCCTTTGATATTCCTAAGGATACCGCCTTTTGGAAATGTTATTTTCAGGCTTTCAAACATAGGCATCCTTGGAAAATTACCAGTCGTTTTGAAGGAGAAGTGATGGGATCGGTATTCCAATTTGATAAAGAGGAGCGTTTTTCAGCAGACTGGCAAAAATCGATTTGCAAATTTGAGTTGGACAAGAAAAGTAAGGAAGGGGTTTTTACTTCAAGTATACTGCCTTCTCGCCAACTTCATATCATAGGGAGTGAATCAGACGCATTTAAACTGGCTAAAATATCTGCAGAGGTCGGGTTTCAGGTTACTTTGATTGGCCATCCGCAAAATCCTCTTCCATCAAAACCACAGGATCCATATTCAATCATCAACATTGCACCCGAGGAACTTCATATAAACATAGGAGTTGATGAACAAACTGCCGTAGTGCTAATGACACATAGCTACAGTAGAGATTTGTCTTACCTCTTACAACTATTTAAGTTGAACGATATGCCCTACTTAGGTCTGTTGGGTCCGAAACGGCGCAGGGACAGCTTGATATCTGAAGTGATAGAACATATGGAAATCCTTCCGGATTGGCTAGATTCTTCTCTAAGAGCACCCGCTGGACTGGATATCGGAGGTGAGCTGCCAGGAGAGATTGCTGTTTCTATTTTGGCTGAGATACAAGCCATACTATCAAGTCATTCCGCAGCTCCCTTGCTATACAAAAAGACCAATATTCATGATAAATTTTTTGCGGCAAAGTGATGGATTTAGGCTTGGTTAAACAAAGTATCGGGGTAATTGTACTGGCTGGAGGGTCTTCAAGCAGAATGGGCAGGCCTAAGCAGTTATTGCCATTTCAAGGTAAAACATTTATTGAAGGTGTGCTGGATAAGATAATAGCAACTGGACTATCGAAAATTTTAGTCGTAACCGGGGCTTACAACCAGGAATTGACTCCAGTTATTCCTGCCAGTGTAATGGTAGTGCAAAACAGAAACTGGAGGGATGGTATGGGCACTTCAATAGGTAAAGGAGTGAGAGAGCTAATGGCTGTGCATCCTAGTTTAGAAGCTTTAATGATCGTGCTTTCTGACCAACCGTTAATCACTACTGCACATTACACTGCATTGATTGAAACTTTCATAGAGAAAGAGCAAGATGCTGTTGGAACTAATTATAGGCTTAGAATTGGGGTTCCTGCACTTTTCGTCTATAATACTTTTCACTTGCTGAAAGAACTTAAAGAAGATGTTGGAGCTAAAAGACTTCTTAATACTAAGCTAAAGAATGTAACTGGAATAGGTTCATCTGTTAATGTACTGGATATTGATAATGAAATGGACTACAAGAAATTATTGAGTTTGTAAAAAAAATTGAAAATCTGTATGCTTTTTTATTAGGCTGCAGTCATATAATCTTTACTTCCGTCTTAAGCAGCTACAGGGTGATTTTGCATTTAAAAGAGATATTACCTTTCTATTATTAGCCGAGATACTTTGAGGATAACTATGAATCCCATCGGGTTTGAAAAACTAAATATTCGTGGGCATTAAAAGCATTACTCACCTTTTGATAATGTTCATAGATGAAAGGAATAAAAGTGCCACAAACAGTTTGATAAATGCTCAATCCTTGAAATGTATTCATTGTAGATTGTGAGTATCAAAATGATAAACTATGGAAAAACTAAATACTGGATTAACCGAAAAAGACCGCTTTGGCTCAGTAGAATTGCTGAATCATCTGTTGGCTGATGAATATGTATTGTACACAAAAACTCGTAAGTATCACTGGAACGTCAGAGGTATGCAGTTTAAGTCATTACATGAGTTGTTTGAAGAGCATTATCGGGACCTAGAAGAAAAAATTGATGAGATTGCCGAGCGAATAAGGGCCTTAGGACATTATGCTATAGGTACGCTCAAGCAATTCTCTAAACTCACGCGGCTTGAGGAACATGAAGAGGATAATGGAGATGCTAGGAGCATGCTTCAAAACCTCGTCTATGATCACGAATTAATTATCAATCACTTACGAAGCAACCTGGAAACTTGCCAGGAAAAATACCATGATGCAGGTACCAGTGATTTTTTTACAAGCATGATGAAAGACCATGAAAAAATGGTTTGGATGCTGAGAGTTTATTTAGAGTGAAAAATGAATGATATCAAGTGATGAAAACAAACACATTGAACATCGTTGAAAACTGCATTAACGCTATAAAAATGGATAATAAATTGTTGCTGGTCTCTTTTATCAGTGATGACGTCTTGTTTATGGTCAGTAAAAATAACCGGGAAGATCTTTTATATGTAGGTAAAGAGAGATTTTTTGTAGCTCTGGATATTCTGTCATCCGTTCTAAATAAGATCAGGAATTTCGCGATGGAAGTCATCTGGATAGTGGAAGAAAATAAAGCAGTACAAATTATCGCACCCCATCTCAATAAAGGAGAAATCATAAAACAAGATTTAGTGATTGTATATAAGATTATTGACAATAAAATTAAGACTGTAAAGCTGTTTGAGCATCAGGTCATACCTGAAGTGTATCGTTTTACTATTTGACAGCTACCTTTGCAAAGTATCCGTATTCTTATCTGATTGAGACTATTCTCAGGTTGTTGGCTTCATTTCTAGATTTAAGTGGATGATTATGAAAAAGCAATCAGAATACAACAAATTAGAGACTTATCTCGATAGCTTTTCCGTATTAGGCAACAAGGCTACAGCCGAAATTACTAGTAGATTTCAGGTAGAAAAATTTAAGAAGAAAACCCTGTTGATCAAACAAGATGATCTCTGCAATGAACTGTATTTTATTATTAAGGGCAGTTGCAGGTATTTCCATTTTAAAAAAAGAAAGGAGGTTACTCATTGGTTTGGTTTTGAAGGATCATTTTTTACTTCTTTTCAAAGTTTTACAACTGGTGATCCCAGTTGTGAGTATATCCAGCTCACAGAAAAGAGTACTCTGCTTAAAATCACCAAATCTGATTTACATGACCTTTATGAAAAGTATCCGGAATGGCAGACTTTAGGCAGATTGATCGTAGAAAATTATGCAAGAATGTTAATGGAAAGAATAACTTGTTTGCAGATATTTAATGCTACACAAAAATATATTCATTTGTTCAAAACTGAACCCCGTATCCTTCAACGAATGCCTATCATCTATATAGCTTCCTACCTTGGAATAGCACCTGATACTCTAAGCCGGATCCGTTCCCGTATTTTTCAAAAACCTGATAAAGATCAGGAAAATAGTACCTAACGGATATTTTACTACAATCCAGGCTTAAAATCCTTATATTTTTAGTAAGAACACTTAAATAAGGTAGCCTATGGAGTACTTCGACATATTTTACAAAATATTCAATGCTGACTCACCAATTTATGATCATGAAGATACCTATAAAGAGCAGCTCATTTATTTGAAAAGAAGGTATCCGAAATACATTCGACATCATAAAATACAGTTAAGAAAAACCGAAAAAGGTCGATTCCAAGTTGTTGATCACTTGCAGTTTGCTTTTGAAGAACTATCTACTACATTTTTCTCTGACAGTAGTAAGGTTCTAATTTATGACGATCTACCTGAAGCCTCACAAAGTGCCCTGAAACAACTATTAGGAAGAGGGTCTGATCATATTGTGGATATTCGATTGAAGAAAAAACCAGATAGTATACTTTATGAAATTATTACCTCTGAAGATTATCAATCTATCTCCGGGCAGGAAATCCGTTTTTATTTCTACCAGGTATCACTTCATGAAGCGGTTAATGAAATAAAAGGCCAGTTACACCAAAAAGTTTTTGATCTCAAAAACGAAGAGGCAATAAAAGTACATGTCAAAAAGTATCAGGCCGTGATCAATGCCTATATACATGTAATTAATAATGAACGAATTCCTGCTAAAAAACATAATGGGCTATATCAAATTTCAGCAAATAAAACAGATATGGATATTCACAAATTAGCGTTCCAAAAATTAGAAGATATACTTATCTATATGGAAAAGACCTTTTTCAATTATCTGGACCTTTCATTTCCCATTCCCTACTGTAATAGGTTATGGTTGCTGGCCAACTATTCTGATGCATCAAAAGCATTGATAGAAAAGCTTGACAAAACTAAAAGCCTACCCAAGAACCTGCTCAACCTACTCAAAAAACCACTTGAAAACCTGGTGATACATCAGGCAAGGGAGTTCAGTTATTATGATCAACTATATCACATCGAATATATTGATGCTTTAGACGTGTTTTTAAAGCAACACCATCGACTAAGCGAATTTGCGGCTATGTATTTTTTAAAAACATACGATTTTAATGACCATGACTTCTTTCTATATGTGACCCGAAGGATTGCTGATGAAATGAAAAGTAAGAAAACCGTATCAGAGAAATTAAAGACCCTTTATTTTTATGAAAAAACGCTGAAGGAATCTCCTGTAAAAGCCACCTTTGGCTACAACCAGGAACACCTTCCATTTAAAGATCAGATGAGTCTTTGGTTTATAGAAAATATTCAATTCTACAGGCGTAAACTCAAATTTGAACCAGCTTTATCTGTAGGCTCTTTTTCAGAACCTTTGAGTGAATTATATAAAAAGCAACTTGTGTTGATATCTGTTTCGGAGATGTCACTTTTTACACGCCTTTTTTATGAAAATAAGCTTTTAGAGGGTACCCGTAAATCCGTACTGCAATTTGTGAGCAATAGTTATAGTACCTTAAAAACAAAAAATATCTCTATTGAAAGCCTGGATAGGAAATATTATGAATTACCAACTACGACAAAAAGAAACGTCAGACAAGTGCTTAGGAATATGCTCGATCAATTGGATAAATTTGGTAAATAAGGCCTTATTTTCAATGTAATTACCCCAAACATTATAAAATAATTGAAATCTTAGGGTGTATACAGCGTGTACTTTTTATGTTCCAAACCCTCTTGTCTCTGTGATTTTGACAAAACAAAATCCCTTGTTCTGATTAATTTCAAAATTCATAAAACTTTAATTCACTGTTATGCAGATAGTTGAATTTCAGCTAAAGGGGTGGTACACCCGTGTACCACTGTTTTCGCATTAGTTTAATCCTTCTCTTTACCACCATAATATCCTTTAGAAGGTTATAATGGTAAGAAAAAAGAACTGTAAACAGTCTAATAGCATCCATTCCATCCATTTTTCATTTCCGAAAAGCCCTTGGATTCCCATGGAAAATCTGACTGATGAAGTAGTAAAGAACTGTGATCTTATCCGGATAGATAAAGATGGTATTCTTTGGATCTACCGACCATCACTTTTAAAGGCATTAGAAAACCGCATAAAAGAAACTGCTTATGGAAGTGATCGTATTTGAATCAGAAGCATACGAAAAAATGCATCGGGAGATGATCTCTATGATGAAAAAGGCCATCAAGGAGGCATGGGAAGAAGCTATGGAGAAATCTGATCCAGCTAATGATTGGATTTCCAGTGAAGAAGCCCGGAAACTTCTAGGAATAAGGAGCAAGACAAAGATGCAAGAGCTACGTGATCTGGATGAGATCATATACACCAAACCAAAAGACGGCCGTATTATCCGGTATTCAAAACGAAGTATCCTGGAATACCTGAACCGCTACATTCAGAAACCTCTTTAAACTTTGGTAAACATGATCTCCATAAACGAACAACTCGCTTTTCTAGAACTTGAATCCCATTGCTGTGAGCGTGTTTACAAATTTTTGTTATTGGAGTTTGGGGAGAAAAATATCGCTGTATTGGGTAAAGAACTCAAAGTACGACATCAGCACCTGGAAGCCCTTATCCAATCATTGAGAGAACTACAAACTAAAAGCACGTATGAAAACCACTGAACCTAATTGCCTGTATTTTGACTTTTCAGAAGTCTTTTGGAATACTAAGTCCTACATTGACCGATATAACAAAAGGCAAACTCAACTGACAAATAAGCTAAATGCCAACCACCGAGCCACAGCGGAACTCATTACCAGGTTGTATATAAAACAGCTTAACCAGGCTTCACGCTTTCAGGAGTTGGGAAGGGAACAACTTCCAGGTTTCCGAACCTTTAATGTTAGCCTCGCCACCTGTAAGGGTTGTACCAAACGCACTATTATCAATCATAAAGAGCGGCTGAAGCAAGCAGGTTTTATTGTCAGAGAAGAGCATCGAGGAAGTGAAGGGATTGAAATCTGGATCACCCCTGAGGTTTTGGGGCACAAAAAGTTATGCGCAACCTCTGTTGATGGAGTAACAAAAATAGGAGTAGTTACCTCTCTTTTTTATGATAAAGCGAAAAATTTTCACCCTTTAGTTCATGAACAACAAGAACAAAGAAATAATAATATCACTGTTCATAAGTCAATAAGCGGTGTGAGTCAAAAGACTCACCAAGATGATAAAGCTAACACGACAGGAACCATACAAGAACATGATATGAACACGGGGGAAATTGTGCCTTCCGTCCCACAAAATCAAACCAAAGTTTCTGAAAAAGAGACCGAAAAGGTTGGGGCGGAGCACATTTCCTTTTTAAAAAAACAAGTGCTTGATTTTTGGAGGTACACCTACAGCTCTCTTTATCCAGGTTTAATGTTTTGCAAGCCTGAAGAGCAAGAAATCCTCAATCATATTTGGGCATCGGTTTTTCAGAAATTCCGCCTTAAAGGCACTAAAAAGCAATGGGAAAACCACCAAGATATGCTTTACAAACGGGTGGATATGGTCAGGCGCTGGTTAGAGCGCAACCCGAACCACTGGATCCCCAAACCTTATCTCTATTTTCATCATAATAATAAGCGAAATGGTTTTGGTAAAACCTGGGAATGGTATCTGAAGCAGGAAACCCTAAAAAACGAAATTCGCAATCAGATCATCATTCAACAGACCCAACACGAATGGAAGCAACGTGAAAAAGGGGAAGGCAGGCATAAACATAAAACCCGTTTACAACTCTTCCGAATTCATGAAAAACGAATATCCAATTACAA
Source organism: Aquimarina sp. U1-2 (assembly GCF_017897595.1). Taxonomy (GTDB): domain Bacteria; phylum Bacteroidota; class Bacteroidia; order Flavobacteriales; family Flavobacteriaceae; genus Aquimarina. The sequence goes on from NZ_JAGKIK010000002.1 coordinate 162,949, forward strand.
GGATAAAGCCTTAGAACAAGCTTATCAGCGCAGTTTACAACAAACTTTAAAACCACATTATGTTACCAGGTAAATCACAACAAGAAGCCCTCAGCAAATGCATCGTTTACTTTTATGATGGGAATAGCCGGACCTTCTATTCCTTGGATAAGTCGCACAAAAATGCCAAACCCAATCAGTCACTAGGCATTCGAAGGCTGGAAAAAATGGTAATGGAAACCTTCAAAGGGCAATGGGAGACCGCTATTATTTATGAGAACCAAACGAATGGTAAAGAGCTGGTCAAATTCAAAAATGGCAGACGGTTATTCTAGCAAACTGATTGAAAAACATGCATAGTGGCGCGGAATTGGATGTAAACACGTGTAAACAGACTGTATGGAAGCAAACCAAACCCTATTTGAACGTATTGAAGCTTTTCTATATTCCAGGAAGTTCATCTTTTTGGTGGTCATTGCCGGCACGGTACCAATGATCATGCATTCACATCAGCTCTTCTTTCAGATTTCACCTTTTGAAGGAAGCAGGCTCTGGAAAAATACCTACGCACTCTTCTATGCCATTAGTTTCGACCTTACCATTCTGGTCTTTACCATCCATTACATCAAACGAAAACCACAGCTGTACTCAGTTTTTGTTTTTGTAATCAACCTACTATACTATAATCCGTTTGAATTTATTCCTGTAGAGTGGATGATGGGATTCACCAAGATTTTCATTGCAGGAGTATTGGCGTTTACAGGCTACAGCTATTCAGAACTATTTGTTGAAAAGGTGGCTGAAAACCGTAAAAAAGAACGGAAAAACGGTGTTTACAAAAAGACAACTAACGATGTAAACATTCAATCTACTATCGATGAATTCAAGTGCAATGAGTGTGGTAGGAGATTCGCTTCCATAAAAGCATTGAATGGACATATGGTGGCACATCGAAATTGAAATTTCCCCCCATTTCTATTATTTTCCAAATGATAGCTTTAACTAAATCATTCTATAAAAAGGTTCAAAAAACACACAAGACAGGTACTCTAAGTACCTAAAAATCATAAAAAATAAACTATTGATTTCAATCAACCTCCCTGATTCCTTCATCTGCCAGAACCAAACCACTCCCAAACCAACCTCACTTCCCAGGGATACAGCAATTGCCTCCTACCCGTTTCTAATCCTTTCACTTCCTTCAGTTTTACCCGTAAAGTTTCCGGGCTAATGCCAAAGCGTTTAGCCAGTTCTGCCTTGCTCACAAACTTCATATCCCATCGTTTTTCTACCATTAAAGTCTGTTTTAATTCATTAAAGTCTTAAGACCCTTAACTTCAGTTCAAAACTTAAAAATCCTCTCTAATCTCCCAAAAATAAACTTTTTACCACGAAATACCTGGAACGTAACGGGCTATCCCAGACCCATTTGACCCGTGTATTAAAAAAATATTCCTTTGATCAAAAAGCAAAGTTATGTTCAAATGGATCGCAGGCGGATTGGCCACATTTTTTGCAGGGCGTTATTTACTCCGGCTCAACAAAGCCGCTGAGACCATTACGTCCAGAATCTCCATCGTCCTTCATAAAGTAGCCCTGTCAGGATTGGAATTAAAAGCTATAGTACGCCTTCAAAACCCTAACCCCATTGCCCTCAACTTGCAGTACCCTTTTGTAAAAATTACCTACAAAGGCAATACTCTAGGCACAACGGAGGTGCGTAATGAAATCATCCATCTACCCGAGAACAGCGAACAAAATTTTGAGTTGAAAATACAATCTTCCGGCTGGCTTTCCCTTATCCAAATATTAGGGACAGAAATCGTTACTAGAATCCGAAGCGGTGAGAACATTGTTCTGAATATTACTGCCACCACTACGAGTAGAATCAACAACATACCCTACGAGCAAGTCGATCAAATACAACTCAGTATCTAATGGAAGCACTACAGAAGAGACATATAAAACCTGGGCTTGAGTTCGACTCCCTGATCCCCAAGAGCCATCACCAGGATACAGTAATCCGAGGGCCAGGAAAGGCACAGTTGCACCATACTCTAAGCTTGATCAAGCAAGTAGTGCACGAAACCAAGGATGACACAAAACTTTTGGCAGAAGTGCTCAAGGGCAAAACCCGGAAAGATACCTGTCACAAGATCTGGAATTTTGTCTATGAACATATTCAATACCGCAGGGACAAGACCGGGGTTGAGCAGGTCAGACGACCTTCCCGTACCTGGGCAGATCGCCAAAAAGGCGTGGACTGTGATTGTTATACTGTTTTTATTAGCAGTATCCTGACCAACCTGGGGATCCCTCACGAAGTGCGAATTACCAAATACAATGGAAAATCCCATTTTCAGCATATTTATCCTGTTGTTCCAGATGGCGAAACCCACATCGCCATTGATTGTGTAGCAGATGCATTTAACTATGAAGTACCATATTCCGGTTGCAAAGATGTAGCGATCAATAATCCCAATCCTGTAGGTGAAGTATTTGGGTTAAGCGGGGTAGATACTATTGATCTGTTGTCTGGTGGAACACTGGATGATCTTAAACAACCAGACTTACCACTCAGGACATCTGAAAGGTTTCAAACGGAAGCACCCCTGAAACCCTGTTTGGTGAACATTGTCATTAAACCCGTTACCCAATGCATTCCAAAACCAAAACTGGCTTTTTCTAAAGCTATTACAACAAAGAAAGAAGAGCAATCCCCAAAACCCCAATTGCGCCTTGCGCAAGTAGAAGCTCCGGAACTACCTACCGAAGTACAGCCGGAGCTTTTTCAAGAGACAAAGCAAAACCCACTTTCAGGATGGTGGATCAAGACCCTGATTGCCATCGGTGTGGGATATGGGACATATAAAATAGTACAACGCATAAACTAAAAAGACATGGAATTACATCGATTAGACGGACTTTCCGGCACAGGGCTGGATAATATCGACATTCAGGATATAGCATTTGAAACGGTAGAAGATGATTTCAACCCTTCACAAGTGGAAGCTCTGGAAGCCTTGGGGTACGTTAGGGAACCAGACATTATGTATGAAATACAGGATGATGAAGGGAATATCATCATGTATGCAGATGCGGAAGAAAACCTCTATATGATAGATGGCTTGGGAGAGCTGGGTTTTTTCAAAAAGATTGGAAAAGGTCTTAAGAATATTGGAAAATTTGTGAGTAAGAAAGTAGTCAAACCCACCGTAAAAGCCATAGGCAAAGGAGCCAAGTTTGTAGGTAAAAAAGTACTGAAACCCGCTTTCAGAACGTTTAACCGGTTTTTGAACCCAGCTACTATTCTTCTTAGGAACGGCTTTCTTCTGGCTATGAAAACTAACCTTTTCAAAGTGGCCGAGCGCCTCCGTTTCGGGTACCTCAGTGATGCTGAAGCCCGAAAAAGGGGTGTAAATATGCGAGAGTTTTCTAAGCTGAAAAAAGTAGTAGATAAGGCGGGAAAAATCTATGATACTGCAGGGGGTAAAAAGTCCAATCTTAAAAAAGCAATCCTTTCCGGAAAAGGAAACAAAGACAAGGCAGTTCCGCTAAGTGGTTTTGCTTTAGGCAACCCCTTTGAAGAAGACGAAGGCTATAATGATGCTTTTGAACAATTCATTGTAGAAGCCGATGCAGATATTGTAGAGGCCTTTGCCAATGATGAAATAGAGATCGAAGGATTGGGAGCAGTAGCAACAGGAACAGCTATTGCCGCTGCTTCAGGAGCTGTAGGTTCCATTGCCGCATTGTTAGGCAAGATTACGGGTGTATTTGACAAGGCGAAACAGGTTAAGACTCAGGCAGAAAACCTGATCAAACCCTTTCAGCGACCTGTACAAACCAATCCGGTGATCACCTCACCCATCCGCCCGACTGTACCCTTCCAACAAACTTTGATTCCGACAAACACATCATTTCCTGTCCGAACCTCTGTTCCTAGGAGTGTTAGTCCGGCAGTCACTTCAAGGGCAGTCATACCATCGGTTACAACAAAACCAGAGGAAAAAGAATCTTGGCTCAAACGGAATAAAACACCACTGCTTATCAGTGCAGGAGTACTGGTAGCAGGAGGAGGCATCTATTATGCAATGAAACAACGGAAAAAGACTGCTAAGCCTGTCAACGGTATATCCGGCACCAAAACAAAAAGAGATGAGCTGGGCAGGTTTGTGAGTAGTACCCCTTCCCGAAAAAGGACATCCACCAAAACAAAAAGCAAGCGAAAGGCTCCTGAAAAATTAGTTCCGACCGCACTACTATAAATCATCATAAACGAATAAAATCAAAGCATAATGGAAACAAAAGCAAACGTAAAAGATAGCCTCCTGGAAACGGGTAAAAATATGGGATCAGGTATCCTGGGGATGCTGGCTGGCTCAGCTGTGGGGCGTCATTCCCTCTGGCTAGGAGCTGCTACCATTTTTGGAGGTGCCTGGTACCAATACGACTGGCTCATTTCAGCAGGCGTGGGCATGGTCGCTTCTAATGGATTTTCCGGATCGACAGCAGAAACCACTACCGAAGGAGTAGATGGGATTAAAGATGAAGTGGAAAATGCAAAGAACCGTGCACTCAGCTCCTTAAAAGCATTAGGTAAGAAAATCTACCTGGACAAACTTTCTCCATCTATAGGTCAAAAGCTAGGATTGGGAGCTTTAGAAGATCAGCCTCTGGTATTTGTAGGAAGCGAGGTGGCGGATCAAGGCGACTTTGACACCAGCGAAGTAGATGAAATCATTCGCCAACTGGAAGAAGGAAATACAGAAGCACTGATCAACGGACAACCAATGTCCAGTGACTTGGGCAATAACGATATCCTGGAGCTCACGGGCTCCGAAGACATGACCGAACTCAATGCCTTTGGGTAATCCACCATCAAAATCAGTTAAAAATGAATACAATGAAAAAAACATCAAGAGAGCAATTCCTGGAAATTGTCAATGCACACCTTTCCCTCAGAGACCAGGGTAAAAAACATGATCCGGCCATGGTCAAAGTAGCCGAAGGCATCAAGGAAAACCGCCTGCAATTGGCGGATTCTGCCTACTACTCCCTGAAATGGGGAGGTGATAAGGCAACCATCCACATGTTTGAAACGCAGGACGCCAAAGAGATTGGGATTACCAATGTAACTCAATCCAAGCTGCCAAAAGACCGCTTGTTCCTCTGTAACCGGATCATGTTATTGGCTACAGAATTTGAGGGTGACGTTCCCGATTCGGATATGGCCTTCAAAAGACTTCTGAAGTCTACGGATTTTGACAGCATCAAGAAGGTGCCCGGTTTGCAAAATGGTGTTTTCACCTTCATGGCAAACAAAAAGATCATTATCGATGAGCGTCCGATGCAGGAGTTTGTTACCGACAATAACCTGATGAGCAACCTGGGCACCTATTATCTGGAGAGCCCAAGGTTTATCCGAGATGATGAAGAGTTTGAATTTACCATTGAACTGGGTGATGATGCTCCTGAAAGAACACTGATCAAAGTCGTGTTGGCAGGAACCTCTACCGTTCCGGCATAGGCTTAAGCGATGATGGATCAAAATACCAAAGAGACGAGGAAGACTTTCACCTTTTGGGTAGGAGAGGCCAATAGGCCTTACACACCCAATAATTGGGAATTACCTAAGCAGACGAAGTTTGTCAAAGGCCTGCAGTTGACTACTGATCAACCCGATAAGCTCTATTACCGAGGTTGCCAGAAGATCGAGATTGGTGGGGAAGAACTTTTCCCTGAAGGCTTTGAAAGCAGGATTCTCATGTCTTCACTGAATGTAGCACCTAGAGAACGGTTTTTTGATCTGGGAGAAGTTTTGCCTGGGGATCTGTCGGTAAAAATCCGATATGAAGACAAAGACCATTCAAAAGCAATCTTTGCCCAGGGGTATTCGGTTTCTGTCATTCTGTTGTTAGAAGAGTCGCTATGATACGATATCCAGACAAAACCCTTCAGGGAGCAGCACTGATTATCAAAAGGCGGTTTATCCCGATCCGATTAGAGGTGACCCAACCCGGTCAGTATTTGAATTTCAGTCTAAAGCTACCCCACGATATTCAAAAAGTGGCAGGGCTAATTATTACTTCCAGGGTTGCGAATGCATCAGGTTGGATAGATCGGTTTTATGTAGGAAGCAGCCCTTGTGAAATAGATGTCGGAACATTCACCAGAGAATCAGACAATGCTGTTTGTATCGAAGACTTAAACACAGGACTTCTCAATCAAGGTGAGGGTTTTAGGCTACAGGTACAGGTCAAGGAAGATGAGAGATTGCATTATGCTCAACCCAAACGATTGGGAAGTCCAAAGCTAAAGATCAATGGTAATCGCCATGCTTTCCATCATCCACAGGAAACCTGGGTACAGGCATTGGAAGCCTGTGAAGGGGAAACCTACCGCCTTTGGAAAAGCAAAAACAAAGGTTTGGGAGAAGTATGGTTTGAAGTCATTCCAATGCCTGATAGCGATGGAGATGATGATAACGAAGATGATGATTAAAAAACGATTCAATTGAAAGTACGATGAAGCTTGGAACACTATCCTTATTTGAAAAACGGGGCATCTTCTTTAAAGAGGAAGTTCACAATTTAGGTTGTGGTATTGAGCTGAATGATCTGCTGGAACTAGAAAAAGTGGATATCATCGAACCAAAGCTTTGGAATCAGCCAGATCGCATCGAGATCATACCTGTATCAGCTGATGGCAAGACCGATTATGTCACCGGGATTTTTCAAGATAGCGGAATGATGGAAGGGTCTTATGAAGTGACCATTTGGTTGCTGTTGGAGGAAGAACCTGAAATAACCTGTGATGACTGAAGAATTTGCCATACGCTATGCCCTTCGAAGGATCCGGGAACGGGGCTATTCCAAATGCCGGATAGTACACAGGCAATTACAGATGTTGCCTGAAGAAGAACGAAAAATCGAAGCGTTCAATGAAATCTGGCTATTGATTGAAGCAGATCAAGGCATTCATATTCGCTCAGACTATGGAGAATACAATGAGTCGAATAAAGGATTATCAGAAAACAGCCAGGAACATGCCGATGAGATCAGTATTCTGAATACAACTGAAAACCCTAAAAAGGTCATCTTTTTACAAATTATCATGCAATGAACGAAAGTTTCAGACATAGAAAACCCGGATCCGTCCGGTTGACTGATGAGCAGTATGCCGAGATGGAATCTTTGGGAATTGATAATGAAAGTGCCTATGTGAAATATAAGCTCAACGGAGCAAAAAACCATTTGATGGTACTGCGTAACCAGTCAGGAATCGATGAAACTTTGGAGGATAAAGAAATGGCAGAAAACCAGGACACTTCTTTAGGAGTGCCAACAGATAAACCTGCCTCTGCAAATGCTTTGGCTGACAAGTTATCTATTCAACGGCTTTCATTGGAAAATCAACAGCTTCGGGAAAAACTGGATTCTCTGAGTATGGATAAGCAGCAAACTCTGGATGGAGTCCATCACCAGGTGAATAATTTGCTGAAAGATGAGCTATTAAAGCGAGATTTTGAATCTCTCAAAAAAGAAAATACCAATCAGCTCAAGCAAATCGAAAAGTTGGAAAAACAACTGGAAAAATCAGAGGCATCTACCGAAGAAAAGCAGCATGAAATTGAAGAACTCGTCAAGAAACTCAGTCTAGTAGAATTAGGGAAAGTACTCATCCCCGGAGCGATCAATGGACTGGCCAAGCGCTACCCCAAAGAAATGCATGGGCTGGCTTCTACTTTAGGAGGCCTGAATGGGGAAGAAGATAACATATTGCCCCCTTCCGGTCTCAGTGAAGAACAGCAAAACCTGTTGGGTATTTTAGAATATTTCAGGGAGCTCTTTACAGAATCACAATTTGACCAGATCGTTCAGCTAATCGCCCAGATGGGTGAACAGATCAAAGACGATCAGGAAATCCTGCAAAAGGTCAGTTATTATCTCAGGCAGTTGAATCGTGTCCAAAAAAGCAGGCAAAACACTCAACCAAAAGAAACACAGCCCGAAACGGAAAATACTACTGAATAATGGAAGAAACATTCAACATCACCGTACAACTCAAAGCTAAAAACCAGGTAGAAGCCGGCCAGGTAAAAAAAGCCTTTGAGACAATGGTCAAAAATTTTAAAGCTGAAGGGATCATCAAAATGGAGCATATGTTCAAAACGGATCCTTTTGTTCGGAACATAGTGAAAATCAAAGTAGGCAAAAATAATGGCAGTACCCGTAGCAGCATATAAAGCAGGACAAATGGCTTGGCAAAACCGGTCAAGGATATCGGTCAGTAGCCAGCTCACCACGGTCATTCTGGCGACTGGTGCAGGTGTCGGAGCTTTTCTGGGCATTCGCCTATTGATCAGGAACTTCAAGAAGGGTGTCCGTGAACAGCAAGCCCTGGTTGAGGGGAACCCTGCCTCATACGCCATTCGTTTAAAAATGGCCTTTGAGAATGATACATGGTTAGGCTGGGGAACTGATGAAGAGGCAGTATTTATCACATTGGAACTCATCCCTTCTCAATCCATTATGAGGAAGGTACAAAAGGCATACCGTGACCTTTACCAAAGAAACCTGGCGGCCGATCTCAAAGAAGAATTGACTACCGAAGAATTTACTACTGCCATGCAAATCATTAACAGTAAACCATAAAACAAATGGCAACACAAACGATCAAGACAGTGCAGAAAAAACCTCTTTCCGCTGAAGAGAAAAGAAGAGCAGGTCTACGCAAAAAGTATGTGATGTATGGTTTGGGAGCCGGTGTGCTTCTGGGAGGAGGTTATCTCTTGTATAATTACTTACAAGATAGGGCAGCATTAAACCGCAGTACTCAAACGCCTGTTATTCCGCCCAAAGAAGAAACCAATATCATTATTCAGCAGAATAGCAGCAGTTTCCCACTAAAACGCGGGTCAAGAGGCAATTTGATCAGCATGCTACAAAATGCATTGCTTGCTTTTGGAGGCGAAGCAGCCAATACCATCCGATCTACCAGTATTCGATCTGGAAAGACAGATGGAATATTCGGCCCAGGAACAGAACGTGCTCTAAGAGCTGCAGGGTACACTGCAATAGTCTCAGAGAATGACTTTTCCCGTTTGCTTTCCATTGGAAAAGCAAAAGCAGATAGTGGCCTGGTAGCAAACCAGAGCAATCAGGTAATTGCCGCAGAGCTTATAAAAGCAGCGAACAGCAGAAATCTGTTTGCTACAATAGCAGGATTGCAAAAGCTTCAGGATGTTAACCAATATATAGCCGTGAGCAATTTTTTTAAAGGCATCCGGATTAATGGAATAAGGGTAACCTCCTTGGTCAATGCATTGCTCAGTGTTGCTTTCAAAAGCAATGAATCTGGCAAAGTAAAGATTCGAGCAGAGTTCAGGCGGATAGGATTAAAACAAAATTCAAAGGGTGTTTGGTACATCCCAGGACTTGGAGCGATCGCTACCTGGCAGGATTGGAAAGACTATCGGGAAGACCGGCAGCTGTTCAATATCGCTATTGCAAGAAGACCTACTATGTTGAAAGCAATGAACGGTGACTCAATCATTCCGGCACTAAACCCTAATACCGTCATCGGATTTGTAACAGGTGATCATCGGGGCGTCACCCAAATTCTAACCCAAAGTGGGGAAACTGTTTATGCCCCTTCCCAAAACTTAAAATTGATATAATCATGAAACGATGGAAACAATGGTTTACAGACGAACTGACAACAAAATTAAAGAAACTCTGGAGTTACCTGAGCGTCTGGCGGGAACTATCCTCAATGGCAGTCGGACTATTGCTCTGGATACAAAGTGCTGTTTTCCTGAGATGGATCGACCCTACTGCAGGAACCTATGATGCAGGGATATTTCAGATTTATCTCTTTGCAATTATCGGACTATTCATTTTACACGGAGTAGTACGCATCCTGATGAAACTCATCTGGCCGACTTCAGATGATTATTTGGATCACGAATTTAGAAAAGACTTTAAAACGATAACCCCATGGCAAAAATTAAAACTCTCTACGTTTATCTTCTTTGCTTTTTTGTTTGCAGTAGCACTTTTAGCCAGAACGATTTAGGTCAGCCAGCTACACAAAGCAAACGGTTTTGCTTAAAGCAAATCTATGACAGCCAGTTAGGTGTCAGAGAGCAAGGTGGAGCAAACCAAGGCAAGCAGGTCGAGCAGTATTTAGCTTCGGTCGGTTTTGGTCCGGGCTTCCCATGGTGTGCAGCCTTTGTGAGCTGGTGCTATCAGCAAGCTAATGTAGAAGCTCCTAAAAGCGCATGGGTGCCGAGCTATGCACAAAAGCAAAGAATAATTTATAAACGAGGAAGGTTCATTAAAGAACTACCGCAACCAGGAGATGTATTTCTGATTTGGTACCAAAGGCTGAACCGCCCTGCCCATATCGGATTTGTCGATGAATGGAAGCAGGATTGGGTAATTACGGTAGAAGGAAATACAAATGATAACGGTTCACGGGAAGGGGACGGTGTTTATCGTAAGAAAAGGCTTAAACGACAAGTCTGGGCTGTGGTGGATTTTATAGGAGAATAAAAAATGCTGAATAAAACCATAAACATATTGCGAAGCAAAGGTTACAAACTGTATGACCGTCCCTATGAACTCAATATCGTAGCGTACCGTAGCAGATTTGTCCGAAGCAACCGATTTGATGACGAGATCCATGTGTTTTATAAAAATGAGCTAGGAAAATGGATCTATCACATCTTTCCTGCCACTACTGATCCTGGTCAATATTGGCTGGATAATCCAATGGATCCACAAGGGACCTCTTTTCTGAAAAAAGGACAGTATCAGGATGCCTATGAAATAGGTTATCATCGGGGAATTTATGAGGCTTTGGTTCAGACCAAAGAGGTTACCGTGATCCGAGACTACGACCGAAAAGGATTATTCAAATGGTTTGAAAGCGGTATAGAAGATACCGGAACTTTTGGAATCAATATCCACCGCGCACGGAAAACAGGCAATACCAAATCCGTTGACCATTTCTCTGCCGGATGTTTGGTATTTGCCAATGCCGAAGACTTTGAATTGTTTATGAAATTGGCAAGGTCACATCAGCAGCGATATGGGAATCGGTTTACGGTGACACTGGTTGATTTTCGGGATGAACGAAGAAGGATATTTCAAAAAGTAGCCTGGACATCACTTATCGCTTCTTCAGTTTTATTGTTTTTGGCGGCCTATCAAAACCAAACCTAACTATGAAACTATCAAAAAACAGTAAAAAAGCAGGACTGGCTTTAATGGGCAGTATGGTTGGTTTTCTGACTGCTAAATACCTGAAGACGGAGGAAATCTATCCTTTCATTTTGATAGGTGGTTTTGTTGGGAATTTCATAGGTGAGGAATACATCCCGGAAGATCAATATTCAACTATTGGCACCAATGGTTTTGAAGGATTCGGACAGTACAGCACATTCAAGTGATTTAATGTCCGAAATGAGCTGACAGGAGTGGTTGTTGATGTATAGATATACATGAAAAAGAATGCAATTGATGAAAAATAAAAGTAAAAAAGAACGCTTCCGTGAATTCATCTGTGACCTGGAGAAAATCTCCTTGAAACACGGCATAGCCATTCAAGCCGTAGGTGGGGTGTACATCTTTGATGAACCTACCAAGGTGATTTATGATCCCGACCACACCTCTGGGGATTTAATGCCCTATTGGGATGAAGAGTGACAGTTATGAAAAAGAGACTCTATGCCATCTATGACCAACACGGTAATTTCAGGTTCAAAAAAGAATTTGATACTAAAGGACAGTTGACGAGATACCTGAATGAACGATATGAAAAGGGTCAGAAATACTATGGCATTGAATTGACAGGCTCAACAGTAAAACTATCTGAAGCCAACATCAAGAAACTGGAGGCAAGTATTGAAAAGGCGAAAGAATACCTCTATCCACAAGATATTGCAAGTCTGAAGAAGTTGGTCAAGGTATTGAAGTCACAACCTGCAAGAGAAGGGATGGTATTGGCTTCCTCTCTGGATACAATCGTTCGGGACGTAATCCCTTTGGAAGTATGGAAAGCAATAGGCGGAAAATACCCAAACCCTAATCAAAACAAAAGCAATGGAGATCAGAAGTGTATATTTTGAAGGTGAGCAGCCCCCTGTGAAGATCAAATCATATTACAAATATGAGTTGGCTGCCATGTACAATGTTTGTTCAAAAACCTTCTCTGCCTGGATGCATACTTACCTGGAAGAGCTCCAGCAGTTCGGCTATAAAAAGCATACGAAACTCCTGCGTCCCGAAGTGGTCAGATTTCTTTTTGATCGGTTGGGAGAGCCTTGATAGTGTTATAAATACTTCATAGAAGTGCTTGTATAGGTTATTATTTGATATTTATTATAGCAATATTTTCTCAAGCATGGCTCATGTATTTATAAAAAAGACACTATATTGATAATCAATGATGTTAATATCTAAATCTACCAAGATAAATTTCGATTTATAATATTGTTATCTTTACAGACAATGGCACGAGCAGACTTATTATTAAAATTAGTAAAAGCCGGAACCAACGGAAATCAGACACTTTTTAAAAAAGTAGTCGAATCTATTATTGCCGAAGAAAAAAGCAAACAACACCATATTGTTGCAGAGCAATTAACTGATTTATTGATTAAGTCTAAGGAGGCTAAACCGAAGAATTCTTCTAATAATCGTCTGTTAGATGAAAAATTAGATAATTTCCTTTATCGTATTTATCCTCAAAAAACCTTAGAGGACGTTATACTAGATTACAATAATTCAAAAGTAATCCAGGATTTAATACAAGAACATCACCGTAGTGATCTTTTAAGATCGTACAATCTAGAACCAAGAAATCGAATACTGTTAGCAGGGCCTCCAGGAAATGGTAAAACATCATTAGCCGAAGTTATTGCTCAGTCTTTAATGATTCCCTTTTATGTCATTCGTTATGACGGAATAATTGGAAGCTATTTGGGTGAAACCGCGACAAGATTAAAGGCCATGTTCGATTTTATTCGAACACAAGAATGCGTTTTGTTTTTTGATGAATTCGATGCAATTGGAAAAGAAAGAGGGGATATCCACGAAACCGGAGAAATAAAAAGGGTTGTAAGTTCACTTCTACTTCAAATTGATAGATTACCAAGTTATGTGGTTGTAGTCGCAGCTACTAATCATGCTGAACTTTTGGATAAGGCCGTTTGGAGAAGATTTCAAGTTAGAATGGAATTAAAAGCACCAGATAAAAATATGATTGAACTTTGGTTGAAAAAGTTCGAACAACGAGTGAAATATGACTTGCAATATCCGATTTCCAGAATAGCAAGCAAACTTGAAGGACATAACTTTGCAGAAATTGAAGAATTTATACTAGATGTAGAACGAAAATACATATTGTCTTTACCAGAAGTTGATGTAAAAAGAGTAGTGGATGAATGTTTGGGGCAGATGGAGCAGAAATACTCTTTAAACAATGGCTAAAAAACCTCTTTTAATTTTCCCATCTCCAACTACAGCTGAGAAGTCAAGAAAATTTGGCTCCTCTGGCAATCTCTTTTTCCCTTCTAAGGGTAGGCAAATAGAACGTCATGAGGATAAAATAACTGAATTAGAAAGAGTACTTACCAATAAATCTGCTGCTTTACAACAAGAGGCTGGGAACATAATACCAGAGATGATCTTGGTATTAGAAACTGTTGGTGAAATTAGTGATTTTTTCAAAGCAGTAAGAAAAACCCCAGGAATGAAGTTTTTAGCCGAGTATGAATCTGAAATTGATCCAGATGAGGATTTTTATATTCTTGACGATAATGGCAATAAGACAGATAAGTCAGTTGACTCTCGGTTTTATTTGACGATGACCAATCAAGAAGCTCTTAGAGAACTTCAAAAATATTGGAAAGAATACAAGAAAGACAAGCAACAACAAGACTTTAGGCGTGGTACAACTAACTTCAGAACTCTTTTTGAGCAGTTAAGAGACATTAGACCCTATAATATAGAAGACAGAGTTCGAGACACAGGTATTCAAGATTATATAGACGAAATAAAAGCTTATGATCATGATATTGTCAAGTTTGAAATAGAACTGGCTTATAGAGAAGATCAGCAGCAAAATGAAAATGCTTATCAAGAGGTAGTGAGATTACTTCATCTAAATGAGGGGAATGAAGTAGCAGGTTCCAGAGTTGTTATTTCGCAAATCCAATATCATGCATTTATTGCAGAAGCTCCGATACAAGCTTTTGATAATTTAACAGAAAACACTAACATTTCTTTTCTGAAATCTCAACAAATTTTGTTCTTCCGACCTGTAGGGCAAATTATTTTTGAGACTCCTGCAGAAGAACTACAGCTTCCTACTATTGAAGAGCCCGAAGATAATCAGGTCAATGGGCAACCGATAGCGGCTCTTTTGGATGGTTTACCATTAGAGAATCATGTATTACTTCAAAATAGAATTCAAGTTGATGATCCAGATGAGTTTGGCGTTAATTATCTCGGTAGCCAAAGGTATCACGGTACAGCAATGTCTTCGTTGATACTGCACGGAGACTTAGATGATCTTAATTCGGTACCCTTAGATAGACCTTTGTATGTAAGGCCTATTATGAAACTAAACTCTGGGTTTAATCCAGGTGAATCTCTGCCTGATGATATATTACCAATCGATTTGGTTCATAGAGCCATTATTAGGATGAAAATAGGAGAAGGAGAAACTCCACCAACTGCACCATTAGTAAAAATTATTAATTTTTCAATAGGAGATGCTTTTAGACCTTTTCATTCTAACATCAGTTCCTGGGCAAAACTTCTTGATTGGTTAGCTGGGGAATATGACTTGCTATTTATTGTGAGCGCAGGAAATCATGCTGATGACATTACATTAGAAATTCCAGAAGCTGAATTTGATAATTTATCGGAGGATCAAGTTCAGAAATTAGCTTTAGAAGAAATAGTAAAAACAAATTATAGTCGAAAAATTCTTACTCCTGCGGAGTCTATTAACGCGTTAACAGTTGGCGCTTCTCATTATGATTCATCCAAAATCGCAAATTTATATCAAAGAAAAAATATTATAAACTCTTCTGAACTCTTGTCTCCCATAAGTAGGATAGGGTTCGGTTACAAACGTAGTATAAAGCCAGAAATATTAATGCCTGGAGGTAGAAAGCTCTACAGGAAAGCTCCAATACAAAATGATGCTAATAAGACTACCTTGAGGATAGAAACAACTCCATTTACTGCAAATCCTCCAGGTAGTAGAAGTGCGTTACCTGGTGCAGAAGGGCGAGTTGATGCAACAGGTTATCTTTGTGGAACAAGTAATTCAGCAGCTTTAACTACTCGGCTGGCTGTTCAGCTATATGAAGTTCTACTTACTCTAACCAATGAAGAAGGAAGAACAGTCATTGATACTGGTTTTTTCACGGTAATTATTAAAAGTTTGCTTGTGCATAGCGCAAGTTGGGGTGAAAAATCGTCTTTGCTTTTAGACCTGATCAAAAACCTACCAGGTACAGCAGCAAATACGTCAAAGAAAAATATTTTACCCTATCTAGGTTATGGACACGTTGATCCTCAAAGAATACTTTATTCTACTGATAAAAGGGTAACTCTGTTAGGTTACGGAAAACTATCTAGCGGGGGCGCTCATCTCTATCGCTTTCCTTTGCCACCATCCCTAAGTACAGATAAGATTGAAAAAAGATTGACTATTACTCTTGCGTATCATAGTCCCCTTAATTTTAATACGCGAAAATATCGTAAAGCTCAACTTTATTTTGATAATGTAACCCATAACGGACATCTTGATCTTTCTAGGTCTTACTATGATTTTAGAACAACTCAATTAGGTACCACCCAGCATGATATATTACAAGGTGATAAAGCAGATGTATTTATAGACAATGATTACCTAGAAATAAAAGTAAACTGTAGGGAAGATGCTTCTGGTTTAGAGAAAACATTTCTTGTAAAATATGGATTAGCAGTTACACTTGAGGTAAAAGAGGATGTTGATATAACAATTTATGAAGAAATAAAACAACGTCTGCAGACACGTATCCGACCTACAACTTAAATTCTAAATCAGAAATCCATTCTTATCCGAACCAAAAATTGCCTTTCACCCTTCTTTTTTGAAAGGATATAAAAGAAAATCTACCGGTTCGTGACTTTCAAGGCAAAATAGTAGTTCAAACCCGATCTGTTTACCGGGTTTATGTCATTTACAACAAGAGAACTAAGAACCGAAAGCGTATGGTATAAACTGAGCAAAAAATACCGAAAAAAGGTAACGGTCTCGTGCATGAGCAGTAGCTGATTTTAAGCGACTACTTTTTAGGTTACAATATAATTTTTTAAAAGGAAAAGCGGATCAAGTTTGCACTTAAACCGCTATTGATTATACACCGTGTTGTATGCTGTTCTTTACAATCTCAACTTCGCTAAATTCAATCCATAATGTCCATAATACTTAACAACAAAATTGGTTAGAACAGCTATAAAAGCAGACTACAATTACACCGACAATCAAAAAAAACCGTAACTTATCGACTCCCATCTCGGGGGCTAAAACTTAAATGAATAGCTGATACTTGGGGTTGGGTTGATTTGTAAATCTTGCCCATCAGCAGCTAAAGCAATGATACCTATTCGAAAGTTCAAGCCTTTCCAGGCGTACCATCGGAAACCAGCTTCAACGCCTAATGCGTTTTTATCTTCATAGTCCCTGGTCAATCCTCTTAAATAAGAAGCACCAACGTAAAAGGAAGAAGGAATGTCTTTCTCATCAACCGGAAAGAACCAATAAGATAACCCTGCTTTCAGAAATTCAGTTGTTACTCCGCTTTCAAAGTTGGTTGGGTAATAGCCAGCGTGAACCGATACCTGATTTCGCTGATATTCTAAACCAATGGAAGGATTTCTAAACCCATTGATACTTATCGTTTGTTTTGGAAATTTTTCTTGTGTAAAGGCTTTGCTTGCAATGGTGAGCAATACAGCCAACAAAACATTCTTTAGCATATCATAATTTTTATTTGTTACGCTGTAAAGTTCTGTCTGCTAGAATTTATCCCACAGGACAAATGTCTGAAAATGTAGGTGTATTTAAATTTTCGCTCTTAGCCTGCTCAAATGTCTTGGGGTCATACCGAGCATTGATGCAATATATTGCAAGGGCACTTGTTGTAAAATTTCGGGTTCTTCTTGCATCAATTGTTTATACCGCTGTTCTGCTGTTAGGGTAATAAGGTCAAATTTTGCCTTATCTATACAGCATAGCTGATATTCAATAAGCTGAATATAAAAGTCTTTAAAAGATGCTATTTCTTCCTGTAGGGAAAGAATATCTTTCTTGGTTATAACCCAAAGACAAGATGGATTTATGGCCTTAACGTTTTCTCTGGAAGGTTTCTCAGTTAAATAACTAAGTAAAGATGCTACAAACGTATTTGGTAGTGAAATATAATTTGTTCGTTCATCACCTTGTTGATTTGTAGAATAAAATTGAAACTGTCCAAATTCTAGATAGCCAATTTCTGAAGTGTAACTTCCTTCACTGACAAAGAATTCCCCTTTGTCAAAAGTTCTTTTTTGAAAGCATTGCGTGATGCTTTTCACTTCCGATTCGCTAAATCCAACGCTACTAAAGTATATTTCTAGGCTGTTCAATTTTGAAGTTTGAATGTTGTCAAATGGCATACAATGTGCGGGCGGCTATGGCGTGTTCTTTTGTGCAAAATAGTAATTTTGCTTCAAAAGTATGCGTTATAGCAGCCAGTTCTTGTCCGTTCTCCCGCTTTTCGCGGGGAGCGGGCGTGGACTGGCGCGGAGCCGCCCGCACATTCGAGTCCATACGGAGCGTAGCGGAGTATGGACTCGAACGTTTTTGTATATGAAAAGTAGCAGGGTTTACTAACGGACTTTTCGGTTTGGTACTGCCTTAAATTTATAAAATTCATTTTCGATTAAGTACTTAAACCGCTGTTTTTTGTATACGGTGTTGTGTGCTGGTTTATTTGTCTTTTTATTTCCTATTCGGATTAGTAGCCCAAACTTCGGCACTAGGTATGAAGCCAATATCACTTAAGGATAGCATTGCTAAAATAGTATGAGCTATTTCAGAAGGTTTAAGTTTATAAGTTGTGTTTTTCAATTCTAAGCCCGCTTTTTCAATAAAATCTGTTACTACTTCGCTAGGGTTTACTTGAGCTACTCTAATATTATGAGGGCGTAATTCTGCGCGCCAACATTCAGTTAAACCTGTTACTGCAAATTTGCTTGCTACGTAAGCAGAGCCAGTTTGAAAACCTCTAACAGCAGCAGTAGAACCTATATTTATAATATTTCCGTATTGTGCCTTTATAAAATGTTTTGCAGCTTCTCTCCCTGCTAAAAACAAACCTTTGGTATTTACTTCCCATTGGTTTTGAAAATCCTTTAACGTGGTTTCTGTTAAAAGTGTAAGCGAGCCAATTCCTGCATTATTGATAAGTACATTTATAGTTCCCATACTTTTTATAGCAAAATCAAAAAGCGCTTTAACGTCTTCTTCTTTTGTAACATCTGCAACGAAACCTAAAGTGTCTAATTCTTTTATGGCTTTTTGAAGTTTAGCATCATTTCTACCAGAAATAACCACTTGTGCACCATGTTTCTTTAAAACTTTTGCTGTTTCATAACCAATTCCACTAGTGGCACCTGTTATGATTACTTTTACATCATTTATATTCATTATTGTTGATTTTATGAATTAATAATATGCCTATTTAAATGGTCTTCAAATCGTATAAAATCGTTTTTTATAGTTGGATTTTTCCAAACATCATAACAAACAAAGGTTGGAAGTGCTGTCATCCCTAAAAACCTAAAGTTCACGTGTTGAGGGAAAAACAAATCGTCTACGGACTTTCCTTGAAACAAATACTCGTCTTCATTATTAAATGCACCATTTGGTGCGTTAAATGTTAGCGAAAGCATATATTTTGAACCATTTAAGCTTCCACCAGTTCCATAATTTATTTCTGGGTTTTCTTCATTTCTACCATCATATAAACACAGTTTACCTGTCATTCCTGCAGTAAAAACTTCATCTATATATTTTTTATAACCCCAAGTTATTCCCATCCAATTAACTGGCGTTTGTAACACTATTATATCTGCCCAAATGTGCTTGTCAACTTCCTCTTCTATAGTGTAATCTTCTGATATAATGGTGGTTTTTACTTCAAAATTATTGGCTTCAAATTGCTGTTTTGCTTTTTCAACAAGAGATGCGTTAAGTTTACCTTCAGAAAAAGCGTTAGGTTGAAAACCATTAACTATTAATATTTTTTTCATTATAATTTACATTTTTATTTATTTGGCAAAAGTAAATTAATGATTAAGAGCAATTGCTAAACAAATTACTGCAAGAATGAAACGTTTTACTTATTTCTAAATTTAGAGGGTGTAAATCCTGTTTTATTCTTAAAAAAACGCGTGAAATAGGTTGGATAATCAAAGCCTAAGCTGTATGCTATTTCATTAACGTTTAGTTTAGTGTCGGATAATTTTACCTTGGCAACTCTAATGATATGGTCGTGGATATGGTCTAACGGTGGACGTCCAGTAAAATGCTTAATAACATCACCAAAATAGTTAGTTGATAAGTTCGCTTTTTCAGCAAAATGGTTAACAGATGGTAATTTGTAGTTTTCAGTTCCGTCGTTAAAATAGTCTTGTAAATGACGTTTAAATTCTATTACAATTTTATTATATATGTCTTGCCTAGTTTCAAATTGTCGTTTGTAAAATGAATGTATGTAGGACAAAATGAGTTTAGAATAAGAGAGTAGTATATCTTCTGAAAAATTTGTTTTTGAAAATTCGTTATAAGCCATTTCAAATATGCCAGTCAATAAATCTTCTTCATCTTGGTTAAGAAATAGAGCTTCATGTTTATCATAACCTGAAAAATTATAGGTTTTCGCATAATCGTTAAAGATTTTTTTATTGATTAGAATATGATAGCCTTTCCAAGGTTTTTTCAAACTCCATTCTGCAATAGTGTCTGGTGCATCGAAATAAGCAAACGAGTATCTTCCATCATATGGTGTTTTTCCAAAGTCTTCAATAGATTCAAAATTTGTTTTCAGAGCCAAAAAATAAAAATCAATTGAAATTGGTTTTGAAGATAAAAGCAGGTTGT
Organism: Aquimarina sp. U1-2; assembly: GCF_017897595.1. Taxonomy (GTDB): domain Bacteria; phylum Bacteroidota; class Bacteroidia; order Flavobacteriales; family Flavobacteriaceae; genus Aquimarina. The sequence goes on from NZ_JAGKIK010000002.1 coordinate 183,142, forward strand.
GATGTTCTTCATATTTAGTAATATGAATGGTGTCGCTTTTATAATTTTCTATATTAAAATACTTTAAAAAAGAAGCTATTTTAAACTTTGGAATCAAGATGAATAATTTTTACAAAGGTATAAATTGAAGATTTTAAGCAATTACAGATTTTAAGGAAATGGTGAAACAAATTACTGTTATGTAAAACTTGCACACAACGGCAGTCTGTCTCAAAACCACCTTTAATTTGGCTTAAAGTTAGGCAAAAATCAAAGAGCGAAGATTTGGAACAGGTTTAAGTGATTTTAAGAATAGCTGTTCAATTTTGGTTAAAATGACTGTAAGGTGGGCAAATATTGGTTTCAATAGGCATTTTTGGTAGTCAGGATCATTTTTAATGGTTGTTTTATCACTATTTATGATGTTAATGAGTCTTTTGAGATTGTATACTATAGCAACCAGCCCGAAGTCTGCACTAGCTCTTGCGATAGTTTTTTTGGTCATTATGTGATCAAAACCCCATTGCCTTTTCATAGTTCCGAACGGATGCTCTACTATGGCCTGTCTTTTTTTGTATAGTTCTTGGTTTTCGGTCACATGTGCTTTGTTTTGCTCAATATATGGTGTAAACTCACTTCGTTGAATGATCTTTCCGTTTTGTGTTGCAGTCGTGCACGATGCTCGTACCGGGCATTCTTTACAGGCTTTTGTTTTGTACTGTTTAAATCGGTAGTTTCTAGCTCTGTACCATGAGCCATTGGAAGTAAGGATGTTTCCTTGTGGGCAAGTGTAGGTATCTGTTGTAGGGTCGTAGTCGAAGTTTTCGGCATTGTAAGCGGGATCAGGAGCTTGGCTTTTTCGCCCAATGCCAGGTATGGCCACCAGTGTTTTAATATTTAAACGATTGGCAACGGCCAGTTCGCTCCCGGTATGATAGCCCTTGTCATAAAGGGCAGTAAATGTATTGGTTTGCAATATGGCCTTTGCCCGTTGTAGCATGTTGCCCATGGCCTTTTTATCATTTTGATTGGTGATTTTATAATCAATCAGTAGTTTATGATCTGAATCCACGGTGGTTTGTGCGGTATAGCATACTTCAGTAATAGTTCCTCTTACAATTTGGTGACGGCTCTCCGGGTCAGATGTAGAGATTTGCGGGTTTTTGGTAGTGGTGTCCTTCGCCAGTTGCTTTTGCAGATGCTCGTACTTAGTACGCTGCTGTTTTCTATGTTCAATTTGCTTTTCAACCTCTTGCTTTTGGTCGCCATCAGACTTGGCGAGTTCTTGATTGTGTTCTTCCAGCTTTTTATCAATATACTCCAGATGGCGTTGTACCTTTTTTGGGTTGTAATTGTTCTTTTTGCTGTTTTGCGCCCTGAGTTTAGTGGAGTCGCCTGCAATGAGTGTAGCCCCTATTAAATCATGGTTTTGTGCGATGGAAACCGTAGCCCTGAAAACCCTCTTGATCGCTTTTGGGTTATCTTTTCTAAAGCGGTTGATGGTATTGTGATCCGGTTTGAGATTGCCCAACAGCCACATCACTTCAATATTACGGGTGCATTCCAGTTCAAGCCTGCGGGAAGACCGCATTTTGTTCATGTAGCCGTAAATATACAGTTTCAATAAATCTGCTGGATCGTACGGTGGATGACCTTGTTCTGGTAAATCAGTAAAACTTAAGTCTTGCAAGTTCAAAGAATCCACAAACTGATCGATAGCGCGAACCGAATTGTCTTCGCAAATCATATCATCAAGACAGGTAGTGTAGAGGGTGAGTTGGGTACGAGATTGCTTTTTGCGATATTCCATGCCTTAAATTAATCAAACTAAAAGTTCGAAAGAAATGAACTATGTTAATAATAGGTTAGGTTTTGAGACAGTCTGACGGTCTTGTGTATGAGCAGTAGCAGATTTTAAGTGACATAACTGTCCGATAGCACCGACCTTTGATTTATATTTTATATTTCAAAACAGCACTGAACCCGCTATTGCTTATACACAATGTGTGTGCCATAAATGACAAACGTTTTTCAAAGATAGCTGATTTGAAAGATGATAACTAATAGACTTCTATTGGATTAGCTAGAGCGGTTAGAGTCCGCTTGTACGCCTAGGTAACGCTAGGAAGTATTAGTAAGTCGCAAGCTGGTATATCGTGAGGTATGCAGTGAAGTAAGCGAGACTACAAATGTGGGTACTGACGAAGAGGAACTAGATAAGAGGCTTTTCGAACTGGGTAAGGTAGCACATCATACTAACGCCCGATTCTCATTTAGGTGAGCACTAAGTTTAAGCAGTAGATCTAGCAGGGATTCACAGGAAGCTAATTGCCTTACTATGGGAGGTCTCTGTAATCACGAGTTGATATAGCAGAGAAGTCAGCAGCGGTCATAGTAGTATTACAGGTTAGTAATATGAAGGACCAAATGTTAATAGTGTTCAAACGGTACTAGGAGTTTGATCAAGCCAAGGATAGCTTTCCATTTGATCAGATAGCCAGTATGGAATGAATGCGCCAATTACAAGTAGTAATGATAGAAGAAGTACTATCAAAGAGGAATCTAAATCAGGCTTATAAGCAAGTCTGTGCAAACAAGGGTTCAGGAGGTATTGACGGGATGCAAATCACGGAACTATCATCCCACCTTAAAACGCACAGTAGAACGTTTATCAGCCAGATACGTAGTGGGAGTTATCGACCCAGCCCGATAAAAGGTGTAAAGATACCCAAGGCTAATGGTAAGACCAGACTTCTGGGTATACCAACGGTCACTGACAGGGTATTTCAACAGGCACTACACCAAGTGCTACAGCCTTTATTCGAGCCAGACTTTCAAGACGGCAGCTATGGATTCCGCCCTAAGCGCAATGCGCATCAGGCAGTAGAGCAATCACTGGACTACATCAACTCAGGATATCAACAGGTGATCGATATTGACTTAAAGAGTTTCTTTGACGAAGTAGACCACGACTTCTTGTTGTCATTGATTTATAAGAAAATGAAGTGCAAAGCTACGATGAAGTTATTGCGTAAGTTTCTAAAGGCACCAATACTGATATCAAAGAGGTTGCACGAACGTAAGAAAGGTGTTCCACAAGGTTCTCCTTTAAGTCCGCTACTCTCTAACATACTGCTCAATGAGCTAGATAAGGAGTTAGAAAGTCGAGGGCATTGTTATGTGCGCTATGCCGATGATTTTAGTATCTATGTGAAGAGTAAGCGATCAGCCAGGCGTGTAGGCAACAGTATCTACAAATATTTGAGAGATCAACTGCTACTGCCCATCAATCGAGAGAAGAGTGGGATACGTCGTCCCCTTCAATTTGAGATACTAGGGTATGGTTTTGTATCGAGTTATCGCAAAGGCAGTAAGGGGAAGTATCAACTGGTAGTAGGCAAACAAGCGTGGAAGGTCTTTAAGCAAAAGCTGAAGGCACTGACCCGAAAGACGATCCCTATGAGTTTTGATGAACGTATCACCCGACTGAAAAGATTAAAGCAAGGCTGGATCAATTACTTTAAGCTCTCATTGATACAAGGTAAATTAAAAGCCTTGGATGAATGGCTCAGAAACCGATTAAGGTATTGCATCTGGCACTACTGGAAGAAACCGGAGAAGAAAAGGCGTAGCCTCATCCGACTGGGGATATCTAGTGATCAAGCTTATGCATGGAGTAGGACACGAATGGGAGGATGGGCAGTAGCCCAAAGCCCTATATTGCGTACCACCGTTACCTTAAAACGACTAGAACAAAAGGAATATCTTTCTGTGACCAAGTACTACTTGCAAATTAGGTCAAGTTAACAAACCGCCGTATACGAGACCCGTACGTACGGTGGTGTGAGAGGCGCACTCTCCTCATCTGTGGGGAGAGCCGTCTACTCGATTACCAGCTTTATTTTAAGTTTTTTAAAACCTCTTTTCCAATGAAATTAGCGATAGGTAGTTCTTTCTCTACAACTCCTTTTTTAATTGAAACATAATCAAAATAAGCTATCAAATCGCCATCATCATTTTTAGTGCCATTTCTATTATATTCTTCATAGTTAGGATAAATTTCACTTACCGAAGGCCAATCCGAATATGCAGTAATCCCAAGTTGAAGAGTCTCGGGTAAATCTGGTCTTATAAATTGGTCCAAAATTTTCCACTCTTCTCCTTCAAACTTATGTAATAGCGTGAAAATTTCACTAACACGCACTATTTTCAATTCAACCCATTCAGCTTTAGCAGGATATATCTTTAAAGTAGATTGACTGCTGTAAGTCGATTTGATTTCAAACTGAGGTTTTTCTGGTTCGGTTGCCGAACCAATACTGAAAAACATCCAATTTTCTCCTTTGGGCTTCCAATTTTTACTGTTAACTTCTCTTGGTGCGCGAACAAAAAGACCTGCAAGTGAAAAAGAAGTCTTGGGAAGTTTTGAATTTGTACCTTCGACTTTAACTTTTGTGGTAAGTTCAAAATTACCTTGAAATTCTCGGTACAAAAACCCTGCGTAGTTGTCTTCAAACCATCCACTTGAGGTGGGTTCGTAAATCAACTTGCCATTTTCAACTTTCAATGTCCTTATTTTAGACTTCCATCCTTCGATTGTTAATTGGCTCCAATCTTTCAAATTTTTGTCACTGTTGAAACCTGAAACAAATTTTTCTTGAGCTTGAATGCTAAATGCTGTCATAACTATAAATGCTAAAAAGTAGTACTTCATTTTTTACCTTGTTTAATGATTTTTAAAGGTATGGTGAAGACAAATCTGTTTACTGTTTAAAAAGCCCAATGTATATGTCCGAGAAGTTCAAGCTTTTATTTGTTTAGGTGATATACCAAATTCCCTTTTGAATGCTTTGGAAAAGTGTGCGTAGTTCTCAAATCCAATTTCAAGGTAAATATCGGATATTTTTCGATTACTATTTTCAATAAGCTGTTTCGCTAACTTTAATCGCCTTAACTTAACCCATCGTGCAGGTGTTGTCTGGAATTGACTTTTAAAATCACGTTTGAAGGCTGACAAGGAACGTCCCGAAATAGTTGCTAGTTCTGCGATTGTCAACCTTTTCGTAAAGTTGCTTTCCATCATCTCCGGTAAGCTGATTTTATATTCTTCGTTCAGATTTAAGAAGAAAGATAAGAGTCCTTCATCAATTTCTGTTAGTTGATACAACAACTCAAATGTCTTTAATTTGATGATAGCTTTTTGTTCTCCTAACGGATGACTGAAATAAGGAATTAAGGATTGAACAAATCCTTCCATCAAATGAGTAGAGTTAATTTTAATTGTATTTCTATCCGTTTTGTTTTCAACCTTTTTTTGCTGATTGAGCCGTAACGCAATGAAATCCCTGATATATTCTTTTCTTAGGAAAAACAGCATACTTTGATATGAGCCATCATTCGGATTTATTTGTTTTTTGAATTCAAAGCAAGAATTTCTTTTAATTAAAATGGCTTCACCTGCTTCAACCCTTATTTCATCAACAATGAGACTACCTGAAATAATGTAAATCAGTTCGTGGTCTGTAATAAAGGCAGAATCGGTTAGACCTTGCCCATAGATGCAACTTTCTATCACAGTACAACCATCTAACTTTATTGTTCGATGTCCTGCCGTATCTTTTAGTATATTTTTTGGTAAAATCAACATAGTATGTTGCTAATATTGCTGGTAACGTCTCTTGTATGTTGCGTTTGCCTGCCGAAGGCGGCATATGCAATATACAAACTGTTGTAGAGCGTTTTTATTCAGTTACTATTCTTTTATTTCCACAAGCTGCACATAATTTGGCTTTTTGAGTTCTGTATGGTTTTCCACATTTTTCACAATCAGGTCCAAATTGTGCAAGTGAATGATGCATTATTGCATTAGGTTCAGTTTCTCCAAATCCAGTCAAGTCATTATAATAATCTAATAACTCTTTGAATCGTTCTTGTCTATCTTTTTTTAAAACCTTAAAGCCCTTAGCATATAACTTGGAAGCGATAGCGTGTTCCTCCTTATTTAGCATTAGAACCTCCATTTTACATCTCCAACAATATTTTAATTCCATTGTTACTATGTTCTAAGTACTACCAATTCTACAATTTTTATATCTTCCATTTTCTCACCATCATTTAAAAGCTGATTTATTGCGTCAAATTCGGCACTTCGTCCAGCGATATTTATTATAAAGTCTTTTTCGGGGTTATTATTCCAATATCTTTCAACCTCATTTTCTATGACCACATATTGATGATTTTCGGAATATCTTTTTGTGATTTTATTATTCTCAGAATAGTAATCTATATAAGTTACTGGCCAGTCAATATTATTTAACCATCGTCTAATAAAGGCAACTGGCAAGAAAATGATAATTTCGAATGCATTTTCTTTTTTAATTCCCTTTTCCATCAATAAAGACATAAAGTCTCCATTGTCAAGAGACTTTTCTGCATTTCCAATTATTTCAATCGACTTTATTACGTCCGCATCAAAATTGTTTTCAATTTCTATAGTTTCTGTTTTAGTCTTTTTAAATATTTTATTCCAAATACTCATCTTTCTAATGCTCTACAACGATTAATGTATGGTTTGTGGCGGACAAACACACAGTAAATGTTCTGTCACAGCCCAAAGATAGCAAACGCGCGTGAAATTCCGTTAGGAATTTCCGCCACTATAAACTTATACATGGTGTTATGCGCTGGCTTTTTATTCAGCCGGGACTTCGAAAATTGACCTTAACAAAGCGATATCTGCTTACGAATCCCTTGCGGACTGATTTTTTAGCTTTCCACGATCGCTTTGCGACTTTATGGATTAACCAAAACCATTGAAAACAAATCACAGGCCTAAATTCCGTCAGAATCGGGTAGGAGCTGAAACTTTTGAATCGGTAAAAATCTTTGAAAAATACTCAGGTCTTCGATCCGGTGTTTGTCAGTGTTGAGTCTTGTTTGCGTTTTGTTTTTCAGAACTCCGATGCTAGCGCATAAACGTTTAATGTATAGTTTCGTAGTGGGCAAACTCGAAAAAGAATCCTCCGCACAGCCCAAAGATAGCAAACGCGCGTGAAATTCCGTTAGGAATTTCCGCCGCTATGAACTTATACATTTTGTTATACGCCGGCTTTTTATTCAGCCGAGACTTTGTAAAATTGCCTTAAGCAAAGCGATGAACTTGCGAGCTGATTTTTCAGAATCCCGCGATCGCTTTGCGACTTTGGGTTAAGCGATTACAATTACAAAATAACGATAGCCATTATTCCGTCAGAATTGGGTAGGAGCTCAAACTTTTGAATGATTAAAAATCTTTGCAAAAATACTCAGGTCTTCGATCTGGCGTTTGTCAGTTTTGAGTGTTGCTTGCGATTTGGTTTTCAGACCTCCGATGCTGGCGCATAACAATAGAATAAAGGATATATATCCTTTATATTCCATTTATGAGAACCGGAAAACAAGTAATTCTTTCTACCTAATGCTAACGGTCTAATAGTGTTTTCCACTAGGTTATTGTCAATTTCATAACTCCATATGTAATACCTTGTTTTTCTCCGTATTCTCGTAAACCTAATTTACTCTTTTTCCAAGATCTAATAATGGAATACATCTGTTGTTTTCTTTTTGTATCCTGTTTTTGCATATCGAAAAACCAAAAGTTAAGTAGAAACTAAACAAGATGTAGTTTGCTGAACGGTTACGAAAAAAGGTAGTTAATGCGAAATAATTACCACGAGAGGCTTTCTTACTAGGTCTGCAATCCCACTTCAACCCGTCTCAACCCGAAACTACAATCATACCTTTCCCTATCCTTGTCTTAAAACGATTCGATGAGGTATAAAAAGAAAGGGAAATCCACTCCAGGAAAAAAGGCTAATACTCAAAGAGTAACATTGATCAGTCGAAGAGCAAAGAAGACCAGGAAAAAAGACGAACCCTGGACTAAAGCCATTCAGCGAGCTACCAAAGAATTGAAACGAGAAGGAAAGTTGTAGTGGCTAAAAAGCGGTATAAAAATATAACAAAGCCTGTACTTTTGATGGGTGAGCTTTCAGGAATAAAAGGACAGTTCAAGTTCAATCTTGTTCCCGAAATAAACTTACGTTACAACAAAGGGCGAAGAGTATTAGGAAATGTAAAATCTTCCAGTGAAGTTGCCAAATTCATTCGGTTACAATACAAACGAGGAACCATTGAAGCGCAGGAATTTTTCAATGTAATCTATCTAAACCGCAGAAACAGTATCATTGGCTACTATCGTCATTCCAAAGGAGGATTGGTAGGGACAATTGCTGATCCCAGATTGATCTTTGCCATAGCTTTAAAAAGTCTGGCCACTGGAATTATCATAGCACACAACCACCCTTCAGGTAACCTTAAGCCGAGTGCATCTGACATCAACCTGACGAAAAGAATAAAACGAATCGGAGAGCTACACGATGTTTTACTGCTGGATCATATTATCATTTCGAGGCAGGGATATTTTTCCTTTTCAGATGAAGGGATGTTATGAAAAATCTTGTTCTACTCGACCTCTTCAGTGGCATAGGAGGGTTCCCGAAAGGATTGAATGAAGCCGGGTTTATTTTCCGAAAACACTACTTCAGCGAAATAGACAAATATGCCATTGCCAATTACAAATACAATTTTAAAAAAGCCATTCATGTCGGAGCAGTCGAAAGCATTAGCAAAAAAAGCATCATCCCCAAACCAGACATTATCACGTTCGGATCTCCTTGCCAGGATTTATCTATTGCTGGAAAAAGGAAAGGAATACAGGGAAGCAAAAGCAAACTCTTTTTTGAAGCAATTAGAGTCATCAACGAACTGCAGCCCCGTATGTTTATCTTTGAAAACGTCAAAGGACTTTTCTCCAGTAACCAAGGCAAAGACTTTGAAGTCGTACTTAGATCGTTTGCCGACTTGCGGGTTTATGACTTCCAATGGCAACTGCTTAATACTGCCTGGTTTTTACCCCAGAACCGAGAGCGTATCTACCTTGTCGGATCTCTTAGAACCCAACCCAGGCCCCAAGTATTTCCTATCGGAGAAAACAACCAAACGAATCTTGAAAGCCGTAAAAGCCTCTCGCAAGCCAACATTGCTCCAACAGTGAGTACACGTGTCGGAGCAGATTCTAATTATGGGCCATACATATTTACCCTGAGGGGTAGGAAAAAAGGCGGTGGCCAAAATGTAGAGTTTAGAAAAGATAAATCTACCAATTGTATAACAAGTTCGGCTAAGCATAATTTTCTATTGGAAAAGTGGCATCCTTTACGCTCGGTTCGTAATGAAAAGGCCAAAGCGATCCGAAGGAAGAATCAAAAGGAGGGGATAGATTATGCTCCCTTCCGGGAGCGTGAGTTTGAAGTCAGGCTAGATGGTATCACAGGTGCATTGACCACTAACACAGAGCGAGAAAATCTACTAACCAATATGAAGACTATCCGAAGATTTACGCCTCTGGAATGCGAACGCTTACAGGGTTTTCCGGATGGCTGGACCAGTAAAGGTGTGTTTGATGGAGAGATCGAACCCATCAGTGATAGTCAGCGGTATAAACTATTGGGCAATGCAGTGAGCGTTCCGGTGGTAAAGAGAGTGGGTGAGCGTATTAGTAAAAGCCTAAAACTATTGAAAAAAGAGCCTGAAGAATCTCCGTTGGAAGGTCTTGATTTTGTAAAAACCCCAATTACCTATTATGGAGGTAAACAGCGATTGGTCAATCTGATCTTATCACTGATTCCAAAGCATAAATTGTATTGCGAACCATTCCTGGGCGGAGCCGCAGTATTCTTCGCTAAAGAACCCAGTGAAATGGAAGTGATCAATGACCTGAATGGGGAAGTAGTCAATTTTTATCGTGTTTGCCATAACCATTTCCAAAAACTGGATAAACTTATAAAAGCTACCCCGCATAGCCGACAAGTACATCGCGAAACTCAAGACATCCTTAAACATCCAAACCAATGTGATGCTATAAAGAGAGCCTGGGCTTTCTGGGTGCAAACCAATATGAGCTTTTCTTCCAGGATATTTGGTGGCTATGCCTATGAGCGCAAATCAAATGGTACCCTAAAGCGGTTTGTCAACAAGAAATTGGTCTTCGACCAAACCATCAGAGATCGTTTGGAAATGGTGGACATAGAAAACAATGATGCACTTCAGGTTATCAAAAGCAGGGATGCAGTTGATAGCTTTTTCTATTGCGACCCTCCGTATTTCAATTCTAACATGGGGCACTATAAGGGTTATACTGAAAAGGATTTTGAAGAATTATTAAATATGCTGGCTAGTATCAAGGGTAAGTTTCTGCTCAGCAGCTATCCTTCAGAAATTCTTGACCATTACACCAAAAAACATAGATGGTATACCCTTAAAAAAAGCACGGAAGTCGCTGTTACCAAACAAACTGATAAAGTAAAGACTGAAGTATTGACTGCTAATTATCCTCTGGAAAATAACCTTTCGGGAATCGATGAAGCGATCCTCGTAAACGCAAAGGCAATAAAATTAAGATTTCAATTAATCTAATCTCCACCAATCCGAACGAACCCGAAAGCAACATCCATACTTCGCGTATTCTTGTCCCATGAAGCCGAAAATCTCCTGGGACAATTATGAAGAGCAAATCAAAAAGGTAAATATCAAGAAGCTACCATTATTGCTACAAGACGGGCATCAGTTTTTTGAAGAGGCCAGAGATTTTTATCATTCAGAAAAAGCTGTAAAACAAGCGGTCGATCTTTATCTGGAGCGATTGAATTTGCATTTAGAGAAAACGGCTTTACCGATCCAACTCGTGCCTACCCAAGATATACTTTTTGTGAAAAGGTTCATTGGGTTAAACGGAAAAACCAAAACGAAAAGACAGCTCCTACTTTTTATACAAACGCTTCAAAAAGCCATCCGGACAAAAACCATTAGAAAGAACTCTGTACTTGCTGAAGATATCGTCAACATCCAACAAAAACTGATCGATCAATATAACCAAATGAATGATGAGGAGCTTTTGAAAATTGAAATCAACGGGTATTGGTTGAACAAGCTAAAAGATTTGTTAAAGGAGAAAGACCATACTGATTTGGGACTTCTTCCGAAAAAGAGTCAGCATACCAATTCTTTATCCCCTAAAAAGCAGCCGTTATTTGATTCGATGGATCAGATTGATGATCAGCCAGCCGCAAACTCATTTAAACTTGAAGGTGATTTAGGAAGCTTCCTGGGAGATTTAGAGCGTTTTGAACTGGCGATGACTATTGAAGGCGATCAAGGAGGTGGCAAAACCCGATTTGCTTATCAACTGGCAGATGCGTTTGCTGATATTGGAAACACCATCGCTATTTTTTCACTGGAGATCGGAAGCAAGTCAGACCTGATCCGAAGAATGCGGGAAGATTATTTGAAGCCAGAAAATCTGAGAAAGGTCTTCATAACGGACAGGATTCCCAAAGGATTGAAGAGTATCCAGGAAGCAGCCAAAGACCTTGATGTGATCATTCTGGATAGTTGGAATAAGACTGGTCTGCCTTCATTAGAATTTGACAAGCTGAGAAAGGCACATCCCAATGCCATATTTATTGTCATTTTTCAACGTACCACACAAAAAATGATCCGTGGTGGAACTGCACCACTTTTTGATGCAGGAATCAATATTGAGGTTGTAAAAGTGGATGATAGCTTCTTCAATAATTATGCGGTAACGACCAAAAACCGATATGGCATCACCGGCATTCAATTCAATATTTCCAGAAAAGAGATCATCCACCAATCTTCAGAGTCAGAATTTCCGGTAGAAAATGAATCTTCAAAACTTTTAGAAAATGAGTTGGATTAAAGTAATTGGCACAGTTAGAAAATTGCTTCCTTTTTTATTGATCCTGCTTCTGGGGTTACAAATCCACTTCTGGAGGAAGGAAAAACAAAAAGTAAAAGACTTTCAAGAAGTCTATCGTATCCAACAAAAGGAAATTGAAATCTGGCGGGATGAAGCAGGTAAAAACCGAACTCGTGCAGATATTGCGGAGATCAAAGCGGCCAATGCCAACATTGTTCTCAAAGAAGACCTAAAGATGTTTTTGAAAAAAGAGGTGGGTAACCTCAAAAGAAACCTGATCAGTTATTCCATTGTTAAGGCATCTACAACAGGAGATTTTAAGACTGGAACGGCTGACACCTTGTATGTTCTTAATGAAATCAAGTCCCTTCCAGCCAAAAAGTTTTTCATTAATAATCCGGATCTGAAATTCGAAGGCCTTTATATTCCTCAGCTCGATACCCTCACCGCCAACTACCAGGTCATTCATAACTTTGATATTTTCTACTACTACAAAAAGCCTGGTAAGTTTCCATTAAATATCTTCCGCAGAAGAAAAGCCGTAGCAGAGATCCGCTTTGAAAACAAAGGTTCTCAAGCAGATAGTTTGTTTACTCTGGTGCTGGAGCGAAGAAGAGGGTTGTTGAGAAGTGTTATGGGTAAATAAGATTTAACATTCTGACACGTTTACTATTCATATTTTTATAGCTATGAATATCGCAAAAGATAAATCAACGGGCAGAGAGATGGAAGCTGAAGAGCTCAAGCTTTTAGCATCAGTAGAGAAAGAGAATTATGAGTGTATTGATGCTAATTGCAAAATCCGTTTAATACCATGTTCTTTTGAAAAGCACCATAAACCCAGACCATATTTTAAGACTGAAAAAGGTGTTCATCACTCACAGGATTGTGTTTTTAGTCAATATACTGAACTCCAAAAAAATCCAGAACCACAGATGTAAGTGTAGATGTCGTCTTTCCTGTTGCTTATCCAAGTAAACTAATTAAACCTACCAAGAAGACAATCAAAACCGATGAGGAAGGAAATAATTCTTCAGATCAGGATGATCCAATAAATAGTGGAGGTAAAAATATAAACCCTCATTCTTATGAGAGAAAAAGAAATAGAGTTGTTACCGCTTTAGGGCAAGTGGTAGACTTTTATCTCAACTTTCCATATAACCGAAACAATCCTCTGGAGCTATTGGATTTAAAGACAGGGTACCAATATGCATTTAAAAGAATCAAAGGAAAAAGTGATGGACAGTACAAAGGCCGTAAAGTTTATTTTGGCAGGGTTTCCTTAAGTGAAGACAATGTAACTGAAAAAGGAAACCAATTATTCATTGAGCTCTATGAATTTGACAAGTGGGTCAAAAACGGTGAAAAAAGCGGCCCCAATCGCAACTACAGTATTGCAATCGATTTAACCGGATTAAGTAATCATAAGAAAACAAAAATTCTCAACGAGCTTACTTTTGCTACTATTGATCAAAAAAGCGACAAGGATAAAGAGACTAAAAAGAAAGCCTATATTTTCTTTCTAGGGGATCCTCCTAAAAAAGATGACGCATACCTGTTTACCGTTTATGAAAATTATGTGGTTTGTAGATATGATGAAATATTACCTACGGTCAATTCTGAAAAATAAAAAAGCCCCAACATTACTGCTGAGGCTTTGATTTGGAAGTTTGTTTTTGTGGGCCCTGAAGGGCTCGAACCTTCGACCCCCTGATTCACTTATCCGAAAGTTTCCTTCGCGGGGTAGGACTATATCATCACCCATCACAATACATTGTGATTAGGGTGCTGGGCGCTCGAGGAGTGATTATTAGTAAGATTCTTCACACTCTAGTCTCTGCACCTTTCCGATTACTGTTACATCTATTCATCGGACTTGGCTCAGGATTGCCATGCCACACTAAAAAAGTATGGTGCAGGTTTCCCTGAGTTCACCCAGTTTGCATCTTTGAATTACTCCAAAGAGTCACCAATTTGATGAGTCAGGTGCTCTAACCAGCTGAGCTAAGGGCCCTAAACTCTCCATTTTTTGACCAAAAATGTTCAGAAAATGTTCAAACTTCCAATATTTTAAAGAACGAAGGTTTTTAAACCTTTGATTGTTAACGTTTTATGCCAACTTCTCACATTGATTATGAGTCAGGTGCTCTAACCAGCTGAGCTATGGGACCTAAAACGGAGCGCAAATTTAAGTAATTGAACCAAACACGCCAAACATTTTTAATTTTAATTAAGTGAAGTTCTATTTCGTAGCGCCTAAAGAGTGTATGTAATACCAGTTCCGCTTTAAAATAACTTATTAAAAATTGTCCTTTTCCGTTGATACTTCAACATAAAAAGCAACCGTAGCTATGATTGAGTTTTCTTTTTTATCTAAACAAAAAATGACTGCTTTTTATTTGAGCAATTTTAAAGTAGAACTGGTATAAAATAGTACACTGAATTTATCCCTCAGAAGAGCGAGATCTATTTCTAGACGTTATATCTTTTTTATATCCTGGCAAAGTTCGATGAGTACTCCATTGGTGCTTTTAGGATGTAGAAAAGCAACCAGTTTATTATCGGCTCCAGATTTTGGTGTTTTAGTGATAATTTGAAAGCCTTCGTTCTCTAACCTGTCTAACTCTTTTTCGATATCATCTACGTCAAATGCAATATGATGAATCCCTTCGCCTTTTTTGGCGATAAATTTCCCAATAGGCCCATCTTCCCTTGTGCTAGACAAAAGCTCAATTTTACTTTCGCCAACCTTAAAAAAAGAAGTGATTACAGCTTCGCTCTCTACCGTCTCTTGTTTATAGGGAGCTACTCCTAGCAGTTTCTCGTAAAGCTTATTTGCCATATTGATGTCTTTTACAGCAATACCCAAGTGTTCTATTTTATTAAATGCGCCCATAGTAACATTGTATGAATTGATGCAAAAATAATAGAATCAAAATCAATTGGGTCTAAAAAAAGAGGTTTCATTTTTGTAGCTATAGAGCTATATAGTACAAATTGTAAAATCTTATGCGATCGTCATTTGTGTACGCCATCGGTAAAAGCTTACCAGAGCGACCTCCCAAAATTAATATGAAGTTGTCTCGTACAAAGATTAATACGTATTTTTGTAGTTATGGAAACAAATCGACAGAAAAAAATTGCGGGGGTATTACAACGAGATGTAGCCGATGTGATACAACAAGCATTACGAGAGGCGGGAGTTCATGGTATTTTGGTTTCTGTTACCAAAGTAAGTGTAACTACCGATCTTTCGATTGCAAAAGTATATATGAGTGTTTTTCCTCATACAGAAGGAGAAAAAGTGTTAAGTGAAGTAGATGCAGTAAAATCTCAAATCAAACACCAGGTCGCACAGCGCACAAAAAATCAGTTGAGACGTATGCCAGAGCTTTCCTATTTTATAGATGACTCACTAGAGTATATTTCTAAGATTGAAAAAGCCGTACAGGGAGAAGAAAACCCCATTCAAAATCCAGAACTTTTGGAAAGACGAAAAAAGAAGTGAATTTTTCATACTACATCGCAAAGCGTTATTTGTTCTCTCCGGGGAGTAGCAACGCTATTAATATTATCACCGGGATTGCGGCAGCAGGAGTAGTTATAGCTGCGATGGCTTTATTTTTGGTGTTAACAGGGTTCGCCGGACTCAAAGATTTTAGTCTTCAGTTTTCTACATTTTTTGATCCGGATCTTAAAGTTTTCCCGTCAAGCGGAAAGACTTTTGTTATCGATAAAGAAAAAAAGGAGCAACTAAACCAGATCGAAGGAATTGCTCATTTCTCTGAAATTATTGAGGATCATGTTTTTCTTGAATTCAGGGATAAACAAAAAACGGCCTTCATCAAAGGCGTAGATCGCAATTATAACAAGGTAATTCAAACCGATAGTATTGTGGTGTATGGCGACTGGTTAACAGATAATGATTTTCAAGTTGTTGCAGGTAACGGAATCAGTAGAGAACTAAGTATGGGAGTAGAACAAACCTATACGAATCTATTAGGTATCTACGTGCCAAAACCAGGTAAAGGAATACCCAATGACATTACCAAAGCATTTCGATCTAAAAAAGTAGTGAATATCGGTATTTATGATGTTAATGAAGAGCTTAGTGAAAAATACGTTTTTACAACGATTACCTTGGCACGTACATTACTCGATATCCCCAATAACGAAGTAACACATCTGGAGTTCAAAATACTGCCCAACGCAAGCGAAGAAGCTGTTACCCAACAATTGCATGCTATATTTGGAGATAAAATCTTGATAAAGAACCGGTTTCAGCTTAACGATAAATTGTACAAAATGCTGAATACCGAAAACCTGGTATCTTATTTAGTCATCACTCTTATCGCTATAATTGCCCTGTTTAATGTCGCCGGAGCTATTATTATGATGATTATAGATAAGAAAAGTAATGTTAAGACCTTATACAACGTAGGTGCGTCATTGGCTAGTATCAGAAAAATTTTCTTGTTTCAGGGGTCGCTCATGACCGTTTTAGGCACTTTATTGGGGCTTACCCTTGGTTTAGTATTGATCCTTATGCAACAACATTTCAGTTTGTTAATGATTACCCCTTCACTGCCGTACCCTACAAAAATTACCACAATAAGTTTTATCGTCGTTTTTTTTACGATAACTATTATAGGATTTGTAGCCTCATTACTGGCTTCTAGCAGAATAAACCAACGACTTATTAATTAATATGAAAATTGGTATCATCCTGTTCTATAGCGATTTAGTAGGAATGCTAAAAAGTAAGAATATCTTCTACACAAATTCAAATCCAGCAAATGCTGATTGTACTTCGTCAAAAGCGGCAAACACATCTTCTGGATGATCGCTGGTTACCATTTTGGTTCGATACTCCTTAAAATGAGGAATTCCCTTAAAGTAGTTGGTATAATGTCTACGGGTCTCAAAAACGCCTAGTTTTTCACCTTTCCAGTCAATAGCCATCTGTAAATGTCTTCGAGCGGCGATAACACGCTCGTCTATAGAGGGTGAAGGCAAATGTTCTCCAGTTTCGAAGAAATGTTTAACTTCTTTAAAAAACCAAGGATATCCAATACTAGCTCTGCCAATCATTGCACCGTCAAGTCCGTATTGATCCCGCATTTCTTTGGCTCGCTCTGGAGAATCGACATCTCCATTTCCAAATACCGGAATATGCATTCTTGGATTATTTTTCACCTCGGCAATAGGCTTCCAATCGGCATGACCTTTATACATTTGTGCACGAGTACGCCCATGAATAGAAATCGCCTTACAACCTACATCTTGTAGTCGCTCTGCCACTTCTACAATGCGTATCGAATTATGATCCCAGCCCAGTCGTGTTTTTACTGTAACAGGTAGTTTGGTGTGCTTTACCATGGCTTCGGTTAGCGATACCATAAGATCAATATCCTTCAATATACCGGCACCGGCACCTTTACTCACTACTTTTTTTACGGGACACCCAAAGTTGATATCAATGATATCAGGCCCCGAGGCTTCTACGATCTCTACCGATTTAAGCATCGAATCCAGGTTGGCACCAAATATCTGTATACCAACCGGACGTTCTTTTTCATAGATATCCAGTTTCATTACGCTTTTGGCAGCGTCACGAATAAGTCCTTCACTAGAGATAAACTCTGTGTATACTACATCTGCTCCTTGTTCTTTACATAATGCACGAAAAGGAGGATCGCTTACATCCTCCATCGGAGCGAGTAATAACGGAAATTCTCCTACATCAATGTCTCCTATTTTTGCCACGGCACTACTTTTTTTGACAAAAATACGAATTCTTTCTTACCTTGAGAGGTATTGCAATCGCAGAACGTTTAACCCGCTTTATGCGTTATAAAATCTTTACATACCTTAAATAAACGCTACACTGTATTTTTCAATATCATTGTTGCCCTTTGACCAGGTTCAGGGTAAACTACTACGAAGGAATTAAGAAAATACTTGTTTTTATTGGTATTTCAACCCTCATTATGAAATTCTAATACATAATCCAGGTTCAAAAATACTGGGAGAGATAGTAGAAACCTTCTAAAATGAATTATATTTGCAAGTCATTACTATAGTGGAAATTGCGTGAGGGATAGTAGCGGCATCCTTTTTTTATGGGTGTCCTGAGATTTGCAAAGGACACCCATAAAAAAAGATATAGCGAATAGCCCGACCCGAAATGTAATGCAGGGTCACGCCCCAAACTTATTTGAAAAAGAAAAATGAAGCATATTCGAAACTTTTGCATTATTGCACATATAGATCATGGTAAAAGTACATTAGCCGATCGCTTGTTAGATTTTACGGGATCGGTAACAGCCCGCGAAGCACAAGCTCAACTTTTGGACAATATGGATCTTGAGCGCGAGCGTGGAATTACCATAAAAAGCCACGCTATACAAATGGAATATATGCACGAAGGGGAAGCCTATATTTTGAACCTTATTGACACACCGGGACACGTGGATTTTTCGTATGAAGTGTCGCGTTCTATAGCAGCATGTGAAGGGGCGTTATTGATTGTAGACGCCGCCCAAAGTATACAAGCGCAAACAATTTCTAACCTGTATTTGGCATTAGAAAACGATCTTGAAATTATACCCGTTTTAAATAAAGTGGATTTGCCAAGTGCCAATCCTGAAGAGGTGACTGATGATATTGTAGATCTTTTAGGTTGTGATGCCGCCGATGTGATTCCCGCAAGTGCTAAGACCGGAATCGGAATAGAAGCTATTTTAACGGCAATAATAGAAAGGATTCCCGCGCCAGAAGGTGATCCCGATGAACCCTTACAGGCATTGATATTCGATTCGGTTTACAATCCGTTTCGAGGGGTTGAAACATATTTTAGAGTAGTAAACGGAGAAATAAAAAAAGGACAACAGATTAAGTTTGTGGCTACCGGAAAGGATTATTCTGCAGATGAAATAGGCACATTAAAATTGAATCAGGTCCCAAAACAAAGTATTAAAACCGGTGATGTTGGCTATTTAATTACAGGTATTAAAGACGCGCGAGAAGTAAAGGTAGGCGATACCGTGACCGATGCCAAAACACCAACACAGAATGCTATTGAAGGTTTTGAAGATGTAAAACCTATGGTATTTGCAGGTATCTATCCTGTAGATACTGAAGATTATGAAGAACTACGGGCTTCGATGGAGAAATTGCAGCTCAATGATGCTTCTCTGGTATTTACCCCAGAAAGTTCTGCAGCTTTGGGATTTGGTTTTCGATGTGGGTTTCTTGGCATGTTACATATGGAAATCATCCAGGAGCGACTAGAACGTGAGTTCAATATGACTGTGATTACTACCGTACCTAATGTATCGTATCACGCATTTACAAACAAAGACCCTGATGATGTTATTATAGTGAACAATCCATCAGACCTTCCTGATCCGTCTTCGATGAATCGTGTTGAAGAACCTTACATTAAAGCCTCTATCATCACAAAAGCTGATTTTGTAGGGCCCGTGATGTCTTTATGTATCGAAAAACGAGGTGAAATTACAAATCAAACTTATCTTACCACAGAACGCGTAGAACTCACTTTTGATATGCCGCTGGCCGAGATTGTTTTTGATTTTTATGATCGTTTAAAAACAGTATCCAAAGGATATGCATCTTTTGATTACAGTCCCATTGGGATGCGCACCTCTAAGTTGGTAAAAGTTGATGTACTACTTAACGGAAATACGGTAGATGCGCTATCTGCTTTATTACATCAGGATAATGCTTATGATATTGGTAAGAAAATTTGTGAGAAACTCAAAGAGTTAATCCCGAGACAACAATTTGACATCCCCATACAAGCGGCAATTGGCGCCAAAATTATAGCCAGAGAAACCGTAAAAGCACTTCGTAAAGATGTGACAGCAAAATGTTATGGAGGTGATATTTCGCGAAAGCGTAAACTACTAGAAAAACAAAAAAAGGGTAAAAAGCGTATGCGCCAGGTAGGTAATGTTGAAATTCCGCAAGAAGCGTTTATGGCAGTATTAAAACTGAATGACTAATTGTTATCATGGTCTAGATTGCAGGACGAATTATAAACGTAAACAAGTTATAGAAAGCTAAAAGTAGGAGTACGGCTACAATATTTATAAAAATTTAGACGTTTAAAAGTAATTTTGAACGATTAAATGCTTTTTACGCTAAATTTTTTTTAAATTGCATTATATTTATGATTACATGTAAACAACTAAATTAGCTATGCAAAATCTATCCCCAACCCGTATTCCTATTTATGTATATTTTTTTGTTATTTCTATAGTTTTGGCTTGTATATCCTAAGTTTTTAAGAAGTCTAACTTGGTGATCAAGTTAAATAAAAGATGCTTTTTTTGCTTCAATCATCTTTTGGAGTATCAACTCTACACCATCATCGTTATTGCTCTTTGTAGTGTAGTTGGCTACTGCCTTAACGTTAGGATGCGCATTTTCCATAGCAAAACTATAGGTGGCTCTTGACATCATTTCCAGATCATTGTTGTAATCCCCGAAAACCATAGTTTCTTCAGGTAGAATGTTTTGACTTTCTTGAAGTTGTTGTAGCGCATATCCTTTATGAGCCAGATTGTGAGACAGATCTAGCCATATTTCGCCAGAGACTTTAACTTTAAGGCGACCCTCAAGATGTTTTAAAGCTGGATACAGGTATCGTTCTGATCCTTTTTGATTGCAAATAGCTATTTTAAGATAAAGATCATCAGTAACATTGGCTAAATCATCAACAATTTCATATCGGTCATAATATTCAGAGAACATATCGACAAAATCTTGCCCATAGTTTTCGATATATCCTTTTTTGCGACCACATAAAATTACTTGTGAACCTTTAAGATCCCGGGTAATTTCTAATAATTCGAGATATACATCTCGATCTATGGCAGTTGTTTGAAGTTCTTTGCCTTGCCTCATGGTGAGCGCTCCGTTTTCTGCAATAACATAAATATCATCTTTGATGGGTTTTAACTTATCTATAATACTGTAGTATTGTCTTCCGCTTGCGGCTACAAAGGTTACACCCAGCTGTTGTAATTCTTCAAAAAGTTGAAAGAAATGGTGACTTACCTCACCTTTACTGTTAAGAAGTGTGCCGTCCATATCTGTAGCGACTAGCTTTATTTTTGATAAATTCATAGCGATGACAATTTCAAGTGGTAAAGGTATACAGTTCCTTGAAATACAAAGTGGTATGATTGTGAAATTTATATTAAATTCATAAAAGGCTTATGATCTACCTCCTAACAAGGAGGGATTAAAGCCACTGCGCCCAGGGAATTCTTGACAACATCAAAATCCAGGCTATTGTGTAGAAAATAGCCAGCATTTTAAATTTTGGAGTAGACGTTAGCTTTTTCTTATGTTTAGAGTATCCAATAGTAATAAAAACAATCATTAAAATCATAGTTAGAGGATGCTCAACATTATAAAGGCGTAGCGTACTATCTTTCATAATTTCTCCCATACCATGCGTTTCAGAAAACCAAACTACAAGTGGTGATACAAAGAAAATAACTAGCCCTATTAGCAGTTGTATATGGGTTACAATTAGGGCAAAAAGTGAAATTCTAAAATCCTTTGGGACATACGCTCTTTTTCTAATAAACCCTATTATCGCATTAAAAGTGGCAAGAGTTACTACTAAAACTACTAAATAGGCCCAATAAGAATGTACGATTTGAATTGCTTGATACATGTTAGTCATTTAAGTTTTTCAAAGATAATCATTATCATACCAACTGTCAAAATCAAATAGTGCCTCTCAAGTATTGTATCTTAATTTGAGAGGCACTTTGTAATCGATAAGTCAGGATACTTTGGCTATTTATGAAGCATGCTAATGGCTATCAATTTTTGTGATGCTCTTGTATTATCTCATCATTACGATATAAACAACAAGGGTGTACACTATTGTAGGCTTCATCTGTAGCTTTAATCATTTCTGTATCGTGCCCCACGTTGGCAATTTGCTGACTTATTGTGGTAAGATCAGTTTTACGTTCGTCAAAAATCAAACTACAAGTTTTGGTATCAACATTCCAAACGGCAGATTTAACGCCTTTGGTTTTAATTGCGGCAGTTTCAATTCGTTTTTTACACATGCCACAAATGCCATCTACTTTTATAACTGTTTTGGCATTTTTATTTTGAGCTGAAATTGAAAAACATAGTAAAAGATTAATAAGTAGTAACTGAAAAGTTTTCATACGTTTAAATGTTTTTAATTGGTTGAAAATGAAATAATTAAAAAATAGAGAACGTATGTAACCGCTACGCTCTCACATTAAAAATTTTAAACATTCCCTTTTGTAAAGTAATTTTTAAAATTTCTTAATGTTCGTTTCATATGTTTAAATTTTTGTGATTATTTGATAATAAAATAATTGAATATCCGCTAAATCATAAAATTAATTGTAACATCTGGTCGAGCGCAGTCGAGACCTGATTTTAAGTTCGTTGGATTTACTAACCTCTCGATTGCGCTCGAGGAGACAGTGCGATATGATTGATGACAGATATTCATTTAAAATAATTATAAGATTAAGAATGTAGGTAACCACTGCGCTGAATTTTACATTGTATATCGAAGACCCAAATAATAATTACTCCCAAAAATGGGTCCGTATACAAAAGTAGTATCAAAATTTGAACCAAAGGGATTCTGAGGATCAAGAATAGGATTTTGCTGTCTCTGATCTGTAAAATTTTCTGCTCCCAGATACACTTCAAAAGTAGTACTAAATACTTTGGTCACCTGTGCGTTAAGAGTACCTATAGCAGGTGAAAATGTGCTAAGTTGAAAAGCTTCCGGATTTGATGCTGTGCTAGGATATCGTTGCTTCCCCAGCCAATTATAGGTCAAATCGAATTTCCAATAGTCTGATTTTCCTTCTTTTAAAGCAGTTTCATAGGCAATATTAGCAAAAACACGGTGGCTTGGTGTCAAAGGTCTTTCTAAACGACCGTTTTGATATGTGGTTTCTACTTGATAATATTTGTATGCGGTTCGGAACTCTGTACCGTTAAAAAGAAAATAATTGAATTCTACTTGAAGGCTATTGGCAAAACTTTCTCCCTCTAAATTATAGAATTGAATCTGTCTGGGGTCCTCCCAATCGACAACGACCTGATTTTTAAAATCTGTTCTGTAAAAATCGATAGAGACCTCTGCCTTCTTTTGAAACACATTGAAACCTTGTAAGAAAGATATTCCGTAATTCCAGGCGATTTCTGGATCTAACCCATAGATTTCTCCTCTTGCCTCTTGAATAGAGATCACCCTAGAGGTTGCCAGTAAGGATTGATTTTCTACAAAAAGATTTGCGCTTCGTTTACCTCGCCCTATAGACCCTCTTAACGCGGCCTTGTTCCAGGGAGTAAATCGAACATGTAATCGAGGGGTCACAAATGTTCCAAACAAATTGTGAGTATCTAACCGTAGTCCAGCTGTGAGTAGCAAATTGTCGAGGTTGTCATAAGCATACTCAAAAAATGCTCCTATAGAATTTTCGGTTCTATCGTAATTCGTAATTTCTACGGTCTCATCAAAATCATCATAGGTTACCGTAAGACCGGTTTTAAATTGATGTCGAGAATCACTTATAATAGAATTAAATAGTAGGTTGCCATATGCACTTCGATGATGAATGGTATAGGGTCTTAGACCGTAATACGCCTTTTGATCATGATCGTTGTAAGCAAGCTGGACACCTATACTTTGATAGGGGGCTTCAGGAAAAACATAGCCTAATTTGGCAGAGATCCCTAAGTGTTGTGTATCTATTTCACCTCCCCAAGAGTTGGTAGTACCGCTATCGGTTCGTGTATCAAAACGAGTTTCACCTATACGTTTTTGATCATTCATATAGCGCAGATTGATAAAACTTACAAAGCCTTTTGAGGGATCTGCATATTGCCAGCGGTTTAATACGTTGAATTGATTAGCAAGCGGCATGTCTAGAAAACCATCTTGATTTCGGTCATTTTTTATACCTCTATAATTTCCATGCACATAAAGCCCCGTACTCCATTTTTCAGTAATATCTTTATTGATATGAACATTGGTTTCCGTTCTTCCGTTTATTGCACTATAGGTGTTCAAAAAGAAGCGATCATCGGTTTTAGGTTTTACAAATTCTGTATTGATTTGACCCGCAATGCTTTCAAATCCATTGACTACACTACCGGCACCTTTGGTAATTTGAATACTTTCTACCCAAGTTCCTGGGATAAAACTGAGTCCGTGAGCTTGTCTGGCACCTCGAATAGCGGGAATATTTTCTATATTAATTAGTGTATAAGGGCTAGTAAGACCAAGCATTCTAATTCTGCGGGTACCTGTAATAGCATCGGCAAAATTGACGTCAATAGTGGGATTGGTCTCAAAACTTTCAGAAAGGTTGCAACATGCCGCTTTTAACAATTCGTCACTACTTATTTGAATTACATTTTTTGCTTCGATATAAGAGCGTGACGTTGCTCTTTTCTGAGAAGTTATCATCACTTCATCGAGGCTAGCCTTTACTTTGAGTACATGACTTATTGTTTTGGGTTGGTTAATGTCTAAAGTATCTGTTTGATATCCCAAATAGCTAATTACTAGTTTTGAATGTTCTGGGGTATATGGAATTTTAAAAGTCCCATACTTATTAGTGCTAGTTCCAATACTCGAATTGAGCCAGTAGATATTTACATCGGGCAGTGGGATTTCTTTGGCATTCTGAATTTCTAATATGATTCCTTCAACATCATCCTGCGCATGGAAGAACAGGGGAAAGAACCCTAAAATATATATAAATTTTTTCATTAGTAAAATGTTTTATTCTTTTGGTAATTGTTAAATGAACGCATGTCGTATGTATAAACTTTATAGGTTAGGCACTTGAGAGTACCTATAAAATTTTATTAGCACTGTCAAAGGGTATAATACCCCGAGGTAGTTTACATAGACGTGCAACAGGGGTTTCACACTATTATTGGTAAACAGACATCACAGTTGAGTTAAGTAGTATTACTAATCTGGAAGTTTGTATTACCCTATTGTAAGCGTAAGTGAAAAGAATAAAAATCAAATTAAAAAAGTTTCATAAAGGACTTGATGGTCTTTATGAAGGGGAGGAGATATATAAGAAAAAGGAATACGAGCTTTAGACATTTCGCTCGGTTCGATTTCAAGTAAGAAGGTATACGATATCGCCAAAGCGATGTATGGGTAAAGTTGTATATCATGATTCACCCGTTGAAAGGTGTCATCGGTATTGATATGAGTATATTGATTATCACAGCAAGAATGATCTGCATCCTCGTTATCTTCACACGCATCATTTTTATTGACCATACCGCATGAGAGTTCTGCTTGCCCCAATGTGAGAAGTGCCATCATTTCTGAATCTCCACAGAAATGTTGTGCATAGGTAAGCTGACTATTGCTGGTCAATAGTAGTATACACGCAAGTATGGAGATTATTTTTTTCATAAGTTGTAAAAGTAATAAATGTAGTATAAAGTTCCTAAATAAATGTCATCACGAGGAGGAACGACGAAGTGATCTTTTTAAATGTACACGAAAATTCTAATCAGCGATACGGGAGTGCTTAGGCAGACTGCTTCAGTCGTAGCCTCCTTCGCAATGACGTATGATGTGTGTAGTGACGTTTACTAATCAAAATGAAACAACCAACCCTCTGACAGGTCGCTCCAATCAGGATTATTGGAATGAATAAGATTTTCTTTTCGCTTTCTATTTCCTGCTTTTATTTGCTTTTCTCGGGCAATAGCTTCTATAATACTGTGAAACTCTTCAAAATAAACGAGTTTATCACAATTGTACCTGGCAGTAAAACTTTTAGCAAAAGCTTTCGTTTTATGCTGATATACTCTTTTTAATAAATTGCTGGTTACGCCTGTGTAGATAACGGTATTGTTTTTATTGGTCATTAAATACACATGGGCAGTTTTCATAAGGATATTCTGTTTAATGGCGTAAAAGTAGTTAAAAATAGTGTTTTGTTTTAGCAGACTGCTTCAGTCGTAGCCTCCTTCGCAGTGACGTGGTGCATGAACATGTTATGAAAACAGCATCGCGAGGAGGGAGGATCAATTAAAACGTCATTACGATACACCGATAGGTGGAGAAGTAATCTTATGAATTTGTGTAGTCATCGCGAGGAGGAACGACGAAGCGATCTTATAAATGTACCCGAAAGTTCTAATCAAAGCTACGGGCGTGCTTAGGCAGACTGCTTCAGTCGTTGCCTCCTTCGCAGTGACGTGGCAAATTATATTGAAATGTCATCACGAGGAGGAACGACGAAGTGATCTTTTTAAATGTATATGAAAGTTCTAATCAGAGCTACGGGAGTATTGGGACAGACTACTTCAGTCGTATCCTCCTTCGCAGTGACGTGGTAAGTATGCAATGACGTGGTGCATTAAAAAATCCCAAACAGCAATCCTATGTATTGCCGTTTGGGATGTTAGTGTCTCAAAGTTGATGTCTCTATTCTACTACGATCTTACCTTTTTTAGTGCCTTCAACAATTCAAAGTAGAGCAGTAAAATTTATTTTTAGTTATGTACAACTTGACGTATCAATATGCCCAGTGGAACAGGTTACTTGTACCCACATTCTTATTCCATTTCGGCACGCCCAACCGTGACATGTTCTTGGTCCTCCACCACCAGAATCATCGTTGTCATTATAAAATCCAGAATTATGGCTATGACCCGCATTGATCTTTTTTAGCTGTTCTCTTTTTAATTTTGGAAATTTTAAATCTTT
Source organism: Aquimarina sp. U1-2 (assembly GCF_017897595.1). Taxonomy (GTDB): domain Bacteria; phylum Bacteroidota; class Bacteroidia; order Flavobacteriales; family Flavobacteriaceae; genus Aquimarina. Next base: position 209,736 of record NZ_JAGKIK010000002.1, read on the forward strand.
TAAATTTTTCATAATAATACATTTTTAAATTAAATAATTTGTTTTTTGTTAAAAGGTTTTTAATAAAGTTATATTGATTTAGAATTAGGGAATTACATAAAATATAATTAGCTATTTTACTATACTTTAACAGTACCTAAAAATTTTAAGTTTTATGTCCTATCTGACTGAAATTGAAAGAAAAAATATTATTAATTTTCTCCTAAAAAAATATCCGATGGTATTAACGGCTATTCTAAGCGGTAGCGTAATAGATGAAACGGCGGATATAAATTCTGACATAGATATTATCATTATCGTATCGAATAGAAACCAACTACATAATGAAACCTTGTCCTTTAAAGGATATAAATTACAGACCTTTATAATACCGTTACAACATTTATATGAAAGGTTTTATGCAGATTATAGTAGTGCTAGGGGGCATTTTATAGGATTAATAGCTAAGGGTGTTTATCTATTTGGAGATCTGAAATTAGCAAATTCCATAACTGATCATAGTGTGGAATTAAAAAATAATGGCCCTAAACCTATGTCAAATGAAGATCATCTTGATGCAAGAATTTCGATTACTAAGTGCGCCCATAAGCTGGATAATATAAAAGAAAAATGGGAAAATCTAATTCTAGACGCAGGGAAGTTAGTAGATAATTTGATTGGTTTTAAATTACACTCCGAAGGAGTATGGAAAGGTGATGGAAAGCATAGAATGAAGTTTCTTGAAGAACATAATCCGCAATTTAAGCAAGAGATCATTAGTGCATTAGATTTAGCTTATGTAAAGAAAGATTATAAGAAATTAGTAGAGATTGCTGAAAAAGAACTCATTGGTAAAGGTGGTTTAGTGGAATTATACCCTGTAAACAATATCCAATTAGCACTCAATGAAGGTTCTCTATGTATTCATATCCCCTTTTTAGATAATTTTGAACAACGGCTCAACACTTTACAAATACTTAGTCAATCACTTTTGAAGTTTAAAAATCGTGTTGATCAGAATTTTACTAATTATTTTTATACGACCTATTCAACTGGGCAAGGGTTTTCTCCACAAGACATATTTTGTGTCATACATGCAAAGCACGAATGGCTAAATAATTTTTTAATTGATTGGTTGTACGCTTTAAAAAATGATCATGATTTAAATAACATGCATTTTCCTGCCTTTATTGGTTTTAAATTCAGGTTTGTTACAGAACCATTATACAAAGCGGTTATACCCATTTTTAATAAACTTAACTCTTTTGTAATAGAGGGCTCAGATGAGTTTTTTGATCAAAGTTTTCAAATTTCTTCTGCCTTTGCTGTAGTTAGTGATTTGAACCACGTTTATTTTCATGGCAAAGGAGCAGCCTTTAAAGAGTTCCTGTTTTTTATGTTTAAAAACTATTTTGTCTATAGTTATGACTGCAATGAACGTATTAACTCTAAAGAACTTATGAGAAGGCGTAATGACACCCTTCTACAATTTGAAGAGACCTATCAGCTACAAAAAGATATACTTATAAGATTGTGGACAGAAGATTTTGATTCCATTATTGAAAAAGAGATCAAGGGTTTGATATCTTCTTTACCTGATTTAGAATCCGAATTAGCTAGTTTCCCGGATTATAACTCATATTTTTTCAGAGGCATCCAAAATAGTACTGTGAAAGAAATAGTATTCCTTAAGGAGTTTTTAATAAGGTGTCTAGAAATATTATTAATAGACCCCTCTTTTATACCTTATATTTTTTATGCTGCTTTACGACTTGGGAAAGTCACCTATACATCAATCGAACAAGAACTAGCTTTACATTAATCCCACTGCTTTTTTTACATTTTATCATGTAAAATTTTCTACAAATAAGGAATTAAAACTTAACAAAAAAAGCCCTTTTATTATTTGATGAAAGGGCTTTTTTGTATTTTATGATTATAATTCTTAATTAAACAAATAACGTAATCCTATTTGCATTTGCCATCTTGAGGACTGGTTGTTCTCATCATCTATCTCCTCCACATTATCTATGTTTCTCTGATTAACCTGAAAAGAAGGTACACCGTTATTTACATTAATTACGTCTATTATTTGAACCTCGTCTCTAGTAAACTTTCTAACGCCCCAATCTTTGTTTAAGAAATTCCCAAAATTTAAAACGTCTGCTGTCAATTGTAATCCGTGTTTATTTCCCCCTACGTTGATAGAAAAGTCTTGTACAAAACGGAAATCAAAAATGTGATTCCATGGTCCTCTCTCCCCATTTCTTTCTGCGTATTGTCCTCTTCGTTCTCTTAAGTAATCGTTATTTTCAATATAAGAATTTAATTGATCCCATTGTTCAGCTACAGAAGGGGTTCCAGGAATGATCTCACCTTCATCGTTTCTAAATGGAACAAGATTAATTTCGTTCTGATTTCTAGGAACATATATTAAGGCATTATCTCGAGTATCATCATTTAAAATAAAATTGCCAAAATTAGGAGTTCCATAGGTATAGGAAAATGGAGAATCTTGGAATCCTTCATATACTAAGCCAATCGTAGTTTTTATATTTTCATTCCACTTAAACTCATAAGAGATATTTCCAATAATTCTATGTCCTGGAGAAAAATCTGATCTAGTTACAGGTATTCTTGCATTTTTACCATTCACAGTGACTTGATTTCTCCATTGAGAACTATTTTGAGATGAAGATGCATCAAATATATTTTCAGATTCACCATAAGAATACGAAATACTTCCTTGAAAACCGTTATCAAAAGGTTTTTGTAACGTAAATGTAGCATTGTAAGAATATCCCTCACCGGTATTGGATGCTAGATAAATCCCTTGATAGGTGTTGTCAATCAAATCCCTGCTATATCGCAATCTATTATCTTGTCCTCCGTCTAAGGTACCGATTGGTCCTGCAATGTTAAGATTTTCGTACTGTAACTGGGTAATATTATCTTGATATAGGAAATCTGCAGAAGCAATTAAACCCCAAAATGGTAATTTTTGGTCTACAGCGATATTATATTTCAATACTTGAGGTAACTTCGTATCTGGTGCAAACAAATCTATTTGACCACCCACTGCACCTACTCCTCTTTCTATATGAGTTGGCTGCGTATTAACATCTGGATTGAAAAAAATAGATTCAGGAGGAAAGTTTCTTTCTTCACTTGCTCCAAGGGTTACACCATTATTATTGTAGGTTCCACCTGCCCAAACTAGTGGTACTCGCGATGTAAAAATTCCTAAACCTCCCCGAACCTGAGTAGTTTTATCTCCATTTACATCCCAATTAAACCCTAATCTTGGTGCTATATGAGCTCTAGGATTGATTGCTTTACCTACTCTCGCTCCACGAAGATCTTTTCCCGCCGCTTCTAATATCCCTACAGTTCTTGTGTTAAAATCTTCGTTTTCAATCCCTTCTTCCCAGAAGGGGATATCTAAGCGTATACCAGCCGTAATTTTAAGGTTATCTGTAAACTGAATCTCATCTTGTACATAAAAACCAAACATAAATCTTCCAAATTCTGCCGCTCCTACTGCATCATCACCTACGCTAGGTCCTGCTAATAATGGATAGCTAATATCATATCGATCAGCATCTCTTTCATTTAGGAACTGATCTGTTCCACTATTAATAAATTCGTCGGCATCATTAAATTGATCAAAGAACTGATAATAACCAAAATTACTAGCAAAAAAAAGATTCTTAGTCGATGCATATTCATTTTGAGTACCAATAGTAATGGTATGCCTTCCAGAATAAATATTGAAATTCTCAGCTAATGTAAATACATCTTGATCTAATAAATTTGAAGTGCTGAATCGTTCGGCTCCAAAAGTTATCCTGGCACCATTGCCGTCTCTAAGCTGAACCGAAGGAAATGGACTACCATCCGGATCTCTGTCATCACGTACTCTTGAATATCCTAATATTAGATTATTGGAAAATTTATTGCCTATAGTTGAGTTCCACTCTAATGTAGTTGTATTGGCCACGCTTTCAAAAACTTCAGACCCATTAGAAAAATTAATATTTCTAACACCAGAAGCTCTTCCTTCAAGATTTTCTGATTTTACATAGTTGTTCTTAAAGAAAATCTGATTGTTTTCATCTACGTTCCAGTCTAGTCTTATCGTAAAAGTATTACCTAAAAGGGTAGATAGATTATTTTCATAACTACCTATGTCGTAGTTGTAATTTGTTGAAACGAATTGCCTTAAATTTTCCAGATCAGCCGCTGTGGATTGACCTGTGTAAGTGTTGATAAAGAAAGGATTGGTAAACTCATTATCAACTCTTTCATAATTTACAAAAAAGAATAACTTATCTTTAATAATAGGACCTCCCAAACGTAGTCCATAGGTTGATGCTGTAAACTCATTAACTTTAGTTCTCTCATCTCCTTCTCTTAGTAAGTCTACTGGTGTTTTACCTACTAAATCTTCATTTTTGAAAAACGTGTATGCTGAGCCAATCCATTCATTCGTTCCTGATCTTGTAATAGCATTTACAGCTCCTCCTGCAAATCCGGATTGTTTAACATCAAAAGGAGCTACATTGATCTGAATAGTTTCAATTGCATCTATAGTGAATGGATTTACTCCAGTTTGACCACCATTAGTTCCAGAAGCTGCTAAACCAAAAACATCATTGTTGACAGCTCCATCAACATATATGCCATTAAACCGATTGTTTTGCCCGGCTATAGAGAAAGAAAATCCGTCATCTCCTTCATTTAATTGTGCTTGTGGAGTTATTCTTACAAATTCAGCAATAGATCTCGAAGTATTGGGTATTGTGTTAATTTCTCTTTGTGTTACGGTTGTTTCTGTACCTGTCTTATTTGAATCAAATACGCTACCTTTTTGAGCAGTAATAATTACCTCATCTAAAGCATTAGTTTCTTCTGTCATTTGAACACTAATTCTCTCAGATTGTCCAAGCTGTAAAAAAAGATCGTTCTTTTTTACTTCTTCAAAACCTACATAAGAAATATTAACACTGTATGGACCCCCTACACGCATATTGTTAATACGATAAAATCCATCAAAATCAGTAGTAACACCGTATTTAGTTCCCGTCGGTTGATGTATCGCCACAATTGTAGCCCCTGGTAATGGTTCTCCGTTATTATCGGTGACTTTACCATTAATCGATGATGTAGTTACCCCTTGCGCATACGTTTCCCCAACGACTGCCATAAGGATTACAACTAATAAAAATGTAATCTTTTTCATGTGTGTATTAAATTGTTTTTTTCAATTGTCATAGAACCTTCAACAATTTCCTGATAATCATTTAGACACCCCCAAATGTATCTAAATCGCTTTTGATTCCATTACCTGTAAGTGAGTTAATTAATCCGTGCAAATGAACAAATCTTTGTGGAATATAACTTTACCTTAATGTTAAGAGTTTTTCACAAAATTTGTATAGCATTAAAGTAAAGTTATTTTGAGAGTGCACTGATCCTCAATACGTTGAAGATATTCAAAAGTTATCAACCAAAAAAAAGTTAATTAGTAATTCACTCTTTTCTGCAACGTTAACATTGTAAACTCGTTTAGATCTCAAAAAAACCTTTGTTATCCGCACAGAACAAGGTTGGTTTTTATTTTTTTAGATAGTGTGCTAAAAGTTTTTGAGTAGAAACGTCGTGTTGATAACTTTGAGTCTTGTTAATTTCTGATAGAATTTTTGTGGCCAATTGCTTACCCAATTCTACCCCCCATTGATCATAGCTAAAAATATTCCAAACAATCCCTTGCACAAAAATACGTTGTTCATACATCGAAATTAAAGCCCCAAGGCTTTTTGGAGTTAGTTTATCGATTAAAACTGTAGTTGTGGGTTTATTTCCTTCAAATACTTTAAAGGGAGCAAGTTGTTTCAGTTTTTCTTCAGATAGGTTTTTAGAAGCAAGTTCTTCTAGTACTTCGTTTTTCGTTTTTCCATTCATTAATGCCTCAGTTTGGGCAAAGAAATTAGCCATCAATTTATCTTGATGATCTTGATCTTCAAACAACGAATATTTAAAACCAATAAACTCTGCCGGGATCAATTTGGTACCCTGGTGAATTAATTGAAAAAATGCATGCTGCGCATTGGTTCCTGGTTCTCCCCAGATAATAGTCCCCGTTTGATAATCAACCGGGTTTCCATTGCGGTCTACACTTTTTCCATTACTTTCCATGATGCCTTGTTGTAAATAGGCGGGAAGTCGATGTAAGTATTGAGAATATGGGATAATCGCTTCACTTTCTGCGGTAAAGAAATTGTTGTACCAGATACTCAGCATACCTAGGATAACAGGTATGTTTTCGTCGAAGGAGGTATTTTTAAAATGTTCATCCATTTCGTGTGCACCTTCTAGTAATGCTTCAAAGTTGTCATACCCTACTGAAAGGCTTATTGATAGTCCAACGGCACTCCATAGCGAAAAGCGACCACCAACCCAATCCCATAATGGAAATATATTATCTTCACTAATACCAAAGTTCGTTACGTTCGGGATGTTGCTGGATACGGCTACAAAGTGGTTGCCTACTGTATCTTTTGGTGCTTTTTGGGTGAACCAATTTCTGGCGGTCGTAGCGTTCGATAAAGTTTCCTGGGTAGAAAAAGTTTTAGAAACCACTACAAAAAGGGTAGTTTCAGGGTTCAGACCTTTCAGGTTTTGATGCACATGATCTCCGTCAACGTTTGATATGAAATGTACATTAAGATGATTTTTATAAAACTCCAGAGATTCTGTGATCATTACAGGACCCAGATCAGACCCACCAATACCAATATTGACAATGTCTGTAAATGATTTGCCGGTATATCCTTTTAAGTCTCCGGAAATGATCTGATTGCTAAACGTTCTTATTTTCTCTTTTACTGCGGTAATTTCTGGAATTATATTTTTACCGTCTATCTCTAAACTATGGTTAGAAGGAGCTCTTAACGCCGTATGTAGTACAGCTCTTTCTTCTGTTTTGTTAATTAGGCTTCCGCCGAAATAATGTTGTATGGCTTGATCTAGTTTTACTTCTTTTGCAAGTTCGATCAATAACTTTTTGGTGGTCGTATCCATTCGATTTTTGGAATAGTCTACATAGAAATCATTCCAAATCACTGAAAAATCTGTTGCTCTACTGGGTTGCTGTTGAAATAGATCTTTGAGATGTTTATTTTTTATGTGCTCAAAATGAGCAGTTAGTGCTCCCCAGGCTTTTGTGGTGGTAGGATTAATAGTTGGTAATGTCATGTTATAAAATTTCTTGTGGTTTAAACTGGATGCTATCTAAAGTAGCTTTTATAGGTTCTATATAATTAAAAAATTTCGGTCTAAGACTATCAGACAAAGGTTTTGATGCGGGAAGATCTTGTTTAAACGGATCTACTTCTCTCCCGTTTTTCCAGAATCTGTAGCAAACATGAGGACCACTGGTGTTCCCTGTCATTCCAATATACCCGATTACATCGCCTTGTCGTACAAACTGTCCAACTTTTACGGCTTGTCTACTCATATGTAGGTATTGCGTGTCATAGGTAGCATTATGTCTTATTTTAACATATTTCCCGTTTCCTCCTCGTCGTTCTGATTTTGTGACAATGCCATCTGCAGTTGCTAGTATTGGTGTGCCAATGGGTGCCGCAAAATCTGTTCCTCGATGGGGTCGAATTTTATTGCCGTAGTATTTAATTCTCCTTCTCAAGTTATATCGAGAAGATATTCTACTAAATTTTACTGGCGCTCTAAGAAATGCTCTGCGTAGATTGTTGGCTTCGCTATCAAAATAATCTATCGTATTGTTTATAGAATCGTCTTGAAACCTAAATGCATAAATAGGTTTCCCGCGATGTTCAAAGTAGGATGCCTTAATCTGATCGATTCCGGCAGGAATGGTATCATCAATAAATTTTTCAGTGTATAGTACTTTAAATCGATCTCCTGCTTGCAACCTCGTAAAATCGATTGTCCAGGCATAGATATCAGATAGGTTATACGCTACCAAAAAATTAAGATCCAAATCATCAAAAGTCTGCATTAGACTACTGTATATCGTACCTGATGCTATTTTTTCAACCAGGGTTACGGGTTTTTTTCGCTTCTGTATGGTAATACTATCCCTAAAATCAATAACAGTGTACTCTATTTTATTATTTTGATATACAAATACCTGAGCCTTTTCGGTGGTATCTTTAGATTTTAATAAGGTATAGGGTTTACCGGCCATAATACGTGCTACGTTAAACGTATCTTTTATTTTGTTGGTTATCTCGAATACTTTGGCTCTACTAATGCCATGACTATCCATGATAGCACCAAAACTATCACCGGGTTTAATAGTGTCTTTAACTACAGTAAAATCATCTAGTACGTATCCAAATTCCATAATAACCGGCGGAGTTTCTTCTTTCTCAATCACTTCAGGAACGGTAACCTTTGCTTTCTCTTTTTCTTTTTGACACGAACATACAACTACTATAAGCAGTAGTAGATAACCTATTTGCTTCAACTGACAACTATTTTATTGGCACCGCCACAGGGTATCATATCCCTAGGCTTGCCTCGAAATTAAAAATCTATTTCTTACGAATGCCTCGTGGACTTGCCCTCGAGGTGATTTACTTTGTGGTATTAAATTGATGAGCGACCCATTGCTGTCCCCAAGTTTCTTTTTCCGTTTGACTCCAAAGATTAGGAAAAAACATAATTCTTTGAAAACTTGGAGGTAAAAACTTTTTCCAATTTGTTCCACCAGTAGCCAAAACTTCACCTTCCTCTTTGTTAAGATATCTGAAAGCTGCGCCCATGTGCATTAATAACCAATTAATATTCACATTGGTATCAAAAGTACGTAATGCTTCGATAAGCTGCACATTATTTTGCTCTTTTTCTGGAAGTTCTAGGTATTTATGATAAATCGTACTTTGTTGTACCTGTTTTGCTGTGCGCATCATTCTTGGGGTGTAGCGGTACTCGAATTGTTTGAGCGTGAGTGTTTTTTCGCCAGTTTCTACGTTGGTAGCGCCAGATTTCCAGTAGAGATATTCAAAAACCGTTTCTAAAGAGTCTTGCTCTGAAAACCGATCTCTTTCTTTGGCATGAACAAGATGGACAAGTGGTGTGGCATAGATTTCTATGAGTCTAAATTGTACAGACTGGAATCCGCTGGCGGGTAGAAGCGACATTCTATAGTTAAGAAATTGATCTCTATCCATACCTTTGATCATCACATCGAATGAATTGATCAACACTCTGAAATATCGATTGATTCGGTCTAGTTTTGTGATAAAAAAAGTAGCGGTTTGTAATTTGTCATCTATGATCTGTTTAAGCTCGTGTATAATAAGCTTAAAATAAAGTTCTGTAATTTGATGGTACGTGATAAAGATCTCTTCGTCTGGGAAATGAGTTCTCGGAATCTGTAAGCTTAGTAGTGTATCTAAATGAATATAATCCCAATAAGTTAAATAGCGATCATGAAGCAGGCCATCTAGATATGATCCTAAATCCTGTCCAGAATTTTTGAATTTTTTTTCTAATTGCTCTATTTTTTTTGCAATTTCTGGTCTTATAGGTTGGTTCATCAATCTACCACAATTTTAAACGGATGTTTGAGTCCTTTAAATGCATCCAAATCTGCTTTTATAGACCCTACCAAAATTTCGGCTTTTATTCGTACTGGCATTCGATTATCATCATCGCTTACCCATACCGTCATACTTTCTTCTTCTTTAAAAATTCGATTGGCCTGTACATAAGGTCTAAATTTGAGACAGGCAATTTTACCCATTTTGGTACTAAGTACTTCTTTTCCTAGAAACTTTAATTTAAAACGATAATTTTCTCTGTCAAAAAACATATTAACATACTGCTCGTCACCTTTTTTTAATGAAGATGTTTTAATATTATTTCTTAAATAATAGAAAGAAGACATCATGTCTTGAACGTTGTCGTGAGTAGCAAACGTATTTTTGGTATTGCGTTTTTTGTCATGAACCAGTGCCTGGGCATTTTGATGATCAAATTTGATTTCGATATCTTTGGTATACCCTCCTTCATTAATTTTTCTAATAAATTTATAGGGTTTTACTTCGTTTCTATCGATATATGTTTCATAATAATCCTCGACCTTAAAAAACAAACTTAGAAAACCAGAAGACTTACCAGCTCCCGCAATATGGCGAACAGGTTTACCGTCGAGAACCTCATCTTTCACTTCTATAGTGGCATAGCTCGCGGTAAAAATCCCATAATGAATTCGAAACCTAAACCATTCACCCGAATCAAATGCGCTGTGAGCATCTTGCGCATATATAGAAGGCGAGAGCACAAGTAAAAATATAATTAATAATAACCTTTTCATGGTATAAGACATTTTGTTATTTGGTGCAATACTTTATCACATGATAACAATATCTATTCCAAAAGTACTATTTAATGCTATGACATAAAAATGAATACTGTTATAAAAACATAAAGGAAAACAAAAAAGAGAGCCACCACAGCTCTCTTTTTTTACTTTTATTAACCAACTAAAAACTTAAATTATGAGAATAATTATTGTTTTAGATATAAACGGTAACCACCCCGTTTACACTACAAAGATGAACTTTTTTTGCATAATTATCAATCGAAAACGTTTTTTTATTATCAACTTTAACAAAAACTTATGTAAAAAATTACAATAGTTCAATTTTGGCGTGATATCTACCTATTTATTTGAGAATTATTAAACCCGGTTTATGTATTAGAATGTCGTCATGAGGTTTGAAAATGCCATAAAACCAAGTGTTTTCTAAGTTTCAGCGTAGCACCGCTACGGTGACACTTAAAAATATAACGTAGTGCTTGGTTTTGCAGCAGTTTCAAGCCGTAATAGATTTTCTAATACATAAAGCGGGTTTAACCCGGTTAAAGCAATTAGCGCTTTGGTATTACAAAGTTCCTCGTTGCTCTTGCTCTCGCTCGATAGCCTCGAATAGGGCTTTAAAATTACCTTTTCCAAAAGATTGTGCACCTTTGCGTTGTATGATTTCAAAAAACATAGTGGGTCTATCTAATACAGGTTTCGTAAAGATTTGAAGGAGATACCCTTCATCATCCCTATCAATTAGAATACCTAACTCTTTTAATGGTGCCAGATCTTCGTCAATTTCTCCTACTCTATCCAATACAGTTTCATAATAGCTAGCAGGAACAGTAAGAAACTCTACACCCCTTTTTTGAAGCGCGGTCACTGTTTCGATGATATTATCGGTTGCGAGCGCCATATGTTGTACACCCGCACCGTTATAGAAATCAATATATTCTTCAATTTGAGATTTTTTTCTCCCCTCTGCAGGTTCATTTATAGGAAACTTAATACGACCATTTCCATTACTCATCACTTTACTCATCAAAGCCGTATATTCTGTAGAAATATCCTTATCATCAAACGAGACCAATTGCGCAAAACCCATTACTTTAGCATAAAATTCGCACCACTTATTCATTTCGTTCCATCCCACGTTGCCAACCATGTGATCGATGTACTTCAATCCGGTAGCTTCTGTTTCGTACGACTTATTCCAGGGTATATATCCTGGTAAAAACGTTCCGGTATAATTTTTTCGTTCAACAAAAATGTGCACCGTTTCGCCATAGGTATGAATTCCTGAAAACACAACACTACCATGCTCATCATCTTCTGTTTTAGGTTCTAGATATGATTTGGCGCCTCGTTTTATAGTTTCATTATAGCTTTTGGTAGCATCATCTACCCATAGCGCAACTACTTTTACTCCGTCACCATGTGCATTGATGTGGTTATTTATTTCTCCGTCTGGCTGTAGAGGAGAAGTAAGTACTAATCGAATTTTGTCTTGTTGAAGCACATAAGAAACACTATCGGTTCGACCGGTCTCTAATCCTGCATAAGCAATAGGCTGAAATCCCCATGCGGTTTGATAATAATAAGCAGCTTGTTTGGCATTGCCTACATAAAGTTCTACATAATCGGTTCCTAATAAAGGTAGAAAATCTTCTGCTTGTGGAACTACTTTTTCTAAATCTTGTGGTTTTATATGGGTTGACATAATGATGTTAATTAGGTAATGTGTTACTTATATAATTAGAAAATGTTCTCTATGGAACAAACTGTTAAATAATCTCAAAATAAGAGATTACCACATTGCTCTTAAATGAGCGCTTATATCAATTCTATACTTCAATATTTTCTTATGAACTATTCTAACCAAGACTTATGATACTCTTCGTCAGCTATTTGCATGGCTTCTTCAGTTACCTTCAGCGGCTTAAACGTATCCACCATTACAGCCAATTCGTCTGTTTTGGTCTGACCAATACTTCGTTCTACAGCTCCTGGGTGTGGTCCATGCGGAATTCCGGCAGGATGCAAAGAAATATGTCCTGCATCAATGTCATTTCTGCTCATGAAATCTCCATCTACATAATATAAAACTTCGTCGCTGTCAATATTGCTATGATTGTACGGTGCTGGTATACTATCGGGGTGGTAATCATAAAGCCGGGGTACAAAAGAACATACTACAAAAGCATCAGTTTCAAAGGTTTGATGTACCGGTGGGGGTTGATGTATTCTACCGGTGATAGGTTCAAAATCATGTATCGAAAAAGCATAAGGAAAGTTATAGCCGTCGTAACCAACTACATCAAAAGGATGTGTTGCATATATCATTTCAAAAATTTCATCTTGTTTTTTTACTTTTAGCAAGAAATCGCCTTTTTCATCATTAGTTTCCAATTCATACGGTGTTCTAATGTCACGTTCGCAAAACGGTGAATGCTCTAGTAACTGACCAAACCAATTACGATATCTTTTAGGGGTATAGATAGGTCGTCGTGACTCGACTATGAACAAACGATTATCAGTAGTATCAAAATCTAGTGTATAAATAGTACCTCTCGGAACCAGAATGTAATCCCCGTATTTGAAATCGAGATTACCCAAATGGCTTCTAAATTTTCCGCTGCCTCGATGCACAAAAATCAGTTCATCGGCATCTGTATTTTTATAAAAATAATCGGTAATCGATTGTTGTGGCGCTGCCAAAATGATACTTACATCACTATTGGTCAATACTGTTTTTCTACTTTGTACGTAGTCTGTTTCTGGTTTTACTTTAAAACCGTGAAAGCGATATGATTTTATATTGTTTCCGATAGCGATCTTGGGAGCAACCGAGTAGTTTTTTTTAATTTCTTTTACCTGCGTGGGTCGATGGCAGTGGTAAAGATTGGTCGACATGCCATCAAAACCTATGGTTCCAAATAATTGCTCGTAATATAAGTTGCCATCTTGTTTTTTAAAGATGGTGTGACGTTTGGGAGGTATTTTTCCTAAAGTATGATAAAATGGCATAGTTCTTAGATGTTAAGGAATGGATTACTTGCTTAAAATAGTAAATAACAATACTGCCTTATTCGGGATTCCGTTTAATAAGGTAATGTAGAAATAGTAATAAATCCTGCCAAAATATGCTCATAATATACAAATATCGTAAATATTTCTGTTAATAATACAGAAAGCTGAAAGAGAAAAGAATAAAGATTTGATGATCTTAAATGAGTTCATTAAAACCAAAAACCTACACTAAAAAACCATGTGCTTTCATCAAGTTCTGGAGAATAGGTATATTTCACCTGCACGGGGCCTGCAAATGTTTCTAACCCGTATCCTAATGCATATCCAGAATATTCGGGATCCTCGAACCATCTTCCTGTACTGAACAGCTTATTACCTACATTGGCAAAATTAGCGGATACATTAATGTGATTTTTTTTGAAAATTTCGTAATCCAATGTGATCAATCCTTTCATGAAACTTGATCCGGCGATGCTTAAAAAATCATATCCATAAAAAGGAATAAAATTATTAATTGTTTTTGCTCCAAAACCTCCTAACAAAAAATCTAAAGAATTGATAGCATTATTACCGATTTTGGTACCGGCCTCTAGACTTATATTCAAGGCTATATTTTGAAATAGAGGACGGGCATACCCCAGATGTGCCTTGGCTATAGAAAACTCATCAAATGTATTGGTAAAGTCTGAGGAGAAGAGATAGGTGTGAATGTCTCCTTCAAATAATATCCCGCGCTTTGGAAAATATTTATTATCATACGTATCAAATTTTAAGTATCCAAAAGCACTCCAATAATCACTGTTCTCGAAGACAGTTCTTGGAACTTGATCTTCATCTTCTCCAAAAGTATCTGAAATGATTTGTAACCTTTTATATTCGGCACCCAGGCCTAGAGAAAATGTTTGGTTTAACAAGGTTTCGGCATAGGCCTGAACGGTATGATCTGTGTAAGTAACATCGATCGTATTGATGTCGAGATCAGGAATTTCTCTAAATTGCCCTATAAAACTAAAATCAAAATCTTTTTGAAAGTTATTGTATTCGTATTTCAACCCTGTACTCCAATAAAAACCTTTATCAATGTAATAATCTAAATTGTAGCGAACATTATCCCCTAAAGCTACATCGAGAGAAAGCACATCATTGTTTACCAATAAGCTTTTTCTGGTAACATTAACTAGTGCAGCCGTTTGATAAAGATCGTCATAATGTAAGGCAAACCGCAGTAACATTTTATTGTCACTTTCTTTTACGTTAAGAGCCAGTTCTTTGCCTTGATCCCCATCGATCAATCTGTGGCTTACTCTATCAAAATTTCCTGTAGCCGATAAGTTATTGATTCCTTCGTTTAATTTTTCATACGTAGTGACTCTAGGCGTTTGTAACTTAAGTTTACCTCGTATATATGCTCTGGTATATCTTTGATTTCCAGTAATATAAAGTCCGTTAATAAGTAGGTTCTCAGAATTTTCAGGAACTTTTTCTTTAGGTTTAGAGGGTTTTTGCTGCCGAGCGATTGCTTTTAATTTTTCAGATTTCAAAGCGGCAGCTTTTTCTCCACTTTTAATAATTTCGTTGGCTTTGTCAAAAGACATCACAGAAAAATCCATAATCGCAGGCTTTATATAGATATCGGTTTGTGCAACCTTGTCTTTCATCGCATTAAAGGTCCTGAAATTACTGATTTGTAACATGATATTGGTCAAAGAATTTAATTCACCTTGTGGTAGCAAACTATCCTGAACGTCGATCCCTATTACTATTTCGGCTCCTTTTTCTTTTATTTCGTTTACGGGATAATTATTAGATACGCCACCATCTGTCATTAAAACTCCATTTAATTCAACAGGGCTAAAGATAGAAGGTAACGCCCCGCTGGCGGCAACAGCTTCTGGCAAATACCCTTTGTCAAGCAATACTTGCTGACCAGTTTCAATATTGGTAGCCATACAGAAAAATGGAATTGGGAGGTCATCAAAATCGTTAATGTCGTTCACGTGTGCTGTAAATCTCGAAAACTGATTGTAAAAATTTTGTCCTTTGGATAATCCTTGCGGTAATCCTATTTTGAAGTTATCAAAAGGAAGGGTGATTGCATATTTCTCGGCATCTTCTCTTTCATAAAACGTTTTTGCATCCCGGGGTAACAAATCTTGGATAAACGTATCGAAGTTTACCGATCTAAATATAGAATCTAACTCTTTTGCTCGATATCCTGATGCATATAGTGCACCTACGATAGCGCCCATACTAGTTCCTCCTATGTAATCTATACGAACTCCTGCATCTTCTATAATTTTTAAAGCGCCGATATGTGCCAGGCCTTTGGCTCCGCCACCACTAAGAACTAAACCTACCTTAACATCCTTGTTTTGAGCATCATCACGACTTTGTATTGGTATCTCATCTTGAGATTGATGCGTCTGAGGGAAAAAACAAATCAGAAATACCGATATTCGAACTAGATAAATCCTTAAAACGTCTCGTATATACACCGTTATTCCTTTTTAGAAAGATAAAAATTAAATATTTTGGTTGCGCGCGATTGTCCCACTACTTGGGTAAGCTCATTTATCGAAGCTTTTTGAATTTTTTTTACCGATCGAAAATGTTTCAATAGTTCTATTACTGTTTTTTCACCAACACCGGGTATAGCATCTAACTCTGTGTCTAAAGCCGATTTGCTTCGTTTTTGCCTATGAAATGTTATTCCGAAGCGATGTGCTTCGTTTCTCAGATGTTGAATGACCTTCAGGGTTTCTGATTTCTTGTCTAAGTATAAAGGAATAGTATCACCGGGGTAATAGATTTCTTCTAGTCTTTTGGCAATACCAATAATAGTAGTTTTTCCTCTGATTCCAAGGGTGTCAAGAGCTTTTAAGCCAGAAGAAAGTTGTCCTTTTCCACCATCGACGATAACCAGTTGAGGTAAGGGTTCGTTTTCATCAAGCAATCGTTTATACCTGCGATAAACAACTTCTTCCATAGAAGCAAAGTCATTAGGACCTTCTACGGTTTTGATATTGAACTTCCTGTAGTCTTTTTTACTTGGTTTTCCGTCTTTAAAAACTACACAAGCAGCCACCGGGTGTGTACCCTGGATATTCGAATTATCAAAACATTCTATGTGTCGGGGCTCTTCAGGCAATCGTAAATCCTTTTTCATTTGACCCATTAAGCGTTTAACATGGCGGTCTGGATCTATGATTTTAATTTGTTTAAAACGTTCTTGTCTAAAATATTTGGCATTTCGCAAAGACAGATCGACAATTTTTTTCTTGTCTCCTAACTGCGGTACTGTGATTTTTATATGTTCACCTACATCAACTTCAAAAGGAACATAAATCTCTTTTGACTTAGAATTGAAACGTTGGCGCAATTCTATGATCGCTAATTCTAATAATTCTTTATCAGTTTCTTCCAGCTTTTTTTTAATTTCAGTGGTGTGAGATCGTATGATTGATCCATACGAAAGCTGAAAAAAATTGACATAGCCAAAAGACTCGTCTGAGATGATCGAAAAAACATCGACATTGCTAATTTTTGGGTTGACTACAGTAGATTTTACCTGATATTTTTCTAATACTTCTATTTTTTCTTTAATTCTTTGAGCATCTTCGAACTCCATTTTTTTGGCATGGTCTGCCATTTGATGTTTAAATCGATGCAACGATTCTTTAAAATTCCCTTTTACGATTTGTCTTATAGCATTAAGGTTTTGATTATATTCACCTTCATCCTGAAAACCTTCACAAGGACCTTTGCAGTTCCCCAAGTGATACTCAAGGCAAACTTTATATTTGCCGTTATCTATTTTATCCTGAGATAAATCATAGTTACATGTTCTAAGCTGGTACAGCCCTTTAATGAGATCTAATAATGTATTTACAGTTTTAAAGTTGGTGTAGGGTCCGTAATACTCTGATCCGTCTTTAATTAAATTTCTAGTAGGAAAAACTCTGGGAAAACGTTCATTCTTTATACAAATCCAAGGATAGGTTTTGTCATCCTTAAGCATAACATTAAAACGAGGTTGGTGTTTTTTAATCAGGTTGTTTTCTAATAATAAGGCATCGGTCTCTGTATCGACGACTATATGTTGTATCGAATGAATTTTTTTTACAAGAATTTTGGTTTTGTAGTTATCGTGATTCTTTGTGAAATAAGAAGCTACTCTTTTCTTTAAATTTTTTGCTTTACCAACATACAACAACCTACCTTCTTTATCATAATATTGATACACTCCCGGACCAGAAGGTAATGTTCTAAGTTGTATGTCTAATGAGGCGTTTTGCATTTATAGGGTAAATTTAAGAGTTTACGGCAATTTATGAATACAGTTTTAAAGTTTAAATTATGTTAAACCGGATTCTTCTAAGCTTAAAATTTCCTTTTTTACGAGATTTATTTAAATATCTATAACGGTATGGCGCGTTTTGATTTTTATTACATTAGTAGTTCTAAATGAAAACGGTTATTTTTTAGGAACGCATGAAGGAAATAATTGGTCGTACAGACAAAGTTGATTTTCCAATCTTAGAATTATCTAATATCAATGCAAAAATTGATACAGGAGCATATACTTCTGCGATACATTGTATTGATATTCGGGAAGTGGATAAAACATTGCAATGTACATTTCTAGATGCCACCCACCCAGAGTACAACGGTAAAAAATTCATATTTAAAAATTATGATATGACTGCCGTGAAGAGTAGCAATGGAAAAATTGAAACACGTTTTGCCATACGAACTCAAATTCAAGTATTTAATAGATCTTATCCTATCACTTTTACGTTATCTCCCCGTGATGATATGCGTTTTCCTGTATTAATAGGGCGCAGATTTTTGAGTGGAAAATTTTTAGTCGATCCCCAGTTAGAAAATCAGTCTTACAATTTAAAAACGAAATGAATATTAAAATTTTGTCGCGCAGTACGAATTTATATTCTACCCATGCTCTAGTTCAAGCTGCAGTAAAACGTAAACACAACGTGCAAGTGATCGATCCTTTAAGTTGTGATATAGTTATTGAACGGCAAAAGCCAGAAATCTATTACCGAGGTAGAAAACTAGATCATGTTGATGCAGTAATACCTAGAATAGGAGCTTCTACTACTTTTTATGGTACCGCTGTAGTGCGGCAGTTCGAGATGATGAATGTATTTACAACCCTAAGTTCACAAGCATTGATCCAATCCAGAGACAAGCTACGCAGTTTGCAGGTCTTGTCAAAGGCAGGACTTGGGTTACCCAAAACGGTATTTACTAATTATTCGAAAGATGTTTCTGAAGTTATTTCTCATGTAGGCGGAGCTCCTTTAATTATAAAACTTCTTGAAGGTACCCAAGGATTAGGTGTAGTTCTTGCAGAAACAAAAACTGCTGCCGAGTCGGTTTTAGAGGCATTCAACGGTTTGCAAGCCAGAGTAATCGTTCAAGAATTCATCAAAGAAGCCAAAGGAGCAGATATCAGAGTTTTAGTGGTAGACGGCCAAGTAGTGGGAGCTATGAAAAGGCAAAGCAAAGCAGGAGAATTTCGATCTAACCTGCATCGTGGTGGTACGGCGAATGTGATACGACTCACTCGACACGAAGAGCAAGCAGCAATTATGGCTGCTAAAACCTTAAAAATGGGGGTTGCTGGTGTCGATATGTTGCAAAGTAAAAGAGGACCACTTATTTTAGAAGTTAATTCTTCTCCAGGACTGGAAGGCATAGAAAATGCCACCGGAAAAGATATTGCAAAATCAATTATCAAATATATCGAAAGAAAGAATCAATAACATGAGTGAAACAAGGGTAACCAAAGATGTGCTCAATATATTGGGAGAAGAAGTTCCTTTGGGATGTAGTAAAACAATTAATTTTAACATTGCAAAGCTATATACCTCGACCAAGGTAGAAATTCCGATCATCATCGAGAGATCCAAAAAATCGGGTCCAACAGTGCTTATTACTGCGGGAATTCACGGTGACGAAATTAATGGCGTAGAAGTCGTTCGACAGATTATAGCTAAAAAAATTAATAAACCCGTAAAAGGAACAATTATATGCATTCCTGTACTTAATGTATTCGGTTTTTTAACAATGAATCGATTTTTTCCTGACGGGCGTGATTTAAACAGAGTATTTCCGGGTACAAAAAATGGGTCGCTTGCAAGTCGATTTGCCTATCAATTTGTTACTGAAATATTACCCATTGCCGATTTTTGTCTTGATTTTCATACGGGTGGTGGTAGTAGATTTAATGCACCTCATATCAGAATAGACCCTAGCAACAAAAAATCTGTGGCTATGGCCAAAATTTTTAATGCACCATTTACGCTACTTTCTAAAAACCTCGACGGATCCTACAGGGCTACCTGTGCCAAAAAAGATATAGACATTTTATTGTTTGAAGGTGGAAAATCACAAAACAGTAATAGGGATATTGCCAGAGAAGGGGTGTATGGCACTATGCGTGTGTTACATTATTTAGAAATGTTACACCCCAAATTTGAAATGCCCGATACCATTAACGATTCTATCGTCATCAAAAAAAGTAACTGGCTTCGTGCAAAATATAGTGGATTGCTGCATATTAAAATACCAATTGGCAAGCATGTCGAAAAAGGAGAAATGCTGGCGACTATTACAGATCCATACGGAAAAATGAGACATATTGTGAAATCGAGTAACGATGGTTATATTATTAATGTGAACGAAGCACCTATTGTATATAAGGGGGATGCGATATTTCGCATTACTACTGAGTTAGAAGAATAATGAAAAAAATAGAACTCCGTCAAAAATACAAACAGTTACGTTCTCAATTAGACCAAGAAAAAATTGATAGTTTAAGTATAGATATCGCTAATCGACTATTAGCATTACCCATATGGGACAAAACCTATTATCATATTTTTTTACCAATATCCAGGCAAAAAGAAATCAATACAGAGTTTGTTTTGCATATTTTGCAAGGTAAAGACAAAAATGTACTTGTTCCTAAAAGTAATGGCGATAATCACACCCTTGATCATATTTTACTAACCGATACTACCAAATTAGAAATAAATTCATTAGGTATACCCGAGCCGGTAGAAGGAATTATGATTTCAGAAGATAAGATAGAGGTAGTATTTGTACCTCTTTTGGCCTTTGATAAAAAAGGAAACAGAGTAGGGTACGGAAAAGGTTTTTATGATACGTTTTTAGCAAAATGCAGCCCTGAAACCATTAAAATTGGTCTTTCTTTCTTTAGAGCAGAAGAGTGTATAACCGATATTTTTTCTTTGGATATACGACTAGACTTTTGTGTGACTCCTCTAGAATTATATAGTTTTTAACCCTGGTTTAATACTACTTCCACTTTAAAATTGCTCATCAAAACCTGCCTGCCCGGCGGATGGCAGTCAGGATTGCCCTTTGCCGTTTATACTTCAACATAAAAAGCAACCATAGCCTACGACTATGATTGAGTTTTCTTTTTTGTCTAAACAAAAAATGACTGTTTTTTATTTGAGCAACTTTAAAGTAGAACTGGTATAAGAATAAATTACCATTTTTTGTTATCGAAGATAGTTTATAGTATATTTCGGTTATCTATGTATAACCCCTAACATGTCCCAGAATATAGAAAGCGTCTGCATTATCGATGATGATAGTATGTATATCAGTTTATTAAGTAAAATTATTAAATTGAAACAGCTGTCTGAAACTATCATTGTATTTAATAACGGTCGAGAAGCTATGAATTTTTTTCAGGAATCTATAACTACTTCATCCATTCCAGGAGTACCACAAGTTATTTTCTTGGACCTTAATATGCCGATTATGGATGGATGGGAATTTTTGAACGAATTTTCTAAGATTAAACATCAATTTGATGAAAAAATTAATCTTTATGTCGTAAGCTCTTCTATTGATGAGCGTGATATTAAAAGAGTCAAATCTATAGCATGGGTAAGTAACTACCTGGTAAAACCTATTACAATAGATAATTTGGAGAGATTATTAAAATAGTGATAACTATTCGACCTGAGCTTCGTTTTGCTTTGGAAACGCTTTTTTATAAAATAGGATAAGCAAAAATACGCCCACACTTATGGCAGAATCTGCAATATTGAATACAGGATCAAAGAATGAGAAATGTTGACCCCCAAAAAAGGGTATCCATTCTGGTAAAATGTCATCATATAGCGTAAATTGAAGCATATCTACCACCTTACCGTAAAAAATGCTTTCATATCCTCCTCCCTCTGGTAAAAAACTGGCAACATTTATATTTGTGCTTTCTCCAAAAAGTACCCCATAAAAAAGGGAGTCAATAATATTACCCAAAGCACCGGCAAATATCAGCGCAATACAAAATGTAAGTACAGCAGGGCTATTTTTACGAACAGCATCATATAACCAATATCCGATACCCGTAATAGCGACTAACCTAAATAGTGTTAGTACAAGTTTACCATAGTTACCCGGTAATTCAAAACCCCAGGCCATTCCTTTATTTTCTACAAACACAATACGAAACCAACTGAATACTTTGAATTCTTCATGAAGATTGAAATGAGTCTTGATGTAAATCTTACTAATTTGATCGAGTAATAAGATGATAACGATCACTACGATAGATTTCTTTAAGGACATAAATAAACGGGTTTGCCTTGGTATTAAAAGTGCCGGACAAAAATAGTGTTTTATTTCGTTATACAAACACTTATCTGTTTGCTTATAACTGAAATAGTCAAATAAAAAAGCATCCCTGTTCTTCATGTCTCAGACAAGGATGCTTTTAATAACACCTAAAGTATATTTTCTACTGCTTTCTAATAAAGATACTTCCACTTATGGTTTTAAGAAGCAATTCGCTATTGGCACTACCAAAAGTCCCGGTTACTTTACTTCCTACCACTCGATTTTTTCCCTGATCAAACTCCATATCTTTATCAGAGTAAATCATTCCAGAAACGGTTTCTGCTTTAAGACGAGACCTGGCTACATTAATATCGATATCTCCACTGATCGTTTTAAGATTTAGGTATCCATCATATTTTTTGATGTCGATATTACCACTTATGATATCTACGATAAGTTCTCCCTGATAATTTTCAGATTGTACGCTCCCTGATATACTTTTTACTTGTAATCTCATGTTTCTTGGTACATAAAGGGTATAGAAAGCCTCAATATTTAAGTTATTACAAGGGTCCCAATTGTTTTCTTTGTTGGATTTACGCTCTTTCTTCCACATGTCAAACAAGTCACCATAATCTGATTGGATATCCAAAACCGATGAAGAATTGTCTATTTTGAGATTAAAATAATCGTCAAATTCTCCTTCTCTTACACTTACTTCAGCTTTTAGATAAACATCATTTTTGTCCCAGGTTTTAATCACGATATCTTCGGCAAATTTAAATGCTACTTTCACTTCTTTGGCAGAGGTATTGATGTTTTTTTCGATTATTTTTTGAGCATTGGTTTGCAATGCAATAAAACAAAACAGGGTTAAGATTAGTACGTTTTTCATTGTTGTTCGTTTTTTGATCCTGATCTTCAATAAAATTTCGGATCAGGGGGATTGATTTTTAACTTCTTTTTTACTTTTTTCGCAGGTATATGTTTCCTGTAGATGATCTAAGGTTTATTTCTACTCCGCCATTATTAAGAGCAGTATTTATGGTTCTTTTTCCTCCTACAATTTTCATATCGTTATCTTCTACCGGGAATTTAATTTCAAAATCGGTGTAAATCTCACCCATTGATGTTTTTAATTCTAAATTGGCCGCAGTGTTCGATGGTAAGCTTACGTCTATAGCTCCAGTTGCCGAGACTAAAGAAATTGGCGAGTTTTGGCTTACTTTGGTAAATACTACATTGATTTCTCCAGTTGCAGTTTTGGCAACAATGGGTCCTGTAACATCTTTAAGTTTGATGTGTCCTACATTGGTGGTAGCTTCGATTTCGGAAGAAAATCCACTAATATTTAGACTTCCTAAATTACTTTTTTCGACTGTGATATTGATTGTGCTAGGAAGGAAAATTTCTAATACTCTACTGTGCATGTTTTTAAGATTTTTGACAATTAGTGTTTCTCCTTCTTGGTCAATATATACACCTATGTTCGTATTATCACTTCCTGCTGCATAAACCGCTTTTAAGCCTTTTGCTTTTTCAGGTGTTTTTCGTTCATCACCAATAATTAAGAGTTCATTTTTGTTATGAGCTTTTACAGTTACTCCTGATGCAGAACTAATCTTTACTTTTTTAACGCCTTGCAGTGATTTAGTATAATCCTGGGCGTTTAATTGCCCAATACATAAGAATGCAACTAATATGATTGCTATTTTTTTCATGACTATTTGTTTTTTGATTGAAATTTTAAATTAAACTTGGTAGACCAATTTTTACTTGGTCTTTAACATAATCAGGAGTTTTTTCTTCCTGAAGTAATTTTTCCATTGAAGGAATTGCGCGCTTTTCCTGAATGGAAACTAATATTTGAATTAATTCAATTTGCATGCTGGGATCTTGTTCTTTATCCAATGCATCGATTAATGCTTTACGAACCATTTCTGAATCTGAAAATTTTGCTAGTGCTTCTGCTGCAGCCAGTCGCACATTGATATGATCATCGTAATGCATTTTATTGACTAAAGCTTTTAGAATGTCATTCCCCGGTTTTTCAAACTCTTCGGCATAATTAACAGCTTGTAATCGTTTGCTGGCCGATTCGTTTTCAATAAGTGAAATGGTCATCGTTTGCTTCATCTCAATTTTTTCTTTTTCCAGAACGGCTATTTCTTTAGAAAAAGATTCGTTATTCTGGTTTTTACCAAAGAAATAGGCAGAAAATACCAGTGCAATGGTAGCGGCTATTTGCAGAGCAGTTTTCCAAGAGTATTTTGATTTTGTTTCGATTGAAACTACTTTGGGGTCATGCAATAACGCTTTTTCTTTTTCGAGCATTTGCTCGAAATCAAGAGTTAATTCTTTTTTAAGCAGTTCTATAGGATCGTTACCAATAGCTTCAAAAACTTCTTTAAGCTGCTGTAAAGAACTGATACAATTTGGGCAATCGCTCAAGTGCGCTTCTAGGTTTTGACGCGTTTCTTGATCCAGATTTTGATCCAGATGATCGATGAGCAGGTCTTCTATTTGCTGACAGTTCATGATATTATATCTTTTGTAAATAATATTCTTTTAATTTATGTATGGCTCTATGCACTTTGGTTTTTACGGCACCTTCAGTAGAGCCGATAATCTCGGCAATTTCCTGGTATTTTATTCCTTGATAGCGATTCATAACAATTAGTTCTTTATCACTTGGGTTAAGTTGTTCCAGAGCAAGATGTAATTGTTCTTTCGTTTCGTTGGCTTCAATACTGTTGTTATCTTGCTGTTCAGTTTTGTATTCTATGCCATCTAGACGCTGATCTTTATTTTTTTGTTTTTGATAATGATCAGAAAATATGTTTCTGGCAATGGTATAAATCCATGCTGAGAACTTTCCTTTTTTATATGAGTTTCTATATTTGATTGCCTTATAAAAAACTTCTTGAGTAATGTCTTGACTTACATCTCGATCCCGAGTCATTTTTAGCAGGAAATTATAGATTCGTACATGATATCTTT
This sequence comes from Aquimarina sp. U1-2, assembly GCF_017897595.1. Taxonomy (GTDB): domain Bacteria; phylum Bacteroidota; class Bacteroidia; order Flavobacteriales; family Flavobacteriaceae; genus Aquimarina. The sequence continues at coordinate 234,724 of NZ_JAGKIK010000002.1, forward strand.
CAAATAGAACACTCATCATATCTAAATCTCCGTTAGATACCAGAATCATTAATTCTTCGTCACTTACATTTTTCAAGATGTTACTCTTTTGGTTAGTTTCTATTAATAATACCTTAGTTTTTTAAAAAGGTTACATCAGGATATAAAAAAAGTGCTTCCCAATCCGGAAAGCACTTTAAATGTACAATATTTTACAGCCTGTTAGCTCTGCATATTCTTTGCTTCGATACTTAGCGTAGCGTGAGGAACTAGTTTTAATCGCTCTGGATTAATTAATTTTCCGGTTACACGACAAATACCATATGTTTTGTTTTCTATACGTAACAACGCATTTTTTAAATCACGTACAAATTTCTCTTGTCGAATAGCGAGTTGTGTATTCGCTTCTTTAGACATGGTTTCACTTCCTTCTTCAAACGCTTTAAAGGTAGGTGAGGTATCATCGGTACCATTATTTCCATCATTTTTGTAAGCACTTTGTAGTAATTCCAAGTCTTTTTGTGCTTTTTCCATTTTGTCAACGATTATTTCTCTGAATTTTTCTAAGTCAGAGTCGCTGTACCTTACTTTTACATCTTCTGCCATTTTCTAATGTTTTTTTATGATCAATTGAGTTGCAATGTCATCAAACGCGATTTTTGTACCATTTATTACATTAGCTGTAAATTCAATTGTCTCAGTTAGGGTTTCGTTTTTAATGTAAGTTTCGTTAGTGCTGACAGCATCTTGTATAGTCGCGTTCTCTTGAAAAACGATTTCTATTTTATCAGTTACTTCGAGACCACTATCCTTACGAATATTCTGGATTCGATTTACAAGTTCTCTAGCTATTCCTTCTTTTTTAAGCTCTGGGGAAATTGTAATATCCAATGCTACAGTTAATGAACCCGAGTTTGCTACCAACCAGCCTTCAATATCTTGAGAGCTAATTTCTACATCATCGGTTCCTAATGTAATAATTTTATTGTTAATTTCTATATCAAATTTGCCTGTTTGTTCAAGAATTTTGATACTTTCTTGATCAAATGATTGTATTTTATTGGCAATCAACTTCATATCTTTTCCGAAGCGAGGACCCAAAGTTTTAAAATTGGGCTTGATTTGCTTTACTAAAATACCCGATGCATCATCCAGAAGCTCTATTTCTTTAATATTAACCTCACTTTTTACAAGATCGGCAATATCTTTGATCTCATTTTTTTCGTCTTCGTTAAGCACAGGAATCATCATTCGTTGCAATGGCTGGCGTACTTTTATCTTTTCTTTTTGTCGCAAAGAAAGTGCTAATGAGGTGATATTTTGCGCTTTTTGCATTTTATGTTCAAGGGCTTTATCAACAAATGCTTGATCATATACCGGGAAATTAGCCAAGTGAACACTTTCAAATTTTTCCTTTCGGGTTCCTGTAACCAAATCTTTATATAGTCTATCCATAAAAAACGGTGCTACGGGAGCCCCTAATTTGGCGACGGTAATCATACAGGTATACAAAGTTTGATATGCCGAGATCTTATCTTTTTGATAATCGCCTTTCCAGTATCTTCTTCTGCTTAATCGTACAAACCAGTTACTCAAGTATTCTTGTACAAATTCAGATATCGCCCTGGTTGCCTTGGTAGGCTCATAGTCATTATAGTATTCATCTACATTTTTAATTAATGTATGTAGTTCACTTAAAATCCAACGATCGATCTCAGGGCGTTCTTGTAAGGGAATATTATCTTCGGTATACGAGAAGTTATCGATATTGGCGTATAAAGTAAAGAACGAATACGTATTGTATAACGTACCAAAAAATTTACGGCGCACCTCTGCAATTCCTTCCGCATCAAATTTTAAATTATCCCAGGGATTGGCGTTACTGATCATATACCAACGGGTGGCATCTGGGCCATAAGCTTTCAAAGTTTCAAAAGGATCTACAGCATTACCGAGTCTTTTTGACATTTTTTGACCGTTCTTGTCTAATACTAAGCCGTTTGATACTACATTTTTGTAAGCAACATCGTCAAAAATCATAGTTGCGATAGCATGTAATGTATAGAACCATCCTCGAGTTTGATCAACCCCTTCAGCTATAAAATCAGCCTTAAAAGGACTTCCTCCTTTAGGAGATTCAGGGGGCATTTCAAAAGGATAATGCCATTGCGCATAGGGCATAGATCCAGAATCAAACCATACATCGATAAGGTCGCTTTCACGTTTCATAGGTTTTCCAGAAGGAGATACTAGGATAATTTGATCAACTATATTTTTATGAAGATCAACCTTTTCGTAGTTTTCTTCACTCATATCACCCACCACAAAGTCGGCAAAAACATCGGCTTCAAGAATTCCTGCTTCAACAGCTTTGGTCATTTCGGCTTTTAATTCTTCTACAGAACCGATAATTACCTCTTCTTTACCATCTTCTGTTCTCCAGATAGGTAGTGGGATGCCCCAGAAACGAGAACGAGATAGGTTCCAATCATTAGCATTGGCCAGCCAGTTTCCAAAACGTCCTTCTCCTGTTGCTTTTGGCTTCCAGTTGATACCTAAGTTCAATTCATGCATACGATCTTTAAAGTCGGTTACTTTTATGAACCAGGAGTCTAGCGGATAATACAAAACCGGTTTATCTGTACGCCAACAATTGGGGTAACTATGCACATATTTTTCGACTTTAAAGGCTTTGTTTTCTGTTTTGAGTTTAATTGCTATCTCAACGTCCACAGATTTTTCGGGAGCTGTACCTTCATCATAGTACTCGTTTTTTACGTATTTACCCCCTAAATCCCCGAGTTGTTTGATAAATTTTCCTTGCAAATCTACTGTAGGTACCAAGTTATCGTGTTCATCTTTTACGAGTAAAGCCGGAATTTCGGGTTTTGCCTGTTTTGCAACAAGAGCATCATCGGCACCAAATGTTGGAGAGGTATGAACGATACCTGTACCATCCTCGGTAGTTACAAAATCCCCGGCAATCACCCTAAATGCATTTTCAGGATGGTGATAGGGTTGCACATAATCGATAAGCTGTTCATATCGAATTTCGACCAAGTCTTTTCCTTTACATTCGGCTACGATATAATATGGTATTTTCTTATCTTTTTTGTCAAAATTGTCTACTTCAGTTTCAGTTTCGACCTGAGTAAATTTCCCGCTAAATTGTTTATCAACTAGATTTTTGGCCAAAATTACATAGATAGGCTCAAAAGTATATTGGTTGAAGGTTTTTACTAACACATAATCAATTTTTGGCCCTACAGTTAATGCTGTATTGGATGGCAGAGTCCACGGAGTGGTCGTCCATGCCAAAAAATAAGCTGCTTCGAATTCCTCAATGATATTCTCATCTAATGTAAAAGCCTTGGCTACAGAATTTGTAGTTCCCTCTTTGGGGGTTAGGGGGCTTTTAAACTGCGCTACCACAGTAGTATCGGTAACATCCTGATACGTCCCGGGCTGATTTAATTCGTGAGAACTCAATCCCGTACCAGCTTTTGGAGAATAGGGCTGAATGGTATATCCTTTGTATAGCCATCCTTTTTTATAGATTTGAGAAAGCAACCACCACACACTTTCCATGTATTTAGGTGTATAGGTAATATAAGGATCCTCCATATCTACCCAGTATCCTATTTTTTGGGTAAGGTCGTTCCAAATATCGGTATAGCGCATTACCGCTTTTTTGCAAGCTTCGTTATATGCTGAAATTGAAATTTTTTTACCAATATCTTCTTTGGTGATCCCTAATTCTTTTTCGACGCCAAGTTCTACCGGTAACCCGTGCGTATCCCATCCGGCTTTACGTTTTACCTGGTATCCCTTTTGGGTTTTGTATCGGCAAAAAATATCTTTAATTGCACGAGCCATAACATGATGAATACCCGGCAATCCATTTGCCGAAGGTGGTCCTTCGAAAAAGACATACGGTTCTGCTCCGCCACGTTCGGTAACACTTTTTTCAAAAATGTCATTTTGCTGCCAGAAATCCAGGATATCGTCGGCTATTTTTGGTAAGTCAAGTCCTTTATATTCAGGAAACTTAGTGCTCATTTGCTCGTTCTTTCTGAACTGATGTAAGCTTTTTTGATTTAGGCAGGACCTTCATTTTTCTAGCAAATTGAAAAAAGTTTATATCAGTTCTCTGTTAAGTTTGCGAAAATAAGGATTTTATTGAAAAAAGCACGAGCAAATAAAGTGCTTTTAGTACTTCAAAAACTTAGTATAAAGATCACAAATTATGCAGGCAAATGTAATACAATGCCACCAGAACCCACCAGATCAGATCTAGGAGCAGATGATACGGGGGTGCTATTATAGGACCTACTGGCTATAAAAGGGCTGTAGAAGTTAAAATTTTAAATTAAGGTTAGCAACTTAATATCGAATGAAAAATGTAAAAGTCTAAATATAAAATGTAAAAGTTGCTAGGCAGACCTTTATAATTACTACTGAAATAATTTCTAAAGTTAAAGTACGGAAGTTGAAAGTTGAATGAAATTTGAAACCTGAAACCTGAAACCTGAGAACTAAGACCTAAATTTTAACAGTTTGTACAGCGCACCGAGAGGGGTTGTTTGCTCACCAAGATGACATGTTGATGCACTGGGAGGGGTTGTTTGCTCACCGAGATACCTTATTTGTATACCTAGAGCGATTATTTGTTTGCCGAGACTATATGTTAGAACACTGAGAGGGGTTGTTCGCTCATCGAGATGACTTATTTGTACACCAAGAAGCGTTATTAACCTACCGAGATAATATATTTGTATACCGAGAAGGTTTGTTGGTTTACTGAGATCCTACCTTTTTTTGATTTTTTACTTGATACTTAATACTTTGTACTTTCACATTTCACATTTTGACTTTTCCATTTTTCAAGTTCATCATTCTGTATTCGAAATTCTACATTCAAAAACACCTCCCTAGCCCTCCTCAAGGAGGGAATTCTTTATGATTTTTTACTTAATACTTAATACTTAATACCTAATACTTTGTACTTTCACATTTTACATTTTGACTTTTCCATTTTTCAAGTTCATCATTCTGCATTCGAAATTCTACATTCAAAAACACCTCCCTAGCCCTCCTCAAGGAGGGAACGTACACTTTACTTTATACTTTGTACTTTGACCTTTTACATTTTACATTTTGACTTTTACATTTTTCAAGTTCATCATTCTGCATTCGAAATTCTACATTCAAAAACACCTCCCTAGCCCTCCTCAAGGAGGGAATTCTTTATGATTTTTTACTTGATACTTAGTACTTAATACTTAGTACGTAATACTTTGTACTTTCACATTTCACATTTTGACTTTTACATTTTTCACATTCATCATTCTGCATTCGATATTCGAAATTCTGCATTCAAAAAACACCTCCCTAGCCCTCCTCAAGGAGGGAACGTACACTTTACTTTATACTTTGTACTTTTACATTTTACATTTTACATTTTGACTTTTACATTTTTCAAGTTCATCATTCTGCATTCGATATTCGAAATTCTACATTCAAAAACACCTCCCTAGCCCTCCTCAAGGAGGGAACGTACACTTTACTTTATACTTTGTACTTTGACCTTTCACATTTCACATTTTGACTTTTACATTTTTCAAGTTCATCATTCTGCATTATAAATTCGAAATTCTACATTCAAAAACCCCTGGTAGCATACAAATTTTAGTATTTTTGAATTATGAAGGATAGCTTAGACATAGCTTTGATTCAATCGGATTTGGTTTGGGAGAATGCATCGAAAAACCGCGATATGTTTTCTGAAAAAATCAGGGCGATCACTACGTCTATTGATCTCATTATTTTACCAGAAATGTTCACTACGGGATTTACCATGAATGCGGTTGAGGTTTCTGAAATGATGAGTGGTGACACCGTGCAATGGTTGACTCAAATGGCTAAAGAAAAAAATTGTGCGATTGCAGGAAGCCTAAGTATTGCCGAAGAAGGGAAGTATTACAATCGACTTATTTTTATGCAACCCGATGGAGCATATGATACCTATGATAAACACCAGCTTTTTACCCTGGCCAGAGAGAATGAAGTATTTACTGCCGGACAAGAAGAAGTAATTGTTGAATATCTGGGTTGGAAAATCAAACTACAAATTTGTTATGACCTAAGATTTCCAGTATGGGCAAGAAATACCTGCGAATATGATGTGGTATTATATGTCGCAAGTTGGCCCAGGCCAAGAATTAACGCTTGGGATATTTTGCTACAGGCAAGGGCTATAGAAAATATGTGCTATTGTATTGGGGTTAATAGAGTGGGTACAGACGGGAAAGGATTCGAGTATAATGGGCACTCTGCCGTGTATGACGTTCTTGGGAATTCGATTTCAAAAGAAAACCCAGTAGAAAAAGAATATACACTATTAGCAACCTTAGAAAAATCACATATCTCTAGAGTGAGAGAAAAACTTCCATTTTTAAAAGATAGAGATCATTTTAAACTACTCTAAAATAAAGGTTTGTTTGAGTTCCCAATTCGCTCGTACATCTACTGCATCTGGGAAATATTTAATTTCTTCTGGCTGTATGCCTTTTAAAAAATTACCAGTGTCCCATTTTCCGTTTTTATTGATGTCCAGTATAACTCGTAGATAATACGTACCGGGATCTAAATACTCAAAAGTGAGCAACTCCTCTTTGGTTGAGAATTGTTCTCTGATTACTTCATCTTTTTCATTAGTAAGCTCTACAATGACCGGGTATTGCGGTACATTTTGTAATGTTAAGAAAATAGTTCCGTAGTCTGTAGCTTTTTTGGTTCTAAAATTAATACGAATCGAGTCATTTACATTACCAATAAAATCTTTGATGGCTTCAGGCAACATATTTAGTGTATACGAATTGCTTTCAGTTTTTTCGAATAGCAGTTGTGCTTCATTATTTTCTTTATCTAACATAATATTGAAGGGGACGGCTACCGTATCTTTATCGGTTAGCGTAACGAGTTCTTGATTGACACTGTCTATGGGCGTATTAGAATAGAGTACAAATTTTTCGTTTAAAGGCAATACCGATTGAAATTTTGTGGTGATTTGAAGCGAATCTTTATACTGATCCTTAAATCGAGTCACCAGGGTATCTCGATAATTTTCCGAATTCGTCACTTCAAAAATCAACGAATCTGCTTCGAAAAAAGGAGTAAACCAATAGTGTACGGTATCTTTTTCTTTATCTGGGAATAGTAAGGTTCTAAAATCATCAGGGGCATCACTTAACAACTTAATTTTCATACGATCAAGTTCCCCCTGGTATGGAAAAAAGAATTCATTTTTTGATGCTTGCTTCGGAAGCAAAGCTTTAAACTCTGGGATTTCTTTAAAAATATCAATAGTAAAAAAAGTCGCTGTATCTGCCGGTAAGGTTATAACTTCTTCATAGAAACCAATTTGATCTTGTTTGGGTTCATATAAATAATTTGAAGCTGCATCTTTAAGAGCAATCAATTTATAGGTTCCTTCTTTGAGGTTATAAAAATGAAATGCCGTGCTGTCCAGGGTGTTAGTAATGTATTGTGGAACCGTATTAAACACTAATGAATCGTTATAACTATCATTGATATCATACAATGCTACAGTTATATATGGATCTATCTTCTTCTGTATGGCATTATTTACATTTCCCTTGATCTGAAGCGAATCCAAAAAATCACCGGTAGAAAAAACATATCGAAAAAAAGGATATGCATTACCCTCGTTATTATCTTCTACGCTTTCCCCAAAATTGATACTATAGGTAGTATTTTGCAATAGGGTATCTTTAAACTTAATTTTGATATATTTACTAGCACTGCCTAACGGAGTAATCTCTGGTTTGGGATCCATAGGAGGCGAAATAATAATTTGTTTTTGAGCATCTTTTAATTTTACATACTCATCAAAGTAGATACGAATTTCATCTCTGTTAAAATTGGTAGAAAAATTAGGAGGAAAAGCCTTTACAAAAACAGGAGGTATTTCATCTTTTTCACCACCGGTTATAGATCCTTTCTTAGCGCAACTTACCACAAAAGCCAACACTAGTAAAGTAAGTACGACCGATTCTAATTTTTTATTCATATCAGCTTTAGCTATTTTGATCACAAAGAAACAATTATAATAAGTAAAAAAAAACCATAGTATCTATTCGAACCTATTTTTACTCGATAATCTGGATTTGAAATACTCATAAGGCGTATTTACCCTAAGATAGCTTTCTTTCTTTTTATGCTAGCAACCCATACAATAACGAATTCGGGTATTAAAAATTTTATAAGAGTCTTAGGCTGTCACTGCCATCGTCGCCACACTAATCTTAACATTGGGAATTGAGCTTAAAAGTTCTATGCAAGATTCTATAGTGGCTCCGGTGGTGATAATGTCATCTACTACTAATATATGTTTGTTTTCAAGTAAAGACGTATTTTGAAGGTCAAATGTTTCAGAGGTATTCGCCCACCTGGTACTTTTATTGTGTTTTGATTGTTTTTTATGATACGTATTTTTTTTGAGCACGGTATCTATATACGCTGTTTTTAATTTTTTAGCAATTTCTTTTCCAAATTTTTCTACTTGATTATATCCCCGTTCTCGAAGCCTCTTTTTGTGTAATGGTACAGGGATGACAGCATCAATTTCATGATAATTCTTATTGGTATACAACTTTTCACCCAACCATTTTCCCAGTTCTTCTCCAATTTCTTCTCTTCCTTTGTACTTTAAATTATGAATAAGGTTTTGCACCAAACTTCCTTTCTCAAATATGAACAGCGATGCTGCATTTTCGATTTTGACACGACCATAAAATACTTTTTCAATTTTTTTTGCGTTTATGGTATGGAAATTACCTAAAGGTAGCTCGTGTCTACAAGTAGTGCACAGCAATTTTTCATTTCTGTATAGAGCGTTATTACAAGCAGCGCAATGTATAGGATAGAATAAATAGGCTAAGTCTCTTAGCATTTTATTAGGGAGATTACCGTTAATTATTATATTTTAGCTATAAGAAATAACCATCAAAATTAGAAATTTATTAATTATGACAACTCAAAACAATAATTTAACCCTTAAAATCCTAATCGGAGTACTGGGGGCGCTGTTGCTAATTTTAGGTATTTTCACCTATAAATTTTACAACGAAGAGAAGCAAAATAAAGCAATTTTGCAACAAGAAAAAGATCTAATTGAAAGCGAATTAGGAGAATTGATCACCAAATACGACAATGCTATTGCTCTTAACGAAGTAATGGACGACCATTTACTTAAAGCCAAAGAGCGTATCGTGGTATTGTTGGATAGTGTGAAAGATAATGACGCCAATCTCGCACTTATTTCAAGATACCGAAGAGAGGTAGGAAAGCTAAAGAAAGAGCGCGAACGATTATTTAAATTGGCCGACAGTCTTACTGTAGCAAATACTCAACTATCTACAGATCTTGATAGTACATCTACAGCTTTGAATGAACGTATTATTTTATCTGACTCGCTACAGACTCAGAACGAAAAATTGGCAGAGATTGTAGAACGAGGTTCTGCCCTTACAGCGGCAAATATCAAAGCTGAAGGCGTGAGAGTACGTAACAGCGGTAAAATTTCTAGTTCTTCGAAGGCTAGCAGAGCCGAAAAAGTAAGAGTATGTTTTACATTATCACCTAATAAGTTGACTGAAAAAGGAGATAAAGAACTTTTTGTACAGGTTATCAATCCAGAAAATAATCTAATTGGTGATAAAGTATCTGTAAATTTTGATGATGCCGTACTTACGTATAGTGGTCGAAACAAAGTATTTTATGAAAATGATGCCTTAGATGTTTGTGTTTTGGTAGACACAACTGAAGGTGAATTGGTTAAAGGAAACTACGTAGTAAACCTGTTCTCTGGACCAAGAATGATTTCTAATACACAATTTGAATTGAAATAATTCATCATAAAACAGCAAAAACCACTATGTTTTTTATAAATGTAGTGGTTTTTTTATGCTTTTTTCAGAAATTATTTTTGTAGCGTGTAAATTAGATAAATTCGATTATTTTTGCGACATGGCAAAGCAAGAAGATACATTTAAAAAGGTGATCGCTCATGCAAAAGAGTATGGGTATATTTTTGGTTCTAGTGAAATTTATGATGGATTAAGCGCCGTATATGATTATGGTCAAAATGGGGCAGAATTAAAAAAGAATATACGAGAATATTGGTGGAAAAGTATGGTCTACATGCATCAAAATATTGTTGGTCTAGACGCTGCCATATTTATGCATCCTACTACATGGAAAGCATCGGGGCATGTTGATGCGTTTAATGATCCTCTTATCGACAATAAAGATTCCAAAAAGAGATATAGAGCCGATGTTTTGGTCGAGGATTTTAGAGAAAAAATCAATCAGAAAATTGAAAAAGATATTACCAAAGCAAATAAACGTTTTGGAGATGCTTTTAATGAAGACGAATTTAGAAGTACCAATGCCAACGTACTTCGCCGTCAAAAAGAAATTGACAAAATTACTATCGAACTCACTAGAGTTCAAGAAGAAAATGATCTTGCAGGATTTAAAACCTTAATAGAAGATCTTGGCATAGGGTGTCCAGAATCTGGCTCTAAAAACTGGACCGATGTTCGCCAATTTAATCTTATGTTCGGGACCAAAGTGGGAGCTTCTTCAGATTCTGCCACAGATTTATATTTGCGTCCTGAGACCGCCCAGGGAATTTTTGTAAACTTTCTTAATGTTCAAAAAACCGGGCGTATGAAAATACCTTTTGGTATAGCACAAACAGGAAAAGCGTTTAGGAATGAAATCGTAGCCCGCCAGTTTATCTTTAGAATGCGCGAGTTTGAACAAATGGAAATGCAATTTTTTGTAAGACCGGGAGATGAAATGAAATGGTATGACTATTGGAAAGACACGCGCTTAAAATGGCATCTTTCTTTAGGTTTAGGTGCAGAAAAGTATCGTTTTCATGATCACGATAAATTAGCACATTATGCCAATGCTGCCGCAGATATAGAATTTAACTTTCCCTTTGGCTTCAAAGAACTAGAGGGGATACATTCTAGAACCGATTTCGACCTTAAAGCCCACGAAGAATATTCTGGAAAAAAATTGCAGTTTTTTGATCCCGAATTAAAAGAAAGTTATGTGCCTTATGTGGTAGAAACATCGGTAGGACTAGATCGAATGTTTCTGGCTGTGTTTTCTGCCGCACTTCAAGAAGAAACATTAGAAGACGGTAGTAGCAGAGTTGTTTTGAAGTTGCCCGCAGTAGTAGCTCCAGTAAAAGCAGCCATTCTTCCCTTAGTTAAAAAAGACGGATTGCCAGAAATAGCACAACAGATTGTCGATGACCTTAAATGGAAATTCAACATCATCTATGACGAAAAAGATGCTATAGGACGCCGATACAGAAGACAAGATGCTAATGGTACACCTTTTTGCATTACTGTAGATCATGATACAGTTAATGATCAAACGGTTACGATAAGAGATAGAGATACGATGGAGCAGCATCGGGTACCTATTTCAGAGTTGAAAGCCATCATTTCGCAAAAAACCGATGCAGAACATTGGTTGACTTTATAAGACTTTGGCGTACAGTCTACTATTTGGCGATACAATTATATCGAATTACACAACGCTGATGATCTTATTTTTGAAGTTTAATTGTATTTTAGTCCTGTTATTATTCGTTTTAATACTAGAATATATATGCTGTGGAAAAAGATTTGGGTAATCGCGATGTTTTTTGTCATCACATTAGGATATGCTCAAGATAAGAAAATGGCTCGTCCTACCCTTGTAACTACAGCCGTAGACGTAAAAGAAGTATTGCCTTTACACTCAAGAAAACTTATTGCTGCAAAACCAAGGTCGGGCAAAGTGAATCCAAAAAGCTGGAGTGCTAGTAAAGTAGTACCGGGTAAAGGATTACCAAAAGGGCAGGATCCCTTGATTTCTAAACAAAAAAGCACCTATCGTGCAAAGAAAAGTAAAGCACCCTCATTAGTCTTTCAATCGGCGAGTACACGTTTAGATCCCTCTGATCCTACAGGAGCTGTCGGACCCAATCATTATGTAAGTGCTCTAAATTCAGAGTTTGCTATACATGATAAAAGAGGAAACCTTTTACTTGGTCCAAGTTCATTAGCAAATATTTGGGAGGATGAACGATTGGGCGATCCGATTGTATTTTATGATAATTTTGCAGATCGATTTGTAATTACTCAATTTGATGGCACACCCAACTCATCAACAGATCCCGACAATGGGTTCTTAATTGCAGTAAGCCAGGGTCCTGACCCTGTAAATGACGGTTGGTATACATTTAGATTTAGAACAGGAAATACATTTCCAGACTATCCCAAGTTTTCAGTCTGGTCAGATGGATATTATATCACAACTAATAAAGATCAAGGTACACAAACCGAAAGCGAAGTGATCTATGTGATAGAGCGAGACAAAATCTTGTCAGGAGATCAAAATGCCCGAATGATTGGTTTTCCGCTACCTGGATCTAGTATTAACGGATTTTATAGCCCTGCTTCTTTTAATGCCATAGGTACTACGCCTCCTCCTTTAGGTAACGCAAAGATAATTTATATGCAAGATGATGCATGGGCCGGCGTAGATCAGGATATCTTAAAATTATGGACGATTTCTATGAATTGGCTTAACCCAAATCAATCTACAATACAAGAAGCTGAAGAACTATCGGTAACTCCTTTTGACGGAGTTTTTGATGGAGCTTTCTTTAACAATTTACCTCAGCCTGATGGGGGTATTAGTTTGGATGCACAGCAGGCTGTAATTATGCATGCCACCAATTACAGAAGATTTTGTAACTACAACTCGGTAGTCCTTAATTTTGCCGTAGATATTGATGACCGACAAGATTCTGATAATGTCGCCGGCATCAGGTGGTATGAATTGAGACAAACTGGCGATAATCAGCCTTGGACCATTTATCAAGAAGGAACATACACCTCTACAGACGGGAAAAGTGCCTGGTGCGGTAGTATGGCTATGGATATACATGGCAATATTGGTATGGCGTATACTACTATGGGTACTACTTCGAATGGTGCTACCCAAGATAGTTATGCCTCTATACGATATACAGGTAGATTGGCAGATGATCCTCTAGGGGTGATGACTTTTGCTGAAGAAACTATCGTCGAAGGGACTGGAATAAACGACTCAAATCGCTATGGGGACTATGCCCATATGACTGTTGACCCTATAGATGATAAAACGTTTTGGCATACTGCAGAGTATTTTGAAAATGAAAACACAGATGCCAAAAATATAGTTGGAGTGTTTACTATTGCTGAAGATACGACCAGCGATGTGGGTGTCGTGCGTATTGATTCCCCTGCAAATGCTGTTTTAACAAATTCAGAAACGATAACGATTGCTATAAAGAACTTTGGTACTTCGGTACAAACTGATATTCCTGTGAGTTATACTGTAGAGGGTAATAGCCCTGTTACCGAAATAGTGCCAGGACCTGTTAATGCAGGAGAGACAATAGTATTTTCCTTCAGCACTGTTACAGATTTAACTTCAGAACGATCGTATATCATCACAGCAGAAACCAATCTTTCAGGAGACACTATGCCTGAAAATGATTGTACCTCACGAGAGATTAAAAACTTACTTGCTAATGATGTAGGGGTCACCAATTTGATTTCGCTTGCATCGGGTGTACAGTTTTCTTCAGCAGAAGAAATTACCATTACTCTTTTTAATTACGGCGGTGTATCACAGACTAATATTCCTGTTTTTTATTCCATTAATGGTGAAACTACGGTTAACGAGGTCTTTACAGGTACACTAGCATCACAGCAATCGGCAACCTATACATTTACGACCGCAGCCAATTTACAAGACTTAGGAACATATACAATAGCGTTGGGAACTTTACTTACAACCGATGAAGATACCACAAACGATAGTATAGAAAGGAATTTTGAAAATTTGCTTTGCAGACCAACATCAAACTGTGCACGATTTGGAGATGGTATAACGTATTTTCAATTGGCTAATGTGACCAATTTCCCCATCAATTGTAACACCGGATACGAAGATTTTACTGATCATACGCCCATACAGCTTACCAGAGCAACTCCATATACGTTGACAGTTAGATCTGGTTTTGCAGATGATAACGAATCAGAGCGATTTTCTTTCTGGATAGATGTTAATGACAATAATATATTCGAAAATACCGAATTGATTCTCAACAATCAGGTCATTACCGAAATTAATACAGATCAGACCTATACCTTTACTTTAGACGATAATACTGCGTTAGGATCTCATTTATGTAGAATTAGGGGAGGCGATGTTAATTCTAATGAAGAAGGAGCGTTATTAAATGATACTTGCGGTTCGATGTTGTTCGGAACTACTCATGACTACACAGTCGAAGTTTTGGATAGGCCTATAGGACCCGACCCAAATGTAGCTACACGTCTTATAGTAGTAAGTCAACCTAATAATCAATTTATCATCACTAAGACAGATCCCGACGGTCCTGTAGAAGAACGAATTTATATTTTTAATCTGCTAGGTCAAATTGTAGCTTCTAATCTTGTAAAAAAAGATGGAAACAATACATTTACCTACGAATTGGATATGTCTTTTGCAAGATCTGGGATTTACTTTGCCCGATTGGGAAATAGCAAAAATAATGTTGCAGGATTTGGAGTGCTCTAAGAGGTATATTAAATCCGCTTTAAGCATTAGAAAATCTATTACGGCTTTAAACTGCTGCAAAACCAAGCACTACGTTGTATTTTTAAGTTTCACCGTAGCGATGCTATGCTGAAACTTAGAAAACACTTGGTTTTATGACATTTTCAACCCTCATAACGAAATTCTAATGCATAAACCGGGTTAAAAACGCTCATGAACTGCAGTAATAGATACCGGGCGTGCCTCTTTGCATCGGTTGGGCATTCTCAAACTCGAAAATTTTACCCAGACTTTTGAAAACTGCTGGCCTTTATTAGAGAACTTATCAAGATTCATAGGATCAAGCGTATCTTTAGACCCTTCGATTGTGAGGATATAAGGGCATTCCTTTGTTTTACCAGCGGTAATAGTACCCTTGCTAAAGCCTTTCTCTTTCATTTCTTTTTCTTGATTTTCGTCGATCTTGGCCATAGATGTATTCATTGTTTTTGTTTCTTGTAAAGATGCACAGGTGTATAGACTAAACGCAGCTACTAAATAAACGATCCTAAACATAATTAAAATGAATTGCAGTTGTTGTTATAAAGATATAGGTTTTATTTTTACCAAAATTTCAAATGTATATCCTATGAAAATCATTTCCTATAACGTAAACGGAATCAGAGCAGCAATCAATAAAGGATTTTTAGAGTGGTTGCAACAGGCAGATCCAGATGTAATTTGTCTTCAGGAAATAAAAGCTAACGAAGATCAACTAGATCTTAACAAATTCGCAGCAGCAGGATATCCGTACAACTATTGGTATAGCGCACAAAAAAAAGGATATAGCGGAGTAGCAATTTTATCAAAAAATGCTCCCAATCATATCGAATACGGCACCGGTATCGAATATATGGATCAGGAAGGGCGCAATGTAAGAGCCGACTTTAACGAAGTATCTATTATGAGTCTTTACTTGCCTAGCGGTACCAATATCAATCGTTTAGAGCATAAGTTGAAGTTTATGGCCGATTTTCAAACGTATATTGATTCGCTAAAGCAACAGTATCCTAATCTGGTTATCCTTGGAGACTATAATATCTGTCACCAGGCGATTGATATACATGATCCTGTGCGTAATAAAAATGTATCTGGTTTTTTACCGGTAGAACGCGAATGGATCAGTAATTTTATCGATAGCGGATTTATTGATTCTTTCAGACATTTTAACAAAGAACCGCATCACTATTCATGGTGGAGTTATCGGGCCAATGCCAGGGCAAATAATAAAGGATGGCGTTTGGATTACGGAATGGTAGCACAACCCCTACAAGATAAATTGAAAAGAGCCGTTATTCTATCAGAGGCAAAACATAGTGATCATTGCCCCATTGTTGTTGAATTAGACCTGTAACGGTTCCATTTTCGGTTGCCAGCAGCTAACGAAGGAACTTCAATCGTCTGGAACTACTTAAAATCAATGCAAAAACAGCATTTTTTTAGCAAATCGAAAAAAGTTTAAACGAGTTCACTACCTAAAAACCCTATAAAATGAGTAAACACATTGTATTTATGATTGTCGCAGCCGTACTTACCACTTCTTGTGTAACGTCTAAAGTATACAAAGATCTTGAAGGTAAGTACGCCAGTTTGAAACGGAAAAATCGTAAGATGGAAGACCAGTTTGCCGAATTGGAAAAGCAAAACAATACGAATAAAAAATCGCTAAACGAGCGTACGGCGCAGTATGAAAAAGTTAAGGCAGAAAGAGATGAGCTACAGCGCAATTACGACGCTGCACAGGCCAATTATGAAAACCTAAAAAGATCGTATGATGCTTTAGAAAAAAATAGTTCTGCTGCTATAGCTGCCAATAGTAAAAAGAACAGAGAGTTATTATCACAATTAGAAGAAAAGGAACGAGTACTGGCACAAGAGCGCACCCGCCTGGATAAATTACAGCGGGATTTAGAGGCGCGCTCCCAAAGAGTTGATGAATTAGAAGGATTAATCGCTGCCAAAGATGCCAAAATGCAAAAGTTGAAATCGGCAATTTCTAAAGCCTTACGAAACTTTGAAGGCAAAGGTCTTACCGTAGAAGAGCGCAACGGAAAGGTATATATTTCTATGGAAAACAAATTATTGTTCGAATCGGGCAGCTGGGCTGTAGGAGCGCAAGGTCGAAAAGCTGTTAAACAATTGGGAAAAGTTTTGGCTGAAAATCCAGACATTGCCGTTTTGATCGAAGGGCATACCGATGATGATCCGTATACAGGTAATACACAATTATCTGGGAATTGGGATTTATCTACCAAAAGAGCTACGGCTATTGTTACTATTTTGGTAGAAAACAAACGAATCGATCCACAAAATCTAACTGCTGCGGGCAGGGGAGAATTTGCCCCGGTAGCAGGTAATGACACCAGCCAGGGTAAAAGCAAAAACAGGCGAATCGAAGTGATACTAACCCCAAAACTGGACGAAATTTCTAAATTGCTAAACGATATCTAATTTTGGAGTGAGATGTAAAAAAATAGCGGCCTTTTGGCCGCTGTTTTTATATCATAGAAGAGGACTTCGTTATTGGAATAGACTATCCAAAATTTTGGATACATCAGCATCTTGATTTTCTGCCAGGGTAGTCTTTAATTCTAAAAGTTTAGCTTGAAAAGTTTCAATCACGCGTTCAGCATTCATTTTATCTAATTGAATGCTTCTTCCGGTAGTGGTTAACAAAGAATATTGATAATGATTTAAATGTTTTGGCTTTGACTTATCTAATTTTTTCTGTACCGATACCGTTCCTTTGCCTGTAATTATAGAAATCACATTACCTGCGGCAGTTACTTTATCTGTTTGCTCGCCAAGATCTGTAGCAAGAGAATATACTCGATCAAAAACCTCGGTAAGTTTTGTCCAATCCTCCTGAGCCTGAACTGAGAATCCTGCACCTAGCACGAATAAAAGTAGAAATAATTTTTTCATAATGTTTGGGTGTTAAAAAATGTATTAAAAGTTTATAGGTTAATGAAATTGGTTACTTAACGCATAAATTCTTATTTTTATTGTTAAAATAACCTTAATTATTTGCGTCAAAATAGACATTATATTTCACAAAAACCAAAAAGTATGCCACGAATTTAATAAAGAAAAATAAAAACCTTAGATATGTTAAAGAAAAAGGAATGAAAATAAAGGCTATACGTAACAAAATGACGTTGTGAAACGTTTATACTACCCCAATTAATTTTAAACTATCAAACAAATGAAGAAGCTATCCATTTTTTTACTAGTAGTACTTGCCGTGTTTAGAGGCATAAGCCAGGAAAGTGAAGAAGAGTACCCATACGAAGAAGAAACACAAAGTGAAGAGGAAGTACAGGAAGAGGATGATGTACAAGATGAAGAGAATGCTAATTATTTTGACCTGTATAACTATTTTAGTTTTACCAATGATGAATATGCCAATGCTACCGATAAGGTAAATGAAATGTATCCTGAAGAGCAAGACATCCTGAATACATTTGTACTAGAGGTTCAAAAGGACGAGGTACTAAAAGACCGCTTATTTGGAGAGTTGATAGCAAAGCCTAATAAAAAAAATCCGTACAAAGGTAAAGACAGCCCTGGGTTTATGTGCGTCTTAAAAGGTCTTATAGAAAACAAAACTGTTTATGACGAAATTGTAAGTAAAGGGGTCTCTGAAGGTGAAGCTCGAAACGTAGCGGCGCTTGCTGAAAGAACGATTCGCAGAAAATGCGGTATCTCTAAAAAAGCGAATGATGAGGAGAATTAGATACAAACAAAGCAAATAGTAACCAAAAAAGAGCCTCATACAAGAGACTCTTTTCCATCAAATAGGGTCAAGTCAGTCATTTCCCTATCATAAAATCACACCAATCCTCGTCTAGCAATTGAGCACATGGTCTATATTATAAGTATGTAAGAAAAAATCGTTCCGAATATAACCATTTATTTAAATAATTGATTATCAGTCATTTTAAAATACAGGCTATCATATAATTGTAGATAAAACACTAATCGCTGTAGAGATTGTACTCATTTTCGTGTACCCGGCTTTGTGATTAATTATGATAATTTTTACATAAGATCATAGGATAGTTTCTACTTTTGAAGCCATTAACCCGAAAACCGCTTAGAGATTTAGGATATGAAATACACTACCCTACCTAATACCGATATTAAAGTAAGCAAAATATGCTTAGGCACGATGACCTGGGGAGAGCAGAATACAGAAGATGAAGCTCATCAACAACTAGACTATGCTATAGCACAAGGCGTAAATTTTATTGATACGGCCGAATTGTATTCGGTTCCTGCTAAGAAAGAAACACAAGGCAGCACCGAAAGGATTATAGGTACCTGGCTAAAAAAAACAGGAAAACGCGACGATGTAGTTATTGCTACCAAAATCGTAGGTCCCCGAGAATTTGTGAAACATATTCGAACGGGTGGATTTACCAAAGCCGAATTTGAAGATGCTATCCATAAAAGCTTACAACGCTTACAAACAGAATATATAGATCTTTATCAGTTACACTGGCCCGAACGTACTACTAATTTTTTTGGGGTACGAGGGTATCAGCATGATGAAACTGAAAAATGGCAAGATAACTTTGATAGCGTACTAAGTTACCTTCAAGATTTTGTAAAACAAGGAAAAATCGGGCAAATCGGGGTTTCTAATGAAACTGCCTACGGTGTGATGCGTTATGTGGAAGAAGCTCGAAAAGGTGCTCCTAAGATGATTACCGTGCAAAATCCATACAATTTGCTAAATCGTAAAGATGAAATAGGACTTACCGAAGTATTGCACCGCGAAAATGTGGGTCATTTACCGTATTCTCCTCTTGGTTTCGGACAACTTACAGGTAAGTATCTTGAGGATACTCCAAAAAATGCTAGAGTAACCTTGTTTCCGCAGTTTGCGCGCTATCATAACGAGAATTCATTTAAAGCCACAAGAGCCTATAACGAAATTGCTAAAAAGTATGATCTAAGTCTAACCCAGATGGCACTAGCTTTTGTTAATGATCGTCCTTTTGTAACGAGTAACATTATAGGCGCTACAACTTTGGAACAACTTAAAGAAAACATCAATAGTATTGATATTACTTTGTCTGATGAAATTTTGAAAGAAATTGAAGCTGTGCATGAGGATATTCCTAATCCGGCACCATAAATTATCCAAAGAGATACTCAACCACGTCTTCAATTTTGGCCACCAGCTGTATGTTGATCTGGGTATTTTGTAATGCTATTTTATTGTATTTTGAAACAAAAATGGTAGCGAAACCTAATTTTTCTGCTTCCTGTATACGTTGTTCCACTTTGGTCACAGGTCTTATTTCTCCCGCAAGACCTACTTCTGCAGCAAAACAAAAATCTTTTGGAATCGGAATGTCTTCGCTAGAAGATAATATAGAAGCTACAACAGCCAGATCGATAGCGGGATCATCGACTGATATCCCCCCAGTAATATTCAAAAAAACATCTTTTGCCCCTAACCGGAAGCCTGCTCTTTTCTCTAACACAGCCAGGATCATATGAAGTCGTTTTAAATTATATCCTGTAGCACTGCGTTGAGGTGTGCCATATACTGCAGTACTTACCAACGCCTGAATTTCTATCATCAAAGGCCGCATACCCTCTAGTGTTGAGGCTATAGCAGTACCACTTAATTCTTCGTCTTTTTTAGAAATGAGTATTTCGCTGGGGTTATTCACTTCGCGCAAACCGCTGCCTTGCATTTCGTAGATGCCAAGCTCGGACGTTGAGCCAAAACGATTTTTAAGCGCTCGCAAAATGCGGTACACATGATTGCGATCACCTTCAAACTGCAACACTGTATCTACCATATGTTCCAAAATTTTAGGACCTGCAATGGTACCATCTTTGGTAATATGGCCGATCAAAATAACCGGAGTTGCTGTTTCTTTAGCAAACTTGATGAGTTCTGTTGTACATTCTTTAATTTGAGATATACTTCCGGCACTGCTTTCTATGTAGTCGCTGTGCAACGTTTGGATAGAATCTATCACCACAATATCGGGTACGACCGCCTCGATTTGCCTAAAGATATTTTGAGTTTTGGTTTCGGTTAGAATGAAACAATTATCAGTTTTAGATCGAATACGCTCTGCTCGCATTTTGATTTGCTTCTGGCTTTCTTCACCTGAAACATACAAAGTCTTGTAAGGTAATCTAAGGCTTACTTGCAACAAAAGCGTACTTTTACCAATACCAGGCTCACCACCTAGCAAAGTTAGTGAGCCAGGCACCAATCCACCACCCAATACTCTATTCAACTCAAGATCATCGGTATTAAATCGGGACTCCTGGCGCGTATCAATTTGTGAAATTTTTAAAGGTTTGGCAACCCTAGATGCATTTGGGCCGGATAATTCACTTTTCCAGTCTTTTTTTTCGGCTTTTTGAACTACTTCTTCTACAATAGTATTCCATTCTTTACATGACGTGCATTGCCCTTGCCATTTGGCATATTGCGCCCCGCAGTTCTGACAGAAAAATACAGTCTTCGTTTTAGCCATGAATTATGGAGTGAGGTATAAAAAAGCGTGTATTACCACCCAAAATCATCCTTAATTTTATTCACCTTATCCAACATGTAATCTTTAGTTAGAAAAGCAACTTCTTCAAGCTGAAAACCATTTTCATAAGATCTCATGGCTTTTTTTGGCTCTCCTGTTTGTTCATAAAACATAGCGAGAAAGTAGTGACCTAACATCGTTTCAGGATATTCTTTGATAGCTAATTTACCCAAAGGTTCTAATTCTTCCCATTTTTTATTCTTTATCATAGCCGTTGAAACCGCAACAAAGTCATTTACGCGTATTTTTCTTTTAATACCATACAATTTTTCGGTAGTACGGTACATGTCTACTAAGTAGTCATATGTCGATGTTTCTAAAGGTAGCAAAACCTCTTTATACGTTTTTTTACTAATAGGGCGATACATTTGAAATAAAGCTTCAAGAGCTTTTGGGATTCCTCTTCCTACCAGTGTATAGTGAGAAGATTCGTCGAAATCATCAAAAAAATAGTGCATGTCTGGATTTTCTACGGCTTGCATTTTCTCATCGAGATTTCGCACTTCGGTTTTTATACTTTCAGCATCATTGGTTGCTGTAGCCAAATAGTACCAAATATCTGTAGAAGATGCTAATTTACTTGAGATACGATCTGCCATAGGTGGCGCTAGTTCGGGACTTAAACAGATATAACCCTGAAAGATTGGATTATCTTTAAACAAAAAATAGTTGATAAAATTTGCGGTGTAATCATGACCTACTATAATCTTCAATTGTGCGGTTCGATACGTTTCGTTAAGGTAAGGTAAAAGTTCTTGACCAATGAATTCAAAAAACTCTGCCCCTTTCAACGTTGGTAAAAATTCGGCTTCGTCGTATTGAACGTCGTTTTCTCTTGTTTTTCTTTGATTAATACCCACTACAATCGATTCGGGCATATCCTCCCAATACGAAAAATAATCTACATTTCCGGCTACGGGCTCAAATAGATAATCACCATCTAATACAAGGATAAGAGGATAGGTCTTGTCGACATTTTTCTTGTAATTGCGGGGGAGTTGAATTTTTAGCTCTCTACTTTGATCCAATTTAATGGATCTAAACGATTCATAAATAGCCTGACTATAAGTTGTAATTACAAACAAGCAAGCAATTACAAAAACTATATTTTTTTTCATAAGTATGCTAGGATTAAGGTTAAGCTAGGAGCAATATATAAATAATTTACCTATTTTTCGCGGTTTAGAATAGGTAGAAATAAAAAGGATAGCGCACCAATCAAGATATTTACTGCGGTTTGCGACCCCCATAATATCCAGCCAAAAGCTTCGCCAGCCGGTTGATCAATATCAAATACAAGTAAAATGGCAGCGATTGCCAATGGAAATGCACCAATACCACCATTGGTTGTAGACATAGCAATAGAACCAGCAACAAATGTGGCTAGAATGGGACCGATGGTAAGTGATGCGGTTTCAGGAACAGTAAATTTGACAACATAAAACATGGCGACATACAGAATCCAGATGAGTAGTGTATGCATAATAAAAGCAACTTTTTGCCTGATTTTTGAAATACTTTGTATGCCTTCTAAAATCCCGTATCCAAAATCCCTAATTTTGACTAAAAAAGAGTGTTGGGTGGTTTTTAAGATTTTCAGAAATAGCACTCCTCCGATAAGTAAAACGATAAGGGCGCTGAGCATATAAAATTTTCCGGTGATGTTTTCTTTGAAGTAAAAAAACAGGTCTTCAGATTGAAAAAGTAAAGTAAGACCGATGATGAGTAAGAGCATAATTAAATCGATGACCCTTTCTGAAATTATGGTACCCAGTGCTTTTTTAAAGGGTATATGCTCATAGGTCGAAATTGTACCCGCCCGTAAAACTTCACCAGACCTTGGAATTCCTAAATTAGCCAAATATCCTGCCATTACTGCCATAAAGCAATTAGAAAGCTTTGCAGAATATCCCAAGGGCTGTAATAAAAAATTCCACCGGTAGGCTCTAGACAAGTGAGAGGTAATTCCCATAACGATAGAAAGAATAATCCATTTAGGATCTGCTTGGTACACATATTGAAATGTTTTTTGACGTTCTTCTGGGGAAGCAGATGCTATAGAGTACCAAATTAAAAAAACTCCCAATGCTAGTGGGAGTATGATTTTTATAATTTTTATGAGTCTAGAATGCAACTACGGCTATTTTAATAAGTTATTTTCCTCATTCGGAAAAAGAAGCTTGGGTTTGAAATTTTTGGCAGCTTCGATTTCCATCATTGCATACGTTATTAAAATGAGCACGTCGCCTTTTGCTACTTTTCTAGCAGCAGCACCATTAAGGGTTATTTCGCCGCTATTTCTTGGTCCGGGAATAGCGTAAGTTTCCAAGCGTTCACCGTTGTTGTTATTTACAATCTGTACTTTTTCACCTTCAATAATATTGGCAGCATCCATTAAGTCTTCGTCAATAGTAATGCTTCCGATATAATTTAGATCGGCTCCGGTAACTTTAACGCGATGAATTTTTGATTTTACTACGTGTACAAACATGTTACAAAGTTAGTTATTTTTAGTTTAGGGCAATGTTATCAATAAGTCTTATTTCACCAGCAAACACAGCAATAAAAGCTCTATATTTAATGTTTTCCTTTTTTTGTTCGACTGATTTTAGATCTGATGTTTTGGCAATTTCAAAATATTCCAATTCTAATGTTGCGTTATGTTCAAATTGCTCGAAAACCCAATGCTTTAATTCTATAACACTTTTTGTGCCAAATTTTTTTTTCACTTGTACTAAAGTTTTGTAGATCAGAGGAGAAGCTTTTAATTGCTCATTATTAAGTCTTTTATTTCGCGAACTTAACGCCAATCCGCTTTCTTCTCTAAAAATAGGGCAACCTATAATCTGCACTGACATTTTTTCAATGTCAACTAATTTTTTTACAATTTGTAATTGCTGAAAATCCTTTTCTCCAAAATAGGCTCGGGTTGGTTTCACAATTTCGAAAAAATGCTTTAGTACAGTACCTACTCCGTCAAAATGACCCGGTCTAAATTTACCTTCCATCTCATGTTCCAAACCTCCAAAATCATAATGAAGAGATGTGATGTCACTTGGATACACTTCTTTTACATCTGGAGTAAATACAAGTATATGAGTAGAAACCTCTTGTAAAAGCATAATATCTGCATCTAGTGTACGAGGGTAATTCACTAAATCTTCAGTAGTATTAAATTGTGTTGGATTAATAAAAATACTAACCACAACTACTTCATTTTCTTTAACTGCACGGTTTACCAGTTCGATATGTCCTTGGTGTAAAGCCCCCATAGTAGGTACAAAACCAATAGTCCTTTGTGCTTCCAAATAAGGTGCAACAGCAGCAACTATATCTCGTCTTTTTTTATATACATACATGAGCCTAAACTTAAAAGGGTGCAAAAATAAGATATTACTGGCAGACTGCATAAATTTTCGTAATTTTGCAAAATTAATTCCAAAAGGAGGACGATAAAAGTATCGATTATATGAAAGATAAGAGGATATTGTATGTATCATCAGAAGTAATACCTTACCTGCCAGAGACTGAAATTTCTTCAATGTCTTTTGAAGCGCCAAGAATGGTCAATAGTAAAGGCGGTCAAATTAGAATTTTTATGCCCAGATATGGCAATATTAATGAAAGAAGGCATCAATTACACGAAGTAATTCGACTATCAGGGATGAATTTAGTGATTAACGATTTAGACATGCCATTGATTATTAAAGTAGCTTCTATACCCAAAGAGCGTATGCAGGTTTATTTTATTGATAATGAAGATTATTTTAAACGCAAAGCTACTTTAACAGATGAAGAAGGAAATTTATTTCCTGACAATGATGAGCGTGCCATATTTTTTGCAAAAGGAGTTATTGAAACCGTTAAAAAATTGAACTGGTCACCAGATGTCATACATGTTCATGGATGGTTAGCTTCACTTTTACCATTATATTTGAAACATTATTATGCGAATGAACCCCTATTTGGGCATAGTAGAATAGTTACATCTGTATACGATCATGGTTATAAAGGAACACTAGACCAAAACATGATGGCTAAAGTTAAATTTGATGGGATCGATGAAGAAAAAATCAAGGACTTAGATATTCCTACCTATAGCAACGTGATGAAAGTGGCTATAGATAATTCTGATGCAATTATCGTAGGTTCAGAACATATTCCTGAAGAACTTACCGAGCATTTAAAAACTATAGATCAACCTGTATTAGACTATAAAAAACCAGACGAATTTGCAGACGCCTATGAAGCCTTTTATCAAACAGAGGTATTAGTCTAGGAGTGTACAAACTTCATATTTTATGAAATAAGCCATAACAATTAATATGATACCTATAGATGTGATTAAATGGCGATTCTATCTGACCATTAAAAACAATAAAAATAAACAGATAAAACGAATAGTAAGAAATTTAAACGTATGAAACCGATACATATTTTAATGAAAATACTATCTGCCATAGTGTTTATTATCAATGTTTTGTCTTGTGAAGACGATTTTAATTCAGTAGGAAGTGAGATTATCGGCGATGTAAACTTTCAGGATAGTCTGTATGTATCTATACCTGTAGCATACAGTAAAAAATTTGAAAGGGTGCGTACAGATAATTTATCATATACCATAGAAGGTCGACAAGACATTTTATTTCACAGTAGTATGTTAGGTGTTTATAATGATCCTATTTACGGCCAGTCGGTATATAGTGTTCTCTCACAAATACAAGCTCCGTCATATCCCATTACTTTTGGGAATAATGCTGTTTTGGATAGTGTTGTTTTAACATTACCTTATTTAAGTCGTCCTGTAGAGCAACGATCGGTCGATGTATCATTAACAAATGCTGATGGTACTACAGTCATAGTACCTGAAATGGTGACTACGTATGAGCTGGATTCTATTTATCAAAACCAGCCGTTTAAATTATCGATATATCAATCCAACTATTTTCTTCGGGATTTTGACCCTTCAACTACAGAAAGGCAAGCTTATTATTCTAACGATTTAGAGAATTTTGAAGCCCAGTTAATGTCTAAAGATCCATTATTTGTTAATACTTCTTTTGTTCCTTCTAATGCTGAATTGATCCTAACTAGTCCAGATACGGAATCTGACGATGATACAGCTCCAGATCGCAACAGGGTAGCGCCCAGATTAAGAGCCAAACTGCCTGTTGAAACATTCAAAGAACAGTTTCTTGACAAAGAAGGAAGTACAGAACTGAGTAATTCAAGTAATTTTGAAAATTATTTTAGGGGAATTTATTTAAAGGCTGAACCCAATGACTCGGGAACAGGTAATTTGTTGTATTTCAATCTTAGAGAAGCTACGATTACGTTGTATTATAAGACAGAAACCGCTGCCAATGGCGATACTCCCGCCACCGAAAGTCAAGAAGAGCTCACGTTATCTTTTTCAACAAACGCAATAAATTTTATTAATACTGCCTTTAATCCTATGATCGCTGCAGAATTAGCACCTGATAATCAAGATCAAATTAATGGTGAAGAAAATTTATATCTCAAAGGAGGGGATGGGTCTATAGCAGTAATAGATCTGTTTAACAGAACAGTTGTTAACGAAAACGGAGAAGAAGAAAATGAGTTCGAGTATTTAAAAAGACAGAATTGGTTAATTAATGATGCGAATCTTAAGTTTTACATCAATCAAGATCTAGTAACTTCTGGTGACGCAGAACCCGAAAGAATCTATATTTTTAATATGGAGAATGGGAGTATTTTAGGAGATTATGGATTAGATATAAGGTTTCAATTAAGTAACCTTGGTGACCCTGTTAATTCTATTTTAAATCATTTGGGCCGTATTAATCGTGGGGCTGATGATCAGGGAGAATTCTACAGGATACGATTAACACAACATATCATTGATCTTTTTAACGAAGATGTTGAGAACATAAAATTAGGAGTTTCGGTTTCTCAAAATGTTAATATTACCTCTAGCACAACCGGAGATACTGTTAACGAGAGCGATGAGATTATCCCTACCTCATCCATCATATCTCACGAAGGCACGATCTTGTATGGAAACTCGCCTAACGTTCCCGAATCGAAACGATTACAACTCGAAATTTTTTATACAGTATCAAAAAATAATATAACCAGTAACTAACAAAAAATTATAAGAATGTGCGGAATTGTAGGATACATAGGTCATAGGGATGCCTATCCAATTGTTTTAAAAGGCTTGAAACGATTAGAATATAGAGGATATGATTCAGCAGGAATCGCACTCTATGATGGTAACGATATTAAGTTGTCAAAAACAAAAGGTAAAGTTGCAGATCTAGAGAAACGATTAACAAGCGAGATCCCAACTACCGGAAGTTTAGGGATAGGACATACACGATGGGCAACTCATGGGGTACCCAACGATATTAATTCGCACCCACATTATTCAAATTCTGGGAATCTTGTAATTATTCACAATGGAATCATTGAGAATTACGAGGCGCTAAGACAAGAATTACAAAAACGAGGATTTAGCTTTACTTCTGAAACCGATACTGAAGTATTAGTCAATTTAATTGAAGATGTAAAGAATAAAGAAAATATAAAATTAGGAAAAGCAGTTCAAGTAGCGCTTAATCAAACGGTAGGTGCTTATGCGATCGCAGTTTTCGACAAAGAAAAACCAGACGAAATTGTAGTTGCCAGATTAGGTAGTCCTTTGGCAATAGGTGTGGGAGAAGACGAGTTTTTTGTTGCCTCAGACGCTTCTCCGTTTTTAGAATATACCAATAATGCCATTTATCTCGAAGATGGAGAGATGGCTATTGTACGAAGAAATAAAGGCGTAAAGGTTAGAAAAATTAAAGACGATAAGCTAGTCGAGCCTTATGTTCAAGAACTTCAGATCAACCTTGAGCAAATAGAAAAAGGGGGTTATGATCACTTTATGCTCAAAGAGATATATGAACAACC
Organism: Aquimarina sp. U1-2; assembly: GCF_017897595.1. Classification (GTDB taxonomy): domain Bacteria; phylum Bacteroidota; class Bacteroidia; order Flavobacteriales; family Flavobacteriaceae; genus Aquimarina. Next base: position 262,956 of record NZ_JAGKIK010000002.1, read on the forward strand.
CAACGCGATAAGTGATACGTTTAGAGGAAGAATGCGGGTTGCCGAGGGTATTATCAAAATGGCAGGGATCGATGATAACCTTGCTAAATTGCTTAATGCCAAACGAATTATTGTAATTGCTTGTGGTACTTCGTGGCACGCAGGTCTTGTAGCCGAGTATATATTTGAAGAATTAGTTCGTCTTCCTGTAGAAGTAGAGTACGCCTCTGAATTTAGATACAGAAATCCCGTAATACATCAGGATGATGTAATTATTGCCATCTCGCAAAGTGGAGAAACTGCAGATACCATGGCAGCTATCAAATTGGCTAAAGAAAAAGGCGCTTTTGTTTTTGGTATTTGTAACGTGGTTGGATCTTCAATTTCTAGAGAAACACATGCTGGAGCGTATACTCATGCTGGTCCAGAAATCGGTGTTGCGTCAACAAAAGCATTTACTACCCAAATCACCATTCTTTCGCTAATAGCATTAAAACTAGCTGAAAGAAAAGGTACCATATCTACCAGTGACTTTCATTATTATTTGCAAGAGCTTGAAAGAATTCCAGAGAAAGTAAAGACTGCCTTAGAATCTGATAGTCATATAAGGCATATTGCCGATACATATAAAAATGCGAAGAACTTTTTGTATTTAGGTAGAGGTTATAATTTTCCTGTGGCATTAGAAGGCGCATTAAAATTAAAAGAAATTTCTTACATACATGCAGAAGGCTACCCGGCTGCCGAAATGAAGCATGGTCCTATCGCACTTATAGATGATCAAATGCCTGTAGTTGTTATCGCCACAAAAAAAGGACATTACGACAAGGTAGTAAGTAATATTCAGGAAATAAAATCCAGAAAAGGAAAAATTATCGGGATCGTTACAGCGGGCGATGTTACTGTAAAAGAACTGGCAGATCACGTTATTGAAATACCAGAAACAGAAGAATTTCTTACACCTTTACTCACCACTATACCGCTACAGTTATTATCTTATCATATTGCTGTAATGCTTGATAAGAATGTAGACCAGCCAAGAAATTTAGCTAAATCTGTAACGGTAGAGTAACATTCAGATTTTATTGGCATCGCCAAATGATATAATATCACAAGGCTTGCCTCCGAGGTAATTTACTCGATTCGAATAGTAAAAAATGCTGATTAAGAAAATTTTCTTAATCAGTATTTTTTTGATTGTAGGCTCAACAAGTATTGATTTAGCTATTACTGTAATTGGATTACCGGTAAAGACTCTTGGATTTCGAGTCCTGCTGAACTTGTTTCATTGTTCCAATTCATAAAGTATTAAAAATTAATAATTTATGAGATGCTGAAATAAATTCAGCATGACGCAATCAAGGGATTATTACCTATAAGTGATATTCGAAATTGTAATAAGACGGGTTAAAATAGACGCATTTTAGGCAGTACAAGTACTAAGTTTACGCATCGATACATCACTCACTTTTTTCTTCATCCTTTATATAATTAATCATCAATTTTAGAGTTATGAAATAAGTTTATGCGAAAACGAAGTAGTAACATCTATTAGAATAGTATGCATTGTTGAATGTTTTTTGTTTTGAAAATAGTAAAAATCGTTGAAGAACAATTTTTTATCGTTTAAGAGACTAATTTCTTTTGTATTTCATAAAAAAGTCTATTTTTGCAGCCCAAAATACATCATCTTATGCATGCATAAGAAAAAAACCTAAATTATAAAAGAATCTACTTATGAAAAAATTCACATTTTTAATGGTGCTAATAAGTACTATTGGCTTTGCTCAAAATGTTATAGATGGTAGGGTGATTGATAGTTTTGATCAACCAATTCCAGGTGTTAGCATCACCGTTAAAGGAACCACTGCATCTACAATCTCAGATTTTGATGGAAATTTCTCCCTAACTACAGATAAGGACTATCCTTTTAGCCTAGAGGCTTCAAGTATAGGGTTTGATGCTACAACGTTTGTAGTCACTTCAGAAACAAAAGACATTGTGATCGTTTTAGAAGACATTACTTTTTTAGATGAGCTGGTAGTTGCAGCATCACGAGCGCCCGAGAGATTATTTGAATCACCCGTTAGTATCGAACGTTTTGGTAGTCAAGATGTTAAAAGTACACCCGCAGCAGATTTTTACGGGGGTCTCGAAAACCTAAAGGGTGTTGATATGAACGTAAATAGTATTACGCTTAAATCTATAAACACCAGAGGTTTTGCGACATTTTCAAACACACGTTTTGTACAGTTGATTGATGGAATGGATAACACTGCTCCTGCCCTCAACTTCGTTTTAGGAAATTTGGTGGGACTTAATGAACTTGATGTGCAAAATATCGAACTTTTGCCAGGAGCTTCTTCTGCATTATATGGGGCTAATGCGTTTAATGGTATTTTATTTATGACGAGTAAAGATCCTTTTGAGCATCAAGGTATCAGCGCTTATGCCAAGAGTGGGATTACTTCTCAAGAAGCTGCAGGAGATAATGAATTTTATGACGTAGGTGTTAGAATGGCACATGCATTTTCTGATAAAATAGCGGCAAAAGCTAATTTTACATTTTTTAGAGGTACAGATTGGCTAGCAGCAGATGCGCGTGATTTATCGAATCCAGGCGCTACAAGAGCATCACTACCCGGTTACGACGGACTTAATATTTATGGGGATGAGGTGGCACAAACGCTTGATGTCGTAGGACAACAACTTACCCAGGCTATTAATCCTGAAACCGGCCAACCTATTTTGACTACCGCACAAGCGGCATTATTACCAAACACCCTAGTAAGTAGAACTGGATATGCAGAAGGTGATTTAATCGATAATAAAGCAGAGAGTCTAAAATTCGACGCATCATTACATTACAAACCATTTGGTGATGATTTTGAAATTATACTGAATAGTAAATTAGGGCGAGGTACTACGGTAACTCAAATCACAAATAGATATAATTTAAGAAATTTCTTCTTACAACAGCATAAAATAGAAATCAGAAATAACAACTTTTTTGTTAGAGGATATGTTACTGCCGAAGATGCTGGAGATTCGTATGATATTCGTTTTACGGGGATCAATGTTAATAGAGCTTGGAAAAGTGACAACCGTTGGTTTACAGATTATGCAACAACATATTTAGGTGCACTCGGTGCTGGTCAATCAGAAGCAGATGCGCACCAAACCGCTCGTGCTGCAGCTCAAACAGGTAGACTCGTACCGGGTACGGCAGAATTTCGAGAGGCATTTAATCAAGTAACTAGTAATCCTGATCTTACAGAAGGTTCTCAGTTTGTAGATAAAACAAGATTTCGACATGCTGATGCTAATTATAATTTTAGTCATTTAACGGGAGAGTTCGCCGATATACAATTAGGGGGTTCGTTTCGAGAATATGTATTAAATTCTGAGGGGACTATATTTACCGATTTTGATGACGTTATCAAATATTCAGAATATGGTGTTTATACTCAAATACAGAAGAAATTGATCGATGAGCGTTTAAAAATTACGGGTTCGGTTCGTTATGATAAATCGCAATTATTCGACGGTAATTTCTCACCTAGATTCTCTGTTGGTTATACATTAGGAGCAAATAGGAATCGTAATGTTCGTGCCTCTGTTCAAACCGGATTTAGAAATCCGACTACACAAAACCTTTATGTAGGTTTAGATACAGGAGCTTTAGCAATACTGGGATCGGCACCTGATAATTTGGATAGATATGTTACTACAGATCCTTCAGGAAATGTAATTACAGGCCGTGATGCATATGAAAATTCGTATACTGCAAGTTCGGTATTAGAAGATGGCAATCCTACACAGGCGAATATAGATATTGTGAAACCTGAAAAAATTACTGCTTATGAGATTGGATATCGAGCACAATTTGGATCAGTTATATTAGATGGTAGCATTTATTACAACCAGTATGAAGATTTCATAGCAACTGAAGAAGTAATTGTTCCAGGTGTAGGTGACGTTAATGGGACTCCTGCAGAACAACAAGCTGCTAGAGATGCTGTAAGTAATATTCAAACTAGAAAAGTTTTTTCTGCCTCAACCAACGCCGATGTTGATATCAACTCCTATGGCTTTGTAGGTGGAGTAACAGCACAAATTAAAGGTTTTGATCTAGGCGTAAATTATACATTTGCCGAGCAAGATTTTGATCAGGAAGAAGATCCAGACTTTCAAACTAGTTTTAACACCCCAAAACATAAAGTAAAAGCTTCTATAGGAAACACAGATCTATTCAAAAATTTTGGATTCAATGCAAATGCTATCTGGAGCGACGCATATTTATGGGAATCTGACTTTGGTACGGGAGAAATTCCTTCTTATACTGTAGTTAATGCTCAAGTAAATTATAGAATCCCATCCCTAAAAGCGAAACTGAAAATAGGTGCAAATAACGTGCTAGGTGAAGAGTATATCACAGGTATAGGTTCTGGATTTATAGGAAGTCAATATTACGTAGGTCTAATATTGAATAACTTTTAGTCATCATAAAGGACTATTTAAGTACTGAAACAATTGCATATAAAACCTGTCTAAAATTTAGGCAGGTTTTTTTGGATTCATAAACTAGTAGATAGTTGCAAATACCTAAATCGTAATCAAATTCACTATAAATTACGAATACTATCATTCAAGGGTTTTACAATTTAAAAAATCATAAAGGTTTAACCGAATTATTAAATTATTCATAAAAAAACGTATATTGTTCTGGTAACTATAAATTTTAAGGGGTATGAGAACAATTACTTTAGCGATAATGCTGATGTTCGGCATTGTTGTTACTGCACAAACCACAATTAAGGGAACGGTTGTAGATGACAATAACCAACCGATCCCCGGGGCAAACATCAAATTAAAAAATTCTGCAGTAGGTACCGTAACTGATTTTGATGGTCTTTTTTCGTTAACGGTAGAACAATCACCACCTTTTACCATCATTGTTAGTAGTGTTGGCTTCGAAGAAAATGCTACGCAAATTACTTCGTCAACCGCAGATGTAACCATTACGCTCAAAGAAGGTACAGAACTAGATGAGGTAATCATTTCTGCTTCTAGAACACCAGAACGAATATTTGAGTCACCGGTTACCGTAGAGCGTTTCGGAATAAAAGAAGTGAAGAACACGCCTTCTGTAGATTTTTATGGGGGTCTAGAAAATTTAAAAGGTGTTGATATCAATACCAACAGTTTAACCTTTAAATCCATAAATACAAGAGGGTTTGCCAGCTTTGCCAACACTCGATTTATGCAACTTATTGATGGCATGGATAACGCTGCTCCTTCCCTTAATTTTCCTTTGGGTAATCTGTTGGGTATGGTAGAAACAGATGTGCAAAGTGTAGAAATTCTTCCGGGAGCTGCATCTGCGCTTTATGGTGCCAATGCATTTAACGGTATTTTATTTATGCGTAGTAAAAGTCCTTTTGATCATCAAGGTATTAGTGCCTATGTTAAAGGAGGTGTAACCTCTCAAGAAGCTGCAGGAGACAATGACTATAGAGACCTTGGTATACGAGCTGCTCATAAATTTAGTGACAAATTCGCAGCCAAAGTTAATTTTGGATATCTAAAAGGTACCGATTGGTTTGCCACAAATCAAGAAGACAGGTTCAATAGAGGTTTTACAAGAGCAAATACAGATTATGATGGTATTAATGTATATGGAGATGAAGTTTCAACGAATATTAGAGAAGCCTCTGGTTTAGGAATTATTCCAGATGTAGAAGTAAGTAGAACAGGATATAATGAAGTTGATCTTACCAATTATAATGCAGAGAGTATTAAGGCAGATTGGGGGTTGTATTTTCGCCCCTGGGCTACAGATTTCGAGATCCAATATGTAGGTAAAGTAGGTTCTGGTAATACCATTTATCAAGGTGCTAACCGGTATAACATTAAAAACTTCTTTCAGCAACAACACAAATTAGAACTAAGAAATGATAACTTTTTTATAAGAGGTTACCTCACCGAAGGTAAAGCAGGCGACTCTTACGATATGGTTTTTACAGGAATCAATATTAATCGCGCATGGAAAAGCGACGAAGATTGGTTTGGTGACTATATACAAACTTATGCAGGTATAGAATTGGCGGGCAATCCACAAGGCCTAACAACGCAGCAAAAGCATGACGCAGCAAGAGCAGCCGCCGATACAGGCCGATTAATTCCAGGCACCCCAGAGTTTCAACAAACGCTAGAAAGGATAGTAAGAGATCCTGATTTATCAACAGGTTCACGTTTTCAAGATAATTCGAAAATTTATCACGCAGATGCAAACTATAACTTTGGTCATCTTTGGGAAGCTGTAGAGATACAAGCGGGAGGATCTTTCAGAACATATCGTCTAAATTCTTTTGGAACTATCTTTACCGATTTTGATGGCCCTATTACCTATTCAGAATTTGGTGTTTATACCCAAGCTCAGAAAAAAATGGATCTGAGTGATCATCTCGAATTAAAATTAACAGGATCTATACGATATGACAAATCTGAGTTATTTGATGGATTTTTCTCTCCAAGAATTTCAGCAGGTTTTACATTGAACGAGAACCACAATTTTAGAGCGTCTTTTCAAACAGGATTTAGAAATCCAACAACTCAGGATCTATATATCGGTTTAGATGTAGGTCGAGCGGTATTAATTGGAAGTGCTTTTGATAATCCAGAACGATATTCAAGAACATATGACGTAAGTCTTGATGGGCAAGCATTAGGACAGCCTTCACAAATCACACAAACAGGTACTGCAGCATACACAAATTCGTATTTGCTAAGTTCTGTTGAAGCGTTTGCCGAATCTGGCAATCCTGATGATTTACAAATAGGAAATTCTTCCTTGGCAGAACCAGAGCAGGTTACTTCTTTTGAGGTGGGCTACCGTGGTAAAGTAAAACAGTTTATTATAGATGCGTCTGCCTATGTTAACCAGTATCAAGACTTTTTGGCTAATGAAACCGTAGTGGCGCCACTTTATGGTACCGTTGGAGATAACTCTCTTTCGATAGCAGCTTTAGCAAACGACGATTTCCAACCCTACCAAACTTATACAAATTCAGACTTGGATATCAATTCGTATGGAGCAGCTATTCAGGTATCGACAAAGGTATTTAATGGTTTTAATCTAGATGCCAGCTATACATGGGCAAGATTAGATTTTGATGTTAACGAAAATCCGGATTTTAGAACACAGTTTAATACACCAGAACATAAAGTAAAAGTCTCTTTTGGTAAACCTGAATTATTTAAGAATTTTGGATTTAATACCTCTTGGAGATGGAGTGACAACTTCTTCTGGGAAGCTTCTTTTGGCGATGGTGAAGTACCTGCTTACCAAGTGGTTGATGCGCAGGTTAATTATACAATTCCCAGCCTTAAGTCTACATTTAAATTAGGAGCGACAAACTTATTACAAGACGAATACTTTACTGCATTTGGTACTGGATTCATTGGTTCTCAGTACTATTTGTCATGGACCATCAATAACTTATAATATTGAAAATTAGAAATTATCATGAAATGAGTCATAACAATTAAGGTAATATCAACCGGAGATGTTCAATGACAAATTCCATCTGACAATTATAAAACAATAAAAAATAACAGATGAAAAAAATTAAATATATACTATTGTCCCTGATTACCATCGGCTTCATGTCTTGTGAGAATGACACTTTAGAAGACTTAAGAAACAGAGGACAAGAGGAGCCTGTAGAACTTGAAACTTTTACACAAGGAAGCGCAGATTTTTCTACATATGTATCGTTAGGAAATTCATTAACAGCTGGTTTTGCAGACGGTACATTGTATAAAATTGCTCAGGAAAATTCTACTCCTTCCATATTAGCACAACAATTCGCAGCTTTAGGAAACGGAGGAACATTTACACAACCTTTAATGAATGATAATGTGGGCGGATTATTGGCTGGGGGAACCCAGCTTCCTGGTTTTGGCCCAAGATTGGCATTAAATCTTGATCCAAATCTGCCAAGACCTACTCCTGTTCCTTTACAGTCTTTGGTACCTTCTGCGGTATCTACAACAGATATAGTTTTAAATAATCCAACAGGTCCATTTAATAATCTTGGTGTACCGGGAGCAAAAAGTTTTCATTTGTTGGCTCCCGGATATGGCGACGTAAACGGTGTTTTTGCAAATCCACCAACTGCAAACCCCTATTTTGTTAGGATGACTGGTACAACTCCCAATACAAGTGTAATAGAATTAGCGATTGCACAACAACCGTCATTTATTTCTTTATGGATTGGTAATAACGATGTATTAGGTTATGCACTTTCTGGTGGTGACGGTAGTAATCCGATAACACCAATTGCAGGAGCACCAGGGGTTGGTTTTGAAGCTACGTATCAAGCTATTGTAGGATCGCTAACAGCTAATATATCTGGGGTGCAAGGAATACTTGGCAATATTCCTAATGTAACGGCTATACCTCATTTTACGACAGTACCACACAATCCGGTACCATTAGACGCTGCTACTGCAAATGCAGTTAATCAAGCCTATGCTCAATACAACGGAGGGTTACAATTAGCGCTAACTAATAGTTTAATCACTGCAGAAGAGGCTACTGCTCGAACCATTAATTTTGAGGCTTCAATGACTAATGCAGTCGTAATTATAGACGAGGATTTAACAGATTTATCTGGTTTGGGTCTTCCTAATTATAGACAAGCGACCAAAGACGACTTACTGGTTTTACCGGCTTCAAGTTTTATAGGGACGCTCGACGACCCGCAAAACCCATCATCTATTAATGGTGTGGCTGTACCGTTATCTGATAGATGGGTACTAACACCACAAGAACAAAATGAAATTGAAGCAGCAACTATTGCCTTTAATACCATCATTGAAGCAGTTGCTACGGCAAATGGCTTTGCATTATTTGATGCCAATGCACTATTAGACCAAGTGGCTTCAACCGGAGTAGCAACTAATGGACTAATCATAAGATCAGATCTGGTAACTGGTGGGGCTTTTTCATTAGATGGGGTACATCCTACCTCTAGGGGGTATGCTTTGATTGCCAATGAGATGCTTAAAGCTATTGATGTGACTTACGGCTCCAACTTCGAAGCTTCAGGAAACTTAGTAGATGTAGCAGCTTATAATACGAATTATTCGCCTGCTTTACTCGAGTAGTTAAAATTAGTCAATAGAATTTCCCTCGAGGCTCTATGTCGTGCGTAGCGAACAGACCCGAAGGCTTTTAGAATTAAGAGCCAAGACAGAGAGATCCCCAAGGTAGTTTACTAGAAGCAGCTTTTATAAACATGTAAACTAAACTCGATTGCGATTTTCTAGTGAAATTTGAAGACAAAAACTACCGTTAAAAAAACACTAAAAAAGGAGTTATTTTTTTCATTATAAAAGACTATATTTGCAGCCTGAAAAAAGCTTGTATTATCAATGTATAGATAAGCGCTTTTTTGAAATAGTTAAATACTAAACATTAAATAGTTAGATAATGTCTAAAGTTACGGGTAAAGTATCTCAAATTGTAGGTCCTGTGATCGATGTAGAATTCGCAGCAGAGACTGAATTACCAAAAATTTACGATTCATTAGAAATTAATAAAACAGACGGTAGTAAACTAGTATTAGAGGTGCAGTCTCACATTGGAGAAGATACTGTACGTACCATTGCAATGGACTCGAGTGATGGGTTAAGTAGAGGAATGGAAGTGGTAGGAACAGGAACTCCTATTCAAATGCCTATCGGGGGTAATGTGTATGGACGTTTATTTAATGTTATAGGTGATGCTATTGATGGTCTTGGGGATCTTCCAAAGTCTGGAAAAGATGGACTTCCAATCCACCGTCAGGCACCAAAATTTGAAGATTTATCAACCTCTACCGAGGTTTTATTTACCGGGATTAAAGTAATCGACCTTATCGAACCTTATGCCAAAGGAGGTAAAATCGGTTTATTTGGTGGTGCAGGAGTAGGTAAAACTGTATTAATCCAGGAGTTGATTAATAATATTGCCAAAGGCCACGGTGGTCTTTCGGTGTTTGCGGGAGTAGGAGAACGAACTCGTGAAGGTAACGACCTGTTGCGCGAAATGCTAGAATCAGGAATTATTAAATACGGTGATGATTTTATGCATTCTATGGAAGAAGGAGGATGGGATCTTTCTAAGGTAGATAAAGAAGTGATGAAAGAGTCTAAAGCTACCTTCGTATTTGGTCAGATGAATGAACCTCCGGGAGCACGTGCACGAGTAGCACTTTCTGGTCTTACGATTGCAGAATACTTCCGTGATGGAGCTGGTGACGGACAAGGGAAAGATGTACTTTTCTTTGTGGATAATATTTTCCGATTTACCCAGGCAGGTTCAGAGGTATCAGCACTTCTTGGGCGTATGCCTTCTGCAGTAGGTTATCAGCCTACATTAGCAACTGAGATGGGTGTGATGCAAGAGCGTATTACCTCTACCAAAAAAGGATCAATTACCTCTGTGCAGGCAGTGTATGTACCTGCAGATGATTTAACAGATCCTGCACCAGCTACTACTTTTGCTCACTTAGATGCAACCACAGTACTATCTCGTAAAATTGCAGAGTTAGGTATTTATCCGGCGGTAGATCCATTAGATTCTACTTCTAGAATTCTTACTGCAGATATTTTGGGAGACGAGCATTACAATTGCGCACAACGTGTTAAAGAGTTATTACAGCATTACAAAGAATTACAGGATATCATTGCCATTTTGGGTATGGAAGAATTATCTGAGGATGACAAACTTGCCGTAGGTCGAGCACGTCGTGTACAACGTTTCTTATCTCAACCTTTCCATGTGGCAGAACAGTTTACCGGGATTCCAGGAGTATTGGTGGACATTAAAGATACTATCAAAGGATTTACTATGATTATGGACGGGGAGTTAGATCACCTTCCTGAAGCTGCATTTAACCTTAAAGGTACGATTGAAGAAGCGATCGAGGCTGGTGAAAAGATGTTGGCCGAAGCGTAGGTTGAATTCGGAATTAAGAATGCAGAATTCAGAGGGTCTAAAATATCTCTATATTCTGAGTTCATAATTCATAATTTATAATTGAAAAATATGTATTTAGAAATAGTAACCCCAGAAGCAATACTATTTAGCGGTGAAGTAACTTCAGTTGCCGTACCGGGTGTTGATGGAGAGTTTCAAATGTTAGATAATCACGCGCCTATTGTATCACTGTTAGGACAAGGGCAGGTAAAAGTGTGGGGCGATATGGAGCTAAATGAAGACGTTGCTAGTAAATTTACCAAAGAAAATGACGTTACTTTACTTTCTATTAATTCAGGAACTTTAGAAATGAAAGATAATAGAGTGATCGTTTTAGCAGATTAAATGATCATTTATTAAAAGTACAAAACGCCTTCAGTTTTTCTGAAGGCGTTTTTTATTAGTAACACCAAAGGGTATGATACCCCAAGGTTTTACTTCCAATCCCATTGTAGCAAATGCCACATAACTCCGTCAGCTTCATAAACAAGCAAATCGGTGAATCCAATCGCATAATGGGCATTAAGGGATCTTGTGTTATCTGCAGCTACTTCAGTAATAAGCACATCGTATTTGTTTCTTAACTCCTCTTGCATTTTATGATATAAACCCCTGAAAACACCTTGTTTTCGAAAATCTTTATCTATACATACTTGACCCATAACAATATATGAAGTGTCAGTATGTAACAGATTATCTATTTTTACAAACATAGGTTTCAAAATATCAATATCATCTTTAAAACTTCTGACCATAGATAATGCATAACCTATTACATTATTACCATCTTTTGCAATAATATGAGGTTCAAGATGATGCATTTTTCTTAAGGTGTCAAGATCGTGCTGTACCGTTACAAAGCCTTCTTTTTCTTTTTCGATTTTTGATATTGAAGCAGGTAAATTATTTTGTTGAAGCTTAAGAATTTGCTTCAATTCATCGATTGAATAAGTGATGGTATAGGTGATATTTTTCATTACATAAAAATACAGTCATTCTATACATCATACTATTATAGATTTCTTAATTTTTGACAAGTCAAGTGATCGTAATATTCATCCAGTAAGTAAATTACCTCGGGGCAAGTCCACGAAGCATTCGTTGTAAACAATTTTTCAATTTCGAGGCAAGCCTCGGGGTATTAAACCCTTTGGCGGTGCCAATAAAAAAGATAACTAGAAAGTTTAGGTTTCTGAAATCTAAAGGTCTTTGTACCTTTGACATATGTTACCACAAAAACTTATAAAAAAGCTAGATGACCGCAATGCCAGCAATACCCTACGACAATTAGGCGTTCAAAATCACCAAATAGATTTCTCATCTAACGATTATCTGGGTTTTGCCGCTTCACAAGTAATTTTTGATCAGGCACATCAACTTCTTATCAAGAAAGGGATGAAACAAAATGGAGCAACGGGATCCCGCTTACTTTCAGGCAATCACGAATTATATAACGAAACCGAAGAGCTACTTAAAGCATTTCACCATGCTGAAGCAGCTTTGATTTTTAATTCGGGATATGACGCTAATGTGGGATTCTTTTCGTCGGTTCCTCAGCGTGGAGATCTTATTTTTTATGATGAGCTGATACATGCGTCCATACGGGATGGTATACAAATGAGTCACGCAAAATCTTATAAGTTTAACCATAATGATCTGCAAAATCTAGGTTTGCAGATTGAACGAAGCCGAGATGTTAATACTACAGATCAGACAGTATATGTTGTAACCGAATCTGTATTCTCTATGGATGGTGATTCTCCTGATTTAAAGAATTTTGTTGAGTTTTGTGAAGCGAATACATGTCATCTAATTGTCGACGAAGCTCATGCTACTGGGGTTTTTGGGCAGTATGGTGTTGGTTTGCTTCAGGAACTGGGCCTAGAGCATCGTGTTTTTGCAAGAATCAATACCTTTGGTAAAGCTCTGGGGTGCCATGGAGCTGCAGTTTTAGGATCCGAAGATTTAAAAAGCTATTTAATCAACTTTGCACGAAGTTTTATATATACTACCGGCTTATCACCACATGCTATAGCAACAATTCAATCAGCCTATAGATCGCTTACTCATACTTCAGAAATCAAAAAACTAAAAGACAACATCCTATTTTTTAATCAAATGCTTGAAGATTTAAGATTAACTTCAAAGTTTATTCAAAGCAATTCTGCTATTCATTGTTGTATACTTTCTGGTACTAAAAATGTTAAACAGATAGCTAAACAGCTTCAGGATAGTGGTTTCGATATAAAACCAATTGTATCACCAACGGTACCCAAAGGGCAAGAACGACTACGATTTTGTTTACACAGCTTTAATTCTGAAGAAGAAATCACAAAAGTTTTACAGCGCTTAGCTACCTTTGTCTAGGTATGAGTGAAATGTTTAAAACCATAGCTTCTTTTCAATATTCAGCTGAAGCATTAATTGTAAAAGGTAGACTAGAATCTGAAGGTATTGAAGTATTCATGACCGATATGCATACTATTGATACCGATCCATTAGTAAGTAATGCTATAGGCGGAATTAAGATAAAGGTAAGGTCTTCTGATGTGACCGAAGCGAAAGCAATTCTTGACGACATTCAAAAGTACTCATTAAACGATGAGGGAACTCAGATGTTATGTACTGTCTGTCGAAGTCATAAAGTTGTATTTATCACTACCATTACAGATATAAAATCTTTCTTTGCTTTTTTACTGGGTTTTTTATTTGGAAGCCTTCCCTTTTATACAAAATACACGTATCGCTGTGAGTGTTGTAAAACGAAATTCAATTTGAAATGAAAAATATATTTATTACAGGAATAGGAACCGATGTTGGAAAGACCATAGCTTCTGCCGTTGTTGTCGAGGCATTGCAGGCCGATTATTTTAAGCCGGTACAAGCCGGAGATTTAGAGAATTCTGATACAGATAAAGTAAAAAAGCTGGTTGCGAATACTAGTTCAACGTTTTATCCGAACAGTTATGCATTGCAAACACCTATGAGTCCGCACGCTGCTGCGGCAATAGATGGGCTTACCGTTGAGGTTGATAAAATAAAAATTCCAGAAACTAAGAATCATTTAGTGATCGAAGGAGCAGGTGGGCTTTTAGTTCCGTTAAATGATGAAGATACCATTATGGATTTAATACGGCCTGATTATAAGGTTATTGTGGTATCGAGACATTATTTAGGAAGTATTAATCATACCCTTATGACTATTTGGATCCTGAAAGAACAGGGGTTTAATGTATCTGTAATCTTTAATGGCAATGAACATAAAACGACTGAAGATATAATCAAAAAAATGGGCGAAGTCGATGTGATCGGAAGAATAGCCGATGAACCCTATTTTGATACCATGGTAATTCAAGAATATGCCGATCGATTTCGAAGTAAACTTGAAGAGCTATTCGTAACATAAGCGAACTACAAAAGCTATGATAACTCAAATGGATAGTATGACTTTAAAAGAAAGGGATAAAAAACACTTGTGGCACCCTTTAACCCAACATAAAATTCACCCCGAAGCGATTCCAATTACAAAGGCTAAGGGAGCTTTGTTGTATGGTGAAGATGGCACAACCTATATCGACGGGATTGCATCTTGGTACACCGCTATGTTTGGGCATTGTAATGATTTTATTTTGCATAAAGTACAGCAGCAAATGCAGCAGCTGGATCAAATTGTATTTGCGGGATTTACCCATAAGCCTGCTATACAATTATCTGAAGCGTTGATTAAGATGTTGCCAGATAATCAGGAGAAAATATTCTTTTCAGACAATGGATCAACAGCCAATGAAGTAGGGATTAAAATGGCCTTACAATATCATTTCAACAAAGGCGAAAAAAGAAATACTATAATTGCTTTTGAAGATGGTTTTCACGGCGATACTTTTGGAGCGATGTCTGCCTCGGGATTATCTGTATATAATGGTCCTTTTGAAGACTTTTTTATTGATGTAAAGCGTATTCCTACTCCTAATTCTAAAAATATTCAAAGTGTTCTTGAGCAATTGCATACGATCATTAAAAGCAATGAGGTGGCTGCTTTTATTTATGAACCTTTGGTACAGGGAGCTAATGCTATGCATATGTTTGAAGCTGAACATCTTAATCACATCCTTCGCATATGTAAAGAACATAAAATACTTACCATTGCCGACGAGGTAATGACAGGCTTTGGAAAAACAGGTCGTGATTTTGCTTCAGATTTTATAGAGGAAAAACCAGATATTATTTCAATGTCAAAGGCTCTTACCGCAGGTTTTGTGCCCATGGCAGTAACAAGTTGTACTCAAGAAACTTATGATGCGTTTTTAGATGATTCTGTAGGAAAGGCCTTCTTTCATGCCCATACTTATTCTGCTAATCCGATCGCATGTTCTGCTGCATTGGCTGCTATCGAACTGCTTCAAAGCGATGAAATTCAAAATAATATTCAACGTATTATCGCATCACACAAAACATTTAATGCACAAATTAAAGCGCATCCAAAAGTTAGATCGACACGACAAAAAGGGGTGATTTTTGCATTAGATCTACATATTGAAATGGATCGATATGGTAAGAAACGATACAAGATTTTTAACCATTTTATGAAAAAAGGTGTGTTTTTAAGGCCTCTTGGGAATACAATTTACATTTTGGCACCTTATGTAATTACCCCAAAAGAACTTAAAAAAATATACGAGGCGATCGCAGAACTTCTAGAAAAGGTTTAGTCATTTTCATATCCCAGCAAATCTATTTGTTCATCAGTTTCTTCTATAATTACATACATTTCAGAGTATTCCCATGTATCCTTGTATTTATCACCTACTACATACAACCGAGCCTCTCCTTTGGGTCCTTTGATCGGGATTGAAATATTGGCCTTCCCCGTACTGTTTTTAATAGAGATCTCACCTCGCATAATACCATCAGCTTCTATGGGTTCTCCTAGTATTTGGATCACATAATCATCTTGTTGTGCTTTGGCAATCCCTTCTTTATAAGGGTCTGACCCTGTCATTAATTCACTTACCCCGAATATCACAGAGCCTAAAAAAACAAAAAACAGAACAATGATCGTTAAGCAACCACCAACAGGTATTACCCAGCCCCAATTGCGTGCAAACCAACTCTTTTGTGAACTTTGATCCTCCATATTTTAGATTTTTTTGATGTTCTTCTTTTACAAGGGTCAACAAACTGACTTTTGTTACAAAAGTATACCAAATCTGCTATAAAATGGCATAAAAGATGCGAAGTTACTTTTCTCTCCTTCGAAGCTGTAAAATTATTGCATAGCCATAGCTACAGAATTATTTTTCAATGAAGTAGGAGGGAAAAATGAACAAGGAGATTTGTGCTATTTTATGGTAGATTTGGTATTAGAAGTATAAATTGCTGTTATATCTATTGAACAAAATCTAGCAAACTCCTACATTTGTCAAAATTAAAAAATTGCAGCAAAAAATATCCATTACGAGCATTTCTTCCATATCTCCGCTAGGAATATCAGCTACAGAGATATGGGATCACTATAAAACGACCTCTCATCATATTTCTTATGCCGATTTTAACGGGGTATCAACCCCAATAGCAAAACTCTCTAGCAACGGTAAGCAGGTAATTGCAACGTTAAAATCAGAAAACCAACAGTATCGCGCTCTTGATGATGCTGTTCTTTTTGGAATTTATGTAGCAAGGGAAGCTATAAAAAATGCGAACTGGAAAGGACATACTAATTTCGGGATTAATATGGGGTCATCCCGCGGGGCAACAACGCTTTTTGAGACGTATCACAAAGAGTTTTTAGAAACAGGAAGATCCTCGACACTTAGTTCTCCTACAACTACGCTAGGCAATATATCTTCATGGATAGCTCATGATTTGCAAAGTGATGGTCCTACTATTAGTCATTCTATCACCTGCTCGACAGCCTTGCACGCTTTACTTAATGGAGTGGCTTGGTTACAATCTGGTCTAGCAGATACCTTTTTGGTTGGGGGTAGTGAAGCACCCTTGACTCCATTTACCATTGCACAAATGAAAGCTTTGAAGATTTATGCGTCTGAGACAGAGGCTACATTTCCGTGTCAGGCCATGAATTTGTCCAAAAATCTGAATACTATGTTTTTAGGAGAAGGTGCTGCTATAGCTTGCTTAGAAAAAGGAATACACGCAAATGCGCTCGCCGTTATTAAAGGAATAGGCTATGCTACAGAACCTTTGCAACACAATATATCAATATCAACTGATGCACAGTGTTTTCAGAAATCGATGAAAATGGCTTTGGCAAATACGCCTATCGAAGATGTTGATGTTATTGTAATGCATGCTCCGGGAACTATGAAAGGAGATCTTTCAGAATATAATGCTATCAAAGCAGTGTTTAAAGATGATCTACCTGCTCTAACTTCAAACAAGTGGAAAATAGGACATACATTTGGCGCCAGTGGGATGCTTAGTATCGAGCTAGCCATATTAATGTTAAGACACAATGAGTTTATACCTATACCCTATATTGAGACAACTCACAAAATAAAAGAAATTAACAGGATTTTAATTAATGCAGTAGGTTTTGGCGGTAATGCGGTGAGTGTATTATTAGAAAGACCTTCAAATAATTAACCGTTAAAAGAAGATAAAACTATACATACTTCAAGTAATTTGACGTTTCTAAGTTGTGTTTTTTGATTATAAACAATTACTTTTGAAGACTTACATTTCTTTTTTATGAGCGTTATACGACACGATTGGACAAAGCAAGAGATTTTAGACATTTATAATAAACCTATGATGGATTTGTTATATGAAGCTGCTACAGTGCATCGACAGTTTCATGATCCAAATACGGTACAGGTATCTACTTTATTATCTATAAAAACAGGCGGTTGCCCAGAGGATTGTGGATATTGCCCGCAAGCTGCTCGATATCATACCGATATAGAAGGGAATGATTTAATGAGTGTACGACAAGTAAAAGCTCAGGCGTTGCGTGCAAAAGCATCAGGAAGTTCTAGAGTCTGTATGGGGGCAGCGTGGAGAAATGTGAAAGATGGTCAGGAGTTTGAAGATGTATTAGAAATGGTTCGAACCATAAATAAGTTAGATATGGAAGTATGTTGCACACTGGGCATGCTTACCGAAAATCAGGCACAACGTCTTGCAGAAGCAGGGCTATATGCGTATAATCACAACTTAGATACTTCTGAAGAATATTATAAAAAGGTCATTTCAACCAGAGGATACGAAGATCGATTACAAACGATCGATAATGTTCGAAAAACTAATGTTACTGTATGTAGCGGCGGAATTATAGGAATGGGCGAAGATGTCGAAGATCGGGCAGGAATGCTCGTTGCATTGTCAAAGTTGAACCCACAACCAGAATCTGTACCTATCAATGCATTGGTAGCGGTAGAGGGAACTCCAATGGAAGATGAACAACCTGTCCCTATTTGGGATATGATCAGAATGGTGGCAACTACACGTATTGTTATGCCTAATACACAAGTGAGATTATCAGCAGGAAGAACTCAAATGAATAGAGAAGGCCAGGCAATGTGTTTCTTTGCGGGAGCTAATTCTATCTTTGCCGGGGATAAACTGCTAACTACACCTAATCCCGATGTAAACGAGGATATGGAAATGTTTAAAGTATTAGGGCTTCAACCACAAAAACCATTCGTTAAAAAAGCGCAACCCGAAACTGTCGAAGCGGACGCTTCAAAATTTGAAGCCTACGGAGAAAAACCTAAATGGTCAAGACCAGGGCATACTATCGAAAGAAACGAAGCAGCCAAAGAAAAAGCAAAAAAAGTGGTAGCCAACAAATAGAATTGCTTTAACTATTTCTAGAACGTAAGGTTTTTTAATTCTTTTTAAAAACAGGTGGGATTACATGTAGAACAAATACCACGCATATCGACAATTACCAAAGAAAAATTTCTTAGGCAATATGTTAGCTTGCAAAAACCGGTAGTTATCCAACATTTAATTAAAGATTGGCCGGCATATCAAAAATGGAATTTAGACTATATCAATACTGTAGCAGGAGATAAAAAAGTCCCTGTGTATGATAATCAACCTATTACATCAGAACGTAAATTTAATGAGCCTCATGGGTATATGAACATGAGTGATTACATTTCTTTACTTAAAAAGGCACCTACAAATTATCGCATCTTTTTATATAATCTACTTAAAGAAGTACCCAAACTTCAAAATGATTTTAGCTATCCCGATATCGGACTTCGGTTTATGAAAAAAATGCCCTTTCTTTTCTTTGGGGGGAGTGGTTCCAAGGTTTTTATGCATTATGATATCGATTTAAGTAACATCCTTCACTTTCATTTTCACGGTATAAAACAATGTATTCTATTTCCACCTTCAGAAACAAAATATTTATACAAAGTGCCTCATGCGCTTATCTCGCACCAGGGAATTGATTATACCAATCCTGACCTCGAGCAATGGCCTGCACTAAAAAAAGCAAAAGGATATATTACTACGTTAAACCATGGTGAAACACTTTATATGCCAGAAGGCTTTTGGCATCAAATGACCTACCTTTCCCCCGGATTTTCGATGAGTATTCGCTCTGTTCCTAAAAGTGCTAGTAATTTTATGCAAGCGACATATAACGTTTTTTTTATGAGATATTTTGATAATATTATGCGTAGCATAAGAGGACAAAAATGGATCGATTACAAAAACGCTGAAGCCATACGAAAAACCCATAAACATTTGAACCTATAAAGTGGATTAAGAGATCATGAACTTTGTTAATCTTTTTCTACTCGTTAGTATTTCTCAAGGATTTATTTTTGGTTTTGCCATTCTTTTTTCGCCTTTTTATAGAAGTAAAGTGAATGCATATCTAGGATATGCTATTTTAACTTTAACATACTTGATGCTTAATGTATATCTTGATGCTATCGGGGTGTTTATTGAATATCCTAAATTGGCAGTACTCTATGATATTGAATGGATATTCTTATTTCCAATTTTTTTCTTCTGTTATATCTTGAAATCGATTGATCATCCTTTAGCAATACGTAAAAAAAGATATTGGCTCTATCTACCCTTTTTATTATCTGCTATCCTTAACGTGGTCTACAATCTGGAGTGTGTTTATCAATGGTTTGCCTTTTCTTGGGATTATAAAAACCATGCTTATGATTGGCTTTTCGATATTCAGGATTTAGGATACTATTCGTTTAATTTTATTTTAGCGATATGGTCTTATCAGATTTTACGAGATAAAAAATTTTCTGAGTACCGAAATGTTAAATGGTTAAAACGACTCTGTATCTGGGTATTTTCTTTAGTAACTTCCTGGATTTTAATTGATGTTATAGATATGCTTTATGATATTGGGTATGTCATTAGAATATCAATCATTTGTTCAGGGGTTTCCTGTTTTATTTTTTGGGTAGTATATTATGGGATTTATACTTTAAAACTTACTAATAATCCTAAAGCAGTTATCTACGATCAAAAATATAGTCCAATATCTAATAATAGAACTACGAATGTAGAAAACTCAAACTCGCAAAGACTAACACAAAGCTCTTCTTTTACTGCCGACAACAGTTATTTTCAGAAATTAGAAAACCTCTTACAAAAAGATCAAATTTATCGAGACCCTGATCTAAATCAAGATATCGTAGCCGAATTATTACAAATTAGCACTGGTTATTTGTCACAAATAGTTAATGAGGTTACCAAAAAAAATTTTTCCACCTATATTAACGCTTATCGAATCAAAGAAGTTAAAGCCATGATCCTTGACGTCAATTTTGACAAATACAGCCTCTATGCCATAGGTCTAGAAGCTGGTTTTAAGTCTAAAACTACATTTTACACTTCATTTAAAAAAGAAACAGGATATACGCCGCACCAATATAAAACTGAAAACAAAAAGGTTCGAAATTATTAAGTCTCCATAATTTCGAACACAAATTTTTTTTGACATTCCTAGTTTTGACCAAAATAAGATGCTGTAACAACCAAGTTGTACGCTGTTTACATTTTTGATAGCAGTATAGCATATACATTCGTCAATATAAAATATATAGTCAAACAACACATTATGAAATCAAACAAAAACACCACTGTACGTATGATAAGGGTTTTGAAGTTAAAAGTAGTATTCCTTCTAATTGGATGTTGCATTGCCTGTCAAAACGATGATGATCAACCACAACAGGACAATGCTAAAAAAGGCTTTTGGTTGGCCGCAGATAAGGGATATGTTTTAGAAATTAACGATACAAAAAATACATTGTTTAGTATAAATTCTACAGGATGTACAATTTTGGAAGATAATCTTGATTTTGAAGCATCTTTTGGGTTCCCATTAGACCTAGATAGTCCCGATGAATTAGTAGGAATTTCAAAACTTTCAATAACGACTCTTAAGTTTGAAAGGCTGGCAGATCAAAGCGAGCTGTGTCTTCCTGATCAAGTTTTTAATACCAACGATCCTAAAATTAACTTCGACTATTTCTGGAATTTATTTAACGAATATTATGCCTTCTTTGAAAGACGAAATGTGGATTGGGCCCAATATAAGAATATGAGAGCGCAAATAACTTCCGAAAATTTCTACGACATTTTGCAGGAACTGATTCTTCTACTTAACGATGGACATGTTAGCATTTCTGATGAAAGCAGGGGTATAAACATCAGCTCTGGGGATGTAGCACTTTTGAATCGCTTAAATGCTAGTTTAAGTGGCGATTTAGTGATTCAATCTCAAGAAGATTATGATACTTTATACAATCGAAAATTAGAGATTATAGCATCAAGGTACCTTAAAGGCGAATTTGAAATAGACGATCAGCAAAAAATAGCCTGGGGATTACTTAACGATAGTACAGGATATATCAATAGTTTAGAGATGCAAGGGTTTAGCACTACAGAAAAAACAGAATTAGAGGTACTCAATACCGTATTGGATAGATTGATGAATGATTTTAAAAGTGCAGGAATTTCAAAATTGATTATCGATATGCGTTTTAATGGTGGGGGTTATGATAGAGTATCGTTGGCTATCGCGTCTCGTTTTGCGAATAGGGAGCGATCGGTATTTTCAAAAAAAGCTCGATTAGGAGCTGGATTTACCGAAAGTACATCGGTTGCGATTAGTCCTCAAGGTGATTTTCAATTCACAGGTGAAATTATACTACTTACAAGTGCTATCACAGCCAGTGCAGCAGAGATTTTTGTTCTTTGTCTCAAAGATTTTCCTTATGTAACTATAGTAGGAGAAAACACGAATGGTATATTTTCTGATGTTTTGGTGCATAAATTACCTAACGGGGCTTTTGTAGGATTATCAAATGAAGTATACGAAGATGCACAGGGAACCATTTATGAGGGCGTGGGCATTGGTCCAAAAGAGACCGATATGGTACCTCTGTTTTCTAATAGCGATTTTATAGAAGAAAAGGATAGTGGTATAGATCGAGCTCTCGAAATACTAAATAATTAGTAACTATAAAATTAATAGTCAATCTGAATCTGCTAAAGATTTTATGTGCCATTGGGGAGGTACAATCTTTACAGGTTCAGTTTACCAATAGTATACAAGTTCATATTGGATAGCAATTTTGATCTGCAACTATATTAAGTTAAACTCGTGTATTAGCTTAAAATTTAAGTGAATTTGGTATGAGATGATCAAGTCTTGAGCACAAAAGAAGACTGGTTTTCAAAACGGAATTAACTCGTTAACCTTTTGAAAAACCAGATGTGTTTCCCAGCCTCGATACAATAGAAAGTCGGCAAGTTTTTTTCGTTTTTTATAGGGATTACTTTCTTGAAGGGAAGCAAGTTTTTTTTCAGCTAGACGATGAAATGAATTGATATACTCATGTTCAGGAATTTCTTTTAGCGCTGTCTTAATATTATAATTCGAAATTTCGCGGTATTTAAGTTCTTTTGTAATACGTTGTCTCCCCCAGTTTTTGATACGAAATTTGCCTCTGGCAAAACTTTTGGCAAACCGCTCTTCGTTTAAAAAATCATGTGCCAAAAGATGTAAAATAATTTTTTCTTTAGCTTCGGGGATTAATGTCATCGTATGTAGTTTGGTCTCTATCTCTTTATGACATCGTTCTTGATACGCACAAAACCGCTCCATTTTTTTTAGAGCTTCAGCTACAGTTACAAATTGTGTTGTTTTTTGATGCATTATTGCAAAGATACTAACAATTTCTTGGTAACCCGATCTCTTTTCGAGGGCCATTGTTTTATGCTCATTTTGGTATTAACCTGAGTCCGATTGTTATTTTGTTGCATGATATTCGTTTACTTTTGCCAATCTGGTCGAGCCCTTCGCCAGAGCTCAGGACAGGCTCAGTCGAGAACTGGTATGAAACAAAAAAACCCAGCTTACAAAGCCGGGTTTCAGTTTTTACTTTATCAATTCACCGTTTTTGTCGTGAAAATGATATTCTAAATACGTGTAAGCGTCTCTAGGTACAATTTTTACCCATCGTTTATGGTCAAAAAACCATTTTGATCGGGTAGATGGAAATCCTTTTGTTAAAAAAGCGGCTATAAAAGGATGCGCACTTAGTGTGATCTTTTTATGCTCTTTTTTTATTAATTTTTCTAATTCGACCTTAATCTTTTCTATCAAGACTATTGGCGCCTCAACTTCGCCATTAATTCCGCTAGGATCATCCTCGCGAGTTTTGATATTCATTTCTGGTCGCACACGTTGTCGTGTGATTTGAATCAAGCCAAATTTACTTGGCGGTAAAATTTTATGCTTTGCCCTGTCATCTTTCATCTCTTCTCGCAGATGATTGAAAAGCGTTCTGCGATTATCAGAATTATTCATGTCTATAAAATCGACTACAATAATACCTCCCATATCTCGAAGACGTAATTGTCGGGCTACTTCAGCTGCACTTATAAGATTAACTTCTAGTGCAGTATCTTCTTGGTTTTTGGCTTTATTAGAACGGTTACCGCTATTTACATCGATAACATGCATAGCTTCTGTATGCTCGATAACTAAATAGGCTCCCTTACTCATTGAAACCGTCTTACCAAAACTTGTTTTGATTTGCCTTTCGATACCATATTTTTCAAAAATAGGTACTTTAGCGTTATGAAGTTTTACGATTGATTCTTTTTTGGGTGCAATTTCTTGCAGATACTCTTTGATTCTGTTGCAGAGATCTTCATCATCTACAACAATAGAAGTAAAGGTGTCGTTAAATACATCTCTTAAAATAGAGGATGCTCTATTCATTTCACCTAACACTTTTGATGGATGATGTGCTTTGTATAATTTTTTACACATAGCTTTCCAACGATCCACCAGATTTTGCAAATCTTTGTCTAGTTCTGCTACTTTCTTGCCTTCTGCTACGGTACGAACAATAACTCCGAAACCTTTGGGTTTGATACTTTTTACAAGTCTCTTTAAACGTTCTTTTTCTTCTGAAGATTCTATTTTTTGAGAGATAGAAATTCTACTAGAAAAAGGAACTAACACAATATATCTTCCGGCAATCGAAAGCTCTGAGCTTATTCGAGGGCCTTTGGTGGATATAGGTTCCTTTACGATTTGTACGAGTAGCGATTGATTTGATTTTAACACGTTGGTTATCGTACCGTGTTTGTCAATATCATTTTCCAAAGGAAAATCCTTTAGAGAATAATTTTTCAATTTACCTGTGCTTACACGCTTGATGAATTTAAGTAAAGAAGAAACTTGAGGACCCAGATCATGATAATGCAAAAATGCATCTTTCTCGTAGCCTACATTAACAAATGCGGCATTAAGACCAGGAACAGATTTTCTGATTTTGGCGATAAATATATCACCTACAGAGAAATTGCTGTCGTCTTCTTCCTTATGTAATTCAATCAGTTTTCCATCCTTTAGTAAGGCAAAATCCGTAGAGGAACCGGATCTAATGATCAATTCTTTGTTCACTCTGATAAGATTTTTATCCCGCTCCCCATAATTACAGGGCATCGGAATGGATTAAACAAATTTTTCACAGGAATTTTTATAATTCCGTTGAAATAAAACATATAATTCGGTAGTCATGATTGTTTTATTTCGATTTCAAAGAACATTACTTTTAACTAGAAAAAGTAGTTAGAAAACTACTTTTTCTTATGGCGATTGGCTCTTCTTCTTTTTTTACGCTTATGCGTAGCTACCTTGTGTCTTTTTCGTTTTTTACCACTTGGCATAGTGTATACTGTTTATTTATTATTATTTAACTTCTACGTTTGTTTTTACACCTTCCACAAATACCTTAGCTGGCTTAAACGCAGGTATGTTGTGTGCAGGAATTTTGATAGTCGTATTTTTTGAAATATTACGCCCAGTTTTTTCTGCTCTGGTTTTGATAATAAAACTTCCAAAACCTCTTAGATAAACATTGTCTCCGCTCTCTAAAGAACTTTTTACTTCTTCCATAAAGGTTTCCACAGTGGCTTGAACATCTCCTTTTTCTATTCCTAGCTTTTCTGAAATTTTTGCTACGATATCTGCTTTAGTCATTATATTCCTAGTTTAGGGGTTTTTTAAATTTTCAAGGGGGCAAATATATGAATTTAAATTCCAAAATATCAATACTTAAGATGAAATTATCATCTTTATTCGATTAATTTTGCAAAACAAACATTTTTGTAATGAAATTTTCTAAAAAACTCATAACGTGGTACTTACATAATAAAAGAGCAATGCCATGGAGAACAACCACAGATCCTTATCATATTTGGCTTAGCGAAATTATATTACAACAAACTAGAGTTGCTCAAGGATTACCTTATTATTTGTCGTTTACTCAAACCTATCCAACTGTTTTTGATCTAGCCAATGCCAAGGAAGAAGAAGTATTAAAGTTATGGCAAGGACTCGGATATTATTCGAGAGCGAGAAATTTACATACGACAGCAAAATATGTGGCTAGTAAATTAAAGGGGGTGTTTCCTAAAACCTATAAAGGGCTGCTCGAATTAAAAGGAGTAGGAGATTATACAGCAAGTGCTATCGCTTCAATTTGCTATAATGAGGTGGTACCGGTTGTAGATGGGAATGTGTATAGGGTGTTATCTCGATATTTTGGTATAACGACACCTATTAATAGTACAAAGGGTATAAAAGAATTTAAAGAATTGGCCAGTGAACTAATTGATCATGAAAATCCTGCGAATTACAATCAAGCTATAATGGAGTTTGGGGCGTTACAGTGTAAACCAAAAAATCCATATTGTATTGTTTGTCCGTTTAATGACAGTTGCGAAGCATTGAAACAGGCTAAGATTAATCAATTACCTGTTAAACTGAAAAAGTTAAAGATCAAAAAACGATACTTCAATTATTTGGTGTTTATCATCAACGAAAAGCAAACTATAATTCGACAGCGTAAAGGAAATGGGATATGGCAAGGTTTATACGAGTTTCCTCTAATTGAAAATCAAGATAACGTTAAGGATAGTATCACGTCTAACCGTGTATTTTTAGATATGATTAAAAAGACATCATATGACATAACACCATATAATGACGAGTATATCATTCATAAATTGTCCCATCAACACTTATTTACTAAATTTTATATAATTACGACAAAGAACATCCCTGCAGTAGAAGAACATCAAAAAGTTGTTACTCTTGAAGAGATACATCAGTATCCTGTTCCCATACTGTTGGGTAATTTTATTGACTCTTTTTTCTTGTTGAAAGCGTAAAATAATGGTAAAAGACCATCGCAAATAAGTATAACTTTTTTTACTACGAAATATACAAACACTGGTTTTGCTACTCTGTTACCTTCCGAGGATAAATATTTATCAAATTTTTATTACATTTACTTAGCAACGCAGATTTTGATAAACGAATAAAAAATAAGTTGTACGAATGTAGCGTTATTTAAATTGGTTATTATTTCTTTGCTACTTTAAAATTTTAAACAATAAACCATGTCAGGAACATTAAATAAAGTAATGCTTATAGGGCATACAGGTGATGAAGTAAAGATGCATTATTTTGAGGGAGGAAACTGTATAGGCAGATTTCCGCTCGCAACTAATGATTCTTATGTGAATAAGTCTACAAATGAACGAGTAACTTCAACAGAGTGGCATAACATTGTGGTTAGAAATAAAGCTGCAGAAATTTGCGAAAAATACTTAAATAAAGGAGATAAAGTGTATATCGAAGGTCGCCTTAAGACCAGAAAATGGCAAGATGATCAAGGTAAAGACAGGTACAGCACAGAAATACAGTGCACAGACTTTACTTTTTTAACTCCAAAAAACGAAAATCAGCCTTCTGGATCTGCACCGCAGTATATACCTCAATCAAGTGCTCCTGTTGTTTCTGCGCAGGCAAGCTCTTCTAATACTGTAGTAACTCAAGAAGAAGACGATCTTCCGTTCTGATATGTTTAATTAAACCCAAAGAATTTGGACCCTGATCCTGAACCGATATTCATTTTGTTACTAGTTTTTGATTGGATGCAAACCTTTAATTTGGTGTTGCTCATCACATTACTTGTTAGTTCTGCGTTAATATCTGGTAGCGAAGTCGCTTTATTTTCTTTAACTTCAAAAGATGTAAAAGAAGAAGAGACTGATACGAAAAATGGCGAAATCATTGCAAAGCTATTGAGTAATCCTAAAAAGTTATTGGCTACCATACTGGTCGCTAATAATTTTATTAACATCGCCATTGTGCTTTTGTTCGACGCTATTGGCGAGGTGTATTTTAAGGACCTCAATTATTATTGGTTGGGCTGGATTAATGTGCGATTTGTTGTTGAGGTTGGTGTAGCTACCTTTTTAATTTTGCTATTTGGAGAAATTCTTCCTAAAATTTATGCAAGTAGAAACCGGGTAAAGTTTTCCAAATTTATGGCAAAACCTCTTGGTGTTTTAGACTGGATATTGTCCCCGATAAGTCTTCCAATGCGTAGAATAACCGTTGGGATTCATAATAGATTAGGAAAACAAAAATCAAATTTGAGTGTGGATCAATTATCCCAGGCACTCGAGCTTACATCAGATCAAGATACAACAATAGAAGAAAAGAAAATACTCGAGGGTATTGTATCTTTTGGCAATACAGATACAAAACAAGTGATGAAACCGCGAATAGATATTTTTGCACTCAATAATGCTAGTACCTATAAAGAAATCATGCCTCAAATTGTAGAAAATGAATATTCTAGAATTCCGGTATTTGAAGAAAATATAGATAATGTAGTAGGTATTTTATATGTAAAAGATTTATTACCCCATGTAAATAAAAGTAACTTTGACTGGGTCTCTTTGTTAAGGGATCCGTATTTTGTACCAGAGAATAAAAAGTTAGATGATTTGCTCAATGACTTCAAGGATAAAAAAAATCATTTGGCTATCGTTGTTGATGAGTATGGTGGTACAAGCGGATTAATTTCTCTTGAAGATATTATAGAAGAAATTGTAGGTGATATAAGTGATGAATTTGATGATGAAAATCTAATATTCTCTAAGCTTGATGATCATAATTTTGTTTTTGAAGGAAGAACCGCACTCAAAGATTTTTATAAGATTTTAAAGCTTGAAGATTCTAGCGTTTTTGAAAATAAAAAAGGAGATTCTGAAACTATTGCCGGTCTTCTACTCGAAATATCAGGTAATTTTCCTAGGCGAGGAGAAAAATTAGCTTTAGATCGCTATGTTTTTAAAATTGAAGCATTAGATAATAAGCGAATAAAACAAGTAAAACTTACGATAAAAGAAGACAACGATGCGTAGCTATCTTATCATTATTATGGTTTCATTAGGGCTGTATTCGTGTGGTGACGAGGTCCTGCCAAAACCAAAGGGAATGTTAAGGCTAAGCTATCCTACTCCCAAGTACATAGAAGTGGTATCACCCTGTCCGTATGTTTTTGAAAAAAATGAATTTTCAGAACTACAAAAAGCAATACGGAACAAAAAATGCTGGTATAATTTAGAGTATAAAAAACTAAAAGCAACACTATACATTTCTTATTATGAGGTAAGAAACAACTTAGATGCTTTGCTAAGAGATGCACAAAACTTAACACAAGAGCACGTTGTAAAAGCTGACGGAATTTTACAAGAACCTTATGCCGATCCTAAAAATAAAGTATATGGTATGTTTTACGAAGTTTCAGGCGATGCCGCATCACAATCACAATTTTATCTTACCGATAGTGTTACACATTTTCTAGTGGGTTCTATATATTTTAAGGTAAAACCCAATTATGATTCCATCCTTCCGGCAGCAGATTATTTACGAAATGATATGCGACATTTAATGGAATCATTACGATGGAAAGAATAAGCTAAAAATTATAGTTAATTTTATTCCAAAAGAAGTCGAATGCGTTGATAATTTCATAATTTTCGCACTTAAGGTAAGGGAATGCAAAATATAAAGCTTAAGTGGATTTACTTAACCGTGCTATCATTAATCTGGGGAAGTTCTTTCATTTTAATTAAAAAAGCACTTATTGGTCTTTCACCCCTACAATTGGGCGCATTACGAACAGTTTTTGCTGCACTCTTTTTATTTTCCATAGGTATAAAAAGTATTCGATCTATTCGAAAAAAAGAATGGAAATGGATCGCTATCTCTGCATGTGTAGGAACCTTTATACCCGCTTTTTTGTTTGCTTTTGCAGAAACTGAAATTGATAGTGGGATAACTTCGATTCTTAACTCATTAACTCCTCTAATTACATTTATACTTGGTATTGTATTGTTTTCTATCCACTTTAATAAGAATCAACTTGTAGGTGTCATTATTGGTCTTGTTGGAAGTGTTGGATTAGTTTGGGAAGGTGCTATCATTAATCCGGATCAAAACTATAGCTATGCGCTTTTGGTTATTCTTGCGACATTTGGATATGGAACCAATGTTAATATCATAAAGCGACATCTACAACAAGTCTCACCTATGGCTATTGCAAATGGTAATTTTATTGTACTTATTATACCAGCGTTTTTGATATTAATAGCATCAGGTTTCTTTACTCCAGAAATTCTGACAGATGATAAGATGCAGACCAGTATTGGATATATGGCGCTATTAGCCATTTTTGGTACTGGCATTGCCAAAATTATGTTCAATAAATTAGTTCAAATTAGCACTCCTGTTTTTGCAAGTTCTGTTACTTATACGATGCCGATAATAGCCCTAATTTGGGGATTGTGGGATGGCGAAAAATTTTCGGGTTATCAACTCTTAGCATCGGGCGTTATTATTTTCGGGGTGTATTTAACGAATAAAAACAGGTAGTTTTTCACGGTCATTTTTCTAAATTAACAAGCTTTTAAGGTTAAAACGTTCTTAAATTCTTATTTTTAAGAGAAAAAGCTTGAAATTCTGAAATAAGTACATGTAAAATTCAATTCTGATCAAAAGTTAGTTTGTGATTTACTAATCGTTATATCTTAGTGTATTAAAAAACTATTCTTTTGACTAACAGATTTTGATTTCTTCACCTTTGTAGACGAACTTAGATGTATTTCAATCTTGATTATCGAGTATACTATAAAAATTTTGAACAAATGAAACGAGCATTAATAAATTTTAAAAATTACTTCACAAAAGGGAATGTTTAAAATTTTTAATGTGAGAGCGTAGCGCTTACATACGTTCTCAATTTTTTAATTATTTCGTTTCCAAACAATTAAAAAGATTTAAACGTATGAAACGAATAGTAATAAGTTTCTTCACTTAAGGGAATGTTTAAAATTTTTAGTGTGAGAGCGTAGCGGTTACTTACGTTCTCAACTTTATAATTAACGAATTATCAAATAATTAATAAAATTTAAACGCATGAAAAAATCCACTCTTCCCGTTATATACGGAATAGTAATCGCAATTGGTCTGATTGTATATTTTTCACTTCTTTCGCTTGTAGGTGTTCAAACAAACCCGGTTTTCAGCTTAGGTAATGGCTTTATTGTAGCTTTTGGATTATACACAGCTATGAAAAAATATAAGAAAGAAAAAGGAAGCGATTATGAATATCAAAAAGGTTTTATGGCTGGATTATTTACCGGTTTTAATGCCACGCTTATTTTCACCATTTTTTTCGCCATATACGTTACGCATATCAATACTGATTTCTTGCCAGAAATGCTAGCTAATTGGAGCTCTCACTATCATGTAGGAGTCGGTATTGTAGTATTTATTGCAGCAATTATGGGATTTGCCACTACCTTTGTGCTTACACTATCATTTATGCAATTATTTAAAGAAAGTTGGAATCAGACAAAAAACACTAAAGCGTCTCCAGTCGAAGCATAAAATAATTTGTCAATTAATTAATTAACAGTATATTTGCACCCGCCTATTTAAAATAGGTGATGTTCTTGTAGTTAAAATAATTAATTAAATGTTACGCTATGTACGCAATTGTAGAGATAGCAGGGCAGCAATTTAAAGTTGCAAAAGACCAAAAAGTATTTGTACATCGTTTAGCAGGAGAAGAAGGAGATAAAGTTTCTTTTGACAAAGTTCTTCTTGCTGCAGATGGAGACTCGATTACTTTAGGCGCCCCAGCTATAGATGGAGCTCAGGTAGGAGCAAAAATCACAAGACACCTTAAAGGTGATAAAGTTATTGTTTTCAAAAAGAAGAGACGAAAAGGATACCGTGTAAAAAATGGTCATCGTCAGGCGCTTACTGAAATTGTTATTGAAAGCATTGTAACTTCTGGAGCTAAGAAAGCTGCTCCTAAAAAAGAAACTAAAAAAGCTGAACCAAAAGCAGAAAAAGAAGTGAAAGCGGCTGCTCCAAAAACTGAAGCTAAGCCTAAGACAGCGGCTCTTAAAAAAGAAGAGGCGCCAAAAGGAAAAACTGAAGATTTGAGCACTAAAACCGTAGCTGAATTGAAAGAAATGGCAAAAGCTGCCGGAATTTCTGGAATATCTTCTATGAAGAAAGCAGAATTAATTGAGGCTTTACAAGCAAAATAAAACGACGGTAGGTAACACTACGAGTATTAACCATATAAAACCTAAAGAAAATGGCTCATAAAAAAGGAGTTGGTAGTTCGAAAAACGGTAGAGAATCAGAATCGAAACGCTTAGGTGTAAAGATATTTGGTGGACAAGCTGCCGTGGCTGGTAACATCATTGTAAGACAAAGAGGTACAGCCCACAAACCAGGTGAAAATGTGTATGCAGGTAAAGATCATACACTACATGCCAAAGTTGATGGTATCGTAAAATTCACTAAGAAAAAAGATAATAAGTCGTATGTGTCTATAGAACCATTCGAAGCTTAAGAAAATATGATTTTAAAGTAAAAACCCTCTTTAGCAATCCGCTAAAGAGGGTTTTTTAATTTTGTTACATTTTTTCTTATTATTTTTGGTAGTAGTAAATCCTGATTATATAGTGTTGTGGTCACTACTACTCAAGGATTACATCTTTATGTGTTCTATAATCAAATGTGAAAACTCTTTTAAATATTAGATTGGCTAATCAATAGCTGCTTTTGCTGGCACTGCCAAAGGATATGATATCCCGAGGCTTACCTCGAAATTGAAGAATTGTTTTCAATGAATGCCTCGTGGGCTTACAAGGTAGTTTATTCTCTTGTAATTTCAATAACATCAAACTTCATGATCCCATTGGGGACCTGTATTTCTGCTACCTCACCAACACTTTTTCCTAAAAGACCTTTTCCGATAGGTGAATCTACAGAAATCTTACCCGATTTAAGATCAGCTTCACTTTGCGCGACTAACTTATAGGTCATATTAGCACCATTAGTTTGATTTTTTATTTTTACGGTAGAATGAATTAAAACCTTTGATGTATCAAGCTGAGATTCATCAATCAAACGAGCACCAGCCAGCGTTTCTTCTAATTTAGAAATTCTCATTTCCAAAAGTCCCTGAGCCTCTTTTGCAGCATCATACTCAGCATTTTCACTTAGATCTCCCTTATCACGAGCCTCTGCTATAGCTTGCGACGCTTTTGGACGTTCGATATCTTTAAGATGATTCAATTCGTCTCTTAATTTTTTTAGCCCTTCTGCAGTATAATAAGATACTTTGCTCATAACTTCATCGTTTATATAAATACAAAAAATCCCATCGGGATGGGATTTTTTTTCAAAGATAACAAAAATTTTACTGAGGTTTATAAATTTACGTAATTTGGCAAAACAATAACAGCGTTATGAAAAAGATAGTTTTTTTGATCTGTATATCCTTAATTTTCTCTTGCAATAGTGATGATGGTCCTAATAATCCATTTCTACCTAGTGTATCCGTTAATTTTCAAGTTAATCTCAATTTACCGCAATACAATAGATTGGAATTTCCTGGAGGAATTGAAGTAGAAAGAACTGCCGGAAGAGGTTTAAAAGGTGTGATACTATACAATCAGGACGGGACTCAATTTTTTGCTTACGAATTGAGTGATCCAAACCTAGATCCAAGTCTTGCTTGTTCTACATTAACAGTAGAAGGATCCAGAGCTTCTTCGAATTGTAATGGAAATGAAAATATCTATGAAATTACGTCATTCGGACAACAGATTCAAGGAGAAGGTGGGTTTGCACTTTTGCAATATCGTATTCGACGGGACGGAAATATTTTAACCGTTACCAACTAGTGCTAAAATATTACTCGAATTGTTGCCAATTGTAATGCCAATCTTTCCAAACGACTTCAAAACCTTTGTTTTTTAATAGCTCTGCGAATTTTTCGGTAGGTCTTTCGTCTGATATTTCGAATTGCTCTAAAGATTCGGGTTGTACCACATATCCGCCAGGATTTGTTTTTGATGCTGCACTTATAGATGTGATGCCCAGATTAATACTATTTTCTCTAAAATTCTCACTTTCTCTTGTAGACATTGATAACTCAACATCTTCATCTAGCAATCTATAGGCACATATCAACTGTACCAAATCGACATCTGTCATTTCGACTTTGGGCTCTAAACCGCCACTATAAGGCCGTAGTCTAGGGAAGGATATAGAATATTTGGTTTTCCAATAGGTTTTCTGTAAATATTGTAAATGTAACGCTGTAAAAAAGCTATCTGCTCTCCAATCCTCAAGCCCAAAAAGAGCGCCTAATCCTATTTTATGAATTCCTGCTCTACCCAACCGATCCGGAGTTTCTAATCGATAATTAAAATTGGATTTTCTGCCCTTAGGGTGATGTTTTCTGTATGCTGACTTATGATACGTCTCTTGGTAGACCAATACTGCATAAAGACCACTTTTGATTAACGGTTCATAATCCTCCTGATCCATAGGTTGTACTTCTATCGAAATATTTGCAAATTTTGATTGTATCAGTTGAATAGCGTTGTTTATATAGTCAACACCAACCGTTTTGTTAGCTTCGCCGGTAACCAAAAGAACGTGATCGTAACCCTTTGATTTAAGAAAATCAGTTTCCTTTAAAATTTCTTCATTTGTAAGCGTTTTTCTAGGAATTGCATTGGTCATACTGAAACCACAATACGTGCATATATTCTGGCATTCGTTACTCAAATACATGGGGGCATACATCTGCATCGTATTTCCAAAACGTTTTTTTGTAATAGCACTACTTAGCTGCGCCATATTTTCTAAATATGGTCTTGCCGCAGGAGAAATTAATGCTTTGAAATCGTCTAAAGTTCTCTTTGAAGTACTTAGAGCGCGAAGAACATCTACCTCATTCTTAGACATTATACTATCTAAAACTTCATCCCATTGAAACTGACCGAATATGTTTTTAAAGCTATTCATTTAAAAAACTTGTTAAGGGACTACTCGCTTCTGCATGGTTTTTTACCGGAGCAAGTTTTGCTTTATAGGCTAACCTACCTGCTTCTACTGCCAATTTAAAAGCTTTTGCCATTTCAACTGGTTGTTGAGATACCGCAATTGCTGTATTTACCAGTACGGCATCTGCACCTATCTCCATAGCATGAGCAGCATGAGAAGGACTGCCTATACCAGCATCTACAATCACAGGAACATTACTCTGGTCTATAATAATCTCAAGAAAATCTAATGTTTTTAAACCTTTATTACTGCCAATGGGGGCTCCTAAAGGCATCACACACTGTGTACCCACTTCTTCTAATCGTTTGCACAAAACGGGGTCGGCATGAATGTAAGGCATGACCACAAAGCCTAATTTTACCAATTCTTCTGCTGCTTTTAAAGTCTCTATCGGGTCTGGTAATAAGTATTTGGGATCCGGATGAATTTCTAGTTTTATCCAATTGGTTTCTAAAGCCTCTCTTGCCATTTGTGCTGCAAGAATTGCTTCTTTAGCATCACGAACTCCTGAAGTATTCGGCAATAAATTAAGTTGTGGATGATAAATATGATATAAAATGTCATCATTTTCGTTAGTGACATCCACTCGTTTTAAAGCCACTGTAACTAATTCACTTTCAGAAGTCAATAGAGCGTCTTTCATAAGTTGCGAAGAACTGAATTTACCAGTCCCGGTAAATAGGCGAGATCGAAACTCTTTATCCGCTATTTTTAATGTATCCATAATCTAAGAGTTCAATGTGTTTTTTATGGTATTAATTCTTTCTTTTAGGTTTTCATCTTTTGTAAGCATCCCCGAAACAGCCACCCCCGAAATTCCAATTCGCATAAGGATATCTATATCTTCTTGTTTTATTCCTCCTACGGCTACAATAGGAACGTTTACAATGTTATTTTTTAATTCTTTAAGAATCTGCTCATATCCTTCAATTCCTAAAACGGGACTTAATTCTTTTTTTGTGGTCGTAAATCGAAATGGGCCTAACCCTATATAATTAACTCCAGCTTCACTATGTTGTAAGCAATGATCAACAGTATTTGCGGTTCCCCCTATAATAAAATTATCTCCCAATACATTACGCGCATCTTTTGGATTCATGTCTTGCAAACCTAAATGCACACCATCAGCCCCTACAATTTTGGCAACATCGACTTTATCATTCACAATCATTATTGCACCAAATTGATCACAAATTTCTCTACACCGAATAGCCGTATTGATACTTGTAGCGAGATCAACATCTTTTAGTCTAAGCTGAATCCATTTACCACCTGCTTTGCATACTTTGATGATATTATAAAGATGTTCATCTGGTGTTTTTCCTTGGGAGATATACTGTAATTTTTCCATAAGAATTCAGAAGTTAAGTAATTTAGGAGTTAAGAATCTTTTTACAGTAAGCATTAAGAAGTTTATTAACTTCAACTAACAAATCAGCCTCTTCATTAATGTTTTCTTGATATGACAAATCTCTTGTAAGTATTAAATAATATCTACATTCTTCCAAAGAACCTTGAGCTATATTAAAAAATCTTAATTTATCTTTCGTTCCTTTCTTTTAATATCCCTCTGCAATATTAGCCGCGACAGAAACTGAGGCTCTTCTAAATTGACTCGATAAGCCATATACTTCAGAATTGGGAAAATTTTGTGTCAGTTCATAAACTTTCAGAACAAACTGATGTGCTTTTTGCCAAACAACTAGATCTTCAAAAGATTTTGATGTATTCATTTTATTAAACTTAACTTCTTACTACTCAATTCTTAAATTCTATATTCTGTGATACCCAAGAAGGGTTTTATTAGACCGAAGAATTTGCTCAGTATATCGTTTTGCTTTAAAGCAAGCCTTCAGTATTGGGAAACCTAAAGCCAAATAAGCGGTTATCGCTGAAGAAAGTATGCAACCACTGCCATGTTTGTCTGATATATTTTTCCCCTTAGGATTTAGCACAAAATGATTTCCGTTATGGATAAAAAAATGATCTATTCCTACATTATCCTTTATATGCCCGCCTTTGAGTAAAACATTGGTTTTATTATGGATATATTTTATGGTTTCTTCAACACTTTTGCTCAAAAACAACGCTTTGATTTCATGATAATTTGGAGTTAGCAAATAGACCTTGTTTAAAATCACCTCAAATCGTTTTTCACTTTTCTCTTGGGTTTCTGATGATAAATTATGAAACTCAAAACTAGAGCTAGCTTTCAATACTGGATCAAGCACAATTTTTACTTTTGGATTTTTTTGAAGAAGTATATCGATAATCTTATGCAAAACTTCCCAATTCTGCACAATCCCAATTTTTACAACGTCAATTTTAAAACGATTAAAAAGAATTTCGATTTGTGTTTTAATGATTTCAATATTCACCCAATAACATGCTTTAAAATTAATATCAGTTTGGATGGTATTAGCCGTGCACACCGCCAATCCATATACTTTAAGTGCTTCAAAGGTTTTGATGTCTGCCGTAACTCCGGCTCCACTCGATGGATCAAAACCAGCAATCGTTAATGCACAAGGGCGAGATTTCAATTTTTTAGTGTTTAATTTGTTTAAAGATGGTTGTATACTTTTTGTATAGTACAATAAAACTTTCTATAGGGTTTTTCGAATTCCAAATTCCGCCTAAAATACCTACTCCTTTATATCCTAAATTGAATGTTTTTTGTAGTGTGTGTTGATTAACACCACCCATTCCGACGACAACTTCTTTTAAGTCGCAAACATTAAAAGCTTGTCCTATGTAATCTGTCTTAGAAATTGAATTGAAAACGGGACTTAGCAAAACATAGTCAAAATCGACTACGCAACTTTTAATAGTTTCTTTAGAATGAAAAGCACTACTTACGGTTAACCCTCTTGCTTTATAATCCTCTACATACGTATTTACATTTTGCTGTAAGCATTGCCGTAACCGTTCTTTAAGATGTATGCCTTTACATGAAAACACGGTACTCAATTCGTGATATTGGTGTAGTACAACGCGATCATGGTATATAGGCTCAACCTCTTGAATTAATGCTTTATATTTTTCTAAATCCATCATTGGTTTCCTTACATGAAGCACTTCTAAACCGTTTTCAAAAAGTTTATTAATTTGATCAGCTTCGTTTTTTATTGCTCGTTCTGAAGTAAGTACGATTAGCATGATTAGCCTTTTTATGATTTACAAATAAACTTTGCTTCCTTTTTCTTTGAATTCTTTTGCTTTTTCCTGCATTCCTTTCTCAAGGGCTTTTTGATCATCAATTTCTTTTTTGGCTGCATAGTCTCTTACCTCTTGCGAGATTTTCATAGAACAGAATTTTGGCCCACACATACTACAAAAATGTGCAATTTTTGCACCTTCGGCGGGCAATGTCTCATCGTGATATGCTCTGGCCAATTCTGGGTCTAGTGAAAGATTAAACTGATCTTCCCAACGAAACTCAAAACGCGCTTTACTAAGGGCATCGTCACGATGTTGTGCTACAGGATGTCCTTTGGCCAAATCTGCCGCATGCGCTGCAAGTTTATAGGTAATTACTCCTGTTCTTACATCTTCTTTGTTGGGTAATCCCAAATGTTCTTTTGGTGTTACGTAACAAAGCATTGCAGTACCGTACCAGCCAATCATAGCGGCTCCAATCCCAGAAGTTATATGATCGTACCCAGGTGCAATATCGGTAGTAAGTGGCCCTAGTGTATAAAAAGGAGCTTCGCCACAAGCTTCTAATTGCTTATCCATATTGGCTTTGATCATGTGCATGGGTACATGCCCTGGTCCTTCGATAAAAGTTTGTACATCATGTTTCCAGGCTATTTTGGTTAACTCTCCCAGTGTTTCTAATTCTGCAAATTGAGCCTCGTCATTGGCATCGGCAATACACCCCGGACGTAGTCCGTCACCTAAGGAGAAGGCTACATCATACGTTTTCATAATCTCACAAATCTCTTCAAAATGCGTATATAAGAAACTTTCTTTATGATGTGCTAAACACCATTTTGCCATGATAGACCCTCCTCTAGAAACAATCCCAGTAATACGCTTGGCCGTCATGGGCACATAGGCTAGCCGAACTCCGGCATGAATTGTAAAATAATCTACCCCTTGTTCTGCTTGTTCAATTAGGGTATCTTTAAAGATATCCCAAGTCAACTCTTCGGCTTTACCATTTACTTTTTCTAAGGCTTGATATATAGGCACTGTGCCTACGGGTACTGGTGAATTGCGAATGATCCATTCTCTGGTTTCATGAATATTTTTTCCTGTAGAAAGGTCCATGATATTATCTGCACCCCATCGGCATGCCCAAACTGCTTTTTCTACTTCTTCTTCAATACTTGATGTGGTAGCCGAGTTTCCGATATTAGCATTGATTTTCACCAAAAAATTTCTACCCAAAATCATGGGTTCGCTTTCTGGGTGATTTATATTTGAAGGGATCACGGCCCTACCTCTTGCAATTTCGCTTCTAACGAACTCTGGCGTGATAACCTCTGGAATGTTAGCTCCAAAATCTTGTCCGGGATGTTGTTTTGACAACCTTTTGGCTTCTTGTATTTTTTGATTTTCGCGAATGGCTACATACTCCATTTCAGGAGTTATAATCCCCTGTTTGGCATAATACATTTGCGAAACATTTTTTCCTTTTTTTGCTCGTTTAGGTTTACGTATATGATTAAACCGTAAATGGTCTAACCTTTTATCATTTAATCGTTCATTGCAATATGTTGAAGTGAAATGATCAAGTTCTTCTACGTTACCCCTGTCAAGAATCCATTGCTCGCGAATTCGCTCTATCCCGTTATGAATATCTATCTTTTTTAAAGGATCTGTGTAGGGACCACTAGTATCATAAACAATTACAGGTTGATTTGGAGTTCTTTTCTGCGTAAAGCTATCTACTGTATCTGAGAGCGAAATTTCGCGCATCGCCACCTGAATCTGAGGATGTATTTTTCCTTGCACATATATTTTTTTTGAACTTGGAAATGGTTTGGTGGTTATTACCTTTTCCTGTGGTGCTGTATCTTTTTTCTTCATGAATATCGTAATTGTGTGTTAAGCTTTTCTATTAATTTTATGATATCTCCTTTTAAGGAGAGAGAGAAGTAAGATCAGGGGATTTGATGTGACACCCTCATCTTAACCTTCTCCCTCGAAAGAGAAGGGACTCATAATTGCTTATGAACAAACTATTAGCCTCCTTGTGTTGCTTGAATAATGATTACTTGATCATTTTCTTGAAGTACAGTTTCTAACCAATAATCTTTACCAATTACGGTGTTATTTATGGCAACTGCTATTCCGTTAGCAGTAATACGAAGCTCATCTAGCAAATCATGTACAGAGCTGTTTTTGGAAACTGATTGTGTTTGATTGTTTACGTTTACGGTCATATTTTAAAACTATTTCCATAAACTTTAGGCAGCATTACCTATATAGAGAAGAAAAACCACAAATAAAATTGTGATTATAACTTTTCCCTTCGTCGGTATTAACCGCATCAGGTTCAAAGGGTATTTCTCAGACCTAAACCAAAGTTTAAGGACACCCCTAAAGTTTATTTATATAAAAATACTGAAACTTAGATGAAAAAAGAGGTTAAAATATTTTTTTAACCTCTTTTTTCTTAAAATTTTAATGTTGCTCCGACTAAGAAATTAATCCCTGCCTGAGGATAAAATCCAGTAAAATATGCTGTTCTCACTCCTGTAGCGCTTTGGTTATCTGGGAAATCACCTAATGCAAAAGCATAGCCATTCGATTCATATTCGAGATCAAATATATTATTGATCAATCCTGTGAATACTATTGATCTAAAAACAGAAAACCCTTTAATTTCGTAAACCACATTCAAATCATTAACAAAAAAGCTATCCAGTTTGAGATTGTCATTATCTAGATTTGTAAGCTGCTGTTCTCCCACAAACTTTGACAGAAATCCAAGTTGAAGTCCTTTTGCAGGCTGGTAAATAAGCATATTGCCTGCAACTATACTAGGTGAATATGAAATTTCTGTATCCCCTAAGTTGGTGAGTGCACCATCAACTGTCGCAACAAAATCTACATTTCTATTCGTACTAAGCGCGATATTAGGTTTCATTCTAAATGCATTTAGTAGCTGAATATCGGCATCAATTTCAATTCCTAAACGATAACTTTCACCACTTGTTTCTCGAATAGGCGCTCCCACATCGTCTAAAGCACCAGTCAATACCAATTGATTTTGATATTGCATGTAATATACATTGGCATTCACTACAGTATTTTCATGATTGTATCGCCATCCTAATTCGAAATCATTTAGGGTCTCGGCAGTAGTAATACCATTTTCAAAATCGTCACGTCTAGGTTCTCTGTTCGCTCTGGCATAAGAAGCATAAAGCTGGTGCGAAGGATTGATTTGATACGTAAAACCTGCTTTAGGGTTGAAGAAATTAAAGTTTTCATCGATCACTAGAGGTTCTCCTGTAGAAGCATCACCTGTAGTATCATAGTTGATAAACCGACCTTGAAGATCTAAAAAGGCACTCCATTGATCATCAATTCTATAGGTAGCTTTTCCGAAAATGGTAAATTCATCTTTTTTTCCGTTTCCGAAGTAATACTGATCGCGAATTTCAGAACCGCCAGCATTTTGAGCCCATATCACTTCTCCAAAATGATCACCATCGTAGTGGCTAAAATATGTTCCGAAATCAACATCAATGGTGTTGTTTTTGTAATTTGCGGTGGCATTAATTACATAAAAATCGTTGTCTAACCATCTACGGCGGATCAGATCGGTTGTATTGATGGTATCATTAGCAATAATGATCGGGGTAAAGCCGTAGTCGGCAAAATCCTCATCCTCTCTATATTGCTCAAAAAAACCTCTGCCGTACGTATAATTTAAGCCTAGATTTGTAGACCAGTTATTGTTATACCTTTGATTCCAATGTAATTGATAATGATCTTGTTTGTAGTCATCAACTTCGTTGTCATAAAAACGAGTGTTTCCCTCATCATCAGTATACCGCCCTATAGGGTTAAATGTTCTATTTTCTTCTAGAGTTTCAGCATCTATACCATCCCATGATTGATAGGTAATATTATGACCTCCAAAAATTATCGCTTTGATTAGTGTATTATCATCTACATACGAGCCTTGTAGAAAATAGGATTTTAAATCTGCAAAAGCACGATCTATATAACCGTCTGAGACAATATTTGATAGTCGACCTGCAATTTCAATATGGTCATTTAATAACCCGGTACTAAACTTAACATTGTGCCTACGCGTACCAAATGAACCAAAAGAGTTTGCAATTTCTGCACGAGCCTCTTCAGAAACAGCGTCTGTTAATAAATTTAAACTTGCCCCAAAAGCTCCAGAACCATTAGTTGAGGTACCTACTCCTCGTTGCAATTGCAAATCTTCGATTGATGAAGCAAAATCTGGTAAATTTACCCAAAATGTACCCTGACTTTCTGCATCATTAAACGGAATTCCGTTTAATGTTACATTTACGCGAGAGGCATCGCTACCTCTAACTCTTATGTAAGTATATCCGATTCCTGTTCCGGCATCGGTTGTGGTTACCACACCTGGCAGATAATTTAATAATATTGGAATATCCTGACCAAGATTGCGCTCTTCAATTTCTTCTTTGGATAAATTCGAGTGTGTAATAGGCGAATCGGCATCTACTCGCACAGATTTCACCAACACTTCATCTAGTTTTTCCATTCCGTCAGGAATAGAATCTTTTTGCACTTCTTGGCCCAACATTGTTACGTAAGCAAAGAAAAATACAACATAAAATAATAAACGTTTCATTCGTAAATTATGGTTTACGAATAAAAGGGGTAATTATTCAGCTATTAAAAATTAATTGATATATGTAAATGCGCAATGGTTTGCGAATTTATATTTGATCATAGTTATATAAATTTTTACCGCACCATCTCGCTCGTCACAAAAAGTATATTCGCTTTTTTGCTCCGCTGTCCCTTGGCAGCATTACCCGCCCAGGTTCATTGGGTATGATCTCAGCCTATTCGAGTTACGAGTTACGAGTTACGAGTTACGAGTTAAAAAACTCAAAACTCTGAACTCAAAACTCAAAAACTGGAAAAAAGCACCCCTTTGAGATTTAACGGCAAAAGTACTATGTTTTATTGATTTATTGTAACTTTATTTCATAGAATACCTGTAGGCAATGCTTTTTTCTTTTTTGAGTTATTACTAATGACATTGAATGGAAATACTTTGGGTTTTATTTTGAAGTTAATGTATTGGTATCGTCAAAGGATCTAATATCTCGAGGTAGTTTACTTAAGGGTGTGAAATATTATGAACTAGTGTTTGTGATAGTGTAAGTGGTGAAATCATGAAAAATACTAAACGATCTGTTACGTCTAAAATTATTGCTGGCTATTTTCTTGCCGGGGTACTTGCTGTAACGGCTTTTTGGATTATTTATCGTCAAATCACTAATTACACAGAGATTACCGAGATTAAAAGTGAAAATAATGAAAAACTCTTTCTGGTTGGAGAAGCTATTACCGGCTTATATGAGGCTGAGAGTTTGACAAGAAATATCATTCAAACGTCTGATGTC
This sequence comes from Aquimarina sp. U1-2, assembly GCF_017897595.1. Classification (GTDB taxonomy): domain Bacteria; phylum Bacteroidota; class Bacteroidia; order Flavobacteriales; family Flavobacteriaceae; genus Aquimarina. The sequence goes on from NZ_JAGKIK010000002.1 coordinate 306,343, forward strand.
GTAAAATTTAAGACCTATAAAAGTAAAATAGATACAATTCTTAAAACGATCAATAAAGTTTCTGAAATCTCAGATGATACATTACAGACCCGAAAAATTGATAGTATTAAGTACCTTATTGATAGTAAAAATAAAAACCTAAAAGAGCTTGTTAGGATTTATGAACAGCGAAAACAAAAAGGATTATACGAAACAGCAATTGATGAATTAAAAAAAGTAAACAAAAGTTTTGGGGGGTACGATAATTATGATGAAAGGTTTGGTAAATACGACGCACGCACCAAAAGAGCACTTATCGATATCCTAGAGTATACAAAGCAGGATAACGCAAAACGCCTGACCAATCAAACAATAGATTCGCTTGCTACATCTGTAAAACAAGTATTGGCAGAGCTTGAGGAGAAAGACAAAAAATATAAACGCGAAATCTCAGCAAAAGAGAACAATCTTCTAAAAAATGATCAAATTATTACCAAACAATTAAGAGATCTACTTGCGGCTATCGAACGTAATGAAAGAAATCAATATTTTGTGCGTTTAGATGCCTCTAACGAAGTACTAGAAACTACCTCTAACATCATATTGATTATTGCTGCAGTAAGTTTTTTAATTGCGATCATTTTCTTGTTTTTAATTACAAAAGACGTTTCTCGCAGCCAGAAATATCGCAACGAACTCGAAGCAGAAAAAATATACACCGAAACGCTTTTAAAAACGAGAGAATCTTTGATCAATACTGTAACTCATGATTTGCGTTCTCCTCTAAATACAGTAATTGGATATTCAGATTTACTAGAAAGAACCGGACTTGACACTAAACAGAAACACTATCTTGAGCATTTAAAAAAATCGTCAGACTATATTTTACATCTGGTAAATGATCTTTTGGATCTCTCGAAACTTGAAGCTGGCAGAATGATCATAGAAGAACTGCCATTCTCACCCAAAAAATTAATTGAAAATACGGTTTCTAGTGTAATTCCGATTAACGATAAGAAAAATCTGGACGTTTTTATCTATACCGATGATCAATTAAACAAACAATTTCTGGGCGATCCTTTTAGAATAAAACAAGTACTTACAAATTTATTGAACAATGCTTATAAATTTACTAATGAAGGTGCTATAACTGTCGAGAGCAGGATCCTTGAAAACGGTGTTGGTGAAAAGCAATTGGTCATCTCTGTAAAAGATACCGGGATTGGGATCACAAAAAAGCAACAGCAATATATTTTTAATGAATTTTCTCAAGGAGATGCAGATACCGAAAAGCGGTACGGCGGTTTTGGCCTGGGTCTGGCTATTACAAAAAAAATAATAGAATTATTAGAGGGTACTATTCGTTTGGATAGCGAACCTGATAAAGGAAGTGAATTTACTTTTCAAATTCCTATAAAACTATCACACACATTGGCACCAGATGAAGAACCTGAAGTTTTTGAGCTTCAGAGTTTTTCTAATAAAAAGGTGTTGATTGTAGACGATGACCCAAGTCAACTAGCATTAACGAGCGAAGTAGCATCATTAGCAGGACTCTCGTATGATGTATGTAAAAATGGTACCGAGGCGATGTCTTTCTTGCAGAACAACGCTTATGATTTGGTACTAACCGACATTCAGATGCCGAAAATGGACGGATTTGAGCTCATACAAGCGATAAAAGATGATACGTCTCTTTCGAGTATACCTGTGATAGCTTTGTCTGGTAGAACAGGTATCTCATATACTGCATATCAGGAAGCCGGATTTGCAGGAAGTTTACGAAAACCTTATGCGCCAAAAGAGCTGATACGTCTTATTGCAGAAATATTAAGTGTAGCACTGAATACATATCCTGATACCCCTATTCATGACCATCTATCAGACGCATATTCTTTAGAAGATTTAATGTTGTTTGCTCACGGAGATTCTGATTCACTATATGCAATTTTGGATACTTTTTACGAAAGTACTATTGAAAATATAGCCGAATTGAAATCAAAAGTAGAACTTAAAGACATAAATAGCATAAAAAAGATTGCACATAAAATGCTTCCTATGTTTAAGCAAATAAAAGCAAAAGATGTAGTACCGATTCTAATGAAATTAGAGCATCCGCATGATTATGAATTAGATACCTTGTCTATTTTATCATTAACCCATGCAGGTATAGAAAAAATAGAGGATCTAATAAGTAAACTCAAAGTCGAGAATTAAAGGCTAATATCGTACTGTTTTAATTTATTGTACAGTGTTTTGCGATCTATAGATAGCATTCTGGCGGCTTTGGCTTTATTACCATTTGCTCTTTCTAGTGCATCAAGAATAAGTTCTTGCTCATTTTGATTTTTAAACAATCCGTAGGTATGTTTTGAGTTTTGCGATGCATTGGCAACATCTTTGGGTAGAATATCAAGGGTAATCATATCCTTTTGAGAAAGCAGTACAGAACGCTTTACTATATTTTTAAGCTCTCTAAGGTTTCCGGGCCAATAATATTTTTTGAAAGCCTCTAACACCTCATCGGCAAAACCTACTACGTTTTTATCCAATTCCATGTTAGATTCTTCAAGAAAATGATTGGCAAATAGCATTAAATCTTCAATTCTATCTTTTAGAGGTGGTACTTTAATTGTAAATTCATTTAAACGATGGTATAAATCTTCTCTAAAATCACCTTCTTTTACGGCTGTACTTAAATCCTCATTAGTTGCAGCGATAACCCGAATGTCAACTTCGATTTCTTTATTGCTACCTACAGGTTTGATCTTCCGTTCCTGTAGTGCTCGTAATAACTGTACCTGTAGTTCATAACTTAAATTTCCTATTTCATCAAGAAATAAGGTACCACCATTTGCGGCTTCAAAGTGCCCTACTTTGTCATTAACAGCCCCAGTAAACGATCCTTTGATATGACCAAAAAATTCGCTAGACGCAATTTCTTTGGGTATCGCACCGCAGTCTACAGGTACAAATGGTTTTTCTGAACGTTTACTCGATTTATGAATACTACTTGCTACGTACTCTTTACCCGTACCGCTATCTCCTACAATGAGAACAGACATTCGTGTAGGAGCTACCAAAGCCACATATTCATTTAATTTTTTTGAAGCATCACTAACGCCTCTAACAAAAGAAGCATTGGTGCTGTTGGAAACTCTTTTGGGAACCTTGACTTTGTTTTCTCTATGCGTATCGCCCTTTTTATGTGAAAGTAAAGCCTTATCTATGGTTTGTAAAATAGTATCGGGGTTAAAAGGTTTAGATACATAGTCGAAAGCACCAAGTTTTATAGCATTTACGGCCATGTTTATTTCGGCATAACCTGTCATGATAATTACTTGGGTAGACGGGTTGTTGGTCAGAATTTCATCCAAAAGAGTGATTCCATCTCTGTCAGGTAGTCGTACATCGGCCAACACCACGTCAAATACCTCTTGCTTAATTTTTGGGATAGCTTCATTGCCAGAAAACGCAGTCACCACCTCATAGTCCTTTTTTTGTAAAAAAGTTTTGAGCATCGTACAAAAAGCGACATCATCCTCTACAATAAGTATTTTTGACATGTTGAAAGATTTATTGATCTCACCAAAGGGTTTATTACTTCCCGAGGCAAGTTTACTACTACTAATTAATAGTGAACTGATTTAAACTTTTTTCAGTTTGCTAAAAAAATGCTGTTTTGCACTTCTATATTATAATTTATGACTTCCGTAGCGCTGCTATGCAAGTAAAAAATTACTTCATACAAGCACAAAACCTTTTGCAATCGCACCATCTGGCACCTTCCAATTGGTCGGTCCTGCCTAAATCAAAAAAGTTTAAATTAGTTCAGTATAAAATTACGATTAAAAACACACTTTGATCGAATAAAAACATAAAAAAAGAGACCCTTGGGAGTGAGTCTCTTTTTTAGCACTAAACAACTTTATATCGTTCTTGGTTGCAAAACGATATCCTTTTTCTACCCCTAGATTTAAGATTTATTGTCGTTTGGCTTAATTAATTCGCCATTAGCGCTTGCAAATACAACTTTGGTATTTTCGTTAAGATCTTTTAATACGATTTTATAGGTATTATCTTTTGAAATATATGCTTCAGCAATTTCAAATCTAAGGTAGTTTCTCGCTATTGTTTCATGTACGGCCAGCGGAAGCTCTAACACTTTTACCTCAGTATATTCTTGTAATTCATACTCATAATCTATAAACTCAGGATGATTATTCATGGCTAATTCGTCTTGAGCTAATGCACCCTGTGCAGAAAAGATACTTACTACTATCATTACTATCATTGGTAACTTTTTCATTGGGTTATTGAATTAATCAACACTTAACAGATAGTAATAATTGTTCCAAAACTCTGGATCAATAGATAAAATACACAACTAACTGAAAATCAATTTTTTGAAATAAAAACTTAGGTATAAATAATCCATTATAAATCGTGGAATACACACAAAAGTGTAGAAAAATTACACACATTTATAGAGAACTGATCTAGAATAATGGTTTTTTTCGATTATTTTTCTTCTGTGCAAGTTTTTGTTTGGCATCCAGGCGTTTAGCAACTGCTGCTTTTGAGGGTTTGGTAGCCATACGTTTTTTTGGAACTTGAAGGTTTACTTTTAAAGTATCTAGTAATCTTTGTATACCCAATTCTTTATTTCTATGTTGACTCCTACTATCATCACAATATACTAATAAAACTCCTGTTTTGGTCAACTTTGAAGATAACTTTTGAGACAGAAGTAGTTTTTCATCTGGTGAAAGCCCCTGTGAGTTTTCGATATCAAAACTAAGTTCGACTTTTGAAGAAACCTTATTAACATGCTGGCCCCCAGCACCCGAACTTCGAATGGCTTTAAACTTTAGCTCATTAATGATGGTTGAAGTGTTCACGAAAATAGAGTTACTTGATGCGCCGATTTGAGTAAATCATTGACTGTTTTTACGGGATTAAATGTAGTGATAGGAACTTCAACAAAGACACTAATCCAATTCGCCATGGCTCCGTTCCATAATCCTGGGAGTTCTAGTGCCTTAAGTACTTGACCATTCATGCTTTTCTTTGTAATAAAACCAGCATCTGGATCTATAAATTGTAGTAGATTAAACTTTTCGCCTTTATAATTTCGAACTCCGCATACCAAATCAACGGGATTAAAATGTGTAGAGCTGGCCAAAATATTCTTTTGCCTACTATCATCTTTATTAATTTGCGGCGATTCTATAATCTGTAACGCTAATCTACCGTTTTCCTGTTTTATCCAAAACGGTCCACCGCCGGGCTCACCTTCATTAATTACCATACCACATACCCGTATTGGTCGATCAAGAGATGTTCTTAAAAATTGAAGTTTATACTTTTCTGAAAATTTATCAAAATCTAATGGTAATGTAACATTAAGTTGTTGTACTAGAAATTTTTTAATATCCTTTAATTCTGCTTCAGTAGGGTTTTGTTGATCAAGACCATTTAAAATTCTAAAGACTTCGTCTTGTATTTCTAATAGTTTTCCTGCCAGTATTTTTTTATAACCTGTTACTTCATCCTGATATTTACGAACTACGACATTGTCAATATTTTTAATGTAAATGATATCACCATCCAGATCGTTCAGGTTTTCTATAAGTGCACCATGTCCTCCTGGTCTAAACAATAATGATCCGTCTTCTTTTCTAAATAACTCATTGTTTTCGGTTACTGCTATAGTATCGGTTTCAGATTTTTGAAACGAATAGGTGATGCTAAAATGCGTATTTGTTTTCTCTTCAACTTTTTTTCGTATTCTGTCAAACTCTTCTTTAAAGCCTTCTAAATGATCCTTGGATATGGTAAAATGTAGTTTAGATTCGCCTTTATGATTTGTATTATATCCTGCTGCCTCATACAGATGCTCTTCAAAAGATGTAGCTACACTATCTGAGTATTTGTGGAAGGGAAGTAGCCCTTTAGGAAAATTTCCATAGTTCATCCCTGCTTCCTTCAGCATAGTTTCTACAAAAATATAAAGCTGTCTCCCTTCAGACAAAGATTCGAATTTTGGATATGCGTTTTTAATCTCACTCATAACGGTATCATAAAAGGGAAATTTTTCAAGGCCTATCAAAAATAGGCGTATGGCATTTGCCTTTTCATGATTGGTATAAGAGTTGAGACTTTCTTTTTTGAAGTCATAAGTATCCAGAAATTTAAATAAATCTTTGAACATTCGAGTAGCCGCACCAGAAGCAGGAACAAACTTAATTGTTTCTAATTTTGAAATTCTCGAATTGTATAATTTTGTTAACTCAGATTGATAATGTTCTGTAAATTTTAGAATTCCATGATTTAGAGTGGCTGCACTTCGCAAGGGTACAAACGGAATTCCGTTCTTAAATATTTCAATCTGCGATACTATTTTATCTACCGTTAATCCTTTAGACTTGATGAGTGCTATGTCTTTATCTGTTATATTCACTTCTTTTCTTTTCTTAATTGGTCAATAATTTGTGTTGCTTTGCGTACTCTTGAAGTTTTACTTCCTTTTAGAGTTACATACGGAAGATTATAATGTTCTAGACAGTTTTTAAATCTCAAAAACATCTCTTCTCTATGGTGGGGTTTATCCCTAAGATCATCAGGCACCCAGGGGGTATCAATATAAGTTAAAAGATATAAATGATAAACATTTTCTAACGAAATTTTACGTAAGATTTCAGGTACTTTTTCTTTATAATATACTTCAGAATACACTTTAAGTTCCAAAAGGTTAGTGTCGCAAATCAATATTTTGTTTGTTTTTTGGGCGAGACGGTTCTCTAATTTCATTTGACCTGTAGCTATTGGCAAAATATCTTCATACGTACATGTCTTTTTCTCTTCATCCCATTTTTTCTGAAGATATATTCTCATATATTCAGGTACCCATTGGCATTCGTAGTAGACGGCTAATTGTTTTGATAGTGTGGTTTTTCCTGTAGATTCTGGTCCAAAAAGAACTATTTTTAAGCAGCTACTAGGTTGTTGTTTAAGTTTTTCTTCCATGCCAGATATCCAAAAATTGCTATACCGGTAAAAATGATATATTGAAAACTTGAAAATGTAAATCCTTTGTAAAAATATAAGGGTATCGAAATTATATTTCCGATCATCAAAAAAATCCAATTTTCTATTTTTCTTCGCGCCAATAACCACATTCCCACAAAGAACAGTCCAGTCGTTAACGTATCAACATAGGCTGTCCAGTCATTCCACTTGTCAAAAGTAATATATACGATGTAGACAAAAATCACAGTAGCCACAGCTATCAAAACAGCTACTATTTTCTCTAATGCAGTAGTTCTTGTAATAGGGACAACATAGGTTCCATCGATCTTTCGGGTCCATACATACCAACCATATATACTCATTATAAAATAATACCCATTGATCATCATATCACCTAACAACGACCATTTTAGTAGCAAATACACATAAATCGCAGTACTTACGATACCTGTAGGATATACCCAAACCTTATTATGCCAGGCAAATAAAGCGCTGGCAATACCAAAAATAACTGCGGTAATTTCTAATGCGATATCAATAGAGGTATAATCGGCATATTGACCAAAGAGATACTCAAAAGTGGGGCTCATAATCACTTCGATTACTTTTAACCATTTTCATATATACCAAAACATGGTTTAGTTCACTAAATGCGGTTTCGATCTCTTTGGTTACAAAGGGAACGACTTTATTGTATTCTCCATAAATTTGAGTGCTTAACGGGTTTTCCAAAACCGTAAATTTTGACGCTCTTAGGCGTTTAATAAATGCGATAATATGTTCTTCATAATCATTTTGAAGAGGAGATAGCGTTAATTCTATAGATACTTGCATCGAGCAGACGAAATTTGTTAATGTGTATACGAAGGTAGATATTGTTCTTGTGTTTGCCGTGTTTTATCTCATAAAATAGTATTAAACTTGGGGAGTTGGTAGGGTATAAACACAGGTATACCCTTCAAACTCGATGAACGCTAAATCATAAGAATTGCTTTTGTTTTTATAACAAACAGTGGCATGAACAATCGGGTAGGTAAGTGTAAACGAAGACATAGTAATATGATCCTGAAAACTGAGTCCTGGCGTGGCATATAATTTATACAAAGATTCTTTGGCACCCCAAATTATAGTTAAAGCTCTAATGTTGTCTTGTAGGTGCTCGTTAAAATAATTATGCTCAGAAGTATTGGTAAACTTATGTGCGATACTTTGAATTTTTTCACGTTGTTTTTCGATATCTATTCCTATCGCTCTATCACTAATAATGATCCCAGCAAACTCAAATGAATGTGTTATAGAAATACATTTGCCATCGGCAAGGTGTGGTTTCCCGTTGTCGTCATAATATAAATCATGATCGGTGTATCCCATAACCGCCAACAAATGTCTTACAGACATGAAGCCTCTTTGATGAATTTCAGATTTCATACCAGCTACTCGAGCCTGGCAACGCTCGGTTAAATCGATACCTTTGCACAACGATGCATAGGTTTCTTCAATCTTCCAAATCAGCACATTAGTGCGGTCATCTATTGTTATAGTTTTGTAAAGAGGCATTTAAATTCTTAAAGTTATTGCGTACCTTTGCCAACTGAAAATGAAGTAGGATTACCTTCTTTTCTGAGAACGAAAATAAAATAATTTAGTGCTATATACTAACATGCACTTTATAAACAATAAATTAAATTACTATGAGTACCAAAACAGTACCTTATGTTCCTTACAAAGTAAAAGATATTTCGTTAGCTGCCTGGGGAAGAAAAGAAATTGAACTGGCGGAAGCCGAAATGCCAGGACTAATGGCCCTTCGTGAAGAGTATAAAAACGAACAACCTTTAAAAGGAGCGCGTATTGCGGGTTGTTTACATATGACGATACAAACTGCGGTTCTTATTGAAACGCTTCAAGCCTTAGGTGCCGAGGTAACTTGGAGTTCTTGTAATATTTTTTCTACACAAGATCAAGCCGCTGCTGCTATTGCTGAAGCCGGGATACCCGTATATGCATGGAAAGGTATGAATGAAGAAGAGTTTGACTGGTGTATCGAACAAACTTTATTTTTTGGAGAAGACAGAAAACCTTTAAATATGATTCTTGACGATGGGGGAGATCTTACTAATATGGTATTAGACAAATATCCAGAGTTGGTAGATGGGATCAATGGCTTATCTGAAGAAACCACTACCGGCGTACACCGTTTATACGAAAGAATGAAAAACGGAACACTTCCTATGCCTGCCATCAACGTTAACGACTCTGTCACCAAATCTAAGTTTGATAACAAATATGGTTGTCGAGAAAGTGCTGTAGACGCCATTCGTCGAGCAACCGATACAATGCTAGCAGGCAAACGCGTGGTTGTTTGTGGATACGGTGATGTAGGTAAAGGTACTGCGGCATCATTTAGAGGAGCTGGATCTATTGTTACGGTAACCGAAATTGATCCTATTTGTGCTTTACAGGCGGCTATGGATGGTTTTGAAGTTAAAAAACTTGAGACGGTAATCAAAAATGCCGACGTGGTAATTACTACCACAGGTAATAAAGATATTGTACAAGCTCAACATTTTAAAGCGTTAAAGGATAAAGCTATTGTTTGTAATATTGGTCATTTTGACAACGAAATCGATATGGCATGGTTAAATGATAACTATGGAAATACCAGAGACGAAATAAAGCCACAGGTAGATAAATATACTGTAGATGGTAAAGATATTATTATTCTTGCTGAAGGACGTTTGGTAAATCTAGGTTGCGCTACAGGGCACCCAAGTTTTGTAATGAGTAATTCATTTACCAATCAAACGCTTGCACAAATTGAACTTTGGAACAATGCCAAAAATTATAAGAATGAAGTATACATGCTCCCTAAGCATCTCGATGAAAAAGTAGCTAAATTACACTTAGCTCGCCTTGGAGCAGAATTAGAAACATTAAGGCAAGAACAAGCAGATTACATCGGTGTAACGGTTGAAGGACCTTTTAAACCAGAGTATTATAGATATTAAGTTTCAATAGCTATCGTTTGTATACAAAACTGTCTGAAAAGTGGTCGTCATTACTTTTCAGACAGTTTTTTTGTCTTTATTTCAATTTCAATCAGCTGTTTCACGGCTTCAACTAAAGAAAAATCACTTTTGCATTATCAGTATGATGCATTACCTTATTTTGGTATACGAATATCCGTAATTTAACCTAAACGGTTTTCGTCAAGCTGAATACTGAAACGAGTTCAGCACAGGCTTGTTTCAGGTTCTCATCTCAATGTGCTGAAAATAAACGTAATGCGATCCTGAAATGAATTCAGAATGACTTCTCAGTTAAATTTTAGGTATAATAACGGACAATCGATAAATTCTGATTGAATATCCGTAATGAAGAATAAAATATAACCGTCAACCTGAATACTGAAACGAGTTCAGCACAGGCTTGTTTCAGGTTCTCATTATAAATCGTTGTTTATAAGCATGATGAGATTTTGAAATAAATTCGGAATGACGCTAAAAAATGTCTTTATTACGTAAAACGGATATTCAAAAATTCTAATACATAATCCGGGTTTAAGGTTAAACTTTGTTTAATTTTTTGATCAAAAAGAAAGGGTTAAGTCAAGTTCACGAATAAATAAACTATATTTCGACTGTAATCCAACTAAAATTTGATAAATGCCTACCCTATTCACTAAGATTATTAACGGTGAAATTCCGTCGTACAAAATTGCAGAAGATGAGAATTTTTATGCCTTTTTAGACATTCACCCTAACGCAAAAGGTCACACGTTGTGTATTCCCAAAAAAGAAGAAGACAAACTATTTGATCTTGATGAAGAGACGTATCTCGGTTTGATGCGTTTTTCTCGAAAAATTGCCAAAGCTCTCAAGAAAACCATATCCTGCAAGCGAATAGGAATGGCCGTCGTTGGGCTTGAAGTTCCTCATGTTCATGTACATCTCATTCCTTTAAATGAAATGAAAGAAATGACATTTGCTCATAAAGTTTCTATGTCTGCAACCGCATTTGAAGAATTGGCATTAAAAATTCAATCGAATGTATAGCCATGCAAGATTCAAACTTTAAATTATCTTTAAAACTACGTATCGATTGGAGTGAAATGGATACCTATATGCACGTTAATAATGTGAACTTTATGAAATATATGCAAAGTGCCAGAGTTCAGTTTTGGGATGTAACCGGTTTAGCAAAATTATATGAAGCAACCAAAAAAGGCCCCATGCTGGTGTCTACACGCTGTGATTTCAAGCATCCTTTGTTTTTTCCCGGAAATGTTATGATTAAAACAAAAGTTGAATTTATTAAGAATTCTAGTTTCGGCTTATATCATCATCTTTATAACGATGATGATGTTTTGTGCGCAGTAGGGCATGATGTAGCGGTTTGTTACGATTTCAATACCGATAAAACTTTTAAAATAACAGATGATCTAAGAAAAGTAATGGAAAAATATTAGACCAATGTTGTCACGCCTAAAAGATCAGGATGATAGAGATACAAATATCCCAACCCTACAATGACTAGCACAAATAGTAATAAACCATAGAATAAACCGGTAAACTTTAAGGATGCAGGTTTCGAATCAATGGTTTTCTTATGATAATCGTATACGCGTTCAATATCTGTAGTCCATTGTCCTGGATAAATAGTATTTTCGCATTTACCGCATACTATACTTTCTAAAACATTTTTTTTTGTTCTTATCCAAAATTTTGATTTTTGTTTTTCTTGTTTAAATGAAAGTACCATTCCGTCGGTTGCATAACATTCAGGGCAGTTATTGGTCAATGTAGTTTCCTTAAGGACAATGTATTCTTTTTTCACAATATGTTAATTTAATTTCTGGTATTTATAACGGCTTGAAAAAATTATTGTTATGAACTGGTTTAGACTTTTTTTAATTTGCTAAATAAATGCTGTTTTACACTTATATTCTATAATTTTTGACTTCTGTAGTGCTGCAGTGCCAATAAAAAATCACTTCATCTATGCACAAAACAGGTTAAACCAGTGCTATATCGTTACTACTACAACAAACAAAGACCCTAGTCTTCGTCTTCAGATTTTCTAAGCGTGATCTGAAAAGTAGTGCCCTTATCAATTTCAGAGCGAAGTACCTTGATACGTCCCAAGTGATATTCTTCTATTATTCTTCTGGCTAACGACAACCCTAAGCCCCATCCTCTACTTTTAGAAGTATATCCGGGTTCAAAAATTTTGGTAAACTTTCCTTTGGGCAATCCTTTTCCAGTATCTTTTACGTATATGAATACACGTTTTGCATCATCGGTAAGACCAATTTGAAGATCTCCTTTTCCACGCATGGCATCAATAGCATTTTTAACCAGATTTTCTATAGTCCAACTATATAATTGTGAATTTAGCAGGACATATATAGGCTTATCAGGTAAATCAAGGGAAAAATTAATCAATTTCGAGCTTCGAGACTGTAAATAGGTGTAGGCATCTCTTGTTTCTTCAACAATATTAACTTTTTCTAAGTTAGGAATTGATCCAATTTTAGAAAAACGTTCTGTAATTACCTTTAATCTAGCAATGTCTTTTTCTATTTCGGTAATATATTCAGGATTTACATTTTCTGCTTTCAAAATTTCGTTCCATCCTACCAGAGAGGATAACGGGGTGCCAATTTGATGCGCAGTTTCTTTTGCCATACCTGCCCAAAGTTTGTTTTGTTCGCTTGCTTTTGAAGTTGTAAAAAAGAAATAAATAACTCCTATGAGCAAGAATAAAATTAAAGCGATAGCAATAGGATAGTATTTCAGCTTGTTCAAAATGTCTGAATGACCATAATATATGTATTGCACGGTGCCTTTTAAGTCTAATTCTATAGGTTTATTCTCTGCTTTTAATGTATTGAGAAAAGATTTAAGTCGCTTTTCATTATTTATTAATTTTTCAGATACATTTTGAAAATAGCTTGGATCGGGTTTGCCAATAGAATCTCTAATAAAATCGCCTTGAACATCTGTTATAATAATAGGTATCGATCGGTTTGTTGCTCCAATTAATATGGATAGCTCTAGATAGTCATCAGATTGTTCGCTATTTAGCGCTCTTTGCGATTGCGCCCAAATCTCTATTTTCGTACGTTCATCATCTTTAAGACGTTGTAGAAACAGAGAAGTACTCCACAATATTAAAGCTGTAATTACTACCACAGCTACGATAATAAAATAACTTGAAAAGTTACGCTCGTCAGAGAAATTCATAAAGAAATGTTAACCCAATCTTAATAATAACGTTTTTAGATAATTTTATTGTCTTACAATACTATGTTTGAAAGGCATCTTACCATTTCATATCGGGTAAAGTTTAGTTATCTTTGTTCAATATAAAAAAATTTATGGTTACGATCGATCCTTTAACGGTTTCTACCGGAAAATTACATGGTCTTATGTTAGGAGCTATAGGTCCAAGGCCTATTGCTTTTGCCAGCACAATAGATGCCGAAAGACAGCCTAATTTATCTCCTTTCAGTTTTTTTAACGTGTTTAGTGCCAATCCACCAATTCTCATATTTTCTCCAGCACGAAGAGTAAGAGATAATACGACTAAACACACATTAGAGAATGCAAAAAACACCAAAGAAGTAGTTATAAATATTGTAAACTATGACATTGTACAACAAATGTCTTTGTCTAGTACAGAATATGCTACTGGTGTGAACGAGTTTGTAAAATCAGGGCTTACCATGGTACCTTCAAAGAAGGTACAATCATTTCGGGTAGGAGAATCTCCTGTACAGTTCGAATGTAAAGTAAATGATATCATAGCCTTGGGCGAAGAAGGAGGAGCAGGAAACCTTATTATTTGTGAAGTACTACTGATGCATATTCATAAAAATGTTCTCGATCAAAACGATAACATCGATCAACATAAAATTGACCAGGTAGCTCGTATGGGTGGGAATTGGTATACCAGAGCAAATTTAGGGATGTTCGAGGTGCCTAAACCCCTTAGATCGTTAGGGGTTGGAGTAGATGGGTTACCAGAGGATATTAAGAATAGTTCCATATTAACAGGTAATGATCTGGGTAAACTTGCAAACGTAGAAAAAATACCAGATCAAAAGGATGCGGTTAGCTTTGTTAATAATCGAGAGGATATAAAGGCTAAAATTGAGCAGGCAAACCCGACAGAAATTCATAAATTTGCCAAATATTATCTAGATCATGATGATGTAGATACAGCATGGAATATTTTATCAGCAACATAATAACACAGCAGCGATGGAAGTACAAGGTAAAGTAAAAATGATAGGCGAGACGCAAACTTTTGGTAACAATGGTTTTAGAAAGAGAGAAATAGTGGTAACTACCGACGAGCAATATCCACAACACATTATGGTAGAATTTATTCAAGATAAATGTGATTTGTTAAATAATTTTCAGGTAGGTCAGGATGTAAAAATTGGTATTAATCTTCGAGGTCGCGAGTGGGTTAATCCACAAGGAGAAACGAAGTATTTTAATGCCATACAAGGCTGGCGGATAGAGAATTTGCAGTCTGCAATGCCTGCTTCTGGAGCTGTGCCCCCACCACCGGCAGATACTTTTGAACCAGCTACAGATTTTTCTGAAGAAGAGCATGACGATCTACCATTCTAAACCAACATACAAGTAACGGTATGCATAAGCCGTAAATTAAATGCATTTATACTTAGAAAAGTAAAAAGTCCGATAGGGTATATCGGACTTTTCGTATTGTGGTTTTAGGTCAACCTTTTAATAAAACTCAAAAAAGCAATGATGAACAAAATTTATCTTAAAAGGTCTTAACAAATATTGCGATTTTTTTGGTCAATTCAAACAACTGATTGATATTTAACTTAATGAACGGATTCAGACCCGATTCAATATAATTAATAAGCCTATATTTTGTACTTACTCACAGCTGCTATTTGGTTTCCTCCCGCTTATTGTGCAGACACGAATGGATTATTGGCTATTGGCGGTGACCTA
Organism: Aquimarina sp. U1-2; assembly: GCF_017897595.1. Lineage (GTDB taxonomy): Bacteria > Bacteroidota > Bacteroidia > Flavobacteriales > Flavobacteriaceae > Aquimarina. Next base: position 321,351 of record NZ_JAGKIK010000002.1, read on the forward strand.
TCAATATCCAGGTTATTAAAAGCGTATCATTCGGGGATATTTCCCTGGTATAGTTCATGTGAGCCTATCTTATGGTTTTGCCCAGATCCACGGATGGTTTTATTTCCAAAAGAGCTCAAAATTAGCAAAAGCATGAAACAACTTCTTAAAAAAGATCCTTTTGAAGTAACCTTTAATCAGGATTTTAAAAGTGTGATCAGGCAGTGCGCTCATGTAAAAAGAAAAGATCAAGACGATACCTGGATTACCAATGAGATGCAAGAAGCCTATATACAACTGCATGAATTAGGACATGCAATCTCTGTCGAGGTGTGGTATGATGAGAGGCTAGTAGGTGGTCTTTACGGAGTTTGGCTACGCAATAAAAAAGTGTTTTGTGGCGAAAGTATGTTTTCACTAGTTAGTAATGCCTCCAAATACGGTTTTGTAAAATTAGTAGATTGGTTACGACAACAAAACGTAACATTAATAGATTGTCAAATACATACTGATCATTTAGCAAGTCTGGGAGCCAGGGAAATTTCTAGAGAAGAATTTTTATCGTATTTACAATAGTGCGGATCATAAAATTATCACTATTTCACTATTGTATACTCTCTGGTTACACCAAAATGAGTATTACACCTGGGTATACCGGAAGCAATCCACCGTGTGATCATTAACCATACCAATAGCTTGCATAAACGCATACATTACCGTAGGACCTACAAATTTAAATCCTCTTTTTTTGAGATCTTTGCTTATTCGATTTGAGATTTCGGTAGTTGCAAGGCAATCTTTGTGGTGCTTCCAACGGTTTACGATGGGCTTGTTTTGCACAAAATCCCAAATATAGCTATCAAAACTTCCAAATTCTTGCTGTATTTTCATAAAATTCTGCGCATTAGATACTGTAGAATTTATTTTTAATTTATTTCGAATAATAGCTTTATTTTGCAATAGCGCTTCCTTCTTCTGTTCATTATATTGAGCGACCAGGCGGTAATCGAAATTATCAAAGGCAAGTCTAAAATGTTCTCTTTTTCGTAAAATGGTAATCCAACTTAATCCGGCCTGAAACGTCTCTAAAACTAAAAATTCAAATAATAATTGTTCATCGTGTAGCGGTACGCCCCATTCCTTATCGTGATAGGCTTCATACAAGGGATCACCTAAACACCATTCACATCGTTGCTTCTGCATATGTATCTTGTTTTATTAGATTACAATTCTGTTAATCTTTAGTAAAATTACTTCAACACCTGTCATTAACCGTAGGCTAACCTTACAACTTAGATGCATTCGGGATCTAGCCCTTATTTTTTTAGGAAATGTAATGGATTTCCTTTTTCCTCGATAAATCTTCTCGCAATCAACTCGGCTCCACTGGTATTCAAATGATTTCCGTTGCGATAAATGATACTTCCGTTAATTTCAAATTCACAAAATTGTGCATCACACATCACATCATTTAGATTGATAACAGTTACCGACGGAAATTTGCGTTGTATCTCGTATACGATATATGTTTCCGGACGCTCATAAAAAGGAATCAATATATCTTTTTTTAGAATTGAAGCATTTCCTTTAGTTTTATACATCTTCATTTTATGTATATTCATGGCACTAGTCGCTCGTAGAGGATCTATTATGATTATATTTTTTTTGCTTTCTACCAGTCCTGCGAGGGTTTCAAGTACGAATTGATAGTTTTTTGAAGCAGGGTCATAAAAGCGTTCCCAATTTGTAGCAATAATAATCGTTTCTAATTTCTGTGCATACGCCAATCTTTCTAATCCGTATCGAGGATCGCGTTCGTTTTCACCGCTAATATCATCTATATCGTGTAGTAAAGGATATCCGCCTGCTGCACTATCGTGAAAATATAAATTTGCATCTTTGGCCAGCACATCAATAAAAGCGGCGGTATGATTTGCAAAAGAATCACCAATTAGGATTCCGTCTAGCGTATCTTTTTTGACACCCAAGCTGCAATACGCTACGTTGCCTATTGCGTAGGTATCAAAACAATGTTTTCGTACTTTATTCGGGAAATTTTCATCTTTATTAAACTCTGTAAGTTCGGGATGACGCTCTGGGAAACCATCTTTAGCATCGAGTATACCATAAATAGTGCCTGTGATAAAAAGACAAGGTAATAGTACAACCCATATTGTTTTAGAAAAGCGATAAGTAAAGCGATATCGAAAAGGTTGTTCAACATACTTCCATGAAAAATAAGAGAGTACGATGGTAAGTGTAATTGCACTTATAATTTTAGGAACATCGAGATCATACCCCAAATATTTTATAAATACAAAAATAGGCCAATGCCACAAATACATAGAATACGATAATAGGCCAAGGGTAACTAAAGGCTTCATCGCTAATAGCCTGTTAACTAAAGCGTTGTCTTGTGACTTACCCGCCAAAATAATCATGACAGCACCTAAGCAAGGCCATAAAGCATTCATGCCAGGAAATATGCTCGAATTATCCAGCAACACCCCTGAAGATATGATTAATAAAAGCCCAATACTTGAAATTATATGGTTATAGAGCGTACTTATTTTTGGAATTTTATCCCAAAACAGAGCGAGACCCGCGCCCATAGAAAGTTCAAACAATCGCGCCGGTAACAAAAAGTAGGCTGTTGTAGGATCATAATACGCTTGATATACAGATATTCCTAATCCTGCTATGATACATAAAACGATACATACTAGTCTTTTTGTTGAGTGAAGAAAACGATGCATCAGCAAAAGAATAGGGGGCCATATCACATAAAATTGTTCTTCGACAGCTAAAGACCAGGTATGAAGTAGAGGAATTACCTCGGTATTCTCAACAAAATAATTTTTGCCATTAAGCCATAGATAGAAGTTATTGGTGCTTAGCATGGTGTGCAAAACCGTTCTAGAAAAGTTTTCGAGATCATTGGCAAAAAGAAACAGACATGCAGGAAGCGTTACCACAAGCATAACAAATACCAAAACAGGAATTATCCTTCGTATCCGCCGTAAATAAAAAGCTTTAAAAGAAAACGCACCGTTTAGCATTTCTTTGTTGATCGAACTGGTAATAAGATATCCAGAAATTACAAAAAATACGTCTACCCCTATATACCCTCCTTCTATCCAGGATAAATCCGCATGATATAAAATGACAAGAATAACAGCTATAGCTCGTAGACCATCTATATCTGCTCGGTAAAATAAGGTTTTGTTCATGAATTACTCTTTTTGAGATTAGGGAGAGGCAATACCCGGCACAAATATATCATATTCTTCAATTTTTTTTAATTGTAAGGGTTTCAAAAGATAAACGTCCTATTTTTACAAAAAAACACCGTAGAAAAATGAAGCGTACACATGTTATTGATTTGGTTGAAGAAGCTATCCATCATTCTTATACATATCAGGAATACAAAGCACTACTAAGTCATCTTTTGGCTGAAGGAAAATCAACAGGTCATGAACAATCTGAAGCGTTAACCAATTATAGCCTACTCAATGAACGTAGAATGAAACGTTTAGACAAAACGTTAGCTATCGAAAAATCAGTAATCGATACGTTTGCTAAGACTCAAAAAAAGGTGATCTGGTTGGTCTTGTCTGAAGGTTGGTGCGGCGATGCTGCACAATCATTGCCGGTGATGAATATATTAGCAGAAGTATCTGATACAATTCAATTAAAAATAGTGTCTAGAGATGATCATGAACAATTAATGAGTAATTTTCTTACCAATGGAGGCAAAGCAATTCCGAAGCTGATTGTTTATAACCCTCAAAATCAAAAGGTGCTAAATACATGGGGACCAAGACCCTCTATTGCTACTAAAATGGTGAACGATTACAAATCAAAATACGGGAGTTTAGACGCACAATTCAAACAAGATTTACAAGTGTGGTATAACAAAGACCGCGGTCAAAATATTGCTCAAGATCTACTTCAGTTACTACAGTATTAGGATCATAATTTATACCGAGCATTACCTTATGGCGAGGTAAAATCAATTAATTATTGTAATTGAAATAATAAGTTATAGATCCATGTTGTTCTTCTAAAGTGGTACGAGAAAATAATGCTTTTCTGGCATAATTCATGGCATTGTCAAAGAGGCATTCGTTACGTGTTGTCGACTTTTTTTTGTCAACTTTAGTATCGACAACATATCCGTTTTTATTAACTTCAATTTTTACCACAACTTTTCCGCTGCCATTACAGGTATATACAGGATTTGGTAGCTCAATAGAGGTACGACCTTTAAGACTGTAGGTAAGGGAGCTATTTCTGTTATTCATTTCTTCATCCTCGGGTTTCGCTTCTTCGTTTTTCGCTTCTTCGTTGGTATCTTCCTCTAGAGGGACATCGCCTTCTTCAGCAGTCATGGTTTCTTCACTTTGTGCCAGATCCTCAGTTTCTGTAAGAGATTTCATGCGTTGTTCAAACTCATCATGATCCTCAAAATCTTCATTATAGGCCGCATGAGTTCTTCTAGAAGCATCAATCTGTCTATTCTCTTGAGCGATCAATTCTTCTTCGGGTTGCTGCTCTTCTTCCTGTTCTGCCAAAAATTCTTCAGGAATTTCCATCATAATTTCGGCTTGTTCTTTTTGCTTTTTGATCATATTGATATTGTACAAGCTAAGAACAAAGATTCCCATCAACATAGATGTGATAATCAAGGCTTTATGTTTCTCTAAAAACTCCATAAGTGTATGTATAACTAATTTTATTCAACAATATTTTATGCAGTTTCAATTTTTGTAGATACCTGTTTCACAAAAGCTTCTACAGTAGTAGCATCTTCAATAGAAAATGATCCTATGCTTGTTCTTCGTAAAGCAGTTAAGTGCCCCCCGCTTTGTAACGCTTTTCCAAAGTCATGCGCAAGTGAACGTATATAAGTTCCCTTACTACATATAACTTTAAAATCGACCTCTGGCAAAGCTATTCTGGTAATTTCAAAATGATGTATGGTGATTTTTCTTGATTTTATGGCTACTGTGGTTCCCGCTCTGGCATATTCGTACAGGCGCTTTCCATCTTTTTTTAAAGCTGAAAAAATGGGTGGATATTGCTCGATTTCTCCGGTAAATATAGCTGTAGCAGCTATAATATCTTCATTGGTAATGTGATCAATTGGAAAGGTTTGATCTATCTCGGTTTCCAGATCGTATGATGGTGTTGTAGCTCCTAAAGTAATGGTACCGGTATACTCTTTTACTTGTCCCTGAAGCTGCGGAATTTGCTTGGTAAATTTTCCTGTGCATAGAATTAAGAGACCCGAAGCCAAGGGGTCCAATGTACCTGCATGTCCTACTTTGATCTTTTTAATACCAAAGTTTTTCCGAATGGCCCAACGTAGCTTATTGACGACCTGAAAAGAAGTCCATTGTAACGGTTTGTCGATCAAAATAATTTGACCGTTTCTGTAGTCTTGTTCGGTTAACATAATTTGGGGCTATTTCATCAAACCAAAAATGATGGCAAGTATACCAACAAAAACACAATATACGGCAAAATATGTTAACTTACTCTTTTTTACTAGCGAAATCATCCAGGTACACGCAAAAAGCCCAGAAATAAAAGCAGCTATAAAACCTATAATAATGGCGCTGTTATTTTGAGAAGTAAATGAAAGATCACCACTCAACATATCTTTAGCAATTTTCCCAAAGATCAATGGGATCACCATTAAAAACGAAAAGCGCGCCGCTTTGGTTTTATCATTTCCCAATAAAACCGAAGTCGAAATTGTAGCTCCGCTACGCGAAATCCCCGGTAGCATAGCCACAGCTTGCGCAATACCAATAACAAATGCATTGGTGGCGCTTACAGGTTTTCTTGTGCTTTTCGCTTTATCGGCAAACCATAGCAGTATAGCAGTAATGAGCAACATACATCCTACAAAGGTAATATTACCACCGAAAAGCTGTTCTAATTGTTCTTCAAAAAACAGTCCTACAACTACTGCCGGAATCATAGAAACGATAATTTTTAATGAAAATAGGGTTTCTTCATTTTTTTTGAAGGCTAGCAAACCGCGAATGATTCTCCAGATATCTTTTCTAAAAACGACTATAGTACTTAGCGCGGTAGCAAAATGAAGGACAACTGTAAATAATAAGGATTCTTCAGGAATGCTCGTATCCCCAAGAATGGCTTTGCCTAATTCTAGGTGACCGCTCGATGAAACCGGTAAAAATTCTGTGAGACCTTGAACTATTCCTAAAACAATGGCATCAATTATATCCATAGAGCATTGGGATGTTTCTTTGAAATATTACTTTTTCTTCTTGTCTGGATTTAGAAGAATAGCATATACTTCGATACCAAAGCCTATCAATACTATGGTTGGTGCAAGCCGTATTCGTCTGAAGTTATAAATCTCTGGATTAAAAACATTAGGATCATCACTACCGCCTCCTGCCATCAAAATAAATCCTAGCGCAATAACTGCAATACCAATCGCCATGACTACATAATTTTTCTTCCCAAATACAAAATCGGGTTGAGGTGGGTTGTTTTTACGGTGTTGTTTGCTCATGATCGTCGTTATTAATTTTATTGAATACTACTTGGTTAGCTGTAACAATTTTAGCAATATGCCCCATATTACAATCGGGAGTAAAGATAGTCCATCTTTTCAAAGTATACAATGTTACATTTTTATTTAAAATAGCAGTACGCAGGGGTTCAATAGCTAGAGATTGTTGTAAACCCCGGTTGATATAATAATAATGGTTGTCGTTTTCAAGGGTAATAGCAATGTCAAATCCAGGAGCGGCTTCAATGTTGATTACTTTACCGGTAATTTTCATAACATCTTCTGGATCTATTTTTGTTACAGGTCGAAATGTTTGGATCATGACCACCATAAATACAATAAATAGTATAAACGCACATAGTAACCAGATTTTGGCAAATTTATCCATAAAATTTATAGCATTGTTTCTCTTTGTAGCCGACTTAAAAAAAGTAAGACAATACCACTAACAATAAATGGAATGCTAAGCCATTGCCCCATGTTGATCGTCATTGCATCCTCAAACGCCACCTGATTTTCTTTAAAATATTCTATGATAAATCGCGCTGTAAAAACAGCGATAAGAACAAAACCAAACAGCATACCTTTATAGTGGCGCACATTTGTAGTTTTATAAGAAAACCACGCTGCAAAAAATATGAGTACATAGGCGAAAGCTTCGTATAATTGCGTAGGATGTCTTGGGATCATATCATCTCGCATAAATATAACTCCGTAATTACCATGAGTGGGTTTTCCGTAGATTTCAGAATTCATAAAATTTCCAAGATGGATAAAGGCTCCGGTAATGGGTGCAACTATGGCAATTCTGTCTAGTATCCAAAAAATTGAGGTTTTATGCTTGAAAGAATAAAAAACAATGGCCAAGATAGCACCTATACTACCTCCGTGACTTGCTAGTCCCTGAAATCCAGTAAACTCCCAACTATCGTTAGTCCATCGAAACGGAACAAAAATCTCTACGATATGATTTGAATAATACTCAAAATCATAGAAGAGGCAGTGACCAAGACGCATACCTATCACAATACCAACAAAAAGATATGTCGAAAGCTGTTCTAGCTTTTCAATTGGGATATGTTCTTGTACATACACTTTCTTTACGATCTGATACGAAATAAGTACACCTAGTAAGATGCATAACCCATAATACCGAATAGGAATACTACCAAATAATTTTATAATTTCCGGGTCGACGTTCCACACTACTGGTCCCATAAAACAACGTTTAATTTTTTTAACTACTATTTCTTAAAAACTAACCGCTAATAATATAGCTCATCAGTTCTAAGATTTAAAAACCGCTGCGTAGCAAAAAAAGTACTAATCCATGTGATCAGTACACCTATACCAAATACCCCTAAAAATAAGATCATTAGTAAAAATTTATCTTCTAATAGCGCTAGTTCAGGAAATGTTTTATTAAGGTAGTATAATACTATACCTACACCAAATAGCGCTAGAAGTGCTCCTATCATCCCTAGACGCACACTCTTCCAGATAAAAGGTCTGCGAATAAACTTTTTGGTGGCTCCAACCATTTGCATGGTTTTAATAATAAATCTTTTTGAATATACCGATAAGCGAATAGAACTATTGATCAACAATACGGCAATAAAGGTAAAAATCCCGCTAATGAGTAACACCCAAAAGCTAATTTTTTTAATATTGTCGTTAAGCAATGAAATAAGGGGTTTATCATAGATCACTTCATCTACAAAATCTTTTCTGGTGATGCTTGTCGAAATTTCTTCAATTTTTGCAGGATCAACAAAATCAGCTTTTAAGTATACGTCTATAGAGTTTTGTAAAGGATTATATCCCAGAAAATCCATGAAATTTTCTCCTATATCCTTACTATGTGCTTCGGCAGCTTCGTCTTTAGAGATAAAAACAGTAGATTTTGTGTAGGCTGCCAGTGCCAATGTTTTTTCTAATTGTTTAATTTCAACTTCTTTGGCATTATCTTTTAAATAGATCGTGAGCGCAATCTTTTCCTTAAAATGATCGGCCACCTTTTTTGTGTTTAACACCAGCAATCCCAATAAACCTAATAAGAACAACACCAAAGATACACTAATAACTACTGAAAAATAGGAAGAAATTAGTCTGCGTTTTTGATACTTTTCAAATGATGAACTCATGGATGTACTGAATTTTCGGTAAAAATATATAACAAATAACGATCCGAGGCTTAAAAATAATACTTTTGTGTATAACTATTTAAAAATATAAGACATCTGCTAATTAGAGTTTTTGCTTTTGCCTATATTAGAAATGATTAATTTGTTTTGTAAATGATGCATACAGTCATTATTGGGGTCGGCGGCGTAGGAGGGTTTTTTGGCGGAAAAATAGCGCATTCAGGTCAAAAAGTTACCCTAGTTGCCAGAGGGAAGCATCTCGAAGCTATTCAAAGCAATGGGCTACAGGTCAAAAGTATTGATGGTGATTTTAAGGTTCACCCCTATCGGGCTACTCAGTCTATCGACGAGGTCGAAAAGGCAGACTTAATTCTTATTTGTACCAAGTCCTGGCAAGTAACCGAAGCAGCAACCTTAATCAAGCCGCTTTTGCATAAAGATACTGTAGTACTTCCGTTGCAAAACGGCGCAGATAATGCAGCAAAAGTGGCCTCAATCCTGCCTAAAACACAGGTGATAGGGGGACTGTGTAAAATATATAGCAAAATAGAAGAACCAGGTGTGATTTCACATTTCGGATTTCGTCCCGAACTTATATTCGGAGAATTAGATAAGCAAATCACACCACGTATTCAAAAAGTAAAAGAGGTATTCGATAAAGCCGGCTTCACAAATACGATTTCCAAAGATATTCATGTAGCTATATGGAGTAAATTTATGTTCATCGCTACCGTAAGTGGTTTGGGAGCGCTCACCCGAGCCACTATTGGTGAAATGTATGAGAATACGTATACTCGAGAAATGCTACGGCAAACTGCTACAGAAATCTATCGTGTTGCAATAGCCAAAAACGTGGCAGTACCCAATACTATTGTCGAGCAGATCATGCACATGATCAGTCAACAACCGTATAATGCAACAGCTTCTACCCAAAGAGACATCATCCAAGGCAGACCTTCAGAATTAGAAAACTTTAATGGGTTTATAGTAACTGAAGGGAAACGATTGGGGATCGAAACACCTATTAATTCATTTACCTATAGTTGTTTGCAGCCCATGGAAGCAAAAGCGAGAAACCTCTCGGACTCCAAATAAGAAATCCAATCGTAAAGGCTAAACAATTGTAAAGCGGTTAGGATTAGAATTAGTCAGGTTTTAGTAAATTTGCGATCTTAATTTCATAAGGATGAGCTACAATTTTAGAGAGATCGAAGCCAAATGGCAGCAATACTGGAAAGACAACACCACCTTTGTAGCAAAAAACCCTCCCCTTTCGGGGGAGATGGAGGGGGCTCCAAAGTATTATGTGTTAGATATGTTTCCTTATCCTTCGGGTGCGGGATTGCATGTTGGCCATCCTCTTGGGTATATTGCCAGCGATATTTATGCACGATACAAACGACATAAGGGATTCAATGTTTTGCATCCCCAGGGGTACGACTCTTTTGGCTTACCTGCAGAGCAATATGCTATTCAAACAGGACAGCACCCTGCCATTACTACCCAACAAAATATTGCCCGGTATCGAGAGCAGTTAGATAAAATTGGGTTTTCGTTTGATTGGAGTCGAGAAGTACGTACCAGCGATCCAAAATTTTATAAATGGACGCAGTGGATTTTTATTCAGCTATTCAATTCCTGGTATGATGCTACAGAAGATAAAGCCCGAAGTATAAATGATCTTGAGGCTATTTTTTCTGCGGAAGGAAATGCAACTATAAATGCGGTTTGCGATGAAGATGTCATCCAATGTACAGCTGAAGAATGGAATGCTTTTTCTTCCAAAGAAAAACAAGAAGTATTACTAAAGTATAGATTAACCTATTTGGCTGAAACTGAAGTAAACTGGTGTCCGAAATTGGGTACCGTATTGGCCAATGATGAAATCGTAAACGGAGTCTCAGAGCGGGGTGGATATCCTGTACTACGTAAAAAAATGACCCAATGGAGCATGCGTATTTCGGCGTATGCACAACGGTTATTAGACGGTTTAGACACCATCGATTGGCCGCAACCGCTAAAGGATTCGCAAACCAATTGGATTGGTCGTTCTGAAGGAGCTTCTGTAGAATTCAGAATTCAGAATTCAGAATTCAAAATTGAAGTATTTACTACAAGACCTGATACGATTTTTGGAGTTAGTTTTATGACGTTGGCTCCAGAGCATGAGTTGGTTCAAAAAATAACAACTTCAGTGCAAAAGGCTGAGGTCGACGCGTATATTGAAGCCACTGCAAAACGAAGTGAGCGCGAACGTATGGCCGATGTAAAAACGATAAGCGGTGCGTTTACCGGGGCATATGCAGAGCATCCATTCACTAAAGAACCCATACCCATCTGGATTGGGGATTATGTGTTGGCAGGCTATGGTACCGGAGCGGTAATGGCAGTACCTTGCGGAGATCAACGTGATTATGACTTTGCAAAGCATTTTGATATTGCTATCCCAAATATTTTTGAAGGCGTTGATATTTCTGAAGCAGCTTTTGCCGATAAAGAGCATACTATTATTGCCAATTCTGACTTCTTAAATGGTCTTAATTATAAAAAAGCCACCAAAAGAGCGATTTATGAATTAGAGCAGATCGATCAAGGAAAAGGAAAAATCAATTATAGGTTACGAGATGCTGTTTTTAGTCGACAACGCTACTGGGGAGAACCCTTTCCGGTGTATTATGTCGACGGAATGCCACAAATGATTGAAGCAAAATATCTGCCGATTGAACTACCAGAGGTAGAGAAGTATTTGCCTACCGAAAGCGGGGAACCCCCATTAGGTCGTGCAGATGTTTGGGCTTGGGATACTAAAAATAACAAGGTGGTTGCAAACGACTTAATAGACCATAATAGTGTGTTTCCTTTAGAGCTGAACACCATGCCAGGTTGGGCAGGAAGTTCGTATTACTTTAACCGGTATATGGATCCTCATAATGAAGATGAGATATTTTCACAAGAGGCTATTGTGTACTGGAAAGAGGTAGATCTGTACATTGGCGGAAGCGAACATGCTACAGGGCATTTACTTTACGCACGTTTTTGGCAAAAGTTTTTATTTGATCGCGGGATTGTACCGGTAGAGGAATTTGCTAAAAAACTGATCAATCAAGGGATGATTTTGGGGACTAGTGCTTTTATGCATAGGGTTTTTTTGAATACAGGATTACAAACGGATGAAGCAATTTTTATTTCTGCGGATTTGTTAGAAAACGATAGTGAACTTAAAGAAAGATTAGTTCATTTGACTCAGAAAAGAGGAGTAGATATAGATATTTCGAAAATTAATATAATGCCTCTACATGTGGATGTTACTCTTATAAATTCTTCAAATGAGCTAGATATAGAAGGCTTTAAATTGGATAACAAATATAAACATCTAAAAGATGCAGACTTTGTTTTAAACGGCGGAAAGTATATAGTAAGTCGCGAAGTCGAAAAAATGTCTAAATCCAAATACAACGTCGTTAATCCAGATGACATTTGTGATGATTATGGGGCAGATACCTTACGGTTGTATGAAATGTTCCTTGGACCATTAGAGCAAGCCAAACCCTGGAATACCGCAGGGATCACCGGGGTGCATTCTTTCCTTAAAAAATTATGGAAATTGTACCATTCCCCCTTCGAAGGGGGTCAGGGGGATGTTTTTAATGTTTCAGATGCAGAACCTACAAAAGATAACCTAAAAACCCTGCACAAAACGATCAAAAAGGTAGAAGAAGATATCGAGAATTTCTCGTTCAACACTTCGGTAAGTACGTTTATGATAGCAGTGAATGAATTGACTGCTCAAAAATGTAATGCTAGAGCCATTCTAGAACCCTTGTTGGTGTTAATTTCACCTTATGCCCCTCATATCGCCGAAGAATTATGGCAAAAGTTGGGACATAACGAGTCAATAGCAACAGCTGCATTTCCCGTTTTTGAAGCACAACATCTTGTTGAAAGTACAAAGCAATATCCGATTTCTTTTAACGGTAAGATGCGCTTTACCCTAGAATTATCGTTAGACTTGAGTAAAGAAGAAATTGAGGCTGCAGTTATGGCACATGAAAAAACACAACAACAACTCGCAGGTCGCGAACCTAAAAAGGTAATCGTAGTGCCAGGTAAGATTGTGAATGTGGTAGGATAGATAATAATGTAGCATGTGGAAATTAGAAATTAGAAACCGGAAAATAGAAAAAAGCGTATGGAAAAGAGACTAAATTAATATGAATATCCGTAATTTAACCTAAACAGTTTGCGTCAAGCTGAATACTGAAACGAGTTCAGCACAGGCTCGTTTCAGCTTCTCATCTCGATGTACTGAAAATAAACGTAATGAGATCCTGAAATGAATTCAGGATGACTTCTCAGTTAAATTTTAGGTATAATAATAATGGACAATCCATTAAATTAATTTCTACTTTCCAATTTCTATTTTCTATTTTCTACTTTTCATATTCTCTATTTCACAACAAAATATGATCGATTTTACCGAAATTTTGGGGTTAGTGGCAGCAACATTAACCACGACAGCATTTTTACCACAGGTATTTAAAACCTGGAAAACAAAATCGGCAGACAGTTTATCGTTGTCTATGTTACTCATTTTTGTCTCGGGTGTATTGTGTTGGCTTATTTACGGGTTCTTAATTGATAGTTTACCGATAATTTTAGCAAACTTTATAACGGCAATTTCCGGATTTTTGTTGTTATATTTTAAGTATCGCTATAAAAACTAAAGTTGAAATTATAAATATTTATTTTTTTAACATTTTCAATATATACTTATTAAAATTATTGATAAAGTATTTTTTGAATATGATTTATTGGTTTATTTCATAAAAACATCTATTTTCGACAAAAAAATAAGAATATGATAATCGGGGTTCCGAAGGAGATTAAAAATAACGAGAATCGTGTAGGGGTAACACCTGCAGGAACTATGGAGCTTGTTAGACACGGTCATACGGTTTACATTCAGCAAAATGCCGGTTTGCAGAGTGGTTTTAGTGATGATGAATACATAAGTGCCGGTGGGCAGATATTACCTACAATAGAAGAGGTATACCATGCAGCAGAGATGATCATCAAAGTCAAAGAACCTATAGAACCTGAATATGCGTTGATCAAAAAAGATCAATTGGTATTCACCTATTTTCACTTCGCATCTAGTGAACCATTGACCCAGGCAATGATCAACAGTGGTTCGGTATGTATTTCTTATGAAACCGTAGAAGACCCCGACCGTAGTTTGCCGTTATTAACTCCGATGAGCGAGGTTGCCGGACGAATGTCGATACAACAGGGTGCCAAGTATCTAGAAAAACCTCTTAAAGGTAGAGGTATTCTGCTTGGTGGAGTTCCAGGAGTGGCACCTGCTAAAGTCCTCGTACTTGGTGGCGGTGTGGTAGGTACTCAGGCTGCAAAAATGGCAGCCGGTATGGGTGCTGATGTTACTATTTTAGACATTAGTCCAAAAAGACTAAAGTATCTCGACGATGTCATGCCTGCCAATGTCAATACAGAATATTCTAACGAATATACCATTCGTAAACATATAAAAACCTCAGACCTGATTATTGGTGGCGTACTTATACCTGGCGCAAAAGCCCCTAAGTTGATTACACGGGATATGTTAAAAGATATGCGCCCAGGTACGGTATTGGTTGATGTGGCTGTGGATCAAGGCGGTTGTTTTGAAACTACCAAACCAACGACCCATCAGGATCCGGTATACATCATTGATGATGTGGTGCATTATTCTGTTGCAAATATGCCAGGCGCAGTACCTTTTACGTCCACTCTGGCATTAACCAATGTCACTTTGCCATATGCTGTACAGTTAGCAAATATAGGTTGGAAAGCTGCATGTGCCCGTAACGAACCTCTTAAAAAGGGACTCAATGTTATCCAGGGAGATGTAGTATATCCCGCAATATCAGAGGCATTTGAGCTACCACTAGTAGATGTTGAAACATATTTAGGATAAACTCGAAGTATTGGCTAACTCAAGTTTATTTACTTAAAAACCTCGCTAGTATGGCGAGGTTTTTGCTTATAAAATAGTTATATTAACACGTATAAAAATTAGCGCTTTATGATGGGATATTATATAATTGCTGGGGTCATATTTTTGGTAAGTATGTACGTGAGCAATAAATTAAAGAGTAAGTTTAAGAAGTATTCAAAAGTTCATTTGCAAAACGGAATGAGTGGTGCAGAGATCGCAACAAAAATGCTAGAGGATAACGGTATTTACGATGTAAAGGTGATTTCTACACCCGGCATGCTAACCGATCATTATAATCCAACGAACAAAACAGTAAATTTAAGCGAGGGCGTATATCATCAAAGAAATGCCGCAGCCGCAGCCGTAGCTGCTCATGAGGTTGGACATGCTGTGCAACACGCTACTGCGTATAGCTGGTTAACCTTGCGTTCTAAAATCGTTCCTGCTGTGGGAATAGCCAGTAAACTTTCTAATATTGTAATTATGGCAGGTTTGGTATTAACTGCCTCTGGAATGGTATTCGGTAACTTGATTTTTCTTGTCGGTATCATACTTTTTGCTGCAACCACTTTATTTGCGTTCATAACACTTCCTGTAGAGTACGATGCTAGTAAGAGAGCATTAGCATGGCTAGAAAATAGAAATATGGTAACCCCGCAAGAGTATGATGGTGCAAAAGACGCACTGAAATGGGCTGCACGAACGTATGTAGTGGCTGCTTTGGGATCATTGGCAACATTACTATATTTTATTTCTCTTTTTTTAGGAAATAGGGATTAATTAGGTTTGTTTAAACTTATTTGAACAAATAGAAACCTGCCAGTTATTTGATGAACTGGGGGTATTTCTTTTTTAGTTAACTTTTAGATAATTTAAACCCGGTTTATGCATTAGAATTTCGTTATGAGGATTTAAAATGCCACGACAAAGCATTGCTTTGGGCGAGATGTAGCGTTGGCAGTGTTTTCTAAGTTTCAGCATAGCAGTTTACCCCGAGCGGAGTCAAAGGGCTATGGTGAAACTTAAAAATACAACGTAGTGCTTGGTTTTGCAGCAGTTTCAAGCCGTAATAGATTTTCTAATGCATAAAACGGGTTAAATTTAGTAGTGACGGCAATGTGATTGCAGAAGTTTTAGCTCAAACTACATATATCGTATAGTTTAGCAGAATTAATAAGACAGCCTTCAATATCGAAATAATAATAAGGAGAATTGAGGAGTCAAATAGTTTTTAAAATGTTTCTTACCTTTCCCCAAAGATTCTTGGATTCTAATGCCTGTTCACTAATTTCCCCAACAAGTAAACCTAAATTTAGGTTCTTCGTATTTCCATCACTTGGGATATTAAGAATACCTTCATCAGATATCATAGCCATATTCCAGTTTTCGAACTCTCTGCTCATCTTTGTGCCTTGCCAAATGGTTTGTACATCAAAATGTCGCTTGTCCTTCTTTATTTTATCATAAATATATAACACATCTTTTTTCGATCCCTCTATTAATTGAAAAAATATACCTCTATGATAAATTAGACTACCCGTAATGTCATAAACTTTATTGTTTTTACGGGATACGCTTAATATGTCTGTTATTTCCTTTTCATCAATACCGGTTTTAGCCATTAATCTGTAAGAAACTTCAAAAAGAATATTTTCTTTGAACAGGGAATTTCTATAGTGATTAGGGAAAACTCCATACCTATTATAAAATTGCTTGGCGAAATGACTCCTACTGGCATATCCCACTTTATAACATATCTCTGAAACATTCAAATCTGAAGTGATAAACAACTCTCTGGCACGTTCTAGTCGTATATTAATAATATATTTATTAATTGAGTATCCGAATAGAAAACGCACACCGCGCTGTAATTTTTTTTGACTTACTCCAAGCTTTTTTGCTAGCTCTTGGTTATGAAATCTTTGATCGATATTATCCTGAATATAATCGCCTAGACTACTTATATCCTGGAGCTCTTGTTTACTTAAGTCGGGTTGAAAGTTTTCTGTATTTTGATCATAATCATGTGCCTCTATTTGAGAGGCAAGCATATTTAAAATGGCAGACTCGGTTAGTAGTCTTCCTACCAGATCGGTTCTTTTGTTTCTAACTATAAGCTCTGCATAAATTCCTGTTCTTAAATCATTATTTCCAAAATATCTAAAAGGTTTGGATGCATCTGAGATTGAAAACACTTCTGCCAAATGAAGTTTTAAGGCTGTCTTGGTCTTTGTATTAGGTTGATTTAAAAGATCGGGTTGCACAATTAGATAACAACATTCATAGTGTTTCTTTGCTGGGATCACAAATTCTGATTTTTCACCAAACTTTCCGGTCAAGATAAAATTCTGGCCTTTCTCTATTTTATTATATTCTTCTTCGTACGGAAATTTTGTCAGCTGATATCCGGATACATGATAGCCGAAATAGTAGACGTAACTTTTAGAAAACTCGTGAATAAACTTATAATCATTATTGAATTCAATATTGTATATCCATGCCGTTAACCCGGGAAAAACTTCGTACAGATTAATTCGACCCTTACCATTTTCGTTATTTAGAATAAGACTGGATGCTCCTAAGTCTTCATGTAGGGTCGCATTTAAATTAACAGCAAATTGCCGTAACATTCCTAATGGAGAACTCTCTTTTAATTCAAACATAAAGGAAATATAATAAGTTTAAAACGAAGATATTATTTTTCTTCAATAACCTTTAACACTATCGGGATTATTATATTTTACATAACTTCATAAAAAATGGTGGACATGTAGTAGCATGTCGAATTACATACTTCAGCAGATTCATACTTACATTATACTTGAATCTGTCGATCTATTTGTTGATCCAGAGAAATAAAAGTTTCAGTTCTTGAAACCCCTTCTATAGCCTGAATGTCTTTATTGAGAACATTCATTAAATGCTCATTATCTTTGCACAATATTTTGAGAAAAATCGACCAATTCCCGGTCGTGTAATGACATTCGATAACTTCAGGAATATCTTTAAGTTGCTTAACAGCCTTAGGATTACTCACTGCTTTATCTAAAAAAACCCCAACAAAAGCCATGGTTTTATAGCCCATTACTTTAGGATCGATAATAAATTTGGATCCGGCGATAAGTCCAGAGCTTTCAAGTTTGCGAAGTCTTTGATGAATTGCAGCTCCCGATACACCCACTTGCCTGGCAATTTTTAAAATTGGTCTACGCGCATCTTCCATCAAATTGCGTAATATTTCTTTATCGATGCCATCAATTTTTATCATATGAATTCCAATTTTCTGAATGTTATACTTAGTTATCGGGATTTAAAGAGTACAATGTTAGCGTTAAAATCTAAGCCAAGTCCCGTTTCAATGTTTCTTAGGTTTATCCTCCAAAATTTCTCAAATAAATTATATAATGAATTGATATAAGGGCAATCGTATTGAACAGTATCTTTGGCATATTTCTAGATAATCAAAATTACGATTAAAGACGTATAATTGAAATTTATTGGCTATAAATTAGGATATTTTGGTCTCAAACCCTCGGCAAACAGGTTAAGATGAGTTCTACTCGAGCATATGTTAAATACGGTATTACTATATCGTCTTGCATAAAAGCGTCGTTTAAGACTATATTTCAACCCGTAATACTTGCCCGCCTTAATCGTCTGAATAGGCAGGCGGGGATTTTCTAATGTATAAAGCGGGTTTAACCTTTAACCCCATCGGGATTATAGCCCATATACTCGCGTTCAATTTCGGTAAATCTGATATCGTAAGCTTCGAGTTCTTTCAGTATAGGATCGTACACTTCTTTTTGAATAGGAATTTGAACACCAGTTAACGTGATTTGCTGATTGAGAATTCGTAGCGTAGCCATAGCAACAGGCAATCCAACAGTTTTGGCCATTGCGGTATAGGTTTGATCTTCTCCGGTACTCACCATAGTGGCATCTATTTGTTTGCGTACACCATCTAGTTCGTATCCAAATTTGTGATACATCACGATCATATCTTTATCTCCATCGCTAAGTGACCATTTATCTATCAATATTTTTTGAAGTATTTGTGCAGGGGTGGCATCAGGGATGCCAACTTTTTTATCAGGATTAAACATGTCGAGTTCAAGAAGTTTATCCCACATGATGTCATCCTGATCTATTTTTAAATAATGACGAAGTTTCAGTTCTACAGAATCAGTAGGGCTATACGCCAGAAAGGAATTCGTAAAATCACGATAGCTCATATTTTCAGAATTCGATAGGATATAATCATCTGCGGTCATACCCAGTTGAACAAAAGTATTCCATGCTTTAGAAAACCCGACTCTTCTAATGGTTCCACGATATAGTGTGAGAATATCGTCTAAACCATATATACTTTGATACTGAAGAGAGTTTCGATTGGCATATGCTTCAAATCGCCCGTAGCCGTCTACCTCTAAAAACTCGGTTCTTCTAAATAATTTATGATAAGGGATATATTTATAGGTTCCTTCCTGGAGAAACTTTGCAGCACCTCCCTGACCTGCGATCACTACATTACGCGGGTTCCATGTAAACTTATAATTCCATAAGTTTGTATCGCTTTCTGGTGCTATCAAACCCCCCGTAAATGATTCAAACAAAATTATTTTTCCTCCTTGATCTCTTATGTTATCAATAACTTTCATGGCACTCATATGATCGATACCGGGATCTACACCCATTTCGTTCATAAATAGTAATCCTTTTTGACGAACATGATCATCTAATTCTTGCATTTCTGAGCTTACATAAGATGCAGTTACCAGGTGTTTGCCATACCGCAGACAATCTTTAGCAACTTCAATATGAAATCTTGCCGGAAGCATAGAGACTACAATATCTGAGTTTTTAAGAGCGTTTTCACGAGATGTTTTATCAAACACATCAATTTGAATAGCCAAAGAGTTTGAATGATTGCCAGCCAGATTTTCAGCATGTCGCAAAGAAATATCTCCTATGGTGATATGAAGCTGCTCAGTCAAAGCTTTATCCTGAAAATATTTAATCAAAACGGCAGTAGATTTTCCTGCGCCAATAACTAGAATCTTTCGCATACGTGCTAATATTTTGATAACTTTGATACGAATGTAAGAAATACCTGAAAAAGAAATCAAAAAATTGTTTTTAACGAATGCCTCTTAGGCTAATCCCAGGGTAGTTTACGCAAATATTGAATCAGCCTATGAAAGAACATAAAGCGAATAAAATGATGTTGATTACGGGAGCGGTTATGGCGCTAATTTCCGTACTCCTTGGTGCTTTTGGCGCTCACGGTTTAGAAAAGTTGGTCGATGCCAAAAGTATAGCGTCATTTAACACAGGAGTGCGATATCAAATGTATCATGCCATTACTTGTCTGTTTTTGAGTAACATGAGTCTTTTAAAAGTTACAGCAAAAAAGCGTATTTTTTTTCTGTTTTTAGTCGGAATGATCCTTTTCTCTGGGTCAATATACCTTTTGGTTATCGATGAAGTTTTAGGAATTTCATTATCAAGTATTGGTTTTATTACACCATTGGGCGGTTTGTTGTTAATTTTTGGATGGATTCTTTTAATTATCAATGCAGCACAGATTAAGTAGTCATTTAGGTAGGTAGTGTGATTATTATTCCTAATTTTGCACGTATATAACAAACACGATATATTTTTATGGAATCACTGTATCCAACTACGAAAACGTTTTCGTTAAAGCATTACGGTATTAAAGATGCTACAATGCGCTACCAATTATCTCCTAAAGAATTGCAGGAAGAGGTAATGCAAAAAGGTCAGGGGCAACTTACAAAGTCTGGAACACTAGCCGTTAACACCGGTGAATTTACCGGGCGTTCTCCTAAAGATCGATTTATTGTCAAAGATCATATTACCAAAGATAAAATTTGGTGGGGAGATATTAATATTCCTTTTGAGCCTGACGCATTTGATGCATTGTACGACAAAGTAACTTCGTACTTATCTGGGAAAGAGATTTTTGTACGCGATAGTTATGCGTGTGCAGATCCCGAATATCGCTTAAATATACGAGTGATTAATGAATATCCTTGGTCGAACATGTTTGCATATAATATGTTTTTGAGACCAACTAATGAAGAGTTAAAAGATTTTGACCCCGAATGGACGGTCATTAACGCTCCCGGTTTTATGGCAGACCCAAAAATTGACGGAACGCGACAACATAATTTTGCCATCTTAAATTTTGATAGAAAAATTGCTCTTATTGGGGGTACAGGCTATACCGGTGAAATCAAAAAGGGTATTTTTTCGGCTTTAAACTTTATTCTTCCGGTACAACGCGATTGTTTCCCTATGCACTGCTCTGCCAATATCGGCAAAGATGGTGATACTGCTATATTCTTTGGCCTTTCGGGTACAGGTAAAACTACCTTGTCTACCGATCCCAATCGTAAATTGATTGGTGATGATGAGCATGGCTGGACCAAAGAAAATACGATTTTTAATTTTGAAGGAGGTTGTTATGCAAAGGTTATCGATCTTTCTAAAGAAAAAGAACCAGAAATCTACGGAGCCATCAAAGAAGGTGCTATACTTGAAAATGTGATCATCAACGATGGAGAAGTAGATTATGCCGATACCTCGATAACTCAAAATACCCGGGTAAGTTATCCCATTCACCACATAGAGAATATTCAAACACCTTCGATCGGTAAGAACCCCAAAAACATCTTCTTTTTAACGGCAGATGCTTTTGGAGTAATGCCACCCATATCAAAATTGACTCCCAGCCAGGCGGCGTACCATTTTATATCAGGTTATACGGCAAAAGTAGCAGGTACCGAGGCTGGTGTTGTAGAGCCTCAACCTTCGTTTTCGGCTTGTTTTGGGGCGCCATTTATGCCTTTACATCCTGCAGCCTATGCCGAAATGTTGATTCAAAAAATGAAAGATACCGGTGTAAATGTATGGTTGGTCAATACAGGGTGGACTGGTGGTCCTTATGGTGTAGGAACCCGAATTAAATTGAAATATACCCGAGCTATGATCCAGGCTGTGCTTAACGGTGATTTAGGATTGTACTCTTATGATGATTATCATATTCACTCTGTGTTTGGGGTAGCCCAGCCTAGAAAATGTCCTGGGGTACCAGACAGTGTATTAAGTCCGAGAGCAACCTGGAACGATGACGAGGCATATTATACAACAGCATTTAAGTTAACGAATGCCTTTAGAGAGAACTTTAAAAAATTTGAGTCTTATGCCAATGAAGAAATTCGACGTGGAGGTCCGCAACGTTATTCTTTTTGATAATATTTAATCAATAGCATTCTGCAAGACTCTGTCGTGCATATAGCGAACAGATAGTAAGACTTTTAGATCCAAAACAGAGAAATTATCTAGTTTCTTGATTCTGATACGCAGATGACTAGGTCTCAGAGTAGTTCAATGTAAAGAGCCTATCCAGATATTTTTAGACAGGCTCTTTATATTTTTAAACCGGGTTAAAGCATCACTACCAGTTCTACTTTAAAATTGCTTAAATAAAATATGATTATTTTTTATTCACTTCTTTGATATATTTCTGAAGCGCCATTGTCATAGAAGGGGTTTCTGGCGTAGGTGCTTGTATATTTACGATTAAATTGTGTTCTTCTGCAGCTTTTACCGTAGAATTACCGAAAACTGCAATTCTCGTATTATTTTGTTTGAAATCTGGGAAGTTTTCAAATAATGATTGTATGCCTGATGGACTAAAGAAAACCAAAATATCGTAAAAGACATCTCTAAGATCAGACAAATCACTAACCACCGTTCTATAAAACACACCTTGTTTCCATTCAACTTTTAGCTCATCTAGTGCTTTTGGGACTTCAGGTTTCAATTTATCTGATGCGGGTAATAAGAATTTCTCGTTTTTATACTTTTTAATTAATGGGACAAGTTCTTGAAAAGTACGTTTTCCTACATAAATCTTTCTTTTACGGTAAACCACATACTTTTGAAGATAGTAAGCAACAGCTTCGCTCTGGCAAAAATATTTAAGCGTATCAGGAACTTTGTAGCGCATTTCTTCTGCAATTCTAAAAAAATGATCTACAGAATTACGACTAGTAAGAATAATGGCAGTGTATTGTGATAAATCTACTTTTTGTAACCTTACCTCTTTAGCATCAACTCCTTCAACATGAATAAAAGGTATAAAGTCAATCTTTACTTTTTCCTTTTCTTCTAAATCAAAATAAGGTGAATTTTCCACTTTAGGCTCCGGTTGTGAAACCAAAATTGTTTTCACTTTCATATATATTCTTTTTGTAAACGGCTCTTCTAATTACTAATAAGCTTGAATAGTATAAAATAGGGTGCGATTTCAAGTGCGCAAAGATACAAAATAAAATAAAAAAAGTGGTTCAAAATGATTTTTTCATTTTTCTTGTAAAAAGACCCCAGGACAATACAATTCAAAATAAACAATACTACTAGTAGTAATAAAAACAAGTTTTTTGAAGGCGATAGGGCATAAATACATAACATATTAAAGGGGATGAGTAGCACCCCTAAAAAATTGCGGTATGAGATTTTGTAAAATAGATATTCATCAACAATGCCGTCTATTGAAAAAATGGTGGCAACGATTTTTTCAATAAACAATTTACAAAGGACTAGTACCGCATAAATGATACTGATTTTAATATAGAGAGTGATCTCGGTAGGAACAACTTGCCATTCAAAAATACCAAAACACAAATACAAAAACATCGCTATTGATACGATTTGTAACAACATCAACACGACATTAAACGGCGATGAAAGTTTATTGGGTTTTTGATACGATAAAATGTACTTTTTATGGTTAAGAAACATTATAAAATCAGCAAATCTGATAGAATTCATACCCTTGACAATAGCCAAAAATAATAGGCAGACCAAGAATAAGATCGTATGCCAGTTGGTTGATGCTATTTCTCTTGTGATATACTCCATAGGTTGATAAGGGGTTAAAATTACGATCTATTCTCATATAAAAACAAAAAAATAGGGATGATTAATTATATTTGCCTGAAAAATTTACCCAAATGGCAGAGGCCTTAGTCATTATTCCTACTTATAATGAAATTGAAAATGTGGGGCGTATTATCAAAAATGTATTTTCGCTTCAACGAGACTTTCATATACTTATTGTGGATGATGGTTCTCCAGATGGCACTGGTGACAAAGTGAAAGAAATACAACAAGATTATCCAGACGGTCTTTTTTTACTAGAACGAACAGGAAAATTAGGGTTAGGCACAGCCTATATCCAAGGATTTAAATGGGCTTTACAACGATCATATAGGTATATTTTTGAGATGGATGCTGATTTTTCGCACAATCCTAATGATTTGATTCGTTTGTACAATGCCTGCTCAAAAGGCAATGCTCACCTTGCTATTGGCTCTCGGTATGTTACCGGTGTAAACGTTGTAAATTGGCCGATGAGCAGAGTATTATTATCATGGTTAGCCTCAAAATATGTGAGATGGGTAACGGGTATGGATATTCATGACACCACTGCGGGATTTATCTGTTATAAAAGAGAAGTACTTGAAAAGATAAATCTAAACAAGATAAAGTTTGTTGGATATGCCTTTCAAATCGAAATGAAATTTAAGGCCTATCTGCTGAAATTTAAAATTGAAGAGATTCCTGTAGTGTTTACAGATCGCACCAATGGTACTTCAAAAATGAGTAAAGGAATTATCTCTGAAGCCATATTTGGAGTCATTAAAATGAAATTTAAAAGCTTATTTAAGAAGTATGAAATAAGCCAAGACGATTAGGATGATACCCACCGATATGATGATATGGCGATTCCATCTGACCGTTGAAAAACTATAAAAATAAACAGATGAAACGAGCATTAATAAATTTTAAAAATTACTTCACAAAAGGGAATGTTTAAAATTTTTAATGTGAGAGCGTAGTGCTTACATACGTTCTCAATTTTTTAATTATTTCGTTTCCAAACAATTAAAAAGATTTAAACGTATGAAATATGAGTAAGAATAGCGTGCTAATAAAAAATGCAAATATTGTTAATGAGGGAGCGGTCATCAATGCAGATGTACTAATAGAGGATGGTTTTTTTAAAGAAATTGCTCCGCAAATAAGCGCCAAAAATGCTAATGTTCAAATTTTTGACGCCGAAGGCCAATATTTATTACCTGGAGTGATCGATGATCAGGTTCATTTTAGAGAACCGGGATTAACACACAAAGCTACTATAGCGACAGAATCTCGAGCTGCTATAGCTGGTGGAATTACATCTTTTATAGAAATGCCTAATACGGTGCCGCAAACAACGACCATCGCCAAACTCGAAGAAAAGTTTGATATTGCAGCAAGCTCCAGCTACGCCAACTATTCATTTATGTTTGGGGGGACAAATGATAATTTAGAAGAAATTTTAAAGGTAGATCCAAAAAAAGTAGCCGGGCTTAAACTGTTTTTAGGTTCTTCTACGGGAAACATGCTGGTAGATGATCCCAATGTCTTAGAGAACATATTTTCTTCGACAGATCTTGTCATTTCTGTGCATTGCGAAGATGAAGACACCATAAAGGATAACCTTTCGACCTATACCGCAAAGTATGGAGATGATATCCCGATAGCGCTTCACCCGGTAATTAGAAGTGAAGAGGCGTGTTATATCTCTTCATCTAACGCAGTAGCTTTGGCAAAAAAAACGGGGGCGAGACTTCATGTATTTCATCTTTCTACAGCAAAAGAGTTATCTTTATTTACGAATAAAATTCCTTTACAAGAAAAAAAGATTACGGCAGAGGTTTGTATTCATCATTTATGGTTTTCAGACGAAGACTATAAAGAAAAAGGTACATTGATTAAATGGAATCCTGCCGTAAAAACATCCAAAGACCGTGATGCGTTATTTGAGGCATTGTTAGACGACCGATTAGATGTAATTGCCACAGACCATGCGCCACATACTATCGAAGAAAAAGAAAATGTGTATACCAAAGCCCCTTCTGGTGGCCCACTGGTACAGCATGCACTGCCTGCAGTATTAGAGTTTTATCACCAAGGTAAAATAAGCTTAGAGAAGATTGTAGAAAAAATGTGCCACAATCCGGCTATTTTGTTTCAAGTCGAAAAAAGAGGCTATATCAAAGAAGGATATCATGCCGATGCGGTATTGGTAGATTTAAACGCACCATGGACTGTAAATAAAGAGAATATTGCTTATAAGTGTGGTTGGTCTCCCTTTGAAGGAACAACTTTCAAATCTAGAATTACCCATACATTTGTTAATGGAGGTTTGGTATATAAGAATTTTAAATTTTATGATGTTAAACATGCACAACGATTAACTTTTACGCGTTAATTCAGGTCTTCGATTAGAATATGACGTCATGTTAACTTTACAATTTATGATATTAGCTGTATCTGTAGCTCAATTAATTTAATGATGAAAAAATATACATTCTTACTAATTTTTATAGTGGCATTTTCTTGTCAAACGCTGGATAAACCTCAAAAACCGGAGATATTGTTGGGAGAAGACAAAATGGTAGCCATCCTGAGCGATCTTGCTTTTGTAAAGGCTGCCAAAACTTCATTCAGAAAAGTATTAGAGACAAAGCACATCAATCCAGAAACCTACATTTTACAAAAACATCATATTGACAGTGCTGTTTTTGCACAAAATAATGCCTGGTATACGCATCAACAAGAAGCGTATGAACATATTCTTACCCAGGTAAAATCAAACCTGGAAGCTTCAAAAGCCAAGTATGAAGCTATTAAAAAAGAAGAAGATTCTATAAAAAAAGTGCAGGATTCTGTAAAAAAAGCCAAAGATTCTTTACAAACAACGCTACGAACGAAAAATAAAAAATAGAAAATCCCATCGGCGACACCAAAAGGGATAATACGCTATGGTTTGTCGCCGAACTAGTTTACTGATTTAAAAAATACGTAGCTGTCTTTTGTATAGCTTTTTCTATAGGAGTAAAGGTATACGCTAATTCGTTCTTAATTTTCTCATTATTATATACCGAAATCGTTTTTGCATTGTGTATAGTAGATCTAAAAATAGAGCGTTTGATACCAAAAAGTAAATACCCAATCCATTGAAGGTACCATACACTTTTTAATAAAAATGAAGAAGCCTCTCGAGATGGCGAGGGTTTATCTAATGCCTTGGCTATCATAGAGAACACTTTTTTATAGCTTAGATTTTCGCCTACAAGAATATATCTTTCTTGATGATGACTGCCAATCATCAATTGTTGCATAATATCTACAACATCTTCTATGGCTACATAGCCAGTAATTCCTTGGGTATAATAGCGCAAACCTTTATTGATTTTGCGAAATAAATATCCACTTCCGTTATCAAAAAAACCCGGACCAATAATGATTCCTGGATTTACAATCACTGCTTTTAAACCCTCTTGTGTGCCACGCCATACTTCCATTTCGGCACCATATTTTGAAATAGCATATATCGACTTTAGCGTTTCAGGATTCCACTCAGCGGTTTCGTCAATACAGGGTTGAATCAGATCATGCTCCAAAGTAGCGATAGAGCTTACATAGCATAATTTTTTTATAGCGTGCAATAGACAAAGATTTACAATGTTTGCGGTGCCTTCTATATTAATTTTACGAATTTTCTGGGTATATCTAGGATTAAAAGTGATCCATGCAGCACAATGGTATACATAATCCACTTGATCAAAAGCTTCTGTTAAAGTCGGGATATCTTCAAGATCAGCTTTTACCCAATCGATCGTATCAAATAGCGTACTTTCTTCAGCATTAAAATAATAAGAAAATACTTTGCGAGCCTGTTTTTTTTTAGCATCAGATCGATACAACGCACGTATATGTTGTTTTTGCTGTATCAATTTTACTAACAAATGGGTTCCTACCAACCCTGTTGCTCCAGTAACTAATATCATATCCTCTACTATTCGTTACGAATGTAAGTATATTTTGGATTTCTTTTCTATTGGTAGTTCAATATTAACCATATTTTTATCTTTGTCGCTTGCACAAAGGAAATCTACTGAAATGATCAAAAATTTTATAGAAGAATTACGCTGGAGAGGGATGTTACATGATGCCATGCCCGGTACAGAGGCGTATTTATTAGAACAAATGCGATCGGCCTATGTTGGTTTCGATCCTACGGCAGATTCGTTGCACATCGGTAATTTGGTGCCCATAATGTTGTTGGCACATTACCAAAGAGCGGGTCACAAACCTTTTGCGCTTGTGGGTGGTGCTACGGGTATGATAGGGGATCCCTCTGGTAAATCTGCAGAACGAAATCTTCTGGATGAAAAAACATTACGCCACAATCAGGAGGCGATAAAA
The DNA here is from genome assembly GCF_017897595.1 of Aquimarina sp. U1-2. GTDB lineage: Bacteria > Bacteroidota > Bacteroidia > Flavobacteriales > Flavobacteriaceae > Aquimarina. The sequence continues at coordinate 349,372 of NZ_JAGKIK010000002.1, forward strand.
GCGCAACTATCCAGATTTTTAGATTTTGAAGGCGATGCGCCTAATACTGCTGTTTTGGTAAATAATTATGACTGGATGAAGAACTTTTCATTTCTTGATTTTATAAGAGATGTAGGAAAACACATTACGGTTAATTATATGATGGCAAAAGACTCGGTTAAAAACCGAATATCATCAGAATCATCAGAAGGAATGTCGTTTACAGAATTTACCTATCAATTGGTACAAGGATATGACTTTCTTCATTTATACAGGGGTCATGACTGTACGCTACAGATGGGTGGAAGCGATCAATGGGGTAATATTACCACGGGTACAGAACTGATAAGAAGGATTGCCGCCGGGAAAGGGTATGCACTTACCTGCCCTTTAATTACAAAATCAGACGGTTCAAAGTTTGGTAAATCTGAAGGAGGTAACGTTTGGTTAGATGCCAATAGAACTTCACCTTATAAATTCTATCAATACTGGTTAAATACAAGTGATGAAGATGCTGAAAAATATATCAAGATTTTTACATTTCTAAGTAAAAAAGATATTGAGCAATTGATACTAGAACACAGTCAGGCTGCCCACCTTCGAATATTACAAAAAAGATTGGCAGATGAGGTTACTGTAATCGTTCATTCGCAAGAAGATCTGGATAATGCAATAAAAGCATCGAACATATTGTTTGGAAAATCTACCTCTGCAGATCTAAAAAACTTAGATGAAGCCACATTTCTTGATGTTTTTGATGGGGTACCTCAAGCTGAAATTTCGAAAGAGATACTTTTAAATGGTCTGGGTGTTATCGCTGCTCTCTCAGAACATACCGGTTTTTTAAAATCAAACGGAGAAGCTCGAAGAGCACTTAAAGAAAATTCTATTTCAGTAAATAAAGAAAAGGTAAACGACAGTTTTGTTGTATCAGAAAAAGATCTGATTAACGATCAATTTGTTTTGTTGCAACGGGGTAAAAAGAATTATTTTGTTATTAGAGTAACTTAGATTTAATAAAAAACAAAGCCTACCAGAATTTCTTCTAAGTAGGCTTTGCCAACTAACCAATCAATTATTGAAAAAACTTAACATCAACACAGTTCGATGCAACTGTATTATCTTTATATAGAAGGATTTATACTGTTTTTCGCTAGCATCAAAAAACTTTAAATCACTTCATTTTTAATTTGCCCCAATTCTTATCAGCTTGATTTTTAAGCTTTTCGGGGTTCTCATTTTTCCATTTTTCTAAAGTGTTCACTCCCCAGGAGTTATAAAACAAATATAATTTTTGATCTCTAATCTCAAAGGTTTTTGGATTAATAGCCACTTTTTCGTTATTCACAGAGATTGCATATGCGCAATACCCTCCATACTGTGGAACATACTTTTCAGGATTTTTCTTGAATGTATTCAAGTTTTCCTGGGATATAAACTTATAATTTACCTGATCATAAGTTGCCACAAATTTGCTATTTCCCTTAATTGCTTTGTTGTTGAAATATTCGGTAACATCATACCCTTCAGCAACAAAATTTTTCTTGGTATTATATGCCACGCTTTGAGCATTTATTAGCATACCAAACAAACAGAAAATAATAATTATTTGTTTCTTCATTGTATTCTTCCTTAGTGCATTACGTCTATTATGTCGTAAAGAAGAATAAGCCCTTACAGTTTTAACTTAATTATAAGAATTATAAGTCAGTCTCAATATATTTAAATCAACAAAGTGTGTTTTATATTCCTGATAAAACATCTATACACCATAAAGGACGAGACGTTATTGAAAGTGTTACAAAGCCATTAAATTACAACCTCTGATATCACTATGATCAAATCTTCCTAAAATTTCAAAACTATAGTTTGGATACACTCTCCCTAAGTCTTGAGTAGCTATAAAAGAACATGAATTAATATTTGCCAGGTCAATAATATTAATCCCACCGGTTTTGTCATATCCAAGCGACGTGCGTGGGTCTTCAGGATTTCTTATAGATACGCTCATCCACGGCGGACAGTAAAAAATACCATCTCCCTTTGAGTACGCCTGAGAAAGTAACTCTGTCATCCCGTATTCACTGTGGATCTGTGAAACGTTAAAACCTCTCTTTAAAATATCATGAAGCTCTTCCCGTATCATTTCTTTTCTTCTTCCCTTCATACCACCTGTTTCCATAATCACGATATTGTTGTTTGGCGTTATAGAGTAATTTTCTACAAGATCAAGTAAAGCAAAAGAAACTCCTAAAAGAAGTACTTTTTTATTAGATGATATGCAGTTTTTTAAAACGGCAATCAATTTTTCGGTATCATATAAATAAAAACCGCTTTCGGGTTGCTGATTGTCTGCAATTAGTTTTTCTACCATGTATACCAAAGACGACCCTTCTCTTTCTAAATATGAAGGCAATAATGCCAGTATAATATAGTCTTTGATGTTTCCGTAGAAATGTTGAAACCCTTTTCTAAAGCTTTTTTCATAAACACCAAGATCTTGTACATAATGCTTGCTGGTCAGGTTCCCTGTTGTACCACTACTGGTAAAGATTTTTGAAATAGAGGAATGACCGCTTACAATTTGCTCATGCTTAAAAAGATCAATTGGCAAGTAGGGAATATGATCAATATGAGTTACTGAAGTTTTGGAGATCCCTAGTAAATTGCAAAATCTTTGATACGTGGCATTATAAATATATTGATGCCTGAAAACTTCGAGAGCAAGTTGCTCAAAATGAGCATGGTTTTGAATAGAAAAAATAGTTTCAGAAAGCATCTACATGTATTCTAAAATAATAGAACAAAGGTAAAAAAGAGTTCGCAGATAATAGCATTTCTAAAAAAGATGGAATAACGTTAAAATCTTGTAGATTATACCTATTCGAGTATAAGTTTTAAAGTTTTTTGGTGCGTTTTGTCTTCTGTAACTTTTAGGATATAAACTCCAGGAGGAAAAGTACTAATGTCGAGTTCTTTGCCAATAAGAACTTTAAAAAGCATCAGTTTTCCTAAAACATTAAAAATTCGTACTGTCTTGGTATGTTGTGAATCTGAAGTAATATAAAGCACGTCTCTTGTGGCCGGACTTTGATAAACCTGAAGTCCTGCAATATCTTCTTGAGATTTTGTTTTAGTGTTTGTATACGCACTAATTTGAGCTTGAATTCCTGTAGTAAAGGAAAAGCATATGAGTCCAACGAATATAAATAGCAAGTAGATTTTTCTCATAAAAAGTTATTTTGGGACGTTAAAGATACAATTTAAAATTAATATTACTCAAAAAGTTTTCTATACGTTACTGTTAAATATGGATTGAATGGATGTTCTATAATAGAATTACGGTTTTCCCTCAATAACTGAGTTTGAATCTTTTCATGTTTACATTCATAGCTAAATTAATATAATGTACTATGAATATGATTCACTAAAGAATCAAATTTTGGTCATGCTAATGTAGTGGTTCGTTTTGGTACAATGTACATAGAGACCCTGAAACGCTCCCGTGCTTTAGTATTTATGGTGAGGTCAAATTTGTGTCATTTAATATTCATGCAACTATAGTTGAAATTTATGTTTAATTTTCTACAAAATTAGCTACATACTATTACCCATGATGAATACTAAAGAAACAAAATGTCTACTATCTATAATTTTGAAATAAAAAAATAATAGTGCATATTTGTTCTATTATGAAGCTGTAAAGAATAAAGCACAAATGTGCATCTGATTTTTAATAGAATGGATAGCTACACCACATAGTAGCTTATTTACTTCTCTGTTTTCTTTAATTTTTTAATTCTTTACATGATGGCTCAAGATACACTCACAATACATCAATTATTTTCTTATTTCAAAATTGCAGTTTCGGGTAGGGAACAGGATTTTACCACCGGTAGTGTTCGACGTGCAATTTTTATGCTCTCTGTACCCATGGTACTAGAAATGATGATGGAATCTGTTTTCTTTTTGGTAGATGCATATTTTGTATCTAGTCTGGGGGCTAATGCCATTGCCACAGTTGGTTTAACAGAATCTGTACTTACCCTGGTCTATGCTGTTGCTATTGGTCTAAGCATGGGTATTACCGCTATAGTAGCTCGTAGAACCGGTGAGAAAGATATACCAGGTGCTTCTCGTGCCGCAGTACAATCTATATTTTTAGGTATTGCTATCGCAGCTATAATTAGTGGTGTTGGGATCTTATTTCCGAAGGAAATTTTGAAACTCATGGGAGCAGCCCCTGATTTGATTATAGACGGTTATCAATATACCCAGGTATTGTTGGGGGGCAATGTGACGATTATGCTGTTGTTTTTGATTAATGCTATATTTAGAGGTGCAGGAGATGCTGCGGTAGCGATGAAAGTTTTGCTATTTTCTAATCTTTTGAATATCGTTTTGGATCCACTCTTCATTTTCGGGTTTGGGCCCGTACCGGCATTTGGAGTACAGGGGGCGGCAATTGCAACCACTATCGGTAGGGGTAGTGCTGTAATTTTTCAATTAGTACTACTTTTTTATGGTTGGAGTAAAATTAAGATAGGCATCAAGGATCTTGTTTTTCGAGCTGGAATTATGCTGAATCTGATTAAAGTTTCCCTTGGCGGAATAGGTCAATTTATTATAGGAACTTCGAGTTGGGTATTTTTAATGCGTATTATGGCAGAATTTGGTAGCGAAGTATTAGCTGGATATACCATAGCCATAAGAGTGTTAATGTTTACCTTGATGCCATCCTGGGGGATGAGTAATGCTGCAGCAACACTGGTAGGGCAAAATTTGGGAGCTCAAAAGCCAGATCGAGCCGAAAAATCGGTTTGGAAAACCGGAAAATACAATGCCTATTTTATGTTGATCGTATCGATATTTTATTTGTTATTGGCAGAGGTAATCCTTACGATTTTTAGTAGTGAAGCACTAGTTATAAGCTACGGGGCTCTAAGCTTGCGTGTGATTGCAACAGGATATGTTTTTTATGCCTACGGTATGGTGATCATACAATCGTTTAATGGCGCTGGTGATACCAAAACACCAACAATTATTAATTTCTTTTGTTTTTGGATGTTTCAATTGCCCTTTGCGTATTGGGCAGCCATAATTCTAGACTGGGGTGCTATAGGGGTATTAATAGCAATTACTTTAGCCGAATTGCTTATTGCTGTGATCGGAATTATTTGGTTTAAAAAAGGAAAATGGAAGCAAGTGGCGGTGTGATGATGGGGTTTTCTGAACCCTCCGTCCGCCTATGGGGCGGCCACCTCCCTTTTGTAAAGGGAGGAGCTCATAGCAGTGCGTGAATTATATTAGATGTTAAATCTGTGCAACCTTGCTAAAAGCGCACCCCTCTATAACGGGAGGAGCGTATGGCAGTTCGCAAGATATAACAAGTATTATATTTCCCACAAACTAGCTAAGAGCTCTTCCGTTTACAACGGGAGAAGTGTATAACAATACGTAAAGTATTTCAGGTATTATATTTCGACAACCTAGCTAAAAGCTCTCCCCTTTGTAAAGGGGAGAATGAATTGAAGTTTGCTAGCAAACTTCAAGAAAGAGGGGTTCCGATACACGCGAGGTTTGAGCTTAGTACCTTTTGTTTCATCAGAATAACAATGTTCAAGCCTGTTTTGAACCTTCCGTCTTCATCTTTTTTGTAAAAAAAACATAGAGCCACCTTCCTTTGATAAAGGGAGGAGCTTTTTATAAATTAAAATGATCTTGTATTTCTGATAATACTGAAGGTAAATGATCAAAAACCATTTTATTTTCAAACCGGATTACGGTAAAACCTAATTCTTGTAATCGGTTACTACGTATTTCATCTTTTTCCATAATATCAGGTCGATTATGATATTCACCATCTAATTCGATAATTAGTTTTTCTGAAGCACAGTAGAAATCAACAATATAATATTCAATACTATGTTGTCTCTGAAATCGTTTCCCTTGAAGCTGTCTAGATTTCAAATGACGCCATAAAAAAGCTTCGGCAGGGGTCATCTTTTTTCGAAGTTCCCTACGATAAGGTTTTAACTCTTTTTTGGTGTGAATTTGCCGTTTCTTCATCTCGCAAACATACACAAAATACTATTAAAAGGATTTCTGTATTACTATGATCTTGCAAATAGTGCTCGGGGGGTTTTCTGAACCCTCCGTCCGCCTATGGGGCGGACACCTCCCTTTACTAAAGGGAGGAGCGCATAGTAGTGCGCAATGTATACCAGATGTCATATCTGCGGAACCTTGCTAAAAGCTATTTCCTTCATAAGGGGGAAAGCGCTAGGCAGAGCGCATACAATTCCACAAACTAGCTAAAGGCTCTCCTCTTTAAAGGGGAGAATGAATTGAAGTTTGCTCGCAAACTTCGAGAAAGAGGGGTTTAACTACACGTAAAGTTTGAGCTTAGTACCTTTTGCTTCATCAGGGTAACAGGGCTTGAGCTTGTTTTGAACCCTCCGGCTTCACCTTTTGTTGTAAAAAAAAGTGAAGCCACCTTTCTTTGTAAGGGGAAGTGCTTTTTATACAAAATTTTTTCAGTTTCAAAAAATGAAACGCTGAAAAGTATGATCATAACTTCAAAAGCACCTTTAGAAAACACAAAGAAACCGATATCGTTTTGTATGGCAAAACTTTACTAAAACAAGTAAAGGCCGAAGATATTACAATTACGGTTTCACAGTTTCAGCCCCTAATCGGAAATGCAAAACCCGAGCAATCGGCTATAAATGCAGCTAAGAGTAGTATAGACGAACATATAAAACAAGGAAAGTATTTGCTAACTGCCATTATAGATAAATTAATGATTCGATATCAATTTACCGATATTAGTTTTTATAATGAATATCAGCAATCCAGGACGATTGTGGATGTGTAAGCAATGAGCATAAATAAATGTAAAAACCCACCAATTTGGTGGGTTTTTACATTTATTTATCTTATTCTATTTTTAATTATTTATAGAATAATTCTCACTGTCATATCTAGACCAACCAGCGGCAAATGTATCGTCAGCACCAGTTGCATTAGTATCACTAGTAAAAGCAGCTTCAATTGCAGTTATTTGTTCTTCTGTTAAAGTAGGACCTCCATCAGTATTAACATTAACAACATTATCTACTAGATTAAATAATCCATTGACAGACAATGTTCCGCCAGTAGCATTGTCAAAGGTTTGTTCATCTCTAATATCAATTCCATCAGTAAAGTTTCTTATTATTGCATTAGTAATATTAGCTGCGGCTCCTCTTCTAAAAAGCATACCATCACTTTCACCAGTACCTATAAGCGTTACATCGCTAATAGTCGGATTAGAGAGTGGGGTTAAGGTGTTATCGTTTTCATTATTGTCAAATTCAAAACCTCTATCACCTATTCCTTCTTTTATAGCGATCCAGTTAGAACCTCCACCAGTCCAGCCTTCAGCACAGTCAAAAGAATCATCTTCGTCACCAATTGAGATTAAATTATTAGCAGTTACTGTTCCGCCAAACCATTCGAAACCATCATCAGAGCCTAAATATGTTTCTAAATTATTAAGTGTTGTGCCAGAACCTACTGCATAGAATCCGAAACCATTATATTCTACAGATCCCTCTACAATTCCTGCACCTGCATATTCTAACCTGATGTAAGATAGTGTACCGGAGTTATCATCGGATATTGTACCTCCATAAGTTAACGTGTCATCAAATTCAGGAGAAGAAGTTCCACCAGGCACATTAATGGGTGCACGACCTAATAACACTATACCACCCCAAGAACCTATTTCTTCTGAAGCTTCTGTGAAAACGATAGGGTTATCAGCAGTACCAACCGCATTTATCTGAGCTCCTTGGTTAATAATTAAAACATCTAAACCATCTGTTATGTTAGCTACAATTCTTGTTCCAGCTGGTATCGTTAAAGTTGCTCCCTCTTGAACAATCACTGATCCGACTAAAGTATATTCGGTATTAGCGTCTAAAGTTAAGTCGGAGGTTATAGAACCGGTTAATGGTGCAGTAGGAGTTTCAATATTGTAGCCAATCGTCCAACCTTGTGTAAATGAATCATCGGCACCTGTTACATTTAGATTTGTAACAAATGCTGCTTCAATAGCATCAACTTGTTCTTGCGTTAGATTAGGTCCACCATCTGTATTAACGTTAATAACGTCGTCTACTACGGCAAAAAGCCCATTAATAGCCAATATTCCGCCAGTAGCAGTATTGTTATAAGTCTGCTGATCTCTAATGTCGATTCCATCAACAAAATCAGTAATTAATACATTGGATAAATTAGCTCCAGTTCCTCTTCGAAACAAAATACCATCACTTTCTCCTATTCCTCTTAAAGTTATGTCACTAATCGTAGGATTAGAAAAAGGAGTTAAAGTATTATCATTTTCATTATTGTCAGCTTCAATCCCTCTATCAGCGATTCCTTCTTTAACAGCAATCCAGTTAGAACCTCCACCAGTCCATCCTTCAGTCCAATCGAAAGAGTCATCTTCGTCACCAATTGCTATTAAATTTGTAGCTTGAACAGTTCCTCCAAACCACTCGAAACCATCATCTGATCCTCTAAAGGTTTGTAGATTATTTAATACAGTACCAGAACCTACAGCATAGAATCCAAATCCGTTATATTCAACAGAACCTTCAACTATACCTGCACCTGCGTACTCTACCCTCACAAATTGAAGAGATCCTGAGTTATCTGCTGGATCTGTACCACCATACACTAAGGTATCGTCAAATTCTGGAGAGGAAGTTCCACCAGGCACATTAATAGGTGCACGTCCTAATAAAACAATACCTCCCCAAGATCCTATTTGCTCAGAAACTTCAGTAAATACGATTGGATCGTTTGCTGTACCGTTTGCTATTAGTCTACCACCTTGCTTAACAATAAGAGCATCCAAGCCATCCGTTTGATTAGCAGTAATTGTTGTTCCTGCTGGAATTGTTAATACAGCCCCGTCTTCAACGGTTACCGACCCAACTAACGTGTAATCTAAAGATGCATCAAGCGTTGTGTTTGTTGTTATACTACCTCTTAGTTCACCTGTAGTTTGTCCCCCTCCGTTGTTTCCTCCATCATCATCATCACTACATCCCACTATTGATAGAGCTGTAGCAAAAAACGCTAAAGAATAAAATTTTAAACTGTTTCGTTTCATAATAAATTACTTTTTTAAGTTTCGATAAATGTAAATTGACTCACTAAAATTCCTATTAAATAGATGTTATTTAAAGATTAATTTGAGTGTTACTAAAATCTATATCCAAGGGATAGAGAAAAGTCTATTCCTCTTTGAAATTCTAAAACAGGGATTTCTGATGCATTCTCAACAGCAGTAGGAGTCTGAACTACTTGAAAAGTATCATCTAGAATATTTTTAACTGATACGCCTAAAGAGAATTTGTTATCAAAATTATTTCTCCAAACAAAATCTAGTTGATTAAATGGTTTTTCGAAAGTGTCGTCTAGGTTGGATCCACCTAATGCGTAGATTCTTTCACCGTAAACGTTGTATGCTATTGTAAATATGCTGTTCCAGTTTTCTGAAAAATCCTTATTGTAACTTAAATCGGCATTGATTAGATATGGGGATGCTCCCTGAAGCTTTCGCTCATCATTGGTGAGTATGTTTTGTCTTGGATCATTTCTGTCTACTTTTGCATTTGTATACATTAGAGAACCGTTAAATCCTAGTTTAAAATCTTCAAATGATTCTCCTAACAGTTTTCCTAACCCAGTTATATATTCTATTTCAGCACCTATTATTTGAGCTTCTTGGGTATTAGCAAATCCTATAGAAGTACCACCTGCAACAGGCGTTAAAACAGTTTCTATAGGCTTGTCGATATATTTTCCAAAACCGGTAATGGCAAAAAGTCCACCATCTTCAAAGAAAAACTCATATTTTATGTCTAAATTATAATTAGTTGAGTTCTCTAATTCTCTATTACCTGTAACTAGGTTAAAGTTACCACCATCGTATCTAATAGGTAATATCTCACGTACTCTAGGTCTTGTATTAGTTACAGAACCCGCAAGTCTAAGATTAGAACTTTCGTTAAGAGAATATTTAATGTTTAAAGTTGGTAAAATATTGAAAGGATCATCGGTTTCAGTTAAGAAATCATCTGAAACCGGAGTGTTGAAAAGCCTATAAAAGATGGTCCTGTCAGAAAGCTCACCTCTTAGTCCCACAGTAAAATCCCATTTATCTAGAACAAGATTATAAGCTACATATCCTGCCAAAATATTTTGTTCAATTTCTGCAAATTTGGAAGCATCACTTGCATCCTCATAAAAAAAGTATGCTCCATCAAAACCATCGGTGATATAGCTATCAACATTATTTACATCTAGTGTAATATTGGCTACACTTCTATTTGCGTCTAGACGGATAGCTCTGTTGAAGTAGTCATATCGTAAAACATCAATGTCTCCACCTATAATCAATTTAGATGAATTGTTCTCATTGTTTTGATTTCCAAAGATTTGTTCGAATTCTAAATACCCATTGTAATTTGTAATATCTAAGTCTGCCCAAAATCTAAATGGATTACCATTATTTGCCGTATATAACCTTCTTTCTTCTCCAACACCTTCTGCTCTTAAGATCTTTCGGTCTGGTTCATCATATCTACCTATACCGAATGAGCCTCCCCATTTAACTTTGCTTCGTTGATCAGAATCCAAATAAAAATCTCCCAAGAGTTGAGTGTGATTAATGGTAGTTTGTCTATATCTTGAACTTCTAAAGAAAAATTCGTCATTAGCTTCGCTATTAAATCCAAATTTTTCTTCAAAAGCATTTTCTGTACTTTGGATGAATACATTATTTAATCTTACATTGTAAGAATCTCGTTTGCTTAATTCAAAACTAACTAGAGATGATTTACTTGTTGATAAAGTATAGGTTTGCGCATCTTCATAATTACTGTTAAACCCTCCTTGCGTATTTAATGCACTTTCTGTAGCCTCCGGAATTGTAAAGTAGTCATTTTCAAAATTAAAACTAAGGTAATAACCAAGTTTCTTTCCTGAATCCTCGTCTATAGTAGATGTTCCTCCATGCGTAATTTGTAAGCTACTTGCAATAGTAGCATCTATAGTGCTAAAATCAAAATTAGTATCAAATAAATTTCTAGACTCTTCAGGGGTAGATCTAAAACCTAGATTAACTAAACTTTGATCGTATTCATTAGGTAGCACTCTGTTGTCACCTTGTATTCCTAATTCTTCAGCTGCACTTTCGTCATCTAACTTAAAATCTTTAAAAGTTGTTTGTGAATTAGCGTTGAATCCAACGTTTATTGTCGTCGTTGATTTTGATGGTATATCTTTAGTAATTATATCTACAGTAGCTCCAGCAAAGTCTCCGTATAAATCTTGGTTAAAAGTTTTATAAATATTAACGTTCCTTACGAGATCAGTTGTAAATTTATCTAAAGGTACTATCTTTTTATCGGGATCTCCTGTAATAAATGGTAGACCATTTACTGTTAAAAAATTATACCTGTCATCTAAACCTCTTACGATTACGCCTCTAGATTCTTGTTTAGTAATTCCCGACACTTTAGTAACACCTTGCTCTACGTCACCAACACCTTTCCTAGCTAATTCCTGAGCCCCAATAGCCTGCTTAATTTCAACAGCATTTTTCTGCTCCAACAACAGCGCTTCTTCACGCTCTCTATTCGTTACTACTTTAATAATAACTTCATCAAGAGCTGCAGCAGTAGCTCCCATAGTAGCATCAACTACCGACACTTTATCGGCTTCTACCAAAACGTTAGGGATTTCTACGGTTTGATATCCGGTAAAACTAAATTCTATGGTATAAGTACCTACAGGAATATCATTAATTTCATACAAACCATCAAAATCTGTAGAGGATCCTTTGGTCGTTCCTTTTACAATGACATTAGCAAAGGGTAAGGGTTGGTTGTTGGATTCTTTGTCTAGTAATTTACCGGCAATAGTACCGGTTTCTTGGGCGTTTACAATACTCGTGATTAACAACGCCAGTGCGATAAAAATTCTCTTCATTAGTATGTTTCAATTTCTGCCGCAAAGAAAGAGGAGTTTTGTTAATTGTGCATTAAAGCGAGATTAAATATGTATCACTTTAAAGTTATGTAAACGTTACGATGTTATGTTGTGACTCAAAAATTACGGAAAAACTGTAAAAAAATAGGAAGAATAGTTTTTTATGTTATCTAAATGTTACGTAAAATTACTTGATAAATAGAACAAAAAAAAGACCCCTTTAAAGGAGTCTTTTATATCGTATGTATATTTTATCTTATTGGTTGTAATTGACCACCACTTTATCTTTATTTGACCAGGTAGTTACATCTGCAACTTGATTATCGGTATAATTTACTTCAGATAATTTGTCGCCAGACCAAAAAAACCATTTACCGGTTTTAATGCCGTTGTCGTACTGTCCCATGGCAATTTTCTTTCCTGTGATATCAAAAGATTTCCACTCGCCATGTAGTATTCCTTCTTTGTTATAAAAACCGAACTGTCTTACTGTTCCATCTTCATAAAAAAATGTACCTTTAATTTGATCACCTTGTTTTTCAAAAGTAGGTTTTACTTCTTGAGCGAATATAGTTGCCGAAAACATAAGTGCAAAAATCATTACTAAATTTCTCATATCTTATATAATTTAATTGGGGTTCTTGATAATTACCTTACAAAGGTAACATTAATTTTACTTTCAAACAACATTTAGGTAACATTAAATTAACACTAAACACGTAAATAACTGTATTTCATATGTTTATATTGTTTTTTTTGCACATAAAGTATGTCTTTTGGCTTCGTTCATGTTTGCTTACAGATGTACCCTTTCTTCCCAACGCATACTGTTTGTAAATGATATTGCCGGATAAATTAATGATATTAGCTTTTAAAAAATTGATTTATAGGTAGTTATAATTTCATGTCGTTATCTTTATCATAAAAATTGTTGCGTATTTTACGTATCGACTTCCGCTAAAATAAAAACCATGTGCTATGTGAGAAGATCTGTAGATTTTTTCATGATCACGAATGCCTTCAAAAGATAACATTTCAATAACATATGACTTGAATTTTAATAACATTTTTGTGCTCTACAAGCACCTAATACTATATGAGTGACATTTACATCTGGATGATCGTCGCCTTGGCGATTTTGGCTATTGCCGATCTAATAGTTGGAGTAAGCAACGATGCTGTTAATTTTTTAAATTCTGCCATTGGCTCCAAAGCCATATCGTTTAGAACGATCATGATCGTAGCCAGTATCGGTATTGCCGCCGGGGCTATTTTTTCTAGTGGGTTGATGGAGGTAGCACGAAAAGGTATTTTTGTCCCAGGACAATTTTATTTTGATGAAATCATGATCATTTTTATGGCCGTGATGATTACTGATATTTTGTTGCTCGATTTTTTTAATACGCTGGGGATGCCTACATCAACTACGGTTTCTATAGTTTTTGAACTGTTGGGAGCGGCAGTTTGTGTGGCATTTTTGAAAATCTCTGCAGATGCTAATCTCTCTATTGCAGATATAGGTAATTTTATCAATACGCAAAAGGCAGGAGAAATTATTGCAGGGATATTGTTATCTGTAATTGTTGCTTTTACCATCGGTGCGGTGGTACAATATATTTCTCGATTATTGTTATCCTTTAATTTTGAAAGTAAAGCAAAGTGGGTAGGTGCCGTGTTCGGAGGAGTAGCGCTCACCTCTATTTTGTACTTTATATTTGTGAAAGGAATTAAAGGGACCAACTATGCTAATGCTATTGTAGATGTTGTTTATAACAAAGGGGCTGAAGGATTGCTAGAATGGGCCAACGTCTATTTCAATAGTGCTTATACCACAACAAAAGAATTAATTGAAGCTCAAAGTGACTTGTTTGCGATTGATCCTAAAGCTGGAACTGTTGCGTTAACCCTTCGTGGCTTTCTGGAAACACATATTCTTCTTATTGTTTGTATAGGTTTTACCGTTTTATCCCTATTGTCTTATCTTATAGTTTCTATATTTAAAACAAACATCTATAAGATTATAATTATTGTAGGTACGTTTGCATTAGCTCTTGCTTTTGCGGGTAACGATTTGGTCAACTTTATAGGTGTTCCGATTGCGGCATGGCAATCGTATCAAGCTTGGGCTAGCTCAGGAATCGCTGCAGAGTCATTTGCTATGGGAGTTTTGGCCTCTAAAGTGGCAACTCCAACACTTATGCTACTGGCAGCAGGTCTCATTATGGTACTTACATTGTGGTTTTCGGCAAAAGCACGCAATGTTGTGAAAACATCAATAGACTTATCTAGACAAGGAGATGGGGATGAAAAGTTTCGTGCTAATTTTCTGTCTAGAGAAATTGTGAGAATTACGATGATCACAGCACAAGGGGTTGCTGCAGTGGTCCCTCAATCCTTTAAAAAATTTAGTAACAGGCAATTTGATGAACGTAAGATCAAAGTAGCTAACGCCTACATGAAAAAAGAGGATCAGCCGGCTTTTGATATGGTAAGGGCCGCAGTAAACCTTATGGTTGCGGGTATTTTGATATCTATAGCTACGTCTATGAAACTTCCTTTGTCTACTACCTATGTTACTTTTATGGTAGCTATGGGTACTTCTTTAGCAGATAGAGCTTGGGGTAGTGAGAGCGCTGTATATCGTGTTGCAGGGGTACTTAATGTTATTGGGGGATGGTTCTTTACTGCCATAAGTGCTTTTACGGCTGCTGCTATCGTAGCTTTCCTAATTCATATTAATCAACCTGTAATGACAGCAATTTTGCTCATGGTTGCCTTATTGTTGATTGTTAGAAGTACAATTAAATATCGTAACAAAACCAGGGCAGAACGTGCAGAAGATCAACTTAAGAAATCTGAAAGTAGCTCTATACAAGGTGTTATTGAAGAAAGTGCAGATACTATTAAATCATTTGTTCATAGAGGAAACAAAATATATGCAGGGACTATCGATAGCCTTGCAAAATATGATTTATCGGCGCTGAAAAAAAATAGAAAGGGAATCGCTAAACTGGAGAAAGAAGTCGAAGGGCTTAGGGACAGTATTTTCTATTTTATTAAAAACTTAGACGAATCTAGCGTAGGTGCCAGTAATTTCTACATTTCAATTCTTGGGTATCTCGAGGATATTGCACAATCCCTAGAGTATATTTCAAAGGCCAGTCATAAACATGTGAATAATAATCATAAAAAGTTACGATTTAACCAAATAAAAGATTTAAAAGAAATAGAAGATGATTTAAGTCTGTTTTTTGGTCACATAAAAACGGTATTTGATAAAAGAGAGTTTAACAAACTCAATGATATTATTAGCGAAAAACAAGAATTATTTACTACCGTTAATGATAAAATTGATAAACAAGTCGCTCGAACAAGAACTGAAGAAAGTAGTCCCAAAAATACGACACTCTATTTTAGTCTGCTTACAGAAACCAAAGATTTAATCGATGCCACTCTTAACCTGTTAGCTACGTATAGAGATCATCAGGATTAAGATTGTAATTTTCCAGAAGGTTAAGTAATTGTTATGTGTACAAGAAATTTTTGTTAGATTATTTTTTCATGGTTAATCCATATTTAAAATCTCAAAGTAACATAGTATATTTACCCGTCTTAATATAATTTTAAGAAAAACATGAATACAAAAGATGTTACCATATTATTGGTAGACGACGAACCAGATATTCTAGAAATCGTTGGCTACAATCTGAGTACCGAAGGCTATAATGTAGTTACTGCAGAAAATGGTGTAGAGGCGATAAAAATTGCTAAAAAGAAAAAGCCACATCTTATTATTTTAGATGTTATGATGCCAGAGATGGATGGTATCGAAGCTTGCGAACAAATACGGAAGCTGCCCGATCTTCAAAATACAATTATTACATTTTTAACGGCAAGAGGAGAGGATTACTCTCAAGTGGCTGGTTTTGATGCCGGTGCAGATGATTACATTACCAAACCTATTCGACCCAAAGTTTTGGTAAGTAAAGTCAAAGCGCTATTACGCAGATTGAAAGAAGAAGAGTCATCTGATAATGTAGTCAAAATTGGAAACCTGGTCATCAATCGAGACGAGTATAAGATTGTAAAAGACAAAAAAGAAATAGTGCTACCAAGAAAAGAATTTGAATTACTATCTTTATTGGCCTCTAAACCCGGAAAAGTTTTTAAACGTGAAGATATTTTGGATAAAGTTTGGGGTAACGAAGTTATTGTTGGAGGGCGTACAATAGATGTTCATATTAGAAAATTAAGAGAAAAAATAGGTGATACCAGTTTCAAAACTATCAAAGGTGTTGGCTATAAGTTTGTAGTGTAGATGGCAGAAAATTTTAAAAAGTCGTATAGGTTTGCGTACCTGTCGTCTTTATATATAACGCTTTTATTAACGCTCATTCTGAGCGTTTTTTTATACATAGTATCGCTATTGCATGTAGGGTTTATTATTGGTTTTGCTTTAGTTTCTTATGCCACTAGCTTTATAATCATACAATATAGAGTAGAAAAATTTATTTATCGAAGAGTGCGCAAAATTTATGATGATATCGAGATGTTAGATGTCGATGATATTGGTGAAAGTCCTGTAACCACAGATATGCGAACTTTAATTAAAGAAGTTGAAAAGTTTGCACTACAAAGAAAATCAGAAATAGAGAAACTTAATATTCGAGAAACCTATCGTAAAGAGTTTATGGGTAATGTTTCTCACGAATTAAAAACCCCTCTATTTACAGTACAAGGCTATATCCTCACCTTACTCGATGGCGCTATGAAAGATCCCAAAATCTTGGATAAGTACTTAAACCGTGCCAATAAAGGAGTAGAGCGGCTTATTTACATTGTAAATGATTTGGATATGATTACCAAATTAGAAACAGGAGATCTCAATTTAAACTACGTAAATTTTGATATTGTAGAACTTGTACAAAGTGTATTTGATTTATTTGAAATGAAAGCTTCAAAAAAGAATATAGCCTTAACTTTTGATATGAATTATACACAACCCATAATGGTTCATGCAGATAAAGAGCGTATACAACAGGTGTTGTCAAATTTGATTGTAAATTCAATCAAATATGGTAAAGAAGATGGCACTACCGAGGTGAGTATCGAAGACCTTATTCGTAATAAAACAATCGTAAGAGTAACCGATAATGGTGAAGGTATTGCCCAAGCGCATATTCCAAGGCTATTCGAGCGTTTTTATAGAGTGGATAAAAGCGGATCACGTAAAGAAGGAGGTTCTGGACTTGGCTTGGCTATTGTGAAACATATCATAGAGGCACACCACGAACGTATATACGTAGAAAGCGATTACAGAGTAGGTAGTGAGTTCTCATTTACTTTGGAAAAAGTGAAAAAGTTCCCCGTAGTCGATGTCAGTCCCAAAACTGCTTAGTCCTCGATACATATTCAGGTCTCTTAATTTTTTTAAGGTAAAGTCATTTTGATTACAACTTGGTACCAACCTGTTCATTGTTAAACGTTGTGCCAGATATTCTTGTTCAAATTGTCCCGGAGTGGGTATAAAAAATGCTTTTTTCTTTAGTTTAGCAAGGTCCATTACTGTCGTATACCCAGATCTCGAAATAATCAAATTACTGCTATTGATCGTATGCTCGAGGTCTTTTCCCGATAGGTAATTATGAATAGTAATATTGTTTTTAACATACGTTTGTTGTGTGTCCTCTATTAGGCCTCGTACAAATACAATATTCTTATCACTTTGTTCAAACTCCTGAAAAAGCTTTTGTTCTAATAACGTACGCTGTGGTTCAGGGCCCGATAACAGCACCATGATATCATATTTTTTTGGAAGTATATGGTGTTCAAACCTACTTAGGGGGCCAAGATAAGTTACCGGTATTGTAGTTTTTTTGGGATGTCCTAATTCACCACTCAAATTAGGATCGTCTGCCATATCAGGAACCCAACATACATCAAATTTTTTTATGTACCTGTTATGAAGTTTTGTACTAAATGAGGTCGTGTTTCCGCTTAAAACAGTAAGTTGATGTGTTATAAAAACCGATGGAACACTCTTATGTCGTACCCCCATTCTATTATCAGAGATAATACCACAATATTGATCTTCTTCTAGAATTCGTTTAATCACTTTATTTTCGGCATTAATAGTATGTGCTATTTTCGGACTGTTTAAAAGCATTTTCCATTTAAAATTACTAGCTTTTTTTGAATATGTAATTCGATAAGACGGTAGTAGCTTAGTTTGTAGTTCTGGAAATTCCTTCTTCAATAAAGATAAAGCTGCACCATCTGATGCAATCACCGGTTCTATACCCTGATCTAGCAGTGCATTGAGAATAGGTATACAACGTGTTGCGTGGCCTAGTCCCCAATTTAAAGGAGCTATAAGTACTTTTTTGTTCAAATGCTTTATTTTTTAATTTTTGTAACGACTACCTAGTTCCAGTCAATTTTAAAAGTAATCCTATTTTCTTATCCGTATATTTCCTTAATTTTACCAAAAAATTATCTTTATTGTAACTACGGTTAAAAAGAAGTACTTATAGAAAAGTTAAGATGATTTTGATGCCTATCAATAAGAAATAAGAGAGTGTGTGGGAAGTAAAAATAAATTAAAACGTTTCAACGAAAATAAAACCTTTCAAAATGTAGTAGAGCCTACACGAGAAGAAGTGCTACAAAATGCATTACACCTCAAAGGGAAATGGAACGAATCTTTCTTTAAGAACGCCAACCCGATTGTTCTAGAATTGGGCTGCGGAAAAGGAGAATATACCGTTGGTCTCGCTAGAAAATATCCTAATAAAAATTTTATTGGGATTGATATCAAAGGAGCACGATTTTGGCGAGGTGCCAAGACGGCTATTGAAGAAGGAATACACAATGTAGGTTTTATAAGAACACAAATAGAACTTATAACTTTTCTTTTTGACGACAACGAGATCGATGAGATTTGGATCACTTTTCCAGATCCACAAATAAAATATAAGCGTACTAAGCACCGTCTTACCAATCAGGATTTTTTACAGCGCTATAAAAAAATCATGAAACCAGAAGGCATCATACACCTCAAAACCGATAGCGAGTTTATGCATGGTTACACACTAGGTATATTACATGGGGAAGGTCATAAAGTTGTATATGCCAATCACGATATTTATCATAATGAAGGAGCTCCAGAAAGTGTTACGTCTATTCAAACTTTTTACGAAAAACAATATCTGGAAAAAAATAAACCCATAACTTACGTCCAATTTAAGATCAAATAATCAGGACTACAATGTTGGAAACTACGAGGCTTTTCTTGGTTACATTCTTCGCATCATTAGTAGGAGTAATACCTCCTGGTTTGGTCAATATGACAGTGGCAAGAACTTGCCTCGAGCGTGGAAAAAACAATGGGATTTTAGTGGCTGTAGGAGCCTCTTTTGTCGTAGTGTTTCAGTCGTTGATAGCCATTCTTTTGGCAAAATATATTTTTTTTAATCCATTTGTAAAGAATATTTTGCTTAGGACCGGTGCAGTTATCTTTTTTCTTATGGCCATTTATTTCTTTGCCAGAGCAAAACAACGAAAAACGAAAATAAAAGTTTACCATAAAAGCAATACTAGAAGTTTTTTTAAGGGAATGATAATTTCGGCAATCAATGTGTTACCTATTCCTTATTTTGTGGCAATAGCTGCCGGGATGAGTGTAAGTGGTGAAATCGAGTATGATACCCAGCATATTATTGCGTTTATAATAGCAGCAGGAAGCGGCACCTTTGTCACGCTTTACTTCTACGTCTTTTCTTTCTTAAAGATTGAAAAAAAGACAGCTTCGATCACAAAATATTCTAATTACTTTATGGGTGTTTTGATGTTGATTTTAGTTATAATTACATTAGCTAGAATTATTTACACATGGGATTAGAAAACGGAAAAGAAAGTACACCAGAGTCTGGTGCAAATTTTTTTGAGCGTGTTTATGAGATCGCAAGATTGATACCTTACGGTAGGGTAACATCGTATGGTGCTATTGCAAAGTATATAGGTGCTGCCCGTAGCGCTAGAATGGTGGGTTGGGCAATGAACGCTTGTGAAGGTAGAGAAGATGTGCCTGCACACAGAGTAGTGAATCGAAATGGAGTACTTACAGGTAAACATCATTTTAAAGGAACGAATCTCATGCAGCAATTATTAGAAAATGAAGGAGTAGCCATTGTTGATAATCAAGTTCAGCATTTCGAGAAACTATTTTGGGATCCAGCTAAAGAATTATGAAAATTTTTGATCAAAAGCTTCTCCTTTCCAATAATTGGCTGTTTTTTTATTTATATGGATTTTTTTTAAAATATTTCTATCTACTAAACTTTCAAGATCTGTTCTTGCTGTTTGATTAGTAACTAAAAAAATATTTTCTATCTCTTTTACCGTAAAATGGCGATTTTCATTTTCCATAATCCAGTATAGAATTTGTGCTTGTCTTTCATTGATATTTGGTTCTTTAAAAAACAAAGAAAGTTTACCTTCTTCCTTCTTCTTTTTAGCAACATATTTTTTTAAATCTTCAAAGGCCTGAATAAGGATTTTTACCTGATAGTTCATAAAATAAGTAACATCTAGATCATCGATTTCGGTATAGATATACGCTTTCTCATATTGAGTTTTAGTTTTCATAATAACTCTTGAAATTGAAAGATACTCAGCTAACCAGTATCCTTCTTTAAGTAAATACCAATAAAATATAGCTCGGGCGGTTCTTCCGTTACCATCGACAAAAGGATGAATGTAGCCTATCAAAAAATGCAAAATGCTTGCTTTAACTATTGGGTGTATGAAATTATCTTTTAGATTAGTATTGAAAAAATTACAAAATGATTTCATAAGGTTATCTAGCAGTTCAAAACTTGGAGGTGTATGCACAATTTCTCCGGTGATTTCATTCATGACATGGATTTCATTATTTTTTCTAAAAACACCGACTCTTTCTTCTTCCAATGTATTTTTTGTCACTAATCTATGAATCTCATATAGTTTTTCTATCGAAATATCCTCAGTTTTATGATCGCTTATGTACTGAATAGTTTCATAATTATTAAGGATCATATGCTCAGACTTGTTTTTAGGACTTTTGTTTTTCCTAAGCATATCTTTTGCTTTGATCCTGGTAGTAGTTGCTCCTTCTATCATTGAAGAAAAAATAGATTCTTCCATCAAGGCGTTATTCAAATATTGATGTTTATCCAATTCTGAAAGTAATTGATCTTTTTGTAAACCGGCCCCAAAATTGTGGTCTAGATAGTGAAGTTTTTTTTGAAGATTTTTAGTAATGTTATATTTACAATAAATACTTTGTATGGTTATATAGTCGTATCTAAATTCTCGGGACACTTTAGTCGTCAACCAAAGTTTTTTAGCTTCATTTATTGATTTGGCTAAATATTTAATTTTGTCCCAGTATAAATACTCATTATCAATTTTTCTCGCAATTTTGGGAGTTATATTGGAAATCAGTTCATTTGTATCGTAAGCTAGACTGTCAGGTGCTTTTTCGATCATTATTTCCTAATTTTTTTTAAAATTTACAAATATTATCAAATTTACAACATATTACGATATTTCCTAATTTTTTTAAAATTTACAAATAGTAGTATATCATCAATAACGATATCACTATAAATCATTTCGATTTTTCGGCTTTATAATGTAAACTTTTCGACCTATCTTTGTTTTTACAACCAATCAGAGCAGGATTTGGTTGTTGTAGAAAAGAAAAATACGCATGAAGTTAGAAAAATCAGAAATACGTAAAGCATTAGAAACCATCACTATTGCTGGCGAGGGGAAGAATATGGTAGAAAGTGGTGCCGTTAAAAACATCATTACTTTTGGTGATGAGGTGGTCGTAGATCTAGTGTTATCTACTCCCGCTTTGCATATTCGTAAACGCGCTGAAGTTGATGTACTAAAAGCTATTCATGAAAATGTATACGAGAAAGCTAAAGTAAAGGTAAATATCAAAGTTGAGGCCCCTGAAAAGCCTGACCTAAAAAATTCTATTAAAGGAAAACTTATACCGGGTATTTCGAACATTATTGCTGTAGCTTCTGGTAAAGGTGGTGTAGGAAAATCTACTGTAACCTCTAATTTGGCCGTTACCTTGGCCAAAATGGGATTCAAAGTAGGATTACTCGACGCAGATATTTATGGGCCATCTGCTCCTATCATGTTTGATGTAGAACGAGAACGCCCCCTTTCTGTAAAAGTTGGCGAGACATCTAAAATGAAACCTATTGAAAATTACGGGGTTAAAATTTTGTCGATAGGTTTTTTTACTCAGCCTAATCAAGCTGTAGTGTGGAGAGGACCTATGGCTGCAAAAGCTTTAAATCAAATGATTTTTGATGCTGCCTGGGGAGCATTGGATTTTCTACTACTGGATTTACCACCAGGAACAGGAGATATCCATTTATCTATCATGCAATCGTTACCCATTACGGGAGCTGTGGTAGTGAGCACACCGCAAAATGTTGCTTTGGCAGATGCCAGAAAAGGAGTAGCCATGTTTCAGCAAGATAGTATTAATGTTCCTGTATTGGGAATTATAGAAAATATGGCGTATTTTACACCAGAAGAGCTTCCTAACCATAAATATTATATTTTTGGTAAAGAAGGAGCAAAGCATCTGGCAACAGATCTTAATGTTCCGTTTTTAGGCGAAATTCCTTTGGTGCAAAGTATTCGCGAGGCTGGAGATGTTGGTAGACCGGCGGCTTTACAAACAGCAACGCCTATAGAAAAAGCGTTTGAAGAGTTGACAAAAAATATAGTACAAGAGGTAGTGAGCAGGAATGAAAATTTACCTCCTACCGAAGCAATCAAAATAACAACCATGGCAGGCTGTTCTGCTGTAAAAAAATAACACATGACTTCTGAAGAATTAAGAGTAAATGTAGAGAAAGCCCTAGACGAGATTAGGCCTTTTCTGGAGAGTGACGGGGGTAATATCTCTTTAATAGCTATTGAAGAAGATAAAAGAGTTAAAGTACAATTAGAAGGTGCCTGTGTAGGTTGTAGCGTAAATCAAATGACGCTAAAATCTGGAGTAGAAATGACAATTAAAAAATATGCCCCGCAGATTGAAGAAGTTTTAAATATCGAATAGTTTATTGGCACCGCCAAAAGGTATACGCTACTCCGTGGCTTTCCTTGAAATTGAAAATTATTTTCCACGAATGCCTCGTGGGCTAGCCCCGAGTTAGTTTATTCTTTTTTGATATATTGAATTGCCTTTTTTTCTTAAAATCTCTTTTATTCGGTAACAAAATCTGTAAGTTTTGTCGGACCTTCAAGTACAGATCTTACAATTCTTAAGAAACCCTCTTCAGTGGTTGAGATTTGCCATTTGATTAATGTAATAGTTCCTTTGTCGATCTCTATTCCGGTTATACATCTTGGGTGCACACAACTCCCATCGTTAAAAAGAGCAGTACCACCAGGCTCTGGAAATCTTGGTCGATGTGTATGCCCCATTACAGTAAGTTTATTTTTTTGTTTGAGAATCCATCTTTTTACTCGTCGCTCTACACGTATGGTTTCTTTATAATTATGGGCAGGGCTAGTTGGATCTAAAATTCCTATGACTTGTAAAGGCCTCCATAAAATTCGAACCAAAAACCGATGAATACGCCATCCATTATAATTCATAAAATCTGCTTGATGGCCGTGCAAAAGAAAAATTTCTTGTGATGTTTTTTCGTGTTTAAGTACGATAGCTTCTTCAAAAGTGATACCCGGAAAAAGAGCAACTTCTTTATTTAATTTGTGATCCAGATAATAACTAAGATGTTTTTTAACATAGGTTTTATCTTTGTACACCATGTCATGATTTCCCCAGATCATATGTAACCGATTTTCTCTGTAAAAAAGCTGAAGCAAATCATATACATCTTTATGAGCCCGCAATAACATGCTAAAATTTATATTTTCCCAGAGTTCATCGCCATCTCCAAGTTCAAAATAGGTAAATCCTTCTTTAAAATAGTGTTTTAGGGCATGAATATAAATGTTTCTATTGTTTGCAAATTCATCGGCAAAGCTATTATCTCCACGATGGCAATCACTAAAAAGAATAAATTTTGAGGTATCGTTAAAAGTAATATTCTTGGCGTTTTTGTAAGCACGATCCAAACGTGATTGGGAAGACATAAATCCGATTTTCAGTAAATATACATTATAAATGGGGATAAAGATTGTAGAGATATAAGGATTCAAAAAAATCCGATACTTTATCACTAGTGTAAGTACCGGATTTTTGTAAAGATATTTTATAAACTACCCGTTGTTCATTTTGGATTTAAAAAGCTATTCTCGATACCCCCAATCAAGTTGGAGCAGGCTAATTTTTCTCTATGTCGTCTCGAGCGTAGCCGTAAGGTCATTACGAATATCACGAATTGACACTTTTCTTAAATAATTTTTTCAAAATGCGCAACGGGTTATAAACTAACTAAGATTAGAAAGTATATGAAACTCCAAAGGAAGACCGAAACCCATAGAAACTTACATCCCAGATCCTAGATTCGTCACCTAGGTATTCTATTTGAGCGGCATCTGTCATATTTTGAATTTCAGCATATATTCTCCATTTTTTCTTAATAGTATAAGAGGCATTCGCATCTAGTTGAAGTCTTTCAGCCCTTATGATGTCACTATCTCCTTGAGAAAAGCGGTCTCCTCCAATTTGTTCTATTCGCTCGTCTTGATAATTAGCAGTAAATCGCGCAGATAATCCGCCCTTATCAAATGTAAGTGCTGCGTTGGCTGTATGAGGAGACTGTCCCGGCAATCTACGGCCACCAACACCATCTACGGTAGCATCGCTATCGGTATACGTGTAATTAAGATAAATACCGAAATTACTCAAAAAACCGGGCAGGAATTTAAAATTACTCTGGATATTTACTTCTGCACCAAACACGGTGGCTCCATCACCATTATCTGGTTGAAAAACGATAAATCGATCTCTTTCTTCTGGTGTAAATAAATCTGCACCTGGAAATTCATCTCCTGATTGAACCTGAAATAATCTTACAAAACGAAAATCCTTAATGTCTTTATAAAAGAATCCTCCAGATAAAATACCTACAGTTCCCAAGTATCGCTCAAATAAAATATCGAAATTATTAGACGATGGCGGTTTAAAATTAGCATTTCCTATTTCAACTTCGTCATCTTCATCGATAATGCGAATTGACGGAATAACATCGTCAAAATTAGGACGAGAATATCCTCTAGTATATGCTAGTCGTAAGTTAGTAAGTCTATCAATTTCATACTTTACTTGCAGATTCGGTAATATAAAATCATATGATGTTTGATCGGCAATAGGATTTACGGTTAAATTTCCATTAGCATTAGGATCTTCTTCTCTTACGATATTGGCATTATAATCGACACGAACTGATTCGTATCGAAATCCTGCCAGGATATTAAATTTACCTGTTCTGAGTTTACCCATAAAGTATGCTGCATCTGTAGTCTCATTGGCACTATACAAAAATGTACTGGTTTCTCGAAGGCTTTCTTCTTCGTTAAGGGCAAAATCATTGCGGTTTGAATTGAAAAAGCTGGTAAATAGCCCTGGGTTAACATTCGATCCATACGTATAGTTACCATCAAGCAAATTACTTCTTACCAGTCCGGGAGTATTAAATTGAGCTATTGTAATGTCTTCATTTCCATCATATTCGAACACCTCGGTGTTTGCACTTCGACTTAATCGTGTTACTCTGTTTTTATATCCTGTTTTGAGGGTAAGTAACGAATTATTCAAAGTGATCGGAAGTTCAAAATTAATTTTTGCAGTGCTTGCGGCATTCTTCACTAAGCGATTGTACAACTGAATATTTCTAAAATCATCGAATAAGGCATCATCAAACTGATCTCCAACCTGACCACCAACAGGAAAGACTTGTGGAAAGTCAGGATCGGCAAGGCTTAACTGCATATCTACTCCTGATCCGTCGGCTCTAATTTCACCACGAGTTCCATTTTCATCTCTTTGTCCTGAAGAAAATGCATATCCTGGAACGATTTCAAGATTTCCAATTCTAAATTGAGCATCTGCGTTCAAGCTTATGGTATATCGATCTACCACCCGATCTCGAAATCTTTTACGTATCCTTGCGCCGGTACTAAGGTCTGGAGCCTCTAGCTCGCCGTTACGGGGTCTAAATTGTGTTCTTTGTCTGATTTCATCTTCTCTTAAAGAGCTATAAAATCCTTTAACTACAATAAAATTTTCATTATCGAATTGATAATCGGTGGTTAGGGTTACACCTAACCGGGATCTATCGCTAGAAAGTGGGCGTAAATTTAGGTCACCCAGATAAAATTGATCTCCATTTCCAAAATCGTTTATTCTCCATCTTCCTTCTATTCTATCTTCACCGCCCTCTCTTCTGTAAAACGACATATTACCCATTAAACCAAATGCTCCATTAGGATTATTGTCATTTACAACAAAACGTTTATCCAATTTTAGTTTCCCAATAAAATTCACGCCTTCGGTAAGATCTACATACCCCCCACCAATTTCGCTTTTTACGCTTAATTTGTTTCGTCTTGCTTTTGGTGAAGAAAGGTTTACCGATCCTCCGATTGCATCACCATCCATGTCAGGGGTAATTGTTTTTGTGACTTCAATCTGGCTTAATTGATCTACAGGGAATTGATAAAGACCAGAAGTACGATTATCTCCTGTTCCTGTATT
Organism: Aquimarina sp. U1-2; assembly: GCF_017897595.1. Lineage (GTDB taxonomy): Bacteria > Bacteroidota > Bacteroidia > Flavobacteriales > Flavobacteriaceae > Aquimarina. The sequence continues at coordinate 376,142 of NZ_JAGKIK010000002.1, forward strand.
TTGCAATTGCTCCCCATTTATGGTCACAGTAGTATAATTTCTTGGAGTACCTCGAATGGAAATAGCATCCCCCTCTCCCTGATCAAGATCAATATTTACACCTGGTACCCGTTGTAGTGCATCAGATACATTCAAGTCTGGAAAACGACTAATTAAATCTGTAGAAATGATGTTTTTAATATTATCGGCACTACGTTGAATGTTTAATGCCTGTCGTTGCCCTTCAAGATTTGCTGAAATTACGACTTCATCCAGGCCAAATGAAGACTCTTCTAACATAATCGTAATATTGGTAGGATCACTATAGTCTGATACGTTAATTTCTTTTGTTTCGAATCCTAAATAAGAAATAACCAGAGTGGCAGTTTCTGGATTATCGTACACCACATTAAATTTACCGTCAAAATCGGCACTTGCCCCGATAGAAGTACCTTTAATTACAACTTCTGCTCCAGGGAGTGGTAGATTATTAATGTTTTCGCGTATGGTTCCAGAGATGGATTGGGCAAACATTCCCGAGTAGCACAGTAGCGATAAAAATATAGTTAGGAAGAAAATGTGTTGTGAGTTTTGTACAATTTTTTTCATGAATGCGTGATTTTTTGTTTAAAACATTTCTCTTTAAAAATCTACATTAATACAATCGATTGCATAAAACATTCTTACAATTGAAGATTTAGTTTTCTGTACTTCAAAATATTCAGTAGAACTTTTCTTGATCTAGCGAAAATAAAATGGTAAAGTAATAGTACTACATACAATCGATTGCACGTTTAGATATTTGCATTTTACTATAAATTAACATAAATAGTTAAATACTACTCTAAATAACGAAAAAAACCTAAATTTTTCACAATAATGAATGTGTAAATGTTAATTTTTATGAAAAAAATAGTAAAACAGCATTTACTTTCATGAAATATGAGGGAAAAGTAAAATTTTGATAAAAAAGCGTAAAAAAATAAAGGGATATCCTTAAAAAATGCGAAATATTCAAAAAATTTAAGAATTATAGCTAATACAGCATAAGATGACTTACATGTTATGCTGATTTAGCTATATGTCACTTGATCATTGAGATATCGCAAGGTTCGCTTCAAGTAAAGAATTAGTCTTCGACGTAGTGGTTGTTAAATTTGCCCTGAGGTCGATTACTATACATAGGTATCATTTTTGATATTTTTTCACCAAAGCAGGATCTGGATCCATGCCTAAACCAATTTTGGTAGGTGCATCAATATGACCATTTTTGATAGGAAAAGCTTCTAACGACGGGTTAAAATCCCTGGCTTTTGCAGGATAAGTTTCTAATATAAGTGCATTCGGAATTGAGGCTACAGCATGTACATTCATATGCGCATACCCATGAGGGGCTACCGGAATATGAAAAGCAGAACACAAGGCAGCAATCTTTCTCATTTCTGTTAGTCCGCCACCTTTAATACTGTCTATATTAACAATATCGCAAGAGTGGTTTTCTACCAAATCTCTTGCACCCCATCGCGTATATTCATTTTCTCCGGCTACGATGGGAATATCTAATTCTTTTCGTACTTCGGCATTACCCCTCCAATCATCTGGAGCTACAGGTTCTTCGAACCAATAAAGGTCAAGATCTTCTACCATTCTTCCGAACCGAATCGCCTCATACGCAGATTTGTATCCATTATTAGCATCGACCATGACTCTTGCATCAGTCCCCAGGGCATTGACTACTGCCTTTACACGCTCTGCATCAGCTTTCGCATCCAGATATCCAATTTTCATTTTCACTACTTTATATCCTTCTTTTACATAATCTTCCATTTCTTTAACTAGTTCTGCGATGCCTTTTCCCTCTGCATAGTATCCACCGGCGGCATACACAGGAATTTTTTCTCGGTAGGTTCCCAATACTTTGTGAACCGGAAGTTGCAGCGCTTTACCAACAATGTCCCAAACGCATAAATCTACACTACCGATGGCATGTATCTCTTTCCCTTTGGCTACCGGTTTTCTATTGTGAAAAAACATATGATCCCAGATTTGCTCGGTATTCATTAAGTTCATTCCCTTAATTTTTTTAATAAAATTAAGTACATCTTTACTAGCACCTTTTATGATCGAGTATCCTGTGATATTTTCATTTGTTGTAATTTTAAGAAATGTAGTCGAAGGCGGTTTTCCTCCAGAAGTTTTGATAGCATTCCAGCTTAAAGGAGTAGCTTTATCAAATTTTAACCTTATGATTTCTGCATCTTTAATCGTAATTTTTCGTAATGCAGTTTTAGCAGAACTTTTTAATTGATCATCAACCTGTGACATGTAGCGCTCACCTGCAATCAAAGGAGTAACTGCGAGCGTTCCTAATCCTGTTACTGTGGTCTTTAAAAAATCTCTTCTTTTTTTCATAAGTTTTATTTTTAAATCATAATTAAACCGAAATGTATTAAGATTTGAGTCCTAGAGCGCAAATGATCATTTAAAATCAGTCGCGTGTATTGTTGTACGCATTAATTTCTTTAAATATACTATTTTTTAAATTTGGTATTTTATTAAGATCAATCCCCCATAATTCTTTATTTTCAAGGATGATTTCAACAACCTTCTCTACAGTATTATTTTGCCAGACATCGCTAAAGAAATTCAAAATCTCATGATTTTCCTGTATTGGTATCATCTGGCCATCCTTTTCTTTTCCTCGATAAAATAGTATGAGATACGCCAGTGATTTTACAAGATTTTGAGGTAGTTTTTGCGTTTGATTATGATATTTTAATAAAGAAGGCAGCACCCGTACTTTAAATTTAGAAATTGAATTGAGCGCTATGCTTATCAAATGGTGTTTAACAAATGGATTCTTAAATCGTTCTGTTACCGAATCTGCAAAAGATGTCAATTCTTCTTTTGGTAAATCCAACGTAGGGATAATTTCCTGGTAAATGACATTATTGATAAAATCTCCGATTTTTTTGTCTTCAATGGCTTCTTTTACAGTCCTAAAACCACTAAGATACGCAAAAGGAACCATGGTTGTATGTGCAGCGTTTAATATTCTGACTTTTCTGGTTTTATACTTAGATAGGTCGTTTACAAACTTTACGTTTAATCCGGCCTGTTCTGTAGGGAAGATATCTTGTATTTCTTTAGGTCCTTCGATTACCCAAAGATAGAAAGGCTCAGCAGTTACGATCATGTGATCCTCAAAATCCAGTTGTTTTTGAGTTTCTTTACTGGTATCTTTTGGAAAACCGGTAACAATTCTATCGACAAGTGTGTTACAGAATTCAATATTCGTATCGATCCATCCTTTAAATCGTTCTGGCAATTTCCATAGCTGGATATATTGTAAAACAATGTCTTTTAGGGCGTCTCCATTGCTATCAATAAGCTCACAGGGTAAAACAAAAATCTTATGACTGTTGATGTTTTTGCAATGTAAAAAACGATAGTACAACAAAGCAGTCAATCTACCAGGGAATGAACGTGGTAATTGATTAACATCGGTGTCATTAGGATCAAAGCGAATTCCGGCCTCGGTAGTATTCGAAATAATAATTTGTAAATCTGGGTTTTTGCCCATTTTTAAGAACGTTTTGTAATCATCCTTTGGATTAAAAATGCCATTAACACAGGTAACAAGCCTGGTTTCTTGAATTTTCATTCCGTTTTGAAGCCCTTCTAAAAGAACATGGTAGAGTCCCTCTTGATCGTTTAATTTTTTTGCGAGGCCATTATCTGTAGATTCAATAATCTGAACGTTTCCGTTAAAAATGGTTTTTTCATTTAGAATATCAATAATCCAATCTGCAAATCCTCTTAAAAAATTACCTTTTCCAAACTGCAATACCTTTATTGGTCTTTTATGGTCAAGTTCTAAGATGCTTCTATTTAGTTTTTTCATCACCAAAAGATTAGAATCCAAAATATTCTTTTGCATTATAGTAACAAATATCGCTCACCATCTTACCCAACCATTCTTCATCAGCTGGTAATTCTCCATTTTCTACATCTTTTCCGATAAGATTGCACAAAATACGTCTAAAATATTCATGCCTAGGGAAGGATAAAAAACTTCGAGAATCAGTAAGCATTCCCACAAAACAACTGAGTAACCCTAAATTAGATAATGAGTTTATCTGTTTTTCCATACCATCTTTTTGATCCAAAAACCACCAAGCTGATCCAAATTGTATTTTTCCTTTAACGCTTCCGTCATTAAAATTCCCAATCATCGTTGCCATTACTTCATTATCTGCCGGGTTAAGATTGTACACTATTGTCTTCGATAATTGATTAGAGCTATCTAGCTGATTCAAAAATTTACTAAGTCCCAAGGCTTGCGAAAAATCTCCTATAGAATCAAAACCGGTATCAGGACCTAATTTATCTAGCATGCGGCTATTTGTGTTTCTAAGAGCGCCAAGATGAAACTGCTGAACCCAACCTTGCTTATGATACGATTTACATAAATGTAGCAAGGTTTCAAATTGAAAATAGTTGATTTCTTCTTTATCTAGCGATTGCCGTTTTTTCAATTTTTGAAATAACTTTTCGATGTCGTAGGTTCCCACTTCAAAATAATACAACTGTTCTAATCCATGATCAGAAAGTCGGCACCCATGTTTGTGAAAATAGGCGACCCTATTGTTAAGCGCATTGATTAGATCATCATATGATTGGATATCAATACCAGAAGTATCACTTAACACATCCAGGTATTCGTTATAATTTGATGGATTCTCTACAGTATATACCTTATCTGGTCTAAAGGTGGGGAGCAGTTTTAAAGGCCCATTATTTTTTACAGCTTTTTGATGATGTTTTAGGTTGTCTGTAGGGTCGTCAGTAGTACATACGATTTCAACATTCATATGTTTTAATAAGCCTTGTGTACTATGTGTTTTTTTCTGCAAAATGGAAGAGGTTTGATGATAAACATCTTCACTATTTGTTTTGGTTAACAATTGATCGATATCAAAGTAACGTTTTAACTCGAGATGGGTCCAATGGTAGAGCGGGTTTCTTACTGTATAGGGTACTGTTTCGCCCCATTTTCTAAACTTTTCAATATCAGATGCATTTCCAGTTATAAATTTTTCATTAATACCTAATGTACGCATTGCTCTCCATTTGTAATGATCTCCGGCAAGCCAAACCTGAGTACAATTTTCAAACTGTGTATTATCAGCAATATGTTGTGGAGAAAGATGACAATGATAATCTATAATGGGTAGTGTTTTGGCATAGTTATGATATAATCGTTTAGCAAATTCAGTACGCAACAGAAAATCCTGTGAAATAAAACTTTTATTAGATTTATGCAATCGATTGCTTATATTTTTATAGTTCGTTGTACTTACATCTTTATTCATAATTCCATTTTCATTTTAGTGCTCTAATTTAAGAGATGATGCTCTTACAATAAGTTCTGGTTGTAATACAGTTTTTTGGGGTATTAATTTCTTCTTCGTGGAATTTAGCATTTCAAAAAATAGTTCGGCTGCGGCTTGTCCCATTTCGATTGGAAACTGATTCACAGAGGTAAGAGGAGGATCTGTAAATGAGGTGAAAGGTTCATTACTAAAACCTACGAGGGCAACTTCTTCAGGTATTTTAACATTTCTTTCTTTTAAAACTTGCATAGCTCCCATAATAGCATAATCACTAGAAGAAAAAATAGCATCAAAATCGTTATCTGTATCCAAAAGCCGTTTTGTACAATTGCGCCCATCTTCGAGTTGCATATTTCCTTCGCAAACTAGAGATTCATTAAAAGGGATGTTGTGATTTTTTAAGGCTTCTACATAGCCTCTGTATCTTTCATTATAGATATTAAATCTCTTTTTATGTGTAAAATGAGCAATTTTGGTGCATCCTTGTTTGATGAGATGTTCAGTGGCCATATAGGCACCAAGATAATCATCAATTATTACCTGACTTGTTCCTATTTCGGTGGTAGTTCTATCAAAAAGAACAAGTGGAACTCCTTTTTTTGTGACATTTTCATAATGCTCATAATCAGTAGACTTTTCTCCTACGAGCGATACTATAATTCCGTCTACTCTCGCATTTAGCAGCGTATTCACGACCGCAATTTCATTTTCAACGGTTTCTAACGATTGACTAACAACGACTCTATAATTTAGTTGATTAGCAACTTCTTCTACACCTCTTACCACTGCCGAAAAAAAAGATCGATTTATTCTGGGAACAATAATGCCAATAAGCTGACTTTTTCCCTTTCTTAACGCAGCAGCCAAATTATTAGGTTGGTAATTTAAATCTTTGGCCATAGTAAGCACAGCTTTTTTGGTAGCCTCGCTTATTCTGGGATTATTATTTAAAGCTCTGGATACTGTAGAGGCAGTTATGTTAAGCTTTTCAGCAATATCATGTATGGTAGTTTTCTTCGAATTCATTAAGCGTAAAATACAAAAATCAATAAAGAAACTAGAAGATATAGTTTACATAATTGATTTAGAACGCAAATATCGTAAATTATTGTAATCGATTGCATAAAAAGCTTATTTTTCTTGTTTTTTTGATATTGGAATCTAGATTTTAACTACAGTATTATTATATTTTACATTCATATCTTGTGTTTTTAATTGAATATTTTGGGATTATTTGCATAATTCATAAATAATTTATAATATGCAATCGATTGCGCAAATATGAAAACAAAAATTGAGTTCTGAGTAATTATTTGAAATCAATAATTACTTCGAGTATTTAAAGTCAGGAATATGAAAACTATTACTAAAATTATCAGGTCGTCACTCGTCCTGTTACTGTTAATTGGAATGCCTAATATGGCAATAGCAAACACTACAGATGCTATTGAAGTTTCTTCAATTTTTCAAGAAGAATATGCCACGGTTACAGGTAGGGTGCTGGGAGATGCAGATGATCCTTTACCTGGTGTAAATGTAATTATTAGATCACTCAATTTAGGTAATTCTACAGATTGGGATGGCTTATTTACTTTAGATAGAGTTCCCAATGGTACTTATACCATCGAGATATCTTATTTGGGTTTTGAGACTTTTGAACAAGAAATAGAGGTCTCAGGATCTACGATTATTAATCTTGGTGATTTGGTATTAAGACCATCTACAAATGATTTGGGAGAAGTTATTGTAACCGCAAATGTTGAAGGGCAACAAAAAGCATACAACCTACAAAGAACCGCCGATAATATTAAAACTATTGTTTCTGCCGACTTGGTAAATCAGTTTCCAGACATCAATGTTGGTGAGGCACTACAACGTGTGCCAGGTGTAAATATTGAAAGAAATAATGGTGAGGGTGCTAACATCAGAATACGAGGTACCCCAAGAAATTTTACTACAGTGTCTATAGATGGTGCACAGTTACCAGTTACAGACGGAGGTGGTGCTAGAACAGAATCTCTGGATTTGATTCCGGCAGAATTATTATCATCAATGGAGGTAACCAAAACCCCGACGGCAGATATGGATGGTGATGCTATAGGTGGTTCGGTAAATTTGAAAACTCCAACAGCAAGAAGTAGAAAGGGAAGTATAAAAGGTACAGTTGCCGGGGGATATGCAGATATTTTCGAAGCAGGTGCTGTTCGCGCTAAATTAAAAATGGATAAGCGCTTTGCCGATGGTAAGTTTGGTATTCTTTTAGGAGGAAGTTTTTATAATACTGTAATCGGAGAAGAAAGGTATGAAACTAATTATGATAGTGTTAATGTTGGAGAATCAGGAGACCCCAATCGATATCGGGATTACTTGCTTAATGAATTAGAGTTAAGACCCAGAGAAAATGTTAGAACCCGACTAGGTTTTAATACTACTTTTGATTATAAATTTAACCCTACCTCTGAAGTATTCATAAAACTAGCTTTAAATAAAGTAGAAGATGAGTCTGAAAGATATAGAATTAGATACAGAGGAAGAGGTGCATTTTTAGATTCTTCAGACCCAACCCTAGTGGGTGGTCCTGGTTCTGATGCCAGATTTAGAAAAGATGTGGCCGATCAAGTCACAGACCGTGAAAATGTTACCTTCACTTTTGGAGGAAAACATACTATAGCTTCTTTTGCTAAACTTGATTATGGATATTCATTTTCAAGGTCTGAACGCTTTCAAACCGTAGACCGCACCGTTTTTAGAAGAAGAGGTATTACGTATAGAATTGATCAATCAGATAGAGATTTTCCTCAATTTATTCCTTTAGATTTTGATCCTACAGATATTTCTCAGCTCGAGTTCTCTGCTTTTCAAAGAGATCAACCTCGATTAACACAAGGTAGAATTCAAACCATACAAACGAATGTTGCATTTCCGTTTATTCTCAATACAAAGATTAATGGCGAAATAAAAGTGGGAGGAAAAGTAAGACTACAACAAAATTTGAGAAGAACAACAAATAATCAATGGGGTAATTTTGATGGTCAGTATTTTCTAGATCAAGTTGTAGGAGATGACCAAGGGTCTATATTTGATGGAACCTATGACCTTGGTGCATTTCCATCACCTTCTAGAACATTACAACACTTTAATGACAACTTCAATCTCTATCTGTTTAATGAAAACGAATCTGCAGAAAATTCGTTGAGGGACACTTTTAATGTAGATGAAGATGTATATGCTACTTATATACAAAGCAAATTTAATATTCAGGACTTAACGGTTTTATTAGGGGTAAGGTATGAAAATACAGAGGCATCTTATGATGCATTGGCAGTACAAAATAACGCCGGGATCGTAACCTCAGAGTCCGTATCTGGAGCTCCTTCGTTTGATTTTTTCTTGCCCAATGTACAGTTAAAATATGCTTTGAATGAATTTACGAATATTAGAGCGGCATTTACACAATCTTTTGCGCGTCCTGATCTTTTTGATTTGGTGCCTAGAGAAAATAGAAGTTTTGCTGATAATGAAATAAGAGAAGGGAATCCAGATTTACAGCCTGCATTTGCTAACAATTTTGATCTTTCATTAGAGCATTATTTTGCGACTGATGGTATTGCTTCAGTTGGTGTTTTTCATAAACGAATTGATGATTTTATTTTTCAGCAAGCTTCTTTGGTAGATGGTGGACCTTTTGATGGTTGGCAACGATTTAAACCGGTTAATGGTGAAGAAGCAGAACTCACAGGAGTAGAGGTTGCACTAGCGAAGAAGTTAAACTTTTTGCCCGGTTTTCTATCTGGTTTTGGAGTATTCCTCAATTATACTTACGTAACGAGTGAAAGTACCTTTGTGAGTTTAGATGAGGAAACTGGACTGACTACAACTCGAGAGGATATTCCTTTTGTAGGTCAGGCAGAACATACTTATAATGCAGCCTTATATTATGACAAAAAAGGATTTAGCGCTAGGCTATCTCTAAATTATAATGACAGTTCTATAGATAGTTTTACCCAGGATCCTATGTTTGATAGATTCTTAGATGAAAGATATCAATTAGATGGGAATGCTTCTTATAAAATTAATGATTACTTCACTGTTTTTGTAGAGCTACAGAATTTACTAGATGATCCGGTAGTACTTTATGAAGAAGTAAGAGAGCGAGTGCTTAATTATGAACGTTATGGCTGGACGGGAAGATTAGGTGTCAATTTTAAATTTTAATCTGGATGAAACGAATAGTAATAAAATCTAAACGTATGAAAAATAACATATATAAAATCACTTGTTGTTTGTTTCTTTGTGCATTATTCTTGGCGTGTGATAGAAATGATGATGAAGATTTCGGACCAGTAGAATATAGAGTACCAACAATAGATTTAGGCAGAACCGATGCACAATTAGGTGTTGGCCAGTTTATCAATCTTACGATAGAAATCAGAACATTTACTACATTGAAATCCATACAAGTTGTCGAAGGATCGAATGTAATACAAGATGTTTCTTTTGATGGCAATGAAGGAAACTTAGATTTCACTTTTCTTTATAGAGTTCCTGCTGACTGGCTGGATACAATGAGAGATCTTACTTTTACCGTTACAGATAGATTAAATCAAAAAGCTACGGCAACCTTTCAGGTTTCAGTTTCTGAAATTGTACCACAATATACAATTGAAGATGTAACAATTGATGGACAGGATTATAAGGAAATTACGGGTATTGTAAATCTTGATGAAACGTTAACCAATGATAATTTGTATATTCTTAATGGTGAAGTTGCCGTAGAACAATCAACGACTCTAACTATTGAAGAGGGTACAACGATTTATGGAGTAGACGAAACTTCTAGGTTAAGAGTAAGACAATTCGGAACCATAGCAGCCGAAGGAACTACCGAGGAACCTATTGTGTTTACATCCTTTGAAACAGCTCCGGGACAATCTGGAAACGCTGCTCCTGGAAGTTGGAGCGGAGTGCAGATTGAAGGTAGCGGTCCGGTGGATAATTCTGGAGTTTTCAAGTATGTAAGGATAGAATATGCCGGAGGAGGTGATGATGCCTTTCAATTGAGTAGTGTTGGTGCACAAACTACCGTAGAATATGTTCAAGTGTATCGAAGTGTTGATAATGCATTTAGAATTAATGGTGGAGGTGTGAATTTGAAATATATCATTGCTACTGATTGTGAAGATGCGAGCATACGTTATGACGATAATAATGATGCAGGCTGGGAAGGTAATGGACAGTTTTGGATAATAAACACTACGTTTACGGGTAATGCAGTTGAAGGTCGTGATGATGCCAGTGCATTCATTTCGAACGTGACAATTACAGGATCTGGTTTTAATGATGCCAGCTCTGCACCTGGAGGCTTTGGATTTTTAATACGAAATAATGCAACAGCAAGAGTTTACAATGCTATAGTTACCGGAGTAGAAACCTCTATAAGATACCGAAATGGGTCAGAAGACTTTTTAAGAACACCAAGTGTTTTTAGCAATAGCACTTGTTTTGGTAACGACGAAGATGCAGATGACCCTGGTTTTCATAGCTCTGCAGAGATTTTTGATCCTACAGATTCAAGCTACGATCCAATTTTTAATAACTCGGTAGTACCTTTTGCTATAACCAATTCTTATATAGGGGTGTCAACAGCAAACTCTACAGATCCTAGTTTAATCGATTCATTTTTTGAATCTGCAAATTACGTAGGAGCAGTGCAAGAGGGGAATGATTGGACAGTGGGTTGGACGCGCAATATCGATGGAACAATAAGAGAATAAATTCAATGATATAATAAGATCAAAATATAAGTACATGTCTATTAAAAACATGTTTCAGCCGTTTATTTTTTTAATGGTCAGATGGAATCGCCATTTAATCCTATCAGTGGGTATTATCCTAATTATTATGGCTTATTTCATATCAGGTTGTTGGATTGGGCGTATTACCAGGTCTATTCTATAATGAATAAACTGGATCGTATCATTGATGCTGAATAGAAAAAACCAAAAAGAAATGAAATATTGAAAAATATAATAAGTTATGTGCAATCACCTGCGTTTATGATAGTAACCTATGCAGATAATTTTAGAATGAAAGATGTATCAATTTCATACTAAAAAAGGATATGGCTAGACATGGCTTATGTTTATTAGAAGTTAGTAACGTTGATTCTACCAATATAGTCAGAAATTCAATACATAAAGAAACTTTTGTATTTGTAAAGAAACAGAATGAAACATAAAATAGTCACTGTAGTATTCATCAGTATTGTCTTACAGGCCTGCGCGCAAAAACCTAAATTGATTTTAGACATTGCTTATAAAGAAAAAATAGTTTCTTCTTTAAACCAGGCTGTACAGCATACAAGTAAAGCGATGCTTGATGATAAGGGGATGGCCAAAGGGAATTACCATATTATTACAGGTGAGTGGAAGGAATATGAACCTGCATGGCATACTGGTCAAGCTATTTATGGTTTGCTAAATGCTTATAAAGTTACCGATAATAAGAAAGCCTTAGAAGAAGCCGTACGCGCAGGTGACTGGTGGATAAGCCTTCAATTTCCCAAAGGACATAAATTAGCAGGATATCTCAATGCAAAACATGGTAACAAATTAGGAGATTTGATCAATACAACCACAATTGCCGATGGAACACCTGGATTATTTAATCTTAGTGATGTCACAGGTAATAAAAAGTATGCTGATGCCGCTACAAATGCAGGAGCCTGGATTCTTGATAATTTATACATTCCTGATGAACGCCTCAGCTATAATATCGTAGCTAGTGATACGGGCGAGATATGGAAAGATAAAAGTCCACATGAGCAACATCAGGGATTAACTTTTAGTATCAAACACGTTGCCAGACCAAACGCAGAGGGATATTTATGGAAAGATGTGTACTTGCATACAGGTGAAGAACGTTTTAAGAACGCGTTTTTAGAGATTTGTAATAAACTTGTCGATGATCAATCCGACAATGGATGGTGGATAGAATATGAACCCAACGACCCTAAAACAGGAAAAATACATGGGCGTTTCAATACCTGGAATGCCGAAGCGCTTTTAGAAGCTTATACACTTACTAATGAACAAAAATTTTTAAATGCAGCTATCAAAACAGCTCAGGCGCTTGCAAAAATACAAGATAGAACAGGGGTCATTTGGTATAGTAGTTATCTAGATGGGAATCATGACAGACGTAGTCCCTGCGGTAGTGCGGCAAGTTTTGCCGGCATTTTGTGGTTACAGCTATACGAATTAGGAATCACCGATTTTGAAGAAAATATAAAGAGAGCCTTAGACTTTACACTAAAAAATCAATTTAGTAAAGACCATGAAGATCCAAACTTGGCCGGCGCTTATTACGAGATTAGGCAAAAAGCCAAAAAAGATGGCCAATTCGAATTGTATTATCGTGATATAGCCACCAGTTTTGGAATGCGATTTTTAAGTGATGTATATCAAAATGCATTTTAATATAAGATCAAAATGAAAAAAATAGTATTTGTAGTAGTGGTTTGCATTATCTCTTGTTGTTCTCCTAAAAAAACAACACAAAGTAGTTTCAACGAGAACTATGCAAAGGCAAAAATTGATACTGCCTGGAATCAAACCATGCCTAATATTTTAAAACAAATTATCCCTCCTTCATTTAAAGATACGACTTACTTAATTTCTGACACACTAAACTTTAGAGATACGCTTAATCAGGTAATCGAGCAGGTATCTGTAAATGGAGGAGGAACTATCAAAGTCGTTCCAGGGGGTTACAACGTAAAAGGTTCAATTTTCATGAAGTCTAATGTGAATCTAAATCTTTCAGAAGGTGTGGTTTTAAATTTTTCTCCAAATCCCGAAGATTATTTACCGGTCGTAAAAATGCGCTGGGAAGGAACATTTATAATGAACTACTCTCCTTTGTTTTATGCATTAGAACAAGAAAATATTGCGATTACAGGACAAGGGACAATAGATGGCCATTGCGAAGAAATCTGGGCACCCTGGAAACAAAAGCAGAAACCAGACAAGATGCGGGCACGGCAAATGGGCAATGATAAGGTGCCAATACAAGATCGTGTTTTTGGCGACGGTCATTTTTTACGTCCTCCGGGAATTCAATTTATAGCATGTAAGAACATTCTACTTGAAGACTTTACGATAAAGAGTACTCCATTCTGGACTATAAACCCTATACTATCTGAAAATATAACGGCACGCGGGTTAACTATTCAAAGAGGAACCACCAATGATGATGGTTTTGATCCCGAGAGTTGTAAAAATGTATTGATCGAGAATTGTATAATTAATACACATGATGATTGTATTGCTATCAAAGCTGGTCGCGATCAAGATGGATGGGAATATCCTCCTTCAGAAAATATTGTGATTAGAAATAATGATTTTACGAATATTGTAGGTAGTGGTTTTTGCATAGGCTCTGAAATGTCTGCCGGGGTTCGCAATGTATTTGCAGAAAATAATATACTACGCGGGAGCGATAAACATGCTTTTCAATTTAAAAGTAATCCGGATCGAGGAGGGTTTATTGAAGAAATATATATGCGCAATATGAAAGTGATGAACCCGGTAAAATATGGTTTCGAATTTACTACAGACTACAAAGGATGGCGCGGTAATGCGTATTTTGTAAAGTACAATAATTTTTACTTTCAGAATATAACGCTCGAAGAAGCTTCAGAGATTTCGATTAAGATCAATGGCCGAGAAGAAGAAAATATCCATAGTGTATACATGGAAGATATTTCGGTGAAAAGATCTCCAGCTCCGGTAATTGCAAATTTTACCCAAGACCTGTTATTGAAGAATATTTCCGTTAACGGGAAAATGATTTCAGATAAAGATATCACCACAACCACAGAAAAGAAATAAATTATGTTGGATAGACGTAAATTCCTTAAAAAAACAGCAACTGTTGGGGCTGCAGCAGCTACACTTCCTATAATGGCTTGTGCAGAAAACCCAAAAGAAAAGGCTGCTACATCAGAACAAATAAAAACTACAGGATTATATGTTCCCAAGAACATAGAAGAAGAAATTAGTGCAAGGGTGAAAAATAAATTGACCTCTCCGGTGATTATCGATAAAATCGAAGTGGTTGTGGCGCGTAGACGTTATTTTACGCGTATAACTGATAAGGAGGGTAATCAGGGAATAGCTGCGATGAACTCAGGTCGTTTTAAAAGTACAGAAACGATTTTTAAAAAACTTGCCGCAGCTAATTTTATAGGCAAAGATGCAAGAGAAATAGCATACTTACCTGGCGAGATTCTAAAAGTAGACCGTAATTATAAGTTCGTTGGATTACCCTACTGGAATGCCATCGGGACCATAGAAATTGCTATTTGGGATCTTCTAGGCAAGTTGGTCAACAAACCAGCTCATCATTTCTTAGGCGATCAAGTCCGCAAAGAGTATCCAGTATATATCTCTAGCCTCGAAAGAGAAAAACCTTTTGAAGGAGAAACAGAGCGTATTCAAAAAACAGTTGAGGTTACTGGATCTACAGCTACAAAAATTAAGATTGGTGGCCGCATGAAAAATATCGAACCCTATATCACAAGAACCAATCAATTTGTACCTCATGTACGTAGAACTTTTGGAGATGATTTCACCATTTATGTAGATGGAAATAGTTCGTATACTGCCGATGAAGCAATCGAAGTTCTTAAAATGTTGGAGAGTTATGATGTCAAATTCTTTGAAGAACCTTGTTACTGGCAAGATCTATGGTCTCATAAATTAGTCAAAGAAGCATCAACAACCTGTGCTATCGCAGGAGGAGAACAGGACAGCAGTTTTGATCAGTTTAAACTAATGTGCGAGATCAAAGCTATGGATATTCTACAGCCAGATGTGTATTATCATGGCGGCATTGTTAGAACACTTAAAATATCTCATATGGCGGCTCACTATGGTGTCGGCTTTACTCCGCACTCTCCCAAAGCAGGTCCCATGGCGGCAGCACCAAATCAGATTTTTGCCGTTTGCCCTGTCTTAACAGCACATCAGGAATATCGAGTTGGGGGCGAAGAAAAACAAAAAAGCTGGCACACTCCTGTACTTCCAAAAAATGGTAATATCTCAATTTTTACAGCTCCAGGATTAGGAATCGAGTATGCCAATGATCTTTGGAAAGAAGAAAAAATATACTGGACTTCAAATGATGCTTAAAACACAAATGAAATGAGAAAAAATTCGACTTTTTGTTCAACTAAAGGGCTGCTAATATTCTTGTTTTTGGCAGTTGCTTCTTCAGTTTTTGCCCAGACACCATTAGTACAGAATGTATACAATCGTAAAAGCACTTCGCTTAATGGGAATTGGAAATACGTAATTGATCCCTACGAGACGGGATATCGAAATCACAGAAACTGGAAACCGTTTGATCAAATGGAATCTACGCGGAATTCAGCTAAACCCTATTATACCGATAAAGTTATTAAAGAACGATGGGATCGGGTAGAATATAATTTTAATACGTCGGCTGAAATTAAAGTTCCCGGGGATTGGAATTCTCAGGATCGTATGCTTCTTTACTACGAAGGGTCTGTTTGGTATCGAATAACCTTTGATTACACTGTCAAAGGAAACAACAAATTATTTATCTACTTCGGAGCGGCCAATTATCAAACCGATGTCTACGTAAACGGACAAAAAGTTGGGCAGCATCTTGGCGGTTTTGATCCTTTTAATTTTGATATTACCGATGTGGTTAAACCTAAAGGAAACTCTCTAGTAGTACGAGTAGATAATCGAAGAGAAAAACATCGGGTTCCTAATTATACTACCGATTGGTGGAATTATGGTGGAATTACCAGGGATGTGAAATTGGTAGAACTTCCGTCAACTTATATTCAAGATTATTTTGTTCAATTGGATAAAGACAATCCAAAAAACATCAAAGGATATGTACAATTAGCAGGTACATCTTTACAAAGTAAGGTATCACTATCTATCCCTGAAGCTAAAGTCAATTTTTCAGGAACTACCGATATTAATGGCCGAGTGAATTTCGAAATTCCAGTAAAAAAGCTTAAAAGATGGTATCCTAAGCGTCCGAAATTATATGATGTTCAGATTCAGACAGGTACTGATAAAATTGAGGATCAAATTGGTTTTAGAACTATTGAAGCCAAAGGAGCAGACATTTTGTTAAACGGACAATCAATTTTTCTTCGAGGGATTAGTCTTCATGAAGAAAACCCGATAAAAATCGGTAGAGCAAGATCTCTAGAAGATGCAAAAATGTTGATGGATTGGGCAAAAGAATTAAACTGTAATTTTATTCGATTAGCGCATTATCCTCATAATGAAAATATGCCCAGATTAGCCGATAAGCTGGGGATATTACTTTGGGAAGAAATTCCTGTATATTGGGGTATTGATTATGAAGACCCAGAGGCTTTTAATCAAGCAAAAAGTCAATTAGAAACCTTGGTGCATAGAGATAAAAACCGGGCAAGTGTTATTGTCTGGTCGGTAGCCAATGAAACTCCTGATACAGAATCGAGACTCGAATTTTTAAAACAGCTTAAAAAAATAGCAACCGATATTGATGACACCCGATTTATAAGCGCAGCACTAGAGCGTAATGAGAAGGATGTGCAGGATGTAGTAAAAATACCAGATCCTTTTGCAGCAGATGTTGATATGCTGGCCTGTAATGAGTACATTGGCTGGTACTCTGGCTTGCCAGAAAAATGTGATCAAGTAACCTGGCAGTTGCCAGGTGATAAGCCCTTTTTTGTAAGCGAATTTGGGGGAGGAGCGCTTTATAATCATCACGGAGATAAATTAACAAGATGGACCGAAGAGTATCAGGAGTATTTATATCAGGAACAAATCAAAATGCTTAAAAAAATACCAACGCTTCGTGGAATGACCCCCTGGATTTTAGCAGATTTTAGATCACCACGAAGAAACCTACCCATCATTCAGGAGGGTTGGAACAGAAAAGGGCTAATCTCTGACGGAGGATTTAAAAAGAAAGCTTTCCATATATTAAAAGCCTATTATGATGAGATGGAAGAAAAGTATAACTATCAAATAAAAGATTAAAATTTACGATGGTTCGATTATTTATACTTTTTGCAATACTTGGCGTAGTTTCTTGTGAAAAAGAGACGAAGGAGCAAACTGTTGGTCAGGAACATCATAAACCTAATATTGTTCTAATCTTGGCAGATGATATGGGGTGGTCTGATCTAGGATGTTACGGAAGTGAGATCAAAACCCCGGTCTTAGATAGTTTGGCATATCACGGACTCCGTTTTACCCAGTTCTACAACACTTCAAAGTGTTTTCCATCACGAGCTGCTTTGCTCACAGGTTTGTATGCACAACAAGTAGGTGCAGGACGTACCTGGAAAAATCCATGGATCAATACTACTACTATTGCCGCTTCATTAAAAAAAGCAGGATACCTCACCTGGATGTCTGGTAAGCATCACGGTGTTGATGTACCAACCGACATGGGATTTGATAAATATTACGGGTTATTAAGTGGTGCTGCCAATCAATTTAATCCTGGAAATCAACGTCCGGGAGAAGCCAAGCCCGCAAGAAAACGTGTACGACCTTTTTATGTCGATGGCAAGCGGTATGAGCCTTATACACCTGATAGTACGTATTATTCTACAGATGCGTTTACTAATGCCGCTTTACAATGGATTAATGCTTCAGAACAAGAAACGAAACCATTCTTTTTATATCTATCGTATACAGCTCCTCATGATCCCTTGATGGCATGGCCAGAGGATATTGCCAAATATCGTGGTCAATACAAAGAAGGATATGAGGTAATACGAACCAAGCGTTTTGCAAAGCAAAAAGAATTAGGTGTGATTCCAAAGGATTTTAAGCTTCCTTCCCCTACATACACCCCCTGGGAAAGCCTTTCTGAGGCGAAAAAAGACGAAGAAGACCTTAAAATGTCGATTTACGCGGCTATGATTGATCGCATGGACTATAATATAGGTCTAGTAATGAATGCGCTTAGAAGGCAAAAAAAGCTCAAAAATACGATCGTACTCTTTCTATCGGATAATGGAGGTAGCGCAGAGGTAGTTACTATTCCCGGTGATGGAAATATAGGAACAGTTGGCCAATGGACCTCTTTAGGAGCAGATTGGTCAAATGTATGCAATACTCCTTTTAGGATGTATAAAAATAACAGTTACGAGGGCGGGATCAATACTCCGGCAATTGTAAGTTGGCCACAGATGCACCAAAAAGGTAGTGTGAATACTACTTTTTACGGTCACTTTATTGATATGTTCCCTACGTTACTAGATATTGCAGGTCATTCTTATCCCACAAGTAAAGAGATTTTACCTCTAGAAGGGCACTCTTTTGAAAAGGTAGTAGTAGCAACTTCAGAAAATTCAGAATTGATGGCAGATAGGGCCCTATTTTTTGAGTGGGCAGATGGTGCTGCAATGCGAGAGGGAAACTGGAAGATTGTTCGCAAAGAAACTACAGATCAGTGGCAACTGTATAACCTGGCCGAAGATGGTGGAGAAACCCATAATCTTGCTAAAGAAATGCCAGAAAAGGTTGCCAAAATGAATATGCAATTTAAAGCCTGGCAGACAAGGGTAAATACAACTCATAATGATAAAGCACTTTAAATATACAATTCTACTTTTAGGTTTCAATATCTCTTTGGCGCAACAAAATCTAGATAGCCAGGTCGAGCAAGAATATTTTACAACACTTTCTGAATTGTGTGAAGCGCTATTGAAACAACAAAATACCGATAAAAATAGTCCAGAATATGGTGGACTTCTAGATCCAGAAAATGATATTTATTATACCAGGGCTGCAGAGGCCTTGTATCCCTTTGTGGTAATATATCAGTATACAAAAGATAAGAAGTATCTCAAAGCTGCGATCAATCTTGGTAATTGGCTTATCACAAAACAAGAAGAAACAGGTGAATGGATTGAAAATCCATGGCAATGGACTGGTACCACCGCAGATCAATTACTCATGATGGCAGCCGCCTATCCTGAATTGGAGAAACACCTTTCCGCAGAAGAAAAGGGTAACTGGGAAGCTTCTATGAGAATCGCAGGGATGTATTTAGTAAAAAAAATGGAACCTGATTTTGCAAGTATAAATTATGTGCCCACCACTGCGGGTACCATGGCCATGCTTTGGAAAAATGTCATACAAGAGGATATTTTCAAAGAAAAAGCGAAAAAACTTGCCTGGCAAACAATCGCCAAGATGGATAGTGATCAGTTTATTCATGGAGAAGCGGCACGTGTACACGGAGTCAAATATGGAGTAGATCTAAGCTATCAAATGGATATGTCTTTGTGGGGGTTAACACTATATGCTCGTATTACAGGGGATCAAGAAGTAGAAGATTATGTACGAAAATCATTGGCCAAAGTGATTCATTTTGTATATCCTAACGGGATTATTGATGGCTCATGGGGAGCACGATCCTATAAATGGACAGGGTATGGCACCAAAACAGCAGATGGATCACAAATTTTATTCAGTTTATTTGCTAATGAAAATTCGGCATATCAAACTGCAGCCTTACGTAATCTGGAATATCTAAGAAAAGCAATTAAAGGCGGATTAGTAGGCTATGGGCGCGATTTATGGGCATTTGGAAGCAAGACCGGAAAACCTAATTTGTATCCTACTTTTGCAAGGGCAAAAAATTTGGCGTTAGCCCTTGAGTATGGAAAACACCAAAAAGGAAAAACTAACCCTATTCCTGCCGATCAGGGGGATTGGGTTAAATTCTTTCCAACGATAAAAGTAGCAACACTTCGAAAAGGAGATTGGATGGCAACGGTATCCTCTTATGACTATCATGATTACACGGGCTGGGGTAAAGACAAGTATCGACATTTTCCCAGAGGAGGTGCCATGCTAAATCTCTGGTTAAAGGATTTTGGAATGGTAACAACGGCTTCACAAGCCCAATACGTTCGCGGTGAAACGATTCACATGCCTCCCATCGAAGATTCACTTCGATCGTTAACGCCCCGGATCGAATTCAGAAATGAAAATGGATATTTTACCAATTTATATGATACCAAATCTCATATCCACATAAATAAGCAGCCCAATGCTATTCAAATCAATACATCAGGCGAATTGAGTGATCAAGAATTCTTACCGGGAGGTGTTGCCTATATGTATGATTATACTATAACCAATAAGTCATTAACAAAGAAAGTCACCGTACGTTATCACGATCGTAAACCGGAAGTACAAATTGTAGAACCCATTGTATTGAATGAAGGAGTAGAAGTGACTCAAGTTGATAAAAAAACAGTGAAAATTACTTCTCCCAACCGGAATTTACTTTTCAAAATCAATCAAGGCAACGTTACTATCGAAGTAGGAAAAGATGTCGATAAATATTGGTTTCCATTTCCTGGTCTGTATACCTATCCTATTATTATGAAGGTGAAGACCCCAAAAGAAGGATTTCAACAAGTGGTGAGTTATACCTATAGTGTTGCTGAATAAAACTATTATATCGTTTTAAAAAACCAACGAATTTTTAAAATCAATAAGTTTTTTGAACGAAACTCTTTTAAAGATTAAATAACACTATACTATAGTTGTTTTAGCTTTTGCGTAATAATTTTCATACTCTCTTCAGGAAGTTCTACATTAACAGGGTAATCAAAATAACAAAACAATCTTGGTTTTTTTTGGAAAAGATTGTCAATTTCTGTAGCTAAACGTTCTGTATCTGCTTTACTATAATTTCGGTGATCTAGAATTTGAATATCGTTAGTTGCGTATCTTAATCCCTTAATATTACCTATGTCTAAAGGGGTCGAATTCTTATGATACCAATCTATTACTTTTTCAGTACCAAAATTGCCTCTGGTATACCTATTCAATTCAGAAAAAAAATGTTCGTACGCTTTAGTCGAAATTAGATTTGAGTGTAGTTTAGATGAATACCATAACACCCCATCAAATTTGAACCCTTCAAAACATTCTTTCAATTTCTTTTTTATAAATACTGAAGTGGCTTTTTCCGAAATGGAGCTTACAGGCCCCAAATCGGTGAGATAAGCACTTCCGTCTTCATTTTTTAGGCAAGATGCCATATTCTTAACGGCAAAAACGCTAGGAAACCCAGAGATACCTTTAAACAAGTTACACCAGCCATCAGGCAAAAAATAAACTTTCAGGCCGTGTTTTTTTGCTGTAGCGATTACGAATAAGATATTTTCTTTGGCAGCTCTATAATCCTGTTCAATAACATTTAATGTTATGCTATGCGCTCCTGTATTTTTAATGCGAAGGATATCTTCTTCAATTTGCCATGGGACAAATGTATAGGCATATTTTCCAAAATAGAAACAATTGATTTCCATGTGCATTATTTACTCTTTGAAGCCTCTGGCGAAGTTTGATCTTTTTTAATTCCCTTGTGGCGGTTTTTATTGAGATTAGGGTCTTCTCCCATCCATGCCCAAAGTTTAATCAACCCGTTTTGATGAGCGCTTACCAAAAAACTTCCATCTTTATTAAAATCTATATATTCGGCATGATCACCTGCCCATACCTGTGCAGCAGTTCGAATTTGATCAACGCTATAGTTTTTAATATCTGAAACGCGATAAATAAAGATGTGAGGATCATGCCCTGTGAAGGCAATATATGCTCCGCTTGGGTGGAAGGCAACGGTTTCAATTTTGCGTCCCATATGAGAAAAAGATTTCTTGATTTTACCTTTTTTCCAGTCTATTAAGTGAATTGTACCTTTTACAGGCTTATTTTGAGCAGCGATAATCCATTTTCCATCAGGCGAGAAACCTCCAGCTGTAAATACCACATCACCTTCTGTCAAAAATTCTTTTTCTAATGACCAGTCGGTGGTGTTGTACACTTTGATTCCGGCATGTCCTATGGCAACGATATATTGATCATCTTCGGTAAAAAATAGCTCATTAATTGTACTGCCATAATTTATTTTGGCAATTTCTTTACGCGTATTCATATCGTAAATTCCAAGAAAACCTTGCTTTTTTCCATTTTTGTCATAGCTGTATTCTTCTCCGGTAGCAAGTAACATACTGTTATTTGACCAGATTAATCCATCAATACCTTGGTTATGTGATAGTGTCTCTACTGCCTTACCTGTTTTTGCTTCATAAATTGTCGTTTTAAAATCTTCGCTACATGCCGCAACATAGTTATTATCACTTGACCATCCTACGCGCTCTATTTCTGCGGGATGGTAGGCTCTCCATAATTCTGCACCATCACTAGTTCGCCACATCACAACACTATAATCGTATTTGGTACCACTCACGATGTATTTTCCGTTAGGAGAAAATTCTGCACTTTCTACAGATCCGGGTTCACCCAGTGCATCTGCTACTCGCGACCACACGGGTTCTAGGCGTAGTTGATAATCTAAATAAGGTTGTTGGGTAAAGACTAGTACAGGTGCGAACAGTACAATAAACAGGATGTTTTTCATAACTTAATGTTTTAAAGATGTTTTTTTAAATGTTTTGAAATCAATTGCATAGCTTTGTCAGGTTCTTTACAGCTACGCGGATAATAGTAATAGGCGAATTGATCGGCCATGGTGATAATAGTATCTAAATGTTTTTCTAGTAAAGGATACTCATTAGGCGTAGTTTTGAAGTTTTCAATAAGTACCATACTTTTTAATCCTTTATCATGGGCCTTGGTTACATATCGATGTCCCACATTACCCTTGCCCAGTATAAATTTTTTACCTGTATAGGTTTCGGGCCGTTCGATATTGGGATACGCACGACCATCGGCTCCAAAATAATCCAGGTGCTTGATTTGAGAAGCTTGTTCGATCCAGGTATCGGTTAAATAGGGATAGGCAAAAAAATTAATGATCTTATCACCATGCTCTTTTTTGATATGATCATTTACATTCGAAATAAAATTACAATAATTGCCTTCATGTGTGATTAAGGCTTCTTTTTCTCCTGTTTCATACCCAGGGATGTGTTGTAATCTTGCTTTGGCCATGGCAGAATAATCCATTTGATAGGCTTTAGGCTCGTCCCAAACAACACCATCCAGATCCCATGTTTTAAATGCTTTATCCAGATGCTCAATAAAAAAGTCAAATACTTCGGGATAATAAATGCTACAAATCGGACCCGAGCTATGAAAATATGGGTTTCCATCACTTTTTAAAGACCAGGTATGTGGGTTTTTAGCAGCAAAAATACTGGGCATTTTAGGAGCACCGGCAAACACACCGGCCCATCGGCTTGTTACAAAGAACACTTTGATTCCTCGTTTATGCGCTTCGGTAACTATAGTTTCGATATTGCGTTCTGCTTTTCCAAAATCTACTTCAGAAATGGCCATGGTAAGCGCATTGGTACCATGATCTGCCATCCATTGCATATCTGCAGCAATATGTGCCGGATTATAATGAAAGGTATTTGCCCGATAATATAAATTATTGATCAAACTTGGTTTTTTTGGTTCTTCAGAAGTCGTATTACATGCGAAAGGAACACCAAGTACACT
Organism: Aquimarina sp. U1-2; assembly: GCF_017897595.1. Taxonomy (GTDB): domain Bacteria; phylum Bacteroidota; class Bacteroidia; order Flavobacteriales; family Flavobacteriaceae; genus Aquimarina. The sequence continues at coordinate 400,062 of NZ_JAGKIK010000002.1, forward strand.
ACTGCCTAAAGTGGCGGCGACTGTTAATTTGGTAAAATCACGTCTATTCATTTGCTTAGTACTCATACTGGATCTTTTGAATTATATGAGATTCGATAAATAGCACCTGCATAATCGTCGCTTACCAATATACTGCCATCTGGTAATTGTAAAATATCAACAGGTCTTCCCCAGGCATCATTATTTTCATCGTCTAACCATCCTGTAACAAAAGGTTCGTAGCTTACGATCGAATCATTCTTTAGCGTAAGCTTCATAATTCGATATCCCTGTTTTTCAGATCTATTCCAAGAGCCATGTTCAGACACTAAGATGCTGTTTTTATATTCTTTTGGAAACATATTTCCGGTATAGAATTTTAAACTTACGGGAGCTGCATGTGCGACCAGATCATAGGCTGTAGGAACAAAATCGGTTAACGCACGTTGGTTTCCAAAGATAGGATCCTTTATATCTTTTCCGTGATAAAATGGAAATCCGTAATGCTTCCCCTCTTCTTTAACCCTATTTATTTCGCAAGGCGGAAGATCATCACCCATTAAATCGCGACCATTATCACTAAACCATAATTCTTTTGTTTTTGGGTGCCAATCATATCCGCGACTATTACGTACACCATGAGCTACAATTTCAAAATTTTGACCATCTGGAGAGATGCGTGTTATCGTAGAGAATATGTCATTTTCTTCAAGACAAACGTTACAAGGTGCTCCTACAGGCACGTACAATCGGTCATCGGGACCAAAACGAATATATTTATGTCCGTGTTTTTTAACAGGGGGATAGTTAAATATGACTTCGGGCTCAGGAGGATTATCTAATTGTGCTTCTATATTCTTATATCTCAAAATACGGTCAATTTCACCAACATATAAGTCTTTGCCGCGCATAGCTACCCCCATAGGATCCCATTGTAGCCCATTACTCAATTTTCTAATGCGATCTGCCTTACCATCCTGATCTTCATCTTTGATAGCATAAATAAAGTGATCGTCGTTTCTTCGAGTACCTACGAATATAGTGTTACCTGGGCCCTGGGTGAGTGAACGCGGGTTTTCAAGTCCTTCGGCAAAAATTTCGACAGCAAACCCTTTTGGAGTATGAATCCGATTCAAAAGAATCTGCCCTTTTTTATAGGTTGAACCTACTCGACTTTCCTTTTTATCTATGTGTTTTATAGAAGCTTTATATTTTTTCTTATCAAAGGAGGGTTTTGTTTCAGAAAACCCTTCGGGTTCTTCAAGAGACTCTCCTGAACGAACTTTTTTCACCTCTTTTTCAGTTATTGCAGAAGCATTATTCCCAAAATCACTTCGAATATAACTTAGCACATTGGCAATATCCTGGTCACTAAGGTGGGGTAGACCAGGCATTACATTATCATAAATTTCACCGCGAACTGTGATTTTGTCTTGTAGTCCATTAAGGATGATATGTATCAAACGTTCTTTGCTTCCTATTACCCAACTTGTTTCAGCAATTGGGGGATGGGTTTCAGGTATACCCAACCCATTAGATTGATGACAAACTGCACAATTAGCGGTATATACTTCTCTGCCTTTCGTAAGGTCTACTTTAGGTTTGTGAGTACATCCAAAACATATAAAGACAACTAGTACAACAATGTTTTTCATACGTTTAAATCTTTTTAATTGTTTGGAAACGAAATAATTAAAAAATTGAGAACGTATGTAAGCGCTACGCTCTCACATTAAAAATTTTAAACATTCCCTTTTGTGAAGTAATTTTTAAAATTTATTAATGCTCGTTTCATACGTTTAACTATTTATAATTGTTTGAAAACGAAATGATTAAAAAATTACCTTGTAATCATTTCGATGGGCACCCTTCTAATTATTATCGCTTATTTTATTAGTATTCTTTTTAAGTATGTATAGCGCCAATCTCTTATCATATGGATCTTTTCTGTCTTTTGTTTTGCTAGCCAGTTTCGTTAGTTTGGGCATAAAAATTGACGGAATTTCTTGCATCTGGCTAAGCACATTAAGCGCCTGAACTCTTATAATGAGTTCTTTATGATCCAAAATTGTGTATAGATAATCATATGCATATTTATTCTCATTATTTTCGTATAAAGCTTTAGCCATAACGATGCCTGTATAAGGTTTTACATCATATAGCCTTTTTTTAAGGGTTACCAATGATTTGAAATCTAAGTTATTTTTTGTGCTCAAGATTTGTGCTATCCAAAAATTAATAACCGGGTTGTTACTCTCGAAATTTTTAAATAACTCGTCGGGAAGTATCGTATCACTATTATAATTTTCTTCAACCAGGTTCAAAACTCGTTCTAGAGGATACTCCTTAGAATGTGTATATGTGAAGATCAAACCTTCTGTATCTATTTGTTGTAACATAGCTTCTGGAATAAAACCGGCATCACGGTTTTTGATTTGCCAATCGGTCAGGGCTTTAGAAAGCTTTGTTTTGATTGTAGATAATGTGGTATCCTTTGCAAGGTTTTTTAATTGAAAAGGATCTTCTTTAATGTCGTACAATTCTTCAAAGTCTCGTGCTTTGAAAAATTGGGATTGTGTATCATTCGTAGCATTGTCTAAGTATGCCTGATGCCAACTTTGCATACCTTTGGATTTCCACAATGTCTGGAGATAACCGCCATATGGGATATTAGGGGTATAATTTCTGGTGTATCGATAGGTGCCATCGGTTACTGTGCGAACCATATTCATATGTTCGTCCATTCTACCAGCAAAACCAAAAGCCAGTTTTTTTTCGTTCTTACGACTTAAAAAAGGAGTTCCTTGAAATTGATCGGGTATTGAAATTCCAGCCAATTGCATTAATGTAGGCGGAAAATCGATAAATGCCACGGGTTGGTTTACTTTTTCTCCTGGTTGGTATGTTGTGAGGTGTTTAAATTTTTCGGGAACTCTAACGATTAGTGGAACGTTAAGCCCTTGTTGTGTGGCATAACGTTTCGTGCCTGCTACAGCACCCCCATGATCACTATAGTAGAATATAATGGTACTTTCTAATAAATTTTCTTTTTCAAGTTCGTTCAGGATGTTACCAACTTTTGTATCCAAATCTTGCAAGCGGTCATAATATACGGCATAATCTGATCTCATTTCTGGAGTGTCTGGATGATAAGGATATAACCTTATGTGGTCTGTTGGTGTTTTAGGAATGCTATCTCGATGTAGTTTACTTTCGTGTGTGTCATGAAGGTTGATAATAGAGAAAAAAGGTACTCCTTCTGGTCGATTTTTATACGATGAGGTTTTTGAATAATCACTCCATTCTTCAAGGCGATCAGGAGTATTATAATCTCTCTTGAAATTGTTTGTAGTATAATATCCGGCATCTTTTAAAAGCTTTGGATAAAACTGAATACTATCAGGGATAGCATATGTCGATCGCATGTGCTGTGTACCTAGTGTTGGCGAATATATACCGGTTATTAACGTATTTCGTGAGGGAGCACAAACCGGGGCATTGCTGTAGGCATTTGTAAATAGAATTCCGTTAGAAGCTAATCGATCCAGATTAGGAGTTATTGCGAGTGTATCTCCATAAGCGCCCAGCCACGGACTATTATCTTCGGAAACGATCCAAAGAATATTAGGTTGTACGGTATTTTCTTGATGATCATTTTTATCTTTTTTACAAGCTTGTAAAAACATAAAGGATAAACAAATGATAATAAAACTAATTGGGCTATTCATATGGTATACATTTTGAATGTGTTACTAACCTTAAATGTACGTTATTAGCGGAAGAATTAATCCCCAATTTACTTTTAAGACCGTTTTTAGCAGCTATATTTTTATTCCATAAATATGAACATGGATCTACGCTTAGATAGATTGGGATATCCCGATCTGGCTTGGTTTTTCTCCATAGGCTATTTGCAGCGCATAAAGTGTTATATAAAACAAAACGGGCAGTAAAGATTGCAGTAACCAAAGGACGAATAGTCATGATTTTTAATTTATTTAGTAAGTATACCAAGTTCTAATCCACGCAATTCTGCTAATCCTTTTAGTCTTCCGATAGCAGTATATCCAGGATTGGTACTTTTTTGTAGATCATCTAACATTTGATGACCATGATCGGGGCGCATAGGTATTGATTTGTCTTTTTTTTGTTGTAAAGCGATGAGTTCCTTCATTACGTTAAACATGGGGACATCACCCTCGAGATGATTTGCTTCGTAAAAACTACCGTCAGTTTCAACCTGCACACTTCTTAAATGTATAAAATTAATCCATGCTCCTAGCTCTTTTATCATGTTCGGCAAATTATTATCTTTTCGTACTCCCAGAGAACCGGTACAAAATGTAATTCCGTTATAGTCACTTTTTGTATTTGAAATAATACGTCTTAAATCTTCTGTATTGCTTACTACACGAGGTAATCCAAAAATTGAGTACGGAGGGTCATCAGGATGTATAGCCATAAATACTTTACTTTCTTCGGCCACAGGGATAATTTCATCTAAAAACAGTTGCAAATTTGTAGCTAAAACATCACTATCAATATGGCGATAGGTATCTAAGGCTTCTTGAAATTGTTGAAGTATATATCCTTCTTCGGCTCCTGGTAAACCGGCAATAATAGTTTTTGTTAATGTTGTGGTACCCTCTTCTGAAAGAAGTTCGTAATACGCTTTTCCTTTTTCGAGTTGTTGTTGCGTATAACTCGTCTGTGCAGAAGGTCGTTTAAGAATAAAACAATCAAATGCAACCAGAGCCCGCATATCAAATCGAAGTGCCCTGGCACCATTGCGTAATTCGAACTGTAAATCTGTTCGAGTCCAATCCAGAATTGGCATAAAATTATAGCAAACAGTATGGATACCTTCAGAAGATAAATTTTTAATTGTTTGTTTATAATGGTTTATGAACAGTTTAAAATCACCACTTCTGGTTTTAATTGCTTCATGTACCGGAACACTCTCTACCACCGACCATGTTAAACCTGCGTTCTCGATTATTTTCTTATGTTTAGAGATTTCTTCAATACTCCAAACTTCGCCATTGGGGATATGATGCAATGCCGACACTACTCCGGTGGCGCCAGCTTGTCGAATGTTGGATAGTGATACAGAATCTTTAGGACCATACCATCGCATTGTTTGCTCTAATGTTTTCATACGTTTAAATGTTTTTAATTGTCAGACCTGCCTGCCTAGCTGCTGGTAGGCTGGTGGAATCGCCAAAGCTTCATATCTGTAGGTATCACCCTCGTGGTTATGGCTTATTTCATATTCAATTTTTAAACTCCCGAGAATGCATTAAATCCACCATCGATAGGGATAATGGTTCCGGTTACAAATTTTGCAGCATCACTACACAGCCATTGTATGGCACCTAATAATTCGTTTGGGTCTCCAAAACGACCCATGGGCGTATGTTCAATGATTTGTTGACCTCGTTGTGTTAAGTTTCCGTCTGTATGTGTTAAGAGATTTCTGTTTTGTTCGGTAAGAAAAAATCCGGGAGCAATGGCATTAACTCGTAGTCCTTCACCATATTTATGTGCGCACTCTACAGCAAGCCACTGTGTAAGATTATCGATAGCAGCTTTTGAAGATGAATAGCCCATAACTCGGGTAAGTGGCCTGGATGCTGCCATAGATGAAATGTTAATAATACTTCCGGTTTTGTTGTCAAGAAATAGTGGTAACAGGATTTTAGTCGGTAAAAAAGTTCCCATATAATTCAATTCCATAACTTTTTGAAGCGCTTCGGTATCACAATCATCTATAGACTGATCAGGCATAATTACAGCGCCTGGCATATTTCCTCCTGCAGCATTAATTAATACATCAATCTTACCAAATTGTTTTTGGAGCTGTGTTTTAACCGCTGTCAATTGTTTTTCGTCGGTGACATCGGCAATTGCAGGAAAAGCTTGACCACCGGTAGTTTTAATTTTATCTACTAGTTTTTCGACTTTCTTTTTTGATCTGCCAAGTACGATGACTACAGCTTCTTCTTGTGCCAAATATGTAGAGATCGCCGTACCTAAAACGCCCGTGGCCCCGCTGATTACAATAATTTTATTTTTAATTGAAAATAGTGATGTCATGTATTTTTACTTAAAGTGAAATTCCTCTTTTCCAGGGTATAAAATCATCCTGATGTAAGTGTTGAGCTTTTGTTTTTATTTGTCCGCTAGCTACTTTAATAATTAGTGCAAGTAGCTTTTCTCCCATTTCTTTGATCGTGTGATCGCCGGTAATGATAGATCCGGTATCTATATCGATAATATCATTCATTCGCTTTGCCAAAGTGGTGTTTGATGAAATTTTGACTACAGGTGCAATAGGATTTCCGGTTGGGGTACCTAGACCTGTTGTAAAAAGAATGATATTTGCCCCAGAGCCTGCCAGTGCTGTTGTACTTTCAACATCGTTGCCAGGTGTGCATAATAGATTCAGTCCTCTTTTTTTTGCATATTCAGTATAGTCTAAAACATCTACTATAGGTGAAGTTCCCCCTTTTTTTGCTGCTCCTGCACTTTTCATAGCGTCGGTGATGAGCCCGTCTTTAATATTACCCGGACTTGGGTTCATATCAAATCCCGATCCTACAGCTTCGGCAGCATTTGCATAAGATTTCATAAGATGAATAAACTTATTGGCTATAGTTGTATTATTACATCGATCAATAAGTTGTTGTTCTACACCACAAAGCTCTGGAAACTCTGCCAATATCGCTTTTCCGCCAAGAGCGACAATAAGATCAGAAACTCGACCTACAGTAGGGTTAGCAGATATTCCCGAGAATCCGTCAGATCCGCCACATTCTAAACCTATGGTTAATTTGCTTAAAGGAGCGGGCTTACGCTTTAAAGTGTTCGCCTCGATAAGCCCATTAAATGTTTTTTGTATGGCTTTGGCAAGCATACTTTGCTCTGTACCTTCTTTTTGTTGTTCTATATAAAATACAGATTTATCGTGATCAGGATTCAAGCTTTTAAGCTTTTCTTGCAATATAGAAATCTGTGCATTTTGACATCCAAGACTCAGTATTGTAGCTCCGGCTACGTTTGGATTATTAATATAGCCAGCAAATAGACTACAGAGCATTTCTGCATCCTGTCTCGTACCCCCGCAACCGCCTTGATGTGTTAAAAACTTAATGCCATCTACATTTTCGAATATCGAAGAAGAAGTTGAGGTATGAGTAACCATCTCGAAGGGTTCAGCACTATGGTTTTTACCTTGCTCATATAAACGTACCATTCGACGAACATACGCTTTATATGGATTTTGTTTAACGAAACCAAGTTCTTCGAGAAATGCGTTTTTCATCACTTCGACATTTCTGTTCTCACAAAACACCAGGGGTATTACAAGCCAGTAATTAGCAGTGCCTACTTGCCCGTCGTTTCTGTGATACCCCAAAAAAAATTGATCTTTCCATACACTTACATCTGGCAAATCCCAGTGAAACAAAGTTTCTTTATTGGTGTAGGACTGCGATTGATGGGATACATTAACTGTAGAAATTTTTTCTCCGCTATCTATTTTTGTAGTGGCTTTTCCCACCAGTGTACCATACATGATAATATCTTCGCCTGGATTAATAGTGTATTTGGCGAATTTGTGTTTGGCGGGAATAGGATTGTGAATTGTAATTCTTGTAGTTACATCAATAACTTCATCATCTTTATAAAGATCCTCGAGCGCAACAAGAACATTATCTTTTGGATGTATTTTTAAGAATTTGTGATTCATTTTAAGATTTAATTATTATATTGCGCAATCGATTGCACAATTTACATAAAAAAATAGAATTGTACACAAAAAGCGATAGAAAATTAAATAATTGAAGTTTAATAAATAAAAATATAAGTGAGTTAGAATGATTTGTTAAGTGTTATCCTCGCTGGAGTTAAGAGGGTATCCCAAAGAATCATTTTGAATAATTGTCTAAGTATATAAGGAGGGTTACATAGCTTTTTCTAATAGCACCGCCAAAGGGTATAATACCCCTGAAATAGTTTACTGATAAATTGTAATCACTCATTAAATAGTATCTTTATGAGAAACTTGTTCTAAATGGGAAAACGAATAATTACCATAGGTGAAGTAATGATGCGTTTGGCAGCATGTGATCATCAGCGTTTTTTGCAGACAGATCGATATGATGTTCATTTTGGAGGAGCCGAGGCAAACGTAGCTATATCACTAGCTCAATTAGGTCAAGAAACTGTGCACATCACTGCTTTTCCTAATCATGACCTAGGAAAAGCGGCTTGTAATTATTTGAGTAGGTACGGTGTAGATACTTCACATATTACTTATTTAAATCAGGGAAGATTAGGTCTCTATTTTCATGAAACAGGAAGCATGCAACGATCTTCTCGTATTATTTATGATCGTTTTGGGTCTTCTTTTTCCTTACTACAGGAGCATCAACTTTCCTGGGATGCTATTTTTGAAGATGCGCACTGGCTGCACTGGACAGGTATTACTCCTGCACTTTCAGAAACGGCAGCTCATCTTTGTTTAACCGCCATTATAAAAGCTAAAGAAAAAGGAATTACTGTAAGTGGCGATATCAATTATAGAAGAAACCTTTGGCAATACGGAAAACAACCACTCGATATTATGCCAGAACTTATTGATAAAACCGATGTTATTATTGCCGGACTTACCGATTTTGAAAACTGCATGGCCATCAAAGAAGATAATTTTGAAGCCGCCTGTCGCGAGGCACAAACAAAGTTTCAAGGCATTACAACTATAGCTACCACTAAACGTGATTCTATTTCTGCATCAGAACAAAAATTATCGGCCTTGTTATATCATAATACCAAAGTGTATCCATCAAAGAGTTATGAAATGACGGGTATTATAGACCGAATAGGTGGGGGTGATGCTTTTATGGCAGGATTGATCTATGGATTGTTATATAAAGATCATCAAGAGGCTTTAGAATTTGCATTAGCCGCTTCGGTACTCAAACATGCTGTTATAGGCGATGCTAACCTGGTTACCGTTGAAGAAATAGAGGCATTAGTCATAGGAAAAAATACCGGAAGATTATTACGATAAATATGGCACATCATAAAAGTGATATTATTGAAATCATGGAGCATACAGGAATGATTCCTGTTTTTAACCATAAAAATATTGAAATTGCAAGAAAAGTTCTTGATGCCGCATATCATGGTGGTGTTCGGGTATTCGAATTTACTAATAGAGGGGACAATGCGCTAGAGGTTTTTACTGAATTAGCAGCATATGCTGAAAAATATGAAGATTTGATACTAGGTATAGGTACTATTTTTGACGAAAAAACTGCCCAGAACTATTTAGATAAGGGCGCTCAATTCATCGTTTCACCTGCGCTAGTAGAAGAATTAGCGAGCTTCGCTCATAAAAATGATGTGCTGTGGATTCCTGGTTGCAGTACGGTAACTGAAGTATATCGTGCTACAAGATTAGGAGCCGAGATCATTAAAGCATTTCCAGGTAATATGTTGGGGCCTGCTTTTGTAAAAGCAATTACATCTGTAATGCCATGGGTTAAAGTGATGCCTACAGGAGGGGTTTCGCCTACAAAAGAGAATCTAAACGATTGGTTTAAAACAGGCGTATCTTGTGTGGGGATGGGGTCACAACTTTTTAAAAAGGAGTACCTGCAAACCGAGAATTACCAGGAGCTTTCTAGAGTGATTGCCGAAACTCTTACTATCATAAAAAACATCCGTAATTAATATGCATTTTAGATCTACATTAAGTGTTCTTATAATTGTACTGTTTTTTTCATGTAAAAAAGAAAAAGACAGTAAGATACTACGATTGGCTCACGGTCTGGATACTCAACATCCGGTGCATAAAGCTATGGTTCATTTGGGAGAGCGGTTGTATAGTAAGTCCAATGGTAGCTTAGAGGTGAAAATATACCCTAGTGGACAATTGGGTGGAGAGCGTGAATGTTTAGAGTTGTTACAAATAGGCAGTTTGGATATCACCAAAGTCTCTGCTGCAGTACTAGAAAACTTTGTTACTGCGTATAAAATATTTAGTATTCCTTATATATTTAATGACAAATCGCATAGTCATACAGTATATGATAGTAAGGTAGGAGAAGAATTTTTATTGAAGGGTGAACCATACAGGCTTCGGGGGTTAACTTTTTACGATGCAGGAAGTAGAAGTTTTTACACCAAAGATAAAATGATTCGCTCTCCAGAGGATTTGAAAGGCTTAAAAATCAGAGTACAAAAAAGTAATATGGCTGTATCTATGGTACAGCAGTTGGGAGGTTCTCCTACACCTATTTCCTGGGGGGAATTGTACACCGCTTTACAACAAGGTGTAGTAGACGGAGCTGAAAATAATTTGCCGAGCTTTTATTCTTCCAAACATTATGAAGTTTGCAAATTCTATAGTTTTGATGAGCATACTGCCGTACCTGATATCTTACTTATCGGTACCGAAAGTTGGGATCGACTAACAAATCAAGAACAGCAGTGGTTACAAGAAGCAGCGGTAGAGTCAGCGATTTATCAACGAAAAGTATGGGCAACTTCAGAAAAGGAATCGTTAACTGCTATTAAAGAAGCAGGGGTTGAAGTGAGTTACCCAGATAAGCAAGCTTTCGTCTCAAAAACAAAAGCAATACTAGCTACATTCAAAGACGATAAAGAGGCAATGCGATTAATTCAAGAAATAAAAGCGCTACAATGATTCGAACTGCTATAAACAACGTTTTGGAAAAGGTATTGATTGCTGTAATTTCGATCATGCTCATAGCTGTGGTCTGGCAAGTTATCTCGAGATATGTTTTGGGAGCACCCAGTACGTTAACAGATGAGGTTGCCAGTTTTTCGTTGATTTGGTTAGGACTTTTAGGAGCCGCCTATGCTACAGGAAAAGAATTACATTTAGCTATAGATCTTATTCCTAAAAAAATTATTGCAAAATCTCCTACACTATTCATGGGTGTGGTCACCTTTTCTATAGCGGTTTTTGCCTTTTTGGTCATGGTTATCGGGGGGGTACGACTTTGTTGGTTAACCTACACGCTCAATCAGAACTCGGCCGCCTTAGAAATTCCTTTAGCCTTTGTATATGCTGTTTTGCCGTTGAGCGGGTTACTTATTGTATACTTCAGTTTGGATATTTATGTAAAACAACGTAAAGCATTTAAATAAAAGAATATGGATTACATAGAGGCTATTATTTTAGTAACTTCATTTTTACTTTTCTTATCACTACGAGTGCCTATCGCGTATAGTATCGGACTCTCTGCATTATTAACTTTGATAGTATCGATGCCATTTTTACCATCGGTGACTACTTTGGCACAGCGAATGGCAACCTCTTTAGACAGTTTTGCCCTTTTAGCTATTCCGTTTTTTATTCTTGCAGGACAGGTTATGAACCGTGGAGGTATTGCGCATCGGTTAATAGAATTCGCCAAAGCGATAGTGGGTCCGTTGCCCGGCGGGTTAGCCTTTGTGAATATTATTGCCTGTATGTTATTTGGAGCGATTTCTGGGTCGGCAGTTGCTGCAGCTTCGGCAATTGGAGGATTTATGAACCCGATGATGGAAAAAGAAGGGTATGATAAATCGTTTAGTGCAGCAGTTAACATCACTAGCGCTACTACCGGACTTATCATTCCGCCTAGTAATATTTTAATCATATATTCGCTTGCTAGCGGAGGAGTATCAATAGCAGCACTATTTCTAGCGGGGTACATTCCAGGAATTCTTATTGGTTTCGCTTTAATGATTGTTGCCGGAGTATATTCTTTCATTAAAAAATATCCAACTGAAAAAGCTGTTCACTTTAAAGTTTTTATAAAGCGTTTTCTAGATGCGTTTCCTAGTTTACTCCTTTTGGTCGTGGTCATAGGGGGTATCGTAGCAGGTATATTTACTGCTACCGAAGCTTCTGCAGTAGCAGTAGTGTATACATTTATTTTAGCATTTATATATAAAGAAATAAAAGTTAAAGATATCTCTATTATTCTGTTAGAAACTACTAAAACTTCGGCCATCGTTACACTATTAATAGCGACATCGGTAGCGATGTCCTGGGTAATGTCTTACGAAAACATTCCGCAGGAAATTAGCAATGCATTATTAGCCATTAGTGATAATCCTATTGTGATTATGATAGTCATTAATTTAATTTTGCTTTTTGTAGGTGTTTTTATGGATATGACTCCGGCAGTTTTAATTTTTACACCAATTTTTCTTCCTATTGTTACAAACATTGGGATTGATCCCGTTCATTTTGGAATTATTATGATCATGAATTTATGTATTGGGCTTTGTACGCCACCCGTAGGATCTGTTCTTTTTGTAGGTTGTGGAGTGGCTAATTTAAGTATCCAAAAAGTAATACGCCCGTTATTACCATTGTTTTTTATGATGTTGATAGTGCTATTGCTCATAACGTATATTCCTGAATTGAGCTTGTGGCTTCCTAGTATTTTTGGTTTTTAGTACTATAAATATCATTCTGCATATTAAATATGGCTATACTATGATGATATTAATTCAGAAATAGTATGATAATTGTCATGGCTTTTGAAAGCTGCTTTTTTTATTTTTGAAGGTATTTTAAGCCGTAATACCTGCCCGCACTTTTCTAATAAAATGGCAGGCGGGGATTTTATGAGGCTTAATTAGGGTAAAATACTTGCAGTTTGATACTGTCTTAAGTTAGTAAGCCTTATACATTTATACATTGTTAAAGGATGAATAAAACGAAATTCAACTATCTTAAATTTGATGTGAAGATCACTCGACTAACTTTCAATATTAAAACTATAGAAAATGATAAAAAAAATTCTCGTTCCTGTTGATTTTTCTGAATACTCTGAATATGCACTACATGTGGCAGCTACCATAGCCAAAGCACAACAAGCTGAAATTATCGCGTTACATATGCTGGGATTGTCTGAAGCCGTATTTACTAAAAACGAAGGGCAAGATGTAGCCGAAGCTGTATATTATATGAAACTCGCTGAGCAACGTTTTACAACCTTTTTGGATAAGGAGTATCTCCATGGGATTAAAATATCTGAGATGGTACAAAATTATAAGGTGTTTAGTGAAATGAATACGGTAGCCAAAGCGAATGCCATAGATCTTATCGTTATGGGCTCTCACGGTGTAAGTGGTTTGAGAGAAGAAGTATTTATAGGCTCGAATACAGAAAAGGTGGTACGTACCTCAGAAGTACCTGTCTTGGTCATTAAAAACTCTATTGAAGATTTTAAAATTGAAAATGTCGTATTTGCCTGCGATTTTAGAATGGAGAATTTACAGGTGTATCAAAAAGCAATGAAATTGTTCGAAAGTATGAAAGCCAAAGTACATTTATTATATGTGAATCTGCCGGGAGATCAATTCAGAAACTCTAGCGATATGGAGGATCATGTTAAAGAATTTTTGTTTAAGGCTGAAGCTGGTCAATTACATAGACACGATGATGTAGTTTATTATAATGACTATACCGTAGAAGATGGTGTTTTCAATTTTAGTAACAAAGTTAATGCAGATGTTATTGCAATACCAACACACGGTCGCAGAGGATTAGCTCACTTTTTTAGTGGAAGTATAGGTGAAGATATCGCCAATCATGCCGATAAACCTGTATTGACATTCAAAATTTAATAATGGTAATTTGATTCTATTTTCTTATCATTTTTAACGGTTCTAGTATGGTGTCATAGCATCCCACAGGGTGCTATGCACATACACATTATTGTGCTTTCGTTTTTCTTTAACCTGGTTTATGTATTAGAATGTCGTTATGAGGTTTGAAAATGTCACGACAAAGCATTGCTTTGGGCGAGATGTAGCGTTGGAAGAGTATTTTCTAAGTTTCAGCACAGCACCGCTACGGTGAAACTTAAAAATACAACGTAGTGCTTGGTTTTGCAGCAGTTTAAAGCCGTAATAGATTTTCTAATGCATAAATCGGGTTATCAATTCCAACAAAGAATAGTTTATGAGGATTTGTTCCTTCTTTTAGTAAGTTTCCAATGCAATGAAATAGTATTACCGTTTTACCTACTCGTCTTGGCCCCATTAGGACTAATGCCCTTTTTATACTTCTTTCAAGGACGAATGGATAAAAGAGATCAAAATATAATCTTTTGGACATTATACTGTAAGTGTGTGAAATCTCTTTGATAATCCACCACGGATTTTCGTATCGAAGACGTTCGATGATCTTTTCTGTCGGAATAGGGTTTAATATTGCCATATATTCATCTTAATAACATAAATTTATTAAAATAAATAGTCTTAAATCTATCTATTATTACATAATTGAACAAATAGGTAGAATTTTGGAGGAAGAAATAATTAATTTGACAATTGAATATTTTATCTAATGAAGTACAACGCTTGATGTAAAACTCGTTTTCAATGCATTTTTACATCTTGTTAGGCAACGTTTTTATTTTCAAATTTTTTTATTTCGTCAAATTCCGCTTTTTTATCATCTCGTTCTTCTTCGATATCATAATCGTCTTGAAGTCCGAGCCAGAATTTTGCAGAATTTCCAAAATATTTGCTCAACCGAAGTGCTGTGTCCGCCGTTATTCTTCGCCTACCTTTTATAATTTCTGAAATCCTTGTTTGAGGTATTTTTAGATCCTTTGAAAGTCGGTAAGCCGAAATTTCAATTGGTTAGAGAAATTCAAAATTTAGGATTTCACCAGGATGTACGTTTGCCAGCTTTTTCATTTTATTCTTTTTTAATGATAGTCGATTATTTCTACGTCGCTCGCATTTCCGTTATTCCACTTAAAAGTGATTCGCCACTGTATATCGATCTCTATTTCCTTTTGTTTACCTCGCCAATAAAACGTAAACAGTTTAAAAACGAGAAGTTCGCTGAATGCTCCTTGGGCTTGGCCGGAGATTTTTACTGATTTTGTTCGCTCCTCCTAAGCATGAACTAACGATGAGCATTGATCACTTCTAGAATTTCGTGCTTTTGAAGGACTCCAGATTGTCTCCAGCATTGTTTTCCATTTTGGAATAAAATCATAGTTGGCACTCCTCGAACTTGATATTTTGTAGCTAAAGGTTGATTTTTATCTACATCTATTTTTACAATTTTAATCTGATCTCCCAGTTCATTTTTTACTTCTTTTAAGATTGGCGCAAGTGCTTTGCATGGACCACACCAATCTGCAAAAAAATCAACTAGAACCGGAGTTTCTTCTTGTGTAATAGAGTTAAAATTACTTTTCATGATAATAGCGAGAAATATTTATAATTTAAAAGTAAATTGATTGTCCGTAATTAATAATGTCATCTCCTGTCATGCTGAACTTGTTTCAGCATCTCATAAAGATATAGCTAGTCAATACCTTATGGATTGAGACACTGAAACAAGTTCAGAGTTACGCATAGATTATGAGTCTTAACGGATATTCATTAAAAGTAAAACAATCCTTTAATACATTGGATTAAAACTGTGTTAATACTAAAATGAATATAAAATAGGCCAATCTACTTGTTCATTGTTATATGCTTGGTTTTGCAGCAGTTTAAAGGCATAATACCTGCCCGCCTTTTTCAAAATAAAATGGCAGGCGGGGATTTTCCAATTCATAAAGCATTTCATATTCATTTGGTATAACTTACTCGCAGTGGGGCATTATATTTCTTAAGCACATGCATTATCCTTTGTATCGGAATTTTAATCGAATACGTTCCTGTATATGAAGGACAAATAACACAATCATCAAAATAATAGGTAATTGTATCATTGGTAATTATAAAATTATTCTTGTACGCTTTAAAATCACCGAGAGATAACTCCCAACATTCAAAATACAGATCTCCAGAAGTGATTCCTTCATTTATTATAGAATTTAAGGTGCTGTAAATCGTTTTTTCAGCATTGGGTGTAAATACATCGTCGAAGTATAAAAAATTATGATTCTTCAGGTCAAAATTAATACAATCAAAAAGATATGTAGCGTATCTCATTCCAGAATAATAATTCTCTTTGTACAGCACAGTGCTTAACCATTGGTCGTTCAAATTGTAGATCTTGTAATCTATTATTCTTTTATCTCTGATGCTATTGGTTTTGAGCGTGTCACAAAGTAATTCTTTGTCCTCAAGAATCTCATTTTCGGTTGTACTGATATTCAGGTAGTTTTCTTCGATAAAGACGTTAAAGACTCGAAATCCTGGATCAGCTTTTTCATTAAGATGTGGATAGTTATAGTCTAAAACATAAAGATCTTCTTCTTTAAAAAAACGTTTTGAAACCATTAGTTCTTGAAGATTAGCTTTATCATCTACTGCCTCTAGTAATCGATTTCTTTTGATTGTTTTTGTTTTATGCTGTAGTGAATCGAGACTTTTTTCAGAAAAAACAGTAGTAGAATCCTGAGCATTCTGATTTGTTTCCTCAATATCTAAGTTTTTTTGAGTTTTGGTTTCGTCTTTACAAGTTAGTAAGCTTACTGATAGACAAAGTATCAGTAAGAATTGTAATCGTTTTGCTTTCATACGTTTAAATGTATTGTTTATATAATCAGAGTAAAGTTTACCAGACATGACCTTGATTTAGCTATAGTAAAAACAGTATGTCGATATATTGCTTTACAGTTAAGCAAGAGAGGTTATGATGCCTTCTTCATTTCTTTTCTGCATCTTTTAATAAGTTTGTACGCCCAATCATAGTGACTAGAAGTAGCAGATATCAAATATGAACCTAATGATGTACTTCCTGTCCAAGTATATTTTTTCTTCTCAAACAGTTCGTTGTCAGAATGCTTAGTAATTACTTGTTGTATTCTAGAGAATGATTCTTCTAATAGCTGTACAGCTTCTTCTAAGCTTATATTTTCATATTTTTTCCATATTTCCCGGTTAAGAGCTGGGGTCATCTTCCAGTTATATCCTTTGGCCGGCATATCGGGTTTGCCTCCTTTCATACCTACAGCATACCAACCGAGTGTCATGATGTGCCAATGATGAAGATGTGCCAAAACATCTTTAACATTTCGGTTTAAATATCCATCGGGGAATGGTGTTGATAATTCTTTGGTTGAAAATGAATCGATATAGTTTATTAATTTTGTGTAATTTTTATGACTTAAATGAATGAGTTCTTCTTTAGTTTTTGGTCTAGGCATACATTTACATTTATATTCTATTAAGGGCTCTTTCTACTCACGTATGATTTCAAAGTTTTACTATTTTTTGACATATCATTCTGGCTTCGCGAAAGTTTAAAGTGAGAAAATTGAGCTACTACAAGCAATTTTTACGCTTTTTTAAAATTCTATTTCTGAAAGCTTTTTACAGCCAAGTCCTCCTATCAACTCACGATAGCTTAGCTTGAATATGCTATTACCAAGCGGCGGTAGTAAAAATAGTATCAAGTCTAAACTGCTATTTTGATATAGAAGGCAGGCTAAAAATAAAAGAGTTTCTCAGGATAAAATATGACATCGATCAGCTCGAACTTATCAAAATTTTAAGCATTCCTTTTGGTTAAGAAATTTTAAAATTTATAAATGTTCATTTCATACGAATAACTGATTGGCCTTAAATTTTTTAGCCAAATATCTTTACTATTTCCTTAAGCTTACTGTCCTATCTTTTATTCATTTTCTTTTGTAGAAGCGATTATCTTGCTATACCTAATCCCTCGATGAGGGTTTATCTGCTCATTTTTTTTATTTTTAGTGGTCAGACCTGCCTGCCTAGTGGCTGGTAGGCGGGTGGAATCGCCATTTAATCATATCGGCAGGTATCATCTTCATGGTTATGGCTTATTTCATACAATCGTAGTCTATTTTTTAGGGTAGTCATTTCGTTCTGAATGTGATGAACACGCTCTAGTAAGCGTATGATCACTTCCACGCCTTCGAGATTGATGTCAAGTTCTTTATTAAAAAGCAAGATTTGTTCGAGTTTAGGCAATTCTTCCTGCTTAATAAATACTTGCCGTTTTACAGTTATAACTTCAATTAATCCAAAATCGTTTAAAGAATTGATAAACGAGAATTCTATGCTATGGGTATCACAAAATTCATTTAGCGATATCAAATTTTTAGTTGTCATACTATTACATTTTAGACAATTCTCTATATAATGCTTTTTGTTTTTCAGATAGATTTTTGGGTATTTTAACGGTGTACGTAATATAAAGATCCCCAAAAACCCCTTCTTTTTTATACGCAGGAAACCCTTTTCCTTTTAATTTTACTTTGGTACCATTTTGGGTTTCTGGTTTTACTTTCAATTTCACCTTTCCATTTAGGGTTGCAATAGTAATGTCACCACCTAAAATTGCTGTATAGATATCAATTTCCTTATCGAGATAGAGATCGCTTTTGTCCCGTTTAAAAGGACTGTTGTTTTCTATGATAAAAGTGATATACAAATCACCGTTAGGGCCCGCTCCAGTTCCTGGCCCACCATGTCCTCTAATTTTTATGGTTTGCTCATTTTCAACTCCTGCGGGAATAGTAATTCTAATGCTTTTGTTGTTTATGGTAAGGGTTCTCTTATGGGTAGTATAGACATCCATTAAATTTAGGCGAAGCTCGGCATTATAATCTTCTCCCCTGTATCTTGTGTGACTATGTTGATAGCTTCGCCCGGCACTTCCAAACATAGACTCAAAAAAGTCTGAAAAATCATGTTCTGAAAAATTACGAGAGTGTTGTTGTCGATTAGACTGCTGATATGATCTTCGAGATTGTTGAGCCTTTTCAAACTCTTCTGCATGTTTCCAGTCTTTACCATACTCATCATATTTTTTTCGATTTTCTGGATGGCTTAATACTTCATTGGCTTCATTGATTTCTTTAAATTTTTTTTCTGCGTCTTTATCATTGGGGTTAAGATCAGGATGGTATTTTCTAGCCAATTTGCGGTATGCCTTTTTAATAGCTTCTTCTGATGCATTTTTACTTATCCCTAATACTTTATAATAATCAATAAATTGCATAGTGTTGCTATATATTTAATCCATAAAATTCCCTTAAAGCTCTACCTTGAGCGTAGAATAGATATTGAGGCTTTTAGAACCAAGAGTTAAGACAAAAAGACAATATAGTTTCTTGATTATCCAAGCGAAGCGGTCTTGATTCTGATACCCAACGGCTTGGCCTCTGGATAGCTCATTGTACTCCATACTTAAGATCTAAATGCTTCCAGGGCTTGTTTTGAAATAAAAATGAGTTTCTAGCCAGATGCCCACTAAGCTTGCACTTAGGTTGTTTACCTAAAAAATCTCTATTCATCACTTCAATCACTTCATTATAAAAATAATTATTTTTCAAATAATAGCCTCAGTCTTCCTAACATTATTAGCTCTGATTTATTTTTGTCTGAAAAGGCACTGGCGATTGCATCTGCGGTATCCCAAATCAATTGCCGTATTTGTGTTGTAAATTTAGATTTATAATTCAGGTAGCATTGTTCAAAAGAGCTAAAACATGTTTCGGCTGAGGATTCTTCAGCATCCATCCAGTCAAATACGATTTCAATCTGATAAGCGGCATCGGGACCAAATTTATCTTCAACCTTGCTTGCATTAAGCCATTTCGTTTGCACGATTTTGCGTAGCATATTGTATTCTGCTTCACGAACTACTCGGTCTGATGCTGCGATAGCATAAAATAGCTTTCCTAAATTTTGATAAATTTTTATTCCTTCATTTTTTGAAGCATTCATAGGGTAATTGGTTTTATATGAAGCAATAGTAAAAGGATTACTGTAGTATTCTCATGATAAAAGTCAGTCGACAGCAATAGCTCTTGATATACTTAGTTTAGCATACCTCAAAAAAGCAGAAGAAGTTAAGGTTGTTCCTTATAATTTTTCTGAATTTTGGGTAACTTATAACACATTTTAAATATTCATAATTTTTGGTTAAAGTGATGTAAGCAATGTTAATAAGAAATTATTAATGTAAGTTTTTACATTGGATTGTACTATTTTTGAGATCATACGATTTAACCCGGATTTTGCGTTATAAAATCCCCGCCTGCCATTTTATTTAGAAAAGGCGGGCAGGTATTACAGTTTGAAATACCTTTAAAAACAAACGCTGCGCTGCATTTTTCGATGTCACTGCTGTGGTGCTACGAAGAAATTGAGAAAAGACTTGTTTTTAAAGGTATGTCAGGCCTCATTATGAAATTCTAATGCATCATCTAGGTTTAAGAAATTTTTATAACAAGAATCCGGATAGTAACCCTGGGTTTTATAAAAATTGCTTTATATCAAACATAATCAATAAAAAGAGGACCAACCACCGTTATATTGTATGAGGGTTTTCAAAGAAAACAATAATATTTTTAGACTGCTTTCTGAAGCTGTTTCTGAAGGGATCATCGTGGTGAATAAAGAACAGGTTATCGTTGCAACTAATGGATTTGCAAATTCTATTTTTGGATACGCCACAGATGAGCTTGTAGGTAAACATCTCGACGTTCTAATACCCCCTAAATATCATCATAGCCATAGTGTGCATTTTAACAGTTTTGTAGCCAATAGTGAAAAGCGACATATGGGGAAGGGGCGAGAGTTGTATGGTGTTCGAAAAGATGGTGCAGAGTTTCCGCTTGAAGCCGGTCTTAATCCTTTTACCATTTATGGAACCGATTATGTTATGGCGCTGATCATCGATATTTCTGAGAGAAAACAACAAGAAAAAGAGATATTCGATTTAAACACGAAACTCGAACATAAAATCGAAGAAAGAACTCAAGAATTGCATGATACCATATTAG
This sequence comes from Aquimarina sp. U1-2, assembly GCF_017897595.1. Taxonomy (GTDB): domain Bacteria; phylum Bacteroidota; class Bacteroidia; order Flavobacteriales; family Flavobacteriaceae; genus Aquimarina. The sequence goes on from NZ_JAGKIK010000002.1 coordinate 420,812, forward strand.
AGTTGAAAGAAGAAGTAAGACTTCGAAAAGAAGCTGAATCAAGAATGAAAGAATCATTGAAAAAAGAAAGAGATTTAAATGATTTAAAAACTAAATTTTTATCTATGGTTTCTCACGAATTTAAAACACCGCTCGGAGGAATCTTAACATCGGCCACATTAATAGGAAAATATACTACAGTAGCACAGCAAGATAAAAGAGAAAGACATCTTACAACCATCAAAAATAAAGTAAAATACTTAGATAATATTCTTAATGATTTTTTGTCTATTGAGCGTTTAGAATCCGGAAAAGTGAACTATAAATTTAGTAAGTTTCCGTTAAGTAAAGTGATTAATGAGGTAGTGTACAATGCCAATATGTTATTAAAAGACGGGCAACGAATTAGATATCCTCAAGATATCGATGAGTATACAATCGAGTTTGATGAGAAGATTCTGGAATTGGTGCTGTCAAACCTAATTCACAATGCTGTAAAATATTCGGCAGAAAATACTATTATTGACGTGCAGGTGCATTTTAAAGAGGGAATACTTACTTTTAAAATCATAGATCAGGGGATAGGAATTCCTGAAAAAGAACAAAAATTTATTTTCAAAAGATATTTTAGAGCAGAAAATGCATTGCTAGACCAAGGTACCGGAATTGGGTTAAATATTGTAAAAAGTCATTTAGAAAATCTTGGGGGGCGTATCAACTTTATAAGCAAAGAAAATGTAGGTTCTACTTTTATTGTGACCATACCCATTGAGAGTGTCAATTATCATTCGTAGCCATAGATGCTATTATTTACCGTTAAAGTTAAGGTGTTATGAAATAAGCCATACCAATGCGGATGATACCCACCCATATGATTACTAAAATTTAAACGTATGAAAACTGTTTTATTAATAGAAGATGATATGGCGCTACGAGAAAATACCGCCGAGCTATTAGAACTTTCAGACTATAATGTTATTACATCTCCAAATGGTAAAATAGGTATCGCCAAAGCCAAAATTGAAAAACCAGATATTATCGTTTGTGATATTATGATGCCAGAAGTTGATGGCTATGGCGTATTAGAAGCATTATCGTTTGATGTAACTACTTGCCAAATACCGTTTATATTTTTATCTGCAAAAACAGAACATAAAGAAATAAGAAAAGGTATGAATATGGGCGCAGATGATTATCTCACCAAACCTTTTGAAGAAGAAGAACTCGTAAGTGCGATCGAAAGCCGTTTGGCCAAAGCAAAGATTATTGCCAATGTACTTGAAGAACAAACCAAAAAAACAGAGCAAAACCAAAGTGAAGACGAATTAAAAAGCTTACACGAATTAAAAAATTTCTTTGACGATCATGGTGAAACTTTTACCTTCAAAAAAGGAGAGTTCATCTTTAAAGAGCAAGAACACTCCAATAAAATATATTTAATTTTAAATGGAATAGTGAAATCTCATAAGATGGATGAGAATGGCAAAGAATTAATTACCGCATTATACAAGGCAGATGATTTTCTTGGGTTCACATCATTTGTAGATCACATTCCCTATCAAGAGTCGGCTACTGCAGTAGAAGACTGTACTTTGGTGGGTATTTCTAAGAACAGTCTGAAAGAAATCCTGGAGAAAAGTAAGCATGTATCATTAGAATTGATGGAGTTGCTTACTGAAAATCTTTCCGAAATCAAAGAGCAACTCTTACAAATGGCTTACAGTTCGGTACGCAAAAAAACAGCACAAACCATTTTACAATTTGCAGAAATACTCAATAAAAAACCTGAAGAAAGTATAAAAATATCTAGAAACGATCTTGCCAGTGTCGCCGGAATAGCAACAGAAAGCTTAATTCGTACCCTGTCGAGCTTTAAAAAAGATGGCTTAATAGAGATTGAAGGGCGGAATATTAAAATTCTAGACCTTGCGGGACTACAACTTATAGAGTAGATCACCTTGTTGAAAATCTTGAAGTTATTCAATCGGAATACACCTCAATAACCCACTCAAAAAAGAGCATTATTTAAACTGATTTTTATCATTCTTTGGATTAACACTTCCCTATACATTTGTTGTATTAGAAAACCTGTAGCACATTTAGATAGTTGTTTATCAATATCTTTTGTTTTTAGATAGGTTAACCCGCTTTATGCATTAGAAAATCCCCGCCTGCCATTTTATTTAGAAAAAGGCAGGCAGGTATTACGGCTTTCAACTGCTGCAAAACCAAGTACTACGTTGTATTTTTAAGTTTCACCGTAGTCCTTCGACTCTGCTTAAGGTAAACTGCTATACTGAAACATAGAAAACACTTGGTTTTATAGCATTTTCAAACCTTATAACGAAATTCTAATACATAAACCGGCGTAAAACATTCGATAGTGATGCTTTTTTGTGAAATTGACGCCCGAGGATACAACAGGTTATAATAAAGAACGTAACATGATGAATATTCTGATCCCTACAGATTTTTCAGAAAATTCTTGGAATGCCATAGTTTATGGATTGTTGTTTTTTAAAAATATACAATGCCGGTTTTACATATTGCATGTATCAGGTTATGAAAAGACTGATAACGCAACAGTATCGCATCCAAAAAATAACTTTTTGGATCAAATCATGAAAAACGATAAAGAAAAGTTGCAGCGATTGTTAGATAGAATTGAACAACTGCCCATCAATAATAATCATCGTTTTTTCACCAGTAATGACTATATATTCTTTATAGATTCAATCAAAAAACAGATTGAAGAAAAAAGCATAGATTTTATCGTTATGGGAAGCCGGGGAGGATCAGGACATAAAAAAATTACGGTTGGTTCGAATACAGCAGATGTAATCACTAAAGTAAAATGTCCTGTTATGGTGATTCCTGAAAAGGCGGTATATAAGAAACCCAGGGAAATTGCATTTCCTACAGATTATAACCTACAATATAAAGACCGTGTATTACATACTATAGCAAAAGTGCTTCAGATCAATGATGCTGCATTGCGCGTGTTGCACATCGCTAGAAAAAAACAAGAATTAAGTAAGTTGCAAAAAGAGAATCGGCGGTTTTTGCACGCGTATCTGCACAAGGCCTCTGATCTTAGCTTTCATTTTTTATCCAATTCAAACATCGAAGAAGCTATGCAGAGTTTTGTAGAGAGTAGTCATATCGATATGATCACTATGGTCGCCAAGAATCTCAATTTTTTTCAGCACATTTTATTCTATCCTACTATCGAAAAAATAAACTATCACACACATGTACCCTTTTTGGTTGTACACGAGTAAGTCAAATAATCTTCAACAACAAAAATAAATTAAAATATGTGTACTACGCTAACTGATAAATACAATGTTCCCGGTCCAAGATATACAAGTTATCCTACAGTACCCTATTGGGATAACACTTCCTTCTCTTTAAAGAATTGGAAATTTTTGGTGAAAAACTCTTTCGATCAAAGTAACAAAACGGAAGGTATAAGCCTATATATTCACTTACCGTTTTGTGAGAGTTTGTGTACATTCTGCGGGTGCCACAAAAGAGTGACCAAACAACATGATGTTGAAAGGCCATACATCGACGCATTACTAAAAGAATGGCAGTTGTACTGTACATTACTAGACAGTAAACCAAAGATTAAAGAACTTCATTTGGGAGGCGGAACACCAACATTTTTCTCTCCAGAGCATCTATTGCGATTAATTGAAGGCATTTTTCATCATGCAAAGCGATCTGATTGTTGTGAGTTTAGTTTCGAGGGGCATCCTTGTAATACTACTCAGGCTCATCTGCAAGCATTATATAATGTAGGATTTCGAAGAGTAAGTTTTGGTGTACAGGACTATGATAGCACTGTTCAAAAAGCTATTAACCGAGTACAATCTTATGAAACTGTTAAGAAAATTACTGAAACAGCACGAGCAGTAGGGTATACCTCGGTAGGGCATGATATCATTTTTGGATTGCCCTTCCAGACCGAAGACACGGTTATAAATACTATTAGGAAAACGAAGGATTTGCTTCCTGATCGTATTGCATTTTACAGTTATGCTCATGTTCCTTGGTTAAAAGGAAATGGCCAACGAGGTTTTGAAAAATCCAATCTGCCTACTGCATTACAAAAAAGGAAACAATATGAAACAGGAAAGAATTTATTAACAGAAGCTGGATATGTAGCAATAGGAATGGATCATTTTGCATTGAAAAAAGATACATTGTACCGCGCTATGAAAGCGAAGAAACTTCATCGCAATTTTATGGGATATACGGCATCCAAAACACAAATGATGATTGGCTTGGGAGCTTCTTCTATAAGTGATAGTTGGTATGGTTTTGCGCAAAATGTAAAAGGGATAGAAGAATATATACATCTGATTAATGAAGGAATTATTCCTGTATACCGCGGACATGTATTAACAAAAAAAGACGAAATTATTAGACGGCATATACTCAATCTAATGTGTCATTTTGAAACAGGGTGGACCACGAAAAAGGATTACTTTTGTGAGCTCCCCAAAGTGCTTGATCGTCTAGAAGGAATGCAAAAAGACGGACTATTAATTATTACCGATACGTTGATTAAAGTAACAGAAAAAGGTCGACCATTTATTCGTAATATATGCATGGCTTTTGATCTTCGTTTACATTATAAACATCCAGAAAAGCAAGTGTTTTCTATGACTGTGTAAAAATTCGATTATTGATGGCATTCAAAATCTGCAGATATAATTTCTACCACTGGTTTTGGGGAAATATATGGAATACCCAGCCCCATGCCTCTTATCATAAAAAGTAGCCCCATCAAAACAACCACAACAGGTACTATTTTTTGAATATACTTTCTTGTTTTTGAAGACAAAAAATTACCGGCATATACAGTAATGGTCATTAATGGAATGGTTCCTAACCCAAAAAAAATCATGTACAAACTACTTTGTAGCATGCCTGCAGAGGCAATAGCACCAAAAATGGCAACATAAACTAGTCCGCAAGGTAAAAAACCATTTAAAAAGCCTATCGTTAAAAATGTATCAGGACTTTTCTTTTTAAGGGTTTTGCCTAGAGAATTTTTGATCTTCGAAATTATAGCATAGACAGTTTTGGAGGCCGAATAATGTAATAGCGATGAAAAGGGTATCAAAACCGTAAGAATCATCAACGCCCCGATAGCGATAGAAAGTCCTTGTTGTAATCCAAAAATGTTTAAACTTTTGCCTATCAAGCCAAAAAACAAACCTAAAGTACCATATGCAAATAACCTTCCTATATGGTACAGCATTATTCGATACGATTTTTGAAGCAAATTTGAGGTATGTACAGGAAGCATAAACGCAATAGGGCCACACATCCCGACACAATGAAAACTACCAAACAGTCCTAATAGTATAGCAGATAACAACATTTAACCCGGACTATGTATTAGAATTTCGTAATGAGGGTTGAAATGCCAATAAAAACAAGTGTTTTCTCAATTTTAGCATAGCAGTTTACCCTGAGCGGAGTCGAAGGGCTACGGTGAAATTGAAAAATACAGCGCAGCGTTTGTTTTTGAAGGTATATCAAGCCGTAATAGATTTTATAATGCATAATCCGGGTTTAATAAATTATAGATTCTTTTAAGAGGTAAGGGGTGTTTTGGTATGTCCAATCTACGGTGATATCCCAGCGTCCTTCTACAATATATTCATCGGGGATCAAAAACTTATGATGTTCAAGTGCAATAGGAATTTGAAAATCCAGTTGTTGATCTGACGGCCTGTACATGTAAATAGTTCCTGAAATCGTGACATAATCTTTATCTTCTGGAAAGGTAACAAGTATACCCTGGGGTAGTTTTTGAATAGCAACCTTATGTTTTAAGGCTCTTGCATTTTTTTCAGCATTCATTTCTTGCTGAAAATTCAGTTCTTTTTTATAATACTCTTTGGTCACCAGATCATGCTGGTACTTATCGTGCATATTCATTTTTACTACAAAGTACATGACAAAAGAGATAAACCCTATAAATACAAGTACAATAGATGTGCCCCAGTTTATTTTCATAGGTTTTGTTTTTTGAGTTTTTAAGAGATGAGTTTTCCTATTTTTAGAAGGCTTGATTACTACCTCTTTCATTAATTTTTTGATTGTCCGTTATTATACCTAAAATTTAACTGAGAAGTCATCCTGAATTCATTTCAGGATCTCATTAAGTGTATTTTCAGTACATTGAGATGAGAAGCTGAAACGAGCCTGTGCTGAACTCGTTTCAGTATTCAACTTGACGCAAACCGTTTAGTTTAAATTACGGATATTCGTATTAAATTTTTTAATTTTTAAGTTTGATTTTTAGTTCATCAGTAAAATTCTAAATTATTGAAAATCCATTTTTTTTTTAAAATCTACACATTCTATGTACGATAATCTAAAGTGCTAGTCATCTCAAAGCGAAGCGTGCTTACATACGCACATGCTACCGATAACTTCTAGGGCCTAAAAATGCTGCTGTAGTGGTTTCAATCAACTTATTATTGCTGTAAACCCCTATTTTTACTTTATTCTTATCGCTATTTAGCGTTGCAGCGTTGATTTCTACAAATAATGTCCCCTCTGCCAAACCTTGTTTAGGCACCGTAAAGTTTTGATGAGTAACCAATTCGATGGTTCCCTTGTGTGATAATAATGTAAAGTACACATCTTTAATATCATTCGTCGTTTTATTTATCAGTTTAAATGTATATACATTACTTATCACATTATTTTCTTTTCTTTCATAAAGTTGTCCCGGTAACCTAAGGATATTAGCTTCTACATCGTTTCTTAGAAACAGCATACCAATTAAAACACCGGTAAGAATAGTAAGCACAGCACTGTAGCCTTTCAATCTGGGGGTAAATGTGAACTTTGCTTTGTTAGCAATATTTTCTTCACTTGCATATCGTATCAACCCTTTCGGAAGATTAACACTTGACATGATATGATCACATGCATCGATACATGCGGTACAATTCACACATTCTAGTTGTGTACCATTGCGAATATCAATTCCCGTAGGGCAAACGTGAACGCACTGAAAGCAATCAATACAATCTCCTTTTCCGGTTACAGAGCGGTCCTCATTTTTTTTGAACTTTGCCCTTCCTGTTTCTTTTTCTCCTCGTTTGTAATCGTATGCGACAACAATTGATTTTGAATCCAGTAATACTCCCTGTAACCTACCATACGGACAGGCAATGATACATACCTGTTCCCTAAACCAAGCAAATACAAAATAGAAAACTGCAGTAAAAATGAGTAGTGAAATTAAAGTGCTTACATGCTCAAAAGGACCCTCTATAAAGATATATTGAATCAAGGTATCGCTACCTATCAGATACGCTAAAAAAACATTGGCGATGAGAAAAGAGATGATAAAAAAGATAATCCATTTTATCATTCTCTTCTTGATTTTTTCGACGTTCCAGGGTTGTTTGTCTAGCCGAATTTGTTTTCCTCGATCCCCTTCGATCCAGTACTCTATTCGCCGAAAGACCATTTCCATAAAAATAGTCTGGGGGCATATCCATCCACAAAACAATCTGCCAAAAGCAACGGTAAATAAGGTAATAAAGATGACCCCTATGATCATAGAAATGACAAATAAGTGAAAATCTTGTGGCCAAAAAGGAGCACCAAAAATAGTAAACCTCCGTTCCAGAATGTTAAAAAGTAAGAACTGGTTGCCATTTACCTTTATAAAAGGTGCCGCAAAAAGAAAGATTAATAAACCATAGCTTACCCATTTTCGATATTCGTAAAATATACCATTGGGTTGTTTAGGGTAGATCCAAGCTCGCTTGCCTTCTGCATTTACAGTAGCTATTGAATCTCTAAATTTTTCATTCGTTGGTGTTTCCAATTTAAAATAGATTTTCTAATATATAAAGCGCGTTCAACACAGACTATACCATAGAAATTAACGAGACAAAGCTGGGATTTAGGATGAGGAGATTTTCATGCTAAACACCCTCACCTTAATCTTCTCCCGCGAGGGAGAGGATATCCTATCATTTTTGTAATTACTCAACTACTACCACAGCTGTCGAATCTGACACTGTTTTGGGGGTTTCATCATTCTTAGGCACTTCTTTTGGGAGCGCATCTGGATCTACCCATAGTTCGCCCTGGGGCTCCTTAGGAGCTGCGGGTGTAGTACCTACCAAAGTGAGTACATAACTGGCTACCTGAGCCATTTCAATAGGTTTCAAAGTCTGTTTCCAGGCTACCATCCCTTTTCCATCTCTTCCTCCTTCAGAAATAGTTTGAAAAACATTTTTAATTCCACCTCCTAAAATCCAATAGTCATCAGTAAGATTAGGTCCAATACCCCCACCACCATCTGCCTTGTGACAGGCTACGCAATTGGCGGTAAAAATAGCTTTCCCTGCACTTATATCAGCGGCATCTGTAAGCAATGCCACGGTATTGATATCAACCAGATTTTTAGCCGTCTTTTTATAGGCTTCGATAGCAATTTGAGCCTGTGCTACTTCGGTTTTGTATTCTTCGGTTTGCGTATAATCATTGAAAACGTGAAAACGAGCCAAATAGATCACTGCGAATACGATCGTTGCATAAAAACCATATACCCACCAGGGTGGTAGATTATTATCTAGTTCTTTAATACCATCATAATTATGATCGAGTATGATATCCTCTTCTTCGGCAACCGGTTTGCTATCTACTAGTTTAGCATAAGTGTCTTTAATCCATTTAAATTGTTTTTCTTTCTTAATTTTTGCTGTAAGAAGATATCGTTCTTGTGCCTCAGGTTTTAAAGAGCGAAACAAAATATTTTTTAAGGCCTCCAAACTGATTTCTATGGCTATCATAAAGAGAAATACCATTCCTAAAACCAGCCAGGTTAATGGTTGTGCTATAAAAGCAGATTGATCACCTGATGCTACGGTTGCTTCTAATAGTACGTAGGTGATACATAAAAATAAAATAATACGTATGTAGGATGCGGTACTTCTCATAATTAAATATGATTTTCAGTGTCTAGTGGAATATTACTTACCGTTTTGATGTGTTCTTTTTTTGCTGTGAGTACCCACCAGAACAGTACTGCAAAAAAGATGAAAAAAATGAGTAATGAAATCACAGGATAAACTTCAATACCTTCAATACTTTCCATATGTCCTTTTACAAATTTTAGCATGATTTTATTCTTTTAGTAGCTATTTGTGATTCCTTCAGCTCGATCGACATTGCAATAGCAATAAATGAGACAGGGCTTGATTTAGGATCAGGTGAGTCATAGTAAACACCCTCACCTTAATCTTCTCCCTTGGGGGAGAGGAGATTTATGAATCAAATTAGAATTACGTTACTTTTCATTTTCTACAATATCGTCTTTGACCTTAATATCGGTTCCTAATCGTTGGATATAGGCTATCAAGGCAATCACTTCTCGATTTCTCATTTCAATAAAAGACAATCCGTTTTCTTGGGCATATTTTTTATCGGCTTCATAGGTTTTCGCGAAATCAGGATCGGTATATAGATTTTTTTCAATCTGAGTAGCCTGCTCATCCATCCATTGTTGAGCGCGGGCAATTTCTTCTGGAGTGTAAGGAACACCCAATGCTACCATTGCTTTCATTTTTGTCTCGGTTTGAGAGCGATCAAGTTCATTTGCTATGAGCCATTTATAACTTGGCATGATAGATCCCGAAGAAGTACTTTGCGGGTCATAAAAATGGTTGAGGTGCCAGTTATCTGAATATTTTCCGCCGACACGCATCAAATCTGGTCCGGTACGTTTGCTTCCCCATAGAAATGGATGATCATATACATATTCTCCTGCTTTAGAATACGCTCCGTAACGCTCTACTTCACTTCTAAAGGGTCGTATCATCTGCGAATGACAAGAAACACAGCTTTCTCTGATATAGAGATCTCTACCTTCTAATTCTAGTGGTGTATACGGTTTAACACTGGTTATGGTAGGAATATTAGAATCAACCATCAATGTAGGAATGATTTGTACAGCTCCTCCTATTAGAATGGCGATGGTAGCAAAAATGGTAAGTTTTACCGGCCTTCTTTCTAGCCAGGTGTGATATCCCTCTTTTGAAGTTCTATGTGGTGTCACTTTTGTAAGGGGTGCAGCTTCAGCCAATTCATCACTTACAGTACTACCATTTTTTACTGTTTTTATTACGTTATACAGCATTACGAAAATCCCAATAATGTAGATGCTTCCGCCAATAGCACGCATCCAATACATAGGGATAATTTCATTAACAGTCTCCAGGAAATTACCATATACCAAACTTCCGTCAGGATTAAATTGTTTCCACATAGAAGCTTGTACAAAACCTGCAACATACATGGGCAGCGCATACATGATTATTCCTAAAGTGCCTAGCCAAAAATGAGTATTCGCCAATCCCGTCGACCATAGTTTGGTTTTACACAATCTAGGCACTAGCCAATACACCATCCCAAAAGTTAAAAATCCATTCCACGCCAAAGCACCTACATGAACATGCGCAATAACCCAATCGCTAAAGTGTGCAATGGCGTTCACATTTTTTAGGGAAAGCATAGGTCCTTCAAAAGTAGCCATACCATATCCTGTGATAGCCACTACCATAAATTTTAATACGGGATCAGTACGTACTTTATCCCAGGCACCACGAAGCGTAAGTAACCCATTAATCATTCCACCCCAGGATGGTGCTATTAGCATGACCGAAAAGGCAACACCAAGGTTTTGAGCCCAATCTGGCAGGGATGAATATAATAAGTGATGCGGTCCCGCCCAGATATAAATAAATATGAGAGACCAAAAGTGTACAATTGATAACCGGTACGAATATACCGGGCGATTTGCTGCCTTCGGAATAAAATAATACATCAAACCTAGAAAGGGTGTAGTTAAGAAAAATGCTACTGCGTTATGACCATACCACCATTGTACCAATGCATCTTGAACCCCGGCATACACTGAATAACTTTTTAAAGCACTTACCGGAAGCTCTAGACTGTTAAAAATATGAAGAACGGCAACAGTAACTACGGTAGCCAGGTAAAACCAAATGGCAACATATAGGTGTCGTTGTCTTCTTTTTAGAATAGTCCCGATGAGATTCCAGCCAAAAACTACCCAAATGATAGCGATAGCAATATCAAAAGGCCATTCGAGCTCTGCATATTCTTTTGAAGTTGTAAATCCTAAAGGGAGTGTGATTGCAGCGCCTACAATAATTAATTGCCATCCCCAAAAATTAATAGCACTAAGGGTGTCGCTAAACATTCGCGCTTTAAGCAAACGTTGGGTAGAGTAATAGACACCGGCATAAATGGCGTTACCAACAAAAGCAAAAATAACAGCATTGGTATGTAAGGGTCTCAATCTACCAAAACTTAACCAGGATATGCCATCGGTAAGATTGGGGAATAAAAACATGAATGCCAGTAATAGCCCTACAGACATCCCTACAATTCCCCAAAGCAGTGTGGCGTACAAGAATTTTTTTACGATGTTATTATCGTAATAGAATTGTTCTATTTCCATATTAAGATTGTTTACTATTGGTGCTTTTTGAAGGGGTGTTTTTACGTTCTTTCACCAATTCATCCTCAAAAAGAATTCGTATTGAAGGAGTGTACATGTCGTCGTACTGACCGTTTTTTACCGAAATGATAAAGCCTATAAAAAAGAGTATCGCAACGACAATACTTATCGTTAAGAGTACATAAATGACACCCATACTTTTTTTGTTTACGCCTCAAATGTATGTGTGAATATTTTCTTAAAAAATGATATTTGTCAGGTTTTATATATACTCAAAAAAGGTTGTTCTCGTCCATGAGTAGTTGGATAGTAAAGAATACAGGGTAGATTTGTAGATATTATTTTTGCTATCTTTTTCTGTAAATGACATTTTCAATGGTTTGATAATGTAGCCGCCCCAATGTTCGGGTTTGGGAACCGAAGTATTATTAAATGTTTTGGCATACTTTTTCAATTGGTTGTCAAGGACATCGCGTGAGGCGATTATTTGGCTTTGTTGTGAAGCCCAAGCACTTAGTTGACTACCTTTGGGTCTGGATTCAAAATATCCTTCGGCCATATTTTTGGCTATTTTTTCTGCTTTTCCCTCAATCATAATTTGACGACCCGAAGTCATCCAATTAAATGAAATGCATACGTTGTTCGTATAGGCTATTGCTTTTCCCTTTTCACTATGATAATTCGTGAAAAAAATAAAACCTTCCCAAGTAAACTTTTTTAATAATACGATTCTACTTTTTGGAAACCCATCTTCTCCAACTGTAGTGAATAGCATAGCATTTGCCTCGTCTTCAGGATGCGCTGTGTCTACCTCGTAGAACCATTGTTGAAAATGCTCCATGGGATTATGATTTTCTCGAATGTTCATTGTTCTACCTTCAATTTTCTGCATAAAAAATTCGTTAGCAAAGTAACGTATACTATAATAGAAATAGAACTTAATGGCATAAGTATAGCAGCTATCAAGGGCGACAACTGACCGGTAACGGCAAAGTATAGCCCTATGATATTATATAAAAATGAAAACACAAAACTAGAGGAAATGATTTTCATAGTACTTTTTGAGATCTTGAAATAATTGGATATATTTTTGAATTGAGAGGCATCTAGAATGGCATCACAAGCAGGTGAGAATACGTTCACATTTTCTGATATGGCAATTCCCACATCACTTTGCGCTAGTGCTCCGGCATCGTTTAAGCCATCTCCAATCATCACAACATTTTTTCCTCGTTGTTGCAATGCATCAATATAATTGAGCTTATCTTTGGGTTTTTGCCGAAATAGTAGGTCAGTGTGCTTAGGCAACACTTTTTGTAAGTACTTTTTTTCGCTTGAATTGTCTCCCGACAAAATAGATAACGAATAGATTTGTGATAAGGCTTTAAATACTTCGGAAATCCCTTTTCTGTATGAATTATTAAAAATATATCGTCCTTTATATGTATCATCTGCACTTATGTGTACGGCGGTATTCATAGCATCTGAATCTATTTTTTTTCGTACAAAACCTGATGATCCAACTTTAATGGTATGTTGTTCGCGTTTTCCTTCAATACCTTCTCCGGTGTGTTCATCAAATTCGTCTAAAATATATATATCATGTTCAGAAAGAATTTTATAAAGCGACCTGCTTAACGGGTGGTTCGAAGCTCTAAGTGTGTTTTTAAGTAGTGCTTCTTCCTGCCTAGATAATGGTAACCCCTGATATGTTATCGTGCTTTTTTGTGAAGTAGTTATGGTGCCCGTCTTATCAAAAATGATGGTATTCGCTTTTGCCAATTGCTCGATCACATCGGCATTTTTGAGATAAAATTTTCTTTTTCCAAAAATTCTAAGAATATTGCCTAGTGCAAAAGGTCTTGCCAGGGCTAGTGCGCAAGGACAAGCGATGATAAGAACTGCTGTAAAAACATGAATTGCTTGTGAACTGTCGTAAAATAACCAGAATGTAGTAGCTGTAAGGGCTATACATAGTATTGTAATTGTAAAATATTTGCTTATGGTATCGGTTAGGTTGGTGAAAGAGGCTGATTTATTTTTGGTAAACACATTATTGCTCCATAATTGAGTTAGATAACTTTGTGTAACAGATTTTAATGCTTCAATTTCTATGGCTCCAGATACTTGTCTTCCTCCTGCAAACAGTTTTTCACCCGGGGTTTTATGAATAGATTCGCTTTCACCAGTCACAAAACTGTAATCAATCTGAGCACAACCTTCTAATAGAACAGCATCTACTGGTATTAATTCTTCATTTCTAATCAAAAGTCGATCCCCTTTTTTAATATCGTATACTTGTATATTTTTCTCAGATCTTTGATTATTGTGTTTTTCTGTATTGACTTTTGTCACCGCGATAGGAAAGTATGATTTATAATCTCTTTCAAAGGATAGAAAGGAATAGGTTTTTTGCTGAAAAAATTTTCCGAGTAACAAAAAAAATACCAATCCGGTAAGACTATCAAAAAAACCAGTTCCCAGGTCAAATATGATTTCGGTTGTACTTCTTATAAAAAGTACCAAAATACCTAGAGCAATCGGCACATCTATATTGAGTAATCGCGCGCGTAACCCTTTATAAGCGGAAATAAAATAATCCTGAGCTGCATAGCCAACTACAGGTAGTGAAAAGATAAACATGAGCCACCTAAAAACATGCTTGTACTGTTCTAACCAATATTCTTGTACTTCAAAATACTCGGGGAAAGACAAAAACATAACGTTACCAAAAGCGAAACCGGCAACACCGAGTTTGTATATCAAATTTCGGTTCGTTTTGGTGGTTTTGATCGAATAGTCATCCAAACTAATGTAGGGATCATATCCTATAGTGTTTAATAGTAATACCACTTTTTTGAGAGAAATATGCTCTTTATTGTAGGTTATTCTCAGTGTTTTCTTCGGAAAATTAACTTGAGAGACCGTGATCGCAGATTCTAGTTTATGCAAATTCTCTAATATCCATATGCACGAGCTACAATGTATATGGGGGATATAAAGCGTTGTAATTTGAGTATGATTGTTATCAAACTCGGTTAATCTTTCAATAATATCAGGAGTATCGAGATAATCGTATTTTCCTTCAATTTTTTTAGGAATGGCTCCAGGAGCAGATTGTAAGTCATAATAAGAGGATAAATTATGACTCGAAAAAATATCATATACGGTTTTACAGCCATGGCAGCAGAATGTTTTTTGATCAAAGCTTATCGTTGTTTTACCACAATCATTTCCGCAGTGAAAACAAGTAGACGCTATCATAGACACCATAGTTTTACTACAAAGGTGACAAAGTATGATTGGTTAATGAATGACATTTGTCATATTTAAAAACAAGTGTTACAAATCGTTACCGTTCATATGGTGGTCCTGATAAAAATCATAGTTTTACATAATAAGTATATATAGATTTGGATACCAAGTTTCAAATACTTTTTGATGAGAAAAATAGTAATACCTACAGATTTTTCAGAGAATGCAATGAATGCGGTACGCTATGCATTAGAACTCTTTAAGTACGAAAAATGTGATGTTTATATAATTAATGCATTTGCAGATGAAATATACGACCACACTACAAGCGCATCAAGAGATTCTTTTGAAAAATTGAAGGAGACCGTTCATAAAAACTCTGAAAAGCAACTTGAAGACATCGTTGAACAGATCGAAGAAATATCACCTAACCCTAGACATACCTATCAAGCACTTTCTATATTTGGATCCCTTGTTGATGAAACTAACGATCTTGTTGATAAAGAAAATATAGACATCGTTATTATGGGAACGAGAGGAAAAACGAATGACAAACATTTAACTTTCGGAAGCAATACCTTGCAGGTGCTAAAATATGTAAAATGCCCGGTTTTGGCTATCCCAAGTAGCTTCACCTACAAGCGCCCAAAACGTATACTTTTTCCTACAGACTACTTATTGCCTTTTAAACGACGAGAATTAAAATTATTAAGTACCCTTACCAAAAGTTTTAGGTCGAGTATTCACTTTTTACATAGTACAAAAGCCAAAACGTTATCGATTCGGCAAGAGGATAATAAATTGTTTTTACAAGGGTCGTTACCAGATATAGAACTTAAGTTTATCAGTGTTGATGCTACAGATCTTACACAAATGATTAACGAATTTATAGCACTTAATCACATAGATTTCTTGGTCATGGTGAACTCACGACATTCTTATCTAGAGCACATGTTATATCAATCGACTATTGATAAAATTGGTTTGCATGTTAAAATCCCATTTTTAACAATGCAAAACTTACAACGATATTAAGAAAGGTGATCATGAAATTAGTTGTAACAATGAAGATGATACCCACGGATATAATTATATGGCAATTCCCCCCGCCTACAGCCTCTAGGCAGGAAGGTCTGACCATAAAAAAACAATAAAATAAACAGATGAAACGAGCATTAATAAATTTTAAAAATTACTTCACAAAAGGGAGTGTTTAAAATTTTTAATGTGAGAGCGTAGCGCTTACATACGTTCTCAATTTTTTAATTATTTCGTTTCCAAACAATTAAAAAGATTTAAACGTATGAAACGAATTTTATTACCTACCGACTTTTCAGAAAATGCATTTAATGCTATTCGTTATGCTATGCATTTTTTCAAAAATAATACTACAACTTTTTATATACTAAATACGTTTACACCGGTCTCTTATCATGCAGGCTATCTTATCGAAAACCCTACCATGTATGGTCTAGAAGATGTAGCCATGATGAATTCAAAAAAAGAGCTGGAGCGAACAGAAGAAAAAATCAAAAACGAATTTGACAATCCTAAACATACCTTTAAAAAGCTAGCATCATTCAATACGCTGGTGGGTGAAATCAAAGTGGCGGTAGAAAAGTATGCTATCGACCTAATTGTGATGGGTACAAAAGGTGCAACTGGAGCAAAAGAGGTATTTATCGGTACGCATACGATGTATACCATCAAGAAAGTTAAAATTCCTGTTTTAGCAATACCCTCTGGGTATGAATTTGAAGAGCCTTTAGATGTTTTATTTCCAACCGATTATAAGCTAAGTAAAAACAATACATATCTTTCACTTATTAAAGAGATTTGTGATGCTTATACATCTAGATTGAATATTTTAAATGCATACTATGGTATACCTCTTCGGGATACTCAAAAAGAGATCAAAGAATTTTTAAGTGATTACTTTAAAGAAAATACGGCTATTTTTCATATTGAAGAAGAAGTTGACGTGATTGAGGCCCTAGAAGAGTTTCGGAAGAAATACAAAGTCAACTTGTTAATTATGATTCACAATCAACATTCGTTTTTTGAAAATCTATTGTTTAGGCCTGTAATTCATCAAATTGCATATCATACGAATATTCCTTTTCTAGTGATTCCTTCTGTTAAGAACTGAGCATTGTCATAGATCTTTTCATCATTAGCATTTAGTTTTATGTTTTTAATCGATAAATGTATATCATGAAGCGGATACTCGTTCCTACAGATTTTTCACATAATGTATATAGCGCACTTCTGTACGCTACACGATTATTTCAAAATGAAGATTGTGAATTTTTGCTTTTGCATACATTCAAAGTAAATACACCTTTATTAACTAGTAGAATAGACACGAATAAAGGAAAGCTTTTGTTTCGGCAATTATATAGTCAATCGCAAGAAAAGTTAAGAGAATCACTTTATCGTATTCGAAGAGATACAGAAGATTACAACCATTCTTTTGAGATGATTTCGGTTTCAAAAGAGTTAACAACAACAATTAATAAGACTATAAAAAATAAAAAGATAGACCTTGTAGTGATGGGAACGAAGGGAGCTAGCGGAGTCAAAGAAGTTTTTATAGGGAGCAATACCGTTAGCGTAACAAAGAAGATTGAAGGCTGTGCAGTATTGGCTGTGCCAGATGAGCATGATTTTAAAATACCCAAGGAAATAGCACTTACTACAGATTTTAAACGTGACTATAGCTTAGACGAATTAGTACCATTTTTAGAGATTGCGGCGATGTTCAAATCTCACATTAGCGTATTACATATTTATGAAAATGAAAAACTAAGCAGAACACAAGAGCTTCATTTTAAAAGGTTTAAAAAATATCTCGAAGAGTATACGTATAGTTTGCACTGGGTATCAAAGTTTGATCAAAAAACTGAGGTAATCAAAACGTTTTTAGAGACCATGAAAATAGACCTGCTAACTATGTTTAGGCATAAGCATGGTTTTTTTGATACTATTACTCGCGAACCAGTAGTCAAAAAAATAGGATTTGAAGCCACAATACCGTTTTTAGTAATACCTTCAGCTAGCTGATAATTATCATAGTTTTAGCAACAGTATCCTTTTAAATTTACGCGATAATCAAGAAGTAGAAGGACTCAGATTTATATCCAAATTTGAGTAGACCTTGAAGTGACTTACTTAGCAAAATTAAAACGTAACGTGATGAGAAAAAAAATAGTGTTGCCCACAGATTTTTCAAAAAATGCATGGAATGCGATACAATACGCAACGGCGTTGTATAAGGATCAAAAATGTGACTTTTACATTCTCAATGCTTTTAATGCTACGGGATACGCTCTTGAAAGTATGATGGTTCCAGAACCTGGTGAAAGGTTATATGAAGAGGCCAAAGCCAGATCAGAACAAGGCTTATCTAAAATACTAGAGCGCTTAACTTTCAAGGATGAGCATAATAATCACGAATTTTATATGGTTTCTCAATTCAATAGTCTCTTAGAAGCTATAAAAGATATAGTGGATAAAGAGGATATACAAATGATCATGATGGGCACCAAAGGCATTACTGATGCACTAGATGTTGTTTTTGGCAGCAACACCGTAACCATCATGGAAAAATCCAGAAATTGCCCAGTAATGGCGATCCCAGAAGATGCCGTTTATGAGGGTTTAGAAGAAATCGTGTTTCCGACCAACTTTAGAATGAGCTTTAAAAAGCGTGAACTTTTAGATATTATTGAAATTACTAAAATCAGTAACGCTGCAATCCGGATCTTATATGCATCAAACGGAGAAGCACTTAACGAATTGCAAGAGAACAATAAAAAACGGCTTCAAGAATATTTTGATGGGTTAACACATTCTATACACACATTGTATAGCCTAGACGCATCTTCAGCCGTACGTTGCTTTGTCGAAAGCAGAGATAGTGATCTAATTGCTTTTTTTAATAGAAAGCATAGCTTCTTTGGAAGCATATTTTCAAGACCAATGGTAAAAAACTTAGGTCGATACGCAAAAGTACCTGTACTGGCATTGCATAACATTAGAAATTAAACCCGGGTTAAAACACTGTGCTATGAAAAATATAGGGATTTGGATGGATAAAGAAAAAGCCTTCATCATCACATTGACAGAAGATACTACCGACATGACAGTGATTCAATCAGATATCGAAAATTTTCGCATACATGGCGGTTCAGGAACCAGGCTTAAAGGAGGGCCTCAAGATGTAGTTCAAGACAGTAGATATTTGGAACGCGAAAAAAACCAATTTAAAGTTTACTTTTCAAAAATAATTCCTCATATCAAAGACGCACATAAAATAGCCCTGTTTGGTCCTGCAGAAGCGGCTAAAAAGTTTCAAAAAGAATTAAAAGAGAATAATACCCATCTCTACACCAAGACAACAGGCGTGTACAAGGCAGATAGCATGACCGAAAATCAAACAAAGGCTTTGATACGTGATTATTTCAAATGATTAGATCGTGTTTTAAACAATCGTTCTTTAAACGCTAAAGGTAATACTCTAAATTTAGGTCAGACGCCAAATAGGTTTAACGAAACATCATCATACACCATGGCAGCTAAAATAGAAACTACAGCAGAAAAAAAATGGAAGGAAGTGCATTTTAATATATTCACATGGAAATCTGGTGTTTCTCTTATTAAAGAAGACATTGATTTTATTAAATTACTTCTAAAATCTTCTGCATTTGAATCTTCGACCCCTAATCTTTTTGAACGTTTGCAGGAATACTTAAGACAAGTAATAAAAGTTGAAGAAAGTCTACAGCAGCTACTTCAAGGCATCAATAAGCATGAAAATGAATTGGGTAACCGATTAGCCTATGATACTATTGCCTACGATGATGCATATTTTAATACACATGAATTGTTGGGTGATCGATATTCAAAATGCAATCAAGACTTTAGAGAATTAAAATCTAAAATTTTCAAGTATACAGGTAGTGTTTTGAAAAAAAACCAGGAAAAAGAATAAACTACCTATGGGTACGCCCAAAAGGCATCCAGTTAGAAACTAGTTTTAATTTTTAGGGAAGTCCTGTACCTTTTAGATCTCAATAATCAAGTACAACCTGCTAATTACGTATGTTTTGATTAGAAAAACTATAAAAATCGCCGCATTATCTTTAATCCTACTATTTGCCATTTTTTGGGTTTGGTATGAATATACATATGCTATGGATACCGTAATTCCTTTTGAAATTAATGATCCACATCTACAAACCAAAGTTTTGATTGCATCACAAGGAAGCAGATTTAAGGATTCACTAGTACAAAGTATTATTACGCATTATCAACACGATAGTATTTATTTTAAAGTGATAGATGTGTATACCCTGTTTACGGTAACTATTAAAAAATGGGATGCTGTAGTAATTATAAACTCATGGGAGTATGGAAGCCCTCCTAAAAATGTTAAAAAATTTATTAAAAATCATCCAAATCAATTGGATAAGCTAATCATTCTTTCTACAGTTGGTAGTAGTAATATCGCATTAAAAGATGTCGATGTAATATCTGGCGAATCTATTATGGAAAAAACACCTAAGTACTCTGGTATCGTAATAGAAAAATTGAATAAACTAATACAATAAACGTAACTAAAAATGAACAAATTAGGTATATGCTCATTGCTTATTATAGGGCTACTGTCTAGCTGTATTTCTAGCGAATTGGTCGAGAATTGGAAGCATCCGGATATTGATACTTTTGAAGCACAAAAGGTTTTGGTTATTGGGATAACTCCAGAAGATGATCATCGAAGAACATTTGAACGAAAACTAGTGGCAGCGCTAAAAAGAAAACACGTAAATGCCGTTAGGAGTTTTGAGTTTTTTGAAAAAAATTTTACAGCATCGCAAAAATCGGAAGAAGAATTAATAGCGCTAGAAGGTAGTCTTTTAGAAGCAGGCTTTGACGCAATATTGCTATCTAAAGTGTTAGGAGTAGAAGATAAAGTAACTGTAGTTAAGGCATATAGAAACCTGGATAAAACCTTCAAAAGGTTTAAAGATGATTATTATAAGAACCAAGAAATATATTATGACAAAGAGTATTATGAAGCCTATCAAATTTTTCATGCAGAGTCTTCGCTTTATTGCATTTGTCCTGAAAAAGAAAGAGAGCTTATCTGGAGAGGATCTATAGATATCACAGAACCCGAAAATATTAAAAAAGCAGTAAGTGATTATGTCAACGTATTGATTTGGGCACTTGAAGAACAACAACTTTTAATTATTGAAGAGCAGACAGATGAAACGAGCATTAATAAATTTTAAAAATTACTTCACAAAAGGGAATGTTTAAAATTTTTAATGTGAGAGCGTAGCGCTTACATACGTTCTCAATTTTTTAATTATTTCGTTTCCAAACAATTAAAAAGATTTAAACGTATGAAAATACTAATTTATAGTGCCAAAGATTTTGAAATTCCATTTCTAGAGAAAGCTAATCAAGAAAAACATCATGTTACGTATAGTGATAAAAGGCTTACATTAAAAACAGCCCACATAGCCATTGGGTTCGAAGTGGTTTCTATCTTTTCTGCCGATGATGCATCTTCTTTGGTTTTAGAACGATTAAAAGACTTTGGGGTGCGTTATATCACAATTAGGGCTACAGGGTATGATAATGTTAACATCATGAAGGCAAAAATCCTGGGGTTGCGGGTAGCCAATGCCTCGGGATATGCTCCCTATGCTATTGCAGAACATGCGATAGGTTTGCTGCTGGCAATTAAGCGCAAATTAATAGCATCCAACGAGATGGTAAATGCCCACAACTTTTCTCTGAGTGCTCTTGTTGGGTCAGATCTAAACCAAAAAACTGTCGGAATTATTGGAACAGGGAAAATAGGTAAGGTTATTGTTAGCATTCTTCATGGATTTGGATGTAAGATATTATGTAACGATGTGCAGGAAGATCAAAATTTGATAACTACTTACGATGCTCAATACGTTTCTTTGCATGATATCTATAAAAACTCTGATATCATTTTTCTTTGCGTTCCACTAACCACTCAAACGCACTATATTATTGATAAACATGCTATAGCGCAAATGCATCCTCATGTTATCTTGATAAATATCGCTAGAGGCGCGCTTGTACATACCCAAGATATCCTTACCGCATTAGAAGCAAAAAAGATATATGCTTATGGAACAGATGTTTATGAGAAAGAGGAAGGGGTATTTTTCTATAATCATTCTAACAATGCACTCAAAGACGATGTATTGCAAAAACTTATTGACCTACCTAATGTACTGCTGACTCCGCATCAGGCATTTGCTACGCAAGAAGCACTCTCTAATATCGCTGAAACCACATTTCATACGATCAACTGCTGGGATCGAAAAGAGCACACCGAGAATGAACTTACTTAATTATCAAAATTCAATTAAATACCCATGATGACGTTCATTTAAGCGTATTAGGGCATACGTTATTAGTGGTTTTAATTCCTACTTCTTTTATGTCCTTAAAACCACCGGCTATATCAATAAGGTTATGAATACCGCGACTTTTTAAAATAGAAGCGGCAATAACCGAGCGATATCCTCCTGCACAATGCAAATAAAATGTTTTGTCTTCAGGAAATTCAGATAAGTACTCATTGATATAGTCTAAGGGAGTATTATATGCTGCATCCATATGTTCGGCAGTAAACTCACCTTCTTTACGTACATCAAATACAATAGTTTCTTTTTTATCTATCACATCTTTCAATTCAGATGCAGTTATAGAAGTAATAGTGTCGTACTCTTTACCAGCATTTTTCCAGGCATCAAAACCACCCTTCAGGTAGCCTAATGTATTGTCGAATCCAACTCGAGATAATCTGGTAATCGTTTCTTCAATTCGGCCTTCGGGCGCTATAAGTAGGATAGGTTGTTGTACGTTGGCAATTAAAGCACCAACCCAAGGGGCAAAACTACCATCTATCCCAATAAAAATGGATCTGGGGATGTGACCTTTTACATAATCTTTTTGATGCCTTACATCTAGTACCACAGCGCCAGTATCATTCGCAAGTTTTTCAAATTCTGTCGGAGATAATGGCTTTGTTCCTTGTTCTATAACCTTGTCAATATCTTTATACCCCTCTTTGTTCATTTTAACATTGAGAGGAAAATATAAAGGTGGTGGTAATAAACCATCGGTTACTTCTTTAACGAATTCTTCTTTGGTCATATCTTCACGAAGCGCATAATTCATTTTTTTTTGATTACCTAGAGAATCTACAGTTTCTTTCATCATATTTTTACCACATGCAGAACCTGCACCATGGGCGGGATAAACAATCACATCATCTGCCAAAGGCATAATCTTATTGCGTAAACTATCAAAAAGCGTTTCAGCCAATTCTTCTTGCGTCATATGTGCTGCTTTTTGAGCGAGATCAGGTCGACCTACGTCACCCAAAAATAAGGTATCCCCACTAAAAATAGCATGATCTTTACCGTTTTTATCTCTAAGAAGATATGTTGTACTTTCCATCGTATGACCGGGAGTATGTAATGCGATTATTGTGATATTGCCCAATTTAAATTCTTGCCCATCTGTGGCTATAATAGCGTCAAAAGTGGGATTTGCCAAGGGGCCAAATATAATATCAGCATCAGTTTCTTTTGCCAATGTAACATGGCCACTTACAAAATCGGCATGAAAATGAGTTTCAAAAATGTACTTTATTTTGGCATGATCCTCATTAGCTTTTTCAATGTAGGGTTCAATCTCTCTTAATGGGTCTACTATAGCCACTTCACCGTTACTTTCAATATAATAAGCGCCTTGTGCCAGACAACCTGTGTACATTTGTTCTATCTTCATATTTTCTTTTTTTAAAGCTTCAGCAAATTATTGAACTGGTTTAAACTTTTTTAATTTGCTAAAAAAATGCTGTTTTGCACTTCTATTTTATAATTTTTAACTTCCGTAGCGCTGCTATGCAAGTAAAAAATTACTTCATCTAAGCACAAAACCTTTCGCAATCGCACCATCTGGCACCTTCCTATCGGTCGGTCCTGCCTAAATCAAAAAAGTTTAAACCAGTTCATTATTAAAAAACTATGGATTTATGATTTTTTTCAAAAATAAGGCAATTAGTTTTCAAACTCTAACCTCATTTGCAATATTATATGATTCTGACTAGTAGAAACTACGACTTAAGGTCTAACGATTAACTTCTTTTAGTTTAGATGACACATGAGTATTTCATACGTTTGAATCTTTTAATTGTTTGAAAAATAAATAATAAAAAAACCTACCTTGCTGGCAGGCAGGTTGAGAATGTATACAACCGCTACGCTCTCATATTAAAAATTTTAAATCCTGCGTGCCATCTGGCTTGTTCGCTAAAAATTTTTACTAAACATTTTTTTAACGCTCCACCCCGTGAAGTAATTTTTAAAATTTGTTACTATTCGTTTCATAACGACCTCAAGTTTTAGCGCTACAGCCAAAAAAATGTTATTCTCGATATTGTTTGTGTCTAGTTAAACATACGACAGATTGTAAACGATAACTTTACAAAGGTATTTTATATGAATGTGGTTAACGTTACATTAAATTCCCAAAATAGAAGATAAGATAAATGTTAGCTATGCATAATTAAAAGAGGGACTCGTGTACCATAACTAATTTTTGAGGTTTCTGTCCCAATAAAAAAACGTTCCATAAACGTTTCTCTTTTGATAAACATTGCGGTTAGATCGATATCCATAATCTGAACGAAACTATGAATAGCTAATGCTGTCGGAATGTTGATAATAGAATGAAAACTATGATTAACATCTTTAAAAAATGCTTTCATTTGCTTTTTATCATCAAAATCGGCAACGGTAATAGTATCATCCTCTTTAATGGTTACTATTCGCAGTGAAGCTTTGTATCTGGATATGGTATCGTATAGGGGTGCTATACCCTCGCTATGAAAACGATCGGTTTTATCTATTGCATACAGAATTGTTTTAGGCTTTTTAAACTTATACCCTTGAGGGACAGCGATTACCGGGCAACTTACTTTTTTAATGACATTGAGTGTATTACTTCCAAAAACGACCTCTATCGCTCCTGTAGCACCATTGGTTCCCATCACAATAAGGTGTATGTCTTTGGATGCAATGGTTTGTTTTATTGCGTCAACAAAATCATCATAATCAATAATGGTATGAAAAGCGTATCTTTCTTTAGCATATGCAGATTTTAGTTCGTTGGTGACCGTGGTTAATTTTTTCTTAAACACACTTATCACAGATTCGTGTACCGAAGAACTGGTAGGTGCAGTCATAAGATCATCTGTGATGTAATGAGATGATTTATGAATATGTAGCATATAAAAAGTGCAGGTTTCGTTTTTAAAAAACTCCATCGCATAGTTCATTGCGTTTTTAGCATTGTCAGAGAAGTCGGTGGGAAGTAAAACATTCTTCATTATCGTAAACTACCTAAGATCAGTACATCTCAATTTATTAACTACCATTGTAGATTTTAAAAGTAGTGTAGAGATGCAAGAATTACTATGATATTTATCAGTTAATTCGAATATAGGGTAGCCACGTGAACTTATCCTCCTATGGTAATCATGCTTCGGTTATTATGTGCATCGGTTTGTTTGAATTTATCTATAGTATCCATGCCACTACGAACTTTAAATTTACTTTGTATGGCATGCTCAATAATTGAAGTTATGGAGTGTCCTTGTCGCAACGGAGTTAAGATATCTGACTCCTTTGACGAGAATAAACAATTTTTAATCTGTCCGTTAGCGGTTAAGCGAATTCTGTTACAACCATCGCAAAATGGATTGGTGACAGAACTTATAATGGCAAATGTACCTTGATACCCTTTTATGCGATAAGATTTAGTCGTGTCATTTAAGGCATCTTGTTGTTTAATGCAATTTTTTTGGTCAAAATGAGTAGTTACTCTTTGAAGTATGTCTTGCAGAGAAACCATTTGATCCATTTTCCAGCGATTTCCATCAAAAGGCATAAATTCTATAAACCGAACTTGTATTGGATGTTCTTTGGTGAGCTTAATGAAGTCAATAATTTCATCATCATTAAAACCCTTCATCAATACACAGTTAATTTTAACGGTAAAACCTTCTCGAATAAGTAGCAAAATATTTTGGTATACTTTTTCAAAATAAGATCTTCTGGTGATTTTTCTATTTTTTTCTGCCTTTAGGGAATCCAGACTTACATTAAGTGATTTGATCTTACATTTTTTAAACAGATCAATAAAGCGGTCTACCATAATTCCGTTGGTCGTTAAGGTAAGTTGCACAGGTAGTAAAGCTAATTGCTCTAAGATCTGTGAAACATCTTTTCGAACCAGCGGTTCTCCTCCTGTTAGCCGAATTTTGGTAACCCCTAGATCAACAAACTTTTTGGCAATCGTATAAATCTCTTCATACGTCATAATGTGTTCTTTTGGAGACAATTGAATGCCTTCTGCAGGCATACAATAGGTGCAACGCAGATTACACCTTTCTGTAAGTGAAATGCGTAAATAGTTGTGTTTTCTACCAAAAGTATCTGTAAGTATGTCTTTCATTATTAAAATACTATAATTTAATCATGCCGCGCCCCTTTCAAAATTCTAAAAACATGTAAAATTTCGGGAAAAATAGCCTCCATCGATTCTTTTGCACCATTTGTAGAACCGGGAAGCGCCAATACCAATGTATTTTCTATGGTTCCTACCACACTTCTTGATAGCATAGCGTAGGGCATGCGATCCTGACCATATTTACGAATAGCTTCTTCTACACCGGGTATGGTTCGATCTAACAAAGGTTGAAGCGCCTCGGGAGTTACATCGCGTTTGGATAACCCCGTTCCTCCTGTATAAATGATAATATCTGCTCCTTGACTTTGGTAATGTTTAGCTTTTTGCTGAATAGTTGCTACTTCGTCTGGTATAATAGCATAGTTCAAAATTTCTACATTACATTTTTTTAATTTAGATATGATAGCCTTGCCTGCTTTATCTTCTTTTTTTCCTGCCGAAATCGTATCAGAACATACCACTACAGCTGCCTGTATATCTGAACGAAAAGTATCTGTATAGTCTGATTTACCTCCCTTTTTATCGATCAATTTAATATGATGAATCTCTATCCCTTTATCAATAGGTTTGAGCATGTCGTACATGTTTAAGGCTACGATACTCGCTCCGTGCATCGCCTCTACTTCGACACCGGTCTTATAAATAGTTTTTATGGTAACCGATACCTGGATTTCAAGATCACTAATTTTATATGCTATGTTTGTATATTCTATAGGTAAAGGGTGGCAATCTGGAAGTAGATCCGGAGTTTTTTTCACACCTAGCAGTCCTGCAGCTTTACTCATAGCCAATACATCGCCTTTGGGCACCGTCCCTTTTTTTATGGCTTCGATTGTAGCTGGCGTACTCACCTTAACCACGGCTTGGGCTGTGGCAATTCGTAGTGTTGAGGTTTTATTTGTAATATCTACCATGATCGCGAGCAACTTTTAAATTGTCATCCCCTCATTTGTGAGGGATCTAGTTCGTTTTGTTTTTTGAATTTTGGTCTGCATTTTAGTAATGCGTAGTTAAGTGTTTTGTTTCCATTGATGGGTTTGATCTTCGAAAATTTCTTTACCAAAAACAGGAACATCAGCTTTTATTGCCTCTACTACATATTCTAAAGCTTCGAAAACTACTTTTCTTCTGGGAGAAGAAACAAAAACGAAAAGACAGATTTCTCCAGCGTTTACTTTTCCTAAACTATGGTAAATATGCATACAGGTAAGGTCAAACTTTTCAAAAGTGGTCTCTCGTATTTCGTGAAATTTTTGATTGGCCATATCTTCGTAAGCCGTATATTCGATAGCTGTGATTGTTTTATCATCAATACTATCGGCCCGTACTTGCCCTAAAAAGATATTATGAGCACCGATACTTGTTTTTGTTTGATGTTTTGCGATAGATGTGCCTATAAATTCTGAAGAAATTGCTCCTTCTCTAAAAACATTTTTGGGTTTCTTTTTTTCCATAGTCAATATTAAACTTTGCTTAGCGGTTTATGATTATGAAGCGCAAGGGCTCCTCCTTTTAGGTGTGCGACATTTGTAAATCCATTATCCAAAAGCAGTGCTGCCGCCTTTTTACTGCGAATGCCTGATTGGCAAAAGACCACAATTTCTTTGTCTTTATCCAAAGTGGTTAACTTTTTAGATAGTACCCTTAACGGAATAGAAATAGCATTCAAATGTTTCAATCGAGGCTGTTCGCTCGTTTCTCGAACATCAATGAGGGTACTATTTTTAGTTGAGGTAATATCTTCGGGTGTAACTTCTTTTATTGTTTTAATTCCGCAGAAAAAATCATAATCCATTGTTTTAAATTGATCTGCTAAATTGATGACTTTCTCTACTTCAGATTCGATACGCTGTATAGAAAATGTTGAAAACCGGGTAGTAAGACTATCATATACCAGTAGTTTTCCGTTCAATATCTCGCCTATTCCTAGTATAATTTTTAAAACTTCGTTGGCTTGTAGACTACCTATGATTCCGGGCAAGACTCCCAGAACTCCTATTTCGGCGCAAGAAGGAACACTTCCTGTCCTGGGCGGGTCGGGAAATAAACAGCGGTATGTAGGGCCGTTTTTGTAGTTAAATACCGAAACCTGTCCTTCAAATTTAAAAATTGCTCCGTATACCAGCGGCTTGTTGGCGATAACACAAGCGTCACTTATCAAATATCGTGTTGAAAAATTATCGGTACCATCTACAATAATATCATATTCAGAAAAATAAGACAAGGCATTCGTTGTACTTAGTTTTTCTGGATACGCAATCGTATGTATTTCAGGATTTAAATCTTCTAGGCGATGTTGTGCGGCAATGGCTTTATGTTCACCTACTGCGGTTTGTCCGTATAAAATCTGGCGGTGTAGGTTAGAGGTTTCTACGCGATCAAAATCTATGATACCTATTGTGCCAACACCGGCTGCCGCAAGATATTGTAATATAGGGCAGCCTAACCCACCAGCACCAATAACCAACACTTTTGAAGCCGTGAGTTTTTCTTGTCCTTCCGTCCCAATTTCAGGAAGAATAATTTGTCTATGGTATCTGGTGTTTGATATACTCATTGTCTTTTTTTTCAACCGCCTGCAAAAGGAGGTAACAAAGCAACTTCGGCTTCAGCATGGATATGATCTTCATTAGAAACCAGTCTTTGATCTACGGCAATTTTAAAGTCTAGATTATTTAATTCGGGATACTTATCTTTAAGTTTTACAATTAATTTGGCAACAGAACTACTTTCTATTTCCAGCTGTTCCTCGCTAACCGAAGTAGTTTCTGCTAACATGCCAAAGTATTTAATGGTCAATCGCATGTATTATCGTTTTTAAATCAGTCACTGTATTAATATTATGAACCAAAAACCAATCCTTTTTGGGAAGCACGATAGTCTTGGTATTCATTTCAGAAATTAAAGTACGCAAGCGTTTTTCTCCTCTTGAAAGTACATCTAGACAATAGGCTGCACATCGTTTCTTATATAAAGCGATTAAAGGCATCGTTTTTCTATTAGCTTCAAATTGAACCACATCATAATCATCATTTTTGTAGGATGTTAACTTTTCTAACAACGAAGTAGTAATCATGGGTACATCGCAGCTTAAGATGATGTTATTTACGGTTTTAGAGTGCATTAATCCAGCGTGTATTCCTGCTATTGGCCCAGCATTGGGAATATGATCTTCAACCCTTTTGATTGCAAAGGTATCATATGCAGAAGTATTACTTACGATAATGATCTCGTGGGTAAGGGGCATTAGTGCATCAATTATATGTTGAATAAACGGCTTGTTGTTAACAATCATCAATCCTTTGTCCTGACCCATCCTTTGGCTTTTGCCCCCTGCGAGTATAATACCGGTTATTTTTTTAAGTTGATTCATACGTTCACATGTTTTTAATTGTTTGAAAACAAACTAATTAAAAAATGGAGAACGTATGTAGCCGCTACGCTCTCACATTAAAAATTTTAAACATTTCCTTTCATAAAGAAACCTTGTGTAATTCATGATCCAAAAATTCCCAACATTTTTGATTGATTTCATCAAAGGTCTGTATAACTTCTTCACCATAAGCCGTAAGGGATGCTCCACCACCACCTTTGCCGCCAATTGCCGTAGTAACCAACGGTCGATTGCCAATGGTATTCATGCTATTTAATAAGTTCCAGGCTTTTTTATAAGACATACCCAAACACTTTGCCGCTTGACTTAATGAACCTGTTTTGGCGATAGCTTTAAGAAGGCGTACTCGTCCTTCACCCAAAAAAACACCATGGTCTGACTCTATCCAAATTCGACTTTTGATTTTATATTTCATTATAACCAAACGTTATGTTTTTAAAGATACAGCGAAATTTTGAATATAGCACTTATTTTGTATAATTTTTAGTAAGTTATATGAGCTTGCTTAGTAAAATCTAATGCATCATCTGGTTTATAGGAATGATTTGTACGGTATCACCAGGATTGATTTCTGAAATTTCTTCAGGGATATATAGTAAAACATTGGCTATGGCAAAAGAACGTAGCATTGAAGAAGCTTGACCATCGAGAATCGTCGCTTTTCCATCCTTCAAAGTAGCTTTTAAAAACTCTGCTCGCACGCCCTTTTTTGAATACGTGCTGTTTGAGATTGAAGAATTGCGTTTTAAATGGTAGTCTGCTACACCTGAAATTTTTTGTAAAGCCGGAAGAACATAAATATAAAAACAACTTAATGAAGAGGCTGGATTACCTGGTAAAGCAAAGATCGTAGTGTGTTCTTTTTTTGCAAAATAAAGCGGCTTGCCAGGCTTTTGCTTTACTTTATAAAAAATTTCTTTGACCTGAAGCTCGCGCAGTACCTTACCAACAAAGTCATAATCACCCACCGAAATCCCTCCTGAAATAAGAATAACATCATGTTGTTGCAATACTTTTTTGAGCAGGGTTAGCGTAGCGTCATAATCATCTTCTACTTTATAGCGTGTCGTATTTTTAAAACCGAAGGTTTGTAAGGCAGTAGAAAGCATAATAGAGTTACTTTCATAAATTTGCCCGTGTTTAAGTTCTTGTCCCGGTTTAATAAGTTCATTTCCGGTAGCAATAATTGCGATAGATGGCTTTTTGTACACTTCTACATGGGTTACTCCCAACGTGGCGAGATATCCAATAGACGCTGCATTTATAAAAGTACCTTTTGGAAGTGCAAGATCACCTTGTTTAATTTGTTCAGCTAATGGTCGAATATTAGCATCCTTTTTTGCAGGTTCATCCAAAAATAGCTGTTTGGCGACTACTTTGGTTTTTTCTTGCATGATTACTGATTTGGCAGTAGATGGTACGGGTGCTCCTGTGAAAATTCGAATCGCTTCATCTTTTTGTAATACGGGATCGCTGTTATCACCAGCTTGTACTTCGCCAACCAAGTTAAATTTGTTTTCTTCAATAGAACCCAAGGCATAACCATCCATGGCCGATTGCCGAAATGGTGGCATATGAATAGGGGAGATTACATCATTAGCCAAGGTAGCACCCAAAGCCTCTGATAAAGAGACCGTAAGTATGTTCTTAGTTTTTTCAGTATATTGATCAACGAGCGCTAACGCTTTTTCGACAGGTATCATAGATGGCTTTACAGATAAATTATAAAGATACAGTATTGAGGCGAAATCTTACGGCAAAATTGATGGAGTTTCTAATTATAGTAGCGATAAAATTGAACTGATATAAACTTTTTTGATGTAAGCAGGACCGACCCCATAGGAAGATGCCAAATGGTGCGATTGCGAAAGGTTTTGTGCTTGGATGAAGTAATTTTTTACTTGCATAGCCGCGTTACGGAAGTCAAAAATTATAAAGTATACGTGTAAAACTGCATTTTTTTTATCAAATTGAAAAAAGTTTCAATCAGTTCATTGTAAGGGAGGTATGATATCTCGAGTATCGCTATAAGTTTACTTATATTTGAAGTAGTAACGATAGTATAAAGGTATACTTCTACAAACTTTTGGATAGGTGTACTATAATCTTTTGCGATAATGCATTCAAATATCTTTAAAATGAAACAAATACAAATAGCTCTGTTTTGTGTGACAGTAATATTCTATGGTTGTGCCAGCTATGGCCCTAAAAACAAAGAGCTTTCATCGGTTTTATTAACCACTCAGCAGCGATTAGAAGCGTTACAGAAAAAACTCATAGAAACAAATGATTCAAAGCTACTTAACGTTTATAATGAATTGAATGAAAAGAGTTTGGAGTTGTTCCCAGTTTTGGAAAAATGTAATGATAAATACGCACTTACTCCAGAATATATTTCCACATTAAAAGAAACGGAAAAAACATTAAGTTATCTTCTTAAAAATTATGAGACGATAGCCAATAAAGAATATTTGATCCATGCCATATACCAGGATTACGATGCCAAACTAAGCACAATTCGTAATACTGCACAAAATAATGCTACTACAAAAATTAAGGTAATCGTAAACTCTAACGAAGAAGAAGGATTTTTTGTTTTTGGAAAATTATCCTACGAGCGAGAACAAGATATTAAAAGATTTCGCTTTAACCGGCCCACTCAAGATGCGATCCATGATTTTGTGCCTGGATATTATTTATTTTGGTTAGAAAAAGACGATAGGATAGGAGAGCCAGAGCTACATCTTATCATGAGTACTAGTGGAGAAGAAGAAAAAACACTAGTACTACAAACCCCAAAGTGAAAGCATTATGTTTGTATCAAAGTTAAAAGAAGTTTGGAAAGAGGTTACTTTGTTAAGCACATGGATCGCTGCTTTAGCAGGTGCTTTTATCATTCCATTACCATCTTGGTATGCAACCGATGATCATAGTTCTTTTTTAGTAAAGTTTGGAATATTTGTTGCTACAGCACTGGCAGGTTTTCTAATTTTATATTCTTTAAAAAACAAAAAGACTCGGGTCTGGATGGGATTGTCAGTTAGTTTTATTCTAATTTTGATAGGAGTTTATACGGCTTATTATTTTACTAGAGAAGCCAAAACCTTGCCCTATCAAGAAAAAGATATCGTAATCGGAAATGAATTTATAGCCAACAATCCCTTTAAAGCTTTCGAAGCTTCTCACGGCTTCCTACCGGCAAGAAATGAGAAAATGATGATCTTATTGGGAGATCCAGAGAAAGCTTGGACAAAAGCAAGTATTACTGCCAACAGAGTACAACTTATTGTCCTGTTATTTTTATGCTATTTATTTTCTGCAGGGTTTATTATTTCTTTTTGTAATCTTATTCTTTTATATAGAGAAAAGTATACCCAAAAAGTAGCATGAACAACCTCATCGAAAGCTCGGTACTATGCTAAAATTAAGAAAACATTTCCATTACCAGATCTCGTTCAAAGCGTTGTTTTGTAATGTGTTTGAAAGTCTAATGACGAAGTTCTAATAAATACGGATTACATATACTCACTTTTTTAGTTGTTCTTCAAACCATTGACTCGTTGTTTGATCCGTAAGCTTTGTAACCAACTTTAGGAGATTTTTTGTGGTCTTGATCTGTTTTTCATGGGTTTCTCTTAAGAGCATATCCATTTTTTCTTTACCCATCTTATGTTCTAATTCTTGTAAAATAAGAGCGGCTTTATATGTTAGTACAGCATTGCTTTTAGAATTATTTTTATCGATTCCCCAAACTGAAGGAGCTTCGAGCTTTTGAATCCAGCTATCTATTTTTTTAATCCATTCATCACAAATATCCTGACCATATTCTGCGCTATAGATTCTCATAGAACTATATTCGGCAAACCCTTCATTTAACCAATCTTCCCAGGTAGCCAGGTCTGCCTTATCCCACCACAGATGAGCAATCTCGTGCGCTAGTGTTTTAAAATCTATTTTGGTAAACTTTTCGTCAAAAGCAAGAGATATGTAATTAGGTCGTGCGTAGGCTAGAGAGCGTTTGGAATTGTTAACAATTATATGTAGTTCTTTTGAGTTGGTTGGCCCATACGTTTTTTCAAAATGAGCATAAAATTGTTGTGATTTGTTCTGGATGCTTTCAATTATACTATCTGCCACTTGATGAGAGTAAATATGAATTTTTTTATTCTTTGTGGATATTTTCTTGGCTTTTGATGAAACTAAAAACGGAATGTCAAAGGTTTCTCTCGTACTTTTAAGTACGTTATTTGACAAAAGATGAGCTCCTATGATTGTATCTTTCGAGTTGATTTTCACTTCGTAGTGAAATAGTCCGTAATTGATATTCCAAGGAAACCAGTCTGTATAGATATTAAATTCTGCCCAATCCGGTTTGTATTGAAATCGTTTATTTTTTATTTCGTCAAAACTAGTTGAATAGGATATATTCAAGCTTTTCTGGTAAATATTATCAACGGCAATTAATAGTTGTTTTTTCCTACTATCATAAACTAACTCTTCAGCAGTAATTTCATAAGGTATTGATACGCCTTGAGACTTGATCGCATTAATTTGAGCCCCTCCTTGAATGTAGAGCTTAATGACATCACTATTCAAAAACGAATCAAAAGTGATATTGAGGTCAGCAATGTATACACGTTCTTTCATATTCACGGTTACACTTCCTGTGTATTTATCCAGTTTTTGAGCGCGTATATGCTGTAAAGACAAAATCAGTATTAAAAATACAATGTTAGTTTTCATAGAATAGTATGTTTCAAAGTTTAGTTATACTCATTTTGGTATGATATCTACATTCAAAATAAATAGTTTATTCGTTTATATAGATGAGAAAAACTTTTTTTTGTTACAATTTTGAGTATTATAATTCACACAACTGCTGCCTACTTTTTCCTTTTCAATTATGTCAGTAGGTCTTCCGTAGAATTCAATTTTCCTAATAATATACCAGTGGCTTACTTGCAGTGCCTAAAGTGATATGGTCATCTGTTTTTATCTGTTTAAAATTTTATAATTCAATGAAAATAAACAGTTACAAAATTATAAACAGTTGTAACCGCTTCGTTTTCGCATAAGCTTATTTTACCCACTTTATACATTAGAAAATTTACTACGGTCCAGAACTGCTTCAAAACCAAGCACTACGTTATGTTTTTAGATTTCGCCGTAGCCTTTCGATTCCGCTCAGGGTAAACTGCTATGCTAAAACTTAGAAAACACTTGGTTTTATCGCATTTTTAAACCTCATAACGACATTCTAATACATAAACCGGGTTTAATCATATCGGTAGGGTAAGCTGAAGAAAGTTTAAACCAGTTCATTAATAAAGTTCAGGTTTTGGGAATTATGTATAATTCAACAGGAAAAACATATATGCCGTTGGCTGTGTATCGGTTGCATCTTTGTGGTGTACTTAAAATTAAAATAAGAATGAAGCTAAACAGCACCTCACTTTTCAACCTGATTGAAATTTTTGGAAACTCAAAAAGAAATGCAAACAGAACACCTCGGAACTGTGATACACATCCTCACCATGATTACTATTGCGATTCCGACAAATTATATGAAGCAATTTAATAACATTTTAAAAACAAAGATTATGAGCACATTTAATGTACCAACAAGAGATGAAGTAAGTGAAACTAACAAAGCACTATTCGATAATTTGGAAAAGACCGTAGGGTTTGTTCCCAATCTTTTCGCCACCTATGCGTATTCGAATAATGCCTTGAAAAACTATCTCGAATTTTCGAATGCAAAAACGTCGCTTAAGGCAAAAGAAAAAGAGGTGATAAACTTAGCGGTAAGCCAGGTTAATAATTGTGAATACTGTCTTGCAGCGCATACGGCTATTGCTAAACTAAACGGTTTCACCGAAGACCAAATATTAGAGTTGCGTGCTGGCGAAGCTTCTTTTGATAGTAAACTAGATGCTTTGGCAAAACTGGCCAGAAATATTACTGAAAACAGAGGAAATACAGATTCCGAAGTTTTGGAAACTTTTTTCAATGCCGGGTGGACCAAAGAGCATTTAATAGATACTATTTCGTTGGTGGGTGATAAGACCATTTCGAACTATATCAATAATACCACAAAGATACCAGTAGATTTCCCCGAGGTCACACCCCTAGAAGTTGTACAGTAATACCCCCCTTGTTTACACAAGTACAACGAAAGTGAGCAGTCTATGAGAAGTGGACTGCTCTTTTTTTATTTTGGTATAAGTACTGTATAGGTAGCCAAAAGTACTCAACAACGGCTATCTAAGCGTGTGACCGTAGACATTTTTTAGAAAATTTTGAAAGGGTAGCTTTTGTATGTACATAGATAACTTACCATAAGTATTATTGTAAAGCAGTTAAAGATTGCTCTTGAATTCTTTTTGAAAACTGCCAGGTGGGCTGCCCGCTTGATTCTTAAAAAACTTTGAAAAATGCGCAGGTTCTGAAAAGCCTAATTCAAAGCCAATTTCCTCTGCATTTTTATCAGAATATAACAACAGTCTTTTGGCCTCAAGAATAATACGTTCGTTAATTATCTTTAATGGTGATTTATTTCCAGATTTCTTAAATGCATTTGATAAGGTTTTAGGAGACTTAAAGAGCATATCTGCATAATCTGCCACTTGATGTTTTTGTTTGAAATGTTGTTCTACTAAAACATGATATTGCCGTACCAAATCATACTGTGGTTTTGGTAAATCTGCCTGATTATTATCTTCCTTTATAAGTCTGGTTGACTTGATAAGCAATCGCTTAAGGATTGAACGTAGCATTTCCCCTTGAATGTGATCTTTGGTCTCGAACTCTTCTTTTAAAATTACCAACATTGCCTCAAAGCTCTTTATATCTCTTTCAGATAAAGTTAGTACAGGTGGTAATGAGGAGCCATAGAATAGAAAACCGTTGCAAGAAACTTCTTTATCATGGTCTCTAATACAATAGAATTCTCTATTAAACACCAATGCTGTAAATCCGGCATCCTTTTCTAGCTCAACTATGTTAAGTGGTGTGCAGAAAACCACCTGATTTTTTTTAACCTGTAGTTTATAACTATCAACTGTAATTTGGGCAGCACTATCGCGTGCCCATAAAATTTTATAGAAACCTTTTTGATCCAATAAATTCATTGCAGGGCCACAACTAAAATTGGTTACTATAAAATGGCTTTCGTCCTTTATGCTAGTATAATCAAGTTTCATAGGTTTATTTTTATTGCTTTTGATGGTCAGACCTGCTTGCCTAGCGGCTGTTAGGCGGGTCGAATTGCCATTTCATCATATCGGTGGGAGTATCTCACATTATTATGACTTACTTCATATAAAGGATATGATATCCAATTAGCTGTACTTTTTGCTGGTCAAGATACTATAAAAAGGGAAAAATATACAATTAGCCGTGAACTATTTATATCGCATAAAGCCGATTTCGAGCCTACATTTGTATCAGTAATAATCAATAAACAAAATATGATGAATACAGGTAATACAATTATTAGAATAGGATTTGGGCTACTCTTTATTTGGGGAGGGTTAGAAAAGTTTTTTGAAGGATTTCTTGGAGGCGTAGGCCTACAGAATATGGCCGATTTTTTAGCCAACAGTGGATTAGATTTTTTAGGTAGCAGCGGTACATTTATACTCGCCATCCTATTGGCGGCATTTGAACTTATTGCAGGTGTGTTTGTACTGATAAACCGTTTTAAGTTTCTATCGTATGTTTTTTTAGCTTTTACGATGTTAATGGCACTTGTTTTGGTACATATACCCTCAGGAAACTGGTTGAATATAATGATACATATCGCTCTATTGACTACTTTAAGTGGTCTCGCAGTAAACGAGCGATCTTAACATGATTGCAAAATCCTCTATACCTTGGTTGATTGCTTATAGGTTTCTAGTCCTAATGCCAATACTTTTGTGGGAATAGTCTAGTAATTTGTAGATACGATAGTCAAATACTTTATTTTGCTAAAATTGTAAACTTTCAACCGGGAAGGCTTAGGTTACATATCTAACCATTTCTTAAATGAAGTACAACGTTCTCTGGATACTATAACTTTTTCAAGCACATCAGGCTCAAGTCTTAACAGTAGACGACTATTGAAGTAATTATGTATTTCTTCAACAGATGTAAGGGATATCAGGAATTTTCGATTTACTCTGAAAAAATCAATCGGGTTAAGTAATTCTTCTAGTTGATCTATAGTATATTCAATAGGAAACGTTTTACCGTTAAAAGAGCGAAGACAAATACTACCATCACTGGCATAAAAATAAGCAACATCGGCTACATTAAATGTACTAAAATGATTTCCTACCTTGACCATAAAGCGATGTTTGTATTCTTTTTTGAAAATATTTTTAAACTGGGCTATATTCGCAGTAGAATGATCTTGTTGTATTACAGGCCGTTCCATAAATTTTTCTAGAGCGGTCTTTAGTTCTTTTTTATCAATAGGTTTTAAAAGATAATCCACACCGTTATATTTAAATCCCCTTACCGCATATTCATTGTAGGCAGTTGTAAAAATCACAGGCGGTTGTTTTTCTAAGGCTTCCAGAATATCAAATCCATACCCATCATTAAGTTGAATATCTAAAAAAACCAAATCTGGAGCCTCATTTTGCAGAAACCAAGACTTTCCGCTTTCGACAGAATCTAAAGTATCTACAATTTCAATGTCAAATCCTAACTCATTGATTTGATTGGTAAGGCGTCTTGAGGCTATTTGTTCATCTTCTATGATTAATGCTTTCATCAGGAAACTATAGTTAGTGGTGGTCTCATTTCAATATCCTTACTTAATAGCGGTAATTCAACTCGAAAAATACTATCTGTTTTTTCAATCCTCACCTTTGTATTCGAATAGAAACCAAAACGTTTTTTAATATTTTTAAGACCCAATTGAGTCGAGTTTTTTACGTTTTCCCGTTTTCGAAATGTGTTCTCTACGATCAACATTTCTTCGGTATTGGTAATAGAGATAAGCATCGGTTTTTCTTTTGAATAATAATTATGCTTCAAGGCGTTTTCTAAAAGCATCTGTATCGATAGTGTAGGTATAACGTAATCTTTAGTATTTAGATTTATGTGTGTACTAATTTTTAATGACATGTTGTGACGTATGTTCATCATAAAAATAAAAGAGTCTAAAAAATCCAGTTCCTTGTTTAAAGGTATTAAATCTTTATCACGGTTATCTAAAATATATCGATAGCACAAGGCTAGCCTGTTTGTAAAATCAGAAGCCAAATCTCTATCTTCGTACATTAATGCGGTAAGGGTATTAAGGCTATTAAAAAGAAAGTGTGGACTTATCTGGCTCTTTAGGCTTTTGTATTTAGAAGTTACCAATTCTTTTTCCAAAGACTGCATTCTATTTTGAACTTGTTTTTTTACCTGGTTGCTAAAGTAAAAAAGGTTAAAAACGGATACCGTAATAGTTAAGGTGGTTGCGCGTAGCATATCAGTTATGAATTGCTGTATTGGTCCGCCTTCACCACAATTAATGCCAAGATTATCTCTAAAGTAGAAAATAGCGATATAATAGACTATCGCAAAAATAGGTATCATTATGAATAAGGTCGCAGCCAGAATCAATAAGCCGTCTCGCCAATCAAGGCTGTTCAATCGGTTCTTTTTAACGTGCTTCTTGATCAACCTATCACTAATTTCCCAAGCGGTAATAAAAAAGAATACTGCGCTGAAATAATAAAATAATGTAGCATTATCCAGTAAGCTGTTATCCTCAACCATCGAGTAATGAATACAGGCAAAAACGCCAGTTACCACCATTAATCGAATGGCTAATTTTTTAAGAATCTTTTGTAATAGCTTCATAATACAAGGATATAGTACTTTCAAAAGTAAAAAACCACTGCGATATCACCTAATTAGTATATTTGAACTGTTGATTTTTACTTTAAATCGTTTTTAATCCGTGCTCAACTGTAGGCTAATAAATAATTCTTGCATTTAGCAGTTCTATGAAGTTTTATCTTCGTTTAACCCATAATTTCTCAATTTAATTTTTCTGGATTTCTTGTAAAGAATTTGAAGCGCAGTTTTGAATAAAACTTTTAGAAATGAAATTAACAATCACTTACGCTATTTTAATAATTACGCTCTCTGTAACAGCACAAACAGGCACCATAAAAGGTCGCGTTATTGATCAGCAATCAGGCTTGCCCATTCCCGGAGTGACTATAGAGCTTTTAAATCAAGAAGCGGCCAAAGGAGTCATTACCAATCAAAATGGTTATTATACTCTTGATGAAGTACCGCTAGGGAGGCAGGCAATTCGTTTTTCTTTTTTAGGATATGAAACGATTACCAACGGAAACATCGTAGTAACTACGGGTAAGGACGCTAGGGCAAATGCCCAACTTATTGAAGCATTCGGACAATTAGACGAAGTAGTCTTAACCTCTTCCAGAAGAAAAGATAGGCCAATCAATAAACTGGCTACTGTTTCTGCAAGGCAGTTTGGTGTCGAAGAAGTTCAGCGATTTTCTGGAGGTCGAGGTGATGTGGGTAGACTAGCTGCAAACTTTGCCGGGGTATCTGCTCCAGATGATAGCCGAAATGACATTGTAGTTCGGGGGAATTCTCCTACAGGACTATTGTGGAGATTAGAAGGTATTCCTATTCCCAGCCCTAATCACTTTGCAACTGCCGGGACTACAGGTGGCCCTGTATCAGCATTAAACCCCAATATGCTAGAAAACTCTGATTTTTTTACTTCGGCATTTCCAGCAGAATATGGAAACGCTATTGGTGGAGTTTTTGATTTAGGATTTAGAAAAGGAAATAAAGACGATTATGAGTATACCGTTCAAGCCGGTGCGTTTACCGGACTAGAAGCTATTGCCGAAGGACCAGTGGGAAAGAAAAATGGTTCTTTCTTGATCGCTGGTCGTTATTCACTAATCGGATTAATTGGTGCAGGAGCAGGAACTGCAGCCACACCAAATTATAGTGATGTATCTTTTAATTTGGATTTTGGAGACCGAAAATTAGGTAACTTTTCAATATTTGGAATTATAGGCAACTCAGATATAGAATTTTTGGGTGAAGATATTGATGAAGATGATTTATTTGCAGCAGAGGACGAGAATGCTTTTGTCAATTCGGGATTTGCTGTGTTCGGGCTAAGACACCAAATAGGCATAGGAAAATCATCGTATGTAAGAACTATACTATCATACGCTAATAGCTCAGATGAATTTGAAGCAGATAGATTCATTAATTTTGATACGCCAGAAGAGCGAACTATACGTTATACAGAGGTAGACAATGCTGAAAACAGAATTGCCTTATCTACAATGTTCAATAGCAAACTTAGCAATAAGGCTACCTTGCGTACAGGAGTGGTTTTTGAAAGATTCAACTCAGAACAACTGAGCCGAGATCGCGAAGAACAACCTGATCTTAATGGTGACGGGGACCCCGACCTGACTACTTTTATTAATATTGATGAAAGTCTTTCTATTATTCAACCTTATGTGCAAGGACAATTTAGATTATCTGAAAAATTGACACTTAATGCTGGTCTACATTCTCAATACAGTGATTTAAACGAGCAGTTTGTCTTAGAACCCCGAGCCGGACTTTCCTATAAATTCAACAACACGCATAAGATTAGTATAGGCTATGGCTTACATCATCAGCTTGTTCCGCTTCCTATACTTTTTCTCAACGAAACAGTTAACGGTACGGTACAACAAACTAATGCCGACCTTGACTTTACCAGAAGTAGTCATTATGTTCTGGGTTATGATGTTGATATGGGTAAAGGATGGCGTGCAAAATTAGAGGCCTATTATCAAGATATCGATAATGCCGGGGTAGAACCATTTCCAAGTAGTTACTCAACACTTACCGAAGGTGCAGATTTTGGGTTTTCGAACGACAGGGTATCACTAGTGAATGAAGGTACGGGCTTTAATCAAGGTGTCGAATTTACATTAGAAAAATTCTTCAGTGATGGGTACTACGGCTTATTAACCACATCTATTTTTGAAAGTAAATACGAAGGTAGCGATAGCGTAGAACGCAACTCTCCTTTTAATAATGGATATGTAGCTAATTTATTGGCGGGGAAAGAATTTAAAATCGGTAAGGTCAAAAAGAATACTTTTTTTGTAGATACACGACTCACCATAGCTGGTGGCCGCTACGAAACCCCGGTAGATTTGCAGGCCTCTCAAGATGCTGGTTTTGAAGTGTTACAAGAAGACTTGGCATTTAGCGAGCAGATAGATGATTATATGAGATGGGATGTGAAATTTGGGTTTCAGTTTAACTCAGCCAAGAAAAAGACTACCCACCGCTTTTATGTAGATTTACAGAATGTAACCAACAATGACAATGTATTTCAAAGGCGTTACAATAGACTTACCAATGAGATTAATCAAGTAGACCAGATTGGTTTCTTTCCTGATGTAGGTTATCGTTTCACATTTTAAAGCGATTTTCGTCTCTTTATATTTTTGCTTAGAGTTCAGTAGTTAGTTACCTATCGGAAGAAGATGCTATAGTACTGCTGTCTGGTAGCAGAGTCGAAACCTATTTAATGAATACGAGAAGTTCTCGACTGCTCTCGACCGGACATGTGGTAAGATTTTAAATTAATGAAAAACAATGTTTATTATAATTAAAAACCTTATGTATTTATCTACTGACCTCTATTTCTATTTTTCAGTTGTCAGACCTGCCTACTTAGCGGCTGGTAGGCGGATAGAATCGCCACATAATCATATTTGTGAGTATCATTACAATCGTTATGGCTTATTTCACAGTATTTTTTAATTTAAAAAGAGGTCGCGCTATAAAAACGACCTCTTAAAACACTTTAAACGAGGGTTAGCTACTATTTTGAGGCTGCCTGAGCAATATTGACCATCATTTCGGTACTGGCTTGGTTCAAGAAACCATTAAATTGTTCCTCGGTCATCTGTGGGTTCTTCATGAACTTATCGTATGATGATGTCCATACAATCATCGATTTTTGATATCCTAAATCAACGACTTTAAAGTTATTGACCATACCCGCTGCAGGAATACCTTCTACAACGGCATAAGTATAGGTGCGGTTTGTGTCATCATAAGCAAGGATATTCTCTTTGAATTTTCCCTGACCGTCTGGAGCGGTACATATTCTACTTCCGCCAACACCTTTAGGTCCTTTAAATTCTACCTTGGCAACAA
Organism: Aquimarina sp. U1-2; assembly: GCF_017897595.1. GTDB lineage: Bacteria > Bacteroidota > Bacteroidia > Flavobacteriales > Flavobacteriaceae > Aquimarina. The sequence goes on from NZ_JAGKIK010000002.1 coordinate 463,780, forward strand.
AGCTTGAAATTTCATCGATGTTGTCCAGTTTACGCAGTTCGTACCAAACGTCATCTGCTGAAGCTTCTATTACCTTTGTTAGTGTAATATTTGCATCAGCATTTTGTGCATTGGCTTGGTTAAAGCCAAATACTACGAGCGCAATTACTATTGCATTTCTTAGTGTTTTCATTGTTGAATATTTTTAAAGATTATACCCCTTAGATCCATTAAAGAAACCGATGTGACAACTTTGTCAAAAAAAAAATATATTATATCAAAGTTGTCACACATTAAAAAATAATGTATCTAAGTAAAAAAGATCAGACTATGAACAATCCATTCCTTAAAGAATATAAAAGTGATAAAACCGATGCCCAATTGGTTAAAGAAGCTCAAGCTGGTGATAAAAAATCTTTGGAAACGCTGATACTAAAACATCAGCCTTATATCTACAATATCGCATGGAAAATGGTTCGTCATCCCTCAGATGCAGAGGATTTGACCCAAGAGGCAACCATTAAGATCGTTACAAATCTATCGAAGTTTGAAGGCAAAAGCTCTTTTCGAACTTGGGCTTACAGAATTGTGGTGAATCATTTTTTGGTGTCCAAACGTCGACCTAACGAATCAGTATTCGAAAGTTTTGATAAGATGGCTCAAGGACTTGAGATGACACCAGATCATCCGCTTAACGAAATGGAACAGAAAGAGAATAAAGAGTTTATCAAAGAAATGAACTATAGCTGTATGAGCGGTATGCTGTTATGCCTTACCCGAGACCAACGCTTGGTGTACATCTTGGGCGAAATGTTCAATGCAGACCATACACTGGGTTCTGAGATTCTAAAGATTTCGAAAGACAACTTTAGGCAGAAACTTTCACGAGCGCGAAAGGATATCTTCAATTTTATGAACGATAAGTGTGGGCTTGTCAATAAGGCAAATCCTTGTCGCTGCCATAAAAAGGTCACCTTTGCACTCAACAATAAAATTATTGATAGCAAGAACTTACTCTTTAACCATAGTGAGTATTCCAACTTCAAGAAGGAGATAAAAGATGATGCAGATGAGATGATGGATATTATTGACGAAAAGTACGCAGAGCTATACGGCAGGTTGCCTTATAAAAAGGATTTTGACAAAAAGACCTTTCTCGAGGACATCGTAAATGATGACCATATCAAAAACCTGATGAAGCTCAACTAATGAAAATTTTACAATCAATCACAGCAATTATAACGCTTTTGCTTTCATCCTGTACGCCTATGACCGCACAACAAAGTAGTTTTAAAAAAGAATATTTAAAAAAGTTAGAGAACAGCCTTCGGTATTCTATAAAGGTGGCCGAAGCAATGCCATCAGAAGATTTTGATTTTAAGCCCACAGCCGATGTTAGAACCTTTGGCGAACAGCTCGTACATATTGGTGAAGCGATGGCCTATATAGGTAAATCTGCTATTAAATTTGATAAAATCAAATCACCCAAAAACGCTAATGATAAAACTGCGGTAATTACTTATCTAACAGCCCAATTTCATTCTTTACACAATGCAATGACTGCAAAAGAAGCTACTTTTTTTGAAGAAACTACCTCGTTTTGGGCAGGTAATATGACGCGCAGGAACATTTTAGAAATTGTCTTTACCCATACAGCGCACCACAGGGCCCAAGCCATCGTACACCTGCGAATGAAAGGAAAAAAGCCACCAGAATTTATTGCTTGGTGATACTAATTGTCAACGTATTTGTAGCAAAGAATCCTGAACGAAAGTTTGGGATTTTTTAGTAGAAGTTGTCACAGGTTTTCCAATTGTGAATCTAAGTGATAAATGCTTTATTAGCGAACGTTGAGTACATATTTGTGTACGCTTTCGCGGAAGCGAAATTATCAGAACAATGAAAATCAATAAGACCCTTAAAATTAAAGCACCAGTCCAAAAGGTTTGGGACGTGCTATACACCAATTATGGCGATGCTTGTAACTGGGCAAGTACCGTAAATGAATCTAAAGAACGCGAAGTTTTTGGCAGCGATTACATAGGCAGAACGTGCTCTACCGTATTTGGCGAGGTAAGCGAAATCATAGATCGTGCCGATGCCGAAAAAATGGAACTACAGTACCATCTGGATGACACTCCGTTCATAATGAAAGCCGCAACTGCAAAGTGGAAAGTCAAGCCTTTGAGCATCGATACTTCTACAGTAACAATAGACTTAGATGTCACTTTCGCAACGCTACCCGGCTTTTTGATGGGTTGGATGATAAAACCGAAGATGCGAAAGGATATTTACACTACAATGGAAGATTTGAAATATTACATCGAGACCGGTAAGCAGTCTGAAGCCAAAATCAAATCTGACAAAAAATACTTCAAAAAGAAAGATAAACAAGTCGCATAACGAATAGAATACAAATAAAAATATAGAAATGAAAAAAACGATTAAAACGATAGCAGCTTCAGTCCTAATCGGGCTAATAAGCACCAATGTGTCTGCTCAAGTCATAGGATACAGGCAGGATTGCCCTTTTCCGTTTATACTTCAACATAAAAAGCAACCATAGTTATGGCTATAATTGAGTTTTCTTTCTTGTCTAAACAAAAAATGACTGCTTTTTATTCAAGCACCTTTAATGCCTCATCAAGTCGGTAGACCAGTGCTTTTTCTTGAGACTTTAACTCTGTAACTAACTGCTGCATAATCGCAACCGTTTCATGAATAAGTTCTCGTCTGTGGGTTTCACGCTGTGTTATCATTCTAATAAATGTATTAATGGTTTTATTTACCATTTTTTGTTGGCTATAGGCTTCAAACAAAACCTGAGCTTTGTCAAAACTGATTCTACTGGAGATATCTTCTTGTTCTGCGGTTTGCCAGGCAATATCCTTAAAAATTTCTTGAGAAATTCCTCTTGGGATAATGTCATTGTCCCAAATTACAAATCTTGATCCTCTAAAAAATTTACTTTCTAAAGAATCGCTATCTGTGATCTCCAGCTTTTTTATAACTTCTGAATGATAATTGACTAATCTTTGTGCTGACTTCCGGTTATTTTCAAGTTCACTTTTGATGTTTTTCAGAATACTGATCGTTCGCTTTTCTTCCTGCGCCTCATTTTGACATTGGTTGATAAAAAGGGCAAATAGTACGCTGAACACGATAAGGATTGATTCTGAAAGAAACCTTTTAAAATTAGAGAAGTTTATTTTTTTCAGACCTTTTCCCATTAATCTAAATATTGAAACGTATCGACCATCTCATACTTAGGGCTTCTTTCAAAAAACTCTCTGAGGAACGCCGTATGACTACCTCCAGAAAGGATAAACACCCTATCGTCATTAGTCATCGGTATTCTGTTCAGGTTAGAATAAATACGTAGATTTCTCTGGTAGTATTTGGCGGCTTCGTCTGCGCCTTCAAAATTACCTTCAGTTCCTGCATAAGCCAATATATCTGCATTAACCACAATAAGAAAATCCAAGAATTTTGGATGATTCATTAATTTTAGTTTTTCTAAGAGATTGAGGGAATCCATATCTGCGTCAATTTCTGGATGATCTTTAAAAGGATTTTCATAATAATTATTTACCGTGATGGAATCAATTTCATTTTCAATTTCTCTTGCTATTCTGTAGTTGTAACTCATTTTGTGGTCAATCCCGTAGATTTTTTTTAAGCCGTTCATTTGAGCTAGCGGAAATGCCACCAAGCCAATCTCACCATACCAGGATACAGGCTCAGAAGGATTTTTCAAGAATTTTTTATACTCATTTTGAAGTATGGAATCTTTCTCAGTTGGATATTCAACACAGATGATTGTTGGTTTAAATTTGCTAATCATTTCAGCAATTCTTTTTGCATCTTGTTGATTTTTCCTATCGTTTTCATCAAATTCGGTAGAATTTGCATCAGATGTCTTTCCCATGTGAAAAGTCGCAAAATTCAAAACCGGGATTTTACTTGAAATCGTGTCTGATTTTGATTGAGATGGATTTTCAGATTCTTTAATGGGTTTGTTTCCCTCTACACAAGAGAAGAATACTGTAATTATAATAAGGGTCAGGATGTTTTTCATAGCTTTCAATTATTAATGTTGAATTTTTTAAACTCTATATATCACTATACTATTTGGTTATTAATCAAAACCACGTTGTCACAAATTTAGATCCTGTAATTTTCTAACAAATTCATCATCACCGGTCAACTTGAGAAAATCGTCGTGTAGGTTAAAAACCCTCAATACCTTGAATAAGAACCTACAGACACCGCAGAGTCCTCTTTTTCAATTCTGTAAGGTGAGTTTCTATAAATGCCTCTGCGTTCAGAAACCTGTATAGTAGCAAGTTTTCTTCTACATGCCGGCTTGCTATTTTTACCCACTTTTTTAATTAATTTTTGACATTTGGATACTAGAATTGCCTTTTAAGAATCAGTATTGTTGCACATTTACATCAAATTTATCAAAAATGTTGATAATGCACATCGTTTTAATGGTTTTCATTTAAGTAAATACTGATTACACCTCTTCATATATTCGCTAAAATTAGCTTTCAAATCTGCACCTGGATATTGTCTATGGTGATTCGAGTATTGGGTTATAAAAATGGAATGAGGCTATCTGTATCGAGTGATTGCTCTCGAGTTGCCAGAGTATTATTTTTCTACCAAGCGATTGGTTTTCTGATAAAAAAGCAGATAGGCTCAAGACTTTTTGTAATGAAGAGCAACGCGCAACTTAAGGTACTATGCTGAGCGGGTTTTAGCACTCTATAATTACTTGAAATCTGCTAGATTGCGTTGTTTACTTAAACCCAAAACGTAATTCAGCCCGAGCAAAACCATCAGCGCCCAAAGTAACGGCACGATTGGATTAAAGTCGGGGATGTAGTTTTTTGAAAGACCATAGAACAGAAATCCTGAAATCACCGTAAACGCTACAAAACCAAGTATTATTTGATGCAAGGGCCATAACTTTATTGATGATCTGGTCGAACATTCGGCTTCTAGTTTGGTCAATACATTATCGGTGAAATCAGCTTTCGTTTTTACCTTACTTTTCTTTATTATTTTTTTGATGTCGTTTTCATTCATAACAAATGTTTTGTTTCGTCGCCAAGCAGTTGCCTAAGTTGTTCTTCAAGATTTTTTCGTCCGCGGTGTAAATCCACCCTTATTTTTGATGCTTTGAACTTTGTGATGGCCTCAATCTCTTTCAGGCTCATTTCACAAAGGTAAAACAGTCGCAATACTAAAGCTTCATCTGTTTTTAACTGTTGCATTCCTTTTTGGATATATGCTTTTTGATCCTCAAATGTAAGCTTATCACTCCCTTCAGGTGAAGTCGTGTGATCGAATGGTTTTTCATTTTCTTCAATGGGAACAGTATTTCGTTGTCTTTTTAGTTCGTTGTAGCAGGTATTGACCACTATCTTATACATCCAAGTCGAAAATTTTGACCTAAATTTAAAAGTTCCTATTTTTTTATACACTTTGATAAACACATCTTGTAGTATGTCTTCTGCTAAGTGTTCATCCTTTATGATTGAAATGGCCAAAGACAAAGATTTATCCTTATACAAATCCACCAAAATACGGAAGGCCTGCATATCGCCATTCTGCACTTGATGAACAAGTTCACTGTCTTTATCTGCTACATTATCTACCAATCTTTTCGTCTAATAGATGTGCAACAATAAGACCAAAGCCACCAAATAGAACAATTGTTCCCCAGATGAGTAGGTCTGTCGTATCTTCGTTGAGTTCAAATAGTGTAAATACTGAAGACACCAACAAGCCAATACCCAAGCCAATTAAAATGCCTCCAATATGCATCAATCTAGTTTTTGTAAAGGTTTTGGGTGCCTGTATTCCATTTTCTGCCATCACCTTTCTAATGAGATAGGTATAACGGGCTAGGATAAAAATTACCGTGGTGATTAAGACAAAAAATGCTATCCCAAAAATCACTTCTTGTGTTGTCGTATTCATATTTTTTTATTTTAATTTCTAAAATACAGGTCCAATGATCGTATTCAAAGCCTGGATAAATGGTATTGCTTTATTACTATTTGTAAAGAAAACAATTCCAAATTTCTTTTCGGGCAACACCATCATATAAGATTGAAAATCGTGATTGTTCCCAGTATGCATGTGCATCATTCCGTATTTGGTGGGTTTTTGCGCCATTCCCAAGCCCCAGCCAGTTTGTCCTATTTCTTGTTTTAAAGGGTTTTCTTCCTTAAAACGGGTATGTTCCTTTAGCATCTCGTTGAATGTTTCCTTTGCTAGTCCTTTACGTCGAAGCAAAGCCACCAAAAATTGTGCATATTCTTTTGCTTCGCTATGCAAACTCGAAAACGCATTGAAGGTCTTTCCACTCCATCCGCCATAAGATGGGTTGTTTTGGGTGGGATTTCCTTCTTTATCGTGGCCAAAGGCTTTGTGCTCAGCCAAATATTTGTCCCACACAAAAGAACTATGTGGCATATTTAATGGTTCAGTTACTTCTTTTTGAAAAAGTTTGTTTAAATCGCTTTTAATGTCTAGGCCATTTTGTTTTGCAATTACGGCTGCCAAATACTGAAATGCTTCACCAGAATAGAGAAAATCTGTTCCAGGTCTGAAAGGTAACTTAATAGCTTCGCCATTAGAATGGTTCGGAAAACCAGTTTGGTGCGACAACACCAATCGTGCGGTTATCAACTTATAATCCTCTTTTGAATTCTCTGCGATACCGGGATGTGGTAGATACTTATAAAGTGGTTTGTCAAGGTCGAGTTTGCCCTTTTCTACCATTTTCATGACGAAATAGGCGAAGATAGGTTTGCTAAGAGATGCCCCTTCAAAAATGGTTCGTTCATCGACTGGCTCTTTTGTTTCAGAATTGATTATACCAAACGTATTGTGGTACATCAATTCTGAATCGTTCACGATTGCAATAGATATCCCTGGCATATTGACTGCTTTAATGATGCTATCGATTTTTCTGTCTAATTGGGAGGTAGAAATCGTTTTTCCGTCAACCGCATTTATTGTTTTTTGGTTCGGCTGACTACAGCTACTTGAACAAAAAGATGTCAGCAATGATAGCATTACTAAGGGTTTGAATATTGATTTTGATTGAATCATCTTGAAAAAATTTAATATGAATTAATTGTTTTTTGAGTACTCACATAGTTTGGACAAGATGACTTTGAAAAATGTTACAAAAATTGAAAAGATAGCTTGAGAATGAAGTGTTTCTTCCCAGCCTTATCTAGACGGGCTATTAGGATGAAAGGCTAAAATTAGGGATTTTGTCTAAGAATTACATAGTGAAGCACTTTACCCTATTAGCACGACCTATTTTGCTGAGTGGGTAGGTGGCTTTCAATACTTTTTTTCCTGTGGCAAGGGCTTCTTTTTCACTCATTCCAACACGACCCAATGGTGGGTCGGTAAACAGACCATAAATAGGGATGCGTTTGGAAATTGCTCTTTCGCCACCAAAAAGATGGTCTAAAACAATCTCGGCATCATTAACCGAGGTATGGGTAAAAGCACCTTCGCCATTAACGTCACCCAACGCAACGACGCCATCTACGCTGGTACGGCAATAATCATCTACCTGTATATATCCTCTGCTATTGGATTTAATGCTAGTATTTTCTAACCCAATGCTGTCGCTATTCGGTAATCGGCCTATGGCGACCAACAAATCAGAACCTTCAATGTTCTGTTCGCTTCCATCTTTTTCAATAGTAAGCGCTATTCCGTTATCTGTTCTCGAAACCGCTTTCGCAGAAGCGCCAAAAAGTATATTAATACCTTCATCTTCAAGAATATCTTTGATCGCACTAGCCACATCTTCGTCTTCTCGCTACCATTGTAGGGATTCTTAAACCGAAGCATCGGCGGTATCAAGTCTTTACTATTTGAACGAAGTATTTTACGATCTTATCTTTGTGTAATATTGTTCAATTAAGTTCTTAACTTAAAGTCAAGACGTAATAGTTTTATTACCTTTGAATATGATCAAGATCAAGTCTTACGATTCGCTATCAGCACTTTATGACGAGAATGATGTAGCGCAACGCATTGAGCAGGATATTGATTTTACCATACACAAAATGCAAGAGGTACACACAAAACCTGTGCAATCACCTGTGTTTAGGGCCAACTATTTTTCGTTTCTCCTTATAAAAAATGGCAAAAGCTACTACACGATCGATAGCCATAAATTTAATGTGGGACCCAACACGCTGTATTTTACCAATCCCGGGCATCTAAAATCCTTTGAAATCAAAGAAGTCGTTCACGGGTATATTCTGACTACCACCGAACGCTTCCTTAAAGAAAACCTTAATAATGATGTTTTTAGCGAGTTTGAGTTTTTACTGTCTGAAACTGTACCTCCCACCACTTTGACGCCTGCCCAAACTGAACAGCTATCTAATTTTTGTGAACAAATAGAAACGGCTTATAAAAGCAATTCGCAGCTTCAAAAGAAGATTTTGAGTTCACTGTTCGTGGTATTCCTACTTAATATTAAGGAAATCCTAATGGCTAATGAAAAGTTTGTTCTTGAATTAGACCGTGATAGTGAAATCGTTAATCAGTTTAAAAAGAATGTGGAAAAAGCATTCAGGTCTGGAGTCAAAAGTCAGGAAGATATAAAGGTTTCCGCTTTCGCGAAAGCGCAATCTTTGCATCCGGCCTATTTTTCTACAGTTATAAAAACTAAAACTGGGCAAACTGCTAGTTACTGGATTCAAAAGAAATTGTTGGAAGAGTCAAAAGCGCTCCTAATAAATACCTCCCAACCCATAAAAAGTATTGCCTACAAGTTAGGGTATAGTGAGCCTACGCACTTTACAAAATTCTTCAAAAAGGCCACTCAAATGACACCTAAACAGTATAAAAAGGCGCATTCTTAAAAATCCGCCAGTTTTCCTAAAAATCACACCTTTTTTGAGGCTACTTCTGTTTGCATCTTTGTATCAAACAAAAAATAAATAGAATTTAAAACAATAAAATTATGGAAACTTCAAAAAACAACATTGCATTGGTAACTGGTGGAAGCCGAGGATTAGGAAAAGATATGGCACTTCGTATTGCAGAACGAGGAAACGACGTCATTATCACATATCATTCAAACGAAGGTGCTGCCAAAGAAGTGGTGTCGGAAATCAAGGCCAAGGGCCAAAAGGCAGTTGCACTTCAGCTGGCCGTTGAAAAAAGTATGTCGTTCGACAGCTTTAAAAATGATATTGTCAATTTATTAAAGACAACATTTGAAAGAGACTCTTTTGACTACCTGGTCAATAACGCAGGTATCGGAACACATGCGATGATTGCCGAAACCACGACAGACCAGTTTGACCAACTCTTTAATATCCACCTTAAGGGGCCTTACTTCCTCACGCAAACCTTACTGCCTTTGATAGCCGATAACGGTGGCATCGTAAATGTATCTACCGGTCTTGCCCGGTTTGCCTTACCTGGTTATAGCGCCTATGCCTCAATGAAAGGTGGTATGGAAGTATTTACCAAGTACCTGGCCAAAGAGCTTGGTAGCCGTGGCATAAACGCAAATATCATCGCACCGGGTGCCATTGCCACCGATTTTGGTGGTGGTGTGGTACGAGACAACGAAGAAGTGAACAATTTCATAAGCTCTACCATTGCCCTTGGCCGTGTGGGTGAAGCCAATGACATTGGTGGCGTGGTCGCTTTCTTATGTAGTGATGATGCCAGCTGGATCAATGCGCAACGTATCGAGATTTCTGGTGGTCAAAGTATATAATAAACAAATCAAACAAATCGTTTAGAAAACCAACCTAATAGGATGTTATGAGGTTGGTTTTTTGATTTTACGATTTTCTTGAAGTCAGGAATATTATGTTCACGACAAGTTATGATAGAAACATTATGATGGATTAATCAATTCTAATTTTTCCATGTTCTTTTCAACTTCGTTTAGAGTCACCTTAATTTTTACTCTCCAGATAAAAATCGATGTGCCACAGAAATCACGACTAAACCTTCGCCACTGCTTAGGCAATAAGTTAAACAAGAATACGTCGTTTTGAGCATTTGTAAGTGCTTAAAGACGACGTATTTCTTAAAAAAACTACGCGATGCTTCTCGCCAGAGAGCCATAACTGATGTCAAACACTTCTCCTGTGACTTTAGTCGTGACTTCAGAAGTGAATAGCATAATTGCTTTGGCCACGTCTTCTGGTTCAAGATGCCCTACGGGAAGAGGATTGCCCGGTTTTAAAGACTCTGAAATACTTTCAAAAGTAGCCGTAGGATTGTTAGGTGCCATTTTGCCCATAACGTAAGGATTATCGGCTAGTGGGGTGTGAACCAGTCCTGGTGCCACCACATTACAGGTAATATTATCCTTTCCATATGATAATGCCGCACTTTTTGCAAAACCAATGATGGCCCATTTGGTCGAAGCATATACTGGGAACAGCTCATTACCCATTCTACCTAGAGCAGATGATAGAAAAACCATTCTTCCAGATTTTTGACGTTTCATAATAGGTGCCACTGCCTGAGTGGTTTTTATGATTCCGGCAACATTGATATCATAAACGACATCGATTTCCTCGGCACTAAAATCTTCGATGGCACCCACTTGGGTGACTCCTGCATTTGCAATAAGATAATCGAGACTACCAAAAGTATCTACCGTCTTTTGCACTGCGCTCTTGAGGTCATCCAGTTTTCTAACATCACCTTTGATGGCTAAGCATTTCACATGTAATGATTCTATTTTCGCTTTCGCGGAAGCGAGATCACGCTCACTTGATAAAGCGTAACCTACGTGTGGCACCTTTTTGGTTGCGATATCAAACAGAACGATGTTTGCGCCTGCTTTGGCAAATTCTTCTGCCGTTGCTAAACCAATACCTCTGGCACCACCGGTAATAAATGCTGTTTTGCCTGACAATGGTGCCAGTATTGAATTGTTTGCGCTTTCCTGAGCAAATACACTACTTGCGCCTAGCATTGTCGACGCAGCTACGGCCGTAGCACCTAAGGCGCCCTTTTTTAAAATATCTCTTCGACTCATTTTTTCTGTATTTTTCATAATATCATGTGTTAAAGTTTTAATTATTCAGACTAACTTATTGCAATGAAGGTGCAGATTCCATTGGGTTTAAGCCATTGGCTGCCCAGGCGAAAGGTTGATTTTTGTTCAGTGCATTCAATCGTTGCATCTGGTTATCAGGAATGCTGAAATCAAATACTTCAATATTTTGTCGTATTCTCTCTGGTTTACTGCTTCTTGTTAGAATACCATAACCTTTTTGTAAACCCCATCTGTAGAGTAATTTGGCTTCAGAAACGTTCAAATCATTTGCCACTTCATTAATGACAGATTGTTCCTCTTGCTTTTTCTCGGCCAGTACTTCACCACCTTGTCCTTCAGCCGTTCTCCATGTAGATAGTGGTGCTAAGGAACTATAGGCCACTGGCTCGATATTATGCTGATTTAGAAATTGGGCCAGTTCTGGTCGAGCACAAAGCGGGTGAAACTCAATCTGATTAATTTCTGGTTTTTCCAGACCGGCATCCAGAATTTCATTGATGGCCTCTTCATTGTAATTAGATACGCCAATGTGTTTGGCTAATCCTTGCTTTTTCATCTCAATCAGAGCTTTCCATTGTTCCAGTCTAAGAGAAGCGAGTGGTGCGTGTATGAGATACAGGTCTACATAGTTAGCCTGAAGTTCTTTCAATTGGTTCTTAAGCGTTTCGATTGTTGCCTCATAAGTCTTTTCTTGAACACCCCATTGTGTGTTCCCGGGAAACAATTTGGTTGTAAGGAAAATTTCTTTTCTTGGGATACCAGACTTTTTAATGGCATTACCAGTTCCTTTCTCATTTTTATAGCCTTCAGCAGAATCAATGTGTCTATACCCCGCTTTTAAAGCTTCTGTTACGCTTGTCTCTGCTTCTTCTGTTGATAATTGGTACGTGCCAAAGCCAACTAATGGCATATTAATTCCATTTCTTGATGTAGTTTTTAAATCAGTCATTTTTTTTCGTTTTTATTGTTTGTAATTATTTGATACAAAGATGCTAAGGAACGAAGGTTGTTAACGAACCCTGTTCAAACGAAAACTGACCAATTTCAAAGATTATATACTTTGGTGGGCTTTTCTGAAAGCTCTTGGGGATACATCTGTATTCTTTTTGAAGAATCTACTGAAATGCGTTGGCTCACTATAACCTAATAAATAAGATATTTCTTTTAGTGATAAAGAAGAATCGACCAAAAGAGATTTAGCTGTAGAAAGTGTACGTTGGGAAATCCAGTTGCTCAACGTTCTGCCTGTTTTACTTTTCAGAACGGAATTGAGATAATTAGGATGTAGATTCAGTTGTTCGGCAAAGTATTGGGCTTGCAACTGTATTTGGCCTTGCTTTTTGCTTTTTATTTTTTTGAACTCAGACTCTATTAATTTTTTGAAAGATTTTACAATTCTTGAATGCTGTTCTCCTTCAAGAAGCGGATTATAGTTTGCCCAGAAGCGTTCTTTGATTTTTATCAGTAGTACCAAAATCATATTACCCACAATCTTATTTTTGTATTTTGAATTGGTATTAAACTCTAAATCGATTTGTCTAAAAAGAAGTTCAAACTCTTCAAATTCGCTATCCGTTTGCGTATTTGGCGGTACGATTTCTGCTAAAAGAAAAGGAAATTCTTCGTAAATCTGCGGGTGGACATTTTCTACGAGAAACTTTTCAGTCAACATAATGATTTGAGCCTTTTCAGAAGTGAATAATTCGTAGGACTTTATATGTCCTGGATTGGTGAAGTAGATTGATTGGTCGCCAAATGGAAACCTATTGTCGTCCAAATTATAAACTCCAGAGCCTTTTTTTGTAATAATAATTGAGAAATATTCGGCTCTTAAGACAGGCGATTTAAATGGTATTTCAGGATGAATATTAGGTACGTTTAGAATTGTGAAATCTATAGGATTTGTTGTAGACATACCTAAGGTATGGTATAAGTCTGTGATGCTATGTGGAATAATTTTGTTCAAGATTCTTTTGAATGTAAAAATTTAAAATAACATAAATTTTGGAAATAATGCTTTTAGATATCCGATTCTTTTATCTTTTGTTGGATTATCTAAGATTGACAAAGATGAATCTCGTTAAGAATGTATTCTATTGTATGTGCGAAGAGATTCGAATTCTCAAACTTCGTGGCACCAGATCTACTAGCTGGATTATAACAATAGTTAAGAAAAACTAATACACCTTATCCAATCGACTACTTATTATGGTTCTAGAAAATACTTGGTTTTGCAACAGTTTCAAGCCGTAATACCTGCCCGCCTTTTTCTAAATAAAATGGCGAGCGGGGATTTTCTAATGTATAAAGCGGGTTCAATTTCCATTTGGTTGTCTAAACGCAATTTCTGCTAATCTTGTAACGTCATTGGCTATTGCATCCCAGACTTCTTCTGCCGGAAAACTTGAACGACTGGTAAAAAGGGTGAACGATACACCTATGTCAGACCAATTCTCGTGTTGTGCATTGAACCCAGTGGCGTCATCACCACCTGCCTCACCAGAACGTAATCCGTAGGGTCCTTCGCCGGCGAAACGTTCACTAAACTTTTCTAGGGCAGCATTTCCCAGAACATCGCCTTTAAAAACTGCATTGAACCATTTTTCTATATCTTCAGTTGTGGATAATAACCCACCATTTCCTCTTAATGTCCAGGATGGACCATCTTGTAACCAATCAAGGTCGAGTGGCGTACCAACAGCAGTGTTGTTTACGTATCCAACAGCCAAATCATCTAATTGCCAATTGGGAAGGCGGTACCCAATACTAGTTGTACCGGCAGGTTCTAACACTAAGGTTCTCATTACTTGTTCAAATGATTGCCCTGTAGCTTCCTCTACAATGATTCCTAATAATGAGTATCCAGGATTGGAATAAGCTTCCTGGGAACCTGGTTGAAAACTAAGTGTGTAGCTATTAAGCCTACTAATTGCTCCCTGCTTAGTTAACAATTCATAATCATCACCTAAATATTCTGGTAATCCAGAACGGTGGTCTAAAAGATGCTCGATGGTCGCAGTACTTAGGTTCGAAGAAATACCAGAAACATATTGTCCTACGGTATCTGATAAATTTAATTCGCCTTGTTCTTCTAATTTTAGAATGGTTGCTGCTGTGATAGCTTTGGTCAATGATCCAATATCAAAGCCAGTGGTGGTCTGCATAGATTCGTTTGCTGCTCTATTTCTCATTCCGTAAGCCAAATGCAAAATAATCGTGTCCCTAAATGTTAGCTTTGCCACGCCATAAAGACCAGCTTCTACTTTGTTATTTAATTTAGAAACGATGTTTCTTATAGCTTCATCTTTGGCTGTCTGTAGGTCTGCATCGGCTGTTAGCGGTTGGTAAGAATCATCATCGTTTTGACATCCTGAAAGTGTTGAAGAACATACTAAAATAGCTATTACCGTTCTTATAATTCTATTTAAAAAGAGATTCGTGTTTCTATTCATTACTTTTAGATTTATAGGTTTAAATTTTAGTAATTATTTGATAATAAATTAATTATACAATAGAGAACATAGGTAACCGCTATGCTCTCACATTAAAAATTTTAAACATTCCTTTTAGTGAAGAAATTTTTAAAATTTTATTATTATTCGTTTCATCTAAAATATTTGAATTTTTACTCAATGAAGTATTCAAGTGGTTTGAAAAAAGAATGAAATAGGTTTTAGAACTAGCGTATGGGAAGGGCTATTTAATTTATTGTAAGCTTGTAATCGCTTTTTAATTTTACCGCAAACGGCATTTATATAGTATTCTATAAAAAACTTAGTTTAAGTGATACACGATACGATTCAGATTTATACTAAGCTAAATGTAAATATATTGCTTTTGTTTTTCTGTTGTAAACGCCAAGCTTTATATCCAGGGGACTTGGTAAATATTTATAGACCTTTTATTTTCCTGAAAAGAATCCGATAGAATTTGTATTACAAGTTGCTTGTTATCTATTTGTTAAAATTTTAGCTCTGTGGTGAATACAAAATGAACTCCGATTTTTTGTAACCCTAATAGCAAGGGATACTAACCTTCGACATTAATTTTTTGAACGATTTTTACACTTACAGACATACTTAATCTAATTTTGGTTGCAAAAGTCAAATCAGGTACCACATAGGTTCAATATTTTTGATTTTTTGCCTGAAGATTCATTTCCAAACTATTTGTGTTCATTTAGTGCTAATCCCTAATTTTAACATGATAACACTTTAAATTGAGTATTTTGCCGAATTAAATACTCGCAAGCTAAACACGCAAAATACTTCAATCAAAAAACTATGGCATAAAGCCATTGCTCATATCGCATTTCTCTGTATTCTGGGAGGCAGTGCTTCACTACAATAACCATGAAAAACCACAAGTTGTCGAGAACTATTTTTCAAGCCTCGGTTTTAAAGATTTTGCTCTAAAAATAAATGAGAAGACTATGCAGAATAATTGGGGTTTGCAATTTTTAAATTAGGCAACCCAAAAGAAACTAATAAAATTTTGACAACATTTTATGAAAATAAAGATGGCCTGCTTTCCAAAGAGAGCTATGATTTTATTTGGAATACATCGAAAGGAACCAAAACTGGAAAAAACAGATTAAGAGGGTAATTCCATGAAGGAACAATTGTTGCACACAAAACGGGCTGGACAGGTAAGCATAAAGAAAAAGGCATCACTGTAGCCGTAAACGATATTGGAATTGTTTTTTTGCGGAATGGAAAACATCTTTTAATAAGTGTTTTTGTGACTCATTCGAAAGAGGATTTTATAACCAATGAAAAGATAATATCTGATATTTCTAAAGCAACTTGGGACTATTTTATTAATAATTAGCAAGAACAAATACCTCACTCGGTACTTTCCACTAAATTTCGCGAAAAACTCTATTCCGGTAAAAGAGCTTCCTTACATAAGTTTTGGGTATGTCTGTTGTTATACTAAACATCCAGTCTATTAATTTCTGAACTAATAGTTCATGATAAAAATCACCATAATATAAACAATCAACCACGCTTTCAACCAAATCCATCATAAAAATCAAGGTTGATTCCCGATAATGTTATTTGAAATGATGCAAGTAGTGATCGTAGCAAAAGCAATACGTTTTTTAATGACTAGAACAAGAACCGACGCTTAAATCTCAATGAAAATTATTTTAATCGGTTTTTATTTCATCTTTGTAAGAAGTTGTTTAGAATCCAAGGAGAAAATACGCTCTTCAATCTTTTTTTGTTTCCTTTTTGAGCTTGTTGCTGTAGCATCTGTAATCATCACACAGTTATACCCTTTCGACTTTAAACTTTTAATTGTTGCCTCTACGCATTGGTCGGTTATAAAACCGCCGACCAAAAGATTATCATAACCTTTTACCAAGCTAAAAAGGTCACTGCCTTCAGTTGCATCAAACCCTGTTCTTCCGTTGGCGACAATGTCATTTTCCTTTTTTATACCCTCCGTAAATTCCGCTTTCCAGGTATTTGCAGTAAACGCACCCATAAGTTTAGGTGCAAAGGGCATTTTCTTATATTCTTCTTTATTGCTTTTGTCAAGAACTAACGGTGCATGTATTACAGTATACCCTTTTTGTCTTGCAGAGTCCAGAAATTTAATGGTTCTTGGTACAATGTTATTTTCCCTCAGCGGTTTACGAATTAAACGGTTGAGGAAGTTACCTTTCTGTGTCCACGTTTTTTGGAATTCAATTACAACTATCGCCGTATTTAAATTGTTGAAAATTGAGTCTTGTTCTTTTTGCTGTGATTGTGCTGATATGCCGTTTGTAATCAATGCCATAATAAATAAGAATTTTATTTTTTGTATCATCTTTATATAGTTTGTACAAAATTCTTATGAATCACGGTAATTTTCATTTACATATGTTAATGGCTCATTTTTTTTCTTATTCGGCTTAATTGAACAGGAGAGACACCTAAATAACTTGCAATATGATAATGAGGAATACGTTCCTGTAAATCTGGATAGTCTTTTAGAAAGAGCTGGTAGTTATCCAAAGCACTATTCGTAAGCAGATTAATTTCCCTTTGTTGTTTTTTTCCGAAGTAATCCAATAAAAGGTTATTAAGTATTAGTGACAAATGTTTATGGGTTTTAAGCAGCGTTTCAAAGGTGGCAAAAGGGATGTAGATATACTTAATTTCGGATAGTGCCTGTATATTAACCTCACTAGGCATTTTTGGTTCAATACTAGCCATTAAGAAATCGTGTTTCCCAAAGAAGTATTTTGTAAAATCAGAACCTTTATTTGTCGTGATATAAATTCTTCCTATACCTTTTTGAACAAAGGCAAACTCTCTATTATACTGGCCTTTTTTTGAGAAACATTCGCCTTTTTGAAGACTTTTTTCATTTAAGTTATTCTTGATATCTGCCCAGCATTGCGGTGTTAACATTCCAAAGCTTTGAAGTTGTATCTTGAGTTGCTCTATTGACGGATTTATTTCATTCGTTATTGACATTTTTAAAATATAAATTAGATGACAAAGGTAGAAATAAGTGTCCTTTTAAGTTTGCTTCATTATTATTATTAAAGATTACATCTTCCATTTTTAAGCCAGAATCTGTGGCTACATCTGCTTGATGAACCAAATACGTCTCAGGCTGAAGCCGAGGTAAGCTATTCAACAGAATATTTGGACTAAACAGCTAAATGAAAGAAAAGTTGATAGGTGGTGGTTGGATATAGAAATTAATTTGATATTTATTTTTATCTATTCTAAATAAAAATAAACATTATATTTGCTTTTTCATAAAACCAAAAAATGAACAAAATCATTACTATTTTAGCAGTATTGCTAACCTTTATAGCCTGTTCAGACTATGACGAACAGGATTTCACCGTGTTACTACCTGATGCAGGTACCGACCAAATTATATTTACTGATGAAGTTGGTACTACCATCCAGTTAAACGGCAACAACTCTTCTGATGTGAATAATATCGGTTTTGAGTATGAATGGTCAATCCTAACCACTCCTGAAGGTGCAAATGGTGTCTTAAGCGATCCAGGAATCGCTACGCCTACGTTAGAAATACCTAATGAAGCTTCTGGTCGCTACGAGTTATCTCTTCGTATTTTTAGAGGTAACCAGACCGCTCAAGATTTTGTAAATATTGATGTGAATCCTGCTATTGCACAGGTATTATTTGTAAATGCCATAGACAGTGATATCACAGCCTCTTTAGCGATACCTTCTATAAATATCATAGGGAACACTGTGCAGCCCAGGTCGGTAGACGACACGTATTA
>NZ_JAGKIK010000030.1 GCF_017897595.1 Aquimarina sp. U1-2
CCTGCTATTGCACAGGTATTATTTGTAAATGCCATAGACAGTGATATCACAGCCTCTTTAGCGATACCTTCTATAAATATCATAGGGAACACTGTGCAGCCCAGGTCGGTAGACGACACGTATTACAATATAAATAACAATGTAGCTCAGGAACCTGACGGTACCGTTCGGTTTGAAGTAAATTATAATGGTACCATACTTACCACAAATCAAACACTAGAGGCTTTAAAAAGCTATACGCTGTACTTGACAGGTACCCTTGATAACCCAGAGCTGTTGTTTATTGAAAAAACTAGAAATCAAAACACGATTTCTGCAGGTTTAGTCGGTCTTGATGCGGTCAATCTTGCGCCCGAAACCAACAACGTAGTTCTTTTTATAGATGCTACACGAGTAGGCTTCGGGGTGTCTCCGGTAGATGTTCTGTTTAGAGGATTAGGAGTGCCAGAACAATTTGGAACACTAAATTATCAGGATAATGCCGAACTATTTTTTCCCTCAAACACCATTTTTCAAATCCCTATTTGGGCTACTGTAAATGGTCAGCGCATTAGTAATGACAGCTTTATTTTATTACCTCCTGATATAGATGGCAATTTTGGTACTTTTATGTTGTTTCCAAACGCTACTGCCCCAGAAGGACATACATTGGTTTTTATAAATAATAGCAATCTCTTACCGCAATAACCCATTCTTAATGAAATACATATTAATTATCATAGCCATTATTTTTAGCACCGCTTTCGCGAAGGCGCAATCTACTATAACAGGAATCGTAACCGACGATACTGGCATTCAGCTTGAAACCGCCAGTGTAATTTTGCAAGGCACGAACCAGGGTACGGTTACCGATAAAGAAGGAAGGTTTACATTACGAAATGTTATGGATGGAACTTATACGCTTGAAGTAAGCTATATAGGATTTGCAGATTTTATAAAAGTAATTACTATTGAAGGTAATAATATAAGCATTAACATTACTCTAACTGAAAGTGCCGAAGCGCTACAATTGGTTGAAGTTGTGGGTCGTAAAAATACAGATTATAAACCTGATGTCACCTTTGCAAGTACCAAAACAGGCGCTGATATTAAATTAGTGCCCCAAAGCATTGCTATTTTGAACAAAGAAATTATTGCAGATCAGGGGCTTTTTCGCTTAGAAGAAGTTTCAGAAAATGTAGCAGGTGTAACCCGTACTCGATTTGGAGATAACTTTACGTCCCGTGGTTTCAGAGTTCGGCATGATTTCATCAACGGAAACCGCGCCTTGTTAGCTCCCGATTTCTCGGCATCGAGTATTGCCACCCAGTATGAACGTATCGAGTTTATCAAAGGACCGGCAGCGGCTTTGTTTGGTAACAGTTCGCCAGGGGGTGTAGTCAATGCGGTTACCAAAAAACCATTAAAAGAACACAGGGCAGATGCCAGCTTATCTTACGGAAGTTTTGAAACAAAAAGAGGCACACTTGATGTCACAGGGCCTCTTGATGAGGATAAAACAGTTCTATACCGTGTTAATGTTGGCTGGGAAAATGCCGAAACCTTCCGCGATTTTCAAAAAAACAGAAGTATTTTATTTGCGCCTTCCCTTTCGTATTTACCTTCAGATAAAACAAGCTTTAATGTTGATATTGTAGGAACATTTAATAATGATGATGCTGGAGTAGACCGTGGAATGCCTGTTTTACAAGGCGATATTTTCGCACTTCCTATTAATTTTAGCACTGCAGAACCGTTTGATAATCGCCAAAACAGTAGTGTATTACTAACGGTTTCGGGCAGCCATAAGTTTTCAGATGTATTATCTTTAAATGCATCATATACGCGTTCCGACTTTAATCAAAATTTTGTAGAAACACGTTCATCCAATGAATTTACCGAAGATGGGTCAGAATTGATTAGAAACGTTAACGACCGAATCACCAAAGGATATTCTGATTTTATTACTGCGTATCTAGTGGGTAAGTTCAACACCGGTACTATTAGTCATGAAACCGTATTGGGTTGGGATTATTACAGCACCTTTACTAATATCTACACAAAATCAGCCAATGGTGAGGCTAACGGTGTTCCTAATTTAGTTTTTGACAACCGTACTATTTACAACTCTTTAAGCGAGGTAGACCTAAGTTTCGAGATTGATCGAGAATTTTCTACAGAAGAGCAATATAGAGGACTATATGTTCAGGATTTAATGAGCATTTGGAAATTAAAAATATTAGTAGGTCTGCGGTATGAAAATCTTGATCAACTAGGCGAAGTGCCAGCGGTAAGTGAAGCAGTCGACAATGTTATATGGCTGCCTAGAGCTGGAATCACTTACGAGTTAAATGAGCATGTCAATCTTTTTTTTAGTTATACAGAATCCTTTAACCCGCAGTTTACCAGGGGTCTAGCTGGCATTACAATAGAACCTAATCAAACATTTGATCCTCTGGTGAGTAATCAATTTGAGATTGGTACCAAAACCAGTTTTTTTAATGATAAATTACTAACTCAACTAAGCTTGTATACTATTTCCAGGGAAGGTCGAATTATTCAGGATCCTACCGTTACTGGTGGATTGGAGCGTTTAATACAAGTAGGCGAAGAAATTAGCAGAGGAGTTGAATTTGAGGCTACCGGAAGGATAAATACTAATTTTACACTCACTGCTAACTACGCTTTTAACGAGGTAGAAATTTTAGACGATAACGCAGCAGTTACTCAGTTAGAACTTCAGAACAACAATCCACAGCATACTGCAGGGTTTTGGGGTAAATATACCTTTACCAAAGGCGCGTTTAAAGATTTAGGTCTGGCACTAGGTGCACGCCACGTTAGTGAAAGTCAAATACCCGCCGGCACAGCAAATGCTGTGAGTCCATTTGTTGAGTTTCCAGCCTATACCACAGCACGGGCTGCATTGTTCTATCGATGGAACAACATCAACCTTACTTGCAATCTTAATAATATATTTGATGAACGTTATTTTGTGGGCGGTCTTGATGCCGGACGTGTATTTCCTGGCATACCCAGAAATGTTTTATTAACCATAGGTTATTCTTTTTAAA
>NZ_JAGKIK010000031.1 GCF_017897595.1 Aquimarina sp. U1-2
ACAGCTTTAGAGATAGAGTTTTCTTCGGACAGATCACAAGGTGCTGCATGGTTGTCGTCAGCTCGTGCCGTGAGGTGTCAGGTTAAGTCCTATAACGAGCGCAACCCCTGTTGTTAGTTGCCAGCATGTAAAGATGGGAACTCTAGCAAGACTGCCGGTGCAAACCGCGAGGAAGGTGGGGATGACGTCAAATCATCACGGCCCTTACGTCCTGGGCCACACACGTGCTACAATGGTAGGTACAGAGAGCAGCCACTTGGTGACAAGGAGCGAATCTATAAAGCCTATCACAGTTCGGATCGGAGTCTGCAACTCGACTCCGTGAAGCTGGAATCGCTAGTAATCGGATATCAGCCATGATCCGGTGAATACGTTCCCGGGCCTTGTACACACCGCCCGTCAAGCCATGGAAGCTGGGGGTACCTGAAGTCCGTCACCGTTAAGGAGCGGCCTAGGGTAAAACTGGTAACTGGGGCTAAGTCGTAACAAGGTAGCCGTACCGGAAGGTGCGGCTGGAACACCTCCTTTCTAGAGATTTTCTTTATTTGGTTTTATGGTTAAGTATAGGATTGAATAAAGAAGACGCTGATACTATTACGCAAGGGTATTGTTTGACTTTATTTTTGAGTTTAGTCTTAATTGCTGTCGATTAATTAATTAGTTGTTAGTTTATGGTTGTTAGTTGTTAGTTTTTTTTCTAATTGCTATCAACGACAAACCATCAACCCTCAACTATGAAGAAGTCTCATAGCTCAGCTGGTTAGAGCGCTACACTGATAATGTAGAGGTCGGCAGTTCGAGTCTGCCTGAGACTACGGAATGATGAATGTAGAATTCAGAATTTTGAATTCAGAATTCAGAATATTAGATTTTACATTTATAGTTTTGAAAGTTCATTGGAAAGATATTGAAAAAGGAAATTTTAGAAGTTGAGAATTCTAAATTCGTAATTCTGAATTCTACATTCTGAATTCAAGAAGGGGGAATTAGCTCAGCTGGCTAGAGCGCCTGCCTTGCACGCAGGAGGTCACCGGTTCGACTCCGGTATTCTCCACTTTTTTTAATTATGCATTAAGAATTCTAAATCAAGAGTTTTTAGTTATAATTATTATCTAATTCATAATTCTGCATTCAGCATTTTGAATTAGAAAAACGTTCATTTTATAATGCATATGAGATTTAGCCTTTAGGGGCTAGAGCATCCCGATCTAGCATCGGGAAGGTCACCGGTTCGACTCCGGTATTCTCCACTTTTTTTAATTATGAATTAAGAATTCTGAATTAAGAGTTTTTAGTTATAATTATTATCTAATTCATAATTCTGCATTCAGCATTTTGAATTAGAAAAACGTTCATTTTATAATGCATATGAGATTTAGCCTTTAGGGGCTAGAGCATCCCGATCTAGTATCGGGAAGGTCACCGGTTCGACTCCGGTATTCTCCACTTTTTTAATTATGAATTAAGAATTCTGAATTCAGAGTTTTTAGTTCTAATTATTATCTAATTCATAATTCTGGATTCAGCATTCTGAATTAGAGAATCGTTCATTGACATATTGATCATAAGAAATACGAGCACACACTTAAGGTGTGTGATAAAAAAATAAAGAAGTAGTACTTAGGTAGTAAGTACAGTGTATTTAAGTATAGAGTATTTAGATTTTTAGGTCTAGCATCTAAGTTCTAGTATCTCACTACTGACTGCTATGTACTCATTACTGATTACTACGTAAAAATAAGAGCAAGTTAAAAGCAAAGACACATAAGCTAGATAAGGGCGTATGGGGAATGCCTAGGCTCTCAGAGGCGAAGAAGGACGTGATAAGCTGCGAAAAGCTGTGGTGAGGGGCACATACCTGTTGATCCGCAGATATCCGAATGGGGCAACCCGGCATGT
>NZ_JAGKIK010000032.1 GCF_017897595.1 Aquimarina sp. U1-2
ATATAGATATTCCGGAAAAATTAAATATTTCATATTCTTACAATCTTGCTTTAATCCTTAATGCCACAAAAATAATCTTAATAGTACCAATCGTAGAGGAATTTGTTTTTAGAGGAATAATTTTGAAGTTAATCAATTTTAAATATTCGACTTTAACCAGTTTAATAATATCCAGTACCCTATTCTCACTAATTCACTTCAACCCTTTATCTTTTAGTCTAATAACTTTAGTAACCACATTTGTTACAGGGATGGTATTTGGAGTTCTTTTATTACGGTTTGGATTGTTTTATAGTATACTGGGGCATATTATATTTAATTTAATATGGTTTATTCTAAAAATGAATGAAGGTATTTATTTTGGATTAATTAAAAGTCTAAGTTTTAATATTACATATTGGTTTGTAATCTTAATATCTTTAGGGATAACTGTATTTTTATTTGTCAATTTTATTAAAAAAACACGATCTTAAGATAATGGATAATAACAAAAAGAGGGTGTCTGATTATGACCAGGGGTCTGGACAGCTAGGTGTTACTGAGATGTTTGGAGCTATCATATTTATGTTAATCGGAGGGTTGAAAAAAGACTATAAACATTACTATCAAGTAAAATATCAAAAGAGGAATATTTGGGTAGGTTATATAGTATCTATTATCATTTTTCTTTCAATATTTATCATAGGCATTGTTCTCCCTGGCATAAAATAAAAGCTGTCTGAAAATCAATTTTCAGACAGCTTTTATTTTGATAAAACTTAAATATTTATTTAATTTTTAATTGTAGAACTATTATTAAAGTATCCTCTTTTATTTATCTCCTTTTTCTTCTTTTGATTCTCTTTCTTTAAACTATCAGTAGTCCTATTCAATTTACTTATCTGTTTTCTAGTTTTCTTAATTTTTGCTTCGCGCCTAGCTTGAACAATAGTGGTTCCTATGGCTATACCTCCTGATGGTTCATCAGGAAAAGCAGGTTTATGTAAGCCCATTTCAAGACTTAAATCATATTTTTCTTGTTCTCTATTTGCTACTTTTGTTAAAGAATCAGCATCCTTATTGTTTTTAGCAATTGAAGATTCATTAGTTACTATTTCATCTTGTAAGCCTTCTACAGCTATTTCATTTTCAGCAGCAGCAGCTCTCTCGTTTTCAAAAGCTTCAACCTGTTCTGGTACAGCAACAATATCTCCAATTTCAACATCTGATTTCATTTCACCGTCCTCTCCCTCATAATTTTTTCCAAGCTGAGATTGAACAATCTGATCAGCTTCTTCTAAGGAAATTCCAGCATCTTCCGCTAGAGTGGCAGCACTATCACCTGCCTCTGCTGTATATGTCCCATCTCCATTATTTATCCAGTCAAAAGCCATAGCAACCATTCCATCAGGATCCATATAATAAACTGGATTATCAAAGGCATAGTTATAAGGAGAATGCCTCCTCATAGATTCAGCTAACGGATCAATGTTCATCCACCTACCTAATGCAGCATCATAATTTCTAGCCCCAAAATCCAGCCACTCTAATCCCAGTTCCTTTTGCTCTTCTTTGCCGTTAAACCCATACGGGTGCACATTACCAGAGATCAAAGAAGGTTCTTCTTTTTGATGGGTCATCCCAAAAGGATAGTACGCCTTTTCTTCCCGTATCTCATTTTGATAATCCCCGTCACCATCGATATCAGTATTATTTCTAAGAATGTCCACCACCCCGTCATTATCGCGGTCTGAGTAGGAGAGTCGGATATTGCCTAAGTGGTCTTTAAATTGATAGACATATTTATAC
>NZ_JAGKIK010000033.1 GCF_017897595.1 Aquimarina sp. U1-2
AGTGATGATCTTAGTACAGGTAATACTACCAATACTGCGGTAACCGTAAATATTTTAGCTAATGATACCACAGGTGATACTGTAGATGTGACTACAGTTCAAATTGTAGGTACAGCAAGTCCAGGAGATGATTTAGTAGCTCCTGACCAGGGGGTTTGGAGTGTAAATGGTACTACGGGAGATATTACTTTTACTCCGTGTAGTGCAGCTGGTGTTCCTGATGCAAGCTGTACAGAGGTGTTTACCGGCGATCCTACACCTATCGATTATACAGTAGCCGATAATGAAGGAAACAGATCGAATGCATCTAGTGTTACAATAACGTATGATCCACAACCTCCGATAGCCAACAACGATCTGATCACAGGTTTACCTACAGGTACAGCAGCTACTTTGGATCCTTTTGCCGATAATGGAAGTGGTATAGATAGCGATCCAGATGGAGTTATAGATCCTACAAGTGTTCAATTGGTGGGAACATCAACTCCCGGTGATGATTTAGTAGCACCAGGAGAAGGCGTTTGGAGTGTAAATACAACAACAGGAGCCATTACTTTTACGCCATGTACTGCAGCAGGTACTCCAGATGCGAGTTGTACGGGAGCATTTACAGGAGATCCTACACCTATTCAATATACAGTAGCAGATAATGATGGTAACCGATCTAATCAAGCTACAATAACACTTGATTACAATGCACAACCGCCCGTGGCGCAAGATGATCTAAGCAGCGCTAATGTACCAGGTACTACGGCACGATTAGATCCTACTGCCGATAACGGAAATGGTGTAGATAATGATCCCGATGGGAGTTTAGATGTAACTTCGGTAAGCTTAGTAGTTCCAACGGGTGCTACCAATATTATTACCGATGGGGATGGAGAATTTACCGGGTTCACGGTTCCGGGAGAAGGGTCATGGAGTGTCGATTTAAGTACAGGAGAAATAAGTTTTACCCCGAACCCTGGGTACACCTTAGATCCTACACCCGTAAATTATACGATTAATGACAACGATGGGAATACTTCTAATGAAGCGACTATCACTATTGATTATGCACCTGTTACTAGTGATGATCTTAGTACAGGTAATACTACCAATACTGCGGTAACCGTAGATGTTTTAGCTAATGATACCACGGGTGATACTGTAGATGTGACTACAGTTCAAATTGTAGGTACAGCAAGTCCAGGAGATGATTTAGTAGCTCCTGACCAGGGGGTTTGGAGTGTAAATGGTACTACGGGAGATATTACTTTTACTCCGTGTAGTGCAGCTGGTGTTCCTAATGCAAGCTGTACAGAGGTGTTTACCGGCGATCCTACACCTATCGATTATACAGTAGCCGATAATGAAGGAAACAGATCGAATGCATCTAGTGTTACAATAACGTATGATCCACAACCTCCGATAGCCAACAACGATCTGATCACAGGTTTACCTACAGGTATAGCAGCTACTTTGGATCCTTTTGCCGATAATGGAAGTGGTATAGATAGCGATCCAGATGGAGTTATAGATCCTACAAGTGTTCAATTGGTGGGAACATCAACTCCCGGTGATGATTTAGTAGCACCAGGAGAAGGCGTTTGGAGTGTAAATACCACAACAGGAGCCATTACTTTTACGCCATGTACTGCAGCAGGTACTCCAGATGCGAGTTGTAC
>NZ_JAGKIK010000034.1 GCF_017897595.1 Aquimarina sp. U1-2
CACTCGGTTTTCTTGGAAGTCGATCCGCTAGATTATCACATTGGCCGTAGCCTCTGTGTACTATCAGGACATTACTGTTCCCTTCAACGCACTATTCCGTCAGTGCGCACTAACTTCTCGCCTCCGTCACTTTTAGCGTGAGCAGGTACGGGAATATTAACCCGTTGTCCATCCACTACCCCTTTCGGGTTCGCGTTAGGCCCCGACTAACCCTCAGCTGATTAGCATAGCTGAGGAAACCTTAGTCTTTCGGTGGGAGGGTTTCTCGCCCTCCTTATCGTTACTTATGCCTACATTTTCTTTTGTAGCTACTCCAGCATACCTCAAAGTACACCTTCAACGCCACTACAATGCTCCCCTACCGATATTAAATATCCCATAGCTTCGGTAATATGCTTATGCCCGATTATTATCCATGCCGAACCGCTCGACTAGTGAGCTGTTACGCACTCTTTAAATGAATGGCTGCTTCCAAGCCAACATCCTAGCTGTCTAAGCAGTTCAACCGCGTTTATTCAACTTAGCATATATTTGGGGACCTTAGCTGATGGTCTGGGTTCTTTCCCTCTCGGACATGGACCTTAGCACCCATGCCCTCACTGCTGTGAAACATTTTATAGCATTCGGAGTTTGTCAGGAATTGGTAGGCGGTGAAGCCCCCGCATCCAATCAGTAGCTCTACCTCTATAAAACTATCACAACGCTGCACCTAAATGCATTTCGGGGAGTACGAGCTATTTCCGAGTTTGATTGGCCTTTCACCCCTACCCTCAGGTCATCCCAAGACTTTTCAACGTCAACGGGTTCGGTCCTCCACTTTGGGTTAACAAAGCTTCAACCTGCCCAAGGGTAGATCACACGGTTTCGCGTCTACTACTACTAACTTTATACCCACAAAGGTGGGTATCCCGCCCTATTCAGACTCGCTTTCGCTGCGGCTCCGATCCTTAAAATCTTAACCTCGCTAGTAAAAGTAACTCGTAGGCTCATTATGCAAAAGGCACGCCGTCACTGATAAATCAGCTCCGACCGCTTGTAAGCGTATGGTTTCAGGATCTTTTTCACTCCCTTATTCAGGGTTCTTTTCACCTTTCCCTCACGGTACTGGTTCACTATCGGTCTCTCAGGAGTATTTAGCCTTATGGGATGGTCCCCACTAATTCATACAGGGTTACACGTGCCCCGCACTACTCAGGATACTACTAAAAATATATGACTTACCTATACCGGGCTATCACCGTCTATGGCTCCTATTTCCAAAGGATTCTAATTCATCATACACTCTATATTGTAGTCCTACAACCCCTGACTTGCCGTAACAAAACAGGTTTGGGCTAATTCGCGTTCGCTCGCCACTACTAACGAAATCACTATTGTTTTCTTCTCCTCCGGGTACTTAGATGTTTCAGTTCTCCGGGTTTGCTTACCAAAATAAATTCAGTATGACATGTCTTCAACATGCCGGGTTGCCCCATTCGGATATCTGCGGATCAACAGGTATGTGCCCCTCACCACAGCTTTTCGCAGCTTATCACGTCCTTCTTCGCCTCTGAGAGCCTAGGCATTCCCCATACGCCCTTA
>NZ_JAGKIK010000036.1 GCF_017897595.1 Aquimarina sp. U1-2
TATAGTACTCCCTATTTTTAAGACAGCTAGTTAAGATGTAACTTTAACGCTGTACTTATGAAAAAATCGAGAAGAAAATTTAGTCCATCTTTCAAAGCAAAGGTTGCTTTGGAAGCCATCAAAGATCAATTAACCTTACAAGAGATCGCTTCAAAATTTGATATTCATCCAACTCAGATATCGACTTGGAAGCGAGAGTTTATAGAAAACTCTTCAAAAGCTTTTGAATCTAAGTCAAAATCTGATGATACAGATAAGGAGAAAAGTGCTCTTTACAGTAAAATAGGTCAATTACAAGTTGAGAATGATTTTTTAAAGAAAGTCTTGGACAAATGAGTACTACCCACAAACGGCAAAAGGTGATCAGATCTCATCCAAGACTAAGCCTTAAACAACAATGCAAAATTTTAGAGATTCACCGTTCCGGATTGTATTATAAGCCTAAAGGTGAGAGTCCATTGAATTTAAAATTAATGGAAGCCATAGACAAACAATTTTTGGAACATCCTTACTACGGAGTAGAGAGAATGACGGATTATCTCAACTTAGATTTAGGATATCGTGTTAATGTCAAACGAATCAGAAGGCTCTACAAAATCATGGGGCTTCAGACCATTTATGACAAACCAAAGACAACCATAAAAGATAAAACTAGTTATGTATATCCATATCTATTAAAAGATCTTAAGATCACACATTCCAATCAAGTTTGGCAGACTGATATCACATATATACCAATGTATCGTGGGTTTATGTATATGGCTGCTATCATTGATGTGCATAGTAGAAAAATCTTAAACTGGAGCATCTCTAATTCTATGAGTGCAGAATGGTGTACAGAATTATTAAAAGATACCATACAACAATATGGAGCGCCACAAATACATAACTCTGATCAAGGTTCTCAATACACTAGTGAACTGTATATTGCTACATTAAAAAAACACAACATACAAATTTCTATGGACGGGAAAGGCAGAGCGCTGGATAATGTTTATATAGAAAGGTTTTGGAAATCTATCAAATATGAAAAAATATACCTAAATCCTCCAAATGGAGGGCTAGAATTATATCAAAATGTCAAAGAATATATACAATTTTATAACACCAAAAGAAGACATACAGAAATAGGAAAAGTGCCACCTGATCAAATATTTTATCAGAAAAATATGGCTTCGTAAATAATTAAAAAATACCTTTAGACTGTCCTAAGGATTGGGAGTATCATA
>NZ_JAGKIK010000037.1 GCF_017897595.1 Aquimarina sp. U1-2
TGTAGTAGCCACTACTTGATCTGACAGTTGTTACTTATCCGACATCATGCCTTTGCGCTAAATTTATTTCTTTCTCAACTACCTCTTGATTTATGGAGGCAGTTTGTGAAAGAAATAAATTTTCTCCTTGCTGGATAATCTTTTCTTTTGCTAAAGATATGGAATCCAAAAATGTTTGAAAAGGAGTTTTTCCAAAGCAAAACTTTCCTTGATGAGTTCTTTCTTTATTATAGATTTCTATCCACTGGTCTACATCTGTTTGCAACTCTTCAATGGATTTATAAATTTTCTTTCTAAAAGCTACCCAGAAAAATTCTTGCTGTAAAGTTTTATGGAAGCGTTCGCAGATTCCATTAGTTTGTGGACTTTTAGCCTTTGTTTTGGTATGAGATATGTCTTCAATGGTCAAATAGAGTTGATACTCATGATGTTCTCTCTTACCGCAGAATTCCGTACCTCTATCAGTTAGTATCCTTAATATAGGTAGTTTATATTGCTGAAAAAATGGAAGTACTTTATCATTAAGTATGTCTGCGGCTACAATAGCATTTTTACGGTCATATAGCTTTACAAAGGCCACTTTGGAATACGTATCTACAAAAGTTTGTGCGTAAATACGACCAATACCTTTAATGGTGCCAACATAATAGGTGTCCTGAGATCCTAAATAGCCTGGATGATGAGTTTCTATCTCACCATGAGCTTGCTTTTCTTCTTTAGCACGTTCTAATGCCTGAACTTGCTCCTCTGTCAATATCAAGCCGTCTTGTGCTACTTTGGCTTCTAGCGCTTTTAGACGCTTTTTCATGGTTTCTAAATCATGCCGAAGCCAAACACTCCGGACACCTCCTGGAGATACAAAAACACCTCGTTTTTTAAGTTCATTAGAAACTCGTAATTGACCATAAGCTGGTTGCTCAATAGCAAACTCAACAATACTTTGCTCAACTTCAGGACTTACCCTATTTTTAATAACTGGCTTTTTCCTAGATATTTCTTGAAGTGCTAACTCGCCTCCTTGTTCATAGAGCTCTTTAAAACGGTAAAAACTATCTCTACTATAGCCCATAACTTTACAAGCTTGAGAAACATTACCTAATTGTTTTGCTAACTCTAATAGTCCTAACTTTGGTTTGATGATTTTTTCTTCTGTGTTCATCTGACAAATATTTAAATTGATTTAAACTAAATTACTAAAATTGTCAGATTAAGTATTAACTATTACA
>NZ_JAGKIK010000038.1 GCF_017897595.1 Aquimarina sp. U1-2
GCTGGCAACTAACAACAGGGGTTGCGCTCGTTATAGGACTTAACCTGACACCTCACGGCACGAGCTGACGACAACCATGCAGCACCTTGTGATCTGTCCGAAGAAAACTCTATCTCTAAAGCTGTCAGACCACATTTAAGCCCTGGTAAGGTTCCTCGCGTATCATCGAATTAAACCACATGCTCCACCGCTTGTGCGGGCCCCCGTCAATTCCTTTGAGTTTCATTCTTGCGAACGTACTCCCCAGGTGGGTTACTTATCACTTTCGCTTAGCCACTCAAACCAAAGTCCGAACAGCTAGTAACCATCGTTTACGGCGTGGACTACCAGGGTATCTAATCCTGTTCGCTACCCACGCTTTCGTCCCTTAGCGTCAATCAATTGTTAGTGATCTGCCTTCGCAATCGGTATTCTGTGTAATATCTATGCATTTCACCGCTACACTACACATTCTAACCACTTCACAATAATTCAAGACCTACAGTATCAATGGCAATTTTACGGTTGAGCCGCAAACTTTCACCACTGACTTATAAACCCGCCTACGGACCCTTTAAACCCAATGATTCCGGATAACGCTTGGATCCTCCGTATTACCGCGGCTGCTGGCACGGAGTTAGCCGATCCTTATTCGTAGAGTACCGTCAAATCACTAACTCGTAGTGAGCATTCTTCCTCTATAAAAGCAGTTTACAACCCATAGGGCAGTCTTCCTGCACGCGGCATGGCTGGATCAGAGTTGCCTCCATTGTCCAATATTCCTCACTGCTGCCTCCCGTAGGAGTCTGGTCCGTGTCTCAGTACCAGTGTGGGGGATCTCCCTCTCAGGACCCCTATCTATCGTAGCCTTGGTATGCCGTTACCATACCAACTAGCTAATAGAACGCATAGCCATCTTATATCAATAAATCTTTAATGTTAAAGTGATGCCACTTCAACATACCATGGGGTATTAATCCAAATTTCTCTGGGCTATCCCCCAATATAAGGTAGGTTCTATACGCGTTACGCACCCGTGCGCCGGTCGCCATCTATCTGCAAGCAGATAATGCTGCCCCTCGACTTGCATGTGTTAAGCCTGCCGCTAGCGTTCATCCTGAGCCAGGATCAAACTCTTCATCGTTTGTTCTTAAATAATAATACCAATAACAATACAACTAAAGTAAAATCTAACCTCATC
>NZ_JAGKIK010000039.1 GCF_017897595.1 Aquimarina sp. U1-2
AGCATAGCATTCTATGATAAAAACAAGTTTAAAGAGTTGATCTTATCAACAATGTTAACAAGCATATTTTAAAACATCAACATATTCCGTACCTCTGTTTACTACTGCAAATATTCTTGATACCAGTTTATTTCTTATAATGTTGATAGTGCTCATTTTATGTTTTCCCAACGCTGTCCTTTTCTTAAAGTATGCTTTCATCTCCGGATTATGTTTTATAGCAGATAAGGCGCACATATTCAAAAGTGTTTTTATTTCTTTGTTAGCCAAGTTTGACACTTTTGTTCGACCTTTCACACTGCTTCCAGATCTATGAGGGAAGGGTGCAATTCCACAATATGAGGCAAACTGTCTCCAGGTTTGGAACTTGCTAAATTTATTTGTGTGTACGATCAGACTTATTGCTGTCACTGTACCCACTCCTTTAACACTAAGAATCAAGTTGTAGATTTCCTTTAGTTGCTGGTCTTTTTCTATCAGGAGCTTAAGCTGGTTTTCAATAGCCTTTATTTCTCTGGTCAACGCTTTTATCATACGCTTTTGTAGACTAAATGAGAATGCGTAATCTTTACCGCTCAGTATTTGCTTCTGTTCTTTTAGACTGGTTTTATATCCTGCGCGTTCCCTGATCATTCTTTTACGTAGGGCAGCTAGGGACTTTAATTTCTTGACAGTTGTACCTACAGGCTTTTCTGCTTGGAGTTCTTCTCTTAGCCTATATCCATACAGGGCGATGCGAGCAGCATCAATACGATCGTCTTTTCCTCTGACAATGCCCATTGATTTCTTGATCTCTAGTCCAGAAATGATGCTGTAATACAATTGTTCTTTGGTCAGCACCTGTGTTAAGCGCTCCGTATAGATACCTGTATGCTCAAATATAAAGAACATCTCTTCTTTGCAATGGTTACTTCTCGATAACACCCACTCAAGTAGTTTACCTAAGCCTTTTGTTGTATTTTCAAAGCGCGCTTTATCTCTGGTGGAGTAAATAAAAGCATCTACCACAGATTTACTTACGTCAATACCG
>NZ_JAGKIK010000003.1 GCF_017897595.1 Aquimarina sp. U1-2
AGCAATCTATACGCGCTGTCAATCAATATATCAATGAACTCGTAAAGCCCGTATCACCACTCTTAATAATGATACTAAACTCTCTTTGCTATTACCCAGGGAGTCGAACCCTAATTTACCCCTATCACTAAAAGTAAAAATCCCATCTAACCCTTCCTATGAACGTCGCTTGTCTCTCAAAGCGGGTGCAAATATACAACCCCTTTTTTAACCACCAAAACTTTTTTTGAGTTTTTTCTAAAACCATCTCAAAACCAAAAAAAAACAACAAAAATTCAAAAAACAAATCCCGTAAAAGAGATCGCAAAACTAAAACCCTTTTTTTAATCCACAATGGAATTTAGCACCTTTTTTTTAACACACCCTTAATACTCTTATAACCTTGAGGTTACAGAGAGAGAAATTTTCAAATTCCTTTAGATTTTTGCAACTTTTTCTAAATGAACAATTACAGATTTGCTAATTGGGGTATTACTTTTGTCTGCAAAATGATTATAGGGGACTAAAATATTTGTTTCAGGAAAATATGATGCCAGGTTTCCTTCAGGTATATTATATGAGATTATCAAGAAATTGGAAGCCTTTCTTTCTATATCATCGTACACACTAATTAAATTAACAACATCGAGTTCTTCTAACTGAAGCTCTTTCATATCGTTCTTATTCATCAACACCACTCTTCTCTCGTTATAAATACCTCTATACCGATCGTTTAAACCGTAAATAGTTGTGTTAAATTGATCATGCGAACGAATAGTCATTAACATAAACTGTTTATCGTTAACGTTGTGATTTGGCAAACCACAAATACTAAATTGAGCTTTTTTATCAGGAAGTTTGCTAAAATCTAATTCTCGAACATTATTGGGTAAGTAGAAGCCATGGTTTTTTGATTTTTCGTTTACATCTTTAAACCCATTTATCACTTTGGCCATTTTCTCTCTCATAAACTCGTAATCTGTACTAAGCGATGTCCAATCTACAGGGTGTTCTGATCCAAAATAAGACGTGGCGATATTTCCTATTATTTCTGGTTCACTTAGTAAGTTATCAGAAACGGGAGGCAATATACCTTTTGAGCGATGAACTTTACCCATACTATTCTCTACAGTAAAATATCTAGCCTTATTGTTTTTGTGATCATGTTCAGACCTTCCCAATGTAGGTAGGATAATAGCCGTTTTGCCGGTGATTAAATGAGACCTGTTCAACTTGGTACTAATATGAACAGTAAGCTCACATTGAGAAATAGCCTTTGCGGTATATTTGGTATCTGATGCAGCCGATAAAAAATTGCCCCCCAGACTCATAAAGACTTTTGCATGACCATCGTGCATTGCTTTCATAGCATGTACGGTATCATAACCCTCTTTATCTGGAGGTGTAAATCCGAATGTATTCTTTATAGCTTTATTTAACTCTTTTGATACAAAATGCATAATCCCTACAGTTCTGTCACCCTGAACATTACTATGCCCTCTAACCGGACAAGTGCCTGCTCCAGGTTTTCCTAAACTTCCTTTTAATAATAAAAGATTAACGCATTCTTTTATATTTTCAACACCATTTTTATGCTGGGTCAATCCCATGGCCCAACAAATAATTATTTTATTCTTTTTTGCTAAAATTTCGACGACTTTATCTATCTGTTCTTCCTTAACTCCGCAAAGGGATAACAATTGATCATTTGAGTACTGATCTACATCCTTTACTAAAGCCTCATATCCTTGAGTATATTTCTGAATAAAATCATGATCAAATACAGACGTGTCATTTTGATTTAGTTGTAAGAGTTTTTTTATGATTAACTTTAATAAAGGGATATCCTGATTAATTTTTACCTGAAGATGGTGATCTGAAATCGAGGTTCCCGAAAGAAGTACCCCCTTGGCTGATTGCGGATTTTTAAATCGAACAAGTCCTGCTTCTTTTAAGGGATTAATACTTATTACAGTCCCACCATTTTGTTTGCATTTTTCTAGCGCAGATAACATTCTAGGGTGGTTTGTTCCAGGATTTTGACCTAGGATCATCACGACCTCAGCCTCATAGAAATCTTCTAGTTTTACCGAGCCTTTACCGATACCTAAGGTTTCGTTTAAAGCAACACCACTGGATTCATGGCACATATTTGAGCAATCGGGCATGTTATTGGTGCCGAAGGCTCTTGAGAAGAGTCCGTATAAAAAGGCCGCTTCGTTGCTTGATCTTCCAGAGGTATAGAAAATTGCTTCATCGGGTGATTTTAACTTGTGTAATTGCTTAGCAATTGTGGCAAAGGCTTGCTCCCAAGAAATAGGTTCATAATGTATACTCCCGGGTCTGAGTATTAGAGGTTCGATCAAGCGTCCTTTTTGACCGATTGTATAATCTGACCATTGAGAGATTTCTTCGACTGAATATTTTTCAAAAAAATGGTGATCTATTGTTTTGTTAGTAGCTTCATCTGCTAGTGCTTTGGCTCCATTCTCACAATACTCTGCAATTTTGGATCTTTCTTTAGGATCTGGCCATGCGCAACTGGGACAATCGAAGCCATCTTTTTGATTCATTTTTACCAGCCCAGTCATTGATTTTGTCATTCCCATTTCTTTGAAGGCGTGTTGCAAAGCTACTTTTACAGCAGGAACACCAGCTGCATAATCTGCCGGCTCTTCTAATCGTATTCCTGTAAATGACGTTGACCCTACAATGGAAACATTTCTTTTTTTATCAGTATTCATAAGCTACACTCTATAGATATTGAAATCATCTTGACGTTCCTATTTTAAACTTTTCTGTTCGTTGTAAAACATATAAGAGTCGCTAAGGATATTATACTAAATCTACCATAAGATAGCACAAATCTCCTTGTTCATTTTCCCTCCTACTTCGTTGAAAAATAATTCCGTAGCTATGCAATAATTTTACGGTTTCGAAAGAGAAAAAGCAACTTTGCATCTTTTATGCCATTTTATAGTAGATTTGGTATTATTTGTAATGACTTGTCTAAAGATACATCTAAATCTTAAAAATGCACCAAGGATAGTAGTGAAAATCCCGCATTCGCCTAAAGCGAAGAGGAATTGCAACGGATAGCCTGCCCGGGTGCCCTAAATGTTATACTAAGTTGGTATTATAAAAAGAAGTTCCAAACCAAGCCAAAACGTATTACCGCGTCTCGTGTTGCATACCTTGGGGCCGAGAATTCATTATTAGAACCAAAGGCCTCTCCGAAGTTTTCAACCTTGAAATAAACCCGAGTTTGTTTCACTTTAGCATTGAAGAAAATATCAATTTGAGGAAACCCTCCTATTTCTTGCTCGTTTTGAGTGTAGAACTCGGCCAGCACAGGATCGTAGCCATCGGCGTTATAAGCACTAAAATATTTTAGCGTAACCCCGGTTTGTAGAAAAAGAGCATTATTTTTAAACCAGTAATCTTCAAAATACAAGCTATTTCTAGTAATAATTTCTGGTACATTGTAGATTTGATTACCACCGCTTACACTTTGGTACATTATCGTATTTTCTAGACCTAACTTCCACCATTTGACTCCCTGAACGAGCTTAACTTTTAAAAGATTAATACTTTCTGAAGCTTGCCTGGGCACAGTTATCGAATCTGCATCTTTAGTAAAATATGTGAAATTATCTATTGTAGAATAGCTGGCTTCAATATCTGCAATTTTTGTCGCTTTTAAACGAACTTGAACTTTTTGAGTTGCTACATTTTCAAAATTGTTTTGCCAATTGTAATTTATGTAGTCACTTTGATATAATAAGAAATTATAGTTTGGCGCCACAGAACTTGTACTTATTTTGGCATGCAGTTGATAGCGATCATTTAGGCTAAAGCCGGCTCCGGCGTTTACGTAATTTCCTTCGAATTCGCCTGATACTATAGACATCCCATCGGCGAACAACTGAAACCCTTTATAGGTGTTCTGATATGCTCCCCCAATGGCATATATTTCTCCTTTTAGACGATTAACGATATTAATTGGATTGCCTTCGGCATCGATCTGACTTAAAATTGTATTATAGCCATAATTGTAATTAGAACTGCTTCCTATAATTTTAATCTTGCCTAACCATTTATTTTTAAATTCCAGGAATACCTGGTTGCTAAAATCTTCTAAAGCAACATCGTCTGCAACAGCAGTAGATTCGTAGGACTGCCCAAAAAGATCATTAGGTTGGGTTTGATCAAAACGATATGATTTATCGCTAAGATCCAGAATATGCCCCACAGTTAACTCTGTAGTATCTGTACTATCTGTTTGATGTAGTACTGCAAATTCATGATCTAAATAAAACCGTTTCCCCAGGAGAATATTTTCGGCATTTTCAAAATTTACCGAAATAGCGCCACGATCCTGAAAATCCTCTTGTGCCTGGTCACTTGAAAATGCACCTAACGCCAAATATTGTTCTAAACCCTGATTTGATAGACCTCCGTTTTCTTCATTAAGCAGGTCTTGTGAAACAAAATGAGATTTTATACGATATCTATTATTTTTTGTTGTGTAATTTAATGTACTTCTAAAATTACCTGTACTGGTTAATGCATGTTGATACTTACCCAGAGAACGCACTCCTTTGTATGCTAAAGACAGATTGAGTCGCGGTGATGTATTTACCGTAAAAAAAGCATCAAGTTGTTGCCCCTGTTCGAAGGTTGTTCTAAAATACAATTCTGTTAATGGTGTAGGGACGTGATAATAATTAATATCTTCTACTTCCATAAAATTAAAATGTCTTGCTCGTGCTCCAAATAGAGGGAGTAACCGATCTCTTTCTTCTTGCTTGACCAGACTATTATAGGATTGCCCTACATTATGAATGGGCTGCAATTCAAAATCATCTCTACGAAGGTAGTTAAACTTATAATCTTTTTGTAACGTAAGTGTGGTATCGACATAAGTAGTATCGTTTTGCACGGTAATGATCTTATAATCGCTAATGGGCGGTTTATCCCTTTTTTCTTTGGGAGCAAACTTTCTCTCAGGGCCTTTGGATTGGGTTCCTGTCTCCTCTGGATTTCCTACCTGAGCTCTTAGTAAAGAACTTGAAAGAAGTGCAACTAAAATTATCAGAATTTTTTTCATTAACATGCTAAACTGAGGCAAAAATATACTTTTTTTTAAACGAAAGTACATGATACTTATGGTTTGTTTGGTTTCACCCGGATAAAGTTTTTATCTATTCTGCAAAATTGTTTTTTGTAATTTTATCCTTACTGTATATTCGCAATATGCTAACATTACAACTACATCCCAATCTATTAGAATGCGGAACCGACGAAGCTGGTCGAGGTTGTTTGGCCGGACCAGTTACTGCGGCTGCTATTATTCTTCCTTCCGATTTTAGCAACATCATTTTAAATGATTCTAAACAGCTTACAGAAATCAAAAGAAAACACTTAAAACCTTTATTAGAAGACTGCGCTATAGCCTATGGTGTTACACATATTTTTATGGAAAAGATCGATGAGATCAATATATTGAACGCATCTATTCTTGCCATGCAGCAGTCTATTCAACAATTAAAACCCCAACCAGAGCATATTATTGTCGACGGGAACAAATTTAAACCCTATCAAAGTATCCCACATACCTGTATTATAAAAGGAGATGGAAAGTACTTAAATATTGCAGCAGCTTCAGTTTTGGCAAAAACATATAGGGACGAATATATGGAACGTATTCATGAAGAATACCCAATGTACAATTGGAAAAAAAATAAAGGATATCCTACTAAAGAACATCGTGAAGCTATTCGTAAACATGGTATTACGAAATATCACAGAAAGAGTTTCAGATTACTGCCTAATCAGCTTACGTTACGTTTATAATAGTAAAGTAAACTACCTTAGGGCATTATACCCTTTGGCGGTACCATTAAAATTTTTAAAATTATTTATTTCTATTTTCTAAAATAAATAAGGACAGAAACTCGTTTCAAAAAAGTTACGTTTATTAAAGTGTAGAATGAAATAGCTTATCCTAGGTAGTGCTATCAGCGTATTAGAATCAAGGCCGCTTCGCTTTGGGAATCAAGAAACTAGATTATCCTTTTGTCTTGGATCTTAATCCTGAAAGTCTTTTGTGTCTATTTGCTAAACCTAAGGCAGAGCGTAGCTAGAATGCTATTGATCAAACTTAATTATCAACAAAAAAAGCTAATATATCGTAATTATATTTCGGCTTTTCATACAGACTTTATATTTTGCAAACCAGAAAGCCAAAAATTTTAAATTTGGACACTAAGCCGAAACACACAAAACGTACCCAAGTCATGAGACACCTACTTCTATATCTTTTGGTATGTATCACCATTTCTTGTACCCAGGATACCGAAGAGTCTAATGCTTTAATCGACCATATCCCAATCGATTCGCAGGTTGTAATCAAAATAAATGACTTAGAAGAAGCCTCTGGGAAACTTCGGGATAATAGCTTTATCAAGAATACTGCAGATATTGCTTTTTTCGATTACTTTAAAAAGGTATCGGTGCTTAATGAGACCTCTAAAAAAGAAGGGGTTCTTTGTTTTTCTCCGCGAGGAAAGAATGATTTTGACTACACTTATATTTCAAAATTTGATCCCGCAACGCTCAATGTGGATGGAGCAGTTACCGAAAATGTAGAAACTATCGATTATTCAAATAAAACGATTTTCAAAGTAACCGCAAAAGGAAAAACATTCTACGCTACTCGTTCTGATAGTATATTGGTAGCTTCTTCTTCTCAACTTCTTATTGAAAATGCAATACGCATTCAAGCCAATCCTTTACCTATAGCACCAGGCTTGCAAAAGGTATTTGACGTTGCGGGCACAGATAATCCATTGTCTATTCTTATCAATGGAAAAAAGTTAACTAATGTTTATCATTCTCTACTCCCTGAAGCCACTTCAAAGCATTTGGATAATTTTAGTGGATGGGCAGCTTTAGATGCCTCTATTGATCAAAATTCTATTCGGGTGGATGGAATTGCTATAGAAAAAGACTCTTTACATAGCACCATTGGGATATTTGATAATACCATTGCTCAAGAAAATAAAATTGCAAGAGTAGTACCTGTTACTGCAAAAGGATTTATTTCATTTACATATGATGACTTTGAGGTAATAAAGAAAAACCTGGCTATGGCCCAAGATAGAGCGCTAGAGGATATCCCTAATGACCTGGATGAAATTTTATCAGGTGTATCTGAGTTTGGTTTTGCCTTTATGGAAAAAGAAGATGCTTTATATTTAACGTGTTTGGATGCAGAGACCGCTGCCAAAAGCTTGGGAGGAAATAAAATAAACACCTATCGAGGTATTGCTATTCATTCTTATCAAAATACTGATGCTTTTTCGCAAATTTTGAATCCCTTAGTCAAAGAGTTCGAAGCTAAGTATTACTTCGCCTATGAAGAATTTATTGTTTTAGGAACTTCTGTAAACGTCTTAAAAGATATTATTGCCAATATTCAAAATCAAACGCTGATGCATCAACAAAACTATTATAAAGATGCTGTTAAAGGCCTATCCGATAATTCTTCTATCCTTGTTGCAGGCAGCCTGTCGTTCTTAAAAGACTATATTACAGATCATGTCGATAGCAAATATACCAAACAGTGGAATACACTTAAGACTAAAGGGTATCCCATCACGGTATTGCAGGTTATTAAAGAAAATGACTTTGCGCATATCCATGGTGTTCTACAAAAAACTATTGCCAAAGGAGCTGCGACTTCAGTAACACAAGTTGCTTCTACAACACTTGAAGAAAAGTTACTTACCCCACCCATTCTCGTTAAAAATCATCGCACCAAAGGAATGGATATTGTTGTTCAGGATATTAAAAATAACTTGTACCTGATTTCAGATAAAGGAGCTATTTTTTGGAAGAAAAAAATCGATGGAGAAATCCTGGGAGACATACAACAAATAGATATTTATAAAAACGGAAGGTATCAACTACTTTTTACAACTTCTAATACGCTTTACCTTGTCGACCGCGACGGAAAAGATGTAGCGCCCTACCCTAAGAAGTTTGAAAAAACAATCACCCAGCCTCTAGCGTTATTCGATTATGACAAAAGCAAAAGATATCGCATCGTTATTACTCAAGGTAACCAGATACAAATGTTTGATGCTAAAGGTAAAATCGTATCTGGATTTGAATTTAAAAAAACTGAAAGTGATCTTATTTTACCTCCTAAACATATCAGAATAGGCACGAAAGATTATATAGTCATACCTCAAGAAAATGGAACCTTACGTATTCTTGACCGATTAGGAAGAACCCGCGTTGCAGTGAAGAACAAAATCGATTTTTCTAAAAATGAATGGTACCAATACCAGGATAAGTTTACGTCGCTTACCAAAGATGGTAAACTGATACAAATCGATGAGAATGGTGGTGTTGCCATGCAGCCCTTAAACGGAAATAAAGATAATCTCTTAGTAGCTACTAATAAAACACGGGTTATCCTGTCTGAAAACAAACTATCCATTAAAGGAAGAACGTTAGCACTTGATTACGGGGTGTATACGGCACCTAAACTGTACTATATTAATAATAAAATTTACATAACGATCACCGACATACAGTCCAACAAAGTGTATTTGTATGACAGTAATGCAGAGCTATTTCCAAATTTTCCGGTGTATGGTAATTCTGTATTGCGTCTTGGTAATATGGATAAAGATGACAAATTAGAATTTGTAGTGCAAGGAGAAGAAGATGGTTTACTTATCTATCAGATAAATTAGTAAACCACCTCGGAGGCAAAATCTCGAGGGCATTGAACCCTCCGGCAATATCCATAGAAATGTTGAGCAAAATTTCTGTTATTTATAAAATTATATAATATGAATATCCGTAATTTAACCTAAACGGTTTGCGTCAAGCTGAATACTGAAACGAGTTCAGCACAGGCTTGTTTCAGCTTCTTATCTTAATTTACTTAAACTAAACTTGATGAGATCCTGAAATGAATTCAGGATGACTTCTTAGTTGAATTTTGGGTATAATAACGGACTATGAAATCATATAAAGTATAAAACCAATTTCAATTTAAGATGCTACTAAAATAACTCTAAAAATAAGTCAAATGAGTTCATTCATTTTAGTATAAGTTTTGCTTCAAACAAGGCTTTGAAATGCTTTAATAATTTATTTTTAACTTCATTTGTATCTACCCTGTCCAGACCCAATTCAACATGTAATGAAGTCACTGCTTTCCCTTTTATTCCACAAGGTATAATATGATCAAAATATCCTAAATCTGCGTTTACATTTAAAGCAAATCCATGCATAGTTACCCAACGACTTGCACGAACTCCCATAGCGCAAATTTTTCGAGCAAATGGAGTATTTACATCAAGCCAAACTCCTGTTTCACCTTCACTTCTTGT
Source organism: Aquimarina sp. U1-2 (assembly GCF_017897595.1). GTDB lineage: Bacteria > Bacteroidota > Bacteroidia > Flavobacteriales > Flavobacteriaceae > Aquimarina. The sequence goes on from NZ_JAGKIK010000003.1 coordinate 9,393, forward strand.
GCCCTTGATACCGTATTCGGCTAGCGTGAGAATGACCATTTCTTCTAAAAGTCGAAGATATTTATGTATATCGGTAAAAAAATTATCCAAATCTAAAATAGGATACCCAACGATTTGTCCTGGTCCGTGATAGGTGATATCGCCTCCTCGATTGATCTTGTAAAATGTTGCGTTTTTTTCTTTTAGTTGCTTATCAGACAATAAAAGATTGCTCATATCCCCACTTTTACCAAGGGTATATACATGTGGGTGTTCTACAAACAAAAAATAATTCGAAGTTTTTAATCCGGCAGCTTCTCTACGGTTTTTGATTTTGGTGTTCAAGATTTCCTGAAATAGTTGTTCCTGATATGACCAGGTTTCTTTAAAGTCTTTATTGCCTAACTCTCTAACTTCAATGTTTTTATTCATATTTATTGTTCAAATACAATAGTTTAACCCAGATTATGTATTAGAATTTCGTAATAAGGCTTGAAATTCCAATAAAAAAGGTGTTTTCTCAATTTCTTTCCAGCATCGCTACGGTGACATTGAAAAATACAGCACAGCGTTTATTTTTGAAGGTATGTTAAGTCGTAATACCTGCTCGCCTTTTTTTAAATAAAATGGCAGGCGGGGATGGTATACTGCATAATCCAGGTTTAACTATTTGGATTATTTATAATGACTAATGCGGCAATAACTCCCGGAACCCAACCACAGAGTGTTAATAATAATACGATAAGCAATGATCCACATCCTTTATCTATAACGGACAAAGGTGGAAAAAATATAGCCAATACAACTCTCCAAATACTCATTTTGATCAATTACAAAGTTACGATTTAATTACTGACTAATTAGACTATGCAAAGTTAGTTTTGTTACAAGATTTTTACGTGTAACCAATTCAGGTAGCATAAAGATTATAGCTTAATAAAAAGAACTGGTTTAGCTATAATAAGCCCCTTTATCTTACATTGATTAAGTTATTAATGATCCTATAGCGTTGAACTCTTGCTAACAAGTCTTTCGTAAAAATTAGGATTGAAAGATTAGACCATAGTTTGTATCTTTGCAGGCTTAAAAAGGCAGATTTATGCAACTATCGGAACAAGAACTTGTTAGAAGAGAAAAATTAAACACATTACGCAGCTTGGGGATAAATCCGTATCCAGCGGCGCTGTACCCAGTTGATCATACTTCAGAAAAAATTAAACATGAATTTGAAGAAGGCAAACAGGTGGTTATAGCGGGTAGACTGATGTCTAGAAGGATACAAGGTAAAGCGTCGTTTGCAGAGGTACAAGATGCTAAAGGCCGTATACAAGTTTATTTTAATAGAGATGAAATCTGCCAAAGCGAAGACAAAACAAAATACAATGAAATCTATAAAAAACTCTTAGACATAGGAGATTTTATTGGTATAGAAGGCGAACTTTTCACCACTCAGGTAGGTGAAAAAACGGTGATGGTTAAAGATTTTGTGCTGTTAAGCAAAGCTTTGAAACCGCTCCCTCTACCTAAAACAGATAAAGAAGGGAATACCTATGACGAGTTTAATGATCCCGAATTACGTTACAGGCAACGATATGCCGACTTGGTGGTAAATCCTAATGTAAAAAATGTCTTTATTAAAAGGACCAAGCTTTTTAACGCAATGCGCGAGTTTTTTAATGACCGTGGTTATTTCGAAGTAGAAACTCCGATCTTACAACCTATCCCAGGTGGTGCAGCAGCCCGACCTTTTATAACCCATCACAATTCTTTAGATATTCCATTATACATGCGAATCGCTAATGAGTTATATCTTAAACGATTAATAGTAGGTGGTTTTGATGGCGTGTACGAATTCTCTAAAAACTTCAGAAATGAAGGTATGGATCGCACTCACAATCCCGAATTTACGGCTATGGAGATTTATGTGGCGTACAAAGACTATAATTGGATGATGGATTTTTGTGAACAGTTGCTAGAGCATTGTGCCATTGCAGTTAATGGAACAACAGAAGCTACTTTTGATGGAAATACGATTGATTTTAAAGCGCCTTATCCCAGGATAACCATGGCAGACTCAATTAAACATTTTACGGGTTTTGATATTACCGGAAAGACTGAAGATGAAATTCGTCATGCAGCTAAAGATATGGGTATTGAGGTCGACGACACTATGGGTAAAGGAAAACTTATCGACGAGATTTTTGGTGAAAAGTGTGAAGGCAATTATATACAACCTACCTTTATAACCGATTATCCTAAAGAAATGAGCCCATTGTGCAAAGAACACAGAGATCATCCCGAACTAACAGAACGTTTTGAATTGATGGTTTGTGGGAAAGAGATTGCCAATGCATATTCAGAATTAAATGATCCCATCGATCAACGTGAACGTTTTGAAGAACAACTCAAACTAGCCGAGAAAGGCGATGACGAAGCCATGTTTATCGACCAGGATTTTTTACGTGCGTTAGCGTATGGAATGCCTCCTACATCGGGAATGGGAATTGGCATGGATAGATTAATCATGTATCTAACAGATAATCAATCCATACAAGAAGTTTTATTTTTTCCTCAGATGCGACCAGAGAAAAAAGCCATCGCGCTTAGTGACGAAGAAAAAGCTGTTTTCGACATTTTAAAAAATTCATCTCCTATTGATCTCAATGAATTAAAATCAAAGTCGGGGTTAAGTAATAAGAAATGGGACAAAACAATCAAAGGACTTACCAAAAACAAGTTGGCCAAAGTAGATAAGACTGAAGCCGGGTTATTGGTAGCGTTACTTTAAACATTGTGCGTATGCCCTTTATCAACGCCATAAAGTATGAATGAAAAATTATTTTGTATTATCGCTCTATTTTGTTGGGGTTTATCTATCGGTCAAAGTACAAACTTAGCCAATAAACCTTTCAAAACTTCATATATTAAGCTACCCTCGCAACCCGTTTTAGATGATAGCAGAAGAACATATACTACAAATTCAAAGTATATTTTTTTAAGAGGTTTTTCTAAAGTTAACTCGGGAGCAACCCTTGATATCACTTTGGACTATCAAGGTATATCTGCGGGAGAATATGAGATTCAAAGAGAGCTTATAGAGAAAAAGGACGACAATGGCACAATAACCTCATCATACTATTTATATAGGATTCTGGTCGATTATAACTCTAATGCTACTATTCAAATAAGTAATTCACTTACAGCCGAAGCGGTAGAAAAATCTTTTTCTGAAAACAATACATTAAGAAGCAATACATTTAGTACTGCTGAAGAAGCAAAGAAGTATTACTATAACAACAATAGTACTATTAAAAAAAGGTATCGATCAGAGCAATGGGTTCGTATCATTAGACGAATACGTAACTACCTCAATAGTACCTATGGATACATCCCTTCTGAAAGCAACAATGAAACCTTTTTAATAGTAAGCTCAAAAAAACATCCCGAGTATAGCACTCATCAAAAAGCCTATGAAGAGTTAAAGAACATCTTTGATAGAATGTATTATAAAGCACCTATATCGGCTCTTTTTCTTAGGGCTCAACCTATTATTGCCTCATTTGATAAAATCGCTCAAAACTATACTAGTACCAAACGCAAAGAACGAAAATTGCGCCATGCCAGTTATTCCAATATTTCTAAAATCTATTATTTCTTTGATAATCCAGGTAAAGCCAGAGAATATGCGTTAAAAATGATAACGAATGATTTTAATGCAAGTGAAGGTAGAGCGTGGCTCAAAAAAGCCGATCTATTACAAGAGAAATTCGAGATTAATCAAACATCATCTAGACATTTTGATATTTTTACAGAAGATCTTACAAATCTTACGGAGACTCCGTTTGATGATGAAACTACTGTAGAAGAAATAGAAAAACCAGAAGATCATATTATTGCTTACTTAATTACGGCAGCGAATGATACGATTGCGGCACAGATCACGAAACCCGCAATTACTGAAATCGGATATCAAGTAGCGCTTCAGGTACAGGATGAAAACGGCGCCGTAAGAACCACTCCTTTTGATGCCGAAAACAGCAAAACATTAGCTTTAGGAAACGGTGATATCTATACAACGGTTACCTTCAAAGAAGCTACAAATGGAAAAACTACTCCCAAATTTGTTAAAATCATTCATAAATCTGATCAAATCAGCTTGTTTCTATATGACAATAAAGAACTTATACTCAAAACTCCAGAGAGTGAGATAGGTACCTCGACGCTCAGTTCAGAATTTATATTTGACTTAAGAAAAAAGCTAGTGAAATACGCAGGTGAATGCGTAAATCTTGCCGAGCGTGCCAGTAAAAATGAATTTAAAAATACGCAAGATAGCTTACTTCAATTTTGCAAAGCACTTTCTGCTTGTCAGGAGTAATACCACTTTCTTTTGACAAAGAAAAAAGTGCTATGGAAAGCTTTATTCATTTTGACATGTTTTGAATACGCCTATATGGTTATGTTTTTTTCAAAAGCTTCTTTATCATATAGCTTTTAGCTATAAGAGAAGGTATGACCTACGGTTTCTAAATAATTGTTTTGCGCTATAGTATCGATAAAGCTCCATTGTGCGGTAGCGTTACCCTTGGTAAATGTCACTTTTAAATACCCTCTCCTGGAAGCATCGGTATACTGTAGCTCATCTATTAGCGTAGCTAATGCAGCTTCAAATCCAGGAATTTGATCATCTTGTAAACCTGCAAAATTTTCAAATCCCGGAGAAGTTACAGAAGAGGTTGCGAATTCCACTCCAATTTCATTTCCCTGTAAATTTCTAAGAATACTATGCCATGCATTGTGTGTATCGCCGGCAAGGCAAACCATTTTCTTATCAGCCAAAGCAGTAAAAATCTGCTCTCTTTCTGCAAAATAACCATCCCAGGCATCCAAATTGTAAGGCAGTACGGTTCGAATCCTTGTAATCTCTTCGGTTGTAAGGGACTCATCGCCTGCTATCAGTCTCGTTTTAATAGCTGTTAATTGTGATAGTGAATTCTGAAATGCAAACGCAGTCTCAGCAGAAACAGATCCCGTGGCGCTTACTTCTGCAACAACCTGCCCTAAAATAATTAAAACTTCTGAAGGAATAAACATTTTGCCCATCAATACCTGTTGCCCTAGTACTTGCCAAGTTGTAGTGCTTGAAGAAATTACACCAGACAACCAATTCAATTGCTCAGCACCTAATAACGTTCTGCCAGAGTCTAAAAGAGCTGCCTGAAAAGCTTCACTATCCAACTCACCTGTAGAAAAATTAAAAAAATCATTATACGATAATTGCCTATCCCTACCTATAATTCTGGTATCCAGCATGTGTAAGCTCAACATCGATCCAAAATTAAAAGATCTATATATCTTTGCAGGATCTGATGATCGAATGGGTAAAAATTCGCTGTACACCTGTATAGCTGTCTTTTTTCTTGCTTCGTAAGAACCCTCATCACTCTGGTGATTCTCTGCACCTTCACTATAAGCATCATTCGTAATTTCATGGTCATCCCAGACGCAAATAAACGGTTTCTTTTGGTGCGCTAACTGTAATTGTTTATCACTTCGGTATTGTTTATAACGTTCTCGATACTCCTGCAGGCTTACAATTTCATTTTTAGGTTTGTGTACCCTTCCTAACGCTACTGTATTTTCATTCGTACCGTATTCCCCTTCACCGTATTCGTAGATATAATCGCCAAGGTGAACAATAACATCTGCATCAGAATTAGCCATGGCATCATACACATTAAAAAGACCAGCGGCGTAATTTGCACAAGAACATACTGCTAATTTTACATCGGCCACGTTATCTGCAGCTGCTGGTAATGTAATAGTTTCTCCTATTACAGAAACTGTATTCGATGCTATATTGAAAAAACGATAATACCATGTACTATTGCTATCCAACTCCTGCACATCTACGGCTACCGTATAATCATGTTCGGCAGTAGCCAGAGCGGTACCATTGCGAACTATGTTATCAAAAGCAGCATCGGTTGCGACTTGCCAATTAAGCACTATACCTTCTAAGGGAGACTCTTTGGCCTCTACAGTATACCTAGTCCAGATAATAACCCGACTGGCAGTTGGATCAAAACTCGCTACACCCTCTAAAAAATTAGTTCTCCTAAGATCAGTAGGCACTATGGGTAAACTATCGTCATCATTAGTGCAACTAATATATATAGGTGCCAGTAGCAGTCCGCCGGTTGCTAAAAGTGATTTTTCAAAAAATTTTCTTCTATCCATTGTTGTGTGAAATTAATAAGACATAAAGGTATTTTCACTTCAATAAATACATGTTACGCACTAATTAAATAAATCTTAATTTATGTATTGTATACTCTTAAAAAGTACCTCCTGAATGTTGAACGAGGTTGCTGTTAACCAATTCATCAAAATGATGTATATGCTGCGGTTACTGAATAAAAGCTTTCGTAGCGTTCAGTTTTTCAAGAATTCCTATATTTGAATGTATAAAATCAAACGACCATGCCTTTTATTACAGACGAAGAATTACAGGATTTCAAGAATCAAATAGAGAAAGCCGAAGAGGCACAACGTTCCTCAAATTACATGCGAGAAAAAGCCGTTAGAGATGAAAAAGAAAATGCTAATAAATTTAAGATCGCAACGATTATTCTAGGTATCGTTGCATTGTTGGGAGTAGCAGGTACAATTTATTTCATGAACTTTAATACTCCGGCAAACATGATTTCACAAAAGGATCATAAGGCACAAGTAGCAAAGCTAAATACGAAGGTTAGTGAATTGGAAGAGACGGTTCAAAACCTTTCTATGAATCAGGAAGTAGATGGCAATACAGCAGAAAGTAGCGGTTCGCTTAATGATCAGATCGTATATGCCGTTCAAATTGGTGCTTTTGAAGAGAGAAATTTGTCGTTATATTCTGAAAACTTTGTCAATTTTAGAGAAATTAAGAAAGAGGGATTTAACAAATACGCCATTGGAAATTTTGAAACGTTGAATGAAGCCAAGAAATTTCGCAGAGAACTTATTAAAATGGGTTTTAGAAATGCGTTTATTGCCTCTTATCAAAATGATAAGCGAATCAAAATTGAAGAAGCCTGGTAAACAATTAGCAGTACAGAGTAGTTAGTACCAAGTATTGAGTACAATACCATATAGGGTTAAGTTGTTGTATCTACTGTTGAGCATATTCAAATCTTGTATGCTAAGCTAAGTCAGGAGAGTATTCGTTTGTGAGTTTACACTATTGATTTTATTTAAAAAGCAAACTACCTTGGGGTATGATACCCTTTGATGGTGCCAATAAAAAGATGGTCATAAGAATACGACCATCTTTTCTGATCATCAAAACAAAGAGCCTACCCCAAAATCAATTTAATAAACATATCAAATTGACCCGACTCCTTCTTTTGATTACTTATTGCTATCGTCTATATACTTTTTATCTCTAGTGTTTTTTTGCACGGCAATAGCTGCGAACAGACTTAGCGTAAAAGACATTCCATAAAATCCTTTTTCACTAAGCTCGAGATCTGCATTCCATAACCCGATAATAAGTAGTAAAATAGAGGTTAGTGTGGTAAACCAACTAATCCCATAGTAGATTTCGGTAACCGGAATCCCCTCTAATCGATCCCTAACACTTTTTTGAACAGATACTGCAGAGAACAATCCAAATAATAAGATTGTAAAATAATATCCTTTCTCATTCAGCAGCATGTCGGCGTTCCATAATCCAATACAATAGGATATCATACCGATAAATAGAGCCGACCATGAAGCTGATATAAAAGCCGGTGTTGGCTTTTGATCATATACCTTTGGTTGTTTCTTTTCCTTTTTGTCTTTTGTATCTACAGATACATCGTTGCTAAATTGATAATCCATACTTATTTAATTTTGATGATTTAACAGTACAAATGTGCAACGATCTTATGAAGTAGTAAACTCAATTTTTGATAAAAACTTACGATATAATTAGTGTAAATTTTGGCTGTTTTGTTTTATAATATATCTCGATACAACCCTCCTACCGTCGGATCACTCGATGTGAGGTAGTGCATAAATCTTACCCTGCAGTCAACTTGTTTGGGGTATTGATAGCCTGTACTATACAAATTTTGATTATATTATAAAAAACTTACGATATAATGAATACTACCTCTTCCATTATTGGTACACTTTCTTCTGAAGAAAAACGAAACTTTATTGGATTGTTACGTCAAAAAAACAAAAGAAACGACACCAAAAACATTCAGTTATTTAAGCTTTTAGACACCAAAGAACGTATACAGGATCTTGATATTCAACTCTATGGAAAACCTGCCAGAGCAGCGTTGCATGCGCTCAGTAAAAGATTACATGATAGTCTCATTGATTTTATAGCCTCAAAAAGTTTTGAAGGTGAAACTTCTGAAGAGATGGACATTATGAAACTTCTACTCGCCAGCAGAATCTTTTTTGAACAAAAACAATACAAAATTGGCTTTAAAACATTGCGAAAAGCAGAATACAAAGCAAAAAGCTACGATTTCTTTACAATTCTCAACGAAATCTACTATACCAAAATACAATATGCACACAAGAATGCTACACTAGTACTCGATGAGCTCATTACAGATTTTAAAAACAATAAAGACGCTATACAGCAAGAAGAAAACCTCAACCTTTTTTATGCGAGCGTACAAAATGAACTTACAAAACAGCGCAGCGATTACGGAGTCGTAATTAAAGAAGCTCTGTCAAAATTCGGAATCTCGATCTCCCAAGACCTTACTTATAGATCCTTATTTAAGATTTTGAGCATTGCCAACAAAGCTGCCCAGGCTACACGCAATTATTTTACTATTTTACCTTTTGTTGAAGATGCTTATACTCAAATGGGTACTAAAGAAAATCTGGTTGATAAACATTTATTTTATCATATCCAGATCCTATATTATGTGTCTAACACCTATTTCAGGAATAAAAAATTTAAGACCTCGCAACAGTATCTTGACCTCATGATGCAGCAAATGGAAAAGATGCAAAATAAATACTACCGTAGGTTTTTCCCTCAATATACTTTATTACACAATTTCAATCTTGCCTATACGGGATATATCGATCAAGCTATTCATCATCTCGAAACTTTTGACGACGATCACCACAAAGAACAAATCACATATATTTTGGACATTAAGCTAGGTTTGATTGTTTTTTACTTTATGAAATCCCGCTTTAAAGAAGCTTGGAGCGCGCTCAACAATTTTTATCATAGTGATCATTGGTACACCGAAAAGGCAGGAATCTTATGGGTAATCAAAAAAAACCTAGTTGAAATTTTACTTCATGTCGAGCTTGACCATCTAGATTTGGTAGCATCCCGTGCCAATAGTTTTAGAAAAAAACATGGTAGTTACCTAAAAAGTCAAGGAGAACTACGTGTTCTGGATTTCTTAAAACTTGTGTTACAATATTACCGAAAGCCTGAAGTAATTGCCACTGAACCTTTTAAAATTAAAATAGCAAACACCCTTACTATCCCATCCCGACTACAGGAAGATATATTTGAGATGAGTTTTTATGCCTGGTTAAAAGCCAAGGCGAATGGTACTGATTTGTATACAACTACATTAGAGCTTATAAATCAATAATATATAACAGTAACTTCGAGTAGTTTTATGTGATGGAATGGAAGAAAATTGTATCGAGAACCTTTCAATATTGTAATTTATATTCTTTCCGTTTTCATAAAACATCTCGATACAATCCTCCTACCGTCGGATCACTAGATGTGACGTAGCATTTACAAATCTTACTCTACCGTCAGTTGGAGTGATTTTCTGTAATAAAATGGAGGAAAATTGTATCGAGAACTAATAAGAGTTAGAAATTCTTTTTTGCAAGATTAGGAAGTTTGTCATAGTCCCCATCGATCAACGCTTGCTTTTTAGCTCTAGACCATTTTTTAATTTGTTTCTCCGTATCGATCGCCATCGAAATACTAGTGAATTCTGCATAAAATACAAGTTCCACAGGTCTTCTTCTATAAGTAAAACAATCCCTATAAAATCCTGATTTATGCTGAGTTAATCTTTTGTTGAGATTAGATGTTACCCCTGTGTAGTAAGAAGTATCAGCGCATTTCAATATATAGACATAAGAAATTTTCATCAGGTAAATATATAGTTTTTCGTTTTCATAAAACATCTCGATACAACCCTCCTATCGTCGGATCACTCGATGTGACGTAGCGTGTGCAAATCATACCGTGCCGTCAGTTCGAGTGGTTTTCTGTAATAAAATGGAAGAAAATTGCATCGAGAACCTTTCAATAGTGAATTTATATTCTTTCCGTTTTCATAAAACATCTCGATACAATCCTCCTAACGTCGGATCACTAGATATGACGTAGGGCGATCCCTATGTCACACGGGATATGACTTCTTAATTATCCTCTAATATACAAGTTCTGCCTTGCCATCTACACAGGCTACATCTACAGGGGTTGCAGGAACAGAACAGTCTGACACAATATTCCACTTGATATTGTAAGCATTCATCGCGGTCGCGTAGGTAGTAACTTTCTGCAGAAAATCATAGGTATCTATAGTCGTTGAATACGCCAAAAAACCCGTGGGACCACCACAAGCTTTGCTTCCGATAGGTGTAAATGTCCAATCATCGGCATTTACGCAATTCACACTTTCTGAAATTTTAATAAGTTCACCCAGCATTTCTTCAAGAGAATCATTTTGCTCTTTTTGTTTTGGATTCGGTACACTCGTATCATCGCTAGTACATCCTGTTAAAATTCCAAAAAATAGTACTAATGCAACTACCAATTTACTTGTCTTCATGATTTGCTATGTTTATAAGTAAGATGAAGAAACAAATGAAAGGTTGCGCATTATGGCTTTTCCTAATCAAAGGATTTATTATGATCAGGTAGCAACTTCATATTTTTGATCTATTTTTAAATTCTATTGCGTATAATTTAATTGCAATAACAGCTTACAACAAAACCTCTTTTAAAAACGTTATATTGCAGAAAATTTTCAGGCAAATCATGAGTATTTTACCACAATACGGACTTAAACAATATCGCAATAGTGCGAGAATCTATACAAAATCAATACCTGAGAGTCTTCAACTTTTTAAAGAAGAACCACGGGATATTATGACTTCTGTATTTATTTTTCACAAACATGACGAACTTGAAGAATTAGATAGTGCCATTAATTTTTTAAATGGATTTGATGAATTGGTGTATGCCGATTGGATAGAGGAAAGCCTATATGCCAATACCACCGAGGCCACGAAAAAAATTCATCTCGCGTTTAAGGAAAAAATCAAGGAGAATAAAAAATTTATATTCCTGGCTACCGAAACAGCTATCGAATCCAAACTTGGGAAATGGGTTTTAGGACAATTGCATGCACAAAAAGATATGGATCACATTGCTCTTTTGCCCATTCGGGGAGACTATAGTGATTATAGCGGAGAAGAATACCTGCAAAAATATCCTTACATTCATGAAATAGAAGCCGAGGTTTATGGTGTAAAATATCCTAATGGGGAAGCAAAAGAGCTGGGGGCCTGGCTAGCCTCCTGAAGCTATCTCTTCCTTGCTGTTCTATATTGTAAGTAAACATCTTAAAAGGTAGCAGCTACTTTACCTACAGCTGCAATAGTCTCATCAAGGTCATCGTATGTTAACGCATCGGTAATAAACCAGCTTTCAAAAGCACTGGGCGCGATATAAATCCCATGTTCTAACATGCCGTGAAAGAACTTTTTAAAGGTATCGTTATTCCCTTTGGCAGCCGAATCAAAATCTATAACGGGATCTTTATCAAAGTGTACCGAGATCATAGACCCAATTCTATTGATAGTATGTTCAACATCATGATTCTCAAGTGCTTTTTGAATACCTTTATGTAAATATTCAGTTTTTTGAGTAAGACTGGTAAAAACTTCGGGATTCTTATTTAATTCGGTAAGCATTGCTAATCCCGCAGCCATTGCGAGTGGATTACCACTTAATGTCCCGGCTTGATATACAGGTCCTTCTGGAGCGAGATACTTCATAATTTCTTTCTTTGCTGCAAACGCTCCTACGGGTAATCCTCCTCCAATAACTTTTCCGAATGTAACAATATCTGCATGTACTCCTAGCAATTCCTGCACTCCTCCTTTGGCCAGTCTAAAACCGGTCATTACCTCATCAAAGATCAATAGGATATGATGTTGATCACATATCGATCGCAATCCTTCTAAAAACCCTTTGGCAGGGGGAATACATCCCATATTACCTGCTACAGGTTCTACAATAATACAGGCAATCTCATTTTTGTTAGAGTGAACGATACGTGCTACATGTTCCAGATTATTATAGTTCGCTAGTAAAGTATCTTTTGCTGTTCCCTGGGTTACCCCTGGGCTATTAGGACTTCCAAATGTTACTGCGCCACTACCTGCCTGGATTAGAAAAGAATCACTATGCCCATGATAGCATCCGGCAAATTTAATGATTTTGTCTTTTTTTGTATATCCGCGAGCAAGGCGTACAGCGCTCATACAGGCTTCGGTACCCGAGTTTACGAATCGTATTTTATCGATATTTGGCACCATAGAGACCGCGAGTTCGGCTATTTCTGTTTCAATTTCGGTAGGCATCCCAAAACTGGTTCCCTTTTTAGCTTTCTCGATAACTGCATTCACCACCGGGGAATATGCATGCCCTAAAATCATAGGCCCCCAAGAGTTGATATAATCGATTAATCGATTGCCATCTTCATCATATAGATAGGCTCCTTTGGCCTCTTTTACAAATATAGGGTCACCACCCACGGCATTGAAAGCGCGAACTGGTGAATTTACGCCGCCCGGAATTACTTTTTGCGCCGCAGCAAATAGCGCACTGCTTCTCTGGTAGATCATATTAATCAAAATCTTCTTCCTCTTCTTCGGTGGCTACTTTGAGTAACTGACCGACCTTTATCGTATTATTCTCTAAATTATTGAATGCTTTCAATTCCTGCACCGATATTTTGTGTCTTCGCGAAATCGAATATAACGTATCGCCTTTTTGTACAATATACTCACCTTTAGGTGTATTGGTTACAGCAGCGATAATGACCGCCTCTTTTTTAGGTGGTTTTTTGCGACTCCTCTTTCCTAAAACTTCATCATCAAATTGATACAATTGATATCTTTCGATGATACTAATCAGTTTTTCAGGATATTTACGATCGGTAGCATACCCGGCTTCTCGCAAACCTCTGGCCCAGGATTTGTAATCTTTTTGGTTGAAGGTGAATAAACGGGCATATCGTTTTCTGTTTTTCAAAAATAAGGAGTGATCCCGAAACGATTCGCTAGCGCGGTCATATTTTCTAAAACACTCTTGTAACCTGTCATCGTCATGATACACTCGATCTCCTTCCCAGTCATGGCACTTGATACCGAAATGATTTTTTGCTCTACTGGTCAAGTCCCCGTATCCTGCTCCTGATTCGAGAATTCCCTGTGCAAGGGTAATACTGGCAGGTATCCCATACGCCTTCATTTCATTTTTGGCGATTTCGGCATACTCGTATATGTAATGTTGAACTCGTTCTTTATATGAAAGTGCAGCAGCTGGTTTTTTGATCACTTCGCTGGGAGCATCGGTACCGATAATCTCTTTAGTGTTACGTTCGATTTTTGTGATTGAAGTAGGTCTGGATATTGTTCTTTCTGTCCTAGAGGTCAATGTCACTTTTTTACTTCCACCACAGGACATTAAAAATATAGTCATACACAAGAGTGCAATAAAATTTTTCATGTCATCATCAAATTGTAATCAGGGGTAGTCTCTTTTTTACTAATTTTTTATTCATCCCGGCTATGCCTTGCAAACCACCTGTATGCACTGCTAAAATACGAGTATTTTTCGGAAAAACATGGTTTTTAATCCTATCAAAAATTCCGAACATCATTTTCCCTGTATACACTGGATCTAATGGTATTTGCTGTTGCTTTTTAAACGTATTTATAAACTGTATAAGTTCTTGATTTACTTTGGCGTACCCTCCCAAATGATACTCGTTTATAAGTCTCCAATTGGTTTTAGTTGTATAGTCTTTTATGGTCGCATCGAGAAAATCACCTTTTAACGCAGGAAATCCTAAAACTTCTTGATAATCTTTTGAGGAATTTATAATACCGGCAATAGTTCCCCCGGTACCTACTGCACAGCATATGATGTCATAGTTATGATCTTGAGTGGTCAGGATTTCTTGACACCCCTGCACTGCAAGTGTATTGGTTCCTCCTTCGGCAATTGGATAAAATAATCCATATTCATTTTTTAGGCTTTCTAAAAATGTAGGAGAACTTTTATCTCGATACCCTTCGCGACTAACAAATTTGAAACGCATCCCCTTGGTTGAAGCAAATCGCAACGTATCATTTTGAGATAGGGTTTTCTCTAAGTCTTCACCTAATTCATTCCCTCTAATTACACCAATGGTTTGTAAATTAAGTAGTTTTCCGGCAGCGGCCGTGGCTGCTATGTGATTGCTAAAAGCACCCCCAAAGGTAAGTATGGTATCATATCCTAATTTTTTGGCTTCTAATACATTATATTTAAGTTTTCTGAATTTGTTTCCTGAAACTTCAGGATGTAACTGATCTTCTCTTTTAATATCTAAAAAGACTTCAGCTTGGTCGAGAAGGGTATGAGATATTTGTTGATTTTGAGAGTGTACCACTTCCGAAGGAAATATATGCATTTACCAATATTTAATGAAGCTCCAGGGTTTTCTTGTTTTTAGATAATAAAGATCATCTTCATTGTAATAAGCTTCCCGTTCAAAAGAAATATTTCGATATGCGCGTTGCGAATTTTGATACTGGCATAAGCGTATTACATACTCTATAAAATAAAGAACGTAAAATGGTAACACCAATAATTCTGCCTGCTGTCTGATATGAATTCTTTCATGATTAATAAAAGCCTCGTCTTCTTTTAAGAATGAATCTTTAACCACGATAAATGGCCAAAGTGCTAGTCCTACAAAATGACGACCTATCAAATATTTGTTAACAACAATGCGCATATACCGGTAAGATACTATTTTTGTATAACATGAGTAACTCTAAAAAAATAATAACTCCAAAAGAAGGAGATTATTATATGACGCCCGAAGGGTATAGATGTTTTACAGAACAATATCATTTAAGACGGGGCTACTGTTGTGAGAGTGGTTGTAGACACTGTCCTTACGGTTATGATAAAAAGACAAATCGATATACCTAAATATAACAATTTCAATACTTCACATGGTATGATTATTGCTGTATTTATGTTAAAAAATTGTTGTTAAACCATAAAATCGAGGATTATGAAAGTTTTTTCTTTAGTATCATTACTCCTTATTACGATATTAAGTTCTTGTAGTATGGTACGCGTAGCTTCAGATTACGACAAGCAGGCGAATTTTAATACCTATAAAAGTTTTGCGTTTTATAAACCGGGAATCGATAAAGCAGAAATTAGTGACCTGGATAAAAAACGGATTTTAAGAGCTATAGAAGCCGATATGACTGCTAAAGGATTTTCTAAATCTGAAAATCCCGATATGCTTGTAAGTATATTTACCAAAACCCGGGAAAATGTAAATGTATACAACAACAACTGGAATTGGGGCTGGGGCTGGGGTCCTGGATGGGGTTACGGTTGGGGATGGAACCCCTGGTTTATGGGTGCCAACCAAAATGCTGTATCCAGAGTAACTGAAGGTACTTTGTATATTGATTTAATCGATGCTTCTAAAAAGGAATTAATCTGGCAAGGAATGGGTACCGCAGCTTTGACCGACAAAGTTGAGAAAAAGCAGGAAAACATGAATAAGATCGTAAGTGCGATATTAGAAAAATATCCGCCAGAGCGTAAATAATAGCACCGTTTTAATTTGTATGTAATTGCCTTTCCCTACCGAAAGGCTTTTTTTATGTACATTTATACGGAATAAGATAGACCTTGACCTATGCGTAATTTTTTATTAGGCGCTACTTTGATGGCGCTTTTGGCATTCGCAATCAAATATTTCATCGATCAATCGAATGTTCAAAAAACCGAATTGCAATCCTCTGACTTGATTCTGGATCAGATTAAAAATGTTGGCAAATTAATTGTTACCGAAGGTCATTTTGCTGAAGTTATTTCGTACAAAGATAATAAAGAGTTTATGTCGGGGTTATTCACTGCTAAAAAAACAGCTTTGGTGGTTGTAAATGCCAAAGTACAAATAGCTTACGACCTTAATGCTATTGAATACACGCTTGATCAGGAAACAAAAACACTTGCTATTCATAAAATACCCAAGCCTAACATTGAAATCAATCCTGATATTGAGTATCATACTATTACCGCTGATCTTTTTAATCAATTTGTACCGAAAGATCACAATACCATTAGAAAAAAAGTGACACAACACCTAAAAGAAAAAGTAAAAAATTCGACATTGCTCACTAATTCTGAAAACAGACTAATTAGTGAACTACAAAAGCTCTATATTTTGACCAATTCTCTAGGGTGGACATTGACGTACGACGACACTTCCATTCAAAATCGGCAAATGCTACAAAACTTAGTTTTTTAACCCTGTTTGTCTCTTGAGTCGGTTTCTAAAATAGCGTATATAAAATTATCTGTCCATCCCGATTGTAAAGGAAGAACTTTTCTTTTTCGACCTTCTCGTATCATCCCTACTTTTTCAAGCACTCGAATCGAACCTATGTTTTCGACTGCACAACCGGCTTCAATTCGATGCAATTTGAGTTCGACAAACGCGAATTCTAAGAGTCGCAGTAATGCTTCTGTAGCATATCCATTTCTCCAATGCTTAGGATGCAATTTGTACCATACTTCTCCACTTTTAAATTTTTCATTTCTTAGCGTTAGTGCCATAAGACCTACAAATTTTTGATCATCTTTCTTTTCTATCACATAGGTGTAGGCATAAGGTTTGGGTTTTTTATGGTTTACCATCCACTGATCTACAATAGCCTTGGTCTCTTTTTTATCTTTAGGAATACCAAGTGTGTTGAATTTGTCGGTTTCTGGCAGCAGGTGTAGCTCATGAATTAAATCTACATCGGTTTCTATTACCAATCTTAGTGTTAATCTACTTGTTGGTAATGCTTGTTTATTCATGGCTATCTCTTGATTTCTTTATTATTACCGACTCAAAATTGTCTATTACGGCGTTCTGTATTATTTGCCCAATCTCGGTTTATGTTTAACTTGATGGTATTGCAATGCCAAACGAATGCATTCTTTTAATTCGGGTACAGGTACATGATCGTCTAACGTAAACAAAATTGCTCTATTTTTTTCATAGGTAAAAGTATCGCCATATACTTCTTTAAATGTAGGAACCAACTTAGAGGTACATTTAAAGTATATGGCATATTGATTGGGCGTTTTTGGTTTCCAGTCGATTCTTATGGTACTTCCTTTTGAAGTCAAATAACTAGGTTCTCCCCATTTTAAGGTTTCTTCGATGGCCTCAATATCGGCATTCTCTTTAGCAGTCTCAAAAATTATGTTTCTCAAAAAATTCAATTTAGATTGAATTGCTTTAGGATATATTTTAAATTTTAATTCGACATCAGGACGGGTATGTATTTTAAGTTTGTTCATTGGATTGTTTAGGGTTAGTGTGCTTGGATGTAATTGTAATAGGTTTTGAGGGGGCCATCACGATAGTAATTTAGCAATCCTGAATTAATTTTAAGGTAATTGAAATCGAGAGCAATTACAACTCTATCCTTATTGCCAATTTGTTTATTTATTCAGTTTTATTTTCTTTTTATTCTCGTAGCGAAATTCATATAATTGCTCTAATTCAGTAGTAATTTTATCTTTCCACTCGGCAATTTTTTCTTCATTTTGTGCGTCTTCAGTTTCCTTAACCAATAGTAAACGATTCTCTGAAAATTCAGCCATAATTTCATTATTGATACGGTTTATTACATTAAATCCTTTTGCAATTTTTTTCTTATGCTGTAATACTCGTTTTCTAAATTTTCTTGCATGAATTTCGGCAAGATCAAACTGCATTTGCTGGAAATCAATTTGTTTTTGAATATTAGCAACTTTTGTGGTATCAATCCATGAGGCATTACCAAGAAAGATATTTTCTATTTTTTGGTCTAAATTGCGTTTCATAAAGTCAAATCCGCTAATAGCATGTGACATCATAAATTGACTAAAAACAACATCATTATTTTTATCGCTAATTCTTATTTTAAAATCCTCGACTGTTAGTTTTTGGTCAGGACTCCAACGTTTTTGTCCATTTTGAAGATCTTGTCCAAAGCTTATATGTGTTGAACTAAATGTCAAGATCAGCCAAATTATTATTCTATTCATCTGGTATTTTTGTAAATTGTTAACAATAAGTATATTGAATATCCGCTATACATCATAAAGTTAACTTTGGCGTCTGGTCTATCGCAGTAGAATCCTGATTTTAAGATTATTGGATTTACCAACCTCTCGACTACGCTCGAGGAGACAGAGTGATATAATGGATTACGGATATTCATTTAAGTATATAAAAATCGTAGTAGAAGCACTATATTTGACCTTATTTTTTTCAGTCAATATTACCATAAAAAACCTTCTACTTTCTTATACTACTATGAGTATAAATTCTAATTCGATTTAGTCCTTCACAACGGTAGTTTTTGACAAGAAATCGTGAATTCCAATTTTTACAAATACAAAGGAAAGCCTATCAAATGGTATAAGCCTACAAAATGTACGAGTAATAATATCGTTGTTTGTAGGTTTTTCACCATTCATCTTCACCACTTTTGTTTTTGTGACAAATTTACCAACAGTTTTTTGGAATTTAATTTCCATAATTGAATGATACGCGAAAAAAACTCCGAAAATTAAAATTAGATTAAATAGTATTATAAATAAATTACTCACAGATGGATCAAATGGAATGAATAAGTTAATGATAAAAAAAGTAATAATAATGAGTACGTACCATATAACAGTGTCAATAATTAAATTTAGAAATCTAGTTACTGAACCAGCAATATTCGAGTAAACTTGTTCTTCCTCTTGTTTTTCGATAGTAACCTTCTCTCTAACTTTTTCAAAGTCAGATGTATCAATATTCCTTTTTTCAATTTCTAATTCGGCAGCCTCTATAGCAAGGGGATTATATTTCCTTCTTTCTACGGTCAATATTTTTATCAACTCTTCGTCAGTTCGTTGAGACATAACTTCTAGAAATTTGTTTTCCATATGGTTTTAAATTAATGCTAGCGTTTCTTTATTTTACATTTGCTTCCTGAAAATAAATGCCCAACTCCAATTCATAAAATTCTTTCTATTACAATTAATTTCTTATGCAATCTTACTACTTACCGGCGAATATAACAAACGTTGCTGTCACAAAGAACAACTATATTTTGTTGTGTAATGGTTGTATGCCTTTTTTAATCAATTTTGTTCAATATATCATGAATAGATTTGCATCTTTAAGCTTATAAGCTATTTTAATTGATCATTAATTGATTTCGTAATACGAGAGCTTACTTTTCCAGTGTGTTCGGTACTTTTAGGTTCTATTAGCATTATTTGGCACTCTTTTTCAGAAGAAACTCTATGATTTACTCCTCTTTTTACTACGAATAAGTCTCCTTTCTTCATTGTAAAAGATTCCCTATTTTCTATTTCCATACATAGTTCACCCTCTATTATGTAGAAGCATTCGTCTTCGTTTTCGTGATTATGCCAAGGGATATCTTGACCAAAAATTTTTGCCAGCTTTATGTATTGATTATTTACTTCGCCAACCACTTTTGGTGAAAAGTAGGTTTTAATATCTTTAAGTTCCCTATTTATATTAACAATTGAATTCATTGTAATGCTTACTATTTTAGATTTTTAGTAATTGCTCACAACATCTCTTATATGTTGCGTTTGCTTCCCGAAGAGCAAATGAACTATACAACTTATTGGGTGTAGTTATTTTTTGTTTAGACTTTTTAAAAATTCATCAGCTGTCATTACTGGCAAAAGCGATTTCTTAAAGTCTTTTCCGTTTCTTGTTATTATTATTTCACAATCAGATACCGTCGCACTAAAATATTGAAGTGCATCTTCAAAATCCTTTATCGAAGAATTAAGTCCTTTTTCAATGGTTTGTTCATCCAGTGAACATATTTCACTTATAATCTTGAATTTTCTCAATTTTTCTTTGGCGATTTCAGCTGTTTCAAATTTTGCGAGAAAATAATTTACCGTTGCAAATGAAATTGGTGAGACCACCATTGTAAGCTTTACTTTTTCTGCCAATGTTGCAATTTTTGCAATTGGGTCATAGAATGGTTTTCGTTCCCCTAAAAAGTCCAATAGTATATTAGTGTCTATAAATATTCTCCTGCTCATTTATACTTTTCCATTAAATAGTCAGAGTAGTCTTTTTTATAGTCTAAATCAGCAGGGATTTCAACCCCTGTTGCTATACTTTTTACAAAAGGGGAAATTTCAAATTCTGAATTTTCAGTTTCTGAAGTCAAAGATTGCAAATAAGCTTCGATTATTCGAGAAAGGCTTATTTTCTTATTAGAAGCATATTTCTTGGCCTTTTCAATAACACTTTTATTTAGTTTTAATGTCAGTTTAGTATCCATAATGATTATTTTATACGTACAAATATAATAAAACAATCCGTATCGTTGAGTTTCGTTTTGACTTTTGCCGGTGTGGATTAATTACACCCAACGTTAAGTGTAAGAAGCGTTGGGCTCGTGATAAGCAATAAGTTTCGAATTGGTACTAAGCCAAATATAAATATTTTGCTTTTATTATTTTTGTAAACGCCAACCAAAGGACTACAATTTCAAAAATATGAAATAAAACACTAGTTGTAAATGTTATATTTGGCGTCTTAGCAAGAAATCAAGAACTTTTAGGATCGTCTTAAACCGCCCTATGTTTTCTTATATATTGTTGTGCTTTCGTCATTTTATTTCTTATAATTATTTTTATTAATTCGTTTTTCTTGCAAATTACGAGGATTAAGTGTTTTTATATCGTTAAGCCAAACCAAAGTAAATACAAGTTAAAGCTATAGTATTAAAAAAGCAGTGCACAGAGCAAACAAACCACAAATCGTATTTACGTAAGTAGAATATTAAAGCTATAAGCGATCCAATTACAAAAGTGCCTATTTGCCCTGTAATACCTTGACCACTGTGCATGAAACCAAAAAAGGCCGTAATAAGTACAATACCTAATACAATACTAATCTTGCTTTCTCCAAAAATTTTTAAAAACTGTCTCATAAAATACCCACGAAAAATGATTTCTTCACCAAAACCAGAGCCAATTAATATTAATAATAAACTAATAAGAAAGGTTTTCAGGTCTTTAGTTATTTCCCTAAAAAACGAATAATCTATAGAAACTCCTGTAAGTTCTGTAACCCCAGGAATCAATATAAAAATGTAAAAAATAAAAAGTCCTAGCGCAACTAACGGCGCATAAACAAATATGTTTTTAAATTTTAACTTTTCTCGTTGAAACCCAAGTGCAGAAAGCCATTTTCCTTTATATTCTATAGCGCTACCTATAAAAACTACTATTGAAGAAATGATAAGTGTTAGAAAACCTAAATGGATTGGCCCAAACCAAAAAAAGAGGATAATTGCAATGGTAATTAACGGAATTAATATTTGTCTCGAAGTGATTTTGTTCATTGTCTTTTGACTTTAAATTCTAAACGAAATAATGAACAAAATCTCTGAAATTCCCTTTAAATACTTATGTTTTTACTGAATGGTCGAAATTAATAACTGAATAGTAGGTAATGTTCTGGTAACATTTATTGAAACCAATCCATAAATGCTCTTCGCTTATAACGGCTTATAGTAATTTCAGTAATAGTATCTTTTTTAATGAACGTTTTTAATAGAATACGTAGCTTACCATTTTCAATCTTTTCAATTTGGTCAACAGCATCTTTATGAATAATAATTTGCCGATTGGCTCTAAAAAATAATTGATCGTTTATTTTTTCTTCTAGCTCATTTAACGTAAAATCGGTATTAATTGTCGTGCCATTATTTTGTACCGTATACACAATTTTATTCTTGCTATAAAAGCACGCAATATTTTGGTAGGTAAGTTTCTTTATTTTCGCTCCACTATCTATAGTAATTTCTGAATCTTTTAAAGATAACCTATATAAATTGTATAAGTCTTGGGCATACCATAAGCCTATAAGAATAAAACATATTAATAAGGTAATTAGTAAACCAATTACTATATAATAGAATTGTATTTCTCCATCTATAACTACTGCTATAAAAACATTTGCAGGAATATAAAGTATTGTAATATAGCCTAATGTAGACGCCATAAACCTTACAATTTTATTTATGTCTACCTTTATGGAAAAATACTTTTTTTTATGAAATTTAAAATTGAAATGCGCAATAATACCAACAAGAGTAGAAAAACCAATGGTAAACAAAAAACCTTCTAAAGGAAATCTATATGATGCATTATCCTGAAAATTATCGCTTGCTGCTATATGATTTACAACTAATGAGAAAAGAATTAATACAATGCCTTTCTGTGCCCAATGCCATGTTGAACTACTAAGAAATTCTTGCCATATTGTTTTTACATTATTTTTGTTTAGCTGTTCAATAGACACGTACTAAAATCTTTTTTTACAGGATTCCAAAAATAAGAATAATTTCTCTAAGCTCAGATTTAGAATGTTTTCCAGTTTTATCTTTATGAGAGCAAATTTCGTATAGTTTTTGTAGAGATTTTTTTGATTAGTGATTTCTGGTAATGAAGCACAACGTCTCGGCTATGGTTTGTTACGGAATGGCACAGAGTGCAATTCCGGTTAAAAAGCCTAAGATAGCAAATGCGCGTGAAATTCCGTTAAGGAATTTCGCCGCAATAAACTCATAGGCATTGTTAGCAGCTTTTTTTATTCAGGGGTTGGTTTTTTAAAGCTCACTCTTGGAAAATCCTTATCCTTTAATTTCAGATCTTTCCGAATCGCTTTTATCAATTCCGTTAAGTATTTGTCATGATTTTCTGATGAGTTTCCAATTCCATTCTTTTCATATTCTAGCATTTGTTTTATTACTTGTTCGCTTGCAATTAAAAACATCTTATCTCTACTAAGTACTAATTCAGTCAGAGAGTCTTTTGAGTTTTCGGCTGCGTGATTATGTAATGATTCAATGTAAGAAGCATAATGTTCTTCCTTTAGCTTTCTTATTTGAAGAATTATACTGTTTTTATTGGCCAAAAAGGCTCCAATAGCTGCTACAATTATAGCTGAGATTGCTCCAAAAATTGAAATCCATATTTCTACGGGCATTTTATTTTAGTTTTTATATTCCTGCTAACAACGAAATATACACATTAGTACATACATATTTTTAGATATTCTAAAAATTACCATTTCTCATCAAAACAGTATAAATATCATCGTACTCATAAACTTATCATTTCTAATATTTTATAAGTTTTCAAACGTTTACAAACGAATACAAACGAAATTAAACACTTCCGAACCGGGTCTTAGTATTTTCCAAATCTATGTTTGCATCGTCGAACTGAACAAGCATAATTCAAAATACTAAAATGCTTAGCATTCGATAATTAGTTTAAAAGATCCTGAAATCAGTTCAGGACATCGTATCAATTGTTTAACACGAAAAATTAAAATTATGAACACGCTTAAAAACAAAGTACAGTTGATTGGAAATTTAGGACAAGAACCTGAAATTGTAAACCTGGAATCTGGTAAAAAGTTAGCTAAATTCTCATTAGCCACCAATGACTATTACTATGATAAAAAAGGAGACAAAATTACAGATACGCAATGGCATAATATCGTAGCCTGGGGAAAAACAGCAGATATTATAGAGAAATATGTAAATAAGGGACAGGAAATTGCTATCGAAGGTAAATTAACTTCTCGCAGTTATGAAGATAACACAGGTCAAAAAAAATACATCACAGAGGTGGTTTGTAATGAACTTTTGATGTTAGGAAAATAAGCCCAACATGGCTGTAGTTTGCTGCAGCCATGTTTCACCTTGCTTTTTTAGTAAAACCACATAACCCTTTTTGGTGTACGTCAAAAAAAGTGCTTTTTACTGTATCCTTAAAACAAATGCGAATTTGTTAAAATTTACTATTTTTAACCATGAACTCATTTAAAACCTTGAATAGGTGTAAACTTTTTTAATTGAAGCAGGATCGACCAATAGAAAAGTGCCAAATGGTGCCATTGCGAAAGATTTTGTGCGTAAATAAAGTAATTTTTTACTTGCATAAGAGCGCTACTGAAGTCAAAAATTATGAAATAGAAGGGCAAAACAACATGTTTTTAGCAAATTAAAAAAAGTTTAAACCAGTTCCTAGAGTATAAAATATAGTTTGGATCCTATATTTTTATTATCAGATAAAGTTTTAAATGAGTTTAATACTAATACCCCCTACCCCATAAAATTTAATAAACACATCACACGTCAAACACTTAAATAAATAAACACAAACATGACGACTCAAATGCACCTGGCAGCACAGTACCTCGCAGCTGCTGCCATTAGCTTTCTCAAAAAAAAAGAGAACGATAGCCATATGAATCTAAAATTTTCTGTCAGCGACAAAAACTTAACTACACACCCGCTCAATACGTCTGGCCATACACTTTCCCTAAACTACCAACGGTTTACATTAGAATGGAACTCAAAAAATTCTAAAAGCTCGTTACGATTACATCAAACCAAACATATCGAAATCGTAAAATGGATACAAGAAACTGCCGAAGAAGCAAATATCCTTGATCCCTACGTGTATAAATTTCATTATCAATTACCATATCCCTCTATTGACGATGATTACGAATTTCAACTCGAAAGTGTTGATCAACTTCATAGGTTAGCTGAACATAGAGTGTTAGCACAGCAAACACTACAAGCCTTTTTAGAACAACAGCAGTTAACATCTAAAATTAGAATCTGGCCTCATCATTTTGATACTAGTGCCTATGCACAACTTAAAAATAGTCCTGAATTTTCAATTGGATTAGGCCTTGCTATTCCAGATGCGTATTGTAATGACTACTATTTCTACCTGAATGGCTACCAAAGAGGTAATAAGATAGCAACATCTTCATTTAATTCGATCTCAAAAGGAAAATGGTTGCCTGCTAGTTTCGAAGGGGCTGTGCTACCGATTACAGGGGTGGCTCAAGATGACGGTATAGCCTTCTTTAATGAAGCGCTAAAAGTATATCAACATCAGATACACGAGTTAAAGTGATGATCCAGGCGTATTGCTTATCATTACACATCGATTTTTGAATATCCGCTATATATCATAAAATTAACTTTAATGTCTGGTCGAGCGCAGTCGAGACCTGATTTTAAGCTCGTTGAATTTACTAACCTCTCGACTACGCTCGAGGAGACAGTATGATATGATTGATTACGGATATTCATTTAGATTTTTAAATTTTATGGTTTTTTTACATGAATATAACTTAATTCTAATTTATTATTGCAAAATTGAAAGGGTGTTTTAGTTACACGCTACGACTTGATAAATGTGCAAGCATGAAATTGATTTCAGAAAAACAGTATAATAGAGATTTATCTTGGCTACGTTTCAACCATCGGGTTTTGCAGGAAGCCGCAGATGAAAACAATCCTTTGTATGAACGAATTAAATTTCTTGCTATTTTTTCATCAAATCTTGATGAATTTTTTAAAGTTCGTGTATCTGATATAAGGAAAATTAAAAACCTTGATAAATCCTTAAGGAAAAAACTAATTACAAAACCCAACAAGCTTTTAAAGAAAATAAAGAAACAGGTACATCTTCAGCAAGAAGAGTTTGGTGATATTTTTACTGGTCAAATTTTACCGCAATTAAGAAACGAAGGGATATATTTAATTAACAGTGAGCAATTTTCAGACACTCAAAAAAAGTTTGCAGCACAGTATTATAAAGAACATTTAAAAGAGAAACTCAAACTTCATATACACTCAGCCCCTGAAAATGAAGCTGTTTTTATTGAAAACGAAGAATTATATATAACCGCTCTGGTAAACAAGGCTACTTTTATCATTACAAAAATACCTTCAGATGCTTCACGGTTTATTATTTTCCCAAAAGAAAACGAAAATCATTACATTACCTTTATTGATGATATTATAAAGTATAATCTTGCTCAAAAGTATCAACAAAAAGACACTTCTATATTTCATGCTATAAAAATTTCTCGAGATGCCGAATTGTACATCGACAATGAGTACTCTGGCGATTTGCTGACTAAAATAGAAAATTCATTAGGAAAAAGGGATATTGGACAGGTTACCCGTTTACTTGTAGATGATGCCATACCAGAAGAATTGTTAACTCGTATTAAAACGATATTAGATGCCAACGAAACTGATGTATTGCGTGGTGGGCGGTACCATAACTTTAAGGATTTCTTCGATTTTCCGAATCCTACAGGAAAACAACTAGCGCTAGCGCCTTTGTACCCCATTCGTTCACCAGAGCTTCAGAAATTCACCTGTCTATTTGATGCCATCAGTAAAAAAGATAGACTTTTATATTATCCTTATGAGTCTTTTGATGATGTTTTGCGATGGATACATCAAGCTTCCGAAGACAAAAATGTCACTCATATCAAAGTTACTTTGTATAGAATAGCACGAAAATCAAGTCTTGCCGAGACCCTATTAAAGGCTTTAAAAAACGGGAAAAACGTTTTTGTATTTATTGAAACCAAAGCGCGGTTTGATGAAGAAAACAATATTCGCTGGGGAAAAACTTTAGAAGAAAATGGTGCAAAAGTCGTGTATAGCTACCCTGGTATTAAAGTACATTCGAAAATTCTATTACTAGAACGAATAGAAAACGGTATATCAAAAGGGTATGGATACATCAGTACCGGAAATTTTAACGAAAAAACAGCAAAAATTTATACCGATTTCGGGTTAATGACTGCCAATCCCAAAATTACTTCTGAATTGCGTCAGGTTTTTCAGTTGTTAGAGGGAACCCTTATTATTCCCAAAGCAAAAAACCTGTTAATTTCTCCATTTACTACGCGCAACAGTTTTGAAAAGCTAGTCTTAAATGAGATTGAAAACGCCAAAGCCGGTAAAAATGCGTATATCATTTTGAAATTAAATAGTCTGCAGGATCCTGAAATGATTGAATTGTTGTATAAAGCGAATAATGCCGGAGTTAAAATTCGACTCATCGTTAGAGGAATCTGCTGCCTGGTTCCTGGTATTGAAGGGCAAAGTGAACACATTTATATCACCAGTATCGTTGATCGGTTTTTAGAACATGGAAGAGTATACGTATTCTGTAATAACGATGAAGAAAAAATGTATATCGGTTCGGCAGATTGGATGACCAGAAATTTGGATCATAGAATTGAAGTAATCACCCCAATCCTCGATCCTGAAGTATTTTCTAAAATTAAAAAAATGCTTCAATTACAGCTTGATGACAATGTAAAGGCTAGAATCATTAATGAAAATCAAGATAACTCATTTGTACAACCTTTCGGAAAAAATAGGGCTCAATTACAAACACTGCAACTTTCTAAAACTAATTGTAAAAAAATAAAAACTACCGCCGATCAAGTAGACGACTCTAGCCATAGATGAGGTATATTAGCCACTACTTGATCTGACGGTTATTATTTATCCTATACCATGCTTTTGCTCTAAATTCCTATTCCAATATTACATTTTGTCTCTAATTGGCAGAAACAAACTTGCAAAAGTTACTTTTGTTACCATCTTCAGTTTCTTCTTGATATAGAAATTCTATATCACTACTATCAAAAATTTCAAAAAATCGATCCCAGGTGATTTCTTCAAGGTCAGGGTTTTCATTCCGCGGAAAATCAATTCGCAACACTGCTCCTTCTTCCTGATCATTTTGAGTCTCTTTTACAACAGATGGAGTACCATCTCGTTGAACCACCCATTCTTTAATTACCTCATGATCTTTGGTACGTTGTGATGTTTCTTTTGTCGCCATAGCTATCAAATTTTAATTTTAACTTTAACTAAAGATAGTGTAGACATGGCATATTCATGTGTTGGGTAGCATTAAAAATTAATGCATTTGAAATATCAGGACATATATATCAATATGCTAACAATTCTTGAATCTTCGCTTTAACCTTTTCTGTGGAAGGAATCATGGTTTGTTCTAGGGTACTGTTCAAAGGAATCGCCGGCATATTTTCTGAACCAATAGTTAATACAGGAGCATCCAGATATCTAAAACACTCTTCTTGAATTTTTCCTGCCAATGCTCTTGCAAAAGAATTGTTACTAGGCTCTTCGGTAACTACCAAACACTTCTTAGTTTTCTTTACCGACTCCATAATCGTTTCTTCATCCAAAGGGTATAATGTTCGCAAATCTATAATCTCTACAATATCTTGACCATCTTTTGTTGCATTTAATGCCCAATGTACTCCCATTCCGTAAGTAACCACAGTTACCGTTTCTTTCTCATCTTGTGGCCATATGCGCTGTACAACATTTGCTTTTCCAAAAGGTAAAATGTAATCTTCTGCTGGTTCAATGGTTCTTGCAGCATCCGTTCCTTTGACCTTGGACCAATACAATCCTTTATGTTCGAGAATGACAACCGGGTTGGGATCGTGATATGCCGATTTCATCAACCCCTTTAAATCGGCGCCATTACTCGGGTAGGCAATTTTGATACCTCGAATATTCGTAATTACCGACTCGACTGAAGAAGAATGGTAAGGTCCTCCGCTACCATACGCCCCAATCGGAACTCGTAAAATCATTGATACCGGCCATTTCCCGTTTGAAAGATAACACGATCGACTTACCTCTGTAAACAACTGATTAAGTCCCGGCCAGATATAATCTGCAAATTGTACTTCAACAATCGGTTTTAGTCCAACAGCAGACATTCCGACTGTAGACCCTACAATAAAGGCCTCTTGGATAGGTGTATTAAACACGCGCTCATCACCAAATTTCTGGGCTAATGTTGCCGCTTCTCGAAACACTCCGCCTAATCTTCCTCCTACATCTTGCCCATATAGCAGACACTCTTTGTGCTCTCTCATTAATTCTTCTACAGCAAATAATGCACAGTCAACCATGACCACTTCTTCTTTGTCTGAAGGTGATCGATCTCCTTTCTCCTCGGTAACCGGGGTTGGAGCAAAATCATGTGTAAACAAATCCTCGGGCTTGGGATCTTCAGCTTTCATCGCTTCTTCGAGATCTTTTGCTACACTATTTTTTGCTTTATCTTCTATTTTCTGAATTTCTTCTTCAGTAAAACCAGTATCCAACAACTGATTGCGAAGCAAGGGATATGGATCTCTGGTTCTAGCTTCTTCAAGGTCATCTCGATACCATTCCATACGCACCCCTGAAGTATGATGATTCAGTAACGGAACTTTAGCATGCACCAACATAGGTCTACGCTCCTCTCGAATGGTTCGAATTACTTCTTGTATTGCCAGATAACTTTCTGTAAAATTAGCTCCATCAATTGAGATGGCATCCAATCCATTAAACCCTTTCGCATATTCAAAAGCATTCTGCGCACGAGTTTCGGCTTCATTTGCTGAAATATCCCAACCATTATCTTGTACCAAATACAAAATAGGAAGTTGTTTTAAAGCTGCCATCTGAAAAGCTTCGGCAATTTCTCCTTCAGTAACTGAAGCATCACCCAATGAGCAAAGCACCAGAGGTTTTTCTTTAAGGCTTTTATCATCAAGATCGACTAACTCTTTATACTGCAATCCTAAAGCTACTCCGGTTGCCGGAATCGCCTGCATACCCGTTGCAGAAGACTGGTGTGGTATTTTAGGTTTGTCATCATCCCGTAAGCTTGGATGTGAATAGTACGTTCTTCCACCAGAGAAAGGGTCATCTTTCTTAGCTAATAATTGTAACATCAGGTCGTAAGGTCTCATTTTGATTCCCAACAACATGGCATCATCTCGATAATATGGAAATGCAAAATCCTGAGGCAGCAATTGCATAGCAACCGCTATTTGTATCGCTTCATGACCTCGCGATGTAGCATGTACATATTTAGAAACCACTTTAAAATTTTCTTCATACAATTCTGCCATTGATTTTGCCTTGCAAAGTGTCAAAAATGCTTCTTGCAATACGTTTTTGGCAATTGTTTTTTCAGCTAACATAGTATTAATTTTTTGATGTATGATTTACGATTTTTGAATTATGGGCTCTATTTATTTAATATTCCCAACATAGTTTAAACGATATTCGTCAAGCTGAATACTGAAACGAGTTCAGCACAGGCTTGTTTCAGCTTCTCATTCTACCCTACTGAAAACAAGCTATATGAGATTCTGGAATAAATTCAGGATGACGTTAATTTCAGTATTAGGAGTACTAATGGAGAATTAAATCCTATCATTTGTAAATCCAAATTCGTAATTCGTAACTTCTTTTTATTCCACTTTTTCTTCTACATCTACAGGAATGATCCATCCATGTTTATCATCTCTCTTTTGCGTCTTTATATCATCCAATGTGGCTTTCATATCTTGACTCACGGGATTATCACTAGGTAAAGTAATCACCTCATCTTTATACCCAATAGCTTCAACCATTGCAATAGCAACAGCGGTACCTGTTCCAAAAGCTTCTTCTAACTTTCTTTCTTTAGAAAATTGGATCACTTCATCGATAGTTATCGGTCGTTCTTCAACCTCAAATCCCTTATCTTTCAATAAAGTAATAACACTATCTCTGGTAATCCCTTTTAGAATGGATCCATCTGTGCTTGGTGTAATAAATTTACCTTCAACCTTAAAAAAGATATTCATAGTACCGACTTCTTGCACATATTTATGCTCATTGGCATCTAGCCATAATACTTGATCATACCCTTTGGCCTTTGCTTTTTCAGTCGGTAATATGGCTGCGGCATAATTTCCTGCTGCTTTAGCCTCTCCTGTTCCTCCGTCTGCCGCTCTTATAAATTCCGTCTCGGCATACAACCTAATTTTCTTCGTAAAAAATGGTCCTGCAGGAGAGCAAATCACAATAAACTTATAACTGGTGGCGGCTCTCATCCCTATAAAGGGTTCATCTGCATACATAAACGGTCGTAAATACAAGGCGCTACCATCCTGTGGTGGTATCCAATGATGTTCAATACCAACAATTTGCTTTACCGCTTCAACAAACAATTTCTCAGGAACAATGGGCATACCCATTCTTACAGCACTATGATTAAAACGCTTTGCATTTTCTTCGGGTCTAAACAATAAAGGAGTATTATCATTACCTACAGTAGCTTTCATTCCTTCAAAAATTGCCTGACCATAATGCAAAGCCATGGCGGCAGGATGCGTAGGAATCATCTGTAAAGGTTCTATACGCGGGTTTCGCCAATTTCCATTTTCATAATCGCAAACAAACATATGATCAGTAAATACTGTCCCCAAAGGGATATTATCAAAATCAATGTGTTGCAATCCCGAATTTGAAGTTCTTATAATTTTGATCTGCTGTTCCATTTTTTATATTGTTTTGGGCGCATCCCTTTGGGTCGGGCTATTCGCGCTACACGGTAGCTTGCTTCTATCCCTTGCGCATATCTTTTAGTTATATTTTTCTATTACTATCAAATGCCTCGAGTTCATCACCTACATTTCGTAAAAATGAACCTCCTAAAAATCCATCTACTACTCTATGATCAAAAGATAATGACAAATACATCATGCTTCTAATGGCTATTTCATCACCATTTTCGGTAGTAATCACCTCAGGTCTTTTCTTTATAATTCCTAATGCCAATATGGCTACTTCTGGTTGATTAATTATTGGAGTTCCCATCAAACTACCAAAAGTTCCAACGTTAGAAATGGTGAATGTACTGCCGCCAATCTCGTCAGGTTTTAAGGCATTGTTACGTGCATTATTAGCTAAATGATTCACCTTCTTAGCCAACCCAAGAAGGTTCTTTTCATCAGCATTTCTTACCACGGGAACAATTAAATTTCCGCTAGGTAATGCTGTAGCCATCCCCACATTGATATCATCATGTACCACAATTTTATCTCCATCCACCGACACATTGATCATTGGATATGCCGCAATCGCCTTTGCTACAGCTTCTACAAAAATGGGAGTGAACGTTAGTTTTTCTCCGTACTTTTCTAAAAACTCGTTTTTTACTTCATTTCTCCAATTCACAATATTGGTAACATCGACTTCGATATAACTGGTCACGTGAGGAGAGGTATGTTTGGAGTATACCATATGATCAGCAATCATTTTTCGCATACGATCCATCTCTACAATACGATCTTTACCTTCAACAAAATTTATTGGAGGGGCATTATATGTTGACTTTGGTGTTACTGCTTGAGGTCTGCTAGGTAGAGGATACTGTCTGTTCTTGAGGTATTGCATAATATCGCTTTTGCGAATACGTCCCCCTTCTCCTGTACCTTCTATACTTTGTACTTCTTCTATACTAAGATTTTCTTTTTTGGCAATACTAATTACTAATGGAGATAAGAATCCATCGTTCATAGAAGAGCCTTCCAACTTATATTGCCCTCTCTGTCCTACGGACATCTCTACTTGAGGGAGAGAAGCTGAAATTGTAACTTCTTTTGAAGTTTTAGCTGTACTGAACCCTTTATTTCCTATAGGCATCTCTTCCTGGATAGGGGGAGAAGCTAGATTTTGTTTACCATCAGCCTCAATCAAAGCAATTACGGCTCCAATTTCCACCACTTCATTAGGTTCAAATCGTATTTCAGAAAGTACACCGCTGCAGGGTGATGGCACTTCAGAATCTACTTTATCTGTAGCTACTTCAAGTATGGTTTCATCCTCTTCTACGGGATCACCAACTTTTTTCAACCAATTTAGGATAGTTGCTTCTGAAATGCTTTCACCCATCTTGGGCATTTTTAGTTCTACTATTGACATGCTTATAAAAACAAATTTTTCTTAAAACAAACTAATGTTTGTTAGTTTTATTTATTCTAAAATTTAGACTGAAACGATGTTACACTTTACCATAGTATGTATTCCCGTCCATAACGTAATGCGTTTTTCGAGTGCCTTTTTACTATAATATAAAGCCTCGTTCCATTCTTTCTTGTTTGTACAAAGTGTTTCTACCATTTCTAAGCTCAACGGACCATGTTCGTCACCATCTAATTCTATATGACGTTCAAGGTAATATATCAAATGTGTTAATGCAGACCCAGAACTGCTTGCTATACTTTTTACCAAGGCAATAAACATATCTGGTATTAAATCTTCTCTTCCAAAAGTGAATACCGCAGCTATAATATGCGGTTTGTTGGTAGCAATAACCTGAAAGGTAAATTCTACAAAGTCCTTTACTTCATCTATAGTTGCTATTGATTCAAGACCTTCTTCAACCGTTTTATTATCACACAATTGCTGCAATAATCTATTTATTTGTAGGGTATCTGCACCCGCTTCCTGCATTGCGTTTAGGTACATTTCGAAATGACTTACAGACTCTCCAGCTTGATTCACATCACTTTCTTCTGCCAGTACGATTTCGTTGATGAAACGTCTTGTCTTTGGATTCGAAGAAGGAATCCAAGGAACATTAACTGTAGTAAGGTGAAACTGTAAGCTTTTCAATAAGGACATAAAATCCCATACAGCAAATACGTGATTCTGCATAAATACACGAACACCTTCAATATCCTTAATATCTTGATACAATGAATGTGTTTGTAATTGCACCCTTAAAGGCTCTAATTCTTTTGTAATATTCTCTATATTCATTATTTATTTTTAAACGCTTCTAAAGTTTTATAAAAGGCTTCTTGCGTTGGTCTTTCTTTAGGAACTTCTCGTAAAGGCTCAACTTCTTCTAGAGATTCAAAACAATCTGTAGGAAGTTGTTGATATAATTGAGTGCCCTTAGTTTTCCAGGCAATCATTTTATCGCTCACTTCTTTAATAACTTTTGCTGGATTTCCAACGATTAAGCTACGCTTAGGGAACACCGTTTTTGCCTTTACAAAAGACATAGCTCCTACAATACACTCATCCCCTATCTCTGCATCATCCATGATCACCGTATTCATACCAATTAGACAATTACGTCCTAGATTTGCACCATGTATCACTGCTCCATGACCTATATGCGCACTTTCTTTAAGTACAATAGACTTGCCAGGAAACATATGTACTGTACAATTTTCCTGTACATTTACTCCATCTTCAAGAATAATTTCTCCCCAATCTCCACGTATAGCAGCTCCTGGACCTATGTAGCAGTTTTTACCAATAATTACATTACCAGTTACTGCTGCTAGTGGGTGCACAAAACTACTTTCGTGTACTACGGGTATATATCCTTTGAATGCGTAAATCATTGTAAATGATAAATTTTAAATATAAAATGATAAAGCCTAAAGTTAATCTTATTTTATAGTTTCAACTTTTGAATTTTACATTTTTATTTTTTTACTTAAACCTTTTCAACGTTTCTTTTGTAAACTCGCTTAACACCAATCGCCCACTAATCACAGCTCGTTCAGCCAAAAGCGTATCCCAGTCTTCAGTTCCTTGCCAAAATACTTTTTTCATTTCTCGCATGGCTTCAGGGTTATAGGTACATAAGTGCTCTGCAAACGCTTTAACTTCAGCATCCAGTGTTTCTATATCTTCAAAAACATGAGTAAATAGTCCTTTTTCTTTAGCCCATTCTGCACTATAAAACGTATTGGCATCTATGGCAATTTGAGACATGGCAGACAGTCCTATTTTGCGCTCAACGGCCGGTCCTACCACAAACGGTCCAATACCCACATTAAGCTCGCTAAGTTTAATTGATGCATATTGGGTTGCCATACAATAGTCGGTAGCTGAAGCCACTCCAACTCCACCGCCAACTGTTTTTCCTTGTACCCGACCAATAATGAACTTTGGACACTTACGCATAGCGTTAATGACGTTGGCAAAGCCAGAAAAGAATACTTTCCCCGTTTCTGCATCATTAATAGTAATTAACTCTTTAAAACTCGCTCCTGCACAAAAAGTTCGATCTCTTCCACTTTTTAGTACAATAACTTTTATATCATCATTATTACCGGCATCATCAATCGTTTGTGCTAATTTTGCTAGAATATCTCCTGGTAACGAATTATGGGCAGGATGAAAAAACTCTATAGTTCCTACTCCGTTTTCTATATCTATGTTTACGTATGGCTGTGTCAACTTAAATTTTAAATTTTAAATGTAAAATGATAAAGTTAAAAGTATTTATCTCCTAAAACTTCTACATTTCACATATTGCGGTTTGATATTCTTATAAAGTCAAAAGTTAATTTTTAATACAGTTTCAACTTTTACATTTTGCAGTTTTACATTTTATATTTTGCGATTTTACATTTCTCAGTTTTACATTTTACATTAATTGTTACTATTATTCACTTTGGTTGTTTTTATACTAGAAGTAAAAATTGCTACTAACTCTTTACATTCTTGTATAATATTTTCAAAACCTTTTGAATCTTCTATTAATTCTGATTCTTTCAATATCTCCAAATTTACTTGAGACTCTCTCAGTTCCTTGAGACATATTTTCATTTTATGAATAAAATCTCTTTTGGATTCTGCACTCTGAGCTTCTCCATAATTGAGAGCGGCAGAGGTGGTGGAACGAATTAGCTGCTTCGCTAAGTGTTCTGAAGCAAAACTTTTTTTCAAAGTATTGATGTTCAAAATAATACTTGAAGAAAACTTTACTAATCTTTGTTGAAGGTCATATTTCTGTATTGTTTTCAATACTTTTACATTTTACATTTTACATTTTCCTGTTTTACATTTTACATTCTACTCTAATATTCCAAATTGTTCGAAATGATGATTAAAATGTTTTGAATTCAGTAAATTCCATTCGAACTTGTTCATATCTCCAAAAACAGCATTTTTGGTAATGGCTTCCGGGTTTTCTTTAAAATAGGTCTCAAACTCATCATAAGCCTCCAGTAATTTATCTTTGGCAGCAGATAAATTTTCATGTTTTAAGTCTTCCAACGTTCCTTTTTTTAGTAAAGGATGATTATGTTCTTTAGGCATAGGCCTATGGTTATAGATCATTTCCTGAACCTTTTCTAATTTATCCTCTGGTGTTGCAATGTCGAAATCCTGAATTTCTCCTAAACCTATCCTAATAGTATACTCCAAATGCTCTACCATATGCTGCGGGGTCATCATTCCCCATTTCGGTTTAGAATTTTCAGTTAGCTTCGCTAAATATCCTTCAATATTTGATCGATCGACTTGTTCAAACGGTGATTTTTTTTGTACCATTGTCAAAATTGTCGCAATAGCTGCCAATTCATCTTCTTGATCAAATACTTCTACAAACCACTTTACAATGCCGCTAGGTAATTCTTTACCCCTATGATCGCGATCTATCTTTTGTTTACATGTTAATCTCACATAAACAGTATCATTGTGATATATAGGCCTTAAGAAACGGCATTCTTCAAGACCATAATTGGCTGCAACCGGACCTTTATTCGGATATACAAATAATCCTGCAGCGGCGGCAAGGATAAAATATCCATGTGCAGTACGTTTTTCGAAAATACTTCCACCTAAGGATGTAATATCCGTATGTGCATAAAAGTGATCCCAGGTAAGGTTTGCAAAATTAATAATATCGGTATCGGTAACCGTACGCTTATGTGTTTTGAGCGACATTCCGGGTTCGATATCTTCCCAGTGATATGCAAAAGGATGTTTATCAGCTGGTTTATATGCTGAATTTGCTTGGTATATACCAGTAACTTCGGTCAAAGTTGTTGGAGTACCTTGAACAGCACATCTTTGCATATAGTGCTTGATACCTCGTATACCTCCCATTTCTTCTCCACCTCCTGCACGACCAGGACCTCCATGAGTTAGCATAGGTAATGGAGAACCATGACCTGTACTCTGTTTAGCATTTTCTCGATTCCCTACCAAAATACGTCCGTGGTGTGAAGCTGCTCCCACAACGAATTCTTTAGCGATTTTATCATCATACGTAAATATTGACGATACAAGAGATCCTTTACCCATATGAGTTAGTGCAATGGCATCATCCAAAGTATCATATGGCATTATGGTAGATACAGGTCCAAAGGCTTCGATCACGTGAGCCTCGGTATTCTTGAAAGGATAATCTTCTCTTAAAAGGATCGGAGCTACAAATGCCCCTTTTTGAGCATCAGCGCCTACGGTTTCTATTTTGTCTAAATCGCCATACACCAATTGAGCAGTTTTGGCAATCTTAGACACATTATTTCTGAAGCTTTCAACCTGTTGTTTACTTGCTAAGGCACCCATTCTTACTTCTTTCAATCTAGGATCACCTATGGTTACTTTATCTAGTTGTTTCCCTAAAGCAATTTGAACATCTTCAACAAGATCTGCAGGTACAATAATTCTACGAATAGCCGTACATTTCTGACCTGATTTTACGGTCATTTCCTTTCTCACCTCTTTAATAAACAAATCAAATTCTGGTGTTCCTGGTACTGCATCTTTTCCAAGTACTGAAGCATTAAGGGAATCTGCTTCCATAGTGAATGGCACAGATTCTTCAATTAATCTAGGGTGTGCTTTTAATAATCTTC
The DNA here is from genome assembly GCF_017897595.1 of Aquimarina sp. U1-2. GTDB lineage: Bacteria > Bacteroidota > Bacteroidia > Flavobacteriales > Flavobacteriaceae > Aquimarina. The sequence goes on from NZ_JAGKIK010000003.1 coordinate 47,102, forward strand.
CGGTATGAGCAGAGCCTGTAAAAGTAACTACATCTTGAGATGCTACGGTATCTAATATATTTTTGGTCATACCACTTAGGAGCTGTAGTGCACCTTCAGGAAGAATTCCTGAATCTACAATAACCCTTACTACAGCTTCGGTTAAATATGAAGTTTGAGGCGCAGGTAAAACTACAGCCGGCATACCTGCCATCCAGTTTACCGCGCATTTTTCTAGCATTCCCCAAATTGGAAAATTGAAGGCATTAATATGTACTGCTACTCCTCTTTTTGGCACCAAAATATGGTGCGCCATAAATCTACCTCCTCTTGAAAGATCTACTGGATCTCCTTCTACATGATAGGGTTGATTAGGGAATAGTTTACGCAAAGAAGCATTTGCAAATAAATTACCAAAACCTCCTTCAATATCAATCCAACTATCTACTCTCGTAGCTCCGGTTCGATAACTCAATTCATAAAAATCTTCTTTTCTTTTGGTAAGGTATAAAGCCAATTTTTTGAGCATATTACCACGCTCTTGAAACGTCATTTTTCTAAGGACTTCTCCTCCTTTGGTTCTGCCATATTGCAAAACTTCAGGAATATCAAGACCTCCGGTAGTAGCGTGACCTATTACTTCACCCGTGACGGCATCGTGCATTACCAATCCTTCGCCAGAACCTGAAACCCATTTACCATTGATATAACTTTCTAATATTTTCAAAATCTTAAATTTTAAATGTAAAATGATAAAGTTAAAAGTGTACATAAACGAGTCACTTGGAAACTTTTACATTTTTCAGTTTTACACTTCATATAGTCAAAATTCTAAATCCAAAATGATACCGCCTAAATTAGTTATCACCGCTAACTTTTAAATTTTACATTTTTCGGTTTTACATTTTATATTTCTATTTGTAACGGATTCCAGTCTTCGATGGAATGGGAATTTTGAAGCCCAAACCACATAGTGAATGAGGCAAAAAAATCCAACACTCAAAGTAAACGAAGTGAACGACCTCACCACTCACAACCTACACCACTCGCTCAATTACACAAGCATACCCTTGTCCTACTCCAACACACATGGTGATTAAAGCATAACGTTTTTGCTGTTCTTGTAATTCTAAAGCAGCAGAATATGCAATTCTTGCTCCCGTAACTCCCAGTGGATGTCCAATAGCAATAGATCCACCATTTGGATTTATTCTAGGATCATCATCTGCCAATCCCCATTCACGTATGCATGCCAATGCCTGCGATGCAAATGCTTCATTAAGCTCTATGACATCGATATCATTCATAGTGATTCCAGCTTTTTCTAATGCTTTATTAGATGCTTGGACGGGTCCAATACCCATAATTCTAGGCTCTACACCAACCACGGCAGAGCTCACAATTCTCGCCAGAGGTTTTAAATCGTATTTTTTTACTGCATCTTCGGAAGCAATAATTGTTGCGGCAGCCCCATCATTTAGCCCTGAAGAATTTCCAGCTGTTACGCTTCCGTCCTTTTTGAAAGCAGGTTTTAACTTGGCTAGTACTTCTTTACTTGTTGATGGTTTTATGAATTCGTCTTCAGAAAATAAAATTGGATCTTTTTTTCGTTGTGGAATTTCGACAGTTGTAATTTCTTTTGCCAATCTACCAGATTTTTGAGCCTTAGCGGCTTTCATTTGGCTCCAGTAGGCAAATGCATCCTGATCTTCTCTAGAGATATTATATTTTTCAACTAAGTTCTCTGCTGTATTACCCATACCATCGGTTCCATAGAGATCATGCATTTTCTGGTTGACAAAACGCCATCCAAAGCTAGAATCATACATTTTAGAATCGTTACCAAATGCAGAGGACGGTTTTGAAATCACATAAGGTCCGCGCGTCATATTTTCTACTCCACCCGATATAAAAAGATCGCCATCTCCGGCCTTTATAGCCCGATTTGCATGGATAATAGCCGATAACCCCGAACTACACAATCGATTTACCGTTTCTCCCGGAACAGTAAATGGCAACCCGGCAAGTAGTGCCGCCATTCTTGCCACATTTCGATTATCTTCACCCGCCTGATTAGCACAACCCATAATCACATCGTCATAAGCTTCTTTAGGAATATTCGGACATTTCTCTACTAGTTTTTCTATTACCAGGGCTCCTAGATCGTCAGTTCGAACAGCAGATAAAGTTCCTTTATAATTTCCAATCGGGGTACGAATCCCATCTATGATATATGCTTCCATTTTAACTATCGAATATTAAATTTTGAATGCTGAATATCGAAATGTTTTGAAAACAGCACATAAACATTATTATTTATTTTTATTTTGCGAAGTCCGAATGCTTGAAACGAAAATTGCAATTAGTTCATTATTTTCTTTTAAAAGACTTTCTAGTTCTTCATCATCCCTAATCAATTTTGCTCCTTTTTGAATTTTCAAGTTCACTAATGATTCTCTTAATTCTTTAAGACATAATTTCATTTTATGTTGAAAATCACGAAAGGATTCTGCACTTTGAGCCTCACCATAATTTAAAGCGGCAGCCGTTGATGACCGAATTAATTGTTTTGATAAATGGTCAGAAGCATAATTTCCATCTAATTTTTTACATGTCGAAATAATTTCAACTGAAAATTGAATTAATCTTGCTTCTAAATCATACTTCTTTTCTTTCACTTTTAAAAACCTGTTGTAATCAATACTTCATTATTTGATATTCCTCTATTCGTTATTCAACATTCAATTATTCCCAATCTTTGTTTGTTCTGTATACAACTCCCTTGAACAGAGCAACAATTTGATCCCCTCTTTTTACTTCAACGATATTAAATCCTATTTTGGTTTTTGCAATATCTGTCACGGCCTCTGCCGTTAAATAGTCACCTTCTTCTAAAGCTTCAATATGATTTATCGATGTTTCGATCGAAATTGCATACTTACCATGCGTATTTGCTGAAAATCCAAAAGCGGTATCGGCTAAACTATACGATATCCCCCCATGTGCTTTGCCCATGCTGTTAAGCATTTCTTTTCTCACCGTCATCCCTACTTTACATCTTCCTTTTTCGACTTCAATAACCTCTATTCCTAACCATTGACTGAAAGGGTCAAGAGACAACATCTTTTCCGGAATGGTTTGTGAGTTTTTGAGTATGTGAGTTTCTGAGTTCATTTAACTATTAAATTTCTTCAACGATTTGAAAACTTTATTTACTTTTTAACATAAGATGTTTTTTGAAAGAAGTTATCATTTTGGATAACTCCGTAATATCGGCTCTATTCTTTTCATCTTGCTCTTCCGTTATAAATCCTCTTAATTTAGCTTTTGTACTGCAAACAATACATTCGTGTGCACTATCCCAAGCCATTTGCAAGTATCTATTAAATTGTGCGTTTGAACTTGAAGAACCTTCAGCAATATTTAACGCTAACGAATCTGCTGCTCTAATAAATTGAGAAGCGAGTCGGTATGTTTCTTCTTTTGGAAAAGCATTTATTTGATCATTCACAGATTCTCCGAAGTCAATTGCTTTATTATAAATTATCAAATCTTCGAATTTAAAATGATATCTACTCTTCATCTTATTTTAGTGTTTAAGGTACTAAAACAAAAACCTTTTTCATTATTATAAATCTGTCACTATTTCTCACAAACTCATCTCTCACTAACTCACCACTCCATAAAAAAACCTCCTTTTTTCTTTAACCATCTTTCTTAATATTGGACTGCATCTGTAGCGATCTTCTCGATACTCATCATATAGCTTATCAATCGTATTGACGCACCAATCAATTCCTTTTTCGTCTGCCCAACTTAAAAGACCTTTGGGGTAATTTACACCTTTGGTCATGGCGTTATCTATATCTTCTGCAGAAGCAATATTCCAAAATAGGGCGTCTGCTGCTTCATTGATTAACATCACTAAAACTCTTTCAAAAATATATTGAGCGAGTATTTCGTCTTGTATCGGTTCAGGTTTTTCGCTTCCTTCATCATACTCATAATATCCTTTTCCTGATTTTCTTCCTAAATATCCTGCTTCAGATAGTCTTTTTTGTGTAAAAGAAGGTTTGTAGCGAGGATCGTAATAAAATGCCTTGAACACTGCTTCGGTCACAGTATAATTCACATCATTACCAATAAAATCCATAAGCTCAAAAGGTCCCATCCTGAAACCGCCTAGAGTTTTTAAACTCCAATCTATGGTCGCTACATCAGCAATGCCTTCTTCAAGAATTCGAAGTGATTCTCCATAAAATGGTCTCGCCACCCGGTTTACTATAAAACCAGGGGTGTCCTTAGCCAGGGCAACTACCTTTTTCCAATCCTTTATAGTGTTTATAACCTCTTCAGTAACACCCGGTGAAGTTTGTACTGCTGGAATCACCTCTACTAATTTCATCAAAGGCGCCGGGTTAAAAAAATGAATTCCGATACATCGTTTTGGATTTTTTAAAGATGATGCTATGGATGCAATAGACAATGACGACGTATTTGAAGCAATAATGGTATTTTCAGATACATAATTCTCTAGTTCTGAAAATACATTCTTTTTTATTTCCAGATCTTCAATAATTGCCTCTATCGTTAAATTAGCGTCGCCCAGGTCTTTTAAATTACTAACATAAAATATATTACCCTGGATACGATTTTTCTCCACCTCATCAATTCTTCCCTTTTCGACCAACCGAGAAAGAATTTTTTCTAACGCATCTTTACTTTTTTCCAAGGCCTGTTCGTTAGAATCAAATACTTTTACGGTACAGCCTGCGGTTGCAGCTACTTGAGCGATTCCACTCCCCATGGTTCCAGATCCGATGATTCCAATCCTTTGCATTTTTGATTTCTGATTGTTGATTATTGATTGTTGATTATTGATTGTTGATTAGTCATAATTAATATCGAATATCAAATGTTAAATATCGAATACTGAAGGTTATAATGTCGTTAATAAAAAACATACTTCTATTTTGTTTTATTTTTTGAAGTCCGAATACTGGCAACAAAAATCGCAATGAGTTCGTTATTTTCATTTATCAACTTATCTAGTTGTTCTTTGCTTTTTAGTAAGTCAGCTCCTTTTTGAATTTTTAAATTCACCAAAGACTCTCTCAACTCCTTTAAACAAATTTTCATTTTATGTAAAAAATCTCTGGATGATTCTGCACTTTGTGCTTCTCCATAGTTAAGTGCAGAAGATGTTACCGATCGAATTAATTGTTTAGATAAGTGTTGACAAGCAAAATTTCCTTCCACTTTTCCACATAATACTATTATATCAATCGAAAATTGAATTAATCTTTCTTCTATATCATATTTTCTAATCACTCTTTTTCATTTGGTTTTTCCTTCATCATTCAACGTTGCTATATTCGATATTCGTTATTCATTTCCCTTTAAAAACAGGTTTCCTTTTTTCTATAAATGCGTTTACACCTTCTTGATAATCTTCGCTCTCTGCTGCTTCAATTTGCAATTCAGATTCCATTGCTAATTGTTGTTCAAGATTATTGGTCATAGACTGATTCAATAATCTTTTTGTTAATCCAAGCGCTTTTGTGGGCATTTGAGCCAGCTGTATTGCCAGTTTATGAACCTCTTCCGCAAAAATTTCTGAAGAAAACACCTTGTACAACATCCCTAATTGTTCTGCTTCTTTTGCATTTACTTTATCGCCAAGCATCATAAGTGCAGATGCTTTTTGAAAACCAATTAGTCGAGGTAGAAAGAAAGTTCCTGCACTGTCAGGAATTAATCCTATTTTACTAAATGCCTGAATAAAACTCGCTGACTCTACAGCCACAACAATATCACAAGCTAAAGCAATATTGGCTCCTGCTCCGGCTGCTACGCCGTTTACAGCAGCAATAATTGGTTTTTCTATTGTTCTAATTCTTTGTACAATAGGATTATAGTGCTCTTCCAATATTTTTCTGAACCCCGGATTTAACTCTGGAGACGTGACTTCGTTAAGATCCTGACCTGCACAAAAAGCCTTTCCATTACCCGTTAGAACGATAGCTCGTACCTCATTATTTGTTTTGCAATCGTCTAAAGTCTTCTGCAAAAGCAAAGCCATTTCTCGATTGAAGCTATTAAAGGTTTCTGGTCGGTTAAGGGTAATTGTTGCAATGTTGTTTTGTATCTGTAATTCTATTGAAGGCATTTTATTTTACTTTAAACATTTAAAATAATCGAAAGGTTCCAGGCAATCTTCGCATTGAAAAAGTGCTTTGCAAGCTGTAGATCCAAATTGACTCACCAACGTAGTATTGTGGGAACCACAATTTGTGCATTTCACTACCTTTTTGTTCCCCAAAAGTGCTTCTTTGTCTGCATTTTCTTCTAAAGGAGCAGCAATACCGTATTCTTCAAGTGCTTTTCTACCTCTTGGTGTGATCCAATCGGTAGTCCATGCTGGGGTTAATACCAGAGATACTTCGGCCTTGATATTAGCCTCTTTGAAAGCCCGGATGATATCTTCTCCCATCACATCCATCGCCGGACAACCACTATAAGTTGGTGTAATTTTAACCTGAGCAATTGATTCTAACATTTTTGCAGAACGTACGACGCCCATGTCCATGATCGACAATACGGGTATTTCTGGATCATGTACTTTTTCCAGAATAGGAATTAATTGAGGGTCGATATGTTGTTCTAGCGTTATTGTCATCAAAAAATATAAATTTCAAACTCTAAATGTAAAAGTCTAAAGTGAATTGATTTTACACAATTATATTTTTACATTTTGCATTTTTAGTTTTACATTTTGCAGTTTAATTCTCTTACCACTTCATATTAGGATAGGTTCTTTGCATGTATTGCAAATCAGATAGTATATATCCCATATGCTCACTATGAATACCTTGTTTACCTCCTTTTTGAAACCATTTCATTTCTGGGATAGTAAGCGAAGCTTCCTCCAAAACTTCACTAACCTTTTGATAATATCGTTCTTTTAATAGAGCTACATTAATCCCTATGCCTAACTCTTCTGTTTTTACATCATCACCGGTCATATGAAATAGTTCATCAGTATATTTCCATAAGTCATTCACTGCTTCCTGTACTTTTTGATGACTCTCTTCAGTACCATCCCCAAGTCTTTTTATCCAATCTGAAGAAAATCGTTGATGATAACTTACTTCTTTGATTGCTTTTTTAGCGATTGCAGCTAACATTTCGTCTTTACTATTTTGTAATTCTTGAAGCAGTAAGAAGTGAAACACATCAAACAAAAATTGCCTGGTGATTACATATCCAAAGTGTGTATTGGGTTGCTCGACCAGTAATACATTTTTGTATTGCCGTTCTGTTCGCAAGAACGCTATATCATCCTCGGTTTTATTATCGCCTGACAGCTGAGCGACATATTGAAAATAACTACGGGTCTGCCCTAATAGATCCAAAGCTATATTAGTCATAGCGATATCAGTCTCGAGACTGGGGCCGTGACCACAAAGTTCAGATAATCGTTGTCCTAGTATAAGGGCATTATCTGCAATTCCGTAGATATATTGTATTAAATTTTCGTTTTTCATCTTTTAAGACTTGTATTACTTCAGGAATTTACCCTTCGACTTCGCTCAAGGTGATTTGCAAATCAAATCACATATGCTTTACCTCGTCTGGTAATGTGTAAAAAGTCGGATGTCTATATACTTTATCCTGAGCAGGTTCAAAAAGTTCTCCGCTGTTCTCTGGATTAGAAGCTTTAATATGCTTCGACTCTACCACCCAAATGCTTACACCTTCGTTTCTACGGGTGTATACATCTCGTGCATTTTCTAAAGCCATTTCTGCATCTGCCGCATGAAGGCTTCCAAAATGACGATGTTCTAACCCATTTTTACTTCTTACAAATACTTCCCATAGTGGCCAATTTTTCATAATTACGACTTTAGAATTCTGAATTATTACATTGCTTTCTTTAACCCTTTATCTTCTTGTTTTTTGGCATAAGCCATAGCGGCATCTCTAACCCATTCACCGTTTTCCCAGGCATTTACTCGTGCAGATAGTCTTTCTTTATTACAAGGGCCATGACCCTTTACCACTTGCCAGAATTCGTCCCAGTCGATCTCTCCAAAATCATAATGGCCGGTTTCTTCATTCCATTTTAGGTCGGGATCTGGAACTGTTAAGCCAATTAAATCTGCTTGCGGTACCGTTTGGTCAATAAATTGTTGACGCAATTCATCATTGGTTTTACGCTTTAATTTCCACTTCATAGATTGCTCAGTATGTACAGATTCTGCATCTGTAGGTCCCAGCATCATCAAAGACGGCCACCACCATCTATTTAAAGCATCTTGAGCCAATGCTTTTTGCTCAGGTGTACCATTTGCCAAAGTGGTCATAATCTCATATCCTTGACGTTGGTGAAAACTTTCTTCTTTACAAACCCTAATCATTGCTCTGGCGTAGGGACCATAAGATGTGCTGCAAAGCGGCACCTGATTGATAATAGCCGCACCATCGACCAACCACCCAATAGCACCAATATCTGCCCATGTAATTGTGGGATAATTAAAGATGCTAGAATATTTGGCTTTACCCGTATGTAATTGGCCATATAATTCGTCTCGAGAAATTCCAAGAGTCTCACAAGCACTATAGAGGTACAATCCGTGCCCGGCCTCATCCTGCACTTTTGCCAATAAAGCAACTTTTCTTCTTAATGAAGGCGCTCGGGTAATCCAATTGCCTTCTGGCAACATTCCTACGATTTCAGAATGGGCATGCTGTGATATCTGGCGAATATGGGTCTGCCGGTATTTCTCTGGCATCCAATCTTTGGGCTCAATTTTTTCATCTCTAGCAATTTTTTGCTCAAAGAGTTCTTCTAAATTTTTTACATCTTTTTCGCTCATAACAATTGTTTTTTTATTCTGGTTTTGGATTTCAGCCTAGGCAGAAATGACAAACGCTTTTATACATCAAAGTCTACTATCACTTTCTCTGTAGTAGGCACTGCCTGACAGGATAGCACCAATCCTTTAGCTACCTCATCATCTTCTAAAGCATAATTAATCTTCATTTCTACCTCACCTTCTACAACTTTACACTTACAGGTACTACAAACTCCTCCTTTGCAGGCGTAAGGTAAATCTGCTCCCGCAGCCAAGGCTCCATCTAGAACATTATCATAATCGTTATCCATAGCAAAGTGAAATTCTTTTCCGCCATCAATAATAGTTACTTGAGTTCCTTCATATTTGTGTTCTAGTGCTTTTGCCGCCTTTTTATTATCTTTTTCTGTAATTCCTGAAAAGAAAAGCTCATAATGTATTTTATCTTTGGCCAATCCGGCATTAACCAGTTCGTCTCGAATCAAAAATATCATTTCTTCTGGACCACAAATAAAACACTCATCTACTTCAGAAACAGTAATTATTTTATTAGTAAGCTCTTTTATTTTTTCTGAAGTAAATCTTCCGTTTAATAGAGGTATATCTCTTTGTTCTTTAGTTAGAAAATAAAATATTTCAAATCTTCCAAAATACATATTTCTTAATGCCTCTATCTCCTCTTTAAAAATAATCGATTTTACATTTCGATTCAGGTAAAATAATTTGAAAGTACTATGAGGCTCAGCAGCAAGATGTGTTTTTAGAATTGACAATACCGGAGTAATACCACTACCCGCAGCAAAAACAATATATTGCTTAGCTTTTGAAGGGGCTACATCAACAAAAAAATTACCAGACGGCGGCATAACCTCAAGAACATCTCCTGCTCGCAACTGGTTGTTTGCATAATTAGAAAACACACCTTCGGGTATTCTTTTAACGGCGACCTGCCATTTATTCTCAATCGGGCTAGAACAAAGAGAATAGGATCTTCTAACTTCTTTACCTTCAATTATTGCTTTAACGGTAAAGTATTGCCCTTGCTTAAATAAAAATTTTTCTTTAAGCTCTTCAGGAATATCAAAAGTAATTGCCGTACAATCTTTTGTTTCTTTTCGAACATCAGCAACTCGTATGGGATAAAAATCGGTCATAGATTCGTTTTACGTAATAATCGATATGTAAACATCCGACAAAGCACATCAATATCAACTGGTTCTCAACCAGATGCCTCATGGGCTTGTCTTGAGCTTATTTACTATAACGTTATAGTTTAACAAAACTAACAATTGTTAGTTTTAAAAGCAAATTTTTTAATAACTTTTGGATTACAGCTTTTACATATGAGAAACTTTCTATTGAACTGATTTGCATTAAACAATGCCTTTTAATAGCGCTGTTATCATATCGCGCTTTAAAATTTTAGCTTCTATATCGTTTTGTCTAGGATACCATAAGTATAGGGTTCGCAATGTTGAAAGTGTAGAAAATACCATGATTTCGATATTCAAAGGTTGGATATCACCTTGATATACCCCTTTTTTGATGATGCTTCTGAAATTTTCTTCATAATCATGACGCATTTTTTCGAAATATTGAAGATTTTTTTCTTCCAGGTGCATCCAGTCGTTATTAAGCGAAGCTAGTCCATCAGCGTTGCTAAGCGTTACATCAATATGCAATTCAATGATCTGTTCTAACTTTTGAGTGGCTGCAATATCAGAACTCACAATTTGGTTCATTCCGCTAGTAAACTTTTCGGCAAGATCAATAATTATTGTAGACAGTATTTCTTGTTTAGACTGAATGTGATTGTACAAACTTGCTGCTTTTATACCCATAGCTTTGGCTAAATCTCTCATAGTTACAGCACTGTACCCTTTTTCTTTAAAAAGAATGGCAGCAGCATTAATAATTTCTTGTTTTCTACTTACAGTCTTCATGTATAGTTTCTCTTTATCGATCAAAAATAACTATTATCTGGTATATCATATATTTTTTGAATAAAAACGGATAATTCTAATTAAATTATTATTTTCACTATATAGTTTAGTAATACTTATACCAGTTCTATTTTAAAGTGGAAGTGGTATTAGAACTGGTTTATATATTAGAATTCATTATAAAGTTTGAAAATGCGATGAAACCAAGTGTTTTCTAAGTTTCAGCATAACAGTTTACTCTGAACGGAGTCAAAGGGCTACGGTGAAACTTAAAAGTATGACGTAATGCTTGGTTTTAAAATAGTTACGGGTCTTAGTAGATTTCTAATGTATAAAGCGAGTTAAACATTTTTCCATAGTATGAAGATCATATCCATTCTTATGTTTGTACTGGTTTTGTTCTCAAACCCTGCATCATGCAATGACAAAAAGGATAAAGAAAAAAATAATACCGAATCTTTACCGCAAGAAACTCTGAAATCAACATATGATATACTTTATCTCAATGAAACTGATGTTTCTAAAGAAAATCTATACATAACCTTTGATCAAAATAACAATAGGGCCTCTGGATTTTCTGGTTGTAATACGTTTTCGAGTACATATACTACAGATGACACTACGATTTCGTTTAAATTCCCCATAGCAACTAAAATGTATTGTGAAAAAAAAGCAGCTCTAGAACAAGAATTTTTTAAGGTGTTATTAGCTGTTGAAGTCAAAAATATGACGAATGACACACTTGTACTACAAGACAAAAATGGCAAAAATCTATTGCTTGCAACGCAGAGGCAAAAAAATTGATTATTAAAATTCCCGGAGCCTTAAAACCGTTGATTTATGATAACTTTTTTGGTAAAAGAGCTCCCGTTTGAAGTATCAGTGAAATAAATAAAGTACATTCCTGAAGCTCTATCTTTTAAATCTATCGTTTTGTCGTTGCGTAATAATCGACCAGATGTGATTTCTCTACCAGCAATATCGTAAACACTGTAGTCAAGAATCTTATTTGCTCCGTTAGAAATTTCAACCAATGCTTCTGAGACTTTAAAAAAGACTAAAACTTCATCCTCTTCAACAGGTGGAATGCCTCCTCCTGTTATTTCTATAGAAAGCATGTCTAGCGTTTCCTTTCCGGTGTTTGAAGGATCTAACCAATTCGAAAGTCTTGTCGAATCTGTAGTACCAAAATCCCAAGAAACCGCAAATCTACCATAATAATCAGGTAAATTATTGTCATTAGTACCGTTACAAGCTGCGCCTCCACCCGCAAGCTGCCCCACAATTCTTCCATTAGTATCAAAAAGAGCAGAACCCGAAGAACCTCCTTCTGTAACCCCAATGTCCCAATCTTGCACCTCCCAAGAATCTACTGGATCCGGAATGCGACCTATGAGCACTTCTTCTAATTTAGTCAGGGTACTATTTTCTCTGCATACTTTCATGATATCTCCATTAGGGTGATGAATACCCACTGCAAAATTGGGTGTATCGTCAGAATTATCCCAACCAGCCCATTCTAAATCCCAACGCTCATCTAAACCTCCTGTAATCTCTACAAGTTCAAAATCAGACTTAGAATTAGTAGCTAAAACTCTGGCACCGTTAGTAGTTTGATAAAAATTATTTGCCCCGTTACTAATACTGCTATCTGTCGTGGCACAAACAGTATTCACGCTTATCCAATTAAACCGGAAAACCCATCTCGATTCATTTCCAGAGCAGTGTTTTGCAGTTAAAAAATAAGGAGCCTTGTCATTATTTGTATTATTGATGAGTGTTCCCGTACAAAAACCTGAATCATTAACCAGCATAAGCCCTACTGCCTTTTTAAGTTGATCCTTCAATTCGCTGTAATCATCTCCTATAGGGCAATTTACATCGACATTACAATCCCCCGAATCATTTAGCCCTTTTTCTTCTATTTCTTTGGTAGTAAACGTTCTATATCCATGAACTACCTTCGAAATATTTAATTTTCCTTGTCCTTTGACTGCTTTGGGCTCATGATACTCTATCCAAACGTTTTCTCCTTCTACCAGCCATGTTCCTACCATTTCGTCAGGCCCGTTAAAAATATTTGTGTAAGCTCCTAGCAAATCCGATCGATCGTTGTTATACAAATAAATGGTAGCACCTCTAGGGATTTTATAGGTATTGAATACAAAATTTAATGTTTTTGCTCCTTTAGAAATAATGTTAATTCTCCAAATTCTACTTCCATCTGGTAAAACATCCCAGTCTCCCGAATTGTTCAATCCCAAGTTCACCTTATGTTCATATCCAAATCTCCAAGGTTGGGACTTATCAAGATCATTGGCAGCATCCTCTTTTTGAACTTGTTTCAAATTAAAAGGCTTCATTACTACAGGGGTACTGGATTTCTTATAGGCCAACTGCCAACTTTTAGGTACTCCTTTATTAGTAACCTGAGCATGTACTGCGTATACTAAAAAGAATACGATGACTAAAAATTTATATTTTATCATTTCTTTTATTTTCTGAAACCAAATTTATCTAAATATGAATATCCGTAATTTAACCTAAACGGTTTGCGTCAAGCTGAATACTGAAACGAGTTCAGCACAGGCTTGTTTCAGCTTCTCATCTCAATGTACTGAAAATAAACTTAATGAGATCCTGAAATAAATTCAGGATGACTTCTCAGTTAAATTTTAGGTATAATAATAGACAATCAAATATCTAAGTAAAGATACTTCAATATCAAAATAAAACTATTAATTTCCCTTTCGAAATTTTTTAACCAAAATTTGACTTTCAAAATGTCTCTAAATATAGCGTCAAATCCTTTAATCGACAAATTACCTCCTCATTTAAAACAATTTATCAAACCACAAAATTATGAGGAGTACACCCCGGTTGATCAAGCTGTTTGGCGTTATGTAATGAGAAAGAACATCTCTTCATTAACGCAGGTAGCTCATAATTCTTATCTACAAGGACTTAAAAAAACCGGTATTTCTGTAGATTCCATTCCAAGTATGTACGGAATGAATAGAATTTTAAAGGAAATAGGCTGGGCTGCGGTAGCTGTAGACGGTTTTATACCTCCTAATGCATTTATGGAATTTCAGGCATACAATATTTTGGTAATTGCTTCAGACATAAGACAATTAGAGAATATCGAGTATACTCCCGCTCCCGATATTATTCATGAAGCAGCCGGTCACGCTCCTATCATTGCCAATCCTGATTATGCCGAGTATTTACGAAGATTTGGTAAAATAGGATGTAAAGCTATTTCTTCAAAAGAAGATTACAAAATGTATGAAGCGGTACGTACGCTCTCTATTTTGAAAGAGGCTCATGATACCCATCCAGACGAGATCATTCAAGCAGAAGAAAAGATCGAAGTTCTTCAAAACCAAAAGTCTACTCCGTCAGAAATGGCGTTGATACGCAACTTGCACTGGTGGACTGTTGAATACGGACTTGTAGGAACAACCGCCAATCCAAAAATCTATGGTGCAGGGTTATTATCATCGATCGGTGAAAGCGAATGGTGCATGACTGAAAAAGTGAAGAAAATCCCCTATTCGGCGGCAGCGGCATCTCAAGACTTTGATATCACCAAACCTCAACCTCAATTGTTTGTTACTCCCGACTTTGCCTATTTATGCCAGGTATTAGAAGAATTTGCAGATACGATGGCATTACGAAAAGGTGGACATCATGGTCTTGCGAAATTAATTGCCTCTGAAAACCTTGGAACCATAGAATTAAGTACCGGACTTCAAATCTCTGGGGTGTTTACGCGAATGATTAAAAACGAAGATAACGAAGTGATTTATTTTGAAACTTCTGGACCCACTGCCCTATCATTTAGAGAAAAAGAACTTATTGGCCATGGTATCGAGGCTCACCCCAATGGGTTTAGCTCTCCCTTAGGAAAATTGAAGGGAATCAATCTTGCTATTGAAAATATGTCACCGCGAGACCTAAAAGCCTATAATTTTTATGATGGAGAATATATAGAGTTTGAATTTGAAAGTGGAATTACCGTTGCCGGAAATAATATTACAGGTATAAGAAACATTCAGGGAGAACTCATTTTGATTCAGTTTAGTGAATGTACTATAAAATATAAAAATGAATATTTGTTTAAGCCCGAATGGGGTACATTTGATTTTGCAGTAGGTAAAGAAATTGTTTCTGCGTTCTCAGGTCCGGCAGATGATCATTCATTTGATTTGATTACTCATAATACGACTTCGACCGCTACAAAACGAATGTACACCGAAAAAGAATTAGAATTACATTCTTTGTACCAATCAGTAAGAAACATCAGAGATGGCAAAAACACTAAATTCTCTCTTGAAGCTGTTTTTGATATTTTAAAAATGAATCATCTAGATGATTGGTTACTGGCACTCGAAATTTATGAGCTGGTGTTTGATCGGGATAGTACATTTGCAACTCGAATTTTGAATTATTTTGACACCATCAAAACGAAAAAACCAAACATCGCACACTTAATCGATAGCGGATTACAGTTGATCAAAACAAACTTTACCACTACATACGATTGATTACTTTAAAAAAATCATAAATGGATATTCCTGCTGTAGTTGCTTTTGTTTTATCAGAAGTTTTTCCAGAAATGAAGCATATTGCTCACTGTGAGGGTTAAATGGCTTGTGGGTCAACCCTTTTTGTACTTCTTCAACTTTTTTCATTGTTTTAGTAGCACGTTCAGAAATCCAAATTTTACAAAATCGATCCCAAATATATTGAATGGCGAGATCGTTGGGATGAAGCATATCCATACTGTAAAACCTATAATCCCTAAGTTCGTCCATCATGAGTTCGTATGACGGAAAATAAGATAGTTTTGCATTTTTTTCTATACTTTGATGCACTGCCGTAATAAGGTGGGATTTACTTCTGGTATTTTCAATAAAACCATCTTTACTATGTCGTACCGGAGACACCGTAAATGTGATTTGAACTGAAGTGTTTAGACTTTGTATCAATTGCACACAATTTTGAAGATTGTCTGCTATTTCTTCTACAGAGAGTAGCTTTTTATCAAACGCTGCCTGTGGAATTTTATGACAATTAGCCACGATCATATCCAACGATTTAAGGCGGTACACCCACGCAGTTCCCAGGGTAATAAAAATATGGGTTGATTTTAAAATTTGTTGTTTTGCTTTTTGCAGACCTTCATTTAGTCTTGCTATCATTACATCTTCATCAGGGTCACTTATAGACGAGTGCGCGTCAAAACAATGCCATCTTTCATTGTGAAAAAAAATATCGGCATCGGTATACCGCTCATCTTGACTCGCCATCCATAAAAAAGTTTCTATGGCTTTGGGATGGAAGAGAATACCGAAAGGATTACTTAGCGTTTTGAATTTGAAATATTCGAGCTTTTTGTTTATATGTTCTGCAAAGCATGAACCGAGCATTAGTATTTCTGAATTATAATCAATGCTAGGTTTTTGAGTTGATAAAGGTATGCACGTTTGCAAGTTCATAAGTCATTATTTGTAAGCATATTATACCACTACTCCTAACATATAAAAAACGAAAAACTAATAATCCGTTTATAAATTATATGTTTTTTTGAACTTATTAGATTTAATTGTCAGGAAAACGCTATACAACATTCCTCCAATTATCGCTATTTTAAAGAAAATTCCACTATAAATCGAAGTTGGATCTACTAAATACTGTAAAAAATACAGCCCTAACAGAAGAATTAATGGAAAAATGGTAAAAAGCAGTGGACTTTTTTTTACTAAAATTCCAGATAAAATGAATGTTAATGATAAAAAAACATAAATTCCTATTGTAAATATATCATTAAATCCTTGATTAATTGAAATAAGAAGTTTTAGTATTTGAAAGGTCGCTACTATAAAAAGGATGTTTCTAATTCCTTTCAAAGCATTATTAGAATCTATAATTATTCCTTTTTTATTAATAAATCTTCCTATATGAATTGATTTTTCCTTTTCGCTTCCGTTAAACGGAAAGTCGCAAGTTGGACAAATATCTTCGTTACTTGCAACTTCTTTTTTGCAAGCAGGGCATGCTACATGAATACTCATTTGCTTTTTTTAGATTTACACATATTTTTTTGCACTTACCAATGCTTCTTCTATTCCTGCCGGATGCTTACCCCCAGCTGTTGCAAAAAATGGTTGTCCGCCACCGCCACCTTGAATACATTTCCCCAATTCTTTTATAATTTGACTTGCATTCAGTCCTTTGGATTCAACCAAACTTTTAGAAATATAACATGATAATATCGCTTTACCTTGTTGTTCTGATCCTAAAATAATAAATACATTGTCTATTTCTCCACCCAACTCAAAACACACATCTTTGATTCCAGAGGCATCCAGATCCACTTTTTTTGCTAGAAAATGAATTCCATTTTTCTCTTCGAGTGCTGCTTTAAGATCTCCTTTAAGATTCTTGGCTTTAGCTTTAAGCAAAGCTTCGATCTGTTTTTTAAGCGTTGCATTTTCTTCTTGTAGAGATGTAATTGCTTGTATAGGATTTTTTACGTTGTTGAGTGTAGTTTTAACCTGATTAAAAGCATCAGACTGTGTAGTAAAATATTCTTTGGCAGCATCCCCGGTAATTGCTTCTATACGACGTACTCCGGCAGCAATCGCACTTTCTGAAGTAATTTTAAAATGCCAGATATCCCTGGTATTGGGCACATGGGTTCCCCCACACAATTCCATTGATTCACCAAATCGAATGGTACGCACGGCATCGCCATACTTTTCGCCAAAAAGTGCAATTGCACCTTCAGAAATTGCCTGATCATATGCAACATCACGTTTTTCTTGAAGGGGTAAGTACTCTCGAATACGTGCATTTACAAAATCTTCTACTTGCCTAAGTTCTTCCTCAGAAACTTTTGCGTAATGTGAAAAATCAAATCTTAGATTACCACTATGCACCATAGATCCTTTTTGTTCTACGTGTGTTCCCAAAATAGATCGTAAAGCTTGATGCAAAAGATGTGTTGCTGTATGGTTTGATGCTGTTCTGGTACGTTGTTTGCGATCTACAACCGCCGTAAATTCTCCATCTACTTGTTTAGGCAGGCTTTTGGCCAAATGAACAATTAGATTATTTTCTTTTTTCGTGTCTATAATATATACTACATCACCATTTTTATCTTCTAAATACCCTTTATCTCCCACTTGTCCACCACTTTCGGGATAAAAAGGTGTCTTATTAAAAACAAGCTGGTAAAGATTCCCTTCTTTTTTACTATTTATTTTTCGAAAACGATTGATGTTAACTGTTGACGAGAGCTGGTCATATCCAACAAAACCTTCAAGTGTATTATCGTGAACATGTTCCCAATCACCCGTTGAAAGTTGTGATGCAGCTCTGGATCGTTCTTTTTGCTTTTGAAGTTCATTTTCAAAAGCATTTTCATCAAGTGTATACCCTTGTTCACTTGCTATAAGTGTAGTGAGATCTATCGGAAACCCATAGGTATCGTATAATTCAAAAGCTTTTTTACCTGAGACTACTTTCCCTTTGGTGTTTCGTATGACATCATCTAATAGCGTTAATCCCTGATCCAGGGTTCTTAAAAAAGATTGTTCTTCTTCTTTAACGACATTGATGATTAGATTTTTTTGTGCCTTAAGTTCTGGAAATGTAGCACTCATTTGTTCGACCAAGGTATCCACTAATTTATAAATGAAAGGCTCTTTGGTATTTAGAAATGTAAAACCATATCGTATGGCTCTGCGCAAAATTCTTCGAATTACATAGCCTGCACCTGTATTACTGGGCAATTGACCATCGGCAATAGAAAAAGAGACTGCTCGTATATGATCTGCAACAACCCTAATGGCAACACTTACTTTTCCATCTTCATTAGCGGGTAAGCTTTCTTTATCATATGTAGACTTCGTAATAACTTCTATCTCGCGTATCAAAGGTGTAAAAACATCGGTATCATAATTTGACTTTACCCCTTGTAATACCATGCATAAACGCTCGAATCCCATGCCTGTATCCACATGCTGTGCAGGTAATTTTTCTAAAGATCCATTAGCTTTTCTGTTGTATTGCATGAAAACTAGATTCCAGATCTCAACTACTTGTGGATGATCTGCATTGACTAGTTCTCGCCCTGGGATTTTGGCTTTTTCTTTTGAAGATCGAATATCGACATGTATTTCAGAACAGGGTCCGCAAGGACCTTGGTCTCCCATTTCCCAGAAATTATCCTTTTTATTGCCCATAATGATTCTATCTTCCGGAATAATTTCTTTCCACAAATCATAAGCCTCGTTGTCCATCTCAAGACCTTCATCTTTTGCCCCTTCAAAAACAGAAACATACAACATATCTTTATCGATGCCGTATACTTTGGTAAGTAGCTCCCAAGCCCATTGTATGGCCTCCTTTTTGAAATAATCTCCAAAACTCCAATTGCCAAGCATTTCGAACATGGTATGGTGGTAGGTATCCATCCCCACTTCTTCCAAATCGTTGTGCTTACCACTTACTCGTAAACATTTTTGAGTATCGGTAATACGATTGCTTTTGGGGGTACCATTTCCTAGAAAATATTCTTTGAACTGGTTCATCCCTGCATTAGTAAACATTAGGGTAGGATCATCTTTTATGACCATAGGTGCAGAGCGTACCACCTCGTGATTCTTTGATTTAAAAAAGTCTAAAAACGTATTTCTGATTTGACGGGATTTCACTGGTATACTTTATAATTAAATGTATGTTTCGTATGTGCCGATAACAATTTGCATCGCAGCTTTATGTAGGCTATCGTTTCTATATTTGTCAGTTTTTTCTACACTTTGCAACATTTTACTATATTTGTTGCCAGGTCTTGTTTAAAAACAGGACTTTATTTGGTTGATATCCTGCAAAAATAGCATATTTTAAATTATGTCAAAGGTTAAATATTACTATGATAGTGAAACGCTTTCTTACCGCAGAATAGAGCAAAAGAAAGGTCGTAAATTTGGTATTGCAGCCATTGGGATAATCGGTTCATTTTTAGCTGGTTTCATATTGCTTCTCGTTTATCTCAATATCCCGCAATTAGAAACACCTAAAGAAAAAGCGTACAAAAGAGAGCTTGAAAACATGCAGTTGCAATATGATCTTATGAATAAGAGGCTGAAACGTAATGAAGACGTGCTTCAGGAAATTGCAGAGCGGGACGATAATATCTATAGACTTTATTTTGGTGCAAACCCTATACCCGAAGAGCTTAGAAATGCAGGATTTGGAGGTGTGAATCGCTACAAAACCCTTGAAGGTTTCGATAATTCTAAAATGATCATTGAAAGTAGTGAACGAATAGACAAGCTAACCAAACAAATCGTAGTGCAATCAAAATCTCTTGATGAAATTGCTACACTGGCAGAACAGAAAGAAGAACTTCTCGCTACCATCCCTGCGATACAGCCCATACAAAATTCTGATTTAAAAAGAATGGCCTCTGGCTATGGTTGGAGAAGCGATCCATTTACAAAAGCTCGAAAATTTCACTATGGTATGGATTTCTCTGCAGCGACAGGAACCCCCGTCTATGCTACCGGAAATGGTGTAGTTACCAGAGCCGATGCAAATTCGACCGGCTACGGAAGACATGTTCGTATCGATCATGGCTTTAATTACATGAGTTTATACGCACATCTCAGTAAGTATAATGTAAAGAAAGGACAAAAGGTAAAACGTGGCGATGTCATTGGATATGTGGGTAGCACCGGTAGATCTGTAGCTCCTCATCTTCATTATGAAATCTTTAAAGACGGAGAAAAAATCAACCCAAGAAACTTTTACTACGGAAGCTTGACTTCTGAAGAATTTGATCAAATGCTTAAAGCATCTAATTTAGTTAATGAATCATTAGATTAGTGATGTATGCGTAAAATACTTCTTTTGGTTTTCTTTTTTGGCTTCAGTTCTTCTATTTGGGCCCAAAAATTTACAAAAGAAGCCATTGATGCTATGTATGTTGTCGCATTAGGCACCCAACAAAAACTCTCTACACCTTCAATCATCAAAATCATGGCGGTAGGAGATATAATGATGGGAACCAACTTTCCTGATAACAGCTATCTACCCCCTGAGGGAAAGGCTCCTTTTGACGATGTTAACCCTATTCTAACCCAGGCAGATCTTCTTTTTGGAAATCTTGAAGGAACACTTACCGATGAAGGAGAAAACGCTAAGCGCTGCTCTGACCCTTCTAAATGTTATTCTTTTAGGTCTCCTGAAGCCTATGGCAAACACCTTGAAGATAGTGGTTTTGATGTAATGAGTATCGCCAACAACCACATAGGCGATTTTGGTGAGGTGGGTATCAAAAATACCATGAAAACCCTAAAGAAACACAATATTGCCTACGCAGGTGTTTTTGCGCAACCGTATACAATTTTTGAAAAAAATGGAATTACCTATGGGTTCTGTGCTTTTGCTCCTAATAAAGATTGCTTAAAAATTCACAATTTAAGTAAGGCAGCAACTATAGTTACCGAACTTAAAGAAAAAACAGATATTGTTATTGTTTCTTTTCATGGCGGAGCCGAAGGACTTAAGCATACACATGTAACCAGAAAGACAGAGCGTTTTTATGGAGAAGATCGCGGTAATGTGTACCTGTTTGCACACACCGTAATCGATGCAGGTGCTGATGTTGTTCTTGGTCATGGCCCCCATGTTTCTAGAGCTTTTGAGATTTATAAAAATAAATTTATAGCCTATAGCCTCGGCAATTTTTGTACCTATTCGAGATTTAATCTTCGCGGGATTAAAGGATACGCCCCTATAGCAGAAATATCAATTGATCTTGAAGGTAATTTTATTGAAGGTGTGCTACACTCTGCGAAGCAAATCGATGAGATATATCCTTTTATGGATGAAAAAAAAGCGGCTTTACGAGAAATTAAAAAGTTAACTGAAGAGGATTTTCCAGAAAGTAAGCTTATTTTTAAGGACGACGGAAGTTTTTTGCAACAACAAGACTAATTATGTATGTAGACCTGCCAAAAAAAATGTACTATGGTATTGGTGAAGTAGCCGAAGCTTTTGGTGTGAATACATCATTAATTCGTTTTTGGGAAAAAGAATTTGATATTCTGAAGCCGAAAAAAAATGCAAAAGGAAATCGTAAATTTACTCCAGAAGATATTAAAAACTTAGAATTAATCTATCATTTGGTTAAAGAACGAGGCTTTACACTCGAAGGTGCCAAAACCCACCTTAAAGAACAGAAACAAGAAGCTTTAGATAGTTTTGATATTATACGTAAATTAGAATCAATTAAGGGTCAGCTTCTAAAAATTAAAGAGCATCTTTAACTTTTAAAGAATGTTCTAAATTGATAATAAGCTTGGCTAGTAAATTACCGGGGGCAGCGTACCCTTTGATGGTTACCTATAAAATTACAAATTAGGGAAGAGCTATTAACTATAAATAAAATAAATGAAAAAAGGACTTTTTGCAGGCTTGGGATGCCTTGGACTTATTGTAATCATCTTCATCATTGGTGCAATCATGGCCTATAGTTTTAACAATAAAGCCGTCGTACTTCAAGAAGACGCAAAAACAGCTTGGTCAAATGTAGAAAGTGCATACCAAAGGCGAAGTGACCTTATTGGTAACCTTGTTAAAACAGTACAAGGCGCAGCCGATTTTGAGCGTTCTACTTTAAAAGATGTTATCGAAGCCAGAGCAAAAGCAACTTCAGTTACTATAGATCCCAGCAATATTACAGCAGGTCAAATGGCACAATTTCAACAGGCACAAGGGGGATTATCTTCTGCATTGTCCAGGTTATTAGTTACTGTCGAACGTTACCCGGACCTAAAAGCGAATCAGAATTTCTTAAATTTACAAAATCAGCTAGAAGGGACCGAAAATCGGATTAATGTAGAGCGTAATCGATATAACGAGCAGGTGGGTGTATATAATAAACATATCAAAGTGTTACCAAATTCGTTATTTGCAGGTATACTGGGATTTGATGAAATGTCGCGATTTGAAGGTGAAGCTGGTGTCGAAAAAGCACCTGATGTTGATTTTGATTTTAAGTAAACCACCCCTGGGGATATAATATTCTTTAGCAAGACCAACGAAATTTAGAAACTAAACCGCGTTTCATGTCAAAAGTAGAAGATTTTCTAACCGCAGATCAAGAAGAGCAAATCGTCGCAGCGATTCGAAATGCAGAAAAAACGACCTCTGGTGAAATTCGTGTCCATATCGAAAAACACACAGATCTTGATGTATTAGAGCGAACTAAAGAAGTCTTTCATTTTCTTAAAATGGATACTACAGAACAGCATAATGGCGTACTTATTTATGTTGCCATAGATGACCACAAATTTGCAGTTTATGGAGATGAAGGAATTCATAAAATAGTGGGGGATCATTTCTGGCAAAGTACAAAAGATGCTATTTTAGCGCAATTCAAAAAAGGTGATTTTACACAAGGATTGATTGACGGTATTTTAATGGCAGGAGCGCAATTGCAACAATATTTCCCCTGGGATCATACAGATTTAAATGAATTGTCTGATGAAATATCGAAAGGATAAATGATGTCTACAAAAAATAGTTTTGCTACGGTTCTACTTTTCTTTGGTATATTGTATCTCGCCACGAATACAGTATGCGCACAAAGAGCTATCCCTGCGAAACCAAAGGCACAAACATCGGTTTATGATGAAGCCAAAATGCTTTCTACATCTGAAGCGAATATACTCGAAGAAAAACTTGTTCGATACGCTGATACAACTTCTACACAAATCGTGGTCGCCACCATTACTTCATTACAAGGAGAAAATATAGGATTATACGCCGCAGAATGGGCTCATGAATGGGGTATTGGACAAAAAAAAGAGGACAATGGCGTTTTCATCCTGGTATCAAAAGTGGATCGTAAAATTTGGATGACTACAGGTTATGGTGTCGAAGATAAGCTTACTGATTATGTTTCGAAAACTATTGTAGACCAAATTATTACTCCAGAGTTTAAAAAAGGAAATTTTTATACGGGTTTAGATAAAGGAACCACGGCCATTTTTAAGGTTTTAGATGGAACTTTTAAAGGAAAAAGAAAAAAAAATAACAAAAAAGGACTTCCTATCGGGCAATTATTTTTACTATTTATATTTTTTATTATCATAGTAAAAGCATTCTCAAAAAGCAACCATGGTAATGGTGGTAGAGGAAATCGTGGCAACCGATCTCGTGGTGGTAGTTTGCTAGATGCAATCATCTTAAGTAATATGGGTCGTGGCAGCTACGGCGGAGGTAGTTTTGGCGGTGGATCAAGTGGTGGCTTTGGCGGAGGTTTCGGAGGAGGCTTTGGCGGCGGAGGCTTTGGTGGAGGAGGTGCCGGCGGAAGTTGGTAGCTACTATTCTCGACAGGCTCTGTAAACTACCTCGGGGTATTACATCCTTTTGCGGTGCCCATAAAAAGTTAATTATTTTTGATTGAAAGCTTCTTTCTAGAGCAAAGCTCGACCTAACACCTAACAAAACTACTTCTTCCTAAAATATACAGATATCGGGACACCGCGAAAATCAAACTCTTTACGTAACTGATTTTCGATAAAACGTTTGTAGGGATCCCTGATGTACTGAGGGAGATTACAAAAAAAAGCAAATTGCGGTTGTGGTGTAGGCAATTGGGTGATGTACTTAATTTTTACGTATTTTCCTTTGTAGGCAGGAGGCGGATTGTGCTCTATAATTGGTAATAATATATCGTTAAGTTCGCTCGTTTTAATTTTTTTAGACCTGTTTTTATATACTTCTACAGCTGTTTCTATAGCTTTATACAATCGCTGTTTTGTTAGCGCAGAAATAAATACGATAGGTACGTCGGTAAAAGGTGCTATCTCTCTACGAATATATTTTTCGAAATCCTTGAGGGTGTTGCTTTCTTTATTTTCGATAAGATCCCATTTGTTAACCAGAATTACAATTCCCTTCCGGTTGCGCTCTGCCAGCCAAAAGATATTTTGCACCTGGCCGTCAAACCCTCTCGTGGCATCTAACACCAATAAGCAGACATCACAGTGCTCGATAGCTCGAACCGATCGCATAACAGCATAGAATTCTAGGTCTTCTTTTACTTTAGATTTTCTTCGTATTCCTGCCGTATCGACCAAATTAAACTCGAAACCAAAGCGGTTATATTTTGTATCTATAGCATCGCGAGTCGTACCAGCGATATCGGTAACGATATACCGATCCTCGCCAATCAAGGCATTTATAAAAGAAGATTTACCAGCATTGGGTCTGCCAACTACTGCAAATCGAGGTAACTCGTCATCTTCATTTTCTATTTTCTCTGGTAATGCTTTTACCAAAGCATCCAAAAGATCACCTGTACCACTTCCATTGATACTTGCAATAGTATAATACTCTCCAAGCCCCAAACTATAAAATTCAACAGCATCTGCAGCTCTCATGGCATTATCGACCTTATTTACCACCAAAAATACAGGCTTATCTACTTTACGAAGCAACTTTGCAACATCTTCATCCATGCCGGTAACACCAGACGCTACATCGACCATAAAGATTATAGCATCAGCTTCATCTATAGCGAGCTCTACTTGTTTATCAATTTCTGCTTCAAATATATCGTCACTACCTAGCACATACCCACCGGTATCGATTAATGAGAACTCAACACCATTCCAGTCACTTTTTCCATAATGACGATCTCTTGTCACCCCACTTACGGCATCAACAATAGCTTCTCTTCTCTGAATCAAACGATTAAAAAAAGTTGATTTCCCTACATTGGGTCTCCCGACAATTGCTACAATACTGCTCATTAAGATCTATATGCTAAAATGAGTGTAAAATTAGCCTTTTTATTTGAGCAATACCATCAAAACGAAGTAAAAATAAAAAGTCCCAAGGCCAAATAGTTAAGACCTCAGGAACTTTTCATAATTGATAGTCAGTCAGTGAAATAATTACTTAATCAAAGATAGTAAGTATTGCGATTAACTCGGTTACTGTAAAACAACAAATTTTTTATGGAACTATATTAAATATTTGATAATCAATATGTTGATTTATTTTATTTCGTAGATTGCCACCGTGTTAGAGACCTCATGAGTAACCATGATTAGGTGATTTCCTGTCGGACTGTCTTTGGCTTCTATAGCTATCAGACCTTCGGGGGAGATATCTGCATCATCCTGTAACCATTCTAAAAATTCGGGATGATAAGGATTAGAGATATCATAGACCATTATGCCACCGGTTCTTTCTAAACCAACAAACAATAAGGTTTTATCACCCACCCGTAAAGTCTCTACGGCTTCTGGCTCTGCACCCTTATCATCAGATCTGTTATCGGCTTCACTACCTTCATTTGAGTTGAAAGCAGCAGGATTCAACTCAAAAATAGTTTTTCCTATCTGATCGCCACTATCGTAGATCAACGTTCCTGATGTAGACCAAATCGTAAAAGAGCGTCCTCCATAAGCGTAGATAGCATCGTAATCTCCGTCTCCATCAACATCCCCGTTGGCTGTAGTAGTTTTTAATCTGCCCAGATTCTCATCTAACTGTAAGGTTTCCGCATTGGGAAAAATGATAGGATCAAGCAAGAGATCTTTAACTCTAGTTTCTTCTGAAAAACCATCATAGTCACGTGCATCTCCTTCGTTTGCTGTAATTAAGAATTCACCTCCACGTATTTTTGCAAATGTTATAGCATCTGGATGATAGAACCCGAAAACTGGCCAATTTTGAAAATTGCCAACAATACCATCTTCATCACTAGCATCTATTTGGTTATATGCCAATGAATAATCTTTTACGCCTAACCCAAGCACAGTTGTTATCGTTTTAGTATCTAGGTTTACAATGGCAATCCCGTTATTTTCCTGTAGGGTGACATATGCAAATTTTGAGTTTTCAGAAATAGTTACGTATTCTGGTTCTACATCTTGCGCTAAAGACGCATTGGGGCCGAAAACCCTAAAATCATTACCTATGTCGCGACCATTAAATCCTGAAAACCCTAATGTAGATACCTGACCTTGTACGACATCTATAATACCTATTGAACCTTCGGGATCATTTGTATACAGATCATTAGGTTCACCTTCATTGGCAACAACGATGTATTTACCATCTGGGCTAAAAGTCACCATATCTGGTAGTGCACCAACTTCATAACTATTGGTTAACGTTTGTGTTTCGGCATCATACAATGCTATTGTTCCGTTAGCTTGCTTATTTGAAGAGTTTTCTAGTGCTACTGCTACCTTACCTTTATAAACATCAACACTATTAGGAACTCCTGATACTACAATATCTGCTCCTTGTATTGGATTGGAAGGATTCGTCAAATCCCAAACCGAAAGTTCTGTTTCATTTGGGTTGACTATAAAAAGTTTATTGGTTTTGGGGTCGAAGGCAGAGATTTCGGCAAAACCCTCGTCACCAGAACCATTGGTTAAGCTACCTATTTTGCTAAACTGAAGCTCCTCATCTACGCCACCACCAGAGTAGTCGTCTAGATCACAAGACGTAAATATTCCTAAAGTTAAGGTTGTAATAAGAATTGATTTGTTAAAGATTTTCATTAGTACTACTATTTTGTATGAACTGGTTTAAACTTTTTTGATTTAGGCGAAAAATGAAGGTTTTGTGCTTAAATGAAGTGATTTTTTACTTGCATAGCGGCGCTACGGAAGTCAAAAATTATGAAATATAAGGGCAAAACAGCATTTTTTTAGCAAATTGAAAAAAGTTTAAACCAGTTCTATGATTAAATCCACAAATTTTAGTAAACAATGTTTCTTTAACGTTATCCCAAAGATAAATTTAGAATGAACTCATAATCATTCTGCAAATCCTGTAGCAGTATACATTGAATGGTGTCAAATCTTTAACGAACTTTTAAGATTTAGACAATAGCTTACAGTAAACTACCTCGGGGGACAAGCCCAATAGGCATTCGTTGAAAACAATTTTTCAATTTCGAGGCAAGCCTAGGGAGTATTATACCCTTTGGTGGTGCCAATAAAAATAGTATCCGAATTTTTATTGATTGTTATAACCAAAACGTTTCAACTGCCGCTGACTGCTTCTCCAGTTTTTGTTGACTTTTACATACAATTCTATATGAATCTGTTTTCCAAAGAACTTTTCAAGCTCTTTACGGGCTTCGATACCTACTTTTTTAAGCGCCGCGCCTTTATGACCAATAATGATCCCCTTCTGCGAATCTCTCTCTACCATAATTACAGAACGTATTCTAATGATATCATCATCTTCAAAAAACTCTTCAGTTTCAACTTCTACGGCATACGGAATTTCTTTTTTATAATTTGTAAGAATTTTTTCGCGTATGGCTTCGTTTACAAAAAACCGCTCTGGCTTATCTGTTAATTGATCTTTTGGATAAAAAGCTGGAGATTTAGGTAATAGTTCTACCAAACGGCCAAATACTTCTTTTATATTAAAATTTTCTAGCGCAGAGATGGGGTAAACCTCTGCGTTTGGCACTTTTTGAGACCAAAATTGCACCTGTTCTTCTAGATTTTCCTGATTGGATGTGTCAATTTTATTAATTAATAAAAGTACAGGAATGTTGGCATTTTTTATTTTGTTGAAAAAAACTTCATCTTTAAGGGCTCTTTCACCAATTTCGACCATATAAATGAGCACGTCGGCATCTTCGAAAGCAGATTTTACGAAATCCATCATAGATTCTTGTAACTCGTATGCCGGTTTAATAATACCGGGAGTATCAGACAAAATGACCTGAAAATCATCTCCGTTTACGATCCCAAGAATTCTATGTCTTGTTGTTTGCGCTTTGGAGGTGATTATCGATAGCTTTTCTCCAACAAAAGCGTTCATCAATGTCGATTTCCCCACGTTGGGGTTTCCTATGATGTTAACGAAGCCTGCTTTGTGTGTCATACCTCATGGATTTTTAACAAAGGTATAGTAATATGATGTATTTACTGCATCGTAATGCAAAAAAGCAGCAAACTTTAGTAAGTTTGCTGCTCGTTACGATTAAGGAGAATTTAGATACTAAATCCCTAATATTTCTGCATCTACTCGAAACACAGAATACACCTGGATATCATGATTTTGGTTGATCGTCTCGTCTGTGGTTGTGTTTATCCTTAGACTATATGAATCTCTTTTGACATACTCCTTCAGCTCTACCCCCGTAGTTTGAAGATCTAATACGTTGGCATTTGTATTTTCAATATTTTCGGCAAAAGCAAGTTCTTGTTCTTCTAAGCCATCGGCTTTTATAAAAATATGCACTTCTTGTAAAAAGTTAAAATTTCCATCTTCTGGACTTTGAATGGTAAGCCTTAAGGATTTTAGTGTTACACTTTCTATAGCATTACTATTGGTATTGTTATTTTCGAATTCTGACTGAGAATTTGTTGTGATTGATGGAGTACCTATATTATCCGGTATTTCAATTATGGTTGAGGATGGAATAGTAAACTCTGTTGTATCATCTACTTCAAAAACGGTAAGCCTGTTTAATTCGTCTTCACAAGATAAAAAAATGGTAAGTGCACAAATAGCAAATAGTTTTTTCATTATTTATAGTATTTTGGGGTTCATTGGGTAATATAAAAAAATTATTGTAATTGCCAAATTATCATGACTTTAACTTTGCAAAGTACATCTTTGCTTCTTTATTTACGCTAGGTGCCAACAACAAGCCTGAAATAACTGTTGGGATAGCCATGATTGCAAACGCACTATCAATAAGATCAATAGCAAATTCAATTTTGACTACAGCAGCAATAACAATAGAGATAATGTAGATATAATTATAATACTTTCCGTATTTCGGTTTGGTCAAAAATCCTAAACATACAGTTCCATAATATGAATACGAGAATAACGTTGAAAATGCAAATATCAGAACCATTATTAAAACCACGACGTTGCCCAAATGGTAAGGAAGTACGGTATTAAATGCATCTAAAGTAAGAGAGATCCCGTTGCTGCTAGTTTGCTGCCAAACCCCTGTTGACAGTATAGCTAATGCGGTTAATGTACATACTAGCAGGGTGTCGATTGCAGGTCCAATCATTGCTACGAGACCTTCGCGAATGGGCTCATTGGTTTTTGCTGTACCGTGCATCATCGGGGCAGTTCCTACACCTGCTTCATTTGAAAAAGCAGCTCTTTTGACGCCAGTCATTATAAGATATCCCAACGCACCTCCTGCAGCAGCTTCCCCAAAAAATGCATCTTTAAAAATCAATACAAACATATCTGGCACTATGGTAATCTGCATACTGAGTATAGTAATTACAGTAACAAAATAAAGTATCACCATAAAAGGAACTAATTTGCTAGCTACTGCTCCAATTCTTCTGATTCCACCTAAAATCACTACCGAAGCAATGATTGCCAAACCAATCCCGATGTACCATTTATAGAAATCATCCAGTTCCATCACATCGACTAACGTTTGTGTTAATTGATTTGCAGTAAAAGCAGGAAGTGTTCCTACCAAGCCTGCCATTGCGAAAAGAACCGCAAGAGGCTTCCATCGTGCTCCTAACCCGTTACTGATGACGTACATAGGACCACTATATGTGTTACCATTTTTATCTGTGGTACGATACATAACCGCAAGCGAGCAGGTGTAAAATTTGGTAGCCATTCCGATCAAAGCACTTATCCACATCCAAAAAACTGCTCCGGGACCTCCTGCTACAATCGCTACGGCTACTCCGCTAATATTCCCCATACCTACAGTTGCAGCAATTGCAGAAGACAATGCCTGAAAATGACTTAGCTGACCCGGAGTGTTATTTTGATCATACTTACCACGAAGTACATCTATACCGTGTTTAAAATAGAAATACGGAGTAAACCGAGAATATATAAGAAAGAAAAAACCACCACCAATAAGTAACACAAGTAAAGGCCAATCCCAAACCCAAGAGCTAAAACTTGCAACAAGACCTTCTACTGTTTCGAACATAGATTAGTGTAGTTATGATAAAAGTAACGTAAAAATTAAAGAGATCCACATGATAATCTATATACTTTAATGATTACTAATACCAAATCTACCATAAAATAACACAAATTTCCTTGTTCATTTTCCCTCCTGCTTCATTGAAAAATAATTCCGTAGCTATGACTATGCGATAATTTTACGGCTTCGAAGGAGAGAAAAGCAACTTCGCACCCTTTATATACCATTTTATAGCATATTTGGTATAAATTAATAAGATCATCTTATAAATCTCGGCTTATCGATTCCTCGATCATACATAATAATACTTCCTGCCACGGCAACGTTGATGCTTAATTTGGATGCGAATTTTACTAAAAATTGTGATTTCTCGATTGCTTTTTTAGATAACCCATGATCTTCTGCTCCTAAAAGGTATACACATCGTTTAGGATGTTTGAATGTTTCTAGTGCCTCGGCATCTTTTGTTAACTCTACCCCGACCAACATCGCTCCTTTAGGTAAATGTTTATAAAAATCTTCAAACGTATCATAATGAAAATAAGGCATAGCTTTAATTGCGTTGTGCGTATCGCATGCTTGTTTGGCATAACGATTTCCGATGGTAAAAATAAAACTTGCTCCCATATTTTGAGCAGAACGCCATAAAACCCCTAAATTTTCAGGTGTTTTTCCATTTTGGATACCAATACCAAAAAATTCGTTTTCAAAATTATCTATCATGAATATTGCATACAGTGAGTTGGGTAGTAAAAAAGGAGTTCATTAAACTATCGTTCGATTGTATTCAACTTTTTATATCCTAAGAATTGACCATGCTATACTTTAAATAAGCATTTTTCAACTTACTATCATATTTATTTTTTTTATATCCCGGACCATTATAACCCTCGGCAAATCTAGCCCAATTTTTTTCTTTGATCCAGTCGATTAATGGTTTGCCTTTAAAAGAGGTTTTTTGGATAAATTTTCCAAAAGCCTTGAGATGTTCACGCTCATGTTCATACATTTCTGAGACAAAATGATCTATAGATGCATACCCCAAATGATCGTAGTGAAAGCCCATAATTTGAAAAGCCCCCCAGGAGGCTGAGCAATAAGCCGCATCATGAAAAGAAGATACGTCTGAGATTCCTGCCGCTTTTTCTAAGCGATCATACTCTCCTGACCCTCCTTTGTAGTGGGTTCTTGTCCACTTTTTATACAGCACATCTTTGGTATGATTGGATACATACTGAGAGGGGTTTATACCTCTTTTTTCTAATTCCCGCCAAAATATATGTCCTTCAAATAAAATAACAGGTCGACCGTCTATCAAAAAACCTTTACCTCTACTTTCTATCTCATTAACAGCTTTTACCATAGCCAACTCCAAGTCAAACTGATCGGCAAAGTCTTTTACATCTTGTTCTGATAAAAATTTGTTATTGAAATTGCCCAAACTATCCTCGGCTGCAATAAGTTTTGTCCAGGTTTTTAAGCCTACTACACCGTCTACGACCAGGTCATTTTTGGATTGAAAATCTTTCACAGCTTCCTGTGTATCTTTACCAAAGAAATTAGAGATGTATACCTCATATCCTAACTTCGTTAAAATTTCTTCTAAATAATATACTTCATCTCCTCTTGATCGATATCGCAGTGTTTTCATACATTTAAATCTTTTTAATTTTTTGAAAACGAAATAATTAAAAAATTGAGAACGTATGTAACCGCTACACTCTCACATTAAAAATTTAAGTATACTAAAATACAAATAATACCGAATCAATTAGTATTCGTGTAGTACAATGGCTAACTACTACTTATCTCTGCTTTTTACTTGCTTTATACAATTAATGGAAATAGAACTCATGCAATCAAAAGTACTTAAATCCTTAAAATACGAATTCTAGTTTGATCTTTACGAATTCTAAAACTGGTAAAATAAACATAAAATGTACTACTACTTTTACATGAAATAGCCAACCTCAAAATAAGCTGTTATGAAAAATTTAGTTATCATTATCGTTCTATTTCAAAGTTTTCAATTGATCTATGCCCAAGGTGAATTTGTAACTACGAAAAAATACATTGTCACTACTGAAATTTCAGATCGGGGGCAAGACTATCCTGCTTATCATGTTAGTTTGGTTCGCGCTGATAACAGCTCCGATATTATATCAACGCTTACCATTGCTGACACCGAGCTTTTTGAGGACATCTTTATTACTACCTTAGAGAATCCCGGATTAGAGGGAATCTCTGAGGTAATTAAGATGGAGGTTGAATATTTGGCATGTTGTGCACATGTAGCATCTTACTATTTCATGATTGATCACGACAACAACATCGTCGAATTGCCTGAAGTTAAAAATGTATATTGTGAAGATTCTGATACCGATTTTCAATATATATTTCCTAATCAAGAATATGGTGTGGCAGGAAATATATTAAAGACTCAAACTTTTTATGAAAACAAATCTGATATTAAATATGTGAACCTAAAGCAAAGTCATGCTTGGAATGATAATACTATAAGCTTTTCTAAAAACACTGCTATAACAAGTTACTAAAAATTAAGTAACACAACTCAATCTGATAGGCAAAAAGGGGGAAACTTTTGTTTATTATACCGACAATCCTAATTTAGGTATTGTCGGTTTTGTTTTGCCCCCTAAATTATTATGTTCTAAAAAATCGTTCGATGCTTCGACCATAGGAAAAAGTGTATTGAGCTCTTAGAAACGCTTAGGATGACGTAGGATTTTGATTATTAAAAGCTATTCTCGATATAATTTTTATTCATTTCAAGACGAGAATCACTCTAATCGACACTTTTCTTTAATATTCCTTTTATCTTTTATATGAATACCCATAATTTAACCTAAACGGTTTGCGTCAAGCTGAATACTGGAACGAGTTCAGCACAGGCTCGTTTCAGCTTCTCATCTCAATGTACTGAAAATAAACGTAATGAGATCCTGAAATGAATTCAGGATGACTTCTTAGTTAAATTTTAGGTATAATTACGGACAATCAATATCTTTTCTAACTGCACAACAAGTTTTATCAGTTAATTTTAAGAGAACTTTAGAACCTCAACATCAGTTTGATTATATTTGTTTTGACCTCAAAGATTATTTATGAACAAAGTTTCGCTTCTATTGCCTTACTTTTTGCTGCTGTGGCTTTCAGTTTATGTATCCTATGCACAAAACAATCAGCTAAGAGCCTTCACTTTAGAAGATGGGCTGCCGCAGTCTCAAGTATATGATATTATTCAAGACGATAAAGGATATCTTTGGTTGGGAACTCAAGGAGGAGGGCTTTGTAGATTTAACGGAGAGGAATTTAAAATATGGAATGAAAATGATGGATTACAATCTAATTATATTCATGCTTTAACCTGGGCCAAAGATAGTTTGTTTATTGGTACCCGAAGAGGGCTTTCTATTAAATCAAAAAATACATTTACCAATCTTGAAGGGCCTCGAATTAATAAAATTTACCGTATTAATAATACCACATTTCTGGCTACCAATGTTGGTATCTATAGTTTTAAAAGCGGTAGTGGTCTTACCAAAATCAAGTTGAATTCTAAAATAAATACCAGCATTATTAATGATATTGTTTTTGATGGAAAGTTATTCTGGATAGCAACCAACAAAGGTCTATGGAAACTGAGCGGCATTCATAAAGACGCTAGAATCATAGAGAGGCACAGCGCACATGACTTCACGGCTGCTATTTTCTATAATAATAAAGTTTTTGCCGCCGCTTTTAACCAAGGGATTTTAGTTTTAAACACCAATGCAAAATCCTACGGAAATTATTGGATCTCGCAACCATTGCGCGTTACTAGCATTTCTATACATAACGAGAACGAACTGTGGTTTGCAACAGATAATGAAGGAATACATATAGTAGATGCTGATAAAAGACGACAATTGCGAAAAATTAACAGGCGCAATGGTATGAATATATCTCATATTAGAAAAAGTATACTGGATCGCCAATCCAACATATGGATTGCAACATCGGGGGGAGGTTTTTATAAATATTTTCAAAATAATTTTATACACTACGATCAAAACACAGGGCTTAAAGGGAATCGAGTATATGCTGTGCATACGTCGAAAGAGGATATTTGGGCTTCAAATTCTGAAGCAGGTCTCGTAAAAATAGATTCTCTAGGGATTCATCATATAGCACAAGAAGATCAATTGGCAGAAGTAAAAATAAAAACGATTACCAGCGATGCATCGAGCAATATTTGGGCAGGTACCGATGGTAAAGGAATCTTGTTCAAACAAATAAAAGAAATCGATAGTGTAGTAGTAGATAGCAATTATGTGTATAATACGTCTATAGATTCTGTATTGAATGTAAAAACAGACACCCTGGTAAAAACCGTTTTTAAGAATCATATCATAGACAGTGATAGTGGATTGCATTCGAATTGGATACGAACGATATTAGTAGATAAAGCCAAGATTTGGGCAGCCTCTTACTCTACCGGCATACTTCGTTTTACATATGATCCAAAAAGAAAGCGCTTAATCAACAAAAGAATATTTGACAGAAAAAAGGGTATAGAGGACTTACAAATAAGTTTTATGACTCAAGACTCCTTAGGGAAAATATGGTATACTACACAAAATGGTCATCTTGGATTTATAGAAAAAGATCGAGTAACTCATTTAGGCAATGTATTACGTCAAAAAATTGCGATAAGTACATTGTTATTTCATAATAATAAAATGTTTATCGGTACCGCCGGGAGAGGAATATGGTGGTCGGGTACCGAAAAAATCAGTTTTAGAAAATTAAAAGGCAGAAAAAGACCTTATTCTGATAATATCTATCAAATGATTTTTGATGATTTAGGCAATCTCTGGGCAGGTAGTGAAAGAGGTGTGGATAAAATTGAACTAAATCAAACTAACGATATTGTAGATATATTTCATTTTGGAAGAAATGATGGTTTTTTAGGGATTGAAACTTGCCTAAACGCTGTAACAAAAGATAATGATGGTAGTTTATGGTTTGGGGCTATTTATGGTCTTACCAAATACAAACCTACAGAAAATACTAAAGTTACAGTAAAACCCAGTATCTTTTTTGAAGATATCGAAGTAACTTATAAAAGCGTTGATTCAATCAATATTAATACCTGGACGAATAGTGATCATGTATTAAAGTTACGCCCCAACCAAACTGAATTATCGTTTAGTTACAAAACTGTAGACCTTGATCATCCTAATGACATACAATATCGTTTTAGGCTTAATAATTCTGAGTGGAGTCCATGGTCGTATGAAAACAAACAAAATTTAGCTGGGTTAGCTTATGGTTCTCACTATTTCTCGGCACAATCTCGAAACTATAGATGGGAAGAAAGTGATTTGGCTACCTTTCGATTTTTTATCGACAGCCCTATTTATAAAAAAACCTGGTTTCAATTAGCAGTACTAGCCACTATCGTATTGATTATAGCAGGATTTGCTTTTTCTTATATTCGAAGAGTAAAACAAAAAAACCAAGTAGAACGAGATCGCTTACAAATGCAAAATCACCTCTTGTCGTTAGAACAAAAAGCATTGCGCCTACAAATGAATCCGCATTTCATCTTTAATGCACTTAACGGTATTAAAGCTATGGGAACCAATAATCCCGAACGCATGAACAGTACCATAAATACTTTTGCTACATTATTAAGAGAAACCTTATACAATTCGAGAAAAGATTATATCACCTTAGATCAAGAAATACAAACATTGAAACACTATATTGAGATAGAACAACTTATGGCCAGTAAACCATTTACTTTTGAAATTTCTATTGATTCTGATCTGGATCCGGAAGAAATATTGATTCCGCCAATGCTCATACAACCTTTCGTTGAGAATGCTGTACGACATGGCATTTTAAAAGGCAGTCGAGACGGTAAACTACATATAAAGTTTCATACTACCGAAGAATTTTTACATTGTACTGTAGTAGATAATGGCCAGGGGATTTTTCAATCTCAAAAAACAAAAACAAAAACCGATCATCAATCTATGGCACTTACTGTAACCAGAGAGCGATTAGAATCGATTTCCGGACAAAATTCTCTTGATATAAAAGAGATTTTTACTGATGGTAGTAATACCGTGGCCGGAACACAAATAGCCTTTAAAATTCCACTAGAAACCGACTATTAAAATTATGCTTACAGCTATTATTGTAGAAGACATGCCCGATGCGCTTCAGCTATTAAAGAATGATCTTGAAGCTAATCATCCAGAAATAAAGGTAATTGATACGGCCCAAAGTGTCGTAGAAGCAGCCAAATCCTTGCGAAATACAGAGCCAGACATTTTGTTTCTGGATATTATGCTAGGCGATGGTACCGGATTTGATGTATTAGAAATTTTTCCAGAGCTCTCTTCAAAAATCATTTTTGTTACTGCGAGTGATGAATATGCTATTCGAGCCTTTAAATTTGCAGCTATCGATTATGTTTTAAAACCGTACTCTAATCAAGAACTAGCACAAGCTATTGCTAAAGCAAAAAAACAAATACAACCTAATAAAGAGCGACTTCGTATTTTGAAAAATACGCTATCGGCTCCCGAACAAAAACCAGATAAAATTTCTTTACATACTCTTGATAAAATTATAATTGTAAGTCTTGATGACATTATACGTTGTGAATCAGACAGTAATAATACCATTTTTTATCTTCAGGATGGTCAAAAAATTTTTGTAACCAAGACCCTAAAGTATTTTGCTGACATGCTGAAAAGTTATCAGTTTTTAAGGGTACACCAAAGTCACCTGGTGAATCTACAGTGTATCAGTGCTTTTATTAAAACCGATGGTGGGTATTTAATGCTTAAAAACGATGAAAACATACCGGTGTCGGTAAGAAAAAAGAATGAGGTTATGGAAATTCTAGATCAATTACATAGATAAATCAATGCTAACACCAAATCTACATTTCAGCTATTCATCCATGCTTTAAAATCATTTGTTTTTTGCCTGCTTACTACAAATTCTTGATCTCTAGGGTTTACAACATCAAGTTTTACACGATGATTGAAATACGGTTCTATTTTTTGAATTGACTTTTTGGAGATAATCTGTCCGCGATTTATTTTATAAAACTGATCAGGGTCGAGTGAGTCAAATAACTTGTCTATTGTTTCATCTATTATATATCGTTTGCCAGAAGTAACTCCAAAGGTGATACTATCCTGCGAATATACATGTAGGAGATCTGAAATTTTAATGTGTACAAACCCACTACCCTCTTTTACTAAAATCCCCTGACGCTTGGTAGTATCTTGCATACTTCCTAAAAGTTGCTTTAAAATGACAGGTTCAATAAAGGTAGATGTATTAGACTTTTCGAATTTGTCTAGAGCTTTATTTAGTTCATCTTGCTGTATAGGTTTTAGTAAATAATCGACGCTATTAACCTTAAACGCCTGTATGGCGTATTGATCGAAAGCCGTAGTAAAAATGATTGGTGCTTCTACTTCTATTTTTTGAAAAATCTCAAAACTTAATCCATCGGCTAATTGTATATCCATAAATACGAGATCGGGAGTAGCATGTTTTTGAAACCATAGTACAGTCTCTTCGACTGTATCGATTACATCTAATAATTGATACTCAAAACGACATGTGTTCAGCATATTTTGCAATTGGCTAGCAGCCCGTGGTTCGTCTTCAATAATTAATATCTGCATACGAATTCTTTTGTTTAACAGTTTTATCTTGGATTATGCATTATAAAATCTATTATGGATTTAATAAAGGTAGCGCAACTATAAAGTATTCTTTATCACTTCTAATTTCTACTGACGTATCTGAAAGTAACTCATACCTCTTTTTTATATTGGCTAATCCGACTCGTGTTGATGGAATTTTAGTAGATTTTGATTGAATTTTGTTACTCACCAACAAATAATCGTCTTTAGTTTTGACATCAATAATCAATGGTTTTACTTTAGAAATAATATTATGTTTTATTGCATTTTCTAACAATAATTGAAGGCACATAGGAGCAATCATAAAGGTAAGCGAAGCATTAGAAATATTCCAATTTACTTTTAAGTTTTGACCAAATCTTTCAGATTGTATGTGCACATAGGCTTTTGCAAATTTTAATTCTTCTTGAAGCGATATTAAATTTACGTTCCCTGATTCTAAAATGAAACGATATACACTCGATAATTTATCTACAAAATGTTTGGCATCTTCTTTAGAGTTTTGATCAATAATATCTCGTAATGTATTAAGACTATTAAATAAAAAGTGGGGTTGTGCCTGATTGCGTAGCGTATCTAATTGTGCCTGGACAATAGCTTGTTTTGCCTGTTCTTCTTCTCTAATCGATTTTTTAAGCCTTATATAATAATATATCGCTTCGTAAATAGCCATCGTCATCGTACTAATCACGATAACAGGTATTACTATTTTAGATCTGGTGGGAGGATTGTAACTTCCCCTAAAAACTTGATTTAAAAACAAACCTCCAACGATATCTACGACTAATACTGCACAAACGATGGCAAGAAAAAATAGTGCGATACGTTTTACACTATCTTTTAATGTAGGATACCTTTTCCGCAAGAAAATCATAATAGCTCTAATCAAAAACCAATTGCAGGTTGAAAAGAACAATGATACGCTCCAGTTTAACACTGCTCTTATAAAAGGCAAACGTGTGAAAGAAGAATTACTAAAAATAAAGTCGGTAACAAAACTGAGGATTAAAATACCGATAACAACAAACCAAAAGTCGTTAAATCCTAAGTATTTTATACGTTTTTCTTTATTGATTAACATTGGTACTACATTTTCAGTAAAGGAATTCCCTGTTTGGCTTGATAGAACGTAAATCCAATCCATCCGGCATATAATACACCAAAAATAACAACAGCAATAATTTGATTTCTCTGCGTTGTTTTCCATGTATTAGAAAGCCATAATGCGAATAACGGAATTATTTGTATGCCATGCAATCCAAAAAAATGTGCTATTCTCAGGTCTCCTGCTATGGTACTCCAGTTAACTAATGGTAAACCTACTCCTCCGTCGGGTACTCCAACGGTATGTGACATTTGCCCTATCATTTGACCACCTACCCAGCTTCCGAAAAGTACTACTAACCATCCTAACAAAATACTTATTTGTAAAGATCTGGCTGTTTTTAACCGTAAGCGTACAGTTTCAATTATAAACAGTACCATAATCAGAACATTTATGCTTATCAATATTCCCATGGCAGCAAACAACAATCCATCAAACAACGAACTTTGATTATAATGTGATTTGACCCCTCTAGAAGCCTGATACACGATAATGATAATTTCAATAAGTAACGTCCAGGATACAAGATTGTTAATAATATCCTTTTTCCTTCTAGAAAAGGGGTATAACGTAATAAGATACCCCGAAGTAAGCATAAAAATTCCGCTAGAGATACAAAACTTAAGAGGTTTAATCCAAACACTAACACCCATTAACGTTCTATCGTCTATACCTAATCCTAGAATACAAACTATTGCAAGAACCAGATGAATCATTACAATAGTATACAATATGGGGCTTTCTTGTTTTACGGTACTGAATACTTTGTTGATATACCTCATGATTGCTTTTGTTTTATAGTTTTAATGATGAAAAAAAGTAAGAATCCGATAGGCCCTAACATGAAAGTCGCAAAAAGACAAGGAGCCATTAGTATGAGATGAATACCTAATTTTTTGTTTTGATCAAGCATCCACATCCCGACCACAAGGTCAAAAGCGAGATAATGCACCCATCCGGCCAGTACAGCATTTTCTTCAGTAAACAATTTCATTACCGAGGTAAGGCTATTAAAATTCATTCCTCCACTTATTTGAAAGGCTTGAATAATGTATATCAAATAGATTATGGATAGTAATAGTGGAATAACTTTAAAAGCTATTAAAAACCTGGTTACTTTCCATTTGGGTACAAGAATCATTAAGATCCACATGGGCATGGTTATCATACCGGCGATTGAAAAAACTTCTGTAGGAGTCATAATTTTTTGTTTTAAAGAATAAATTCAATGAATTAATGACCCAAATATGTAGATGTTCTTTGGAAAGTGAAATGACTTTATATTGAACCGTCGTTAAATCAAGTTGAAATGTCACTACCTACGACTTTTGTCCCGATTTCTAGTTCAGGAAGAATGGAAGAGGTCTAAAAGATGCTGAACCTATTCAGGTGTAGTCATCCTTTTGTTTGTAGTTTTAAGTTGACCTTAACTGATCAGAAAAAGTTAAAATAGTCACATAGAAAAAATAAATGTTATAAACTGAAAACTTTATCGATTTCAAATCCAATTGTAAACAATAGCTCGTAGCGCGTATTTGTGGTTTCACCGTTTTGAATAAAGATTTCCAAATTGCTATCAAGCTCGGTATATCTACCTTCTATGCGTGCATATCCATTTTTGTAGGGTCGAAACTCTGAGCCTAGCGTAAAGCCAAATAGTCTTAACCCCTCTGCCCTACCTTGGGTATTGATTAATGTTCCGCTAATAATCCCTTGCTCATCTTGAAAAACTTCTGCTCTTGCCGTAAAGCTCCACCGGGTATTCATTTGATAACGTGACGTAATAAGCGCTGCATACATGAGTGCCTGTTTGTTTACATCATCTAAATCACTATTAGATTGCATTCCAACATCAATTCCGGCACTTAAAAACCATGTATCGTTCCAATGCTTATTAATATACATATTTTGGTAAAAACGATTTTGTTCTGGCGTTGTTTGATCATCACTCTCGCGTCCGTACAAATTCGTATATGTTATAGAAAACGAATCTGAAAAGTTATATGTTATCAATGCACCAATCGATTTGGCATCATTATTATCCACAAAACTATTATAGCCATTTAGCCCCCATAATTCAAAGTACCAGTTATCTAGTTTATTATAGCTCAATTTTACACCCGCTTGGTAAAATGGTTCGTTAAATGTCTTAAAAGCAGTACTGCTTAACATATTGTTTTTAGGCAAAAAACTTTCGGTACCGATATGTGTAGCAAAGAACCCGGCATCTACCCAAAGCCCATCTGATAATTTTAATCCGATATTAGCTTCCTGAACATTTTGAAAATCTTCACTCCATGTAGCTTGAGGGATATCACCGTAATGAAAAACAACCTGTCCCCTTAAGAGCTCGCTAGTATATTGTGCTCCAAATGCAGCTATATTTAATCCAAAAGTATTATCTCTAGCCCCTGCTGTTATATAGGGCTGAAAATCATTTTGATCCAATTCATTACTAAATGACGACAAATATGAATCGGCGTATGCAGATACTATTAACTCATGATTTTGATGGGTTTCGTTTTGCGATATCCCTAAGGCAAACGACAAAAAGGTGTAAAGGTAAATGTATTTTTTGAGCCTCATAAAATTAAAATAGTGTATAAATATTGCGATAAGCTACTATAATTAGAGCATCGCCTGGGTTAAGGTAATCATATTTACTCAGGTGGTTGATACGGTCGAAGAATCATTTCTTTTTCTTATACTTTTTTGAATAAAGATATTATTAGGTATGGTAATCTCTTCTTCTTCGGCAGTCTGTAATGTTATAAAAAATAGTCCAATCGTAACCACTCTGCCTTCTATGACATAATCCTTTCCTTCTAATAAAGAAATCGAATCGTTTAATTTAACAGGATGTTTAAAAAAAATAATAATGCTAGAAGTTATATTAGAAAGTATAGACCATTGTGCAAAAAAAGCAACGCCAACCACAGTAAGCACCGATCCAACGAAAACAGCCAAATCAGACTGATTAACCCCCCATATCAGGAATATAAAGATGACACATATAAACAGCAATACAATATGTACGACTTTCTTGATAAGGAAACCACGAGATTGTTGAATCAGACGTTTTTTAAGGGTTCTTGAGATGATATTAAAAAATGCTATTCGTAACACAATGTAAATAGCAATAATAATAGAAGATTCAATAATGTTAATGTAGTAAGGCTTCATGTATGTTGTCTTATATATAAAGTGTTTTAGGATAAACCTGTGACGTATTGATCAAAGTAAGCTGTTAATTTTGAAGTGAACCATATCACGTATTTATATCGAAGTATTAAACTGGTATTAATATTGATCTAATGTATGAAAATGTCTTGAAACTAATGAAGCGTTAGCCAAGTTAAATATTTCTAAAAAAAAATTAAATCTAATCTTTTCGAATGAAGTTTTCTTACTTTCAAATAAAAGAACAGCAGATGCAATTATTTAATAAAATTAAGAAAGTAATTCACCTAATGAAAGAGGTGGATGTAAACGAATTAGCTAAAATCTCAGAAAAAATCGATCTTTCAGAAATAATGAAAACCGTGGGTGAACTTAATGAATCCCAGTTAAATGGTCTCATGAAAATGCTCACCGAAAAGCAGAAGAAAGGTCAAAGCAAACTGCCACCTATAGATGGAGATTTCTACGATTACGATCTTAAATTGAGTCAGGAACATCGCGAGATACAGATGAAAGTTAGGAATTTTATGGAAGATGAGGTTGAACCTATCGCCAATACATATTGGAATAAGGCTGAGTTTCCTTTTGAGATTCTATCAAAACTTGCGAAATTGAACATATGCGGGGTAGCTTACAAGGGGTACGGTTGCCCTGATTTACCTTTTGTTATGGAGGGCATCATAGCCGAAGAAATTGCACGAGTAGATGTATCGATTTCAACCTTTTTTGGCGTTCATAGTGGTTTGGCCATGGGCTCAATCTATTTATGTGGTAGCGAAGACCAAAAACAAGAATGGTTACCAAAGATGCAGAAATTAGAAGCAATTGGAGCTTTTGGACTTACCGAACCTAATGTAGGAAGCGCTGTTGCCGGAGGTATGGAAACTACGTGTAGAATTGAGGGAGATGAATGGATTTTGAATGGTCAAA
This sequence comes from Aquimarina sp. U1-2, assembly GCF_017897595.1. Taxonomy (GTDB): domain Bacteria; phylum Bacteroidota; class Bacteroidia; order Flavobacteriales; family Flavobacteriaceae; genus Aquimarina. The sequence goes on from NZ_JAGKIK010000003.1 coordinate 90,844, forward strand.
AAAAATGGATAGGAAACGCTACGTTCGCAGACATCACAGTGATATGGGCGCGTGACGAAGTATCTAATCAGGTGAAAGGTTTTATTGTTCGCACCGATAATCCAGGATACAAAGCAGAGAAGATTGAAAATAAAATGGCATTGCGCACTGTTCAAAATGCAATCATCACCTTAACAGATTGTAGAGTCTCAGAAGGTGATAGATTACAACATGCTAATTCGTTTAGAGATACTGCAAAAGTTTTACGCATGACCAGAGCCGGAGTAGCATGGCAAGCGGTAGGTTGTGCCAGGGGTGCTTATGAAAGTGCTTTAAAGTATACAAAAAAGCGAGAACAGTTTGGTAAACCTATTGCTAAGTTTCAGCTTATTCAAAATCATTTGGTAGAAATGCTTTCTAATTTAACTGCTATGAAATCCATGGTATATCGATTATCAGAACTACAAGATCAGGGATTGCTAACCGATGAACACGCATCTTTGGCCAAAGTGTTTTGTTCTATGCGAACCAGAGACGTTGTGAGTAGAGCCAGAGAGGTCATGGGAGGTAATGGGATTCTATTAGAGTATGATGTGGCACGATTTGTTGCAGATGCCGAAGCTATCTACTCTTATGAAGGTACCAAAGAAATAAACTCTCTTATTGTAGGTCGTGCAATTACAGGCTATAGCGCATTTGTGTAATTTTTCTGAATATGATCTTTTTTTAGAACGTATCGTTTAAGCTATCAGCATTCAGAATAGGAAAAAGTACAATTACTTGAGTACACTACCCTGGGATAAGCCCTTGAGTTATTATGCTCTTTGACGGTGCCCATAAAAAAGAGGCTTGACATCGAAATGTCAAGCCTCTTTATGTTGTAAAATTGTGTGTTATGCCCTCGCATTTTGAGGTGCCCAGTGAGAACATAACATTCCCGGTGCAGCCTTTTGAGGGTTTGCACAATCACTGGTTTCGTATCGAGTACAGGTGCCACAATTTCTGTTATCTTTTAGTTCGGCTTTCATTTCAAAGCTATCACAGGTATAACTGCTACTCACTTTAACACCGTGAACCTTACAAGTATCGTTTGCCATTAAATTCTCACAGTTTTCACAACTGTTTCCTAATCGTATTGCCATAGTCTAATTTTTTTTAATTTAATTAATACCGCTTCCACTTTAAAATAGAACTGGTATAAAACTACAAACAACACTACGTAGAAACAATTTAAATAGCTGTTTTACTGGTAGTTTGTATTTAGATTGTCTAAAAATAGCAACAAACGTACTCGCAATATCAGCAACTGCAATACAATTAATTTTTGCTCTTATTTAGTGTGTTTAATTGCTTCAATTTTTTTGTTAAAAATAGGGCTCTTCAAAAAATACCACCTGAGCTGAAATCCAAACTCGATGTATTCAAAACCTGCTGCGGTAGCCGATGCTATATTACTGTACTTTCCATATAAAACAGACATAAATCGATCGGAAAACTGATGTCCAAACTTACCTTCGGCTCTAAAAGCTAGGGATGCTGGATCATCATCTACAAATTGCTTTCCTATCGCAGTACTTACTTGATAAAACCATTTCTTTTCTGAATCACTAACAATTTCGGCAAATATTTCTCCCAGGTGAAACGATCTTGGACTAAAATAGAGCTCTGGCAGCTGCTCTTTAAACGCTAGATATTGATAATTGATTCCTGTTTTAAGAATAGGTCGATTCAAAAGTGAATAGTATAAAGAAGTAAACAATAAATTTCGAGTGTTATCATCGGTTTGTGAAGTATACATATATTGGGTATACCAACCTAAATTGAAGTTAGTGCCTAGATTATAAGTAAGAAAATAGTTGTTCATTATAATCTCCCTATCAATTAAATCTGCATTAAAATTTTGTAATTCTCTTTTATAACCTATATCTAAATTTTGAAGCTTAAAAGGTTTGGTTTGCAATATAGTTGCTGCTGTTACTTGGGTAAAATTTGTAGTAAAAGCATCAGAATTGTTGATTCCCAGAGCACCTAAAAATGTCATTTGACCATTAAATTTATAACGAATGCCTAAAGATGCATCATTTGAGGTTGCTTCTACGTTGGTTCTAGTATTTTTGGTTGTTCTATATATGTAATTAAATAGTGTAGTAAACTTTGTAGATAGTGGAATTTCTGAAGATAATCCAATACTAACAGCATCATTATCTCCATTATCGAACGTGAACGTAGTTTTTTCCTCGATAAAAGGAGTGTGAGTCTTTTTAAGTTTTCTAATCAGTTTTTCTGCATCTTGCTGTTTTGGATAGTAGTCGAGTGTTTTAAATGCATATTCATAAGCTTTTGAATCTAATCCCAAAGCTCTATAGGCATTCGCTATTCCCAAATTACCGTCGAATGAATTTTGCTCGTTATTTAAGATTAGTTTATACCAATCTAAACTTATGTCAAAGTTATTAGTATACATCCCGTATGTCGCTTCTAAATTAGATATTCTATTAAGATTAGGGAATTCTTCTCTTAACTTTTTGATTTCTAATTTTGCTTTTTTGTATTTTCTGTTCCATAACAGGGCCTGTATAAATCTTTCTTGAGTAGATAACCATACATCATTATTGTTTTTGAATTTTTCGACTTTTTGCACGGCTATAGTTGCAGTATGCAAAGCTTGCTTATCCTTATTTTTTTTGTGGGATAGTAGCGCTAGTCCGTTTAAAGCAACAATACTATCTTTGGGGTTGGTTGCCAATTTTTGATAACTATCTTTTGCTGCTTCGAGATTGTTGATAGTCAAAAAGATAGTTACCCGGTTTAATAGTGTATCTTTATCTCCTGGAAAATCCAATAGATTTAAATCAAGTAACCGAAGTGCTTTTTCATATTCCTTATTTTGAGATAAGGTAAAAGCAAGTCCTAGGCGAATATACTTTCTAGAGGTAAGCGCGTTCTCATTCCCCGCACTTAATACAAGTGCTTTATTTACCCATTGTAATGCTTCTGGATATTTTTTAAGATTCGATAGTGTATTTGCATAACCAAGAACTACAGGAAAGCTGGTAGGATCTTCTTCTAACAGTTTAGCGTAAAAATCCTTAGCCATACCAAAATTTTTGTTCCAAAGCAAAGATTCTGCATAGTTCAATTTAATTTCGAAATCATCTGGGTATTCTTTTTTTAATTGGGTAAAGATTGAAACTGCTTTTTTAGAATTTCCTGATAATCCAATGGCTCTTCCATAACATATTTTGGCGGTACGGTTTTGAGGATATTTTTTTAAAACCTGTTCAAAATAGTTTTTAGCTCCAACATATTTTCCGGTTTCAAGCAAATCAAAACCTGGTCTCATATCTTGAGCATGTAGAAATGTGCAAAACAATAAAAGAAAAAAACCTAGAAGTGATGATCTTAGATGCATTGTGTATAGAAAAATATTGGCTAATTATTTGTTGTTAATTTAAGAATATATAGACCAATAAACATTAAAAACAAAAACAGTTTTCTATAAAAGAGATTATTTTGAAGTCAGCATCGAGCAATTTGACGTTTTTTAACAAATAATTATAGATTTTTTTTAGAATTACTTCGAATATGAGTGCCTTTTTAACTAAAAATTTGTAAGGAAAACCTCATTATAATTAACATTTGTAATCTTTTACTTTCTTTTTTTGAGTAAACAAATGTTAAAATTCCAATAAAAACACGTATTTATCGACGAAATACACTGTTTTTGTAAAAACCATAAAAAAATTGATGTTTTACCGTATTTAACTTTTAAAAACTGTTATTAGTTTTACATCGAATTGATAATCAAACTATTTAATATCAATCTTAGTCCATAAAGTAACTTCGTCAAAAATGTAAAATAATCTTCAAATGCCCCGTGAAGAATGTTTAACATAATTTAAGTAAGAAGATTTTAAATATCCTCTATTTAAATTAATACTCTAAGCCTTAAGAGTGTACCCAAATCTTAATTGAAATGACGAAAACTACCGGAATTATTATTCCATGCTATAATGAGTATTATAGGCTGGAAAAACAAAAGTTTTGCGATTTCCTTAACAAACATTCATCATATCACTTATGCTTTGTAAATGATGGAAGTACAGATGACACCTTACAGATGTTACTCGAGCTTAAGAAATCAAACCCTCACAAAATTACAGTACTTAATTTACGACAAAACCAAGGAAAAGCCACAGCTGTGCAAACAGGAGCAAATCATTTTGTAAACCTGGTTAATATAGAAAATATCGGTTTTCTAGATGCAGATCTTTCTACTTCTCTTGAAGAAATGGATAACCTGGTTAAGAAACTTGATAAAAATCCAGAACTCAGCATAGTTTTCGGCTCTAGAAAAGCGACGAAAGCTAATAACGTAGAGAGACGCTTTGTAAGAAGGTTTTTATCTAATTTTATTGGCTTTTTCATTCGCTACATTTTACAACTTCCTATTAAAGACACACAATGCGGAGCCAAAGTCTTCAAAAAGAGCATTATAAAAAATGTGTATAGCCAAAGATTCATTAGTAGATGGTTATTTGATATAGAAATTTTTTTACGCTTAAAAAAACATATAGGGCTTAACGAGCTATTAAATTGTATTAGTGAAGAACCTTTGGAAAGCTGGATAGAGGTTGAAGGGTCTAAAATTACTTTAAAAGATTCCTTTTTGATTCCCATTAATTTAGTAATTATTTGGTTTAGCTATTTCAAAATTAGAACAACGATCAAAAATGCCTCAGATATTTTCAATCTTAAAACCGATTATTATATAACTAGATAACTACTTTCTTTTCTTAAAATTTATACTATCCAAAATATTTAAACATCTGTATTCATTACCAACAACAGTAACGTATGAAAAAAATAATTACACTATTTATACTTCTAATGCTTCAGGTACATACTTCGTATGCCCAACAACCCTTTGATTGTAATGAAGGTAAGTTTTACCAAGTAATTTCTGGAGCTTTACGATCATATGATCCTATTACAGGCACGTATTCTGATCCTTTACATACCCACACCGCTTATAATGCAGGAGGGTATAATCCTGTGGATAATTTCTTATATGCGATTAGAAGCAGTGACAAACATTTATTGCGTATTGGAAAAGATGTTGTAGTCGATCTTGGTGCTGTTGCCCCAAATGGTGCAGTACAGTTTGGTGGTGGATATGCCGCCGATGTAGATGATGAAGGAAACTTATGGGTTTTTCAAAACGCTTTAGACAAAAGATCATTCCATAAAGTTTTAAACCTGCAAAGTTATAATGGATCTTCGGCTCCTGTATTCGAAATTATAGTTTCAAATCAAGCGTCTCCCAGCAGTTGCGCCGATATTGTATTTATTGATGGTAACCTTTATGGAGGCAGTAGAGGAAATGTCTATAAATGGGATCTTTCTACAGCAATTCCTACGTTTAGCAGTACATCTGTAACCGATTTACCTAATCATACTTTTGGCGCTTGTTATACCGATACTAGTAACAGGCTCTATGTATCTAGTAATAATGGTGGGCTATATTTGGTTAACGATTATGAAACTACTAGCCCTTATGCTTCTCTATTAAATAATACTGAAGTTACGAATTCTAATGATGGTTTTAAATGTGCAGGGGGTATTTCTCCAATAGATGCTGATAATGATGAGGTGTTGGATCCTTTTGATAAAGATACCGACGGAGACGGAATCCCAGACCTTGTAGAAGGTGGTGGTACAGACCCTTATGGTGATGACGACGGTGACGGAATATTTAATTATCTCGATCCAGATTTTGGTAGCACTTGTAATAGTGGTGTTTCTCTAGCCTTTGATACAGATCGTGATGGAGTACCAAATGTACTGGATTTAGATAGTGATAATGATGGTATCTTTGATATTGTCGAAGCTGGTCTGGGCAGTTATGATACTAACGGAGATGGTCTTTTTAATACTGAGGATGCTAATTATATAGATTCTGATCTTGATGGGATAGCCGATGTGGTAGATATTGATCAAACAGGAACAGCCTTTTATCCAGCAGATACCGATGGTGATCTAATTTATGATCCTTATGATATTGATGCTGATCAAGATGGCATTATCGATTTAATTGAAGGTCAAAATAGCACAATTTTTGTTTCCTTATCTGGAAATGATACTGATCGAGATGGTATGGATGATATTTTTGACCCTGACAACGGTGGTACGCCACAAGGATTAATAAATACCGATGGAACTGATAATCCAGATTTTCTGGATACTGATTCTAATAATGACGGAGTATTAGATACTGTCGACGCCTATGACACCAATAGTGATGGTAATGCTGATACAGTGACCGCAGGAACTGATTTTGATCAGGATGGATTAGATGACAATTTCGATTTAAAAAGAACCGTTTTCGATTCTGAAAACAATAATCAAAATCCGGGTAGTTTTCCAGTTCTGAGTATTAGAGAACGATATCAATATCTTGGAACATTTGACGGTAATGGTACACCAGATTATTTAAGCTCCAATGAAACTCTGTCATCAGAGTATCTTAATAGAATTACGAACGCATTACCCGAAGGAAGCTCTATTCCAGATCTTAATCCACAGTATATCTATTCTGGATATGATACCGATGTTATCTTGGAAAGCACAACAAACATTTCGGTAACTTTTATTGATGAAAATACCAGTTATAAAAATGTTTTAGGGTATTACACCTATAATATCAATAGCCCCTTAACAAGCGCTCCTTACCCCGAGGATATTACTATTATTTTCCCAAATGGGTCTAAAACAGGAAGTAGCGGAGGGCTCAATGCAGGTAATACTGTAGACCTAGGAAGTTTTCCTGCCGAAACGGGTATTGGATGGGTATTACTTACTGACGGGTGGAATGGCACTGAAGTTAATTCTGGGTTATGGCAACTGTATTCAAACGCAGACTATAACCCAGAGTGTGATGAAGCTTTACAACCTCATACTATTTTATTGGCAGATACTGCAAACGAAACGATCGTTTTAGGATTTGAAGATGCCAGAAGAGACTATCCTGAAGCCGATCAAGATTTTAATGATATTCTATTTCATATTAAGGCCGATCAATATGGAGCCTTAAAAACTTCAAACATACCAGAGCTTACAGAAGAGGGTATTGTAACTTCAGGTAACGACGGAGGGTTAGAAAGCAATGGTGATTTAGCAACTTTGATTGCTAAAAGAAACTTCTTGAGATCAAAAACGAATACAGTTTTCAACCAAAAGAAATTACAACAAAAATTTGCACCAGGTACAACATCGTATGCAAACAAAAATGGTGCTGATCTTAGTCACTATTTCCCAACTACAGGAGCTACCGGGACTGAAACTTCTTATGTATCAAGCCCAGAAGATCTGATTGGTATTACAAATGCAAACGCTGTATTTTCTATTGATTATTACAATAATGATAATCGTGTAGGAGCTGCCCTTGCGATGGCTACAAAAGGTGCTGTTTATGATCACTCCAAAACCATTTGTGACAGGCTTAATGGATCGATCATAGAAGATATCAGAACGCTTATTGTAAGAAATCATCCTTTGGTAAATACTCGAATTAAAAGAGTAACAGGAGAGATAGAATATGCGTTGCACTTTTCTGTAAGAATAGACGAATATCAAAACGAATTATATAGTTTATGGAATATAGAAGATTATCCTGTTGGTAATTATCTTAACTTTCAAATCTGGGGAGGTTCTATCTCTCAAGCAGTTACAATAGCCAATACAGTAATCGACAAACTAATCTCACAAAAGTCTTTAGGTAAAACTTTTATTTCTAATAATATCCCACAGATATTTATTCAAAAAGGGTTTTATAGAGACGGTAAGTTAACATTGAGTTTGGTGAATAAATCAAAAGCCAGTCAATTACATTTTAGAGGGAACAAAAGAGCAACTGAATCTTCTTCAGAAGAACTTATAACTAAAATCATTTCGCTTTCTGGAGCGTATCAAGAGATCGTTACCATAGATACTGGGTATTTATTCGACATAGGTTTTGCTATCGCAGGAGAGGATCCTAAAAAAGCAGATATACTATATCTTGCCGATGGGCCATGGGGTATAGATTATAAAGAAAATGGTGTCACGATTTCTGATTTTAATATTTCTGAAAATGAAAAAACTGAAGAGCAAGAAAAAGACGATTATCTTGTTGAAAGAAATGCAGAAGTTCATGGTTCTGTAAAAGAAACTATAAATCTTTTTAGAAATATACTAGGAGGCGACCTAAGCTTGGATATTTCTGAATATGATGCTATTTCATTCGAATTATACACCGATCAAGATGTTGAGTTAATTTTAGTATCCAAAGAGCTTACTGATTGGAATAACAGACTTAAATACAAGATAAAGGCAAATACTACATTACAAAAATATGTCATTCCTTTTTCAGACTTCAGTAGTAAAGCGAAACAAAACACAACTATCAAAGATTTGAGAAGCGTTGTATTTTCAGTTCAAGGTGATTATCAAACTTTTATACCTTTCAAAATTAAAGTGCATAAACTTGCCTTTACAAACCAAAAGAAAATAGAAAATGAAGATCCCGAAACAATAGCAATCAATAATGATGATATCGAAGAGGCATCTATTTCGACTACTACTAATAGGGTTGTACAAAATTCTCCTAATCCATTTAGTAGTAGAACAACCATAAAAATGCCTAGCGCTAATAAAAGAATAATGATATCAGTTGTTGATATGTTAGGACGAATTGTTCAGGAAGAGGAAATAAAGAGCAAAGGAGAATTATCTGATACATTCGAGTTTACTGCCAAAAATCTGGCTCGAGGAGTCTATAAATACAGTGTTAGAGGAGACGATTTTACAATTAGATACATCGGTAGTTTCCTGATACGCTAAAACACTATAAATCAAGCCGCCAAACTAAATCAATGTCTAATTTTGGTGGCTTTTTATAAAGAGAGTAAACTACCTTAGGGCGAGCCTACAAGGCATTCATAGAAAACAATGTTTCAATTACGAGGCAAGCTTCGAAGAATTATTCCCTTTGGCGGCGCCAATGACATCATTACATTAAAAACGGAATAAGGAATCAATATAAGAGGTTAAAATTTCACAAAGCTTAATGATTATAAAAAGTACAATTTTAAAAAATATTACTTCAGAACAAAAATTCATGATTAGCGTGATTATTGTAAATGGAGGAAACTATTTATATAATCTAATTCTAGGAAGAATTTTGGGTCCCGAAAAATTTGCAGATGCTGCACTTTTAATCACTTTCTTACTCGTTTTGTCTTTTGTAGCAATGACTTTTCAACTCTCGACAGCAAAATTTTCAGTAGTATTTGAAACAGGGATTTTTAAAAGCTTTATCAATATAATGTATAAATCCTCATTTTTTACTGGGCTTGTACTGGGTGTACTCATAGTACTATTCTCAAAACAGCTTCAACTGCTTTTTAACACACAATCTTCATTAATGTTCACCATTTTTGGAGTAAGTATCCCTCTTTATTTTATTGTGAGCGTAAATCGTGGGATATATCAGGGAAAAAGGAAGTTCGAAAAACTTGCCATAACGTATCAGAGCGAAATGATAAGCAGGCTTATAGTAACGCTTATGTTAATCTATATTTCTTCTTTGCAATCCTCGATATTAGTCTCTATGGGAATTGCTGTATCCTTGCTATTTGGGTTGGTTCCTTTTTATCGTAAAGACCTTCAGGTTTATAAGCGCTTTAGTTTACCTAAGAAGGAAAATAAATATATTCTTCGGTTTTTTTTGCTTACTGCCTTTTACGAACTAACTCAAATTATCATTAATAATAGTGATATTTTGATCGTAAAGCATTATTTTGATACATACCGAGCCGGATTATATGCTTCACTAGCTCTAATAGGAAGGGTCGTTTATTTTGTAGCCTGGATGTTTGTGATGTTATTACTGCCAAAAGTGGTCGAAAAACAGAAAAATAACCAACCACATGCTAACATTCTTTTGAAATATATCTTTTATATCACCTTACTATCTGCCTCTATTGTGATATGTTGCTATGTATTTCCTGAATTGGTGATCTATACCATGTTTGGAAAACAATATATAAGCATCTCACCCTTACTCTGGAAATATGCAATTGCTACTTCTATTTTTGCAATATCAAACATTTTTGCCTATTACTTTTTATCACTTGATCAATATATTCCTGTAATCATAGCAGCTCTATTAGGGATTCTACAAGTGGTGCTTATCGTTATATTTCATGACTCTCTATTACAGGTTGTTATCATGCAAATCATTGCCATGACAGTTTTGCTCGCTTTTCAGCTATTGTTTTTTGTATTATACCAAAAAAAATCCAAAAAAGTTCATTTCTAGATAAAACCTATTCTTCAAAAGTAATGTCTCTCGAATTGAGCGTTGTTATTGAATACGATAAAAATGATACATCTTTGAAAGAGTACTACCCTTACTAGGCATAGCTCTTTCTGTTGAAAATCATTTATAATCGAGCCAAAGGCCATATCAAATTATAGTCCTCATAATTTCTATTGCTTTTTTGATATAGTTACTCTAAATTGTAGGTAAATATTAGGATGTATCTATTCGTCTTAAAATCTTGAAATCAATGTACCCCTTCGTATTTCTATTTGATTTTATTTCGTTTCTGCCTGTTTCAAAAATTCAGAATTTTCATGAAATTAGCTATTGTAACTGCTTATCCACCAAGCAAAGTAACTTTAAATGAGTATGCGTATCACTTGGTAAAACATTTCAGACAACAAACAGACGTCTCTGAACTTATAATTTTAACAGATATCGAGCCAAATGAGGCAGATATTCATTTTTTGGAAGCAGGATGTAAGGTTACTATCAAGCAATGCTGGAGATTTAATAGTTATAACACTATTTTTTCGGTTATGAAAGTGGTAAAACAAATTCGTCCTGATGCGATACTTTTTAATCTTCAATTTATGAAGTTCGGAGATAAAAAAGTAGCAGCTGCATTAGGTTTATTATTGCCTTTATTATGCAAAAGGAAAAAAATACCCACTATTGTATTATTACATAATATCATGGAGCAGGTAGACTTAAAAAGTGCAGGTTTTACCGCAAACAAAATATCACAAAAAATCTATAATCTTATAGGCACTATCCTCACTCGTTTTATCCTTAAAGCAGATAGAGTTGCAGTAACCATAAGTAAATATGTCAAAATTCTTGAAGATAAATACAACGCAGAGAATGTGATCCTGATACCTCATGGCACTTTTGAATCGCTAGAGAAACCATCATATGATGTACCCATAGGCCCTCTAAAAATAATGACTTTTGGAAAATTTGGGACCTATAAAAAAGTTGAAATACTTATTGAAGCTGTCGAAAAAATTAGGGCAAGAACAAAAGCAACACTAGAAATCGTAATTGCAGGAACCGATAATCCAAACGTACTAGGGTATTTAAAATCTGTAAAAGAAAAGTATTCAGAAGTTTCTGGCCTTACCTTCACAGGATATGTAGAAGAAAAGGATGTTTCTACAATATTTGAAGAGAGCGCTATGGTCGTATTCCCGTATACTTCTACCACCGGAAGCTCAGGAGTATTACATCAGGCAGGCAGTTATGGAAAAGCAGTTGTTATGCCAGATTTGGGAGACTTAGGAATTTTGGCAAAAGAAGAAGGGTATAGAGGTGAATTTTTTAATCCAACAAGTGCTGATAGTCTGGCAGATGCCATTCAAAAAATAGTACTGGATCCAGAGTACCGAACCGAACTAGAAAAGGCCAATTATGCAGCGGCAACAGCTTTCCCAATGAGTAGAATAACGCGTATATATCTGGATACTTTCAACGACATTAAAAATAAAGTCTAAAGATGACACTATCCTTAATGTAAATTATGATTCACTTATCGTAGATGTTGTGCTAGTTTGAAATGTGTTTAAATGATTTCTTCTTCTTGCCGTGTTTATCTATAAACCCGAAGTGTTTCTGTTTGTGCTTTCTCCAGGGTAGTTTTCCTACTACACTGCTCGGTACATTTTTAAAGTCATATAGGGTCCAGGAAAGGTAATGGATCTTCTTTTCGCTGATTTTCTTTTGAAATTGCTGATGATATTCTGCCTGATTTTTTTCTGTAGCACCAAATACGTTCCAAAAACTCCAATTTGAAGATAATCCAAACTCTTGTAAGATCAAGGGTTTGTCTATCTTAATATCCAATTCTAAGAAATCGTCATCAAAATCATCTATATCCTGATAATAGTGAAAAGAGACAATATCGACTTCTTCTTTTAATATGGCAGAAGATTCGACATCAGACCAACCAATGGTTATTAAGTGATTCGGATCATACTGTTTTATCTGAAGAATCATCTCTTTTAACCACCCTACTACATTTTCTTTCCCCCTACTATCAAAATCAAGGTTTGGTTCATTTTTTATGTCCCATGCCAATATGCCTTTATGGTCTTTAAGACTGCTTACTATTTGTTCTGCGTGTCGATGCGTTAATGTCCAGTTTAGTACAGAATAATCACCATAAAAGTCAAATAAAGTGACAATAGCCATCAAGTTGTGAGCTTTTGCTTCATCAAGCACTTGCCTTAGCTTCTTAAGCTGCTCAATAGCAACTTGTTCTTTTCCGAATGCATGGTAAGGCACAAATATTCTTATAGTGTTTAACCCTGCGGCTTTGATCATATCAAAGTCTTCTTTAATTAGATTGATATCATAATCATTTCCAAACATATCCCACGGAGTTTTTTGAGGGTAATAGTTGATTCCTTTGATCTGGTACTCTTTATTATCTACATATATCCTATACCGAATTACCTTTGTGTATCCGTTGGATTTTTTATGAATATCCTGGCGATTATTTTCTTTTTTGATTAAATGACGTATTCTCCAATATCCATCTTCTAATAACATCAAGGCCTGATAATCTGACTTTTCTTCTATTTCAAACAGTAAATTATCTTCTTGATACACGTATTGATATTCTTTAACGTCAGAATCGGTAATGATAGCCAATTGACCATCTGCACTATAAAAATCTAAAGTTAGATTATGATTAATTGTTGTACTATGTATAGAAATATCTCTGGAAGAATTATCTTGAATAATTGTGTGTATATTTTGTAAAGCACTCGTTGTATAATAATTGTCTACCCCTTCTAGTTTGTTGTCTTGATAGGCTATATTGCTTACATACCATGCGTTTAAATAATCTTCTTCAATATCTATCATAACTTGTTTTTCTATTGATCTTCCGGGATTCATTGTATCTTTCCAGGTTACTTTAGGTACGTACAATTTTTCTTTATTTAATGCTAGATGAAGCATCGATGATCGATCTGCATCTGTGTTTAGATACGTTAGGGTTTGGCTAATCCCAAAAAGCACCACGATAATAAATGTGATAAATGAGCTAATGATCAAAAATCTATATATGTTTGTATTAAAACCGGTCATTGTACAATTATATTTTTAAGTACTTTTTGTACACCTAATGCTATTACCCTAAATTCATAGTTTCCTGCTGAATAAAACCCCTCTATTAAATCAAACTTCACTTTACCGTTCAAGGAAGTTTTTACTTTGGTATCGATTAGTCTATCTTGTTTATAGATTTCCAGTTTTACTACAGCACCGTCAGGAATAAGTTGTTTCATATAGCTTAACAAAGGGCCTACTTCTATTTTTCTTCCATCAGAACTAATATCCACATCAAAATCCTTCAGAACTTCCTTAAAAGACAAGTGTAGTGTGTTACTTTCAGAAACACCATGTATAAATGCTTTTACCTCCCATGAATCCTTATAATCAGGGTGCAACATGTTTGCTGTCGCTTGACCATTTACCACAGTTCCCCGAGATTGTAGAAGTATTCCTTTGCTATTTTTAATAATAAAGGTTACTAAAGTACCATCACTAATAAGATTATCAAATTCATCCTTAAGTATTTCGGTAGTAAATTCAATAATTTGATTCCCATCTGCATATTTATGCTCCTGAGAACTGAAAATTTGAAAATCCTGTGGTAACGCAGGAAATATCTGAACAGAAGATTCTTTTGAATTGGTATTACTAACTTCAGATGATAACTGTAATTTTCCTGAAGAATTATACGAGAAGATATTTTTCCATGCGATTAAGTTCTTGGTGTACATATCTTTTTCTTTTTCAATATCTAAAAACTGATGTCTAAACGTAACTGTAGTACTATCAGGAAGTGGATTATCGTACACATCGGTTGGTACCACAATATGCATAGTATAATCTTTGCCTCCTGCTACAATACTAGGTGGACCAATATAGGTTTGTAAAGCTATTTCCGAATTCGATTTTGCATTTATGATAACACTTCCTTTGTAAAGTATTTTTGAATTTTGCCGCAAAATATAGCTCAACACTCCTCTTCTTTTGCAAAAATGATTAGGAATAATAAATTTCCCCTCTGTAGAAGAAATCACAGTACTTCCAAATGAGCTCTTAAGAAAAAGCAGTGCTTCTACTCCGTTTTTTAAATTAAAATCCAGTACAATTCTGTCTCCTGCTTCAAACACTTTTTGTGTTGTTTTTAATGTTGCTTTAGAGAATTCAGGAACTTTTATAATGAATGTAGATCCAATACCAATACCAATACCAAAAAGCAGTACAAAACCAACCAAAACAATATGTTTACGATTTCTATTCATCAATTAGAACTGCCTATATAACTATTCATTTCAAATTTAATATGACTAAATCCTTTTCCTTGTATTGATAAAAGTTGGGATGATACATGATCCTTATTCCTATTGGGCACCATATTTCTACTGATTTGCTGATTTGATAACCCATTAACAAAAACATACTCCATAGTTTCGTTAACTTTTTCTAAATCAGAAAGGTCTAATAAATCATATTCAAAAAACTGTTTTCGTTGCGGGCGTATTCCCTTGGATAAATAGTGATGGTCTACCCAAATTATGTTCTTATTTTGGTCATAATATGAAATCAAGAGCTGTGGAATAGTGACTTCCTTTAAGCCCGAATTAAATAAGACTCCTTGAATGCGGTTTTCTTTTATCACCATACTATTTAAGACAAGGTCCTTATAAAGATCTACTGTTGTAACATTTCCTGCACATTGTAGATCAAATTTATTTGGTACTTGCGTAATATCAACACTGGTAAATTGGTTAGGATCAAATGTGTTAGGTTTTCGATCTTCTTTATTTTTCCAGGCAATTTCTTCAAAATCAATTCTAAAACTTGTTACTTCTTTAGGCATTAATTTATGCTTCATTTGATCCTTGACATTAAACCTGGCCAATTTAATATCTTTTTTAGTATAAAGAGTTCCTGATATTACAACATCTGCCGGAACATTATCTACATTTTGTAATGCTCCAATAATATGGTATTGGCCGTCTCTTTTGATAACTTTTGCTTGAAGAACCTCAAGAACAGGTTGTTTTAAAACATCTTCGTGATGTGTTTGCTCTGAGGTAATACGTCTACGACCATGATTGTAAAAAAGAGATTTATTTGATGTAAACAATTGATCAGGAGGGATATCTAGATCATAATCTGAAGGTTGTAAGTACCACTTCCCTTTTTGTTTTACCAATTCATGATAAAAAGTTTTAGGTATCCTTTCTAGCGAAGTGACCCAATAACCAACTACTTTAGCTTTTGCAATTGTATCTGTTCTAGAAATTATCTCTATATCAATTTCATCTAGTTTTGCATATGAACTTAATAAGCCATCGGTAACAGAAACTTCTAACATGAACTGATCCAAAGATGTATTGCTTAGAGGGTTTATATAAGAATACGCTTGTTTAAATTCTTTAAAATCCAAGGCATCGTAATATGATTTGACTACATTATAGGGTTTTATCTGAGCGGCATTTTTAATATACATAAGATAAATCCCAACCCCAAAGACAGCGGTCATAAATAATGCCCATATATGAGACACTTTAAAGATTGAATTTTTAAACAACCCTTTGTATGGTAATCCAAACTTGAAATAGATTGGGTGAGAGTTATTTTTATATTGTAATTCTTGAATCCAGATAGGCTGAATATTAACAAAGAAAGCAATTAAAACAGTGCATATCGGAATTAATCCCCACATTAGTTTTTGATACAAGGGTACATCATCTTTGGGTAAAACGTTAGAAAGTGGGGGAACGTTCAATTTTTCCCAAACCATAATACCGTTTTCTAATCTTCGTAATCGTTGCCACCCACAAAAATATAACAAGGGGTCGTAGAACTTATCGTTAGAAAAAACATACTTGAGATTGTATTTTTCTGGTACCGTTAAAAATTGCTGTAAAGAACCAATCCCTTCTACACCTCTAAATTTTGAATTCTCAAGTCGTTCTACAGCCTTAGATGTTAACTCGGGTAACCTTCTTGCAGAATGATAATTTCCGTCTACCGTCATAGCCTCGGTTTGAGCCGAAAGCCATGCCATTTGATCTCCAAATCCAAGCGGTAAATACCTCCAATGATCATGCTGATCTTGCCTTAAAAAATTAAGAATAGGTAACATTTTAATCTTTTGTGGTTGTAAAGACCTAAAATATCCCAAACATACGGTAAAAAATGTTGTACTTATTAAAACTACGGTTATGAGTCCTCCTACTATACGATGATAGATCTGCCCGTAATCTTGTGTAATTTTTTCTCTTAAATCTGTTTTTACAAACCGGTATCCAAATTCTCCAAATATTGGTAATGCCATTAATGAAGCCCACAATGTGAAACGATCTAGTGTAAGAATATTAAAAGCATTTTCGCCCAGAATCACTTTAGGTATTGGGGTTGTTCCACCAGTTCCTAAGATAGTGAGAAGCGTAAATGATAAACCAAAAAACAAATATCTTTTACTAAAAAAACGATACCAGATATACGGCATAAAAAACAATAAAATTCCCCAAGGAATTAAGAAAAATATTAACCCTGAAGATGCAACCTCGAAGAAATTGTCTCTAGAGCCATGAGGAATGGGCACCTGTGTAATTGGATTATTTTTTGTATTGATCCAATAGGGAAATATACATACTATAATAAGTGTTAAAGAACCAAACCCGAAACATACAATTCTTTTTAATAGTGATAGAAATGTTTTGATGAAAGTCGTTACTCTGACATCTTTATAAGTTCCTATTTTTTCTTTTGCACCATCCATAACAGCCATACCTATTAAAGGAAAAATAAAAAATACCATTCCAAAAATAGTAGTTATATGATGTGAGGCAACTGTAACTGCAATAAGGCTTAATGCTTTCCACAAATACTTATATTTTCCAATCTTGATCCATAAGTAAATCTCTGGTAGCGCATGTAATAATATTGAAATCCCGACAATACTGGGTAATTGTCCAAAAATGTGTAGTGTCTCTATAAATGCCGTCGAAAAAACAGCCAGAATCGCGGTATATCCCGCAACTTTTCTATGAGAAGTAAGTACCAGTGCATAGCGATAAACTCCTGTTATAAATAAAATTATAGCAATTATAGCAACCGAAAACAATCCGAACTTTAATCCTGCTATATATGACAATAAACCTATGCTTTGATGAACAAGAGGAGGATATCCCATCACAGTAAAACCAGTATACCAACTATAATTCCATGGTTCGAACCAGCTTGTAGCATAATGGTTACCAAAAAACAAATGTATTAATGCATCGTATGTAGATTCGAGTGTGAAAAAAATTAAAATCCCATGAAAAATTACACCAAGCAGTAAAGCATAAATTAAATACTTATTTGTGAATTTATTCATATGACTCGCCAGTTTCAGTTCTAAATATACAACAAACGTTTTTGAAATGATTATACCTACAAAAAAAGCATGCACCAACTACAATCATTTTCAATCTTAAACCCTGATTATATATTAAATTTCGTAATGAGGGTTGAAACACCAATAAAAACAAGTGTTTTTTCAATGTCAGTATAACTTAAAAATTACGAGTCTTTGATACATCATTTAATTTCTACTGATAATTTAACCCGGTTTATACATTAGAATTTTGTCATGAAGGTTGAAAATGTCATAAAACCAAGTGTTTTCTAAGTTTCAGCATTGCATCGCTACGGTGACACTTAAAAATATAACGTAGTGCTTGGTTTTCAGCAGTTTCAAGCCGCAATAGATTTTCTAATGCATAAAGCGGGTTTTAACATATGTGGAGTTTCTCTAAACACCAAAAGCACTACATAATGAATGAGTGCTTTTGGTTTTTATAGATAATTCGTTAAAAAAGTACCTACTAATTATAAATCAGGAATTGCTCTAGCGAGTCCTGCCTTTGCCTTTTTCTTTTTATAGGTTCTACCATACCATAATAAAAAACCTGTTACCGGTAAGGATGCACAAATGAGACTTGCCAGAAAAGCGATAATTTTGCCCACAATACCGCCTATGGCACCTATGTGTATATCATAATTCATTCGTATGACTTTATCGGCAAATTTTGAATCTTTATATTTCCCGTAAATACTTGGGGTTTCAAGTTCCTGAAGCGTGTACTGATCAAAGAAAAAGTAATCCATATCATAAAACAAGCCTTTAGAATTACTTACTTCTACAAGAATAGATGTGGTATCATTTTCTGGATAATGCAGTTCAAAACTATGGGCATTTTTGTACTTGTTTTTGAGCATAGGGATCAATTGGTCGTATCCATAATTCGACGCTGTTGGTACGACTACGACTTGTTCACTTTCAGGTATAACAAATCTAGGGTCTTTATTGCCTCCATTTGCTTTGTAGGCTATAAAGTAAAACCAATTAAAAGCCATTACACAGCCTGTAAATGCTAAAATCAAACCTAAAGATGAAATGTAAAACCCTACGACAGAATGCAGATCAAAGTTTTTACGTTTCCAACGTGTTTTTTTATTCCAATCAAATGTAAAACGTTGTCGTATATTTTTTTTATTTTTTGGCCACCAAAGAATAAGTCCACTCACTAGCATGATTAAAAACAAAAGTACCGAGTAGGAAACAACTCTAGACCCTATTGCACTGGGCAACCATAAATACAGATGTCCTTTTAGTACAAAAGCGAAAAATCCAACTTGATGATTTATTCTTTTGATGAAATCACCTGTATATGGATTTAAGAACACACTTTGATAAAATATTTCAGGCTCTGCTTCATAAAAAATTACTTCAAGAGCCTCATTGGATTGCCCATAAATCACACCGTGAATGGCTCTTCCCGGCAGTGCTTTTTCTGCCAATTTTTTAATTGTAGAAGCAGGTAGAAACTTCTGATTTTGCGGAGTGACATATTTATAATCATCATAGAAGCCTTCAATTTCTTCTTTAAACACCCATAAACAGCCTGTTATGGAAACAATAAAAATGACCAATCCCGTGGCCAGCCCCACTATTTTATGGATTTGGAGTATGGTTTTATGCCTATTTTTCTTTTTCTTGTTCATAATACCATTACTTTATAATCATACTCTCGAGTACTTTATCTCCCGAGAGTATGTAATTAAAGTGGGGAAACTAGATTTCTTAAAGTCAACCGACCAGGGGCAAACTCATGACTATTGTACCCTTTAGAGTGCTAATAGACGAATCAAAACCTGTAAGACACACTTGCAAGCAAACTTCTGGGTTGCTGCGCGTTTAGGGTCGACCATCCTCTAAAATATTCTTCATCAAAAGCATTATTTAACTTCAACGCTATGCGATAGTCTTGATTTTGGTAAAATAAAGATGTATTAACTACTGTATAACTAGGTATAATAAATGTATTTGTAATTGAACTGTCTAATGTTTTACGATCTCCTGCATAATTAAATCCTGCACCAACTCCAAATCCTTTCAGCATAGAAGACTCCTGGAACGTATAACTTGCCCATAAATTAGCTAAGTCTTCTGGACCGGCAGTATCTGGTCTTCTTCCGACCTCATCGAAAGGTCCTGGATTATTGGTAGACACCAAGATCTCACTATCATTATGACTATATCCGGCAATAATATGTAAACCGGGAACGGGATTTGCAATGACTTCAATTTCAAAACCTCTACTTTCTACTTCTCCACCCTGAACCGATAAGGCGCCTATAGGACTTCCTGTATTATCTAAAAGAATATTAGAAAATACACGGTCTTCAACTTTAATATCATAATAACTCGCTACTATAGATAATCTATCATTAAATACATTTGTTTTTATACCAAACTCCAATTGATTGCCCTGTTCTGGATCAAAATTAATTACTTCTCCTGTTGGTGAAACTTCTGGTGCGATATTTCTAAAACTGTTTTGATAATTTCCAAAAATAGAAAGCTGATCTTTTATAGGTTGAAATACAAGTCCGAACTTTGGCGATATGGCCGTTTGATCAAAGTCGTCTTCGTCATTAAAAACATCCCCTTCATTGTCAAAAACATCAACTCGTACCCCAGCTATTACAGAAATCTGTTGTTTGGTATTTTGTGGTAAAAAATCTACTTGATCTGAAACGTAAAAACCATAGATATGTTCTCTGGTTTTATTATTATTTACAGGCACTGCAGTAGGATCTGCTGCCAAAATAGTAGTAATAATCTGGGTAATGGCTGCGTCTACAGATGTTCTATTTAAGGGTACATTAGGACCAAGAAAAGTACCATCACCTGCAAATCTACCCAGCGCTGTCCCATCAGGTCTAAACGTACCCAAACTTCCAGAAAAAACGATACTGTTATCACTATTATCAGTAATAGTTCTGTTGTAATAATCTACACCTACTAAAACTCTATTTCTAAGAGTACCTAAAGTGAAGTCTCCTTTAAAATTTTGCTGAATATTAGTAGTTTCTGTTTTAAAATTTTCACGTTTTATAAACTGCTGGAAATTAAATTGACCGTCGGCATCGAATAAAAATGAATAATACCCACTAGACTCGGCAAAACTGCGCGAGACAGCTGTTTGCGAACTCCATTGGTCAGAAATTTGATAATTTACCTGGGCCTGTAAGTTAAATGTCGGATTCTCTAGTGTAAGATCATTGCTAGTAAATGAACGATCTCGATCAATCCCTACTTCATCAGCATTCAATACAGCCGAGGGTGCCGAGCGATTCAAAAACAAAAACGGTTGATTGGTTTGTTCTGCATCTCTAAACTCTGCAACTACTAGAAATGACAATCTATCATTGGCCTGATAAGATAATGTGGGTGCGATGAAGAATGACTTACTAAAGCCTGCATCTTGCCAGCTTCCACTGTATTCATAAGCACTAGTAACCCGTAGTAAATATTTTCCTTCGCTATCAAGGTTGGTATTAACGTCTGCAGTAACTCGATTTAAACCATATGTTCCGGTAGTATAAGACACCTCCCCTCCAAATCCTGAATATGGTTTTTTGGTCGTTACATTGATCATCCCTCCATAATTGGTGAGTGGACCTCCAAATAATGTACCTGAGGGCCCTTTGATTACTTCAATTTTTTCAATATTTATTGGATCTGGACTACCAAAATTTAAAGCTGGTAAACCGTTTGAAAAATTAGGCTGTGCTTCAAAGCCTCGAAGCGCAAAATAACCTGCTCCATCATTTCCTCTACCAGTAGATTCCCATAATCTATCTAATCCTACTACATTATTTAAGGCATCATCAAAGTATGTGACTACTTGATCCTTTATCAATTCTGCGCTTACTGTATTATACACTTGAGTGTTTTCAATATTTGCCAATGGAAGTTTGGCTACTGTTGCACTTTTTTTTCTTAAAAATGTATTGGCTTTATCTCCTTTTAATGTAATTTCATCTAAGGCCTGTATCGAAGGCTCCAAAATGATGGTGGGAATTTTAATTTCTTGATTATCAATTATTTTAATCGAAGTTCGCTGAGAAGTATATCCTATATAGCTCGTTTCTAATGTGTAAGATCCCGAAGGAATATTTGTAATTTCGAAAGTTCCATCGGTTTTTGTTTTTGTACCCAAATTTGTAGTACCTACTGCAATATTTACGTTATCCAAAATTTTTCCTGATGATGACATCACTTTCCCTTTGATACTTCCAGATTGTGCAATCACCGTATGAGCGATACATAGAAAAGTTATGAGCAATAACCTATTCACTTTTTTCATTTTACTTGCATGTTTTACTGTTATTATTAAGTATGAAGTATATCGAATATTCTGACATATATTCGTTCTCACCTACTTTTAAATAAGCATTTGTTTTTTAAAATATCGTTTTACTATATTTGTTATTTATAATAAGTCTAAATAAATATAAAATGCAAAAATAGTACGTATAAAAAAAGATAAATGACGCATTATGGATAAAAAAAGACGTAAAAGAACGTCGCTTAAAACTGAAGTTAAAAAACCTACACAACAAAGTTCCTTACAATCAATAATCCAATTACTTAGCATACAAGAACAATGTGGCATCACTTCAAAAAAGTTTAAATTTCTAGATGAATTTGGTAAGGGTTATTTTCGGCTTCATCATTTTGAGGGCTTATATGTTGGCATCTTTGATGTAATTCTTACAAAAGATATTCATCTATCCGGCCAAATCCCCAAAGATTTTTTGGAGTTATCATTTCTTATTGAAGGAGAACAAATTATAAAAATCAAAGGTACTACCCATGACTATATTTATGAAAGTCAAGAATGCTATTTGGCCTATTTTTCTAATATTCAAGGCTCTATTGCCTATCATGAACACAAACGATTAAAAGAAATAAAAATTAGAATGAGTGCCGAATTTATTCAGAAACACCATCTTGATGAAGAATATGATATTTTGAATCGTTATACTATTTCAAAACTAAGGCATCAATTTGCACAACCAATGTGCTCTAAAACCCTGAATATACTTTCTGAAATTTTATCAGACTCTAAAAAAGGGCTGTTAAAACGACTATTTTTAGAATCTAAAACGCTCGAATTGATTGCCATCCAGTTAGAAAAATCTCCTATATCAAAACCCATTGCATCCCATCAAACAGATAAGCTCGTCAAAAAACTATATCAAGTGCAACATTTGATCACCTCAGACCTTACCATTCAATACTCTATTCAACAGCTTGCCAGAGAAGTTGGGTTAAATGATTTCGTATTAAAAAAAGAATTCAAACGGATTTTTGATAAAACTATTTTCGAATTTGCCACCCAAACTCGTATGAACAAAGCAAAACAACTTCTTAATCATAGTAAAAAACCTATTTATGAAATTTCTGAACTTGTAGGCTATAAAAACTCTACTCATTTTACAGCAGCTTTTAAAAAAATTGAAGGGGTAACACCAAAAAAATATAGAACTGGCAGCGAAGCATAGTATCAATTTAAATAGCTACCCTCGCAATACGAGATTGAGCTTTTGCCAAAATCTCCATTCTTCGCAAATCAAATGATGCTACTTTCATGCACGCCTCAACCCAAAGATTTGTAATTGCCAGTAATTCTTCTTTGGATATAGCATTAACCATTTTTTTACATTGTATATGATGAAGTTCGAAGTTAAATCGTTCTTTTATCTTAGCTATGTACTGATATAATGACTGCATAGCCATCTTGGGTTCAATAATTTTTTCTACAAGCCCTATAGTTTCCAAATTTTTTGCGCTGTACATGGTATCGCTTCTAATTAACTTATTTACTTCTGAAGGACTTACTTTGCGAGTCAGTAAGCTGTGTGCTCCCATACCTGGAAATAAATTGAATTTATTTTCAGGTAAGCAAAACTGCACATCCTCTGCTGCAAGGATATAATCGTGAGCCAACGCACATTCAAAACCACCGCCATAAGCATTTCCTTCTACTAAAGCTATAGTGATTACAGGCAAATCAAAAGAAGAATGGATGGCATAAATGGCATCTATACATAAGTTTGCATAAGTAATTAACTGTTCAATATCTTTTGATCGTATACAATGAAGAAAGAAAGACAAATCACCTCCCATGTTATAAATACCCTGATGTTCTGATCCAGAGACAATAAATTTTAAAGGCCTATCTGGATGGGAAAAATAGGTTTTGACCCAGTCACAAAATTCCTGAAACTCTAAAAGTCCTTGCAAACAAAAATTAGGCATACCCGTATCCTTGATTTTCCAAAGCAGCAATTCTTCTTCCTGAATATATGACATAGAAATATAATTAAACTGTCTCATCTTATCAGGTTTTAGAAATGACTATTTGCTTTTTGCCAGAAAAGATGTGCTTTTGAGATCCTTTTTTAAACATCACACGATCCAAAAGTAAGCGTTGAACACCTAATGTTAACAAGGTAAATAGCGGGATTAATAAAAGTACACCCACTACTCCAAACTGTTGATATCCTAATATCCCCATTCCCCAACAAATCAATACCCATTGGATAATATAAATAGTGGTAACCCTTTTACTGCAATAGTAGAAAAATGTAAAGACTCTATTTTCTTTCACTTTGGTTACCAAAACATCTGCTAACCAAAGTAGCACCAAATTAAAGCCTGCGAGGTACAAGCTACCCCCGGGACCCAGATGAAAATAATCTCCGAAATGATATTCAAAATTAGAATAGCATAATCCACCACCAATAACCATTAACGCGATACCTGCTACTCCCATTTTTTCAAACATATCTCTGGTATTATTGAGATTTTCTTTATACCACATTCCGAAAAACATTCCGATAAGGATAAATGAAAACCAGGGAAATACCGCGAAATAAACGTTCCAGCCAGATCCCCAAAGAAGGTCTAACAAATAATCAATACCTATCACCCCTACTTGAAAACCATGAACCGCTTTGGTAAGCATTGCTATGCACATAGCAATGACCAAAGGAATATATTTATTTGTCGAAAAACGATTAATTATACCCATAAATAAAAGCGAAACTCCGGCTAATTGTAAGATATCCCCTGTTTTTAACATATATAGCATATTATCGATCGTTGCAGGAGCTGTCCACCCATAGGCTTCAATAAAATTATCTGGTATTATACCCACCAGTACAGGAAGTACAAACTTTAAAAAATTCATCAAATACCCTAGGATTAGAATATAAAATGCTCTTTTTATAGATAGTTTGATACTTTGATTACGAGATAGCGTAAAAGATACACCCATAGCAATTAAAAACATCGGAGTTCCTTTTCCTATAAAGTGAATAGCCTCTCCTAACCAAGTTTCTGCTTGAGTGGTTATATTGCCATAAATCCATAGTGTGTGCACCAAAATGACCATGAGCACACTTATGCCTCTAGCCAAATCTATAGCCAAAATCCTGTTAGGCTTAGCTACTTTACTTTGTTTTATTTCTTGAAGTTCCATATTAGTTTTTTATCAATTGATTTTCTTTTTCTTTTAGGAAGTTCTTGAGTCTCGACAGGATATCCTACATAGAAAATTCCCAAACTCTTTTCATGTGGTCGCAATGCCAGATGCTCCTCACAATAGGCTATTGTAGCGCCGGCAGTATCCCAATAACCTGCTAAGTTCATAGCCGATGTGCTGAGCCACATGTTTTGAACGGCGCACGAGATAGCGGCTATTTCTTCCCATTCAGGTATTTGTATCCTTTGACTACGTTGAAAAACAATTGCGATAAGCGTGGCATTCTTGGCATATGTAGCAGTCTCTGCATGTCTCGATTCAGGAAATTGCGCTGCCGTAAGTTTCTCTTTATAATACGCCAACATATACTCACCTAATGCATTTTTATGATCCCCTTGTAACACTTCGAATCGCCAGGGCTGTGTCATTTTATGCGTAGGGGCCCATAATCCATTAGTCACAATTTCTTCGATAGTAGATTTAGGAATGTCTTTATCTAGAAAAGAATAGGCATATGTAGTTTTGCGCGCTCGTATCCATGTACTCACCGGATGTAAAGCTTTTACACGACTGGGTGCAGATACTGTATGTTGTTTTTTAATTGTCGATGCATTCATTTTAAGTTATTTTGATGTTCTATTGCTTCTAATTGCTGAAATTTCTGTTTAAATTTTGCAATAGGATTTTGTAAAGTTCCGTCGAGAATCAAACTATCTATTGGATCAGCAAGATTGAGCATTTGTCGCGTATTTTGAAGTTGAAGGCGGTTTAAACAACAACGATCGAATTCAGCCACAAAAAGATCATACTTTTCAAATTTTGATTGGTATTCGGGATGCTCTAATTGGTACTGGTGTACGCATTCTGCCACTAATTCCCAAAACCAGTCTTCTGGATATCCCAAATGATTTTCAATGATAGTAGACAGGAATCGAAAAAAACAATCAAACACATCAGTAAATAGGGATAATACTTTCATTTTATCTGAAGTTTGAGTGCGTAAACGCGCTACTTCTTTCGGCATTTTTATGGATGTATCAAAAACGATAACCTCTTCGGTAATATCCTTCATGAGTATTTTGATCGGAGTATGATTGTCTAGCACCATAATGATATTTTCACCATGTGGCATAAAAACCAACTCATATGCATAAAAACAGTGTACTAATGGAGAAAGATATGCCCGCAGATACCTTCTAATCCAAGTACAAGTATCATGAGGAGATAACTTGATAATTTCGGCAACTAATGAATTGTTATCGCTATCTATATGAAGAAACGCAGCCATAGTCATCAATTGCTGTCCGGCTTTGATTTTGGTGAGCGCACTTTCTCGCCATAATGCAGATAACATTTTGTTATGTGCATTCGTTTTGCCTAATACTTCGTAATATGTATTTTGAAATCCTACTGTAGCCACCTCACCCAACATGGTAAAACCAGTTTTCTTGAGGTAACTATCCTTTTCTAGTAACTCAGTAATCCATTCGGTAATGTGCGGGGTACTTTGCATATAATAGGGAGAAAGCCCTCTCATAAACCCCATATTGAGTATAGACAAGGCAGTTTTGGTATACATTTTCTCTGGATACGATGTATTATACAGAGTACGTATAGATTGTTGCGCCAAGTAATAATCATCACTTTCTCCTAAAAAAACAAGCGTATCATTTGCGATATCAGCAGCAAAAACCTGTGTTATTTTGTTGTGCCATTGCCAGGGATGAACAGGTATAAAAATATAGGATTCTATATCTAACCCCATAGATTCGAGTTTGGTATGAAACCTGGCCACAGTAGTAATACCCAGCTCCTTTTTTATCAAAGATTTATACGTGTATTTTTTGGTAGCCGTGTAGTTCGTTTTATTTGTATGCCCAGCTAACCAATAGATCCTAAAGGGACGATTCGTTTCTGGGGCATATTTGATATAATCCTCGCTGTCGAATCCAATTCGACCGTTATTGGCCACAAAACATGGATGTCCTTCAGTCATGGCATGCTCTATGATTTGAAAAGAACAAGTAGCCAGTTTGTGAGAAGCATACTCTTGATTGGTAATCTTATAGGCTGCACTAGATAGCGTACTGGATATTTCTTCTAGATATGTAGGCAATAATACTTCAGGAATCTTAAGCGTATCGTTAAACTCTACGATAAATTGAAGCATATCTACTGCGACTGTATTCCCGTTTTTTTTCTTGATTAGCGTGCTCTCAATGATATCCCAATGGTCTAATGCTTTTTTTTGCGCTACAAATTCGTAAGATATTCCTGGGATATCTGAAATTAATAAATAATGATTGCCTGCTGACCTTTCTTCGATCATTTGGGGTCGTAACACTAATTCGTGCGAAAATTCACTAATCGCCTTTCTTACTAAGGCAATATTTGCTTTTTTCCAGGATACCGCTTTAAGATGGTCTATGGTAGACTGAATCTGGACATTGTTCATACGATCGTCGGTTATAGTTTTTGATGTTGAGGCTAAAGACGCTTTTGCCTGTTGATAATCTTCATATTCGCAAAATGCTAAAGCGGCTCTTTTTTCTGGTAAGTTGATTTCCTTTTGATAAACAAATCCCGCTTTTTTGTTAAGTTTATGAATTTTTTCATTTCGAACATCGGGTTCTACAACTATTCGTTTAACATCGGGCTGTTCAAAAAAATAATCTACTATGGAGCTAAATATATGCCACGTAAAATTAGGGATCCTTTGCTCTAGGGGGGCGATAAGCACATGCATCCCATAATCGGTATCTTGTGCGTTGTAGTATTGTGCTATTCGATCCTTTGATACCTTGTACTTTTCCATCAAAAATACGGGCTGATCTTTATAATATCCCATAAAAACATCATACCCTCCCTTCGAAACAAGTGCTATGTATTCTGAGCGTATTTCTTCTAAAGACATTGATGTCATTCCCCAATATTTAGCATAAGGCTTTGTTACCCAGGGATAGATAACTTGAATATCACTATCCATATCAAAATGACGTAGCTTAATTTGACCAAAATCCTTAACGACTTTTGAAAACTCAAAATTAGAAAGTGTGGTGTTATTGTTCATCTTCTTGCTTTCTTTAAGAAATTGTGGTAGCATACTCATTTTTATACGCCGCAATAGGGTTTTCTAATGTGCCAGCAAACTGCAGCAAAGCAACTGGATTATCCAGATCAATCATTTGTTTGTTATTATGAAGCTGAAGACGATTTAAACACGATAATTTAAACTCTGGAGAAAAAAGGTCATATTGCTTAAATTTTGCTTCCTTTTCGGGGTGCCTTACCTGATATTCAATAATATTTTGCGCCACCGTTCTCCAAAAAAGTTCTTCATTACTATTAGCATGCACTACCAAAATAGAAGACATAAACCTGAAAAAGCCATCAAAAATATCGGTGAATATAGACAGTAATTTAACATCTTCGGGTACGGCCGCATACATACGTTTTAAATCCTCTGGAAGTTCAACATCTGGATGAAGTATACAAGCTTCTTCTGTAATGTCTTTTAAGAAAATATGCTTGGGAATATGATCTTCAAGAACCACGATACTATTTTCTCCATGGGGCATAAATACCAGATCAAAATGATAAAAACAATGCAATAGCGGACTTAAATAAGCTTTTAAATACTGCTGAAGCCATTGCCCAATAGACAATCCTGATTTTTGAATAATTTTTGGAAGTAGTGCTTCGCCATTTTCATCTACGTGTAAAAATGCAGCCATGGTTATCGGCTTTTGCTTTTCGGTAATAGCACGCATTGGACTTTCTCGCCATAGAGAGGCCAGCATTTTATTGTAATCATTATGAGGGCCAAATTCTTCAAAATAAGGATTCTCATAACTCACCGAAGCAATTTCACCCAGCATTCTAAACCCTGTCTCCTGGATGTAAGGATCGGCATATAGTAATTGTTCTAACCAAATTGCCATTTTAGGAGCGGTCCCCAAATAATAGGAGGGCAAACCTCTCATAAAACCCATATTTAAAATAGAAAGTGCAGTTTTGGTGTAAAACTTTTCGGGATGGGTGCTATTAAATAACGTTCGTATGGATTGTTGTGCATAATACCGGTCAGGACTATATCCCAGACAAATTAGTTTTTTGGTAGCAATTTCGGGCGAAAAAACATGCGCCAATTTATTAAACCATTGCCAGGGATGCATAGGTATAAAGAAATAATCGTCTGGATCGCAACCTTGTTCGCGAATACGCTCGATAAAGGTGGCAATCGTTTCGGCATCTATTTCTTGTTGTATTAATGTGTTATAAGGTAATTTTTTAATAGCAGCATAGGTGGTTCTGCTTTTATGTCCTGCGAGCCAAAGTAGAGAAAATGAATTTCCTGCTTCTGGAGCGTAGGCACGATAATCACTACTATCGAAACCAATACGACCATTATTAGCGACAAAACCGGGATGACCTTCAGTCATTGCTTGTTCTATGGTTTGAAAATCAGCATCAACCAATGCAGCGGCAGATGGATTGCCTTTCATAAATTTAAAGGCACTACCCTGTAGCGTACTAATAATTTCTTCTAAATATGCCGGCATTATAGCATCACTTATGCCTAATTGTTTTCTAAATTCTTTGATAAACAACACAGCATCTAATGTACCTTGTCCATTTTTTTGATCTTTTTGAATAGACATGCTATCTATGCACAAATGATTTAATGCCAAAGGTCTTGCATTAAAATAGTATGTAATTGCAGGAGTATCAGTTTGCAAAGAATACCGGTTCCAATGGTTATCCAGCTTTTCTACCCATACAGGTGTAATAAGTAATTCATGACTAAACTCGCAAATAGCTTTTGCAATGAGTTGTGTATTCACATTTGCCCATACTTCTGGTTGCAAATGCATCACCGATTGCTGAGGCGAAACCGTATGGTCCAGGGTATTCATAGCGCTTCTTTTCATAATAGTTGACATGGATCTGATGTGTTGATACTGCGATAGCTCCAAAAAAGCTAATTGAGCGGTTTTATGAGGTAATTCGACAATAGTAGCTAACCGAAATCCTATTCGCTCACACAGCGCAAACATTTTTTTATTTCGTATATCGGGTTCTATCAATATTCGTTTTACATCAGGATTCTGAAACACAAACTCCATGATCGCAGTAAACATATACCACGTAAAATCTGGAATCTTAATTTCTGGCGGAGCCACTATAACATGAATACCGCAATCTCCCTCTTGAGTATCATAATAATTTCCTATAGCATCTTGCCTGGGATCATAGCGCTCCAGAACAAAGACAGGGCGCTCTTCGACCATTCCTACAAAAACATCATAATGATCGGGGTCTAATAATTGCGTATATTCTTGTTGTACCTGATGCAGCGAATATCCTTGCATCCCCCAAAAAACTGCATAATCCATATTAACCCATCGGTGCAATATTTCGCAATCTTCAGACAATCGAAATGGTCGTATGGTTATAGTACCAAAATCTGGGTACGATGCAACGTAATGCTGTTGGTAATGCTCTCTATATTTTTCTATTTTATTCATTCGAACTGGATACTATTTTAGTGGTTTTACGAGCGTTAATTTTAACCGTACTTTCAAAGATGAAATAATACAATAATAACGTAATGATAAAGCCTACGAATGCGACTAGAAATGGAATTTTAAGTCCGTGATGCTCTACTAATAATCCCACACTAAATGAGGATAATAAAACTCCTAAATTCTGAAAGAAATGTACCTTACTGTAATCTGTCGCGTAGGATTGTGGAGTGCTAAAGCGAAATAACAATACATCAAATTTGACAACTCCCTGAAAAATAGACCACCCATAAATAATCCTTCCGATGATGACCAGAACCTCTACAGGAACCCCCTGCAGCAGTAACCCTATGCTGCCTAGAAGTAATATACCAACTGCACTATATAATCCTTCCTCAGTATGTTTTCGTTTCGAATTGATATACAAAGCAATCAACGCTACAAGTCCAGGTATTGCATATATACTGCCTGAAATAACTTTTGAATCGTATCCTGAAAGACTTTCCCAATAACTGGCAAAAAAAGGTCTTATTAAAAAATCACTGAAATATAAAATCATGGTAATTAATCCTATCTTTAAAATGTACCCTTTGGGTACTATTTCTCGTGATTCTTTTTTTATTGGAGAAGAAGATACTATTCTTGAAGTAGCATATTTACTACTCTTCAACAAATACAAACTCATGCCCATTTGGATAAAATCACCCAACGCCATGATCAAAAAAATATAATTAGCATCGATAAGATCGACCGTTAATCCACCAATAACAGCACCGAGTATACCACCCAGATGAACGACCACAGATAATAAACCGATAGTATCGGGATGCTCTTTTTTGGTAATTATTTTAAGAACATAAGGGTATACGAGTAAATAACTTCCTTTAAATAAGATCATAACTAGTGATACAATCCAAAAGTTAAAGTACGAGGTAGTCCAATAACAGTATAACGCCAATAGCCCAGCTATACATTGTGTGTACACCAAAATATTAAGTTCGGCTACTTTTTTTGAAACATAAGCCCAAAACGGAAAAGCAATCATCACCATAAAACAAATAGCTGCAAAATAATACCCAACCCATTTTGGATCAACAACGCCAAAACGTGCTTCAAAAAACTGCGGATAGAAAGGATGCAACAGATAATCGCTCACTACAGCGACCAAGGTCATGATGATTAATTTTTGTTTCATAGCGTAGGGGCTTGCACTTCTATTTCTTCTTCTTGGGTAACATCAAATTGTTGAAATGCAATTCGTTTTTCAATAGGATAGTGATTCGTTCCTGTAAGTTCTTTAATAATGTACGAATTACGGTAGCACGCCATTCCAAGATCGGGGGTTACAAATCCATGAGTATGTAATTCTGCATTTTGCACAAAAATATCTTCCCCATGGAGATCTATGGCATAATTTCGATGAGCACGATACCGGCCTTGCTCATCCCAACCAATACGATCTTTAATATCATCTATAAATTTAGGTTGTTGATAGCTATATCCTGTAGCCAATAGTAGACATTCTGTTTGGTGCTGATAATGCCTATCTTGCTCTTGCTGATGTAGTGCTAGAAAAAATTGATCTATCGTAGGATCATAAGAGACTTTTTGTAATTCAGAATTGGTTCTAAGATTGATTTTCACATCATGCGATAATCGCTTGGTGTATATCAAATCATAAATGCTCGCAATAAGATCCTGGTTAATGCCTTTGTAAAGGTGCTTCTGGTTTTTAAGTAGGTCATCTCTTTTATGGGTGGGTAAATTATAGAAATAATCGACATACTCTGGTGAGGTCATTTCTAAAGTTAATTTAGAATATTCTAAAGGAAAAAACCTCGGCGACCTGGTGATCCAATTCAATTGGTACCCTTTGGAGTCGATATCCTGTAAAAGATCATAAAAGATTTCTGCGGCACTTTGACCGCTTCCAACGATAGTTATAGACTGCCGATCTTGAATATCTGATTTTTTCGAAAGATAAGACGAAGAGTGTATCATTTTATCTTTTACCTTTTGACAACATCTGGGAATATAAGGTCGCGTTCCTGTACCCAATACTAACTTTCTGGATCTGTATATTTTACTTTCCCCTGTTTTGGTACAGATTGAAAAAACCTTGTAGTATTTTTCGGCTTCATTGTACTGTGTATTAACTACTTCAGTATTAAAATAGATGGTAGACAATTTCTCAACAGCCCATTGGCAATATTGATTGTATTCGTTTCTGAGTATTAAAAAATTCTCTCGAATATAGAATGAATATATCCTACCCTGCTCTTTACAATAATTTAGGAAACTAAAAGGACTGGTAGGATCTGCCAAGGTTACCAAATCAGCTATAAATGGAATTTGAAGTGTGGTATCCTGAAGCAACATGCCCGGATGCCAATCAAATCTCTCTCTTTTGTCTAAGAAAATACCATTCAGTTCTTCAATAGGATCAGTCAAACAAGCTAATCCCAAATTCATAGGTCCTACTCCTATCGCAATAAAATCAAGTAGCGATTCGTTTTGTGTTTGCATCTTTTTACTCATAAGTTACTTTGTAATTTTGCCCTGTATCCTTGATCATTTTAATGATATGTAATACGTCATCAATAGTACTTTTGGGATTAAGTAATGTAAATTTCAGGTACACTTTAGTATTTAATTTTGTGCTTGCTACAGACGCTTGACCTGATTGAAAAAGTGTTTTCTTTATATATAGATTAATAGCATCATAACACCCGTCATCTTTGGTACCAGGCTTAACATATCGAAATACCAATGTACTTAGCTCTGGTTTATGAACAATTTCAAAATTAGGATCTTCTTTAAGGCTATGATAAAGATCTAACGCCAAATAATGTACTTTTTCTAGAAATGAAGCTATAGTTTTTGTTCCTACAGTTTTTAATGTAAACCAAACTTTTAAGGCATCAAATCTTCGAGTGGTTTGTAACGATTTTTCGACCAGATCCGGACATTCATCATTTCTATGATCTAAAGGATTTAAGTAATCTGCGTAATACGATATGTATTTAAAATATTTGGTATCCCTTACCAAAAAGGCACTAGAACAAACAGGTTGAAACATAGATTTATGAAAATCTATCGTTATCGAATCTGCCATCGCTGTTCCTTCGAGCAAATGACGGTGTGTTTCGGTTAGTTTATAGCAACCCCCGTAGGCGCCATCAATATGAAACCAGATATCGTATTCTTTAGTAATTTTGGCAATGGTTTGCAAGGGGTCGAAGCTGCCATAGTCTGTTGTTCCGGCGGTGGCAATTACAGCAATTGGGATATTTCCTAGTTGCTTTTCTTTTTCTACCGCCTGTACTAGGGCATCAGGTTTCATCTTCATAGCATTATCAGTGGCTACAGTAATAACTGAATCGTACCCTAACCCAAGTAAAGCAGCATTTTTCTTGATACTGAAATGTGACTTGTCTGAGCAAAAGAATCTAAATTTGGATACGACATCAGACCAACCATGCTTTTTTAGATTAAGTCCAAAATGTTTGTACGCATAAGCATCTCTGGCCAGACATAATGCCATAAAGTTAGACTGTGTACCCCCGCTTGTGAAAATACCATCAGAGGTCTCGGGTAATTCCATTTCTGAACAAATCCAACGAATCATTTCTTGCTCGATCAATGTAGCCGAAGTACTTTGATCCCATGTCTCTACAGCAGTATTGACAGATGTTGCCATAAGATCACCAACAATTGCCGGTATCAAAACCGGACAATTGAGATGAGCCACATAAGTAGGATGATGAAATGCAACGGTATGATCAAGGTACAACGCTTTAATTTGTGCTAAAGCTTGATCGAGAGATAATTGCTGATTAAGATCCGGGATCAACAAGTTCTTTTTTGATATAAAGTCACTAGCTGTATCACCGCTACAGAAATAATCGCGATCTAGAAAAGATAATAAATAGTGTATTGTTTTTTGAACGCTCTCTTCGTATACATCTTTAGATTGAGCATCAAAAAATTGATCAATTTTTTGATCAAAGATTAAGTTGGTTTTTGTGTCTAGGAACATATTTATTTTTATTTAATCTAAATAAGCATTGCAAATTTAAAATCAAATAAAAATAATTTGATGACGCATTGGGGATAAAAAAAGACGTAGAAATTACTTTGCAACAAACTTAATCTTCAGTTTACGTTTTATTGAAGGAATCTTATAGTATTTCGATTTACTGAAATTTAAACTGTGAACCCGCCCTTACTATGTATTTGGAGTAGGCAGGAATTCTCTACGGCATTACATAGACCTGGTTTTTAACCGGGTCTATGTATTAGGATATCATTATGATGTTTGAAAATACAATGAAAACAAACGTTTTCTAAGTTTTAGCATAGCACTGTTATAGTGAAACTTTAAAATATAACGTAATACTTGATTTTGAAGCAGTTTCAGGCCGTAGCAGATTTTCTAATGCATAAAACGGGTTTAAATAACGCTTAAAATTTGATAGCTACTAATTGATTCCTAATACTGAAGATAGGGCTGAAGCCAAACCGAGAAAGCTTAAAAATCCACAAATATCAGTTACCGTTGTTAATAGGATAGAAGAAGATGTTGCCGGATCTTGACCAATAGCTTTTAAACCTATTGGGATAATGGCCCCAGAAAATCCTGCAATAACCATAGAAATTATCATTGAAATCCCGATTACCACAGCAATACCCAAGGAGTTTGCCCAAAAAAAGACAACAATTCCGGTCGTAATAGCAACGGCTACCCCATTTACGAAGCCAACAATAAGTTCTTTTTTTGCAACGCGTAACCATTGACCTATTCTAATTTCTTTTAATGCTAAGCCTCGAATTGTCACAGCCAAGGCTTGTGAACCCGTATTACCCGATTGTCCTGCAACTACAGGAAGGAATATCGCTAAAATAGTAATTTTGGCAATCGTATCTTCAAATACCCCCACCACCATCGAGGCTAAAAAGGCTGTAATAAGATTAATCTGAAGCCAAGGCAAACGTTTACGCACTGCAAAAGATGACTTAGATAGGGCGTGCTCTTCTTTACTTGCCCCAAACATAGTCTGCAAATCACCACTTATTTCCTGACGAGATGCCGAAAGTACCATATCGTTTCTTATAATTCCTAATAAATAATTGTTGATATCTACTACAGGAATTTGTAAAAGCGAATGGGCTTCTATAACTTCTAATACTTCTTCTCTTGTTGCCATTGCCGTTACACTATAAGCTTTGTACATAAGCTCGTCTAGTTGCTGTTCTGGTTGGGCAATAGCAATATAATTAACTGGAATCCTACCGATAAGTTTTTGTTCGTTATCGACAACATATATCGTTATAATTCTTCTATCCCCTAATTCACGTAGTTTGGTAAGCACTGTATCTACTGTATCCTCTTTTGAACAGCTAAACAAAACAGTTTCCATTAGAAAACCAGCAGTATTCTCTTCATAGTTTAAAAAGTCTTTTATCTCTCGGGAAGTAATCTTAGGAAGTAACTCTAACTTTTTATAAACATCATGTTGATCCAATCTTGAGAGGACTCTAGCAGCTTTATGGGTATCGACCTTCGTAAAGATTTTTACAAAAAGTGCATCATTCATCACGGTAAAAACATCAATGATAACGTAGGTAGACAGCTCAAAAAATACATCTTGAGCCACAGGTTTTGTTGCATCTTCAAGAAATGTTAGTAACGTACTACGATCCTGATTTTCAAGGTTTTTGGCTATTTCTCGTGCCGATTTTGATAAAAACTTCTTGTTTTGCATAGTTGTAAAATTTCTTGTTTGAATGTTAAAATTTGTTGTATTTGATTAAAATAATTTTTGATTATCCGTTATTATACCTAAAATTTAACTGAGAAGTCATCCTGAATTCATTTCAGGATCTCATGAAGTTTATTTTCAGTACATTGAGATGAGAAGCTGAAACGAGTTCAGCTTGACGCAAACCGTTTAGGTTAAATTACAGATATTCGTAAAATAATTTAAACTTTTTTGATTTAGACAAAGAAATTTAAACCAATTTTAAAAATAGGCTTATTGCAATACTAAAAATATGGCTTACTATAGAGAATTTTCAACATGTTTAATGTATTCAGTAGGAGTCATTTTGGCAATCTCTTTAAAAGCTTTGTAAAATGTAGATTTAGAATTAAATCCAACATCATAAGCTAACGAAATCACAGTGAATTCTATGTGTTTATTGTCTTTGATCTTTCGTGAAAAATCGGCAATACGGTATTCATTTACTAATTCGTAAAATGTTTTTTTGTAACTATTATTAAGCACCCAAGAAAGTTTATTCGTCGAGGTGTTGATGGTATCGGCTAAAATCGATAAACTTAAATCTGCACGTCGATATCCTTTATCTTCTTCGAAGAAGCTATAAAGTAGATTTTTAATCTTATGTATTTCTTCTTCGTCAAGTTTATTCTTTTTTTTGAGCACATTTTTAGTAGTTGAAAAATAAGGTATTTTAAATATTTCAGGGTATTTTAGATTATAAAAACTTACTATATAAATCTGAATACCAAAAATCAAACAGCAAATATCATAAATTAGCGGTCTTTCAATCCATCTAATAATATCAAACACTTCAAAAATACCAAGTAACCAAAAAAGCATATACATAGACAGGCAAAAGAGTGTTACCTGTATATACTTTATGCTATTTGAATTAAAAGATAATTCTTGGGTTTCATTCTTTTTATAATACCTAAAAAGTCTATAGGATTTAAAAAGATATGCAGTTATAGAAATAAAAAATAAAATTTCAACGGTTAAAAATACATTGGTTTGGTAATTACTTACGTTTTCTATAGAATCGTATATATACATGTGAAAAACACCATATATTAAATAAAGAATCACTAGTATATAATGATAGTATTTCAAATGATATGTATCGTTTTCATAAAACAATAATCGTTTCATATACGTGTATACGAAAGGTCCTATAAGAAGATAAAAAACATTAGTTAGATAGCCATATTTATTAAAAATATAATTTTCTATCTCAGAACCAATAATTCTTTCTAATAAATAGAAGCTATAAATCGCCAGTAAATATTGTATGATCCTGTTTGTTCCTGTATTCTTTTTTGGGATATACTGTATTGCAAAAATCAGAAAGATACATTGACCTACAATTATTATAAGAAAAAACTCATATAATGATATATGCATTCGCCCTAGGTTTAGAATTCTAGATTAAACCCGGTTTAACCTATTCACGCTTCATGACGAAGTTCTTAAGCATAAAACGGGTAAAATTTTGTTATGCTTGGAGCTACTAAAATAGAGTTTATATTTTTTCGCATTATAAAAAATAGTCTCAATTTATAGCTTAGGACACTTTTTAATAGAAATCTGAATTATCAATACTATAAAACAAGTTTCTTTACTCAAAATTATTGGTGAGCGTACACGTTCATGATAACCTAAAATTAATCAAACAAAACTATGACTCTGCAGCAAAAATATCTTTTTACCGTACTAGGCTTATTTTTTATATTCATTTTTACAAGTTACGCACAGAAAACGCTAAAAATTGAAGACTATATTGGACTATGGAAAGGAAAAGCACAATACGAAGAGCTATTTAAAATAAATGTTGCTATTTCCCAATTGGATGACGAGACTGGTCGACTAAAACTATTACATAAAAAAGAGCTATTTAACCAAAAGTTTAAATGGCAGGATACCATTAATATCCAACTCAACGACAAACTATTGTTTGAGGGTATTGTTACTTCTGATTCAGAAATTCAAGGTTTTGTAAAATTCGGACTTTATTTTTATCCGATCATACTCAAGAAGGAAGGGGCCTTCTACAACGGAAGTTGGAATCTGGTTACAAATCATTTTCATCTACAACCCAAATCCTTGTATTTATCTATTAAAGCAGTAAATGAATCTGATGACGGCTTTAAAGCCTATCCTCTTTTGGGGTCTTATTGGGTTAAAGACTTAAAACTTGAAGGTGATGCGATTACTTTTGAAGACTATAAAACTGGCCTGGTCTTTAATGGTAAGTTGATTACTTCTAAATTTGAATTTAAAGTAAGCTCAGGTTCACTTGATTTTGGTACTATAATTTTTAACAAAGTAGAACAAAAAAATACCGCACAAGAAAACCAACAACACCGACCCATAAGTGATGGGTGGGAGTATGCTAGTAACCCACTAACGTTATCAAGCCTAGAGCGTGATATTAATAAAAATGCACTTAAAGGTATAGAAAGTGTTTTAGTAGCTCAAAACGGTAACATACAGTACGAAAATTACTTTAATGGTACCAATGCAATGACGACTAATGATCTCCGTTCAGCAGGAAAAAGTATTGGATCTGCAATAATTGGTATTGCCATTGATGAGGGTGTGATTACAAATATTCACGAAAAAATTTATGATTACATGCCTTCATCATATCAATATACCATAGATGATCAAAAATCAACTATTACTATTGAAGATCTTTTAACGATGAGCTCTGGTATAGGCGTTTTTGAAAATGACTATCAAGAATCAGATGATTGGCTCAAAAAAGTGTTAGAACCCAAACTTAAATATGCAGCCGGAACACGTACTAATTATATGTCTGCAGACCCCTTCTTGTTAAGTGTGAACTTAAGCGAGCGTTTATCTTATCCTCTAGAGTTTTATATCCAGAAAAAACTTTTTGCTCCTCTAGGGATTACAAATTATATGTTGAATACAGATGATAAAGGGAATCCCTATTTTGCCGGAGGACTTTATATGACTCCTAGAGACATGTTGAAATTTGGTCAGTTATATTTAAATAAAGGAACCTGGGGTGGCAAACGTATTATTTCTGAACAATGGGTAAAAAACTCTTTTAAAAAACACACCAAATTAGAAAATACATCTAAAAAAAACACCTACGGATATTTATGGTGGCATGAAACGTATACAATAAATCAAAAGCCAATAGCAGCTATAGAAGCCAGGGGTAATGGAGGGCAATACATTAGTATTATACCCGAATTAAACTTAGTTATCGTAGTAACTACTGAAAATTATAATAAAAAGGGAGCAGCAAAACAAACAGAGAAAATTATCAAAGAATATGTTCTTTCTGCTTTAATGAAAGCGTAAAACTTATATAAGATTCCGAAGCTTTACTATGGCTAAATCAACACAAAACAACATGAATATTATTAGCTATAATTTAAAAATTAATCAGAAAAATAAAACCCTTACAATACTATAATTATTAGGGTATCAATTTAAGTAGCAGGAGAGATTGAAGTATCTAACCATACTGCTCATTATTTGTTTGAAATAGAAGTATATATATAAAAACCAATGCTATATTAGTAATAGCTTGATAAAAGTATCACTCTTATTTACAATCAATTTTAAGACAACAGGACTCAATGAAATCCGAATCAATCTAGCTAATAATTAAATTAGGAGCTGTCTGTATCATAGACAACTCCTAATTTTTAATACCATGATGGTCTTTATTGAACCACTAACTGTTTTGTTTGTGTAATTCGTTCATTTTGAATTTTTAAGATGTATATACCTTTGGGTAAATTTAATGAAGTCTTATCATCCAAATTTGTTTTTGATCTTACGAGCAATCCAGATAAATTATAAGCCGATACAGTAATATTTTTCAAACCTAAAAACCCTATTTGCACATTTCCATCTTTAGACGGGTTAGGGTATGCGGTTATCTTTGCATTAAATGTACTTACATCAAGTCTTCTGGTGAATGATTGTAAATTATCACCAGGTGTATCATCTAGATTAGTAATGTATATCTGATCTAGTTGGGTTCCATCCTCACGATAATAGAAAGAGATAATATGCTCTCCTGATTCAAGATCCCAGGTAACTTGAGTGTTATTATTATCAGTATCATGAACCAGAGTCCACACAAAATCGTTTACACCGCCTGATATTTTATTCCATCTGTAGACAGCACCATTATCGATCTGCACCCAAAACGAATCATCTGTTTCTGAAGGGGTACGAACTTTACCCCATAATTTGTACGACCCCTTATTAAGGTTTGCTATAAAGGTCACTTTACCATCGACCGGAGCCTGATCATAAGCATTATTGCCTGTTCTCACAGTAACATATTGACCATTAGAAGCGTTGCTATCGCTGATTATTTGCATTGGTGATGCTATAACGCCATTTTCTGCTTCAAATGAGGCGCTATCCTGTCCTGTAGACCCATTACCTGTAGCAGTCACACTGATGTTATCTACATAATAGTTCTCTGCAGCAGCTGTATTATTAGCTTTGATAATGATAGTTAATGAGTTTCCTGCAATATTAGATGCGGTTACGGTTTGTGGCGAAAGTAATCCAACAAAATCTTTTATAATACGCTCAGGACTTCCGTCTATACTATAATAAATGCGCAACCAGTCCTTTCCATCACCACTACTATCAAGACCTCCTGTACCTTCAACATCCAATGAAATTTCTACTGCACTTCCCTGAATATTGATGTTTTCTGAAGTCCAAATGGCCTCATCATCTGTATTGCTTACTGAGAATCGATTGGATTGAACAGAAAATTCACCCGATCCAGAGTATTCGGTTTCCCAGGATGTGGCTCCAGAATCCTTAATTGTACCATTGGTCAACGTAAAATCTTCTACCCAAGGTAGATCATTTACAGTAACTCCTGTAGTTGATGCAGAAGCCTCATTGGAGTATCCTGTAGTACCTTCTGTTTCAATTCCTCTAACCCTGTAGGTGTATGTGGTTATAGAATCTAGTTGTTTATCGGTATACGATACCACATTAGCCCCTACTGTTGCCACTAATGAAAAACCATTTCCGGTACTTCTTTCGATCTCAAAACCATTTTCATCATCATCGTTATCTGTCCAATTTAGGTCAATGCTACTTTTAGGAGCATTTACAGATGTTTTGGCGATAAGATCTGTTGGTCGGTCATCAGAAGCTACAGGGGCTCTCCACCCGCTCATATTAGGGATCGGAGGAACGCCTGTTTCGTCTGTAGTATAATAGGTACGTAGATCTACGTTATTCCACGCTACTACCTCTGGTCGTCTTCCATCACAAACTTCATAGCCACGACCACCACATTCTGAAGGGCTGGTTACAGAGCATATCTGCCCATCTGCTTTTCCACAATCTTCGTATTCAGACCAACAGTATGGATACCAAAATGTACTATTTTCAATAACGTTATTGGTAGGACAACCGTCACCACTTTTACTACTTAGTCTGTAAAAACCGGGTTGTACCAGTTCATCAGATCCGTGTGTGTTTGTTGTTCCCGTCCAGTAACATTTAAACTCGCTAAACGTGATATTGTTGGCAGCTCTACGTGCTGTTTTAATAGGAGAACCACTTACGTTTCTCATGTATACATTTCTGATCGTTGAATTGCTAAGGCGCGTTGCATAAAAACCATGAAGTCCATCAGAATCTACAAATATGTTATGGCAATTCGTCATAACAATATTTTCTATCAACACATTGTTAGAGTTTTTTGGATAAATCACACCTGCTACATAAGGATAACCATCGGCTCCCGGATCTGCAGAATTGTTTGGATCCGGATGAAAACGAGTACCAATATTGTTTACATCAATGTTTCTGATGGTCACATTTTCGGTATCGTGGGTACGAATGGTTCCTTCTTGAAAATTTTCGATAAAGAGGTTTTCGATCACCACTTTTTTTGAACTTGGTTCGATAATACAAATGGCAACAGTAGGCTCTCCATCGCTATAATCGTATTGTGCCCCATCTAGTCTTGCAAATCTAGTAGACCCATAAGTACTTATGGTAAGCTCTTTATCAATATCCCAAACAAAGGCAAACTGCTCGGGGTCTGAGTCATTGTAAATCTTTACAAAATCGGTTTCAAACTCATCGTGGGTCACCCCTCCTTCTAAAAGGATAGTAAAAGAATTGTCTCTCGAATTTTCACATAGCTCTTTGGCCCTGGTTAACGTTCTAATTGCCGTATTTGGTGAATTACCGTCGTTATTATCGTTTCCGTTGGGGCTTACATAAATGGTCTCGGCTTTGATCTGCAATGAGAGAAAAAAGATCAAAATGAGTATCATCGATTTTCTGAAGTCTGTAAAAACAATACGCTTTATTCGTATTGCGTTTTTAATTGTTGTTTTCATCGGTTTAGAGTGTAAAATTTTAACGTTAAGTTTTGTTAATTAACAAAATGATTAATGCTAGCCACGCAATATTAAAAACAAACTTTTCACCTAACCTCCACATGTGTATCAATAGTGTACTATATTGTAACAATTAAACGTTTCAGAATATAAAAAGGTCTAAATTACGCATAGATGAAGTATCAATTATGAGTATTAATTGATAAACTAACCCCAAAATTTAAGAAAATATGCATCGGTCATTATTCTTTCTATTCCTAATATTTTTTTCTACAAAATCGTTCGACCAAAATAGATACGATCCTCAAATATCAAGTTCTATTAACGAGCAATGGCGATGGACTCATTTTGATGATCTTCAATCTTATAACATCACTTGCCTTACTCAGTCTAATGATAATACGCTATGGTTTGGTGGTACTACAGGAGTTGTGGCATATAATGGCTACGATTGGAACTTTTATGAAAAACCCGAAGCGCTTGCATCGCAAAACATTCAAACCCTACATGCTTCTTGTGATAACGCCATACTTGTAGGCACTAATGAGAGTATTTACTTTCTGAAAAACGGAAAATGGCAGGATTATTTAGCTTTTAGCTTCTTACCATTAAACTTCCATTCGATTGTGAATATGCCAGACGGAAGTATTTTTGCTGGTTTTGGCGACCTGCACTCAGAGCTATCGGGACTAGTACATATCCAAGAGCAGAATTATCGATTTTACGTATCGGCAAAAACTAAAACTATATTAAAAAGCTTCAAGATTTCCTCATCAAATATTCATGTAGTTGCTGATCATCTAACTTTATCTGATACAAAAGGAAATAGGATTTTTAATGTTCAGGACATTTTTGTCGATAATAAGCAAACACTTTATGTTGGCATAAGTAACGAAAAAGACTTGGGTAAAATTGCTGTTTTTGATTATAGTCCTACTTCAAAAAAAATTACGCTTCGAAAATACTTTTCAGAAGAGTTTGGTCTCAAAATAAGAGGCTATATTGATATTGCAGCCTCTGACGAGGGTGATATATGGGTAGTTTCTGAGGCTCATGATCTCGGGGTTAATTTTTTTGACGGAAAGCGTTGGGAAACCATAAAATTAAGTACACGTTTTGGAGGTGTAGACGCACAAAAAAGCGTTTTGATAGATTCTAAAAATTCGGTATGGATAGAAGGGCACGGTAGAATTTTTCAGCAGAAAAATAACACATGGCAAGTTTTTGAAAACCCAGAAATCCCAGTAGCCACAAGTTCGCGATTGCTTTTTCATGAGTCTTTTGATAAACAAATCTGGGTAGTAGAAGAACTAAGCGGAGTGTACAAATTTGATAATACGTTTCAAATTTGGTCAACTTACGAAAATTTAAATTATCAATTTGAAAATGATAAAGACGAAGAGTGGTTTCTTACCGTAGAGGGTCAAGCCGTCGTGCATCGTAACGATCAATGGTTTTCATACGGTCGCCAAGAAGGTATGATAGACACTCCCGTAAAATTGTTTAAAACATCGTACGGAGAGATTTGGGCTTTGGGTAGCCACCAAGAATCTGCTGCAGCCGCCTATTTTTCTGGTGAAAAATGGTTCCTTAAGACCTTTCCTGAATTATCATGGGGTATCAATCAAGATGCCATTTTTGAATCTTTTGATGGGTCTTTATGGTTAGGGTGTAGTGTAGATCTACAACCCGACAGAGGACATAAAGGAGGGATATTGCAACTTTTATCTCCTCAAAAAAATAAAACAGACTGGATACATCATCTCCCCCCTTCAGGCACTTTGAACAGTTGTTACGGGATTGGAGAATCCCCTG
The DNA here is from genome assembly GCF_017897595.1 of Aquimarina sp. U1-2. GTDB lineage: Bacteria > Bacteroidota > Bacteroidia > Flavobacteriales > Flavobacteriaceae > Aquimarina. The sequence goes on from NZ_JAGKIK010000003.1 coordinate 135,601, forward strand.
ATGAAGTGATGTGGTTTGGAGGTAAAATACTTTGGGAATACAATGGTATGAAATGGAACAAAGATCATAAAAACCGTTTTTTAAACGATCCTGTAGATTGTGTAGAAAATGACAATACGGGAAATTTATGGTTAGGGACCCGGCATTATGGTATTTTTTGTCTAAAAAAAGGGCAATGGATTAATTACACTATAAATGAAGGCCTCCCCGACAATAATATCATTGATATTTTTGCTGAAAATGAACACCGTATATGGGCTATCACTCATAGAGGAATGAGCTATTTTGATGGTCACAGCTGGGCATCAAATGTTTTTCCTACTTCTTTATTTGAACATCCCGAAAGTAATGAAATTGAAATCAATAAAGCAGGTCAGTTTTGGTTCAATCAGTCTTTCTCTAATTGGAAACGAAGAGGTCTGTCTAAAATAAAAGATGCTCAAAAAAAAGAAGAAAAATATAGGTCGATACACTATAAACCAAATAATTACGCTCCAGAAACCAAGATCACTGTCTTTAATAATCAGGTTGACGAGTCTGGTAACACTGCAATTTTTTGGGAGGGAAATGACCATTTTAAGATTACACCCGATAAGGATTTGCGTTATTCGTTTCGATTAAATCAGGGTAGCTGGTCCCCTTGGTCTACGAATAAATATCACAAATTTAGCGGGTTAGATTCCGGAGCGTACAGGCTTGAAGTTCGGTCTATTGATAGTGAGCTAAACATAGAGTCATCTCCGGCATCGGTTACTTTCAATGTATTACCGTTATGGTGGAAAAGACCAGAACTTATAGGCTTTGTCATCATGATTTTAGGCATTATTTTTTACTTGCTCCAAAGAACTATAAAAAACTATTATCAACTGAAGCGTCTTACTATTGTTTTAAAAAGTAACGCAAAAGAATTACAGCATAAAAATGAAAAAATCGAGTTGCAGCGTGACCAACTGAAAAAAACAATAAAAAAAGTTGAACATCTTTCATTATCAAGATTACAGTTTTTTACTAATGTTTCTCACGAGTTCCGTACACCTCTTACTTTGATTTTAGGCCCTGCTGAAGAATTATTAGATACCAAAGCAAGATTGAATAAACAGGTTAAAGAGAAGTATTATAAGTTAATTCACAGTAATGCATCCAGAATTTTGAAACTGGTCAATCAAATCTTAGAAGTCTATAAAGTGAAAGAAAGTACGTTATCAAAAAAACTTGTTGAAGGAGATCTAATCGCACATATCACAGAGATTATTAATCTATTTAGAGGTTTATCGATTCGGGATGGAATTAAAATTTCGGTACACTCATCTGTAACCAAGCTATTCACAAATTTTGATCCTGATAAAATTGAGAAAATAATAACAAATCTTTTAACGAATGCGATAAAAAATGTATCCAAATCAGAGAAAGGGGTCATACAAGTTTTTGTACAGCTTGATATCCAAAATAAAACCCTGGGAAAAGAAGGAGTATTGAAAATAATAGTTACAGATAACGGAAAAGGAATCTCTAGCACTGAACTTGACACCATATTCGAGCGCTTCTATACCTCAGATACAGATCACCAAAACGCACATGCCGGTATAGGTATTGGACTCTCTTACATAAAGGATTTGGTAACAACACTTGGAGGAAATATAGAGGTCACCAGTGTTCCTAATATTAAGACAAGTTTTATTGTAAATTTACCATACATCCGAATAAAAGATACTTCTAAAAATAAAATAGTAGCTAAAAATAACGCTAACGTATTTACAAAAATACCTACGCCGAAAAGAGCTTTTGCTAAACCTTCAAATTTATCAGAAAACTCAGATAAAGGTGGCAAACAATTTACGTTGCTAATTGTTGAAGACAATCAAGAACTTAGAGCATTTATAAAAGACTGTTTTCTTATCGATTTTAACATTATTGAAGCGAACAACGGAAAAGAAGCTATTAATTTAATAGATGTAACCCATCCTGATTTGATCATTTCAGACGTTATGATGCCAGAGATCAATGGTATAGAACTATGTCAAAGACTGAAATCAGAATTAGATACCTGTCATATCCCTATTATTTTGCTTACTGCAAAAACTCAAACCGAAGATAAAATAGAAGGCTATGATAATGGAGCAGATGCCTATCTGGAAAAGCCTTTTAATAAAAAAGTGTTACGAAGTTATGTTTACAATCTTCTTAAAAACAGAAATTTATTAAAAGAACGGTTTAAAATAGATCTAGATTTGAAACCTCAGGAAATGAAAATAGCATCATTAGATGAGATATTCATAAAAAAAATTCTGGATATTATACAACAAAATATGGATAATACCCAATTGAATGCCGAGATGATCGCCAAGGAGATTGGCGTGAGCAGAGTACAACTATACAGAAAAGTAAAAGTTATCACAAACCAAACCGTTAATGAATTTATCAAATCAGAGCGCTTAAAACAAGCTGCAAAATTATTACAGGAAAGAAAATTTAATATCTCACAGATTGCCTACTACACGGGATTTTCTGCTCCCAATCACTTCTCTACGCATTTCCGTAAACATTTTGGCATTACACCGAGTGAATTCTTGAATCAGTATGCACCCCCCAAGAAAATGATTAAGATCCAAACGAAAAGCCAATAAGAATACTAGCTGGTTTCGTTTAGTATCGGAAAATATTAAAATACTAAACTATGCTATCGAACATACAAGTGGCAATTAATCAATTGGATTACTACTTCCTCATTGTTGGCTATTAATTATCCTTTATAATTATGTTTTTCTTTTTCATATTAAAAATAATTAGAGTCAAGTTCTACTTATGAGAATACCGCCCCATGGTAACGGTTACAATAAAAATCAGAACTCAAACAATACGCTTTAAATACCTGCAAAACCTATATATCACAGTTTGAAATATTCACTACCTGTTATCCGAACAGAGATATTGTGGCATTATTTGAGCAAGAAATCCGAAGCTATTTACAGCATCTCATTTGTCAAAACAAATCTAATAGTTATCTTAAGAATAACTAACGTTACAAAAAACATAAATGTATTATTAGCCTACTTTATTCCTCTGGGTTGCGAAGAGGTGAATTATTAGATGTACAATATACGTATATTGATAAGAAGAGTATGCTCATCACAGTAAGGCAAACAAAAGAAAATAGGGATCGTTAAACCGTTTTAAATCAAATAGTTATTCATATCTTAGAAAATACTATCAATTCTATAAACCTAATGTATATTTATTTGAATCGATTGCTTCAGGAAGAAAATACAGTGCCTCTAGCGTATTGAAATCCGTGAATCAGCCTGCAAAAAAGCTACAATTAATAAAACTGTACATCTACAAATGCTCAGGAATTCTTTTGCGACTCATCTTTTAGAACAAAGAATAAATTTACGCTATATTCGGGTTTTATTTGGTCATCAATCCAGCAAGGTTACTCAAATTTACACACATATAGCTTTGAAAAATTTAAAAATGTAGAAGATTTGCTACTTTAGCTACGCATAAAAGAGAAATATTGTTATCATGATAATTATATACAATCATTACAGCACATAGTTCAAAGTGTAATAAAATGATCTTTACCGAATGGAAGATCTACAATAAAATTTTACAAGTAATAAAATCGTAATCTAGAATGCAAAAAGGATATCTTACTTTTTTTTTAATGTTATTTTTTTTAATTGCCAATGCACAATTTAAGGCAGGAAAAGTTTATCTAAAAGATGGAAACATTAAAAATGGACTAATTAAAGAACGAAAATTTGGAGGAATAAAATATAAAGATAATGAGAATTCAAAAGCCGAATCATATGATTATAATCATATAACTGGTTATGACATTACAGAAAGAGGAGTTGTAAAATACCGTTATAAAAAAGTTGGAAGTAATTTTCAAATTATGAAAGTAGTGCGATTAGGAAAAATTAATCTCTATAATATAATTGTTGCAAATAGAGAAATTTCAACCGGAATAAAAGTATCAACAAGCTTACTATATTTTATGGAAAAAAATAACATAACTATTAGAATCGGAAAAAAACTTAATAAAAATGACCTAAACTTTTTTAAAGATTGCCCTTTGCTTCTTAAAAAGATAGAAAAAAAGGAATTCAAAAAAAAAGATATCTATAAAGTTGTTAACTTCTACAATAATAATTGTAATTAAAAAAATCACCTATAATGTTATAACAAAAAATATCAATAACGTGGTAACATTTTTCTCTACTAAGACACATATATCTACACTAAAATTATTAATTAAATGAAATATCTATTATTGACTATTTTTGCTTTTGTATTTTTATCCTGTTCTCAGGATGACGGACCTTGTACTGAAACAGTATGTTTTGGTGATGGCAATTGTATAGAAAAACCGATAGAGGGTGCAGGAAGTGATTGTTTTTAAATAAAGAAACATATGATGTTCATAAAATAAATTGAAAATGAAAAGCTTTGCGCAGGTTTGCACCCTAAGAAACAGGATAAAAATCTAAAAACCGTAAAAGAAAATCTCAACCAAAAAAAAGGAAAAATATTTGTGCTGTAACATCATATATGAAATCAGAGCAAAATTGAGTGCTAAATCAAAAGGCCATTCCCCTTTTGCAGTGGCACTAGATTTTTACAAATTAAACAGGAAATAAAAATGTGCGGGTAGATCAATTGGTTCAGATTTTCTTGCTTTTCTCCAATCCATATATTTAGTGTTATAGTTCAGTATGGAAAAGCCTGAAAAGCAAAACACAAACAGAACTTAAACGGACAGGTCACGGACTGGTAAGCTGAGTTTATTTTTAAAGGTCCGGTTGAACACAAAGTTTCCTGCCGATCAGCGGCGGATGGAAGGTCAGCGCATTTCTTCACCGATATTCGCTTAACCCAAAGTCGCAAAGCGATCAATCGATTGGTTGTTGTATTTTTACTAAGGCGCAGTACTTGAAATAAAAAAAATTAGCAATAACCACGTATAAAAATCGAAAAACAAGGTAATATTTTACCCCTGTGATGACACATATAAACGTTGTAAATGATTTTAAAAAACTTATGAAAAATATTAAATATAGTATCATTAATTCTAATAAGCTTAATGTTTGTAAACTGCTCTTCTGATGATGATAATCAAGAAACAGCTTCAATTATTGGACAATGGAAATTGAAATCCAAATTGTTTGGTGGAAATCAATTAGATTTAAGAGATTGTGAACAAGGAGAAGGTGTTATTTTTACTGAGGATTTTATAGCTAATTTTATAATTGTAGATACTGAAGGATTTGAACCAGATGTAATTCAAGAAGGGTTTGAAGATTGCGATTTTAGATATGCTAGATATATATATTTATTGAATGAAACTAATAACTTACTATACTGAATTGTGGAAGGAGAAGGAGTTGATGATTCGATAACTACATTCGAAATTGAAGTTTTAACCAATCAGAATTTAAGAATAAAAAGTATTGCACAGAGTAATCAAGGGACAATTAATGATATTGAAATGAATAGTGTTGACATTGATACGAGTTCACAACAAACCCTAATCTACACGAGATAAACTATTTACAATTCAAGACACACACTATATAACAAAACATAGTTGCCTTGCGAGACAACAACGTTTGTTATATTTACCATTAGCATCAATTACAAGAAAAATCAGGAAAGTTACCGTTTTGGTAACTTTTTATTATATTTGCACTAAACAATTAATTGTGAGAATAATTGCGAAACGAACTTTACGTGATTTTTGGATAAAACACGCTGATTCAGAGCAACAACTTAAATCTTGGTATCGAGAGACCGAAAAAGCTAACTGGAAAAATATTAATGAATTGAAAAGTGAATATCCGAACGCGAGTATTTTGAAAAACAATCGAATTGTCTTTAATATTAAAGGAAATAATTACCGTCTTATTGTAAAATTCAACTTTGATTATGAAATCTGTTGGATACGTTTTATGGGAACACACGCTGAATACGACAAAATTGACGCAAACGAAATTTAAAATGAAAATATCACCTGTAAGAAACGAAAAAGATTATCAAATTGCTCTTGAAAGACTTGAAAAAATCTTTGATGCGAAAAAAGGAACTGAACAAGGAGATGAATTGGAAATATTATCCATCTTAATAGATAAATATGAAAGCGAAAAAATTCCTATTGAAATGCCTGATCCTATTGAGGCAATAAAGTTCAGAATGGAACAAATGGGGATGAAACAAAAAGATCTTGCTGAAATTATGGGGTTCAAAAGTCGGGTAAGTGAAATTTTAAATAAAAAACGTAAACTGACTTTAGAAATGATACGCAAACTGAATCTTACTCTCCATATCCCAACGGAGGTATTGATACAGGACTATTAACAAAAGATGCTAACAATTTGTATATTGCATATGCGACCTTCGGCAGGCAAATGCAACATACAAGAGACGTTTAATTAAAAGTAAATGGATATAGAGTTTCAAAAAAAAGACTGCATGAAATTAATTGGACTGATTACTCTCATCCCTGTTCACCTAATTCTAGTTCTTCTAACCTTTCAAATACGATAGTCAATTTATCTAGTACTAATACAAAGACTTCTGAAAATGCAGCTAATCATTTATGGAATATTGTTGCTCATCAAGGAAATATAGGATCGATTTCTGTTCCTATTTGTCCTTTCCTAATAGAACGAATTGAAATAGGTACTAACGCTGAAGTACTTAGTAATTTAATGGAAATTCTATATTATTTTTCTTTTGGATTAAAGCCTCCCGATAAAACTAAATGGTCTTACGAGCAAATAGAAAATGAAAAAAAATCATTTAATTATCCAGATGATTATAAGTGGGCTTTTGAACTAAGAAAAATTTTGTGTTCGCATCTTGAGTTTTTTATCCAACTTAAAAATCACTCAAATGAGGATGTTGTTGACTATACTGAGATGATTCTTGAAAATATTCATCCATATTGTGAATAAAATTGATTCGCAGTATATTAATTTGGAAAAACAAACATAACATTATATAGCAAATCGGATAATTAGTTTTTAATCAAAAGGTTGTTGTCTATTTCCTAAGTTAAGGAATCTTTTGATTTGGTATTAAAAGAAAAAAATTAATACAAAAGATTAGGCTTGTGGTTAAACTGAAAATAATCGCCTATTTTCTGTCCAACTTGCTATATATCCAACGTTATATGCAATAAGAGCAAATGAACCAGATAATTTCTAAAATAGAACGAGCGAATTCTGAAAAATCGGCTTTACTAAGTCTAACAAAGGAAGATTTAACAAATATACCGAGTGAAGTTTTTAAGTTGGAACATTTGACAAATCTCAATTTGAGAGATAATGACATACAGAGTATTCCAAGTGAAATTTCAAGACTTAAAAAACTCAAGGTTCTTTATTTGGACGGGAACAATATCGAAGAGCTGCCAATCGAGATTTTTGAACTTGAAAATCTTGAAATACTAAACATTGACAAGAACAATTTGAAATTCATACCAAATAATATTGGTAGCTGTAAAAGCTTAAAACGTTTACACATTTCTAAGAATGACTTGACAGAATTACCTGAATCAATTGGCGATTTGTTAAATCTTGAACACTTATTTGGTTATAGTAATAGTATTGTAAATTTACCTAAAGAAGTAGGAAATTTGGAAAAACTAACCCATTTAAATTTTTTTAACAACCAAATACAAAACCTTGATTTCGATTTAAGTCGATTATCTAAACTTGAATATTTAGAGCTTGGATTTAATGAAATTAAGAAGGTCTCCACAACCATTGGCAAGTTGGCAAAATTGAAAATACTTTCCTTGTTTGATAACGCATTGAAAATTCTACCAGTGGAATTGAATTCTCTTGTGGAGTTAACGAAGTTAAATTTGTCATATAACAATCTGAAAGAAATTGATTTTGACTTAAACCTAATGAAAAACCTTGCCGAACTGCACGTTTTTGCAAATGAAGAATTGAAATTTAAGCAACTAGACATCTTAGAACTTTGTAATAGAACTCCTAATTATTCAACACACAGCAGACTAATAATAGACCAAACTCAGGAAAGTTTAATTGAAAAGTACCGAAGAAGAATTGAATCTTCAAAAATTGGAATCGTTGATTTAGATAAAAGAAGAATGCCAGAAGACCATTACAAACAAATCCCAATCGAACTCTCGGAAAGATATAAACTTACCGATCCTAGACACAAAAAATTCAAAATATTAAGAGAAAAAAGAAAATAAAGAATATAACACATACATACTGCATATGCACCATACATTAACGTTACCTGCAAGACAAAGAATACTGAAAATACATCATCATTCAAGAACCAGAAACAAGCGTTTCCCTTTCATTATCCTCATGAATTTTGCATATCGATTATTAAAAGTCGTGTGAAACTTATTAATTTTCTGGGAAAAACAATTTGTAAGAAATGTAAATGATCCCATCCCACCAGTAAATACTTACCACCAGAGCAAAATCAACAAAAAATACTAAAAAACTTCCCTCTGTAAACCAAAATAACCTCTTGAAAATCAAGAGGTTATTTTTTGTAGCGAGGACAGGACTCGAACCTGTGACCTTCGGGTTATGAGCCCGACGAGCTGCCTACTGCTCTACCTCGCGATATTGGATGGCAAATATACAACCAATTTTGCTGTAAACCATAGCATTTATACTAAAAAAATTGAAAAAAACTATAACTCCCTTTTAATGAAGCTACTAGATTATTGCTCAAGATTCATAGCATCAAAGCTTACTAATTCTTGATTTTCGAATTTAGAATGTATTTCTATTGGATTACAACAGACTTCACAATCCTCGACATACGTCTGATGTAGTATAGATGGATCCAAAAGCATCGAAATTTCTTCCCAACAATATGGGCACTGAAAAAAATGTTCAAACATTATTCCATTTTAAAAATCAACATTCAAAAGCTGACCTGTAAGTTGTAACAATTGTAATTCTGCTAATTTAGCATCATACTTTGCTAACGTTTTATTGGTCTGTGCCTGTATTAAATTTATCTGTGCTTGTCTAAATTCGATAGAGGTTATCTGCCCTAATTTAAAGCGTTCTTGAGAGCGATCAAAATTATTCTGATTGGTAATCACGTTTTGCTGTTGTATCTCATATACTTTAAGCATGTTCTCATAATTACCTAATGCATTGGCTATATCTCTTTGTACTTGTCTTTCTATCTGATTTTTTGCCAATTCCTGATTTTCTATGGCAATTTTTGAATTTTTAATTTGAGTAATGGTAGTTCCGCTATCAAAAAGGTTCCAGGTAAGACTAACCCCCGCAGCTAGTATATAAGTGTCAGAAATATTTCCAGGAAAGAAAGCAGAAGGCGGATTTCTGGCTTGATTCCAACCGTAAGAACCATTTAAACCAATGACTGGTAAATAACCGGATTTACTAACTTTTAGATCATACTCGGTGATTTTCAAATTACTTTCATTTTGTAATAAAGTTACATTGTTATCGATAGATGTCTCTAAATACCCATCTATTTCTAATCTGGATACAAAATTCACAAGTGTATCAACAGTAAACTTATTTTCTAATTCATTATCTAGAATTACATTCAAATCACGTTTGGTATTTGCCAACTGCTGTCTGGTATTAATAAGATTGATACTATCGTTTGCAACATCTACTTCAGCATTAAGCACATCAAGCTTCGTGTTCTGTCCATAATCAAATTGATAATCTGCTCTTACGATTCTTTCTTGTGAAACATAAAGAGTTTCCTCAAGAATTTGAACATTCTCTGTTAATCTGGCAATTTCATAATAAACTGTGAATAATTGTAGAATGGTATTTTCGATAGTCTCCCTTGCTTGTAATTCTGTGAGATTATATTGCTCTTTTAAACGTTTGTAGTTATAGAATCTCCCTAGTCCGTCAAATAATGTATAATTAAGATTTAAAGAAGCGTTATACCGTTGCGTTTCTGCATTCAAAATTTCTATATCCGGACGTGGCCTGATAATAGTATCAGTCGTCCCTTCTGGAATGAATTCTTGAAAAGCCCCCGGAAATGAGGTAGTAGAAGATGATTCTTGATAGTCTGCTCCCGCATTACCTGTTAAGGATGGCAAATATCCCGAATTAAGTAGCCCTTTATTATTCTTAGCAATTTCGATATTATTGGTAGCAATCAGAATCCCAAAATTATTTTCAAGCGTTAATCGTATGGCTTCCTGCTTTGTTAGCTTTTGAGCTACTACGCCAGAAGTCAAAAACAGGAAAAAAATCATTTTCTGTATATATTTAAGCTTTTTGTAGCGCTTCATGTTCCTTATTTACTTCTTTTTGTTCTTTTATTGCACGCTCTACCTCTTCTTTTGAGATTTCATTTCCGGTAACGAGCCACTTGGTTGCTACCTTGACCTTATTACTGAAGGATAAATATAAAGGCAATACTAATAGTGTAAGCACGGTGGCAAAGCCTATACCATAAGCAATAGAAATTGCCATTGGGATTAAAAATTGAGCTTGCCTACTTTGTTCAAAAATCAACGGTGCCAATCCTGCAATTGTGGTTAATGATGTTAGAAAAATGGCTCTAAAACGAGCTTTTCCTGCTTCATAAATGGCTTTATCAAAGGTCATCCCTTGTCGTAGATTACTATTAAATTTACCAATAAGTACGAGTCCGTCATTAACCATAATTCCGATAAGAGCGATTATTCCTAATAAAGATAGTATATTGATCGGGAAACCATGTATCCAATGCCCTACGGCTACCGCCGGAAGACTTAATGGGATTAATAACAATAACAGTAAAGGTTGACTATAGCTTCTAAAAGTAAAAGCGATGGTAATGTATATTAGTGCTAACGAAGTTAATCCAACCGGTCCCAATGATCCTAAAAACTTACCAGCCTCTCGATTTTGTCCTTCGTACGAAGGAGTAACCGTTGGATATTTAGAAAGAATCTCTGGCATGATGATCGTGCGAATTTCATCCAAAATAGCGGTAGAACTTGTTGTTTCAGGATTTTTGAGATCAGCAGAGATCTGAATTTCACGCCTACCATCCAAATGATTTACCGCTACATCGCCACGCTCGATACTATATACAGCGATTTCACTTAGTGGTACTCGTTCTCCTGTAGCTGTAGCAATTCGCATATTATCCAAATCTAAGATAGAAGAACGATTGTTACGATCGTAACGTACCCAAACCCTTATTTCATCTTGTCCTCTTTGAAAACGTTGTGCCTGTACCCCGAAAAAACCAGCCCTTACCTGCGCCATAATGTCTCTCAAATTTAGTCCTAGCGCATAGGCATTTTCTTTTAGCTCAAGTCTTATTTCTTTAATGCCGGCAGGATCGTTATCGGCTACATCTTTTAGACGTACATCACTTTCTAAAACTTCTTTAAACTCTCTTTTTGCCGCTTTTAATTCTCTGATATTATTTCCTAAAAGGGATACCGATACCGGACTTCCTCCAAAATTACCACCAGAACCAAATATGAGCCGCTCTGTACCAAATATAGGGCCTACTTTTTCTCGCAAACGATTTGCTACCAATCCCGAGTTTACTGCATCTGGACGTTCTTCTCCTGGTAACAAATTAATTAGCAAAGCAGCATTTGAAGACGAAGAAATACTTCGAATCACATTTTCAAACAACATTTTACCTTCGTATTCTTCTCCTTGCAAATACTCTTCGGTAAGTTCTTTGTTAACCAACCATGCATTTTCTTCTATCATACTTATAATAGAATCGGTTACTTTTTCGTTAGTCCCGTTAGGCATTCCTAAGTCTACCGATACTCTATCACTAGCAATACGAGGAAAAAATGCGGTTCTCACAATACCTCCTTCTATACTACCAATGGTAATGATAAGTATAACCACAAAAATAGAGAACGTGAAAAATTTATGTTGAAGTGTAAAGCGTAAAGCAGGACTATACATATGATCACGAAGCCATCTCATTATGCGATCCCCAAAGGCATTAACATACCGTAATTTAGAAAACAATCGAGCTATTCCTTTTTTGGGTTCACTACCCTCTGCTCTCAAGGCCTTAGAATGGGCTAAATGTGCCGGTAATATAATCAATGCTTCTACTAGAGATACGGTTAATGTGAGTATGACAATCACAGAAACTTCACCAAAAAAATCACCAATTCTACCGTCTAGAAACAAAAAGATTCCAAAGGCTAGTATGGTAGTTAAAATTGCTGAAATAATCGCCGGAATTACCTCCATCGTTCCATCAATAGCTGCCTGTACCGGAGTTTTTCCTTTTTCGTAGTGTTGGTAAATATTTTCGGCAATAACGATACCATCATCCACTAGAATTCCGATCACAATAATCATCCCAAAGAGCGACAATACATTAATAGTAACATTAAAATACCCGGCAAACACAAACATTCCTAAAAATGCTATGGGCAAGCCAAAAGCCACCCAAAATGCGAGGCGCGTATTTAAAAATATAGATAGAAAGATAAGTACGAGCAGCATCCCTATTATCGCATTTTCTGTAAGCAGTTTTGTACGCTGTACCAATGTTATCGAACGATCACTAACTACATTAAGCTGTACATTGTTATACTTCTGGTTATATTGCTCTATATATTCTTTTGTTTTTTCTGCGGAAGAAATTAAATCTTCTGTGTTAGTGCTGGTAATTTCGACATTTACTGCCAAATCTCCGTTAAAATAGGTAGCATTAGGTGATTCTGAAAAACGATCTCTAATTTGAGCAACATCTTTTAGGCGTATCGTTCTACCTGAAGCATCTGATCGTATGACAACGTTAGAAAGTTCATCACCATAGTAAGATCGATTATTAGCTCGTATTAAGTATTCTTCAGCAGTTGTTTTAATAGTCCCTCCAGTGGTTAAAATATTTGCCCGACTAACTGCCTGGGCCACTTCATTAAAACTTAATTGATATGCCAGCAAACTATTTTCATTAACGGCTATTTCAATTTCTTCTTCTGGATATCCACTAATGGTTATTTGTGATATGCCTTCAATACCCCTAAGGTCATTTTCTATTTGTCGCGTAATTTGTTTCAGTGTTTGTAGTGGGATATTCGTGCCGCTTACTGCAAAATTAATAGTGGGTCGAATGGCTTCTTGTTTGGCAACCACTATAGGCTCCATTCCTATAGGAAAAGAGGGAACTCTATCTACTGCATTTTTAACCTCAAGCAACATGAAATCAATGTCTTTCCCTTTTTCAATTTCAACATTAATACTTCCACTATTCTCTTTAGAGGTTGATGTAACACGCTCTATGCCCTCTAGTCCTTTAAGATTATCCTCAATTTTAAGTACAACGCCTTCTTCAATCTCAAGCGGCGAGGCTCCCGGGTACACAACACTGATAGTTATATTTTTGGAATCTGTAAGTGGAAAAAATGATGATTTTAAAGATAAGGCACCAAAAATACCAAATGCAATAAATGCGATAACAATAACATCAACGGCAACGTGATATTTTATAAAATATGAAATGATTTTACGCATGCTTATGGTTTTGTACCTGTACTGATCGTATGAACATCAGGTGCAGATGTGTTTCTTGTAGGTTCTTGATACACTTTAACCAGCATTCCGGCATAAGCTCCCGGCACCGGTTTATTCAAGATCACATTACCATCAGAAACGCCTTTTAACACCACTTTGGTATCTGAAAAATAAACCGGTTGCACATCAATCACATCAAGAATACTATCTTTTACAACAAAAATCTGATTTCCATTTTGTAACAAATTACGATCTATTTCGATAGCATCTTGCTCATTTCTCGCGTCTAGATTAGCTTCAAGGTAAATACCTTCCTTAAGAGTAGCATCGTTGACCTCGATAAACGCAGTTATGGTTTGTGTAGCCTGGTCGACTCTACTATTAATTCTACTCACTTTTCCTTCGTAATTTCTGGTTTTATTGAGATTAGAAAGTGCTACTGCTTCTCCCACCTTTAACAGATCTGCATATTCTTTGCCAATGGCTACTTCCATTTCATAAACTCCTGTTTCGATAAATTCACCCAGCTTTTGACCTTGGCGAATTAATGTTCCTTCGGTCACCAAAGCCTCGGTAAGCACGCCGTCGAATGGAGCGGTGATGGTGTATTTTGATAATCGTTGTTCTAAGTTTTTTACATTGTAATACGAGGTCAGAATATTTCTGCCGGTTATAAAATATTTTTCTTTGTCTGAAGTAATTTCAGGAAGTTTGGGAGTAGCTTTTTTCATGTCAAAACTACCTAAATAAGAACGCCATTTTTCATAAATTTCGGGATAGTCCAGGCGCAGGTCAGGCATAATAGCAGTGACTTGATTATATAAATTACTTTTTGCCGATTGAACACTCGCGTAATATTCTGAAGCGTCTATTCTAATTAACGACTGTCCTCTTCGATATTTTTGCCCGGTTTTAAAAAGCCTGGTGCCTTCCTTAAAAATACCTTGTACCTCGGCATACAACTCTAGTCGTCTCTTCGCAATAAGATTTCCGTTAGCTTCTATTTGGATAGGGACTGTGGTGTTTGATACCGTATCTACAAAAACAGTTTTAATCACTTTTGCAGGTCTTGGTTTGGGTCTTGTTTTTCCATCTATTATTTTCATGCTTAAAAACACGGCACCAATAATTAATACTACTCCAAGAACAGAAAGTATTATGTTTCTCATACGCATGGATTTGTTTGTGTCTTACTCTAGAAAGCCTCACAAAACTATCAACATCAAGGTTAGGTTGCCGTTAAAGAACTCATAAAAATTAGTCAACGCCAATTCTATGCTTCAATGACATTATCAAAAGACGTCTCTATATTTTGGGATACATCGCATCGTTGTACAAAGAAATCTTACAAAAAGGAGCCAGCGAGAAACAACATCTCGAAACCTATCACAAACCAGTTTACTCTGCGATATCAGCAATCTTCGCTTTGATCTTTTTCAATGCGGTAATTAGTGTTTCTATTTCTAAATCGCTAAGGCTTTCTTGTACTGCAGGAATCAGGTCATACATGATGGGTTGTACTTTTTCAATAGTTTCCTTTCCATGATCGGTAAGATAAATACGATTCACTCTTCTATCGTTCTCGTCACTCTTTCTAACTACCAAATTTTTACTTTCCATAGTATTGATTAAAATGGTCATAGAAGTTTTATCTCTGTGCGTGATGAAAGCTAAATCGTTTTGAGGTTGCCCATCGTTGACATGAAGTCTTTTGAGTACACTCCATTGCTCTTTCGATAGGTCTAATCCGTTTTCCTGAAATGCTTTTTGCACTAAAAAGCCGAAATCATAATGTATTTTACCCACCCAAGACAGTGCGTGAGCATTTAAATCGATGGCTTTCGTATTATTCATAGTAGGCTGAATTTAATTGTCATCACAAAAATATCTATAAATAATTAGTTGCGCTCGCTACTAACGATAAAAATATCACAAAAATATAAAGCTATTATTTAGGTAATGCTAAAGGTATACATCCTATTTAAAGGATTTTTAAAATAGCAGTAGAACCTACCCAAAACAAAAGTTCTATTTTATTGGTACAGGGCGGTAGTTTTGTTTCTGATTCCCCAATTATTGTTTAGAAGCCCCTCACTAAAGGGTATCATTCAATTACGAACTCAAACTATCAATTTCTTCTTGCACTACTTCCCAACGTTCCATTAAGGTCGCCAACTCCTCTTTTTTACTTTGGTATTGATCAAAAAAATCTGGTTTTGAGATAGTTTCGTCATAGTTAATAGCTAACTCCACATCTATTGCTTTAATTTCTTGCTCTAATTTGTTGATCTTAGATTCGAGATTACTAAGCTTATTATTGAGCGATTTTAGCTTTTTCTGATGTTCATACGAGAGTTTGGCACTTTCTTTACCATTAGAAACCGTTTTTTCAGCACTATTATCTTTCTTTTCTATATCCCGAAGATCGTTAAGGCTACGTTGTTCTAAATAGAAATTGATGTCGCCTAAGTACTCTTTAATCTTTTTCTCTTTAAATTCGTAAACCGTGTTGCTTAACCCTTGTAAAAAATCTCTGTCATGCGATACTAAAATTAAAGTCCCTTCAAAAATTTTTAAAGCCTCTTTAAGTACATTTTTAGATTTGATATCCAGATGATTTGTAGGTTCATCCATAACCAGAACATTAAATGGCTGCAGTAGCATTTTACATAAGGCCAATCGATTACGCTCTCCTCCTGATAAAACTTTTACTTTTTTATCAACCTCATCACCCCTAAACAAGAAAGCCCCGAGCATGTCTCTAACTTTGCTACGGGTTTTTTCGTTTGCCGCATGAATCATGGTGTCATGAACTGTTAATTCTCCGTCAAGATACTCAGATTGATTTTGAGCAAAGTACCCAATTTCTACGTTATGGCCTAGTTTAAATGTACCTTCAAATGATATTTCATCAACAATGATCTTTGCTAATGTAGATTTACCCTGACCATTTTGACCAACAAAGGCAATTTTGGATCCACGTTCGATTAATAGGTCAATATCCTTCAAAACCTCCTTTTCACCATACTTCTTCCCTACATTCTCAGCTTCCATAATAATTTTTCCCGGTTGTGTACTCACCGGAAAATTAATACGCATCACAGCATTATCATCCTCATCAACCTCTATCCTATCGATTTTATCTAATTTTTTTATCAGTGATTGTGCCATGGAAGCTTTAGAGGCTTTGGCTCTAAATTTTTCGATTAGCTTTTCAGTCTGCTCTATTTGTTTAGATTGATTTTTTTGTGCAGCCAGTTGCTGTTCTCGTATTTCTTTACGCAATACGAGATATTGAGAATATGGTTTATTATAATCATAAATGCGACCTAGCGAAATCTCAATAGTTCTATTAGTTACATGATCTAGAAACATTTTATCGTGAGAAACAATTACCACTACGCCAGGATATGTTTTTAAAAAATTCTCGAGCCAAATAATAGATTCTATATCGAGGTGGTTAGTAGGCTCATCTAATAATAAAATATCATTTTTTTGAAGTAAAAGTTTGGCTAGTTCAATACGCATGCGCCACCCCCCGGAAAACGTATCGGTTAATCGGTCAAAATCTTCCCTAAGAAAGCCAAGCCCTTGTAGAACTCTTTCTGTTTCACCCTGATAATTGTACCCTCCTAAGATCTCATAATGTTGCGTATTATCACTTAAATCGGTAATTAATTGATTGTAGCTCTCACTTTCATAATCTGTTCGTTCTTCGAGCTGCTTATTAATTGCATCAATATCGCGTTCGATTTTTTTTATTGATGTAAATGCTTCATAAGCTTCTTCGACTACGGTACGCCCTTGCACAAAATCAATATCTTGCTTTAAAAAACCAATCTTTACCTCTTTATCCATAGCAAGCTCACCAGAATCGGGTTGCTGCTCTTTTGATAGGATCTTAAGCATTGTAGATTTTCCTGCCCCATTTTTACCAACAAGACCTACACGATCTCCTGCGGTTAGTTTATAACTTATTTCTTCAAAAAGATATACTCCTCCAAACGAGATCGACAAGTTATGTATGTTTAACATTAGCTTTTGAATATTTTTTGCAAAGATGATTAAATTTGTGCTACCATAAAAATCACGAATGAACTTCTTGAAAGGGACAAAAATTTACAGCATTTTAACCGGTAGTTGCCCAGTTTGTCATAACGAAAGCATGTATCAGGTGGCTAACCCTTACAAAATAGGAGAGACCTTGAAAATGAACGAACGCTGCAGTCATTGCAATACCAAATACAAGATTGAACCCTCTTTTTTTTATGGCGCTATGTATGTAAGCTATGCTGTTGGTATTGCTTTTGCAGTTGCCGCTTTTGTTATTACGAATTTAGTTTTAAAACAAGGGCTATTACATACTTTTATAGCCATAGTACTAACGCTAGTGGTTTTTTTACCTGTAATTTTACGACTTTCTAGAAACATATGGATTAATATCTTTATGAATTACAGCAAAGAAAAAAGTCTATCGTAACATTTCTTACATTCAAATCTTTTTTTGTTGTTTGAAAACGAAATAATTAAACCCGCTTTATGCATTAGAAAATCTATTACGGCTTTAAACGGCTGCAAAACCAAGCACTACGTTGTATTTTTAAGTTTCACCGTAGCGATGCTATGCTGAAACTTAGAAAACACTCTTCCAACGCTACGTCTCGCCCAAAGCAATGCTTTGTCGTGCATTTTCAAACCTCATAACGACATTCTAATGCATAAAGCAGGTTAAAAAATTGAGACCGTATGTAAACGCTACGCTCTCACATTAAAAATTTTAAACATTGCCTTCGGTGAAGAAATTTTTAAAATTTGTTACTATTCGTTTCATAGCGTTTGATAGCTATCTCTTTAGGTAATGTTGCACCGTGTTCTATATGATGATAAAGATTTTCTGCAGTAGCCGGACCAATAAGTATACCCCTGCTACCCAATCCATTTAAAACATGTAGGTTTCGATAGTGGGGATGAGTCCCCGCCAAAGGTCTTCTATCTTTTACAGTAGGTCGTATTCCCGCAACTTGTGCTACAATTTCAAAATCTACATTTAGGAATGTACGTAACTTTTTTACAATTTCGATTCTGGCAGAAGTAGTCGTTTTAGATGACTTATCCTGATGGTTATAGGTTGCCCCTACTTTATATAAATGTTCACCTAGCGGAATAATGAATATAGAGGATTTAACGGCTTCATTCAACTGTAATTGCTCACATTTAATGATGATATACTCTCCCTTGTTTCCAACTACTGGTAAATAGTTAAAAAAGGGGTTCCGTTTAATTCCAAAACCTTCAGTAAAAATTATATTTTTTGCTTGTAAGCCTTTATATCGTATACAATCATTTTGAACTTCTATACGATCATATTCAAATACCTCTTGAGACAAGCACCCTTTTTGATCAAGATAGTTCAAATAGCATCCTAACATTTCTTGAATGGCGATTCTTCCCGTATACTTTACTTTACCATAAGCAAAAGGAATGTCTAAAGCGGTATTATGATTTTGATATAATGTTGCTGAAAGAAATTGCCTTAAAATAGGTTTGTCACAGGCCTCGAACCATAAATTTTGTTCTTCTACCGAATTAAATCTACGCAATATCGCCAAATCGTAAATGAATTTCTCTTGTAATTTACGCTCAATATTTCGATAAAAAGGAATTGCCTTTTGTAGTTGCTCACGAGCATCCCATGCCGCAGTAAAACGTTTTAAAATTACCGGGTTGTAGAGTCCACCTGCCACTCTGGACGATTTTTGAGAATAATTTTCAAACACATGAACAGATTTGGTATGCCGTTCTAATTGTTCTACAACCGACAGTCCAGCTAATCCAAAGCCTACAACAATGTAATCTATCATAGTTCAAAAATAGTAAAACGCCCAACTAAAGTTGAGCGTTTTGCTTATACTATTACTACATATGTACGTTAGATTAATAACTCCACATATCCATTTCAAAATTTCTAATGCTTTCTTTGATCCTTTCACTTTCCAAAAGCTGCATCAAGGCATTATCTACAACGTAATCTGTAATAGAGCGGTCACCTTGTTCATTATCTTCTTTATATATGACAGAATTAAAGCGTCGTGCATTTAAAATATGATCTAATGTAAACGGCATTGATGTATTTCTTCTATTAAATGCAGATGCATTATGAAGAATCTCTCGTACGTCTGGATACCATACCCAGAAAAGAGCAACCATATCAGGCTCGTCATCATCGATAAAGTTAACATCTGGAGCTACGGGAGCCAATCCTAACATTCGATATCTTAACTCGCCCTGACGTTTGTCAAAATACCAATATCCGCGAATCTTGTATTCAGCAATATCTGCAGAAGTAATATCTCTTCTGTTGATATATTGAGGATCTACAGTTTCACCGGCATTGTACTGCTCATATCCCAAATCTGTCGTATCTATCTTAGACATTGTAGATTCAAGATCCTGAAAAGTACGAGTTTCAGTAAAGTATGAATCTGAATAAATGTTCTTAATCTTTCCGTTTTTGATATTTGATACCAGTACATCATACAATGATCGACGATTCACACCAATATTGTTTGTATCAATTGGGTAGTACAATGGGAAATTAATACGCTCATCAAGATCAATAGTTTCCCAAGTAGTTTTAGCCCATAGTACATCTCGCTTATCTACGTAAGCATATTCCAAAGGGTGATCATTATCATACATAATCTGTTCTTCTGTCTTTTTACCAATATCACTTGGTTGATCAGCATTCAGAACATTAATTTGACCATACGATACAGATACCAAAAGACCTAAAACGATGACTACAAAATTTCTCAAATTCATAACTAATTAAGTTTTTTAATTCGTTAACTCAACAATAACAGGAGATATTTTCTTCAATTTATATCCAGCATTTGTAGTTAACTGTGCTTTTATATCAATAATTTGTACAGCAGAACCTCTTTTAGCCTTACGCAAAGCAGATTTGGCTTTTGAATTTAATCGCCCGCCTCTTATGCTAACTGTAGGCTGACCCTCAACCTTGAATTTAAATCCGGTAACTTTCAATTTAATGTCAAAATCAAAATCAGGTAATATTGCACCGATAGAAGAAATTTCTAATGCATTTCTTGCCATCTTGATAGACCCGTCTTCACCTCTTACAGTTCCTACAGGTCTTGGAATATCTTTGATTCTAAATTTCTTACTATCGCTTACAGTAGTACCATTTGCTAGTTTACCACTAACTTTAATGCTTACTTCACGAGCTTTTACAGTAGTAACATTCATCATATATTTACCAGCGCCTCCTGTTTTTCTAAGTCCGGGTGCGTTCGCATTTACGTTAGGCACACCAGGAATAGAAATAGTCATAGGGTTATTAACACCTCGATAAACTACATTCATCTTATCTGCCGAAATTACCGCAGAATTTGGTCTAGGAATTACAGTATACGAACTCTTGATAGGAATTTTCACGATTGAATCTCCTTCTTTAAATTCAAGCTCTCCTGCTACATCTCTTTCACCTACATTTCCTGCAGGGAAATCAAGCATAATCTGTCCGTTTTGAACTTCAGTCTGCTCTTTACCATTAACAGTAACTTTTGTAGGCTTTAGTGTTGCGTCGAAACGTCCTAAAACGATTCTACCTTTAAACTTTTCTCCACTAAAGAAAGCTGTCTTATCTGCTACTACAATAGCTTCGTAGTTACTAAACGATAATTCAGAAGCTTGCTGACCTGCTAATAAAGCCGAAAGAACTTTGCTTTCGGTTGTTTTAACATCAGCTTGCATCTGGGTAAGTTTTGTAAGAGAGGCTACTAATGGGAATCCTTCAAAACTATAGTTAAGCCATTTCTTATTCACACCAGATCGATCTTTTACATCTGCGGTGGCGAATGTTTTTAACACGTCGTTAGCCACAGACTCATCAACTTCTTTCACCTCTTTGATAACCGTTGCAACACCATCACGGTATTTTTCAACATTATCTAAAAATTCCTGAGCTTCTGCAGTTACTTTTCCTCCTTTAAAAAACTTTTGATCTAAAGCTAGTGACTTATCCATAGTTTCATAATCTGTAGGATCACTTAAATCAGAAGTTAATTCTCCTTTAAGCTGATCTAAATAAGAGTTGAACTCATTAGATAATGTACTAATTTGATCTGCTTTCTCTTTTAACGGAGTATATTTTTCGGGCTGTTCATTAACTTTTTCAGCTAAACCAGCCATAAAAGAATTATTTCTTTCAGTAGAGATTGCATTGGATTCGGTTAATTTTTCATTCATTAAACCAAATGCCGAAAGCACCTCTTTTGACATATTTAATGCCATCATTGCGATGAAAACCAGATACATCAGGTTAATCATCTTCTGCCTTGGGGACAATTTTCCTCCTGCCATTCTTCTTAAATTTTGGTAGTTATTAAATTAGTTTAAATACTGTTAACTTCTATTCATTGCAGTTAACATACCACCATAAACTCCATTAAGAGAAGAAAGATTACTTGCAAGACTTGCCATTTGATCCTGAAGTTTTGCAGCATTATCTGCGATAGCCTGGTTAGCTTCAGCTTGTCGTGCAGATGATTCTAATTGTACTTTGTACAAGCTATTTAAAGATTCGAGGTGAGAAGCGGCACTTGCCATCTCTTCACTATATTTCTTTGTTCCTTGAATAGCATCTACCGTAGGGGAGATATTTTTAGCTGCTCCTTCAAAATTACGAATACTTTCGCCAAGACTAGTCATTAAGCTAGAGTCTACTCTTGCTTCTTTAAGCATAGTATCTAACTTTTTTGATAGCATACCTTCTGGAGTAGTATCTTGTTTTTTATCTCTTTTGTTACCACCTGCTAGCTCTGGGTATACCAAAGACCAATCTAATTCGTCATCTACCGGTTCGAATGCAGAAACTGTAAATACGAATGCTTCTGTAATTAGACCAATGATAAGCATTTGATTACCAAAAGGCCAGTGCATAATTTTAAAAAGTGCACCCAGTATTACTACGGCCGCTCCCAGACCGTATACCATATTCATTAATTTTTTGCTTGCTTTTGAATTTGCCATAATAAATTTGTTTTGTTTTTTTTAAATCTAAATGTTAAAAAAGGGTTAGTAATTAAGTTGATAGAATTTTGGGACTTATTTTTGATTCACAGTATTATCTTCTCCAGTAACGTCAGTACCCATATAGTCCTGAACGGTTCTAAATCCGATATAACTTCTTGCAGAATCAGCATATTCGTAATCTCTTGTACTTACCTGTAGGAAATAAGCAACATCTTTCCACGAACCTCCGCGAACTACTTTACGTTTGTTTTCATCATCGTTAACATTTGGGTTCATCGATGACACATATTCGTAGGCTGATGGATCGTATGAGGACTGTACCCACTCAGAAACATTACCTGCCATGTTGTACAGGTTGTAATCGTTAGGATCAAATGTTCTGGCTTCTACAGTATATAAGAAATTATCTGCTGCGTAGTTTCCTCGAAGAGGTTTGAAATTTGCCAAGAAACAACCTCTGTCATTTAAGGCATATGGGCCACCCCATGGATACGTTGCAGACTCCAGACCTCCTCTAGCAGCATACTCCCATTCTGCTTCTGTTGGCAATCTGAAATAGTTTACGAATTCTTTTCCTTTCTTTTTCTGAAAAGTATTTTTTTCTATAGTTCTCCAACGACAAAAAGCTTTGGCCTGTTCCCATGAAACTCCCACTACAGGATAATCATCATAGGCACTGTGCCAAAAATAATCGTTGTGCATAGGTTCATTATACGAATAGCTGAAATCTTTTATCCAAACCGTAGTATCTGGGTATACTTCTATTACTTCTTCTTTTACGAAGTCTTTTCTCCCTCCTTTTCGAGCACGAGCTGCTGCTTGTATATCCATCCACGTGAATCTAAATCTAAATTTACTTACATCCAACGTTCGTCTTCCATTATAAGATTCTTCTAACGGAATATACATTGTATCCATTACCTCAGCATAAAACTCGTCGGGATAATCATCGATATCCCACTCGATATCAATGTCTTTATTAAGCTGTCTACCTTCATACCCTGTAGTTCCTGTACCACTATAGTTATCGTACATATATTTTTCGTAAACCGTCATGTTTTCAGTATCAGCATCCAGAAAAGCATATTCACCTATACCATCGTCACCTGGGGCTTTACCAAGTTCGTCGGCCATAATCGCTAATCGCATTCGGATGGTAGAATCTCGAACCCAGTTTACAAATTGTCGATATTCACTATTAGTAATTTCGGTCTCGTCCATGTAGAAAGAACGAACGGTAACCATTTTTGTGGGTGCATTTGCCAGCGCCGCCTTATCATCATCAGATTTACCCATAATGAATGATCCCCCGGGGATGAGTGCCATTCCATATGGTTTCTGTGGGTGCCATTTTTTTCCTTGTGCTCCGACCAGTTCTCCTCGGTTTCCACCACCACAACTGTAGAGCATTGCTAAAATAGCAAAGAGTGATACAAATTTCTTCATAACGTGTTTTAGGTTAAGATCTTCTAGATTTAAGGACGTAAACCTATCCATTTATTTTCAGAAAAACAATTTTTTTCTAAAAAAAACCTTAAATCAGCCTAATAAAAATGTTAAACTTCGTTTTTTCGTTTTGCTTTATACCATCTTTCAGGTATTTCTTGATTACAAGCGCGCTCATAATCGTAATACGTGCAAGGTAATAACGTGTTTCTTTTCAATTTATTATGACCTGAAGAAATAAAAGGTATTTCAATCCACCATCTTCCGGTTTTGGAACTTTTATAAAAGGAAAGAATTTCATTTTCTACGGGTACACTATAATGTAATGTACTTTTTTGCTTCTTAATATCTATCTCATTTGACCTGTAATTGTAACCCTCTATAAAATACCATATAATTTGAGCAATAAGCATAGCTGAAGTCTCTTCATTCTTAAAATTTTTAAACTCGTAAATTCCAAAACTTTTTACTTTATCGCTAATGCCCGCGTATCTAGAGATGGCGCAGATTTCTCTACCATCGAAACCATTAGGAGAGGTAGTAAAACCGTTCATACTATTCGAATTCATAACCCCAAGATCTATAGTAACTATGTCTGCATCTCTCATTACCGGTTCTACTATGGAAACATCAGAGGTGACCTCGCCAAGACGATACGCATCAAAATATAGTTTTTCTATAAGATCTATTTCTTCCTGAGCATTGAAATATGTTTGATAACCAATTGCACTATAATTGAATAGGTTGTAAGGCTGTTCTACAATAATTTTACCTACAAAAGACGTATTATTTATAGGTTCTGCAGAGTTTCCCAAATCAAATTTACTATCTATATTTACCAAGTTTACCATTCGTTCTAAGATATCAAAAGCTCGGTATTGAGCATATACCAAATCCTGACTTCCGCCTATAATCAATGGGATAATACCTTTTTGCAACAATGTCGACAACACCTCTTGTACTAGATAATAGGTATCACTAACTTCGTTACCAGATGCAATATCACCCAAATCTGCTATCGTCACATCCCAGTTTCCCGGATATAGCTCGTAGAATGATGTTCTAATGGCATCAAAATTTAATTGCTCTCCTAAAAAATTTACATCATTTCTATTTTCTTGAATACCTAAAATAGCGATGTCAACTTTTTCTAGATCTGGTACACCATTTTCTCCTGTATGAATGCGAAGATATTTTCCTATGGAGTGATCTGAAAGTAATTTGGTATGAGCAACAACCAAATCATTTACTGGAGCAAGAAATTCGAAAGACATGTATTACTTCTTTTTTGAGGTAGTTTTCTTCTTAGCTGTAGTTTTCTTTTTAGCAGTTTTTTTCTTGGGTGCATTTTTCTCGATAAGATCTTTTACTTTTTCTAAGGTTAATTTTGAGGCATCTACGGTTTTAGGCAACTCGATTTTGATTTTACCCTTAATAATATTGCTTCTGCCCCACCTGGCTTTCTCAACCCGAATACCCTCATCTGCCCAGTGATGAATAACTTTATCGATCTCTTTTTGCTTTTTCTCTTCTATAAGTGTTACAATGTCATCGTCTGATAAATTATCAAAATCATATTTTTTATTGACGTTGATAAACATATTGTTCCATTTCAGAAAAGGGCCAAATCTTCCTTTTCCTTTTTGAACAGGAAGATTTTCATACACATATACAGGGGCATCTGCCTTTTCTTTGGCATCAATTAGCTCGATCGCTCTATCGAGTGAAATATGTAACGGGTCTTCGCCTTTTTCAAGGGATACAAATTTTTCGGCAAATTTTACATACGGACCAAAACGACCATTATTAACTATAATAGTTTCTCCCTTGTATTCTCCCAGCTCTTTGGGTAACTGAAACAAATCCATGGCCTCTTCAAAAGTGATAGCACTTAATGTTTGACCCGGGGGCAAACTAGCAAATCTTGGTTTATCTTCATCCTCTACTGATCCTATCTGTACCATGGGGCCAAACTTGCCCAATCTCACGCTTACCACCTTTCCTGTTTCAGGATCTTCGCCAAGTATACGCTCTCCTACCTCGCGCTCTGCATTTTGCGCTACGTCTTCTACTCTTGGATGAAACTCTTCATAAAAATCTTTCATGACTTCGGTCCAATCCTCTTGACCTTCAGCAATTTCATCAAAATCTTGTTCTACTTTGGCCGTAAAATTGTAATCGAGTATTGACGAAAAGTGATTTACAAGAAAATCGTTAACAACCATACCCACATCAGTAGGAATTAATTTCCCCTTATCACTTCCTACTTTTTCAGACAATTTTTTTTCGTCAACAGTATCCCCAGAGAGCACCATTTGTATGTAGTTGCGAAGCTCTCCTTCTTTAGCGCCTTTTTCTACATAATTTCTGTTTTGAATGGTAGAGATAGTTGGCGCGTAGGTCGAAGGTCGACCAATACCTAATTCTTCAAGTTTTTTCACCAAAGAAGCTTCAGTATAGCGGCTGGGTGGTCGTGTAAATCGTTCTGTGGCAGAAATATAGTTATTGTATAAAGTTTCATTCACTTTCATAGCAGGAAGAATCCCTTCTTGTTCTTCATCTTCATCATCGTTTCCTTCTAAATACACTTTCAGAAAACCTTCGAATTTAATGACTTCCCCATTGGCAGTAAATTGCTCTTTATGATGATTAGCTTCAATTTTTACATTGGTTCTCTCTAACTTGGCATCACTCATTTGCGAGGCAATTGCGCGTTTCCAAATCAATTCATATAACCGCTGTTGATCATAATCAACATTTACGGTATGTCTGGCAAAATCGGTAGGTCGTATCGCTTCGTGAGCTTCTTGTGCTCCTTTGGATTTACCTTTATACTGCCTGGGATTACTGAAATCTTCTCCGTAAGCTGAAATAATTTCTGCTTTCGCTCCATTTTGTGCTTCTTTTGACAAATTAACACTGTCTGTCCTCATATAAGTAATTAATCCGGCTTCGTACAACCGTTGTGCCATTGTCATGGTTTTGCTAACCGAAAAATATAACTTTCTGGAAGCTTCCTGTTGTAGTGTAGATGTAGTAAATGGCGGTGCCGGAGACTTTTTTGCTGGTTTGGTAGTAAGATCTGCAACCTTATAAGCGGCACCCACATTTTTATTTAAAAATTCTTTAGCCTCTTCTTTTGTTTTAAAATTTTTAGGTAGTTTGGCCTTAAATGATTTACCGGTTTTATTAGCAAATTCTGCATCTATTCTAAAAGAGCCTTGGGGTTTAAACGCTATGATTTCCCGTTCACGTTCTACTATCAAACGTACCGATACAGACTGCACTCTTCCTGCCGATAATCCACCTTTCACCTTTCGCCAAAGTACTGGTGACAACTCATACCCTACCAAACGATCCAGTACGCGCCTTGCTTGCTGCGCATTAACCAAATTATAATCAATAGTACGAGGATTTTCTATGGCTTTTAGAATAGCGTTTTTGGTAATTTCATGAAAAACTATTCTTTTCGTTCTATTTTTATCTAACTTTAGCGTTTCTGCCAGATGCCATGCAATAGCTTCTCCCTCTCGATCCTCATCACTAGCAAGCCAAACCGTTTCTGCATTCTTAGAAAGATCTTTGAGTTTTTTTACGACATCCTTTTTATCTTTTGAAACAATATATTTTGGCTTAAAACCACCATCTACATCAACTCCTAATTCTTTTGATGGTAAATCTGCGATATGCCCAAAACTAGATGCAACTTTATAATCTTTTCCGAGAAATTTCTCTATTGTTTTTGCCTTTGCAGGTGATTCTACAATCACTAAATTCTTAGCCATAGTCCTATAATTTCTAACCACAAAAGTATATCAAAAAAATGATATCAAGATTCTTTATCGAGAAATTACTTTAAAAAACACGCACCCAACAACAGGTTTTTTTCACATTATTTTACAAATAAAGTAGCATCTTGTATGTCTTCTTCTTCAAAACCTATGGTTTCTTTATACATAAAATACACAGGCATATAGACAAAGGAAGCTGTTACAAAAACACCTATAAAACACAAAAAAGCGCCTACCAATTGAGATAAGATCGAAGAAAGCAGTAGTAACCCAAATGCAACCGGCCAAATTTTGTTTCCTAATTTAAAACTAGCTTTTATAAGGTGTGATGCACTCACCTCTGGATTAAATGCAAATAACGGTACTAATAAATGTAAAGGAACCATAACGTATAAAATGGGTAAATAGCATAATGATGCTGCTACTATGGCTATTGCAAAAGTTGCTATGGCAAGCGTAAACACTTTTCCTAGGTAGGGTCCTTTTAAAAATTTGAAATATGAAGAGGTTTCTGCCTGACTCAAATCCACTTGTTTGCAAACCCGATAGAAATGTGCTGTTATAGCAAACTGAATAGCAGATGTAATTAAAATGATCACTCCAATTACAACAACCAAAAGGAGTATTAATCCTATAGAGAGTTCTTCTTTGGGAAAACTGGTATCACCGCTATAATAGGTATCTAGACCTACTATTGCAAAAATTGGAATATATATGATAAAAAATAACGGTACTACAACGAGTAGTAAAATCAACAAATGCACAAATCCCTGAACCCAAACCTTTTTAAAGAGTTCGAAACTTTTACTGAGTACATCTCCAAAGTCTAGTGAAGCACTACGCGCTATTTTTTCAAAGAGTCGATTTGATGTCATTTTTAGGTATTTAACAGGTTGAAAATGCCAAATATAGATTTTTTTGAAAAATATAATCCTGACACTTTGTCAGAAATGGTATTAAAAGTATCTTTGCATGTTATTTGACCTCAATCGTTAAGCATTATTTTTATGGAGAAGATCATTGATGAAAATATACAAGGACAATCATTAGTTCTTGATCCGAAAAAAGGAAACCAGCGTAAGCTTTTTATTGAAAGCTATGGCTGCCAGATGAATTTTAGTGATAGCGAGATTGTGGCTTCCATTTTGGCCAAAGAAGGATTTAATACGACTCAAAATCTTGAAGATGCCGATTTGGTGCTTGTGAATACGTGTTCTATTCGTGAAAAGGCTGAACTAACTGTTAGAAAACGTCTTGAAAAATACAATGCTGTAAAAAAAATCAACCCAGGCATGAAAGTAGGCGTTTTAGGATGTATGGCCGAGCGATTAAAAAGTAAATTTCTTGAAGAAGAAAAAATAGTAGATCTTGTTGTTGGCCCAGATGCATACAAAGACCTTCCTAATTTAATAGAAGAAGTAGATGCCGGGCGTAACGCAGTTAATGTAATTCTTTCTAAAGAAGAAACCTACGGAGATATATCACCCGTACGGTTACAAAGTAATGGGGTTTCTGCTTTTGTTTCTATAACCCGGGGTTGTGATAATATGTGTACGTTCTGTGTTGTTCCTTTTACTAGAGGAAGAGAACGCAGTAGAGATCCACAGAGTATCATAAAAGAAATTGATGAGCTAGTCGATAAAAATTTTAAGGAAATTACACTCCTGGGACAAAATGTAGATAGTTATTTATGGTACGGAGGTGGCTTAAAGAAAGATTTCGACAAAGCTTCTGACTTTCAAAAAGCAACCGCTGTAAATTTTGCTAAATTATTGGATATGGTAGCTCTAAAGTATCCTAAACTAAGGCTGCGTTTTACTACTTCGAATCCGCAGGATATGACTTTGGATGTAATTGAAGTCATGGCAAAGCATCAAAATATTTGTAAATATATCCACTTGCCCATTCAAAGCGGAAGCGATCGTATTTTAAAAGAAATGAATCGTTTGCATACACGGCAAGAGTATTTTGATCTGATCGACAACATTAAACGTATTATTCCAAATTGTGCCATCTCACAGGACATCATTACGGGCTTCCCAACAGAAACTGAAAAGGATCATCAAGATACACTATCCCTGATGGAGTATGTAAAGTATGATTATGGTTTTATGTTTGCCTATTCTGAGAGACCCGGGACACTTGCAGAACGCAAAATGGATGATGATGTTCCCGAAGAAGTGAAAAAAAGGCGTTTGGCAGAGATTATCGCGCTGCAACGAAAACATAGCGAACACAGACACCGTGCTTTTATCGGTCAAACACTTGAAGTTTTGATAGAAAAGGAATCAAAAAAATCTGATGCCCACTGGAGCGGAAGAACTACTCAAAACACCGTAGCAGTTTTTCCTAAAGAGAATTACCAAATAGGCGATTTTGTCATGGTACATATCGATGATTGCACAAGTGCAACCCTTTTGGGTAAAGCTGTGGGCATAGCCCCCTAATACCCAAGAGGGTGAACTATCTGTGACAGCTAAATGGATACTCATAAATAAAACATGCAATGAATAGTACTTTGCGATATAACATTTTGTATAATCAATTAAACTCCCCTTTCGGGGGCTAAGGCTTATGGAATCAGTTCAAGCTACAAAACAGCGATTTGGCATCATTGGAAACGACCAAAAACTGAACCGAGCGGTAGAAAAAGCCATCCAGGTAGCGCCTACCGATATTTCTGTGCTGGTAACCGGAGAAAGTGGTGTGGGAAAAGAGAGTATTCCTAAAATTATACACTCTTTATCGCATCGCAAACACGGTAAATACATTGCAGTAAATTGTGGAGCCATACCAGAAGGTACTATAGACAGCGAGCTTTTTGGTCATGAAAAAGGAGCCTTTACCGGGGCTACTCAAACGCGTAGTGGGTACTTTGAAGTCGCTAGTGGCGGTACCATATTTTTAGACGAAGTAGGTGAACTGCCTTTAACAACACAAGTACGTTTATTGCGAGTTCTTGAGAATGGAGAATTTATAAAAGTAGGATCTTCTAAAGTTCAAAAAACCGATGTTCGTATAGTGGCTGCAACCAATGTAAATATGTTCGAAGCCATTAAAAAAGAAAAATTTAGAGAAGACTTATACTATCGTTTAAGTACCGTAGAAATACTTTTACCTCCACTACGAGATCGGGAAGGAGATATTCATCTGCTTTTTAGAAAATTTGCTTCAGATTTTGCGACGAAATACAAGATGCCAACCATACGTTTGACTGAAGATGCTGTAGCCTTGTTAGAAAAATATCATTGGAGTGGCAATATAAGGCAATTACGTAACATCGCTGAACAAATTTCAGTCCTTGAACAAGACCGGACTATTGATAGTCATACGTTGCACAGTTATTTACCAAACATGGGTAGTAATCTTCCGGCGGTTATTTCTTCTGATAAGAAAGAAAGCGATTTTAGCAATGAAAGAGAGATTTTATATAAGGTGCTTTTTGATATGAAAGGCGATCTCAATGATCTCAAAAAACTTACTATGGAATTAATGCAAAGCGGAAATACGCAGGATGTACAAAAAGAGCATGAAGGGCTAATACGAAAAATTTATAGAGAAGATAAAAAAGAAGAACTTCAATTTGAAGATGCTCCTACGACTACAGAAGTATTGCAAATACCCTCTCCCTCGACACCCTTAAAAGAAGAGGATAAATATCATTTTGCGGAAGAAATTGAGGAAGAAGAAACACTGTCTCTGCATGATAAAGAATTAGAATTAATTAAAAAATCCCTAGAACGGCATCGTGGCAAACGCAAAGCCGCCGCAGAAGAGCTGGGTATAAGTGAGCGCACTTTGTATAGAAAAATAAAACAGTACGACCTATAATTAGGTGTGAGGTTTGAGGTATGAAGTTTTAGAAAATAGATACTAAATTTATCATAAATTAATGAATAGTATACATCATATTATTGCCGGAGTATTCACTCTGATTCTTATTCAAGGATGCGGCATATATTCGTTTAGCGGGACTAACATTTCTCCTGATGTTAAAACGTTTCAGGTGAATTTTTTTCAAAATCAGTCTCCCAGAATTTTTCCTGGGGTCGATCAAGAATTTACTAATAGATTGCAGGATTTGATTTTGAATCAAACTAACCTCAGTTTAACTACTTCCGGAGGTGATATTGTGTATGAAGGAGAGATTGTTCAAGACATTGTAGTGCCAAATACAGCGGTATCTGATGAATCTGCTGCTCAAAACCGGTTAACTATAGCGGTTAACGTACGGTTTTACGATTCCAAAGATCCAACGCTTGATCTGGAACAGCGTTTTTCATTTTTTTTCGATTATCCCGCAGCGGCTTCAGAAAACAATGTGAGAGATGAGGCATTACAGGTAATTTTTGAACGCATTACACAAGATATCTTTAACGCAACTCTTGCTCGTTGGTAAAAACTAGATAGAAAATATTGAATATAAAAGAGCTTACATATTTATTACAAAATCCTGAGAAAATTACTAAGGCACAGGCGCAATCGTTAGAAAAAATTTCTGATGAGTTTCCCTATTTTCAATCTGTAAGACCTTTACTATTAAAAGCACTTAAAAACCAAGAGAGTTTTCGATATAATCAAGAGCTGAAAATAACTGCCGCCTATACAGCAGACCGAAGTGTACTATTCGACTTCATCACCTCTGACCTGTTTAAACATCCCGTTGCTTCTAATAAAGTCAAGCAGAAAAGAAAGAAAGATATCAACGTAGTTGACCCCCAAGAAATAAAATCTTTGCCCAGAATCCCTTTAAATGATGCAGTTACCATGAAAATGCAAGAAGCTGAAGACGTTCTAGATCCAACACTTTTTGCATCCAAAGGAGAAGAAAATATTAACAAAGAAGAGGAGTCTCATGCCAAGGGATCTTTCACAACTCATCAAGAAAGAGAACGCCCTATTGACCAGCATCAGCATATCACTCCAGAAGAAATTTTACAAGTTGATAAACCTTTTGATTTCAGTAAAAAGGAAACACACTCATTTGCAGAGTGGTTAAAGCTAACTTCGACTTCGCCTATCGATCAATTAAAAGATAAAAAAGAACATCTCTCATCTCAAAACATTGAAAACACTGATGATGTAGAAAAAACTTTGGTTCAGAAAGGTAAATTTGAGCTTATTGATGAGTTTATAGCTAATAATCCAAAAATTCAACCTGCTTCAAAAGATACCCCAAAGCGAAACCTTGCCAAAGAGCATAGGGTATCGAATAATGAATTAATGACAGAAACTTTGGCGAGAGTATATGTTGCGCAAAAAAATTATAAAAAAGCGATTCAGGCTTACCATATATTAATTTTGAAAAATCCCGAAAAAAGTGGTTTCTTTGCAGACCAAATTCGAGCAATACAAAAATTACAAGAAAATAAATAATAATATAATGACAACGTTCTCAATTTTTTTAATATTAATCGTTATCGTATCTTTTTTACTGGTAGTGGTTATTATGGTACAAAATCCTAAAGGAGGTGGTTTATCTTCTTCTTTTGGAGGTGGTGGCTCACAACAATTAGGTGGTGTGAAGAAAACAACAGATTTTCTGGATAAAAGTACATGGACTCTGGCGACACTATTATTGGTTTTAATCTTATTATCGAATATAGATTTAATGAACGATGGAACTGTTCAGGATTCAAAAGTTAATACAGAAAATGTTCAAATAGAAGCACCTTCAACAACCCCTCCTCCAACAACAGAAAATGACACGCAAGAGTAAGAACATGTAAAAATAACAAACTAAAATGCCGACTTGTCATACAGTCGGCATTTTTTGTTTCAATTTGTCAGGATCATGCTACTGGCACAATTTCTGAAATATCAGCAGCAAATATTTCATTTTAATTTTATAATAAAAAAGCTAATCATAATGGGATTAAACATTAAACCTCTTTCAGACCGCGTGGTTGTAGAACCACTTCCTGCTGAGACTCAAACAGCATCTGGATTATTTATTCCTGACTCTGCCCAGGAAAAACAACAAAAAGGTAAAGTTGCTGCTGTTGGCGGTGGCAAAAAGGATCATGAAATGACCGTAAAGGTAGGAGACACTGTTCTTTATGGAAAATATTCGGGTACAGAATTAAAATTAGATGGAAAAGATTATCTAATCATGCGCGAGGATGATATTCTTGCTATTGTCTAAACTACATTAATTCAAAAAACACAAATCAAACACCCTAAATTAATTAGTTAGGGATTCAAAATTTTTAAAATACTATAATAATGGCAAAAGATATAAAATTTGACATAGAAGCACGTGATGGTATCAAACGCGGTGTTGATGCATTGGCCAATGCGGTAAAAGTTACTTTGGGCCCAAAAGGTCGCAATGTAATTATCAGCAAATCATTTGGTGCCCCTACAGTAACCAAAGATGGTGTTTCTGTTGCTAAAGAAGTAGAATTAGAAGACGCTCTTGAGAATATGGGAGCTCAAATGGTTAAAGAAGTAGCTTCAAAAACCAACGACCTTGCAGGTGATGGTACTACTACTGCTACCGTACTG
This sequence comes from Aquimarina sp. U1-2, assembly GCF_017897595.1. Taxonomy (GTDB): domain Bacteria; phylum Bacteroidota; class Bacteroidia; order Flavobacteriales; family Flavobacteriaceae; genus Aquimarina. Next base: position 169,904 of record NZ_JAGKIK010000003.1, read on the forward strand.
GCACAGGCTATCGTAAAAGAAGGTCTTAAAAATGTTGCTGCCGGTGCTAATCCTATGGATCTTAAACGTGGTATTGACAAGGCGGTAACCGCAATTACCGACGATCTTGCAAAACAAACAAAAGAAGTAGGAGATTCTTCAGATAAAATCAAACAAGTAGCTGCTATTTCTGCAAACAACGACGAAACCATTGGTGATCTTATCGCTCAGGCTTTTGAAAAAGTAGGTAAAGAAGGTGTAATCACTGTTGAAGAAGCCAAAGGAACCGATACGCACGTTGATATCGTAGAAGGAATGCAGTTTGATAGAGGATATCTTTCTCCTTATTTTGTTACAGATAGTGAAAAAATGAATGCTGATCTAGAAAATCCTTACATTTTGTTGTATGATAAAAAGATCTCGGCTATGAAAGATTTACTTCCTGTTCTAGAGCCCGTAGCTCAAACTGGAAAGCCTCTTTTAATTATTGCTGAAGATGTTGATGGGGAAGCATTAGCTACACTTGTGGTTAACAAACTTCGTGGTGCATTAAAAATTGCAGCTGTAAAAGCTCCTGGTTTTGGAGACAGACGTAAAGCAATGCTAGAAGATATTGCAATCTTAACAGGAGGTACCGTAATTTCTGAAGAGCGTGGATTTACGCTAGAAAATACAACAATCGAGCATTTGGGTACTGCAGAAAAAGTAGCAATCGACAAAGACAACACTACGGTAGTGAACGGTGCTGGTGCTGAAGAGATGATCAAAAACAGAGTAAATCAGATTAAAGCACAGATAGAAACCACAACCTCAGACTACGACAAAGAAAAACTACAAGAACGTTTAGCTAAACTTGCTGGCGGAGTTGCCGTATTGTATGTTGGTGCGGCTTCAGAAGTAGAAATGAAAGAAAAGAAAGATCGTGTTGATGATGCCTTACATGCAACCCGTGCGGCTGTAGAAGAAGGTATTGTTGCAGGTGGTGGTGTTGCATTAGTAAGAGCAAAAGCCGTTCTTGATAAGGTAGCCACCGAAAATGAAGATGAAGTAACAGGAGTACAAATTGTAAACCGTGCTGTCGAATCTCCACTTAGAACGATTGTTGAAAATGCTGGCGGAGAAGGTTCTGTAGTCATTTCAAAAGTTCTTGAAGGTAAAGATAACTTTGGGTATGATGCAAAATCGGAAGAATACGTAGATATGCTTAAAGCAGGGATTATCGATCCTAAAAAAGTTACTCGTATTGCTTTAGAAAATGCAGCTTCTGTATCAGGAATGATTCTAACTACAGAATGTGCTTTAACCGATATTAAAGAAGATGCTCCAGCTGGAGGCGGAGGAATGCCGCCAATGGGCGGAGGAATGCCAGGAATGATGTAGTAGCATATTCATATGCGTATGAGCAGGTATTACCTTATAAATATATCTGTTAATAAGAGAAAACCCGTTTTAGAAATTTCTAAAACGGGTTTATGTATATATAAACTCTTTGTAAGAGTGACGGCCATTACTTTTATTAATAAAATAGTGTCAATTTTTTTGATTCACTTTAACAACGCTTTTAAAGGTTGCCAACATTATTTTATACCAATTATAGTTTCCTTTACTTGATAGCATATCTTGATTCATGAAGCGTTTTTATAGCGTAACCCCCGCTATATTCATAAGAAAGGAACTCCCTAGTGATCGCAGTGTTTCGAACTATAACTGCATTTGTACCTCCTTCTGTAAAATAAGCTTTTGAATTAGGCATATCATAATATTGCACACTAGTTTTAGAATTAAAAGTATAATTAACAACGTGATATACCATCATATAACCTGCAGCAAACAATACAAAACCAAACAAAAATATTTGTGTAAAGAACTTCATAACGTTAAAATTTCTAGATACAAATATTAAGAGATGTAGCTCATAATTCATTATAAAACTTCCACAAAAGTTTATATAATTTTAGTCCGCCGAATGTTTCGAATGCTATTATTCATATGACAAACTAAAACAATCAAAATAGTCTAAAATCGATTGCATTCGTAATAATAGCGATAAAGCACCAGGTTCACCTATCGAATTAATAACTTAAATATTCTTAACAAAAACTACCTCTTACTTAATACAAAAGAATGATCCTTATCGAAGTAAAATCTCTTCCTATCAAAGAGGTGATCACCAACATAGCCAAAGCATTTAAGACTACTTACCAACAAAGTTGTGGAGAATATTTTCTAGATCTTCCCGAACATATAGGAGAAGGAAACATTCGAGGAATAAATTTTGATGGGGGCATGGGAATCATTCAGTACGATTGCACCTTTGTTGAAGAAGTAGAGTTTCATTTTACTATTAACAAAGTACATCCGCTCAAGTTTCTATATTGTTTAGAAGGATATCTCAAACATCGTTTTGAAGGCTATGATGATGAACATGAAATAACACAATATCAAGAAGCTATCGTGGCGAGTGATCTTTTTAATGGTCATATCCTGTGCTTTAAGCCCAACATTCGAACGGTTATTAATAGCTTGGAAATTACCAGAAGGGAATTTCAAAAAAAAATTCAGTGCGAACTAGTTAGTATGAATGGTGAACTCCGAAGCCTTTTTAATGATATTGAAGCTAAAAATTTATTCTATCACGATGGTTTTTATAGTTTGAAATTGGCAGATCTATTTCGAGACATGCAAGCTTTTGAAGGAGGTGATTTCTTAAAAAAACTCTTTTTAGAGGGCAAAGCATATCAAATGCTGACTGAGCAGATCCTGCAATACGAAGATGATTTGAACGATGTATCTGGAAGAAATATTTTGAGAAGAACAGAGATAAAACAAATTGAATTAGCCGCAAAACTTATTCGAAAGAGAATTTCTAAATTAGATAACGTAGCAGAAATTGCATCAGAGGTAGGTCTTAATGCCAACAAACTTCAGGAGGGCTTTCAAAATTTATATGGCACCTCTGTAAAACAATACATCAAACAGGTAAGACTTAACCTTATCAAGGATTTAGTTTTAAATACCGAATATTCTATGTCTGAAATTGTAGACCTGGCCGGTATCTCTAGCAAAAGCTATTTGGCCAAAATTTTTAGAGAAGAATACGGTACTGCACCATCAGACTACCGCAGACATTTTATGGATTTATGGTTAAAGAAACACAATAGCAATTCTTAAAAATTTTAAACAATCAAGAAAATTCCCTCGAAAATCATTATTTCGAAATTGATTGTCTGTTATTATACCTAAAATTTAACTGAGAAGTCATCCTGAATTCATTTCAGGATCTCATTAAGTTTATTTTCAGTAAATTGAGATGAGAAGCTGAAACGAGTTCAGCTTGACACAAACCGTTTAGGTTAAATTACAGATATTCATAATTTCGAATATCGTTTTACCATATCCTCGACCAAACTAGCTGTTTTTTTATACTTTTCTTTTGCCAATAACCGTTTGGGTGGAGCCATTCTAACCTCACAATCCTCTAGTGAACAGGACTCGCAAGTGACACCCACCTTCACCTTCGGAATTTTGGTATCATGAACAAATTCAATCTTCTTTTCTAAAGCGGGCGAGATCAAAAACCCTATTCCTATACTGCGATAATATGAAGTTTTAAACGGGTCTCTTGTTGCAGAGGTAAATACCAAATACTGCTGGTCGGTATCTGCATAATCAGATATCTGGATATTAAAAGCGTAATCAAGGTCTTTATTTGCTGCTCGTTGTAATGTTTTTATAGCCATCCATCGTCTACAATAATGCTCATTAATTTCGTTGGCGTGAGGCTGCTGCTGGTGGGTGATATGCAATTCTTTCACCAGATTAAACTTGTTGACCCCCAGTTTATGAGTAAATCGTAAAAAAAATACATTTTGCATTCCAAAATCCTTTGGCAATATATTCGTAAGTCTCTGGTAAAACGATTCGGGTGATGCATTATACATTTTCATGATGCGATGAAACGTTTTCTCAGAAAATTGTGAGGTGGTAAATAGCTTTTTAAGATGATCTTTTAAGTGATTTCTAGGGATGATCAAAGCTCCGGCAAAATAAGAGGCGTAGAAATTATGCAGTACCTCTTCAAAATTATCATAACGTATCCATGAAAATGTGTAAGGTCTTTCTGTTATTTGTAGATATAGATACCCTAACTCTTTGGCATAAATGAATGTTCTTTGCGCTTCATCTACCCGATCTGATAGCAATAACGTTTTAGATGAAGGAATAAATACGCTGCGTAAATTATCTAACTCTTCTTCATTTGGAATGCCTGATTTATTAATGGTATACCCATACTCTTCTTCTAAAATTTCTTCGAGTTCTGCTGAAGTAATCTTACCATTAAGATCCAATTGATAGGTATTAGTAAACTTAATTACCTTGTCCTCTAATTCTTTGAAAAAATTATTATGCGCCTCTTGGTATGATCGCAAAGATGCCAGGTAAAATCCCTCGCGACTCATATTATAATGCTGCGCAATTTCAATAATCGTACTAATAAAGGCATTAACTTTGGAAGGAGCATTCGCGATAATATCGATAAGATCACTTTGTTGTATTCCAAATAGTTCTAAAGGGATTTCATCCAGGATACCTGATTGCAAAATCTCACCAATCGGCGCTAAATTTTTATCTAATTTCAAAGACACTAGATGATCATAAGGCACCTCTAATGTTTCTGCCAGTTTGATAATTTTATCTGTTTTAGGGTATTTTTTACCTTTTTCAATTTCGTTCAAATACGACTTCGACAGTCCGCTTAACTTGGATAAACCAAAAAGTGACAAATCTCTTTCTGTTCGTATCTGTTTGATTTTCAAACCAAAAATAAGCCTGATATATTCTTCTGCTATTGCCATAAAGTCAAAAATAGTGATTTATGCGTAAACCAAAAAAAAAGTAAAAAATTCACTTTTAGCGAACGTTCGCTTGTTTTATAAAAAACTTTTTTTTAATATTGTTCACTCAAACCATAAGGGTTGATAGAATTATTTAGTAATATTTAAAAATTAGATTATGGCTACGTATCATTCAGTACTAGAAACCGTACGAGACTTAAAGGCTAAACATGGAGATCAATGGGCAACCATCACTCCGAAAAATGCGGCACGTGTCTTTGCACAAAACAGATTTAAGACAGGGCTTGATATTGCCAAGTATACTGCAGCTATTATGCGAAAAGACATGGCTGCATACGATGCAGACAGCTCTCAATACACACAATCGCTTGGTTGCTGGCACGGTTTTGTTGCGCAACAAAAGATGATTGCCGTAAAAAAACACAAAGGTGCTACAAACAAGACGTATTTATATCTATCAGGCTGGATGGTAGCAGCACTACGCTCTGAATTTGGCCCCTTGCCCGATCAATCGATGCATGAAAAAACTGCTGTTCCTAAATTAATTGAAGAAATATACACGTTTTTGAGACAGGCTGATGCTATTGAACTTAATGACCTTTTTCGTCGTTTGGATGCCGGTGAAGATGTGCAAGCTGAGATTGATAATTTTGAAACCCACGTTGTTCCTATCATTGCAGATATCGACGCTGGTTTTGGCAATGAAGAAGCTACATATCTTCTTGCAAAAAAAATGATCGAGGCCGGTGCATGTGCGCTTCAAATTGAAAACCAAGTTTCAGATGCCAAACAATGTGGTCATCAGGATGGTAAAGTAACGGTTCCGCATGAAGATTTTATCGCGAAGTTAAATGCGCTTCGGTATGCTTTTTTAGAATTAGGTGTAGAAGAAGGTGTTATCGTAGCCAGAACTGATTCTGAGGGTGCCGGTTTAACGCAAAAACTTCCGGTATCTCGAGAAAAAGGAGATTTAGCTTCACAATACATGGATTTTATTGAAGCTGAAGAAGTAACGCTAGAAGAAACAAACGAAAACGATGTGTTATTTAAACGAAACGATCAACTTGTTCGACCGATACGACTTCATAATGGTTTGTATAAATTTAAAGAAGGATCGAATATCGATCGCGTGGTACTGGATTGTATCACGAGCTTGCAACACGGGGCAGATTTATTATGGATAGAGACTCCCACACCCAATGTAAAACAAATTGCGCATATGGTGAATCGCGTAAAAGAAAAGGTTCCCAATGCTAAATTGGTATACAATAATTCTCCATCGTTTAATTGGACCATCAACTTTCGTCAACAAGCATATGACCTTATGAAAGCTGCGGGAGAAGATATTTCATCTTATAATCGAGCCGAACTTATGGATGAAAAGTACGACCATACAGCGCTTTCTCATCGGGCAGACGAGATGATTAGAACATTTCAGCGAGAAGCTTCGCTCAAAGCAGGGGTGTTTCATCATTTAATTACACTACCTACCTATCATACCACAGCGCTGCATATGAATGATTTGGTAGAAGGCTATTTTGGAGACATGGGCATGCTCGCTTATGTAGATGCTGTACAACGCCAAGAGATTAGAAAAGGAGTTGCTTGCGTTAAACACCAACGAATGGCAGGTTCAGATTTAGGCGATGACCATAAGACCTTTTTTGCAGGCGATCAAGCTTTAAAAGCAGGAGGCACAAAGAACACCAGTAACCAATTTGACACTGTTAAAAGTGAGAAAAATTTAGAATTAGTTCTTGACAAATAGGTAGTTTCTTAAAAAAGTAATTGTATGAGGGAATTCTATTATAGAAAACCCTCTTCTTTAGCTTTTCAAATGAAACGAACTAATACTAAATTTTAAAATTTCTTCACCAAAGAGAATATTTAAAATTCTTAATGTGGGAGCATAGCGGTTCCCTAACAGGCACTTAAAAAATTAAACTATGGAAACTCAAACAAACCTTAGTCAAAAAATCAGCTTCGCTAAAGAAGTGAAAAATTACTATCCTGATATACTAACCGATGGTGCACTCACTTTTTTAGAAGTACTGCAAGAACGATTTAATAATCGACGCCTGGAGCTTTTAAAAAATCGAGAACACCAACAACAGCTGTTCGACCTGGGAACTCATCCTTCGTTTCCAGAAAATACCAAAGAAATTCGAAATAGCGAATGGTCTGCTGCTCCGATTCCAGATGATTTACAAGACAGAAGAGTCGAGATCACAGGTCCGGTAGATCGAAAAATGGTAATTAATGCTTTGAACTCGGGAGCCAAAACATTTATGGCAGATTTTGAAGATAGTAATGCCCCGCTATGGGAGAACTGTGTTCAAGGACAAAAAAACCTGAAAGATGCTGTACATAAGACTATTTCTTTTTATAATTCTAAAAAAGACAAAACATATGAGCTCAAAGAAAAAACTGCTACTTTACTGGTGCGCCCCAGAGGATTGCATCTTAATGAAAAGCATCTTTTAAGCAATGGTCAAGAAATGAGCGCTTCCTTATTTGATTTTGCATTGTATGTATTTCATAATAATCAGCAATTAATTGAGAATGGAACGGGAGCTTATTATTACCTTCCAAAACTAGAGCATTTTACCGAAGCTATATGGTGGAATGATGTTATTGACTTTTCTGAGGATTATCTTGGCATCGAACATGGAAGTATTAAAGTAACCGTTTTGGTGGAAACTATAACCGCTAGTTTTCAGTTAGACGAAATCATATATGCACTAAAAGATCATATCGTAGGGCTTAACTGCGGACGATGGGATTATATTTTCAGTTATATCAAAAAATTAAGAAATCATACGGGCTTTGTTGTTCCCGATCGCGCCCAAGTTACCATGACAAGTCCGTTTATGGATGCATACAGCAAACTGGTGATCCAGCGATGCCATAAAAGAAATATTCTTGCCATTGGTGGTATGGCTGCTCAAATCCCTATTAAGAATGATGAAGAGCGTAATGCCGCAGCATTTGCTAAAGTAAAAGCTGATAAAGAGCGTGAGGTAAAAAATGGTCACGATGGCACGTGGGTAGCTCATCCGGATCTGGTACCACTAGCCATGCAGATTTTTGATCAACATATGCCTAATGCAAATCAAATGGACGTTAAGCGTAATGATATTGAAGTTACTGAAGAAGATTTGCTCGCAATTCCTAAAGGAACTATAACACAAAAAGGAATTCAGGAAAACATGAATGTTGGTATTCATTACATTGCTAACTGGCTTAAGGGAAATGGCGCTGTAGCCTTGTATCATCTTATGGAAGATGCTGCTACCGCCGAAATTAGCCGAACGCAATTGTGGCAATGGTTGCATAATGAAGTAACTCTAAACGACGGACGAACATTAGATCATCAGCTTTTTGAAGGGTTATTTGAAAATGAGCTTTCGATTATTGAAAAACAGGTAGGTGCACAGCTTTTTCAGACTGAACATTACCAAAATGCCATTTCAATTTTTAAATCGTTAGTGACTACCAAAGAATTTGAGGAGTTTCTCACATTAAAGGCGTATAACTATTTATAATAAGAAGAACTGATTATTGAGTATTTTCAACCCTCATAACGAAATTCTAATGCATAAACCGGGTTTAAATTAGCGTCATCCTGAATTTATTTCAGGATCTCATCAACTTTATGCTGGTTGGTTAGACTAAGAAGCTGAAACGGGTTTGTGCTAAACTCGTTTCAGTATTCAACCTGACACTGACCATTCGAGTGATTTTACGGAAATTCAAAAAAAAGTATATTAAAAATACCCTCAACAAGCGATAGTTCTTCAAATATTGTAATATAGAACACTATGAAAGGTAAGCAATTCTAATTTTTTCCGATGTTATAATTGTGCTTAAAATCGACATTCACAACTGTGTATGTCGATTTTTATTGAAGTAAGAATCCTTCGAAATAGAAAAACGTACATTATCTCATTCAATTACATTCCCAAGTAAAGTCTGAAATCTTATATTTTAAACTGTTTTTATAATTGTAGTGCCACCACTCTGTTCGTATCGTTCTAAAGCCATGTTTATTCATGGTTTCTTTAAGCAATTTGCGATGCTTTAATACATCTTCAGCATGGTTTCTATAGGCGTGGTGAGCCTCTTTTCCAAAATGATCAAAATCTGTTCCCATGTCTACTGTACTACCATCCAATTTTACCAGGGTAATATCGACAGCTGCACCTTTATTGTGAATAGATCCACCTTTAGGATTTGCTACGTATCCAGGATTTGGATAAATTTTCCACATTTTTTTTTGAACACTATGGGGTCTATAACAATCAAAAAACTTGATTCTATACCCTTGTTTTATAAAATCCTGATTGGCTTCAATAAGTGCGTCTGCCACTTCATCTCGAACATAGCATTTTGCACATGCGTATACTTTTTCTTTAAGAAAATTATTTTTGGTCGCATATCTCATATCCAACACAAAATCGTTAGAGATACGCTCAATATTGATAAAATCATTAGTATCAGAAGCATCTTCAATAGTACTAGTGTCCCCGTATAACAATTCTATAGAATCTTTTTTATGATGTAGGCTTTGCTCGACTTTTTCCCCTCGTAACCGTAATGCTTTGGATTTTTCTATAAGAGCTGCTGTTCGACTTTCAGAAAAGTCCTCGACAACCGTAATACAAGAAAAAAAAGGTGCTAAAAAAATGGCTATTACTAACGTTCTAATCATCATAGTTTTTTGTTTTATCCCTACCGCTACACTATTTAACCCGGATTATGCATTATAAAATCGATTATGGGTTAAGTACCAAAAACAACGCTCCCTCAATAATCACAGTGCTATATATTTGTTTTGTATACTGCAATTATGACGTATTGGACACAATTTCGATTTATATGCTTACTACCAGCACAATTACCATCAAAAAATATGTAGAAATATCATTTTCATGCTATTTGTTATGGTCATGTACTGTATTAATCATAAACCCGCTATGCGTTTTGACTTTTTTATTCAAAATTCGTCAATTCTAGTGATTTTTCTCTACGTCATCTCGAGCGGAGTCGAGAGGTTATTACCAAAAATCACTCGAATCGATACTTTTCTTTACTATTTCTTTCAGAATGCACAACGAGTTAAATATAAGTAATTTTTTATTTGTACCGCCAAAAGGTAGTATACTCACGAGGTATGCTTAAAATTGAAAAATTGTTTCAACGCATGCCTTGAGAGCTTGCTCGAAGTAGTTTACTGAATCGTTTGCTTCACACTTCCGCATTTTAGCATTTTACTGCCAAAGTATGGATTTCTAACCTCTTCAGAATCAGACAACCAATATCCACCAGATCCCTCTAAAGCCATAGGACAATACTGCTTATACACTGCTCCCGATATGATTTGGGCATTTGTTATGATACGGGTTACCTCATTGGTAATGGTAACAAAAAAATCGCGCTGTTTTTGGATATCTTTTGTTAAAGAAATAAGTTTTAAAGTCGCTTTTAACTGTTTATGCTCTTCAGAATCTTGTAAAATAGCTTCAAACTTTTTAGACAAATTTCTTACCTCAACCAGATCCGCATTTACTAAGCCTGCTTTTATAGCAAGATAATTTTCATAAATTGCCTGAACATTTTCTTCAGAAAATTTCACTTCGGTTCGTGATTCGGTCTGATTAAGATCACCGGTTTCACTTATTGTTTTTTCAGATTTACTATCTTTTTTACAAGAAAGCGCAGTGATCAAAAGGAATAGCATTACTAGTATCCTGGATTTCTTCATCGTATACGTATTTAGGATTCAATGTCATTAGTGTACAAATTTACGCTATTCGTCGACTGAATTCGTATGAACTGATTTGAACTTTTCTAATTTCTTGAGTTTTTTAACAAAACAATACCATCGTAGTTTCCCTTTGTTTATAAATATTTTAAATATTTTTGTTTGAAATTTATTAGAAATGCTATTAGAAGAATTGAAACCCGAAGTTACTGCTATTGTACAACATCAGGAAACCGATGTTACCGAAAGACTTCAACACATTTGCGAACTTTTGAAAGAACGTGTTTCGTATTATGATTGGGTTGGGTTTTACTTTAAAAATGGGGATAAGGAAGAATTAAAATTACGCTCGTATGCCGGATTAAAAACAGACCATGACATCATTCCTTTCGGAAAAGGCATATGTGGACAAGTAGCCGTATCTAATGAAAATTTTGTGGTTCCAGACGTTCAGGCACAAGACAATTATATCTCCTGTAATATTCATGTTAAATCAGAGATCGTAATTCCGCTTTTTAAAGATGGTGAAAATATTGGTCAAATTGATATTGATTCTAACAGTACTGATCCTTTTACGGAAGACGATGAGCGATTTTTGGAATTTGTAAATGGTGAAGTTGCTAAAATCCTCTAATTATTTCTATAAATTCACAACATTTAACTACGCTATATATGAAAATTTTGGTAACCGGCGGATTAGGTTTTATTGGATCTCACACTGTGGTAGAATTGCAAAACGAGGGATTCGAAGTAGTAATTATCGACAACTGTTCTAATTCATCTACAGAAGTTCTTAAGGGAATTACAAAAATCACCGGACAAGAGCCTGTTCTAGAAATATTCGACTTACGAGAAAAAGAAAAAGTTCAAGATTTTTTTAAACGCCATACAAACATTAAAGGGGTTATTCATTTTGCAGCATCCAAAGCAGTAGGTGAAAGTGTAGAAAAACCTTTGTTGTATTACGAAAACAACATTACTACTTTGGTGTACTTATTACAACAACTTCAAGAACAAGAAGCTGCTAACTTCATTTTTAGTTCATCATGTACAGTTTATGGCCAGGCTGATGAGTTGCCCATAACTGAAAATGCACCCGTTAAAGCGGCAGAATCCCCATATGGAAACACCAAACAAATTGGTGAAGAAATCATACAGGATACGTGCAAGGTAACTCCCAATGTAAAAGCAATATCATTGCGATATTTTAATCCGATAGGAGCGCATCCTTCTGCCAAAATAGGTGAACTGCCTCTTGGGGTGCCACAAAATTTGATACCGTTTATTACTCAGACTGCAATAGGGCTGCGTGAGCAACTTTCAGTATTTGGTGATGATTATCCCACCTCTGATGGCACCTGCATTAGGGATTATATTCATGTAGTAGATCTGGCAAAAGCTCATGTAGTCGCTTTACAACGTTTACTTCAAGATAAAAACACTTCAAACTACGAAGTTTTTAATGTGGGAACAGGTACAGGCAGTACGGTACTAGAAGTCATTACATCATTTGAGCAGGTATCGCAACAAAAACTAAACTATAAAATTGTAGGCAGAAGAGATGGTGATGTTATTGCCGCTTATGCAGATACTACAAAAGCCAATCAGGAACTGGGTTGGAAAGCAAAAAGCGGTCTAGAGGATTCATTAGATTCTGCCTGGAAATGGGAACAAAAAGTGAGGCAAACAAAATAGAGATTTGCTATTGTCCTAAATATCTACTGTACAGATGGATATTTAGGACAATACAATAGTATCTAATAAAATTTTGCCCTTTTATCTTCAATTTCGGCAGCTTCTTTAAGTGCGTTGAACACTTTAGAATTAACAGCGCCTGCTTGCGTTTTTGTGGCTTGAGCTGCGTAACTCATATAGGTATCTAAACCACTAGCAGGTGTGCTATTTGTAACTTCGATCGCATATACCCCATTATTACCTACAATAGGATCTGAAACATTACCAGATTCTAAAGCAAAAGCAGCGCCTACTACTTTAGGCTCGGTGCCTGCCCCACTAATTGTTGGAGTTTTCATGTTGAGCGCCGATGCTGTTTTTACCGTTTGACTTGTATTTTTCGCAATCTCGTCTAATGTACTACCAGAAAACTTACTTTTAAGTTTTTCTATTTTCTTCTCTTTTATGAGAATAGGTTTTACTGTAGGGCTAGCATCTGCAACACTCATGGTTCCTTTGGCAGATTTTCCTGTTAATTGAACTACGGCATAACCTTCTGCAATATCAAATCTTTTAATAGCACCTACCTCGGTCTCTTCATTAAAAGCCCATTGCACTATGGCTCTTTGACTTCCTATCCCTGGGATATTTTCATCGAGCTCTTTAATTTTATTCACAGGGCGAACTTCCAATTCATTTTCTTTAGAAGCCTCTTCAAAATCTTTATCTCTTGCTGCTATCTGAAATTTGGTAGTTTCTGTAAAGATTGTGTTTATAGTTTTTTCACTAGGTTCAATCTTTTGTGCTACTGTCGCTACTTTAATTGCTTTCTGTTTATTTTTTTGGTCTTCGATAGTAATAACGTGATAACCAAATTGTGTTTCGACAACACCTAAATCACCTACTTCATTCTCGAAAACATAATCATTAAAAGCCGGTACCATCGCTCCCGGTACAAAATATCCTAAATCTCCGCCCTTATCTTTGTTAGAACTATCTGCTGAAAATTCTGCTGCAAGCGTAGAGAATTTATCCTTGTCAGCTCTTACAACTCCGATGATACTATCTGCCAGTTGTTTTGCTTCTTCTTTGGTTCTTTTCAAATCTCCTGCAGTACGCAGACCTTCCCAAGAAACAAGAATATGGCTTGCTTTGGCAGAATCAGGCAATTGCTTTTGAGCTATTACTTTAGACACCTTGATATATTCACCGTCTTTATAAGGACCATACACCTCACCAATCTGCATCGTATACAACGTATCGGCAGCACTCTCTGGTAAATCTTTTTTAAATTTAAATCGATCGTCAAATTTTAATGATGAATTTTGATTTACAAACTCTTCAACGTTTTCTGTATTTCTAAATCCTTTTACAGAGTCATTTGTTTTACTCGCTTCTACAAATTCGACCCTATCTTTTAATAGTGCTTCAACTTTTGAAGTAACTTCTTTTTCATCCTCATGGCTTGGTTCTTCCTTAAACAAAACATAGCGAATATTGCGTGAAGCTTCAGATTGGTATTGATCTGCATGTTTATCGATATAGCTTTGTATTTCAGCATCACTCACAGTGACTTCGGTATCTGGTATGCTAGAAAATGGCAGTTGAACATATTTTATACTCACATTATCATTCTCCATCTTGTAGGCCAATTCACCTTCTTTTAAAGTTGAGCCTACCCCTGCCTTTATCATATTTAAATAAATACTCTCTTTGGCATTTTTACTCATTCTGTCTTCATAATCTAACCATTGCTGATAGGCTTGAGGAGAAGTTGCTTTTATATTTGCTACATACTCCTGCATCTTTACTTTATCAAAAACACCTGCTTCGTTTTGAAACGTAGGGTCATTGGCCAAAGATTCTTGCAATAATTGATTTACCTGGTCTTCTCCTACTTTAATGCCAAGCTCATCGAACTGTTCTTCAAATACAGCTTGACGTACTTCTTGATTCCATACATAATTCATCGCTTGCATATTCGATCCACCGGCTCCAAATCCTCTAGAAGCAGTTTCAACTTTTTTAGCAAATTCAGTTCTATCAATATCTTTACCATTGATGGTGGCGATAGTATTCTCTGCTCGTTGCGAGATGGCCCCACCGTTACGAATCAAATCGGCAAGCACGAATGAAAATAGTGCCAAAGCAATGATAACTATAAGAAAAATGGAACGTTGTCTGATTTTATTTAAAACTGCCATGATGTATTTAAGTTTATTCTAAATATAGTGCGCGAAAATACCATTTTATTGTAATAATACCAATTAATGATTAAAGAAATACGCGTTCATTGTACACCTCAAAATGAACTCTGGTAAGTATAACAGTTGTGGTGTTAAACCCGCATTGAAAGACGTTGTTTCATTGCGGGTTAAAAGAGGATGACTACACCCTTGTGAAATAAGAAATCACTTTGAGTCCTAAATTTGGGATATATACGGCTTACATCTGCAAGTTTTGCATAAGATAACGGAGATAATGGTTATTCTATTTCTCCAATTTCAACCTCTACAATCTCTATTTTTGTGTTTGATGTGTCGATAATCTTTATCTTAAATTGATCGATAGTAACTTCATCTCCCTGTTGCGGAATCTCTTCGGTGCGATTCACGATCAACCCCCCCAAGGTTTCATAATTTTCTCCTTCTGGTAGATTTAATTTATAGGTTTCATTAAGATAATCTACCTCTATTCTTGCAGAAAAAATATACGTAGTCTCATCCAGTTGTTTTTCGATCAAGGCTACGGAGTCATGCTCGTCTTCAATCTCTCCAAAAAGTTCTTCTACGATATCCTCTACGGTAATAATACCGCTAGTCCCACCATATTCGTCGATCACCACAGCCATGCTTTTATGCTTTTTGGTCAATTTATTAAGCACATCTTTTACAAACATGGTTTCAGGAACAAAAACTACCGGAAGCAATATACTACGTAAAGAATTTGGCTTTTTAAATAATTCAAATGAATGTACATAGCCAATAATATCATCTACGGTAGTATCGTACACTATAATTTTAGAAAGACCGGTTTCTATGAATAATTTACTTACCTCATCGACAGACTGTGATTTTTCTACAGCTACTATTTCGGTACGAGGTATCATTACTTCTCTAGATTTAACATCTGAAAAATCTAATGCGTTTTGAAAGATTTGAATTTCGCTGTCGATTTCGTCATGTTCTTCTACAGTTTCCATCTGTTCGCTTATATAATCCCCCAGTTCTGTTTTGCTAAACGCCAATTGTACCTGATCCCCTTCGGTTTTAAAAAACTTTTTGAGCACTACGTCTGAAACCCATATGACAAAAGATGAGATTGGTGAAAAAATCACGTAAAAAATATAGGCAGGAAATGAAAATATCTTCAACAACGTATTTGAATAGATTTGAAAAAATACCTTGGGTAAAAACTCGGCAGTAATTAAAATAATCCCGGTAGTAACAATTGTTTGCGTTAACAACCTGAGTTCTATCAAGAAATAATCTACGATCTTAAAGGATGAAGGAAGAAAAGAAGAAAAAACATGCAGCAACACTTCTCCCATATAAAAGCCATAAACCACTAGCGCAATATTATTACCGACTAACATGGTGGCTATAAATTTGGACGGCTTTTTGGTTAATCGAGTAAGAATGTTTGAGATAAAGCCTCCTTGTTTTTTTTCTATTTCGATATGGATTTTGTTAGAAGAGACATAAGCAATCTCCATTCCTGAAAAAAATGCCGACAACAGAAGAGACAGGATAATAACTACAACATTCAATTCCATGAATTAACGTTTATTGTTGGCTTCAAACCTCTTTCTAAAATTTCTTTTAAAGAAAAACATAAAGAGAGCAATTACTGCAAAAAACAAATAGAGATACCCTTTTCCTCCTTCTACTTTCCATTCTTCAAATGCTTCGTACAGAAAAAAGCACATCACTGCTAAATACGCATATTCGATAAACTTAAACACTTTCATCATTTGTCTAAACTACTCTTTAATAAGAATTACACCATCATTGGTTCGTGAATTCAAGATAGTAAAATCCTGATTCGCATCAAAACCATCGGCTTCGTTAATATCTCCTCCCGGGAGGTAACTTTTATAAGGTTGATCTGTAAATACCCAATTGATATTTTGATCCCAATATAGCTGGTTTGCTTTTAAGTGTGTGCTATCTGCGGTTCTAATATCGACATTTCCACTCATGTCTATTAACCCTGTTTGTCGATAAGAAATTGCGTAATCTGCAGTTATTTTACTTACTTTCCCTTCTTTATCAATTACATCTAAAATGATACCTTCGGGAAACTCATGATATGCAAAAGAGCGATGTGTATAATCTAGTATTTTTTTTGCATTAAGTACTGCTGTGAGCCTACCAGAATCGGTATATTTTAGATTTACATCAAAAGCTTCTCCTATGGGTGCTTCTTCAGAAATCACATAACTTTGATCCTTAACTTTTTTCGTTTGGCATGAAAAAAACAATGTCACAACGAACGCTGTGACAAAGTTAATGAATATTTGAAATTTTTTGTGTCGCATTACAGTTTAGGCACTTTTACAGTCTCACCTATCCAACATCCAATAGCTACCGAAGTTACTCCGGGATTGTTAAAAATATCAGTCTTAGAAGGCGCTTTGGCCTTGTAATTAGCTGCAGTTTTGGAAGCCGTAGATTTCAAACTTGGATCCACTTTCCCTGCTCTTCGAGCGTAATTTTCGGCTAACCAATATACTGCTCTTTTGCTAAATACATCTGTACCACAGCTATTCGCACTACTTGCAATCATGCTAGCAATTCTAAGATATGCCGTTCCTAATGACGGTTTGTACTTCAATGCTTTTCTGTAATACGTTCTTGCCTTCCCTTTGCTGCCTTGTTTTTTAAGTACTTCTCCGATTCTAAAATAAACTTTGGCTTTATCACTAGCTTTTTCTTCCATTTCTGCAGACTGATTAAAATATTTTAACGCCACAGATGTTTTATTATCTTTTTTGGCAAGTATACCCAGATAATAAGCAGTTTTTGCAGAAGGTTCGAGTTTATGTTGAGACTCTACCAACTTAAAAAATAAGGGGTCATCAGTACACTCTTTGGCATACATTCTTCTAGAAGCACTCTTGATCCACTTGATATCTTCTTTTTTGGCATCAAACTGACTAGTATATAGCGGTATTAAATTGCTACAGTCTGCCCTTACTCCTAGTTTTTGATTGATTCCTGCCTTTACTTTACTAAACGCTGCAAGATTAATTCCTGCATTTTTAAGTTTTCTCTTTTCTTTTGAAGAAAGCGCTGTACCTGATTCTTCTTTTTCAGTAAATTCAGATATAATTTGTGCTCTCTTACTTTCTTCTTCCTCAATCTTTTCGGTAATATCATCATAAAGATCAAACACTTCCTGAAGTTCTTTTTTTCCTTCATCGTGTAAATCAACAAATAGAGAAAAATACGTATAGAGTTTCTTAGCTCCGGTAAAGTTCTTCTTATCTTCGGTATATGCCTTATGAAATTCGGCAAACTGGGCATCTTTGGTTCCGATTTTATGGTCAAACATCAACTGACCGATATCAGAATGTAAATCTCCTATTTTGGTTTTGGCAGGAAAGTATTGAAAACGTTCTTTCTCAAGGGCGATGATGTCTTTTGCGATAGCACTTTTTTGAGCATCTGATGCCTTTTTCATTTTGTCTTTAAGCAACTTTTCCCCAAATTGATATGTTGCCAGACTGTAGGTTGGACATTCTTTTCTTACTTTCCATAGAGGCTCTTCAGCCGCTTCATAATTTTTTACTTTAGCATGCTCATAAGCAATCGAGGCTGTCGTAGCACAATCTGTAGCCTGAGCACTAACCTGAGTAGCGCCTAGAACACATCCTGTTGCTATTGTAAATAATAGTTTGGTATTCATAGCTGTAACGTTGTATTAATTAAATTTTATTTTTCTAAACCATTTATCGTTTAGCGATAAACTTATAGAGACATTAAAAAAGTCTTCCCTTACTAGTCCGAAATCTTTTGTGCCTCGTTGGCCATATTCAAATCCAAAATTTGCGTTTGAGAATAATCTCCCGACCGGTAAGCCTACTCCAAAAGATATGCCAAACTCATCTATAGACTGATCGTTGATATTTAATCCGGTTTCTTCATACCGAAATCCCGCTCTATAGGTCACCCTACTCAAGTAGTTGGTTAACGAATTATATTTGGGTGTAAAAAATCCCCCGATTTTAAATTTTGAAGCATCACTATACACTACGTTTTCTCTTATAAACAGTGCTTCTGTAAAATCGCCAGAGTCTGTATACACATACTCGGCTCCTATAAACCATTTCTTGGGACTCCCGATCCCGCCACCGACTTTTACTTCTGCCGGAATATCGATCTCACTATCTTCTAATACGGTCTCCTGTCTGTCTACAACAATTTCTTGTCCATTATTACCAAGCAAAATAGTAGAGAGCTCTCTCGTACTATCAAAGGTGAGCGAGAACGACGGCGTAGACACAACCGAAACAGATAGCTCTAGCTGTTCTGATATCATCGTTCTATATCGCAGTCCCAAAGATAAACTAAATGAGGATAAATTGGCATTAGTGATTTCTCTGGTATCAAACTGTACTTCGGGTCTACTCAAAATTGATTTCTCTTCTATATTACCAAAGTTATAATTAAGGTCTAGACCCACACTTAAATTATCGTTAGCTTTAAATCCGGCGGCCAAAAACACTTTGTTGAGTCCTCCCGTTCCTGTAAAACGCTCTTCTTGACCCGAATTATCGGTATTTTCTAATTGATACCCAACAGCTGTACTAGGTATGACTCCAAATCCAAACCCAAATTTTCCTGCCGGAATACCAATAGCAAGATAATCTAGTGTCGCATTATCACCAGACGAAGACTCGGTTTGACTGTTAATGTTGTAGTTATTATAAGAAGCTCCTACGGTATATGCTGTAAGCCTGAGTTCACCAAAAGAGGCTGGATTTTGAAGATTTAGATGAATACTATCTGCATAAATACTTAATCCCCCCATTGCTCTATTTTCTACCGTCCCCTTGAACTTTTGTATCCCAACTCCATAAAAAGAGTACGGCGACGAAGTTCCCTCCTGAGCATTAGACATTAAGGCAACGAGTACCATGGTGACTACTAAAATCTTCTTTATCATCTACTAGTATTAAAAGCTAAAATGTAGTTTAATCCTTCCAATAAAAAATTGGAAGTGGCAAATATGCTATTTTTTAATCTTTTAGACAAAAAATGTGCATCGCCTCCGGTTAAAATAACTGTTAAATCAGGATAAATGTTGCAATATTCATTAATTAATCCGGCAATTTCGAGTGAAACCCCTTGCACAACTCCGGCATGTATGGCTTCTTCTGTATTGCTACCTATCACATGCAGCGGTTCTTTTAATGATAATAATGGTAGTTTTGCAGTATATGTATGCAAACTAGTATACCTCAATTTGATTCCCGGAGATATGGACCCCCCTAGATATTCTTCTTTTTTATTTTTAAAATCGTAAGTTATACACGTTCCTGCATCAATAATTAGCGTGTTTTGTTTAGGAAATTGAGCTACTGCAGCCGCTACCAGTGCTATTCTGTCTATACCCAGAGTTTTGGGAGTTGCATACAAGTTTGTAAAAGGTATAGCTACAGAATGATCTAAAATAAGGGTATCAAAAAATGACGTAAGGTAAGTGATATGCCCATCAGGTAAGTTTGCTACTGATGCAACTATAGCATAGCGTATAGCAGGATGATCTTTTTTAACTTCGTCTATCGTTTTTTTAAAATCAGCTTGAACGATTACTTTTTTTTGCACAAGCTGTGCCTGTTCAAAAATCCCTATTTTAACATATGAGTTTCCTACGTCTATAACTAGATTCATGCATGCTATGATTGGAGATAATACCAATTCTACTTTAAAATTACTCATCAAAACCTGCCTACCTGACGGATGGCAGGCAAGATTGCCCTTTTTCGTTTATATTTCAACATAAAAAGCAACCATAGCTACGGCTATGATTGAGTTTTCTTTTTTGTCTAGACAAAAAATGACTGCTTTTTATTTGAGCAATTTTAAAGTAGAACGGGTATAAAAGTACAAAACGATTTTTTTAATTTTTTCTTTTGAGGATTAAAAAAAGCGTTCTATATTTGCATCCGCTTCTAGCGAGGTGCCTTAGCTCAGTTGGTAGAGCAAAGGACTGAAAATCCTTGTGTCCCTGGTTCGATTCCTGGAGGCACCACTTTAAAGAAAGCGCAAACCCTTGAAAATAAATTTATTTTCAAGGGTTTATTTTTATGACTTCGTACTCATTTTAAAATCAACAGGACCCAGGTCTAGTTCAATGTACAGTTTCCTGCATCATAATCTTCTTTTGTAGGATTAAAGCCATTTTCTGCAATTTCAGTTTCTACGACATGGGCATACTCTTTTATGCCGCATAAATCTTCTAGCTTCTTATTCAGCCTAATTAAAATAGAACCTTTAATAGTAGTTGCTTCAAATGCATTTAGATTTGTAATTTGAGGGTTATCAAAAAGTATGAGTCCGTTCATTTGGTTAACAACACTTAATGCGCTTATATCTTTAAGGTTTACGTTAGTACCGAGATGATATGTGATGTTTTCCCGAAAAAGTTTTGTAAACATACTCAAATCCTCTTCTTCTCGTCCGATGATAGCAAGTGTTCTTGTGATTTTTGTGTTTGCAAAATTATCAAATGACGTAATATTAGCTGTTCTAAACAAAATTAATTCTTGTAAGGTTGTGATGTTTGTAAGCTCTTCTAAGCTCTCAATAGGAGTATTCTCTGGACCTAGATTATTTCCATCTATAATCCTTAAAACATCAATATTTACGATGTCAAATTTTGACAAAAAGTCTACATCTTGCTGACTTCTTAATAAAAATGAACTTAGCGTAAATTCGTTGGGGATACCCCTTCCTTTCAAATTAATTTTTAACTCAGGCTTATTTTCAGAATCATTAAAAAGCACAAGTTCTCCCAAATAGTTATCAGATTCTGAAGGTGCAAAAACCACTTCTAAATAAGCTACATCCCTAGGGTTTAATCCATTTGATATCATTTTGGCAACCTCTAATTCGTTAAGTATAAATCCGTTAGAAATAGCGTAATCGGTAAATGTAATTTTCTCATCTCCAACATTTTCAATAGAAACGAATTGACCTATTTCCTCAAGTCGTTGCGTATCCGGAAAATCCATCGTTTCTAAATCAGCGCTAATGAGTTTTGAAATTTTATCACCTTCAGCATCTGGTACATCATCCGATTTTGAACAGCCAAGGTTCAGAAGATAAAGCATTGGTACTATTAGATATATGTTCTTCATTGTATAATCGTTTTGTTCTGTTTTCTACTATCTTTTTTTGTTACTATTCGTAATTTTCTAGCAATTGATTTTATATCACATATTTATCTTGGTAAACTACCTCGGGGG
Organism: Aquimarina sp. U1-2; assembly: GCF_017897595.1. Classification (GTDB taxonomy): domain Bacteria; phylum Bacteroidota; class Bacteroidia; order Flavobacteriales; family Flavobacteriaceae; genus Aquimarina. Next base: position 191,652 of record NZ_JAGKIK010000003.1, read on the forward strand.
TATTGAGCCCTTTAGCGGTGCCAATAAAATAGGTTGCCTTAATCACAAACACTTCTATAGAAAATCCAGCACTTCTTTTATAGAAGTTTTCTGGATTTTTAAAATCTTGGGTATGAACTCCTTTTTGAAAATGATGTAAACCTTTCTTATTAAAGAGATATACTTTCCATCAGCTCATTACCTATTTCGGTGATCATGTTGCCATAGAATAAATCTTCTTTTGAAGATGATACGTTAATCATGATAACTACTGCTCTCTGGTTACTCTTATCCATTACCAGATAAGAATTATACCCACCGGTAGCCCCATTGTGAAATAACGCTTTAAAGCCTTCATCTTCCAAAATAAACCAGCCAAGTCCTATAGATGTCCCTTCTCCCAAATCAAATGTGGATTGTTGTGGCAAGTTATACGCTACATCATCTTCAAAGTTTTTGCGCACAAACTTTTCCATTTCCTTTACAGAAGACTTTATAGAGCCGGTTCCCGCAAAAACATCAGTAAAATTCCAATTTGATACTTCAGCATTATTTTCGTTTACGCCTTTAACTAATTTTGAAGAATTTACATTTGATAATTGTGTAGTAGAATTGGTCATTTGCAAGGGTTCGAAAATAAGATCCTGTAGCATATCTTCATAAGTCAGCCCCATTTTTTGAGATAATAGATAACCTAATACTCCTACCCCGGTATTAGAATATTCAAATGGAATGCTGTTTATATCATTCAATACTACATGATTTTGCAAATAACTTTTCATATTATCTACGGTATAATTCGAATACGGATCTTTTATATCAAAATCGATAATTTCATCTACATTATTTGGCAGTCTAGGTAAACCCGACGTATGATTAGCGAGCTGTTTAAGGTTAATTTCACCTCCCTCTTTCAATGGAAAATCAAATTGATCCTGTAATGTTTCTGTGAGCGAAGCCTGATTTGCAGCTATTAGTTTTGACAAACATATACTGGTAAAAACTTTGGTTATTGATCCTATTTCAAAAATGTTATCCTCATTATTTGTTCTTTTCAATATTTTGTTCTGATTTGATATTCCGATATATTCTGTCGATTCTTTATCGATTACTGCAATAGCAATTTGACCATTTTCTGGTAAGTCGGAAATAGTATTTTCCAGGATTTTCACAAATTCTGGGTTTTCTATTTCATCTTTTAGAGTCGAAGCATTTGCTATAGCATCATCGTCTTTTGTACAACTTGATAAAAAGAAAGCGGAAAGTAGTGCAATTAGGGTTACAGATGTAAGTTTCATAATATTTTGATTTAAATTTTGACAAACATATTTAGACGGTCACTTTGTTAAGTTTCAAAACCTTAAAAGTGAACAAATCCATACTATTTTTTTTCATTACGGTACGCATTAGGTGTAAGCCCTGTTATTTTTTTAAATGCAGTATGAAATGTAGTTTTTGAAGAGAAGCCACATTCCAGTCCAATCGACACAAGATTGTACTTATCAAATTCGGGATCAACAATAATTCTTTTTACCGCTTCAACCCTAAATCGATTTATATACGTAGCAAAATTATTACCTGAAATGGTATTTACAATTTGTGAAACATATCCCGGACTAATACCTAAAAGTTCGGCTACCTTATCTCTATCCAATGTACTATCTTTATAAATGAGTTCATTTACACATAAATCTTCTAGCTTTTGGAAATAATCGTTATCCTCGGTAAATGTCCCTTCTTTCTTTTCGTTTTGTATTTTGGCTAGATTATAGTTCGAAATAGTATCCTGTTCTTTTTTCCATTCTATTTTTTTGAATAAAGCACTAATTTCTTCTTGGTCACTAGCTAACTTGAACTGGTAGATTCCTCTGTATATCATCCAATGGATTAAAAATACGACGAGCAAAATCAGAACATTAATACTCTCTGGATGCTCATAATCAGTAAAAATTCCTAGTATAGTCATTACAGTGAATGAAATAAATATACCGCATGTTAACAACCATAAGTAAATGAGCCATTTTTTCTGTGCTACATTTTTAGAAAATTTGAGAAACGTATAGGTATAGCATACTATCCCGGGAAAAGCGAAAAATATTACGATAATTTGTAGTAGTAATAAAACGCCGAAAAACATCTGCATAGAAAAAGAAGAAGTTGTTTCGTCTACAATTATACTTAAGCTATCTACAGTGTTAATAAACAAAAATGGAATAAATAACCACAGATTTCTCTTTGAATTTTTAGTTGGGTGATCAATGACATGAATTACGTATAGATGTATAAAAACAGGAAATACGATTCCGAAATCTAATACATCTATAATGCGCAAAAAAGATAAAGCCTCATATAATCCGTTTTCATCTAAAACCCAGTTGAGTAAAGAGATAGAAATCGAAAAAATGGCATAGGCAAGATATTTGTTAGAATTGCTTCTGAACAAAGGAGATTTCAAGATAATTGTCCCTAGTACAATTCCCTGAAATATTGAAATAATAAGAAGTATGGTTAACAGCAATTTGGGGCTTTATTTTGTTGTACACAAAAAACTATACAATGAACTCCTCTTGATTTTTTTATTAGAACAGTATAGTTTTGTGATGCAATAAACTTAATTTTTCCTTAAAATTCGTCCCAAAAGAAGATGTGGTACTCTTTTTTACTAATAAAATCGGTTTACATCAGTTTATCTCTAGAAAGAAATTATTTCTTATTTAAAAACATAATCCATGCAATGAGTCAATTTTAATTATAATTTTGTAAGTATAAATTGTCAAATTAGATTTTTAGTTTATCTCTCATGGATCTTTTTATAGATTTTATTCTTCATAGCGGAATATTCTCTAGCTTCTTACTATTATATGTATTATGGAAAAATGGCAAGAAAGAATTTCACTTTAGAGTGCTTTTTATTATTTTTTTATGGATCTGCCTTACCTTAATTTGTTTTTATGGGTTTATTAACGAGAGTAAGATGTTATTTTTCGCTACTTTTTTATTTCAGGATACGATTCCTGTAAGTATTGGTCCGTGTCTTTATTTATATTCAAAAGCTATCTTTTACCCATCCCGGGGTATGTTAAGAAAAAATAGTATTCATTTTTTAGTTCCCGTATTGTACTTGTTATTTGCCAGTATCCCAAAACTGTTGAGTCTATATCAAAGTCCAGAGGTTTTTGGTCATTTACGAGAAGGGCTAGAAAATTTATGGGCGCTAAGTAATATCAATTCACTGGTGTATTGCTTTCTCTCTATACAGTTTCTAAAAAAAACCAATAGAATCGTTGAGTTGTATTATGCAAATATGACTTCTGCAGATTTGAGCTGGCTCTTAAAATTATTGTACAGTGTCATTATCATTTTTGGAATTGATGTGAGTATTACCCTATATGAAGTGTTTATTGAAGACACCAACGCTGCGGTAGGAATAATCGCAATTTTTGTTGTTTTTTCTCTTATTTATTTGGCTTACCACGGGGTTTCGCAAACAAAAGTTTTCTTACCCGAGTTCTTGTTTAAAAAAGATACTTCGGAGTCAAAACTTATCTCAAAAAAGAAAATCTTAACTGAGATTACTAATACAACCGATACTACTTTACATAGTGATATTGAAGAAATGAAGTCTCTGCAACGCCAATTGGATACATTCATGGATAAGCATAAGTGGTATTTGCGTACTGATTTATCTCTAAAATTTTTATCGGAAAAGCTGGGTATTTCTGATAAAAAATTGTCTTATATCTTGAATCAAATCGCAGAGGTAAGTTTTTTCGATTATGTAAATCGATTTCGAGTAGAAGAAGTAAAGAAAAAAATAAAAGATCCCGCCTATGCCAAATATACATTACTAGGCATCGCGTATGAATGTGGATTTAATTCTAAAACTAGTTTTAACAGAACTTTTCAAAGGTTTGAAGGAATAACTCCTTCGCAATTCAAAAACCAAAACATCGTATAAACTAAAATTATTATCAATCTACTAAAGTTGTTAATTAAGCCAACATCTTACATCAAAAATTCGATGTTCATCTCATAGGCCTTAGCTTAAAAGTAGAACCCCTTTTAGTATATAAGTATTACAGGTTGTTTATGGTACACATCGAAAAATACATTAGAAAATTTCTAAAAAATTATCAGTATTGTCCGGTTAAAGAAAATAGACCGCTGCGCTGCCAGAAAATAGAACAAAGACTTATTTGTGAATACTTGTCTATTATGGTTTTTGAAGTGAAGGCGATTCAGTTTCAAAATAAGTTGTCTAAATTTTAGAAAAACTAGGTGTCCTTTCTATAAACTCATAATTTCTTAATGGTCATAGCGATTTTCAGAGCGTATCAACTTTTTTATCGAACAACAATGAAAAATTATACTAAATTGATTTGAACTTTAAAATCTAGTGTTATCGTTATTTGACTCATAAATTAACGCATTGTTCATCTATTAATTGATTACATACATATTAATTTTGATAGCAATCCTCTAGTATCAAAGTTTGCCTTAATATTACTATATATTTAAGAGCATGCCGATTAGAAAATTGTCAAATACCGCTAAAATCGATCTCATAGAGTCTGAGTTAGGCAGAAAGTTCGAACATCCCAAACTTTACCGACCTAATCAACTTATCGACAGTCGAAATGAGGAATCTCTGGCTATTATTATGTCTGATACCCCTTCTAAGATATCTTTTGGCATATGGGGAATGCTTCCAGATGATTTTAAAAGTGATTGGGAAGATTACCAAAAAGTATACAGTACTTTGCATGTACGCTACAAAAATTTAGGTCAAAACGAAATTGCGAATCACTCTACTACGATTCAAAATTGTTTAATCATAGTTACAGGTTTTTTTATTCATCATTATAAAGATGGGGAACTTTATCCCTATTACGTACATGCTCAGCAAAAACCCTTTTGCCTTGCTGGCATAGCAACCACTCTTGATGATGGTTTTATTACCTGTGCCATTTTAGTGAAAGAAGCCTATGGCATAGTCGACAAGATCCAGAATATGAATTCACTTACTCCTGTTATTATGGATAGCGTTTGTTATGATGATTGGTTAGATCCTCATATTACTGATGATGCTCTCAAACATCTTATTCATTGTGGAAACGATATTCATCTTTTAGCTCATCCCATTGCTAAAGAATTATTCAAAAAAGATATTCAATATGAAAGTATGCTTGATCCTGTTGCCTATAAATCTCTTTTGGATTATTAATATTTATAATCAGTATTGTCCGGTTAAAGAAAATAGACCGCTGCACTGCTAGAAAATAGAACAAAGACTTATTTATAAATACTTGTTTATCAAGGTTTTTAAAGTAAAGGCGATTTAGTTTCAAAATAAGTTGTCTAAATTTCAGAAAAGCAAGGTGTCTTTTCTATAAACTCATAAATTCCTAAAGGTAATAGAGATTTTTAGAGCTTATCAACTTTTTTATCGGACAACAATGATTGATAATTAGAACTTTTTCGACTTCCGTAGCAGTGCTAGGCTTAAATTAACAAAACACTTCTTACGCTACACCCCTAGCCCTAAAAGTTTCATTGTTATGCATTTAAGAGTCTCATTACGAAATTATAATAGATAATCCGGATTAAAGATTAGATTTATAATCGCTCGGATTACAATGATACTTATCTCTAAAAATTTTACAGAAATAACTTCGGCTGGTAAGACCTATCGAATACACAACTTCTGAAACATTTAAATCGGTAGTTCTCAACAATACTTCAGCTTTTTCTAAACGAACATTTCGAATATATTCTGCAACTGTTTTATTATGCATGAGTTTAAACCCATTTTGAAGTTTTTTGGGGGGTATTCCAGACCGTAAACTTAAATTACTTATAGAATGCCGAAGCTCAGGTTGGTCCTTTATGTAATCGCTCAATTGAGTAATTATCTTTAATTCTCTTTTGAATAAAACCCTTCCGTTACTTCGCATTTTTGTATCGGTAAGAAATTGTTCAATAAATTTCCCAAAAACCAAGTAGCTACCACCGTGTTCGTATAAAATGTTAGCAATATTATTATCAGATTTTAAGGTTCCAATAAATTTTAACTGCTCTCTTATAGACAAGTTTAGTCCGTTTAAGTAAAATGGTTTCGACTGCTCGTTAATAAACACAATAAGTTCGTCGACCTTTTGATCAAAAAGCGTAGAATCTAAATGCGTTAAGAATCCATATTCTTTATGTTGCAAACACATTACATTGAAGCGCACTCTGTTACCCTTCCTAAAATGAATTCGATCTTCTTGGCCAGTAGCACTATACGTTACTCCGGCATAAAGCTCTTCTATAGGAAGATATTCTTCAAAATCCTCAGACTGGTAATAACAATTCCCCTCGAGACAATAAAAAAACTGTAGTAGACTTTTATCTTCTACAGCGGCGGGAATGGATAGGTCTGAAGCTAGCTCTATATCAAAATCCCAGCATTGCAAGCCCTTTTGTAAATATGTATAAGATATATTTCCAACACCTGTATTCGTATCCAACTCTAGAGTGAACCCACCATTCGTAGTAATGATGGTACCCGATAGCAACTCCTGCAACGTTTTTAAGTATGCGGGAATTTCAATTGTGGACAATCCATGTTTTGTAATATTTGTCATAATACTATTCTTGATGGTAAAACTAGACATATACCATAACAGTTAGTATTGATTTCGAGTACTATTTTAACTGTTTTAAGCCTCTACCCTATGAGAATCCTAAAAAAATAGAAAAAAAAGATCTTTTGTTATTGATTTTGAGTCACTTAAACCCGGTTTGTATATTAAAATGCCGTTATTAAGTTTGAAAATGCCACCACAAAGCATTGCTTCGGGCGAGATGTAGTGTTGGAAGTGTTTTCTAAACAGCCTTTCAACCCACCACGCTGATACGAAAATGAATTAATAGAATTCACTTAAGAACACTGTCTCTATGGTAGCGAACAGATACTAAAGCTTTTAGAACCAAAAGCCAAGACAAGAAAATAATCTAGCTTCTTGATATTGATACCCCAACAACTCTGCTTTAGCATAGTTTAGTATGGATTTAGCTATTGATATTATGGTATTATGACACAGATTGTTATTTTTGTCGACTAAGTTACTGTTATGAACTATCTCAAATACCTACTTCTTAGCACATTATTGGTAGTAATTTCAAATACATCATATGCGCAGGATGCTCGAATAGCTACAGATTCTACTACAACCGAAAATACCCTGAATCAATCAGATTCTCGAAAAAAAATGACCACCTGGCAAACTATTAAATATGATGGTGCATCTATTTACGGAGGTGTTAAAAATGCCTACACGCAACCTTTTCGATGGAAAGGAAAAAATTGGCTTACTTTTGGAAGCATCATGGCGGGAACTGCCATACTATTAACCGTTGATGAACCCACCAGCGAATATTTTGCCGATCGCGCCGATGATATCCCACAATTTGTTCGACAAGCTAGCTTTAGGTTTGGAAAACCACTATTTAATTACGGTCTTACGACTAGTGTTTATGCGCTAGGACTTATTACCAAAAATGAAAAAATACGAAAAACCGGGGTGCTTCTCATTGCTTCTGCGACTGCAGGAGGATTACTTCAAACCGTAAGCAAAACATTAGTGGGTCGCGCCAGACCGCTAACAGATAAAGGAAACCTTCACTTCAAATTTTACTCGGGTGGTGATGCTGCTTTTCATTCTTTTCCTTCTGGTCATGCCATTCTTTCGATCACTACTGCATATGCTATTGGTAAACAATTTAAAAACCCATTTATCAAAGGGGGCATTTACGCTTTGGGTATGCTTTCGCCAGTCTCTCGTCTATGGGAAGAGGCACACTGGCTTACTGATGTTGTATTAAGTACCGCCTTAAGTATAGCGATAGTAGATGGTGTAGAAAAATATCTTGAAAAAAAAGAGCGCTACGCATATAAGGATCGAAAACATAAAATCAACTGGAATCTTAGACTAGGCGCAGGTCAGATAGGGGTAGTTGGTCAATTTTAAACCTTGGTACTAATCAAATTCTTTTTCATAGTATGTTGTTGCGTCTTGCAATAGTAGATCCAGGTAGTCGTTTTCTGATTGTAAGCGATCTTCGTCCCAATGTAAATATTTGATCAAATCTTCTTCAATAAGAGATCGATATTTGTACACACTATGAATATCAAAATACAATCTTCCTGTTCTTCTTACAAAAAAATCTGCCAAACCATTCGTCATTTCATGGTGTACACTATACCACAACTCGGCCCTAATTAATCTTTCACTACTATCATCATTCAAAAAGTAATCTATTTTAGCTATAATATCATCGGTTTGTTTACCATATGTTGATACCAGATACCAACCGTAATAGGGATCATCAATCTTCAAATTTTTGAGTTCGTGAGTAATTTTTTGCGTATAAGAGTTCACTTCTTTTGCATCACTTAAGGGATCACTAGTTAAGGGTATCTGATGTGTATGTGATTTAGAAAAACTATCTCTTTTTTTGCTTGACATTGTTTTTAACACCGAATCGATAACTCGCTGTGCCATTTTTCTATATCCTGTTAGTTTTCCTCCTGCAATAGAAATTAAGCCTGTGTTTGATATGAAAATTTCATCTTTTCTAGACAATTCAGAAGGATCTTTTCCATCTTCATGAATCAGGGGTCTTAAACCTGCCCAATTAGATTCTATATCATCAATGCTCAATTGTACATCCTGAAACATATGATTAACCGCATTTAACAGATAGTTGGCATCATCTTTAGTAGCCACTACTCTATTAAGATTTGCATTGTAATTTGTGTCTGTAGTACCTACATATGTGGCTCTACCTCTCGGAATAGCAAAAATCATCCTGCCATCGGGAACATCAAAATAAATAGATTGAGTTAGTGGAAATTTCTTTCTAGAAAACACCAAGTGTACACCTTTGGTAAGATGTAAATATTTATGATTCATAGACTGATCTTTTTTGCGTAAAAGATCTACCCATGGCCCTGCTGCAGATACATAATTTTTTGCCTTAATGGTAAACGTGTTTTGTGTATTATGGTCTAAACATTCAATACTTTTTATCTGACCATCATCAGTATAATTGAAAGTGCGCATTTCGCAATAATTGATACTATTTGCACCAAATGAAGCTGCTTTTTTTAGCAATTCTACGGTAAGTCGAGCATCATCTGTTCGATATTCGGCATAATACCCCCCGCCGGTAAGGCCATCTTTTGAAAGTAAGGGTTCTTTATCCAATGTTTCTTGAACGCTTAACATCCTTCTCTTATCATCACCTTCGACATTGGCCAGGAAATCATAAACCTTGAGTCCAAAAGAAGCCATAAGCTTTCCATAGGTTCCGCCTTCGATCAATGGCAATAACATCTTTTCAGGCACTACCAAATGCGGGGCTAGTTGATGTACTATAGCACGTTCGCTACCCGATTCTTTCACTAAACCTATTTCCATTTGTTTGAGATATCGCAACCCCCCATGAATTAATTTTGTAGATTTATTGCTGGTACCTGATGCAAAATCGTTTTTCTCTACAAGACATACTTTTAGCCCTCTTGAAGAGGCATCTAATGCAATTCCTGCCCCTGTCACACCACCCCCAATAACAACAAGATCATATTTTTCGGTTTTGGCTTTTTTGAGTTGTGTATCTCGATCCAAAATAGAAAAGCGTATCGGACCGTCTTCTTTGGTAGCCAGCATGTTTTTATTTACCGTCTTTGTACGCGCTACGGCTTGTTGCCACCCTAAATATCTTTTATTACGTTCATGTTGTGTAATCTGAGGTTTAAAAATAGTATCTGTAGCTCTAATCCCAGAAATATCTTTTTTGGTCCATATACCTGCTTTTATTCCCGCTAGAAATGCAGCTCCCAGGGCAGTAACCTCGAGCATCTTGGGTCGATCTACAGCCACATTAAGAATATCAGACTGAAACTGCATCAAATAGTCATTGGCAGAAGCACCACCATCGACTTTTAGTTCTTTCATTTGCTTGCCACTATCTTCTATCATTGCTTCTAGTACATCTCTGGTTTGATAGGCTAATGCTTCTACCGTTGCCTTGATGATTTCATTCTTCCCCACATCTAATGTAAGACCATAAATAGCGCCTTTTGCTTCCATATCCCAATGGGGAGCTCCCAAACCGGCAAATGCAGGAACCACGTATACATCATCTGGAGATGAAGTGGATTTACAAATACTTTCGGTTTCAGCAGCATTTTGTATAACCTGCAACCTATCGCGTAACCATTGTATGGAAGCACCACCAACAAATATACTTCCTTCTAAAGCATATTTCATAGTATCGCCAGGTAGACTACAGCATAACGTAGTTAACAATCCATTTTTTGAGAAGTACGGTTTTTTTCCTGTATTGAGTAACATAAAACAACCTGTGCCGTATGTGTTTTTTGCAATGCCAGATTTATACCCTCCTTGTCCGAACAACGAAGCCTGCTGATCTCCGGCTACACCATAAATCGGAATATCGATACCGTCGTGATGTATACTCCCAAAGTCTGAGGAAGAGTGTTGTACCTCTGGAAGCAAAGCATCAGGAATATCCAGTACACTTAGTAAAGTGCTGTCCCAATTCAAGTCAACAATATTGTAAAGCATGGTTCTAGATGCATTCGAATGATCTGTAACATGCCTGGCTCCTTTTGTGAATTTCCAGATTAGCCAGGTATCTATGGTCCCAAAGAGCAGCTCTCCATTTTTAGCTTTTTCTCTGGCTCCTTCTACATGATCTAAAATCCATTTGAGTTTGGTTCCCGAAAAATAAGAATCGATAACTAATCCCGTATGTTTAGACACATAGTCGCCCAGACCTTGGGATTCTAAATGTTCACAAATCTTAGTCGTTCTTTTATCCAGCCAAACAATAGCATTATGTATAGGCTTACCTGTCATTTTATCCCAAACCACGGTAGTTTCGCGTTGATTGGTTATCCCAATACCGGCCACTTCGTTTATAGCTATTCCTGTTTTTTTAAGTACCTCGATAAAAACTTCCTGCTGATGCTTATAAATTTCTTCTGGATCATGTTCTACCCATCCCGGTTTTGGATACAATTGTGTAAGCTCTTTTTGAGCCATCCCGAGAATTTCTCCAGAAGTATTAAAAACGATGGCTCTGGTACTGGTAGTTCCCTGATCGAAAGCAATAATATATTTTTTGAGCATACTAGTAAGTTTTTAATTAATCCATACAATAGCCATATCATAAAATATTAAACCCGGATGGTATATTGAAAAATCGAAGATTCTCAAATACTACTTAGCAAGACGTAGTTTCATTGGTTTAACCTGCCTTTTACAAAGTAGATAATTTTCAGTCAATAACTAAAAATTTAAGTCAGTCATATACAAATATCTAAAGTATCTTTACAATAGAAAAGCGAATCTTCACTAAAATAAAATGTAATCGTTTGTATTATTTTTTACGCATTATAGTAAATGCATCCTGCGTTTTACAATTTCAGCCCACCTGTAAATTATGATATTATTATACTATTCTTCAATTGGAAAATACACCTCTGCTTTCCATTGTAGTTCGTCACCACCTTGCATGGGGTTGTTAAAAAAAAATTCTATGGGTTCATTCTTGATAGGGATCCCATGAAAAGTTGCATATGCTAAAATGACAAACCAGGCTTCGTCACTAGTTCTGTAATTACCGTAGTACTTCGCTTTTAAGGCCTTTTGGGCATTGGATCTCGTAAATACAATCCTGGAGTCTACTGGCAAAGAATCTTTGATAACTATAGGAAAACCAAAGTCCATGTGAATACTATCGTTCTCTATATCCCAATGTTTTACATTCACAAAGGGATAACCATCTTTCTGAATCTTATGTTCTATTAGCTTAGGATGAAGATAACCGTTGCTTTTCATCATCTGCTCAGCTTTATTTTCTCGTTTTGTAGCGGTCGAAAGTGCTAAAGCCTGCACCTTGGGCATATTACTTTCTCCTTCTACAATTACCTTAAAAGTATCAGTATAGTACCTCAGCTTTTTTCGTATGGTTATCATGTTAGCCTTAATTTGTGTAATGACCAAAGAGGAGCCCGTGAGTACGTCTATTCGGTTTTTTAATGAATGTTGCGCAGACACGATCCCTACCTTAATTTCTGTTACTGTATCTTCAATACGAGTAAAATACCAATCCAGGCGTATATTTTCTCCTGCAATTTTGACCTTTTGTTGTAGAGTAACCTCTTCAATATTGGCGTTAGCAACAATAAGACTATCATTGTATTGCATATTTTTTATCTTATAATATGCGCCTAGAGGTGCCAGATGTGCTCTAAATGTAATTTCATAATCGTATTTTTTGAACCATACGTACCAGGAACTTACACCTAGGAGTAGTATCAACATGCCAATACCTGTTTTTTTCATTCTATATGGAATCTTGAGATACTTGTTATTTATTCTTTTGCCATTTGAAGTTGGCTTACAACATAGTTCCCCAGAGCCTTACCTTGTTGTAATCCTAAATCTATAGCTGCACGGTAATGAATCCCACCATATAATCGACTTACCGCAGCTTCTTCTGCTGCCTGATTAAAAGAAACGAAAGAACGAATAGGTAATCCATACTGCAACTCGGTATCGTCGTTAAACGCAAAATTGTTACCAAAGATATCTGTAAGCACCGTAGATGCTGCTCCTGATACTACTGAATGCCCACTGGTATATTCTGGAAATGGTGGTGTTTGCAATACAGGTGCCCAGTTTTCATCAATATGTTGATTGATTACTGTTTCTGGTCTAATTAAGTTACTTCGATATTTTTCATCCCAACAACTAATAAACGCATCAGCGATAGCTATCGATGTTTTGGTATAGGCATACACCGTTTTATAGAAATCTGCCCCGGTTTTTTTGCAGGCAATTTTACAAATCCCTATCCAATGTGCTCCCGGAGTTATTTTTTTGGTAGCAAACATTAAATGACCCTTGTGGGTCGACACATACGGGTTACAATCCCAAAACCTGGCTATCTTTAATTTTTCAGAATCTTCTCCTTCTTCTTTGATTGTTCTACCTACCTCATACGTTTCCATAAGTTCTTTATAGAATGGAGAGCCTTTTTCTAATGAAAATTCGGGATGACTCGCAGGCCTAAACTGTGAAGCCGAATCTATAACAAGTGTTCTTATAGCGCGCCAATGGGGTTCTATGCCATCCATATAATCTGGAGGTGTGGGTTGCCATCGGGCGGGGTCCTGCGTATGTACCGAAAACTTGGGCATCGTTCGGGTTTGCGCATAATTATCAGTAGATAACCAGGCTTTGATATGTTTTGCTACCGATAACCCATACACTTTAGAGGCTGTAAAACTTTTTTCATTAATTCCCGACCAGGTAGTGTATAGACTATCCCTGTAGGTCTCAATTCTATCTTCTGAAAATACCAATGCTTTACTTACATCCATATAAGCGATAATCGCAGCTACTTTTACATTAACAGCCTTTGTCGTATCTAGCTTGGGGACTGGGGTGAGATCGTTTAGCTGACCAGCCAGCGATTGATATTCGCTTTTACCCTGACATATAATCTCATAAGCCGCAATATTAGGATAGTTGTAAATTCGACTTGCTACAGGTGGAGAGAATATGTCGTGAACCATGATCCCGGTAACTTTATCTACTATCGCATGAAAATCATTGGGGTTGACCTTTATTTCAACTTTTTCTTTTTGGCATGAAATTGATACTACAAATGTTATAACAATGAGCAAAAACACACCCCTAGTCCTCTTAAAATTGGGGCTAGCTTTTATTAAAAATTTCTTTTTTCCGCTCCTTTGGGGGCTACGGCGTGTATATAACTGTAGACCAAATGAATTTATACAAAAACATCCCTCTAAATCTCCCTTCAAAGGGAGACTTCTTAACTCCTTTTCTTTGAAGGAAAGGCTCGGGATGGATGTTTTTGAATAAAAATCAAGTCCATAAAAGATGCGTACAAACGGTAATTGATTAGTTAGAGGATTAAGGTGAGGATGTTTCTGAAAAAATTTCCTTATCCTAATTCTCATCGTAACGTCTCGCCCATCGCTATCGAGCTGTCGCCCTAGGAGAAGGAATTTTACATAAAAAAAGAGCCTAACAACTAATCTAGTATACTTATATAAGATGTAACTATTTATTCTATTTATCAAGTTCATAAATCTCAGCTTTTTCGTTATTTACTGTAACTAGCATATACGTCTTGCCCTTCATTGTAAAACTATGCAAACCTCTCACCATTTTTTGTGCAAGATTAATGCCCAGTTCAGGAGCTGTAACTACTTTACCTCCTTTCTGAAGTAGTGCCCCGGCAAAACTATCAAACCTGCCGTGATACGGGGTCACACCAAAATAATTACCCGCCATAAAAACTTCATCTTCTTCATCATTGTTAACATCAAAAGTTAACATTTGTGTGATTGGCGCAACCTGAAGATACGCATCAAAAGATACAAAAGTAAAAATTCCGTTGTCATTTCTTAAGTACCCCGAAGCTAATTGATGTACTTCTAACAAGGTTGCGTTGTCTAAAGACGTTCTATCAAAAATTTCTTCTATTGTTTTACCGGCAAAAGAAGCGTATGTTTTAAATTTTTTTCTGAGGAATGGTAACTGACCCGAAAGTTCATCTAATCCTAAGGCAGTGTAGTACTTTCCGTCTTTTGGAAGTGCAATAACAGTTTCAGATTGTTGATTTTTATCAAAATCTCCGTAATACATCTTTAGTGGAAATTTTTCTGAAGCCTCGAACTTGGTATTTAACCCAAAGTTGCCCAGTATATAATCTATATCCCCATCATCGTCGATATCAAATTCTGCTATCGCTTGCCATAAGCCATTAAGTTTTTGCGATACCATCAAAGAGGTGACGTCTACCAAATTTCCTTTATCATTCTCAAAAAAATGCGGCATCATCCATTCTCCCACCACGATAAGATCTTTTATGTGATCATTGTTGAAATCTGTCCAAATAGCATCGGTAACCATTCCGACATTTTGAAGTGCCGTATGCTCTTTAGGTATAAATTCGCCACTATCATTACTAAATAAGTACGAATTTGGGATGCGACCAAAATCGTTGGCAACGGCATACCCACCTACAAATACATCTAGATCCCCATCCTGATCAAAATCATAAGGTTGTATTACCGATTCATGCTCAAAGGCTTTCGGGAACTTTACTTTTTTAAGACCGGTTTCAGAATTATAGTATAATCGATCGATTAACCGGGTCGACTTGCCATAAAATTCTCCTCCGGAAGATGCGATTAAGAGATCATCACGGCCATCTTGATTAAAATCTTCGATAATTGCAGCTACATCTTCATTCGCTGCGTCAGTTTCGAAGCCGTCGATCTGCCCCTTTGTAAAACCTGCTGAAGTTTGAAAATACACTTTTGAAGCGTTATTTTTCGAACTTCCGAAGAAAATATCATCACTACCATCGTTATTAAGGTCTCCGATAGCGGTAGCCGGTCCTTTATCAGATATTTTATACGGAATTAGCTGTTGACGATCAAAATCGATATACTCGTTTTCTACATGTTTATAATCAAGCCCCGGCAGACTGTCAATTTTTGTAAACCACCGTTTGGGTTTGGGAAATACTATTTGATACGCTACGCTATCTCGTTTGGGTAATGGTTGAATGGTTAACGTTTGATTGGTTTTAATGTTTTCTGCTACTTGTATGGTATGATCTGGCCAAATGATCTTAAGAGAATCTATGGTATGTTCTTGAGCATATCCAAAATGTATCATCGGCTCTGAAGAAGACTGAAATCCCTTGGATGTAAATAGTTGTTTATACTGCGCTGTTCCCTTGTGATAGGAGATCACTTTGGTGCCTATTCCGAATATATTAGGTGCTTTAAAACGAAATTTCAGCTTCAGATATTTTGCGGTATTATCGGTGGTATTTCTGTAGAAAATGGCGTTATCATTGATTGCATTTGTAACGATATCGATATCACCATCATTGTCAAAATCTGCATATGCGCTTCCTGTGGAGATTGTACGCTCCCGGGGCAGCCATTGTTGGGATCGGTCTACAAACCTAATGCCAGTTTGCCCTTCAAAAATATAGTTTTGAACGCTACCCGATGGCATCATATCTAACGCCTCTTGGTCTATTAGTTTCGTTTTGGTTAACTTATCCTTAATTTTTTGATTAGAAATATACTTGATATAATCTAGGTCGTTGGGTCTTTTTGGTATGCCGTTGGAAATAAAGATATCTTGCTCTCCGTCTTGATTGTAATCTGAAAATAAGGCACTCCAGCTCCAATCTGTCGATGCTACCCGGCTAAGTAATGCTGTTTCGGCAAAATACTCACCTTTTTGATTAACCTGAAGCATATTTCTGGCATATTGGTAATGATAGCCTAAACGATCAATACGCATATTTAGCATAGCTACCGATTCGTCACCCACAGATGATTTAAGTACTTTTTCATTTTCTGGCATCATATCCAGGGTTAACAAATCCATATACCCATCATGGTTAATATCGGCAACATCGCTCCCCATAGAGAAACGGCTTGTGTGTCCAAATTTTTCTTTCAACTCTTCGCTGAAAGTCCCATCACCGTTATTTACATAATAATAATCATCCTCATGAAAATCATTACTTACATAGATATCGGTGTATCCATCATTATTAAAATCGGCAGTTGCTACTCCTAAACCGTATCCATTTCCTCCTCCATAAATACCAGCTTCTTTGCTAACATCAATAAATGTATTGCCATCGTTGCGAAGTAACTTGTCCCCACTTCTGGCACTTCTTCTATCCCGTAAAGCTGCGCTACCAAAAGAATTCTGCGTGTGAGTTGCATGATTTAAAAGATACATATCCAAATCCCCATCATTATCATAATCAAAAAAGCTGGCAGAAGTGGTATAGTTCTCAAAATCCAGTCCGTAATCAGTAGCTTTTTCTGTAAATGTACCATCTCCATTATTCATAAATAGCTCATTGGCTCCTTTTAAACCTTGCAACCCGACTACAGCACAGACATAAATATCTAAAAAGCCATCGCCATTAATATCGGCCATTACGGTTCCTGTGTTCCAATCAGAGCTTCCAGAGACCCCAGCTTTTTGTGTGATATCTTCAAACTCGAAATCACCCTTGTTAAGATATAGTTTGTTTTCGCCCTGATTTGCTGTAAAAAACACATCGACCAAATGATCATTATTTATATCCCCTACGGCTACTCCGGCACCATTATAAAAGTATAAGTAATCGAGAATATTCAAATCCTTGGTAGGAGTTAATCGGTTTTGAAATGTAACTCCGGTAACTTTTGAAGATGCTTTTTCAAATAATTTTCGCTGATGCACATGTTGTTTTTTACATCCTATCAAAAGGATACATCCAAAGATAAGTATGCCCACATTTTTGATCATTATTTTTATTCTTACTCAATTAAATCTTCAAAATATAATATTGAAGTACATTCAACTAACTCTTTACTTTATCCAAACCTTGACGAAGTATATTCAACTAATTTTAAAACCCACCCAAACATCGACGAGGTGTATTTGATCAACTTCTAATCTTTTTTAGGCATCGACGAAGTGCATTTGACCAACTTCAAACCTTATTTAGGCATCGACGAAGTGCATTTGACTAGCTTCTAACCTTATTTGGGCATCGACGAAGTGCATTTGACTAGCTTCAAACCTTATTTGGGCATCGACGAAGTGCATTTGACCAACTTCTAACCTTATTTGAACGTTAATGAAATGCGTTTAACCGGCTTCTAATCGTATTCAATTATTATCAGCGTGCTTTTTATTAATTTATTTATTGCTACATTACTTCTTTAACTTAAAAATTTTGTGGGCGTTATTATTAATCGCTACGATAAGCTGTTTTTCCCTTCGTGCATTTGTAATCCACCGCATGGCTTTTACCTCATCCTGAACTAAAAATCCGGTTGACGTTTGATTTACATAGTTGTGATTTTTATTCCCGATCATAATATTTCCCTTACTAGCATCCAATCTGGAAAACTGCGGTATAAAGTTATGATTATTCCCCGCAAGGATAAGGTCTGGCACTTCATCGTTATTGAAATCTTCTGTTTCAACAGCATTTATGCAAGATAGTTGTGCCTCTTTAGGAAGTTCTTGTACTTCGAAATTCCCATTTCCGTTGTTATAGGCGACAAAGCTGACAAAATTATTTACAGTTTTTACGGTTGCGTTATCTAGGACTTTTTCAGAAAACAACTCTTGTATTGATTTTTTAGCGTACTCACTATATTTCAGATTCTGTTTTTTTAGGACATTAATTTGACTGGCGATATCGTTTCTTAAGTGTATCGGTATATCTTTTGTACCTATGGTTTGGGTTATGATTTGTTCGATACTTCCATTTTGGTCAAAATCACTTACAAACATTTTAAGCGGCTTTTTGGCAGTGGCTTGATACGGCGCATTTAGTCCTCGATTCCCTAACACAAGATCAATATCCCCATCTTTATCCAGATCTTTGGCTTTGACGACATTAAACCACCCAGAAATACTATCTAGACTCGATGGAAATGACGTGAGACGATCTCCAGAATTTGTAAAGATTTTAGGAGACATCCATTCTCCTACTACGATCAAATCCTTTTTACCGTCTGCATCAATATCCTGCCAGGTAGCATCGGTCAACATACCTATGTTGCTCAATCCTTTTGCTTTTAACTGGGTAACGTCTGTAAAATTACCGTTCCCGTCATTTTCCATGAGGTAACTTTTTGGAGTAATGCCATAGGTACCCACAGTACTATGACTTCCTATAAACAGATCGATATCACCATCTTCATCATAATCTGATGCCGCAATAGCAGCAATATTGGATAAGGTAGGTACAATGATGCCACCTATCGAAAAATTACCGGCTCCATCATTCGTGTAATATCGAACTCCTGTGCGGGCTTTCGCAAAATTACCGCCTGAACCTATAATCAAATCGATATCATGATCTCCATCGATATCTTCGAAAACCGCAACTACGTCTTCAAAGGCATTTTCTGTTTCAAATTTTGAAGGTTTTAGCTCACCCTTCGAAGTTTGCAAATATAGTTTACCGGTCTGCCCGAATGCCCCACCTATAAATACATCTTCGTTTCCATCGTCATTAACATCTCCCACGGCTAATGCCGGACCTTCTCTGGATTGCATCTGGTACAATAATCCTTCATAATCAAAATCGACATACGTATCTTCCTGATGTGGTGATAGATTGTGATCGACTTCCTCGAAGTAATGATTCTTCATCTTAGAAGGAATTTGATACTCTCGGGTAGCATCTTTTTGATGTAAGGTCAACGTTGAATTATAAGCTACGTCTTTTACGGTAGTCATTTTTTTATTCGGAAAAATAACATGTAGCGAATCTATTTTTTTTATAGTACCAAGTCCAATCGTAATCGTATATTCGACTGAAGATTGAAAGCCCCTTGATGGGATTATCTCTTTACGAAGAACTTGATCTTGGGCATATACTTTTACCACACTCCCAATAGCAAATGTGTTTTTATCTACCCCCATAAGACGTATTTTCACATAGCGATTTTTATCTGTATCGCTATTGTTTTGATACACAAATGCCGGCATATTAAAATTATTGACTATCAGATCCAGATCCCCATCATTATCCAGATCGCCGTATGCAGCTCCATTAGAAAATGTAGGTTCGGCAAGCCCCCATATACTACTTTTGTCTGTAAAAGTAAGATCTCCATTATTTTTAAATGCGTAGTTAGGAATTGGTGTCGAGGGCATTTTGTTAATAATAGAATCTATGGCTTCTTTTTTACCCGTGAGCACCATGTTTTGAATGATATCATTGGCAAAGAAATTCATAAAATCCTGATTGGTAAGATCATGATAAATCCCGTTACTCACGAATATATCGCGGTAGCCATCGTTATCTATATCAAATAACAAGGCTCCCCAACTCCAATCGGTCTGTGCAACATCACTGTAAAAGGCTATTTCAGAAAAAGACTGTCCGTTGTGATTAAGTTGAAGTGAGTTTTGCATGTACTGGTGATAAAAATCACGACTTTGTTTTAGTGTATAGATATCATAGCTTTCAAAATTACTGGTTTCTTTAAGTCGTTGATCATCTTCGGGCAACATATCGGTTACAAAAATTTCAGGATGACCATCATTGTTGAGATCGGCAAGGTCTGCCCCCATAGAAGAGATACTCATATGTTGAATCCAGTTTTTAATATCTTCAGAAAAAGTGCCACCCCCTTGATTAATGTATAAGTAATCTCTTTCATAAAAATCATTGGACACATAAATATCTGGTAGCATATCATGATTCACATCTCCAACGGTTACTCCCAAACCAAAACCAATCAAACTCCCATAGATACCGGCAGATTCACTCACGTCTACAAATTTTCCATCATCATTTCTCAATAGTTTATCCCCTCCTCCTTTTAAAATATCAGGAATATTCCAGTCTTTTGCCCTTACATTTCTTTTATTGGAAAATCCAAGGCTACTCACCGGGATAAAACTATTGTTGAGTATATACACATCTAAGTCTCCATCGAGGTCATAATCAAAAAAAGCGGCATGAGTGGTAAATCCACTGTCTGCCAGCTGGTATTCTTCGGCTTTCTCTGTAAAGGTTAAGTCTCCATTATTAATAAATAATTCGTTTTTTTGGTTATCTCCTTTCTCATTACCGGCATTACAAACATAAATATCTAGTAAGCCATCTGCATTAATATCTACCATCACCACGCCGGTAGACCAGGCGTTTTTACCCGTTGTTTTTGAGGTTACTGAAATATCTTCGAATTCGAAGTTCCCCTTATTAAGGTAAAGCTTGTTATCCTTTTGATTTGCTGTAAGATAAACATCTGGTAAACCATCATTATTAATATCTCCTATGGCTACGCCACCCCCGTTGTAGAAGTTTCGGTATGTAAGAATATTAGTATTTTTTTTATTTGAAACTGCATTCGTAAAATTGATTCCTGTTTTACTTGAAGGTAATTTGGTGAAGAGGGAGCTATTTAATGGAGTAGACTCTTTTGTTGTACTATTAGAATCTTTGCATGAATATGATAACATAAAAAAAAGTAGAGACAAAATAGTATTGCTCAAAAAGTACTTTTTGTTCGGCATAGTAATCTTACATTAAAGTAGCAAAGTCCTTCGATGTTACGAAGGACTTTGAGCTATTTATTAAATATTGATATTTTAATAGCCAGGATTTTGTGTTAAATTTGGATTAGTGGCAATAGCCTCAGCCGGTAGAGGCATAAGCAAAGCTGACTCTGTTGAAGCATTTTCTTTTTCTTGCCATGTGCCGAGATACGTATTGAACCGAATTTGGTCATTTCTTCTCCAACCTTCCCAATATAATTCACGTGATCTTTCATCAAGAATTTCAGATTCTGAAACTGCTGTTAAAGCCGAAGCATTTCGTACATTTCTTAGTTCATTAATAATACTAAGGGGAGTTTCACCCTCAGCATCCACGCCTCCTCTAAATATCGCCTCGGCTTTCATTAAACGAGCATCGGCATACCTAAAGAAAACATAATCATTTCCTGGTGCATCGTCATTTGAAAAAGAAATAGAGTTCTCATCAGTCACAGACGTAACAGTATTCGGTAGATATTTGATTACCCTGATCCCATTTCGTTCATTAGAACTAAAAATGTCTACTTCTTCAGTAAATACTAATGGATTACCCGGTCTATCATCTAATTCTTCTAATTCAAAATCTCCATTTAATGGGCCCTGTTGTTGACCTATTAAGAATCCTGCGTTGTAGCCTAAAACATCTGTTAAACCGGGAATATCTGTGCTTCTTCTCACGTCGTTTTCCTCAAACAAATTATACAAATCTGCAGTAGCAACAAAACCATTCCACCCACTAGGTTGTTGATTATAATGCATAGTCATATGCCATCGGTTACGAATTGGTCCAGTGGCTCCCCCAAGTTCATTCTCTGAAACAAATATTATTTCTGAAGAAGTTTCTGTATTTGTGGGAGTGAAACTTGAAAAATATTGATCTTCTAAAGATTTACCTGAGATTCCGTTCAAATATGTAATAGCGGCAGTCATATCTGCTGCATCAAAAGTATAAGGTCCTGCGAGGGCACCTCCGTTTGCGCCGGTAGCTTTGTATACAGCTTTATTAAGATAAAGTTTGGCTAATAACATTCTACCAGCATTTTGTGTTGCAATTGCTGGTCGATTAGTTGCATTTGGCATATTCTCTAAAATAGCTTCCATTTCACTTATAAAAACGTCTATGGCTTCCGCTCGGTTTAATTGTTGCGTAGGTGGTAGTAATAAATTTTCATTACAAGCTCTTCTAGGAACTACACCAAATAAATCTAATGTTAAAAAATCAGATAGCGTTCTTAAAAAAGTCGCTTCTGCGATTTGTGTAGCTGATGCATCACCGTTGCATAATACGAGTTGAGCATTAAAAGCCCTACTGTTTAAATCTCTCCACGTTTTGTCTATATGCGGATGGGTGTTGGTCCAAGAATGTAAGTGATGATCTCTCCAAGCCCCAGCATCGTCCCAATCCGCTCCACGAGTGGGTGGAATTAGCTCATCAGACGAGTGTACATAGGTTGCGAGAATATCTTGCTCGTGTTGTAATTCTCGTAGTGATGAGTATGCGCCAGACAGAAGATCCGCAGCACTTACATCAGCAGCTTCACTAACCGAATCATTCAATTCTTCTTCTAGGTCGGTGCATCCATAAAGCACTATGATTGCAACCAAACAAATTCCTATAAATTTTATTTTTTCCATTTCTATTTTTTTTAAAATCTAGCATTAAATCCAAAAGAGAAAGTTCTTGCTCTGGGGTATGTAGAATAGTCTATACCAAAAGAAGGAACTCCGTCAACTTGTTTATTTACATTTACTTCAGGATCAAAACCATCATAAGGTGTTATAACAAATAAATTTTGACCTGTCATAAAAAAGCGTAAAGATTCGATCCAAGATCCAATTTTACCATTATCTAAGGTATATCCAAGTGTTAGATTGTTTAGTCTTAAAAAATCACCACTTTTTAAATACTGTGTTGATGGTTTGGGAGTTTGATTTGCTTCTCCAGAGGCAATCACTTCTTGAGTTACGTTACCGCCGGCTGCAAGAGCCCCAGCAGTAAAAATAGCATTTGCTGTATTATCGTAAACTTGATGCCCATAAGCCCCATTAAAAAAAACACTTGCATCAAAATTTTTATATCGCACAGATGAAGAAATACCTACTGTAAAATCAGGATTAGGGTCTCCTACAAAGGCTCGATCACCTTCTCCAGGAGCAGTAATACCACTTGAGGTATCTACCCCATCTCCATCTAAATCTGCATAACTTGAGACACCATTTTCGTCAAATCCCTGCCAAATAGGAAGGTAAAACGCGTTGATCGGCTGACCATCAAATAATAACTGACTCCTTTGACCTGACAATCCCTGCCCATTGAGTTCTCCTGTTAAAATTCCTGCAGGAAAAACGCTAGACACGTTATTGATTTCATTTTTTAAGAAACTAGCATTCACGCTCACTTCCCAAGTAAAATTATCATTCTCTACTATAATTCCATTGATGGCAATATCAACACCCGAATTTTCTACTTCGACACCATCCAGATTTCTCCAAACAAATACATTTGGTGCTTGCTGTGCCACCCGTGTTCTAAATAACAAATCTTCAGTAGTTCTTTGGTAATAATCTACCGAACCAGTTAGACGATTGTCGAAAAAGCCGAAATCTATACCAGCATTAAGCTGAACTGTGCTTTCCCATTTTAAATCGGGATTACCTACTGTTGACAATACTATTCCTCCTGAACCATCAGGTGTAAATTGAGTCTGAGCAGATCCTGAAGGAAATTCTTGATTACCTGTAAGACCATACCCTAATCGAAGTTTTAGATCGCTAAAGGTATCTGGTGTAAAGTCTTCTTCTGATAACCTCCAAGCAACCGCCGCTGACGGGAAATATCCATATTGATTATCACTACCAAATCGACTGGACCCATCTGCCCTTAATGTTGCTGTAATTAAATATTTATCGTAAAAAGTAACATTTGCTCTACCAAAGTAGGACTGTAACTCGGTATTAGGATCAAAAAATGAAGTATTCCCCCCAGATAATGTATTATCAGGATTAAGTACAGGCGCTGGTCTTTCTGATCCAAAATTGACATTATTAATATAGAGATTTTGATCATCGATAGAAAAATCTTGTACGCGCAGGTTATCTCCTCTTCTTTCAAACTCTTGGTACGAATATCCAACCACAGCATCAATGAAAACATTGTCGTTTAACTGTTTATTGTAATTAAGCGTATGTTCAAACAAAAGATTTGAAGTGAATACGTTTTGTATATCAGCTATCCCACCATTAACAAAATTGGCTTGCATAAGTCTAGAAATACCAATTCTTCTTTTGGATTCTGTTCGACCTACGCCGAAATTAAATCTATAACTCAAATCATCAGTAAAGCTATAAGTAGCAGATATATTTCCCAATATATTTGTTGTTTCGGCTAAATCGGTATAATAATCCAAAAATGCTAAGGGATTACGAGGATTATCATTAAATTGAAGAAAACTACCATCAGGATTAAAGAGTGACCGAGTAGGATTCCAGCGTAAAGCTGATATGATTAAGTCTCCTTCTGCAGTTGCATTTTCTGCCAATGCAGTAGCTTCGTCTTTGATGAAAGAGGTGATTAATTTTGTATCTATCTGTAATTTCTCGTTAAAAAACTTTTCTGTAAGATTAAGTGCCGCAGTATACTTTTCTTGACCTGTATTTCTAATAATACCTTCTTGGTCTTGTAAAGATAGAGAAAATCTATATCGTCCTGTATCAGAACCACCACCATAGCTTACATTATAATTTTGAGTAACGGCTGTTCTCAAAATCTCGTCTAATGCATCTACATTTTGCCCAAATGCTAAACCGGGTTCTCCTAATTCGTTAACAGCCCTTGTAAATTCTTGCCCATCTAACAAATCATATTCATTAGCAATGGTAGATACACTTAATGTCGAAGAAAAGTCCAATTGAGGTTTTCCTGAAACCCCCTTTTTTGTTGTAATTATTACCACACCGTTAGATCCCCTAGAACCATAAATCGCCGTTGCCGAAGCGTCTTTTAGCACATCAATACTCGCAATATCATTTGGATTAATGAAATTTAGAGGATTTCGAGCGCTAGAGCGACCAGTACCTACGTCTGACCCAGCACTCGTATTACCTCCATCTAGTGGTACTCCATCTACAACAATTAATGGGTTATTACCTCCTCGTATTGACGATGTACCTCGAATACGAATATTGTTTGCAGCACCTGGTTCCCCACTAGCAGCAGTAACCTGAACACCTGCAACACGACCTTGTATTAACTGATCAGGTGAGTTTTGCACCCCTTGATTAAAATCCTCGGGTTTAACTGTAGCCACCGCACCGGTGACGTCTTTCTTTCTAACGCTACCATACCCAATAACCACAACTTGTTCTAACTCTGCAGCATCTTCCTCCATAGTCACATTAATAGTTGTTTTACCATCTACCGAAACTTCTTGCGCTTTAAACCCCAAATAACTGAAGACAAGCACCGCATCTTGTGCTACATTATCAAGGGTATAGTTACCATCAAAATCGGTAACTGCTCCGTTACTGGTTCCTCTCTCTAGTACATTAACCCCTGGTATTGGACCTCCTGCATCAGAAACCACCCCAGAGACCGTGATTTGTGAATACGCCATACTCCCCGATAAAAACACCAATAAGAATATGAGTTTTTTAAGTATCATACTTTTCGTACGTTTAAATTTTATTAATGTTCGTTTCATAATACAGAGTTTGATTTAATTTGATTTGTTTTCTTCATATATAAGCACCTTTTTTAAGCTTGTGTGAGTAAGTAACAGCGGGACATCCAAGTCTTTTTACCACAATTGACTAATTCTATAACTATTACCTCTAAAAGTTACGAAAAAAATGGATGTCCCAGTTGTTACACCTTCGAGAAGTTTTGTTTACAACTTCTCTGCTAACAAACAAAAACTAATTTCACTTTCTATTTTATCTATTTTAATTCTATTTGTTTAATCCTACGCACTATTCAAGCCTTACCACACATCCCTGATAAGGTTTGAGGTGTATCTTATCTTCTGTAATTACAATATCTTCATAATTATTTATGATAACCGCATTTGTTGGTAATTGGAAGTTAGTAATGAATTTTTGAGGGTTGCTACTAAAATTCAATAGCACTATAATCTTATCACTTCCCAATGTTTTTTTATAGATGTACAACTCTGGATGATCAAATGCTACTTCTTCAAAATCACCGTATACAAAAACTTCCATCTTTTTTCTAATCGCGAGTACATTTCTGTAAAAATTTAAGATAGAATTTGGGTCATTATTTTGCGTAGCTACATTGATATTTTCATAGTTGGGATTAATTTTGAGCCATGGATCATGTTCTGAAAAACCTGCATTTAGCTCGTCACTCCATTGCATAGGTGTTCTTGCATTATCTCTTCCTTCTTTATTAATCATCTCTAAAGCAAGATCTTTTGAAAACCTTTGAGTTGCTAAATTTTCATTATAAAAATTTAAAGATTGTACGTCTTTAACCTCACTTATTTCATTTAAGACAATATTAGTCATGCCAATTTCATCACCCTGGTATATATTTAGGGTTCCGTTTTGTGTGGCTTGCATAATAAATAACATTTTTGCTGATGCTGCCCAATATTCTTTATCATTTCCGAACCGGGATACCATACGCGAAAAATCGTGATTTCCCATTGCATTAGCCAACCACCCTTTTTCGTGAACAGCATCTCTCCATTTTTTAAAGATCTTTTTCATCGTCACTAGATCAAATGGAGAAACTTCTTCAAACTTACCATTAACAATAGTACATTCTAGAATATCAAAATGATACAACATATCAAGTTCTCTACGGTCATGATCGACATATAATCCGGCATTTGTAGGATTGATACCAACCCCTTCGGCTAGCGAAAATGCATCATAATGGCGAATTACTTCTCGATTCATTTCTCTTAGATATTCATGAAGATGGGGACCGTTGGCATACACGTCTTCTATAATTTTTCTAAAACCCTCATTGGGTGCATCGGGATAACCCTCTCGTTTTGAAATCAACGGAATTACGTCCATTCTAAATCCATCTACTCCTTTATCGAGCCAAAACCTCATCGCCTGATAGATCTCTTCTCTTACCTTTTGATTTTTCCAATTTAAATCGGGTTGTTTCTTGGTAAAAAGATGCAAGTAATACTCTCCAGAATCTTTATCATACTCCCAAGCACTTCCTCCAAAAAAAGATTTCCAATTGTTAGGAGGACCTCCGTCTTTTGCAGGTGCGCTCCAGTGAAAATAATCTCGATACGCATTATCTTTGGATTTTTTGGCTTCTTTGAACCATTCATGCTCATCAGAGCAATGATTTGCCACCAGATCCAGTACCAAACGCATACCTCGTTCGTGAGTTTTATGCAAAAGTTCATCAAAATCCTGCATGGTACCAAACTCGGGCATGATCGCACAATAGTTACTTATATCGTAACCATTATCATCATTAGGTGAACTGAATATTGGACTTAACCATAAAATATCAACATTTAGTTTTTGCAGATAGTCGAGTTTCTCTATAATACCTCTTAAATCTCCTATTCCGTCAGAATTACTATCATTAAAACTTCTGGGATAGATTTGATAGATTGTTCCTTTTTTAAACCAAGATAATTTCACTTATGATGATGTTGAGCTTTAAACAATGATTTTGTAAACTCATTCTACATACATATTCTAATCACCTATTACCGGTTGTTTTCGAAATGTTTGGTACGCATCGAAGAATTTACAGACAGCTATTATTTTTTATTATAAATTAGCATAACCATTATATTTTCTGAAAGCACATGAAGTTTGGGACGGCTTTCATTAAGATTATAATGATTTTAAGTAGGTATAATTGCTAATTTTTCAAAAAACTAGTACGACTATTACAAATAACCAAACAATTATGGTATTTGAAAAACGATATCTTAATTTAATACAATGCAAACGTTTGTATTATTAAATTTTTATCAAAAATGATATTTTAATAATAATTTTTTAACGAATATTTAATCATTTTGAAAAAAAGGAGGGTAAAACTTGAAGATATTGCCAGAAAACTAAATATTTCTATCGCTACCGTGTCCCGAGCTTTGGATAAAAATCCCAGGGTAAAACCAAGTACAAGGGAAAAGGTATTTGAAACAGCAAATGCTATGGGATATATGCCCAATCAAATTGCAAAAAGTCTTAGTTCTGGCAAAACGAATATTATTGGAGTAATTATTCCAAGATATGACGAACCCTTTTTTATAGAAGTTTGTAGAGGTATTGACCATTATGCTCGCGAACACCATTATAAAATACTCATTAGTTCTTCAAGAAATTCTTTTGAATTTGAACGTGAAAATCTTATTTCATATGAAAAAGGTTTGGTAGACGGTATCATTCTTTCTCCCACTCACGAAACTGAAACTTTTATTCACATACAAAATATAATAAACAAGGGGATCCCCGTTGTATTATTTGATAATATTAAACAAAAAGTAAATGGCGCTACTCATGTTATTATAGAAGATGATAAAGCCTCATTTTCTGCAGTAGAATTTCTCGTTAAAAAAAGAAAAAAAACTATTGCTTTTATTGGTGGTATTAAAGAAAAAAAAGTATTTCAAGATCGATTTAAGGGCTATCTTAAAGCACTTAAAAAGCATAATATTGCCGTAGATGATAGGCTAATTTTACATTGTAGTTCGCTTGATCGCGAGTATGAAGATGCCGAAATACAAAATTTTTTTAACCGTATACCCATACAACCCGATGCTGTTTTTGCTTGTACCGATAATTATGGGTTGCTCGCTATGAAAACACTTCTTAATTTAGGGTATAAGATCCCAGAGGATGTTTCGGTAATAGGTTTTGGAGACTTAGGTTTAGGCCAGATCTTTGTTCCTTCTATGACCTGTATTGCTCAACCAAGTTTTGAGATGGGTCAAAAAGTCGCAGAATTATTAATTGATCAGCTACATGAAATCGATGATGTTGTTCCTCAAAAAAAAGTAATCAAACTCGATACCAAACTTGTACTACGAGATAGCACCTAAGTTTTTTAAACCGTATTGTCCGGTTAATGAAAATAGACTGCTGCGCTGCTAGAAAATAGAACATAGACTTATTTGTAAAACTTGTCTATTATGGTTTTTGAAGTAAAAGCGATTCAGTTTCAAAATAAGTTGTCTAAATTTTAGAAAAACAAGGTGTCTTTTCTATAAACTCATAAACTCTTGATGGTAATAGAGGTTTTCAGAGCGTATCAACTTTTTTATCAGACAACAATCTTTTTTAAACAAATGATAAAAATAATAGGTTTTATGTATTAATATACTGAAACAAGTATATTTGACTATTAGTGTTAATTCAGAAATGAAGGAGTTCCCTCCTTCTAATTACGTATCAAATTCTCATGGCTATGTGTATTAAATTATTCAAAGTTTTACTTATTGTAGTAGTTATCACTACAAACTCAAAAATTTTTTCGCAACAAAAAAATTGGGAAATTACAACAACAGATTATAAAAATTATACAGGAGTTGTAGCTGCTAATGGTCGTATAGGAATTCTTCCATCTTTTGAAATTTTAAAAACTGATAAAGTCATTCTGAATAATGTGTATGACAAAGAATCTACACTAGGTGTAAGTAAAATCCTCTTAGGAATGAACTTTGGAAATTTAGATCTATATATTAATGGTGAAAAGCTCAGTAATTCAAATATTACCGATTGGAAGCAAACTATGGATATGAAAAGAGCAAAATTTAAAACTTCTTTTACTTACAAAAATGTAGCTCAAATATCCTATGATCTCTATGCACTTCGCAATGTTCCCTATGCGGGTTATATAGATATTCAAATAAAGGCTCTTGATGATATAGACATTAAGGTTGTAGGTAAGATACAAACACCAGATGAGTATAATAGTCCTTTGAGCACCTTTAGAATCTTAAAGGATCTGGAAACTACGATGCCTATACTACAAACTGTCGCAAAAAGCAGATTAAATAAGCATACTGTAGCTACTTCTGCTACATTTATTTGGCACAATATCAATTCTACCAGAGAACATGAAAGACCCGTATTAACACATAAAAAAATTAGCGAATACAACAATCAACTGTCTTTTAACCACACGCTTAAAAAAAATGATCTTTACAAGTTCGCATGGACTGCAGCACAGTGTTCTACTCAAGATTTTGATGATCCACAAACAGAGAGCGAACGCTTTGTAATTTTTAATCTATTAACACCAAGAAACAGTATACTAGAGCAACATACTTCTATGTGGAGCGACCTCTGGAAAGGAGATATTATTATAGACGGTGATCGCCAATCACAACTAGATGTGCGACTTGCCCTTTATCACCTATATGCTTTTTCTAGAGCAGATTCTAATTTGAGCATTGCACCTATGGGATTGAGTTCTCAAGGATACAACGGACATATCTTTTGGGATACCGAGCTTTGGATGTACCCTCCCCTACTCATTTTAAATCAAGATATTGCACGATCACTAGTAAACTATAGATCCGACAGATTAAAGGTAGCCAAAAAAAAAGCTATCAATTTTGGATATAAGGGAGCTATGTTTCCTTGGGAAAGTGATGACACCGGCGAGGAAGCTACACCTGCTTGGGCACTTACAGGAACTTTTGAACATCATATTACTGCCGATGTAGGTATCGCCTTTTGGAATTATTACCGTGTTACAAAGGATAAAAAGTGGTTAAAAAGTCGTGGGTTTCCTCTATTAAAAGAAGTAGCCGACTTCTGGGTGAGTCGCTCATCTCAAAATCCTGATGGCACATATTCTATAAATAACGTGGTAGGCGCCAATGAATTTGCGCCTAATGTTAACGATAACGCCTTTACCAATGGTTCTGCTATTACCTGCTTGCGATATGCATCTTTGGCAGC
Organism: Aquimarina sp. U1-2; assembly: GCF_017897595.1. Taxonomy (GTDB): domain Bacteria; phylum Bacteroidota; class Bacteroidia; order Flavobacteriales; family Flavobacteriaceae; genus Aquimarina. The sequence goes on from NZ_JAGKIK010000003.1 coordinate 222,758, forward strand.
CGAAGAGTTAAATGTTACACCAGACAGTACATGGAATCAGGTTGCAAACCAATTAACAATTCATCGATTTAAAGATGGAACCACCAGAGAACACAGTAACTACCAAGGTGAGCGAATTAAACAAGCAGATGTGAATCTCTTGGCCTATCCTTTGGATATCATAAACGATACGCCTACAATCATGAAGGATTTAACGTACTATGAGCCCAAATTAGCAAAAGAAGGTCCTGCCATGGCTCAAAGTATTTTTGCAGTTCTTTATGCCCGATTGGGTGATGCAGAAAACGCTTTTAGACTTTTTAAGAAAAGTTATGAACCCAATAAAAGGCCTCCTTTTGGGGCATTGGCAGAATCTGCTACCAGCAATAATCCTTATTTTGCAACTGGAGCTGGCGGAATATTACAAGCTATAATTTTTGGTTTTGCCGGATTACACATTACAAACGAAGGTATTATTCAAAAAAAACCAATATTACCTAAAGAATGGAAAAAGCTTACAATCACCGGTGTTGGTCCAGATAGTAAAACCTACGTGGTCGAATAATGCAGGCTTGTAGAATCTCTAACGATTAACGAAGTTTTTATAATTTCTGTCTTTATCTTATAGTTTTCTGTAAAGTTATCTAACTGATCAATCAAAATTTGTGCAGCTTTAGCACCAAGATCTTCTGCATGTTGCGAGACTGTAGTTAATTTAGGATATGAATGTTTAGACAATAAACCATCGGTAAAACCAATAACCGAAATATCTTCTGGTATCTTTAATCCTAATTTGTGTGAAATATTAATAGTAACTGCTGCTGCAGTTTCATCTAATCCTAAAACTGCATCCACATCGTGCTGTTTTAGAAATACTTCAATTTCATTCTCAATAGTATGCGAATCTTTACCCGATAATTCAAACCTGCTGCCGGTAATCGAAAGATCTATTAAAGAAACATCTTCATGTGTTTTAATCACTTCTTTAACGCCTTCTAGCCTTAATTTTGCCACACTTAATTGACCAATAGTACTTATCACAGCAATTTTACGACATCCGGTTTTGATCAAATATTGTATTGCATTTTTAGAGGCTACTTTATCATCTACTATTACTTTATCACATTCGATCTCATTACTCACTCTATCAAACATTACTATAGGAACATGGTCTCGTTGTAGTGCTTTGTAATGCTCTATTGTGCCAAGAACCTGAGTTTCTTGACTCAAAGCCACAATAAAGCCATCTACGCTGCTATAGTTGAGCATCTCTACATATTCTACTTCTTTTTGATAAGATTCATTAGTAATACAGGTGACAATTTTATATCCTCTTTCTGAAGCTTCTTTTTCTATACCGAATAATGCTTTAGCAAAAAAATGATTTAAGATTTCGGGTAAGATAACCCCAATCGTTTTTGTTTTATTACTTTTCAGGCTTACCGCCAGAGCATTCGGTTTATAATTGTAAAAGTTTGCCAATTCATGAACCCTATTAATCGTTTTTTGACTAATCTCAGGGTCATTTTTTAGGGATTTGGAGACCGTAGATATTGATAAGTTCAATTCTCTGGCAAGTTGTTTTAAAGTAACCTTTTTTCTCATGACTTCAAGTTAGACATTCTTTATTATCAGACGTAAAAGAATATGAACTGGTTTAAACTCTTTTGATGTAAGCAGGACCAACAGATAAGAAGGTACCCAATGGTACGATTGCGAAAGGTTTTGTGCTTAGATGAAATAATTTTTAAGTACACAGCAGCGCTGCAGAGGTCAAAAATTATACAATATAAGTGCAAAACAGCATTTCTTTAGCAAATTGAAAAAAGTTTAAACCAGTTCAATTCGTCAAATCATCTTGGGAGTCTAAATTAAGCTTTTTTATTCATCTTTGCCTATTCGACTTCAATAACTCGGTAGAAAAATACGGTCGTCTGATTAAAATCAGCCTATCCTCGTCATGTTTTGGGGTATCGAGAATAGCGTTTGAAATCTGCAATAAACGGTAGGCTACATTAGTAATTTTAAATTTGATTTTGATTGTAACCCGCTTTATGAATTGAACTCTTCTTGACTTTTTTGATTAAAGTGCAAAACAGCGTTTTTTTTAGCAAATTGAAAAAAGTTTATATCAATTCTGTACCATGAATATTTATCTGACACCAAAATGATTATAAAATAATTGATAATAAATTTTCTTTTAAAAAAATTAATCTTTTATTGTAAGTAAAAATAGCTAATCGACGACAGACTAGTTCTAGTTGCCTCAAAAATCATATATATTATGGCTAAAACATATTACGACCCGGCTGATTTACGAAAGTTTGGAAAAATAACAGAATGGAGTGAAGAGTTAGGTACAAAATTCTTTGATTATTACGGAAAAGTTTTTGAAGAAGGAGCTTTAAGTGCAAGAGAAAAATCGTTAATAGCCCTAGCCGTATCTCATGTAGTAAAGTGCCCTTATTGTATCGATGCATATACCAAAGACGGGCTGCAGAGAGGAATTACCAAAGAAGAAATGATGGAAGCCGTTCATGCAGGAGCAGCCATAGAGAGTGGCGCTACGCTCGTGCATGGGGTGCAGATGATGAACAAATATGAAAAACTATCGATGTAAAATACCTCGGGGCAAGCTCGCGAGGCATTCCGTAAGAAACTGAATTTTAATTTCGAGGCAAGCCTCGGAGTATGAAACCCTTGGTGGTACCAATAACGAATATGCCTGAAGTGAAAACAAAACAATCCCTACATAAACGCAATGATCATTTGGCAAATGCCAATAAGCAGATAGAAATTCTGAACAACGGGATTTTTGCCGATGGAACGTTGCCCAAGTTCGCAGATAAAATTGCTGAAATCGATCAGTTCCCCCTACGACCTAAACGCCTGGAAATTCTTCAGATTAATGTGGGATACATGTGTAATCAAGTATGTGAACACTGTCATGTAGACGCCGGACCAGATCGTAAAGAAATTATGACCAGGGATACTATGCAACAATGTCTAGAAGTTATCAAAAAAACAGGAGCACGCACTTTGGATTTAACCGGAGGTGCTCCAGAGATGAATCCAAATTTTAGATGGTTTGTAGAAGAAGCAAGCAAAGCCGGTATCCAAGATTTTATTGTACGTAGTAATTTAACTATTATAAGAGCAAACAAGTCGTATTATGACCTTCCCGATTTTTTTAAGAAACACAACGTGCATGTGGTTTCATCTATGCCTCATTGGACCCGCGGAAAAACAGACAAACAGCGTGGTAATGGCGTTTTTGACAAATCTATTAAAGCATTACAAGAGTTAAACGATAGAGGATACGGCATGCCAGGTAGTGATCTTACATTAGATTTGGTATATAATCCATCTGGTGCTTTTCTTCCTGGTGATCAAGAAGCTATGGAAAAAGATTTTAAAAAAGCACTTTTAGAGGATTTTGGCATTCATTTCCATAATTTATTTGCAATTACAAATCTACCCATAAGCAGATTTCTGGATTATTTGATCGCTTCAGAAAATTATGAAGATTATATGTATGCTCTTGTAGAAGCATATAATCCAGCAGCAGTAGCCAATGTAATGTGTACAAATACGATATCAGTAAGTTGGGATGGGTGGCTTTATGACTGCGATTTTAATCAAATGTTAGATCTCAAAGTAGCAAGCAAAGTGAAACATATTAGTGCGTACAATGAAGAATTACTTCAGAACCGGAATATTATTATTTCTCAACATTGCTATGGTTGTACAGCTGGCGCCGGAAGTAGTTGTCAAGGTACTGTAGCCTAATCTTTTGATAAATGAATAGTAGTAAACATTATGTTTTATATATATGGCTGTTATTTTCTACCTTCGGAACTGCGCAAGATTCGCTAAAAGAAGTACTGAAAACGTATAATGAAGAACATATTCCTTATATTTCAGCTGCCAAATTATTTTCTATACGTAATCGAGTTCATATATTAGACGCTCGCGAAAAAGAAGAATTTAATGTAAGTCATATTCAAAATGCAATACACGTAGGATACGAAAATTTTACCCTCAAAACTGCTGTGCAACCCTATTTTCAGAAAAATGACACTTTGGTGGTATATTGCAGTTTAGGAGTTCGGTCTGAAGATGTTTCAGAGCAATTTAAAAAAGTTGGTTTTACCCATGTGCTTAACTTATACGGCGGCATATTCGAGTGGAAAAATCACAATTACCCTATAGTCAATTCAAAAGGGCAAACGACCGATAGTGTTCATGCTTTTTCAAAACAGTGGGCAAAGTGGTTGCATAACGGGAAAAAAGTATATTCAAATTGAGCAAGAAAAATCTATTACTCATCTTTACCCGAAATCCAGAGTTAGGTAAATGTAAAACGCGTCTGGCCGCAACGATTGGTGACCAGGCAGCTTTGAACATCTATTCGTTTTTACTAGAGCATACCCGCTCGCTAACTCAAAAGTTAGACGTATCCAAACAGGTTCACTACTCTGTTAAAATTAGAGAAAACGATCTGTGGGACCCTCAAATTTATGATAAACGACTACAAATCGGACAAGATCTTGGAGACCGAATGAATCACGCTTTTGCTGAAGGTTTTGCCAGCGGTTATGAACACATCGTTATTATTGGAAGCGACATGTATGACCTTTCAACAGAAGATATCGAAGCTTCATTTCTTGCATTACAATCTCATGATTATGTCATCGGCCCCGCTACAGACGGGGGGTATTATTTACTCGGAATGAAATCGTTAACTTCACAGGTTTTCAAAAATAAAAAATGGGGAACTGCCTCTGTTCTAAAAGACACAGTAAACGATTTACAAAATAATACGATTCATTTGTTAGAAGAACGTAACGATATTGACATTTATGAAGATATTAAAGATATTGATGTTTTTCAAAAATTTTTAACCCAATGATAAAGCAAATTACAGAAACCACAGATTTTTTAAAAGAAAAGGGGTTTGAAAATCCCGATATTGGTATTATACTAGGGACCGGTCTAGGGCAACTCGTTAACGAAATAGAAATCCTTAAAGAAATTAGTTATAATCATATCCCTAATTTTCCTACAGCTACAGTAGAATTTCACAAAGGTAAATTAATTTATGGCCGTCTTGAAGAGAAAACTGTAATTGTGATGCAAGGTCGCTTTCATTTATATGAAGGATATTCGCTACTAGATGTTACGTATCCTGTGAGAATAATGCACAAACTAGGAATTAAAACTCTTTTGGTATCTAATGCATCTGGAGCTATTAACCTTGATTTCAAAAAAGGAGAACTGATGCTTATCGACGATCATATTAATTTACAAGGCGGATCACCATTGGCATTTAAGGGGGTAGAGCAAATGGGAAGCAGATTTACAGACATGAGTGCACCCTATGATATAAAAATGAATGCAACACTTAAAACCATTGCCAAAGAAAAAAATATTACCCTTCACCAAGGGGTTTATGCCTCTGTACTCGGCCCACAGCTAGAAACCAGAGCAGAATATCGCTATCTCAAAACCATAGGTGCCGATGCCGTAGGTATGAGTACCGTACCCGAGGTAATCGTAGCAAACCATTTAGAGCTACCCGTAGCAGCAGTATCTGTATTAACCGATGAATGTGATCCAGATAACTTACAGCCTGTTAATATTGAAGAAATTATCGCACTTGCCGCTAATGCAGAACCCGAATTGATTTTACTCTTCAACGAATTAATAAAATCTCTTTAATTTACATATTGAAAGTTAAATGGTTACTATTCGACTGATGAATAAGGCAAAAATAAAATTGATTGTCCGTTATTATACCTAAAATTTAACTGAGAAGTCATCCTGAATTCATTTCAGGATCTCATGAAGTTTATTTTCAGTGAATTGAGATGAGAAGCTGAAACGAGCCTGTGCTGAACTCGTTTCAGTATTCAGCTTGACCCAAACCGTTTAGGTTAAATTACGGATATTCATAAAAACGAATACCCACTTTCTAAAATAATAACACATATGAGCTATTTAAGTACCACCCACGATGTTTATAAAGAAGCAGCATTAACACCAGATGTTGGATTATGTTGTACCACAAACCCCATTTGGGAACTACCAGGTCTTAAAATTCCTAAAATTATGCAAGAAATGAACTATGGCTGCGGTAGTACCGTAAATGCCAGAGACTTGACCAATAACCCTAAGGTGCTATATGTTGGTGTTGGTGGCGGAATGGAACTCTTGCAATTCTCTTATTTTTCTCGACAAAAAAACGGAGTGATCGGCGTGGATGTCGTTCAGGAAATGTTAGAAGCTTCACGTAAAAATTTTATAGAAGCCGAAGCTGAAAATGACTGGTTCAAAAGTGAATATGTAGATCTAAGATATGGTGATGCTTTACACCTTCCTGTTGATGATAACAGTATCGACGTTGCTGCTCAAAACTGTTTATTCAACATCTTCAAAAAAGAGGATTTAAAAAAAGCTATAGAAGAGATGTATAGAGTACTAAAACCGCATGGGCGATTAGTAATGAGCGACCCCACATGTGAGCAGCCTATAAACGATGCGCTACGTAATGATGAACGACTTAGAGCACTTTGCCTAAGCGGAAGTTTACCTATCGCAGACTATGTAAAAGCACTTACTGATGTTGGTTTTGGCACTATTGAAATTAGAGCACGCAAACCGTATCGAATTCTAGATCCAAAACATTACAATACCGATGAATTAATTTTCATAGAATCTATAGAGGTTGCTGCTATTAAAGATCCAATGCCAGATGACGGACCATGTGTTTTTACTGGTAAAGCCGCAATTTATTATGGAGAACACGATTATTTTGATGATGAGAAAGGTCATATTTTATTAAAAAATCAACCTTTGGCAGTTTGTGATAAAACAGCTTCGGCTTTAGCAAATCTAGAAAGAGATGATATTTTTATCAGCGACTCTACCTTTCATTACGACGGTGGTGGATGTTGTTAAAACCAAGGTAATACAGTAAATAAATACACTATTTCAAGATATAGCCGTAGCGATATTGAAAACAGAATAGCTTTCCTGTAAGGTTTTTAAATGATCTTCAACTAAAGAAGGGAAATAAATAAAAATTAAAGCAGTTATTTACATGTAGAACTAATTACAAACAATATCATGAAAACTCCAAAATACATACTCATTATAATTTCGCTATTCTTTATATATACACTCCAATCACAAGATAATTTTGATCATAGTACTTGGGATCAGGCATTATTACTAAATGTATCAGATGATGGTAAAGTTGATTATAATGGTTTTATGAGAGATAGCTCTCAATTATATAAATATTTTAAAGAATTATCAGACCGTCCTCCCAAAGAAAACTGGAGCAGAGAAGAAAAAATGGCATATTGGATTAATGCTTATAATGCCTATACTATTAAACTTATTATAGACAGCTATCCTCTTAAAAGTATAAAAGATATTAAAGATCCATGGGATAAAAAATTCTTTAAAATTGATGGGGTTTGGCATAGCCTGGGTGAGCTAGAGCATAAAATTTTAAGAAAATTTGGAGATCCGAGAATTCATTTTGCTATAAATTGTGCATCAATCTCGTGTCCGGTAGTTTGGAACAGAGCATATACTGCAGAAAATTTACAAACCGCTTTGGATCAACAAACAGAAAAATTTATTAATGATTCTAGTCGTAATAGTATTACTAGTGAAGTGGTAAGTGTTTCGAAAATCTTTTCATGGTATAAAAAGGATTTTAAAGTTAACGGGGGTGACGTTAAAGATTTCATTAATCGTTACGCTGCGGTAAAAATAGACAATCAATCAAAAAAAGGATATATGGAGTATAATTGGAATCTTAATGAACAAGCGGTAGTCACTCCTTTTTTTGTACACGACTAAAAAAGTGAAACGTACAATACAAACGATATCGATAAAAATATGTATCTTCTAATTACAATAGTTGTACTTTGAAAATATCGATTATTATTCCCATATTTAATGAAGCAGCGACAATATGTACGCTGCTTTCTTCCATTTTGGATAACTTATACTCTAAAGACAATGTAGAAGAAATCTTGGTTGTAGATGGGGGCAGTACAGATGGATCGCAAAAAAAAGTATCCAAATTATCAAATGAATATATTACTTTAATTGCTTCGCGCAAAGGTAGAGCTATACAGCTGAATACAGGAGCAAAGGTATCACGAGGTGAAATTCTATATTTTTTACATGCCGACTCGTTTCCGCCTCGTCATTTTGACAGATATATTATTAATGAAGTTCAAAAGCATAACCACGCGGGTTGTTTTAGAATGAAGTTTGACTCTAATCACTGGTGGTTACGATTTCTGGGATGGCTTACTCAATTTAAAAGTAAGCGTTGTCGCGGGGGTGATCAAAGTCAGTTCATTACCAAAACTTTATTTAATGAAATCGGCGGATATAATGAATCTTTTGTTGTTTACGAAGATAACGAATTGGTCGATCGATTGTTTGCACTACGTCAATTTGTGATTATTCCTAAATATATAACTACCTCTTCAAGACGCTATCAAGAAATTGGGGTTTGGCGACTTCAATATTACTTTCTTAATATTCATTTACGTAGATGGATGGGTGCCTCATCTGAAGATTTATATAAATATTACCTAAAAAAAGTACTTAAATGAAGAATTATCCTAAGTATGGAGATGAAAATGGTAATTTTGGAACCAAATACAAAAGGATTACATCATTTCATTCTAACATCATATAAGATTATATAGTTATGAAGATCAAAAATATGTCTACAACTTTACGAATTGCAGCTATTTATAATCTTATCTGGGGTGCATGGGTTGTTTTGTTTCCGAATCAGTTTTTTGAATGGGTTGGAATGCAACTTCCAAGTCATATAATGATCTGGCAAGGTATGGGGATGGTTATTGGGGTATATGGTTTGGGATATTGGTGGGCTGCTCAAGATCCTTTACTACATTGGCCTATAGTAATGGTAGGATTTCTAGGTAAGATATTTGGTCCGATAGGATTTTTTATCAACTATATGCAGGAAAAAGTACCTTTTGAATTTTTTTATACGCTTATTACTAATGACTTTATCTGGTGGATTCCATTTTTCTTGATTCTAAAACAAGCACATCACGAGAAAAAAATAAAATGGGTATAAAACAAATCTCACTATACCTATTGTCTGCCTTCTATTTGATAGCAGGTTTAAACCATTTTATACATCCAGAATTTTACTTCCCGCTCATACCGAAATATTTGGTGCATATCGAGCTTATCAATTACATCAGCGGAATTGCAGAAATAGTTTTAGGTGTTGGAGTACTCTTTACACATACCCGAAAAATTTCAGCGCTTCTTATTATTATGATGTTATTAGTTTTCGCACTTTCTCATATGTATTTTATAACAATGGGTAGTTGTGTCGCCGGTAGCTTGTGTGTTCCAGAATGGGTGGCTTGGATCAGGCTTTTAATAATTCATCCACTCTTGATTTGGTGGGTCTGGTGGATACGAGAATAGAACTAATTTTGAAACAATAATGCAGATCTTCTATTAAGAGTTGACAATTCCCATTTTTTTCAATAAAAAAGAGGCGTTCATGTTCTGGCAAATGCCTTCTTTAAATTTATAATCAAAATAGAGCTCATTATCTACAATCTGAGCATCAAAAAAACGATTCTGAACTTGAGGTAGGTCCTCAGCGATTGCACAAAGACTTAAATCGTGCGTAGCAATTATTCCTGTAGCTTTTGCACTCACAAGTTTTTCTACGAATTTACGAGATCCTGTAGCTTTATCTTTACTATTTGTTCCTTTTAAGATCTCATCGAGAATGATAAAATATGGCTCTTCTTCTATGGCATCTACAATTATTTTGAGTTGGGTTAATTCTGAAAAAAAGTACGAAGCATCATCACTTAACGAATCAGAGGTTCGCATACTAGAAATTAACTTGATAGGTCGATATTGGCAACTTTGTGCACATATTGGCAAACCAATATTAGACATAACGATTTGTAACGCTACAGTACGCAAAAAAGTACTCTTCCCAGCCATATTGGCACCGGTTATGATCAGGAACTGTTCGTTATCTATGGATATATCATTATCCACGCGCTTATTTTCATCTAACAGAGGGTGTCCTAATCCCTTAGCCCTAAGTATTATAGAGTTTTCAATGATCTCTGGATATACGTAATTCGGATGATTAAAAGCAAAATTACCTAAAGAGTTATACGCATCGAAAAAAGCAATGACCTCAAACCATTGATTTACTTTATGCTGATTATTTCTAATCCATTGCTCTATGCGATAGCTCTGCACTATGTCCCATAGCATCAAACCATTGGCTACAACACCAAACATCATGTTATTACGCTGATCAAAGGCACTAAGTACTTTAGCAAATTGTCGCAAGGTTTTAGATGCTTTCTCTTTCTCCCGAATGACAAGCTGCTGCTTCTCTTGTAACAATACCGAAGTAAACTTGGTATTTTCTATAGTACGAATCAACTTATGATATTGTTCAAAAGTAAGTTTGGCTTTATTAGCTTGGCTATACAATCTATTAATTTTCTTAAGCTGAGTACCCGTGATACCAAGGCCTACAAAAAACCAAAGAAGAAAGATGTTGAATGTTATTACATTAAAAAATAATAATACAAGCATTACCATAGAAATACTTGTCACTACAGTAGGTAGAAACCTCATTATTCTAGGTACAAAATAGGTATAGTTTTTTAACCATTTTTGAATACTCAAAATAGTAGTCGTATTATCTACTAACAAGGCAGTAGCATTAAAATCCTGTCTCCATCTAGCCAATTTTGATAGGTTTTTAATAGCGTCTTGTTTAGATGCTACAGCATTAATCGAATTTGCATTCAGGATTTGAGCCAACGCATCTTTTCCCGCCTTTGTGGCGGTACGATTAAGATACTGAAAGAAAGAATATTTACCATAGAGATCGATATCATAACCAAACGGGTGCGAAGAATCTATGTATTCTTCTCCTGTAGAAAGCTTACTGATATCGTTAGCAAAAACATCGAGCTCTAATTGGTTCATCTCTATAAGTTTCTTGAACTTATTTTTAGTATGAGTAAGATCGGTATGTCGATTGATTAACAAAATAAAGAGTACTATACCAGCTAGCAGTGTACCTATTACTATTTGAGAATTGGGATAACCAAAATAAACACCTACTCCTATGGATAAAAAAACTAGTAATCGTAAAGTACTCGAAATAGCCAACTGTTTTTTAGTGTTCTTATACGCTACTGTATATCTAGATTTTTCTTCTTTATAAAATTTTTTTGGATCATTCATTATTTTAATACTAATCTTATTGATTTTAAAGCTGTGCTAATTCGTGTTTCAATTTTTTGGTAAGTCCACTTACCACTAGGTCGTATGAATGATCAATGAGTTCGCACAATAGATGAGTAGATAAACCGCCAGAAAAGTTAACAGTATTCCAATGTTTTTTGCTCATATGATATCCTGGTGTAATTTCCTGATGATAGTCTCGTAGTTCTACTGCCCGATCGGGATCACATTTTAGATTTACACTAAATGGGAATCGATGTAACCCAGTTAAAGCAAACATTTTACCCATCACTTTAAACACTAAAGTACTTTCGTCAAAAGGGAATGCTTCTGTCACTCCTTTCTTTTTCAAACAATACGCTCTAAATGTTTCTATATCCATTTCTATTCACCTATGATATTTTTATGAACTGCTTAGGATTTTATATTTCGTTTAACATAAACAAGGATCATTGCTTTTTGTACTTTTCAAGTTTGGTTCTATCTTTGATCCAGTAAGATTGCTTTTAAATCTATGTATAGAAGCAATATCAAACGTATCTTTTTTGGTCGAAATGTACAAACACACTACTCTTCTAACTTTTGGGAGGGGTTCGTATTTTCTTCTAACTCCAGAGCAGAATAGTCAAGTCTCCAACCAATAGAACCTGCAAGGGTTTCCATCAATGATATCGCATGTAATGCCTCTTTTTTGGCAGACTCCATTAAACCACTTTGTGGTATCTTATCTTTGATAAACTTTTTAGCTTCTTTACTTATATCCGTAATATCGCCTGAAGTAAAAGGGTTAAGCCAGCCCTCTTGCATATCATAGAACTTAAAATCGGTATCGATAGTTAACAGTTTAGGTTGCGGAAATTTTGAAATAATAATCTTTTTGTTTTTAATATCACTCTCTAGTTTAACTTGAGATAAATCAAACCCCACATACGCCTTGGCATCAATAAGAATAAGCGCTTTTTTTCGACCAATTAGTAATTTAAAAAATTTATCTTTTACACTTTCGTAATGATAAATTTCAGCAAAATCTCCCTCTACAGTGACGAGTTTGCATACACTCTTTATCTTTTCCATTAAAACGGTAGATTGCGTTTTGACAGCAGATTTTCTTTTTGCCGCACTAAATCTGGTAAAAATGAAATAAGAAAGGATTGTACCTCCCAAAAGTCCTGCAAATAATAGCTCCATAATGCAAATATAGATATTATGTTAATGAACTCATCTCGACTTTTGAAGAAAGTATTGGGTATAATACAGGTTTACTTGGGGAAGCATCATTTTCGAAAGATGCAATTTGAAGATTGAGAAAATATTCTCCGTCTTTTACTTGATTTTCAACATAGATTAATTCTGTTATGGTTGCATCGTGGCGCGGAGTATTAGGGTAATTCCAAAAAGCTTTGTGTGCGAGCAATCGCCCTTCATCTTTTTCTTTATCGATAGAAGGTACATCTATCAGCAAATGTTCAATGCCAAGGTCACGTATGTATGTAGCCGCATTTTCTGTAATATATGGCCAGTTCGTGTACGAGTATTGTTTACTTATTTTATCAGGAGTATTAGGAAGCGTTCTAATAACAAGTGCCTTATACTTAGACGAACCTATGGCTGCTTGTATTTGATTTACATCAATGATGGTATCATTTTCTATTGGACTCGGCGTAACAGTAATTACTTTGGCCATAAAAAAAAACGTCTTTAAGATGCTATTAATGCTATGAAATTCTCTGGTAATGTGACCAATACATTCTGTATGCGTACCATGAGCATGAGGATTAAATGTGATCGTATTGAAGTTTGTCGAGCTTCCTTCAGATACTTTACCTATCCAATCACCCAATTGTACAGGTTTTATTTCGGGTTCAGCAATATACCATGCGTTTACATTTTGTTTTGATGCTCGTATAGGTATAGAAATATCTATAGGACTAGATAAATCGATCTTATATAGTTCATTATTATGGTTTATCGTTGCGATCATATTTAATTATTTCGAATTGATTACCCGATTTCTAAAGATTAAGAATATCATCTTTGCACTAGTGAACGACCCCCTCGGTCACTAGGTTCAAAACGCATTTATTATTTCTTACTTAAATTTAACAAGAAAAGATCGCTTGCAATGCCATCGCTCAAAAACTTTCCTTTTTTGGTAACTAATAATCTTTCTTCATCCAAAAATAATAAATGTGCTTCGATATGCTTTTGAGCTTGTTTTAAAAGATACTTTTTGTACGTTTCTCCAAAATTCTGAGTTACTTTTTCTAGGGAAACTCCCCACATAGTTCTCAAACCCGTCATAATGTATTCGTTATACCGGTCTGTACCGTTTAAGTATTCTACTTCATTTGGTAATTGGCCTTTCTCTAAAATTTTAATGTATTGCGTATTGTTATTTACATTCCAGCTTCTTTGTTTCCCGTTATAAGAATGTGCCGATGGTCCAATCCCTAAGTATGACTTTCCTCGCCAATAGGCGGTATTATTCTGACTAAAAAAACCGGGTTTACCAAAATTAGATACTTCATAATGTATAAAACCTTTGCTCTCTAGGGTGTCTGCCAAGATTCGATAATGCTGTTCTGCCAACTCTTCATCTACAGGAGGGACTATCCCCTTATCTATCAATTGAGGCAATGCAGTATTTGGCTCTACTGTGAGCGCGTAGCAAGACAAATGAGGTATTTTAAAATCTAAGGCTTGTTTGATATTTTCTTGCCATCGCGCTATCGACATTTTCGGAATACCATAAATTAAATCAATTGATATATTATCAAAATATTGCTTAGCAATCAAAAGACATTCTTTGGCTTCTTTAGCATCATGAGCACGATTCATCATTATTAGATCATCGTTGTAAAACGATTGAACCCCAATGCTTAGGCGATTAACATTGCTTTTTGCCAAAGCTACTATATATTCTTTGGTGAGATCATCAGGATTGGCTTCAATAGTTATTTCTGGAGTTGTTGCTATGTTAAAATGTTCAGCAATGCAATCGATAATAGATTGTAGCGTATTCACAGTTAATACTGTAGGGGTACCACCCCCAAAATAAATAGTATCGATTGTGCTATTACCTAGCTCATTCTTTCTTAACGTAATTTCTTTGTACAAAGCGTTAATGATTTCGTCTTTCTTCTTCATTGAAGTAGAAAAATGAAAATCACAATAATGGCAAGCTTGTTTGCAAAAGGGAATGTGAATATAAATTCCGGCTCCTTCTTGTCTATCTTTTATAGAAGTATCGGTTAATTTCATGATACAGGATACATTTAGTTCTACTTATGAGAACCGGGAGGTTTTTTTATTCTTTTCTCGTTTTGTTTTACAAAAGCTGACCAGCCCGTATAACTCTTACCTATTACATCGGCCCGACCCATATTATAAAAATGACAAACCGCAGCTGCTAATCCATCAGTAGAGTCCAAATTTTTTGGCAGTGACTTAAGCTGTAATACACTTTTTAGCATCTTTGCAACTTGCTCTTTACTGGCATTACCATTACCTGTGATAGCCATTTTAATTTTTTTTGGAGAGTATTCTGTAATAGGCACCTCTCGACTTAGACCTGCTGCCATAGCTACCCCTTGCGCTCTTCCTAATTTTAACATAGACTGCACATTTTTACCAAAAAACGGGGCTTCGATAGCAATCTCATCGGGATGATATGTATCTATAAGCTCTACAGTACGCTCAAAAATAAGTTTTAATTTAAGATAGTGATCCTCGTACTTACTTAACTGTAATTCATTTAGCTGTAAGAAAGACATTTGTTTTTGCTGAACTTTTATAAGGCCAAACCCCATAATGGTTGTTCCGGGATCAATCCCTAATATAATTTTTTCGTTGTTCAAGACAGAAATTATAATTTATATCCTACAAAATTACACATTTCATCTGTTTATACTTTTGTTTTTTTAATTGTCCAATGGAATCGCCATTTAAACCGGTTTAATCATGTCGATGGTATCATCCTCAGTGTTATGGCTTATTTCATAAGTAGTACGCTAGTTAATCGATACGAATCACCAAAGGTAGTTGGTAACGGGCTGTCACCGGAGTACCACGAGTATGTGCTGGTGCTACCGCCGGAAGCGACTGAAGACCTTTATCAAGAATATCCTTTAAGTTTGGTATTTGAGAAGCGATCGTATCAGGAAGCTCAAAATCTTCGATAACAACCTTACTTTTTTTAGTAATTAGTAAGGGAATCCAGATAGTATCGTGTACAGCCGTATCAATTTGCAACTTTTGTTTTGATAAAAAAGTGTAAAAGTGAGTTGTAATCGTCTGCTGAAAGCATTGTTCTAATTTTTCTTCTGATGCCGTTTTGCAACTTTCAAATAACGGAGGCTGCTCTACCTGATTCCAATTTAATTTATCAAGCCCTTCTTTAATAATTTCTTCTTGATGTTCTTTTGTAAACACAAAACCATCGCAAGAAACACAAATGAATATGATTACACTTACATACCAATATCTTTTGTCTATCATTCGTTAAAACTTGTTGAGGCAAACTACATAAAATTTTTAAAACCATAAAAGGTTCCTTAGTTTTTAAGCTCCGGAGTTATCTCTTTTTCGAGTTGTTTCACTCTCTTTTGTATAGTAGCAATAAAATAAGCACGCTTCTTATCTTGTCCAAATTTTTTAAGATAATCGTTATAATATTTCAGTTTAACTTTTGGATCTTTGTAATAAGCATCTGCAAACATTGCTAATTGATATTGTGCTCTGCTAAAATTAGAATTTTCTTTAAGCGCCAACTTCGCATACTTAATAGCTTCTTCCCACCGCTCTTGCAGTCGATATACCAGAGCGATCGCAAGTAATTCTTCTTCCATAGGTATATCTTTCAGGGCTATAGATTCATTATAATGTTTTAAAGCATCTTCAAATTTTTCTAGCTTTTGATACGCATATCCAAGTCTTGAGTGTCGTATTGGCACTCTATCATTATATTGTAATGCTTTTTTAAGGTGTAGTATTGCTTGTTCAAATTGATGGGTATGAGTATAACACAAGCCTAAAGTGGAGTGAATGTATTCGTTTTCTTGATGTAACGAAATTAATTTTTCAAAATACTCCTGCGCTTCATAGTAATCTTCACGCAATAAAAAATTTTGTCCTAAAACTCCTAGTAATTCTACATTTTCTGGATAAGATCGCAAGCCTGTATTCGCAATCCGCACCACCTGATCGTAATTTCTTTTTCGAAGGTAGTAGGTAGCGATCTCTAAACAACTTTTTTGATGTGTACTATCCATCTCAAAAGCTTTCTTGAAATAAGATATTGCAGTAGAATCCTGTAACTTTTTCTTTACTAATCCTAGCCGATATTGAAAATTTGGATTTTTAGGTTGCTCATTTGCGAGAACTGTATACATACTATCTGCTCGATCAAGCTTAGCAGTAGTACTTAGTAATTTGGCATACTCGAACTTTATATTTGGTGACGATGGATATGCTGTAATTGCTTTTTCATATAATGTTAAAGACTCGTTATACATTCCCTTTGCTTTATTTGATCTCGCTATTTGCAAGATAGTATATTGATTTTGGGGGATACTTTGTTGGTATTTTTTTATAGCTTCTGAATAATTTCCAAGTTGATATAAGCTGTCTGCAGCAACCAAAACTGAAGTTTGAGCTTCGGTTTTGATGCATAGCCCAAAGGCTACAATAAGGATTATCAATTTAGTTTTGCTTAGCTTCATTACATGATTAAGTTTTCTTTTTCGTTTCAGAAAGATAAACTTCCATAGTATATGAAGGTATACTAATCACTTTTGGAGTTTTTGTAGTAGTAAAGTCGAGAATGTTTTTGTCGATTTCAGTAGCTTTTTCGTCTATAAAATAAGCCACACACCTATCATCTACGGTTTTTTTCAGCATAGCTATCAACGTAAGTAATATGAAGTTTATATTTTTACCTCTGGGATGTTTCTTTCAAAATACACCTCTTCTCTTAACATAAATAGTGCGAATTCTTTCTGAACCTTCTAAAGATAAGATATTAATTAATATTTCGGTATCATCCCCGGTAGTTAATCTTAAATAATTGTCGATAGTAGTATCATATTTTGCGTTTCGATTTAGACATTTTGATTCAGAATCGCACTGTGTTTTGTTTTTTCAATATGTGATTCAGAATTTTTACCTGAAGTGGTCACCCTTACTAAATGATTTCAAGAAGTATGATCAATCTCTGACTCAAAAAACGTAGTTACTGTTTAATCCGTTTTACTCATTACCCGTAAGCTTTTCATTATTCTCTATTTCAACATCAGTTTTATCAACCGTAAAAACGATAGGAAGTGTAAATACATCTTGTGGATTAGCTGTTAATGATTTTTTAGAAGAAGGAATTAATACGGGGAAAGATTGTAATACCCGTATGGCTTCAACCTCTAATGAAAACGCTGTTGATTTGGTTTGTATATCTGTAATTTTTCCATCACGACCTATTTTAAAACGTGTGTACACGCGATTTTTTCCTGGTTTTGCATCCGAAGCAATCGTAGCAATATTATAATGTTCATCTACAAAAGATTGTATTTCTTTAATAATACAATCTCTACGAATACGGTCGTTTGTGGTATTCTTACATTTTTGCGTTGTAAAATACGTATGCTGTGAAAATGAAAACGAGCATGTCAATATTGCTATACTCAATACTAAAAAGAATTTCATAATTTCGGGGTAGTTTTATATCAAATGGTAAACTGTTATTACTTATTATTATTGACTAAACCTTTTTTGGCATTTTTTGCTTTTACACCTTGCAACAAGCTAATAAAATTGCTAAAATTTGATGCATTTAATTAAACTTTAGTACAGCATTCTACAAATTGAAAGAAGCCAATTCGAGTTTAGTGTAAAAGAAAGGATTTTTGATGAGTTTATACGATCATCTATGTTAAGAATCCCAGTACTCCTTTTAAAATAATAATGACTTAACAAACCTGAAACATTTTCGTCATATATTAAAAAAATTATGGATATAGCCTTACTAATCTTCGGTCTGTTTTTTTGTGTATTGGGCATTATCGGAAGCTTTTTACCTGTCTTGCCCGGACCTTTTACTTCTTGGATTGGACTATTAATACTTCATTTCACTACGGCGGTAACGCAAAATTGGACGTTTTTGGGGATTACGCTAGGGGTATCTATTTTGGTCTGGATATTAGACTATATTGTTCCTGCATTAGGAACCAAAAAATTTGGAGGAACCAAATACGGCATCGTGGGGAGTTCTCTGGGATTGGTGGTAGGAATATTATTTTTAGGGCCTTTTGGTATTATCATTGGGCCTTTTGCCGGAGCGTTTATCGGGGAGTTTATTAAAGATAGTAGCGACACTGCTAAAGCTACAAAGGCAGCTTTTGGATCTTTTATAGGATTTCTAGCCGGAACCTTCCTTAAATTTATAGTATCAGTTACATTTTTAATTTTGTTTATTCGCGAAATCTGGGAGCATTGGCAAGATATAGTTACATAAATTTGTTAAACCCAGATTATGCATTATAAAACCTATTACGAAATTCTAATATATAATGCAGGTTAAATTGTAAATCAGAACCAATGTAAAACAGCGTAGAACTAAAAAAAGCCTCTCCAAAGAATAAAATGGAAAAGCTTCTCATTGGTTTATTACTAAACCTCTCATGCTACGCATGAGACAACACAACATTTTGAATGCAAAAAAAGCCTCAATATGGGTTGAAGCTTTTGCAATTTTGCGGTCTGGACGGGACTCGAACCCGCGACCCCCTGCGTGACAGGCAGGTATTCTAACCAACTGAACTACCAGACCAAAGCCTTAATGCGGATGCAAATATACACCTCATTTCATTACCCACAAATGTTTTTTTTGTTTTTTTTAGAATTTGTTAGCCCCCGATTAAACAAATTTTTGTCTTTCAACCAGATATGTCGTTAATATCGTATCAAAATTCTTCGTCGTATCGGCTTCGACATACTTTATTCCGTATTGCGCGCATTTCATTTTCAAATTGTAAATATAGGTAGACATAGCATCTTGATAATTGTCTTTGATATTATCAGCGTATACATTAATAAAAGCTTCGGTTTCCAGGTCGATAAAGCGAGTAGGGCGGTTTATAAAATCGAAATTCAATTCTTTTGCACTGTCAAAAGTGTGAAATAGAATCACCTCGTGCTTATTGTGTTTTAAGTGCCTAAGGGCTTCAAACAATTTTTCATCACTGGTATTGGCTTGTAACATATCAGTAAACAAGAAAATAAGCGATCTGCGATGAACTTTCTCTGCTATAAGGTGTAAAAATGTGTACGTTTCGGTATTTCTTTTATCTGTTTTAGAAAGTATGGTTTGATTTAACGTATTCAGTAACATTTGATGATGCCGCTCGCTACCTTTTTCTGGCGCATAATAGTCATAGGCATCGCTATAGATACTAAGCCCTATCGCATCTCTTTGTTTTTTCAGAATATTCATAAGACATGCTGTTGCCAACACCGAGAAACTAATTTTATTGAGAGACCTTAAACTATGTTCTTTGATTTCGGGGTAATGCATTGAAGAAGAGTTATCGATAATAATATGACATCTTAAATTGGTTTCTTCTTCATATCTTTTCGTAAAAAGTTTATCTGTTTTGGCATAGAGTTTCCAATCAATATGCTTTGTACTTTCTCCGTTATTATATACTTTATGTTCAGCAAATTCTGCAGAGAATCCATGAAACGGACTTTTATGCATTCCCGAAATGAATCCTTCGACTACCTGCTTAGCGAGTAGTTCCAAATTTGTGAATCCACCAGTATTGTTGATTTCATTTTGTATATCCATAACCATGGTTTTTTGTGAAACGAATAGTAAAAAATTTCAAAGTAGAACTGGTATAATACGGGTTACAACATGTAAACGTATGAAAATAAAAAAGGTTTGACCAATTATCAAACCTTTTTTCATATGTATCTTCTACTTTTTTCTATAACAATGAGTCTAATGCTTCTGCATATACATTTTTAGGCGATACACCTACTTGCCGACCCACTACTTCTCCGTTTTGAAAAACCAGAACAGTAGGAATGTTTCTCACACCATATTTGGCTGCGAATTCTTGGTTGGCATCCACATCTACTTTACCCACCACTGCTTTTCCATCATACTCTTCACTTATTTGCTCTATGATAGGTCCTACCATTCTACAAGGACCACACCAAGCTGCCCAAAAATCTACTAAGACGGGTTTTTCGCTTTTAAGTACCACTTCGTCAAAAGTAGCATCTGTTATTTCTAACGCCATAATTATTTATGATTTTAATTCTATTAATTTATACAAAATTAGTCAATAATTTTCCCAAAGCTTACAAACCTAATATTTCTTTTAACTATAGGCTTATTTGATTTTTTGATACTATTGCACTCAGCTTAACTTTTTATAATTAACTGCAAAAGAATCTTTTTTACATACTTTTTATCAATTTTGAGTTCCGTAGTTGAGACTATACCTCAAAAAATGCTTTAACTAAGCAAAAAAGTCAAGATAAATTCATTTAGAAAAAATAAGTTTACGATGAAATATACTCTAATTTATGTAGTTATGAAAATTATTAAGGATGTAAACCATACTATTTAATGATTGTTAATTATAATATCTAAAATTTAACTGAGAAGTCATCCTGAATTCATTTCAGGATCTCATTAGTTTATTTTCAGTACATTGAGATGAGAAGCTGAAACAAGCCTGTGCTGAACTCGTTTCAATATTCAGCTTGACGCATACCATTTAGGTTAAATTACGGATATTCGAATACTATTTTTAGTACTTAGCAATAAAATTAACATTATATTTGTAGGAGTACTACGGAAATGACAAAACTAACTCAATTACCATACTGCAATCTCACTTTTAACAGCACACATGCCATTTTGGTAATGCATGAAGGTTCTGCAATCACTATACAAACGGCCAAAGAAATAACATCCCTTTTGGAAGAATATTACAAAGGAAAGAATTTTGTGCTTATTACCCATAGAAAACATTCCCATCAAATCGATTTAAATGTTTATAAAGGGAGAATTCTTAAAAACATGATTGGATTTGCAATTGTATCAGAAAATCCAGAAGAGATAAAAAGAGCATTACAAGAACAACCGCTATGGAATGAGGCTTTTACGTTTTTTCATAAACTATCAGAGGCCGAAAATTGGGCACGTAGTTTTTTTGATTAATTACCAACATGAATCACACGATAGCTACATTCATTTGGCACTATGATGTTGACTAGAATCCTAATTTACTTTAGCATGAATAGTTAAATTCATACTATCTCAAAAATAGTATACCTCCCTAATTCAATTTATAATAAATAGAATCATCCTCAAGTGCTGTTAATAATCCAGGCGAAATATTTACTTTTTGTTTTCGACTAGGCATATGTAACTTTAACTGTTCTGCCATTTCATAAATCACAAAATTTAAAGTATGATTTCCAGAGTGCTCTTTTAATAGTATCTTTAAATCATCTATTCTTGAATCTGAAAGTTCATTGATATCCAATTGAATAGTCAATTTTTTGGCGTATCCCTCCATCACATCATGCAGTAATTGAAAATGATTGAACTGCACTCTTGGATCGCCTTTTTTACCGGTATCTCGATTAACCCAGCCCTCTTTTATAAATGCTTTGGCATAGACGAACGTACTTTTTACCAAAAAGGGTCGATGTTTTAGGTATTCTTCTCCAAAAATCCTGAATTCATGCGCTGTATTGTAGTCTTCAACAGTAAAAGTTGCCCATCCTTTACCATTTTTAGACGTACGATGTTCTACGTTGGTAATCACTCCCCCGAAGGAAAGTTCCCGATTCACATTGCTTTCCAGGTTTGCAAAATTAAGTAGTGTCGCATTACAGAAATACTTCATTTCGTACTTAAAATCATCTAGAGGATGTCCTGATAAATAAATCCCCACCACTTCTTTTTCACGCGCCAATTTTTCCATGGTTCCCCATTCTTCACAAGGAGGCACAACGGGTTCAGGAATTTGGACTTCGCTAGACTCACCAAACAGACTTACTTGCGAAGAATTTTCACTTTCTTGAAATTTTGATCCATAACGCATCGCTTTTTCTAAAAATGTGACTCCGTCACCTTCTTGATGAAAATATTGACCTCTATGGGTATTGGTAAAAGAATCAAATCCACCTGCAAGCGCCAAACTCTCGAATGCTTTTTTATTCGCAGCCCGTAAATCAATACGTTTAGACAGGTCAAAAATAGATTTGTAAGTGCCATTCTCTTTTCGATTTTCAACAATTGTAGCGACTGCTCCCGTACCTACTCCTTTGATCGCTCCCATTCCAAAACGTATCGCTCCATCTTTATTTACCGAAAATTTTCGATAGGATTCATTCACGTCTGGACCCAAAACTTCGAGTTTCATGCGTTTACACTCTTCCATAAAGAAGGTCACCTGTTTGATATCATTCATATTATTTGAAAGCACAGCAGCCATATACTCAGCCGGATAATGAGCTTTAAGATACGCCGTTTGATAAGCAATCCACGCATAACACGTAGAATGAGATTTATTAAATGCGTATGCGGCGAAGGCCTCCCAATCTTTCCAAATTTTTTCGAGCTTATCTTCTTGATGACCTTTGGCTGCAGCTTGTTGAATAAATTTGGGCTTCATTTTATCCAAGACCGCTTTTTGCTTTTTACCCATCGCTTTACGAAGTACATCGGCTTCACCTTTGGTAAAATCAGCCAGTTTTTGTGAAAGTAGCATTACTTGCTCCTGGTATACTGTTATTCCGTAGGTTTCTTGTAAATACTCTTCGCAGGCCTCGAGATCGTAGTTAATTTCTTCTGTACCGTGTTTTCTATTGATAAAACTTGGTATATATTCTAATGGTCCTGGTCGATACAATGCATTCATAGCAATTAAGTCAGCAAAAACCGTAGGCTTAAGTTCTTTCATGTATTTTTGCATCCCCGGGGATTCATACTGAAATACGCCTACAGTTTCTCCTCTCTGGAACAAAGCATATGTTTCTTCATCATCGAGAGGAAAGTTTTCTGGATCAAGTGTTATACCGTGCTTAGCTTTTACAATCTTAACCGTATCTTTAATTAATGTGAGTGTTTTTAACCCAAGGAAATCCATTTTCAATAATCCTGCACTTTCTACGACAGAATTATCAAATTGTGTACAATACATGTCTGAATCTTTGGCTAATGCTACGGGAACAAATTTGGTAATATCGTCTGGTGTAATAATTACTCCACAAGCATGTATACCGGTGTTGCGAACTGAGCCTTCTAAAACTCTGGCCTGGTTAAGTGTTTCAGCCTCTAGATCACTTCCTTCAGCAATAGTTAACAATTCATTTACTTTATCTAACTCATCACTTCTGAACTTTTTCTTAAGCGTAGCTTCATCAACTCCAAATATTTTACCCAGTTTTGACATGTTAGGAATAAGCTTTGCAATACGATCGGCATCGCCGAGAGGAAGGTCTAATACCCTTGCCGTATCTCGTATTGAAGATTTGGCGGCCATGGTACCATATGTAATGATTTGTGCAACTTGATTTGCTCCATACTTTTCTATAACATACTCCATCACACGACCTCGCCCTTCATCATCAAAATCAATATCGATATCGGGCATACTAACCCGATCGGGATTTAAGAATCTCTCAAAAAGTAAATCGTACTTGATCGGGTCTAAATTTGTAATCCATAGACAATAGGCCACAGCTGATCCAGCAGCTGATCCCCTACCGGGACCCACCGATACACCCATTTCCCGAGCTGCTCTAATAAAATCTTCTACAATTAGAAAGTATCCCGGGTACCCAGTATTTTCTATTACTTTGAGCTCAAAGTCAAGCCGTTCATCAATTTCGGGTGTAATTTCGCCATATCGTTTTTTGGCACCTTCATAAGTAATATGTCTCAAATACGCATTTTCACCTCGTTTCCCTCCATCTATTTGGTCTTCTTCAGATTGAAATTGCTCTGGAATATCGAAAGCAGGAAGCAATACATCCCGCGCTAGTTCAAAAGGTTCAATTTTATCTATAATTTCCTGTACATTGATAATAGCTTCCGGCAGATCTTTAAAGAGGTTTTTCATTTCTTCTGAAGATTTGAAATAGTATTCCTGATTAGGTAAGCCATATCGGTATCCTCTTCCTCTGCCTATGGGTGTAGCTTGTTTTTCTCCATCCTTTACACACAGTAAAATATCGTGCGCATTGGCATCCTTTTTTTCACAATAATAGGTGTTATTTGTAGCAACGACTTTTATATCGTGTTTTTTTGAAAACTGAAGTAATACTTGATTCACCCGGTTTTCATCTTCCTGATTGTGGCGCATCATTTCGATATACAGATCCTCACCAAACTCTTGCTGCCACCAAAGTAAGGCTTCTTCTGCTTGCTTCTCCCCTATATTTAAAACCTTACTAGGAACTTCACCATATAAATTTCCTGTAAGCACAATAATGTCTTCTTTATATTTTTTAATGATTTCTTTATCAATTCTTGGGAGATAATAAAAGCCATCTACGAAAGCTGTAGATGACATTTTGGCCAGATTATGATATCCATTTTTATTTTTGGCTAGTAATACAATCTGATAACCGTTATCTTTTCTGGATTTATCACGGTGGTTTTCACAAACAAAAAATTCACAACCTACGATAGGTTTTATTTCTTTCATTTTAGGGTTTTCTCCATTGTCAAGCGCTTCGGCATTCGCGGCTTTGGCATTCTTATTATGATTAGAAATCGCTTGCACAAAATGAAATGCGCCCATCATGTTTGCATGATCGGTCATTGCTACGGCACTCATTCGATGGTTTGCAGTCACATTGACTAGGTCTTGAATACTTGTCGTTGACTGCAGCACAGAGAATTGTGTATGGTTATGCAGATGTGCAAACTGTACTTCATCTAAAGCAGCAATATTTTTATCAATTTCTTGCTGAGATAAGTCGGTCACATCCTCTTTAGCAAGAGCTTGATGTATTTTTTGAGAAGCTTTTTTTAAATTTATATGCTGTAATCCAATAAGTTGAATGGGCTCCGGATTTGCTTCCTTAAAATTCTGAAAATATTCAGGTTGCACATCGAGTTCCTCACTAGTAAAAACTTGCTTGCGTATAAGTTCTAGAAAACAGCGTGTTGTAGCCTCGACATCGGCAGTGGCATTGTGTGCTTCACTAAATGCTACCCCAAACAAATGCTCATGTAATTCAGTTAATGTAGGAAGCTTATATTTTCCCCCTCTACCCCCTGGAATTTGGCATAATTCTGCAGTGGTTTCTGTACACGTATCTAAAACCGGAAGCCCTTCTAAAGCATTTTCTTCATCTAAACGGAAAAACTCTGCCCCCATAATATTGACATCAAATCCTACATTTTGCCCGACTACAAATTTGGTTTTTGATAGTGCAATCTTAAATTTTTCTAGGACATCATGTAATGAAATTCCATCTCTTTGTGCAAGTTCTGTAGAAATCCCATGTATTTTTTCGGCATCATATGGAATATTAAAACCGTCTGGTTTTACCAGATAATCCTGATGTTCAATGCAATTACCCATAGCATCGTGTAATTGCCAGGCAATTTGTATACATCGTGGCCAATTGTCGCTATCACTAACAGGCGCATCCCATCGTTTAGGTAAACCGGTGGTTTCGGTATCAAAAACTAAATACATAAAAGAATAATTTCTAGACAATAAATCCTTACTAATTAAACCCGGTTTATGCATTAGAAGTTCGTTAAGAGGGTTGAAAATGTAATAAAACCAAGTGTTTTCTAAGTTTCAGCATAGCACCGCTACGGTGAAACTTAAAAATATAACGTAGTGCTTGGTTTTGCAGTAGTTTCAAGCCGTAATAGATTTTCTAATGCATAAAGCGGGTTAAACTCATCTTGACTCTTTATAAATAGCCGAAAAATGATCATTTTCTGTTCTCGCTGTCATCGAAAAAGACCAAATGAGTTCACCTTCAAAAATAGACAAAATAAAACCTTTATTGATAAAAAAATATCTATAGTTATCAACGAACTACAAGGCTTAAATTTTCATAATACTATCGATCGTTTTAAGCAGAAATGTTCTCTATTTTTATAGTATAGTAGCTACTTATTTCTTGCTTTTGAAAGTCTTGACAGTAAAGGAATAATAACACTTCCACTTTAAAATTAGTCATAAAAAAAACCGGAATAACTCCGGTTTTTCTTGTTTTGGTTGATCGTTTTTTAGGCTTCAATCATTTCAAAATTTTTCGCCTCTTCCAAAGCATTACTTATGGTACTTCTTTGTTTCATTAACAGATCATATGTACTCTTTGGGAGTGTATGTTCTTTCATGACTTCATTATATTCTTCTAAAGCCGCTTCTTCGCCACGAATAATTTCTTTTAAAATAGTTTCTTCGTTATTAGAGGATAGTGCAGCTCTAAAATTCATCCAAACTCTATGAGCGTCTGCTTTAAAACTTGTATTATCTTTAGGACTGGCTCCGTAAGTTTCTATTTCAGACTGTAATTTTTTTGAAAATTCACTTCTTTCTGAAGCTCTTTTTTCAAAATATCTCTTTAACTCAATAGTATCTACATTTTCTGCTGCTGTTAAATACTCTTGTTCTGCATCAAAGCTCTTTTTCAATACATCATTTAGATGGTCTGTAATTTTTTCTGTATACTTCATAATCATTTTCATTTTAAAATTAATATTTTTTATTGATGTAATTAAACATCCACTTATAGTATACATATGAAACCCACGTTTGTCAAGCGATTTAACAGAGTTTAATACGCTTTAACCTCTTTTAACAGTTTATATTTCGAATTATTTTAAAAACTGTTAAAATAGTACCTTTATTAAATGTATAATTTATAAAAATGATAAAAAGTGTAAGAATAGACGGTTAGGTTTTTGGCTTTAATAAGTTATTAATGCTAAAAAAAAACGATCATCCTACGATAATCGTTTTTTGTTTGGCTGGCAAAATAAGTTTAATATCCAAAATCAAATATTCCTTCAGTAATTTGAGCGCCGCTTCTGGTTTCGAACTCGAATGTTCCGCTAATACATTTAGAAGCAAGGTCATGTTGCGTAATGACTAAACTTCCAGACACTACTGAGGATTTGTCTTTTCTCTCACTGTAGGTTGCGCTATAGTCTCCAGAACCGGTTAAAGAATATTCCCCTGCAGCAACGTTCGAAGGGAACACTATTTCAATTTCGTCTTCATCGGTATTTGCTTTGATAAGAATAGACGCATCATCGACACCAAATAATCGTGCCGAATGGTCATCGGTCACCATTTCAAAACCATCGACTGTTGCAGTGAGCGAGGCATTAAGCAAACAAGGATTAATTTCTTGGGTAGTAACCTCTTCTATCACTCCGATTTCTATAGGTAATCTGTAAAACCATCCATTCTGGAAATTGGAAGTACTGCCATTGTTATTCTTAAGGTTCTCGAAATAAAAATTACCAGAAATTTCATTATTATGAATTTCAGTAATATTTACTTCGCCAACAGTTTCTCCTTGTTGAGCCACAAATTTGGTTTGTTCTTTCTGAAAACTTACTTGGCTAAGTGTCTCCTGCCCTATTTTATAAGAACCCGTTTTAGTGGTACTCAAAGTGAAACTTATAGATTTATCACCTTCACTTCCAGAAATTACTAGGGTTCCGTCATCATATAGTACAGCCTTTTTGGATAACGATCGAAATAGTTGTCCGTCGATTTTGGCTTGTAAAGATGGATCATTGATCTCAACATCGGTTGAACAAGAGGTAAAAATAAGGCAATATATTGCCAGTAGTTGCGTAGTTATTTTAATCATAGGCTTGGGGCTTTTATGAAAAATTACGGTTTTACCGTATGAAATACTTTCAAATACAAACATAAAATTAAAATTCGATTAAATCTACTTTTTTGTCGAAAAAAAACATATTTAATCGATGAAATACACAATTTTTACAAAACATATCATTATTACTAGTAAATTTATAAGAATTTATAGTGATTTTTGTAAGAAAAAAGTAGTGTGTCATTTTTTAAGTACTGCAATCATCGGTTTTACCTAATAAACCTTCTAATTAATCTACTTATACCAAATCTGCTATAAAATGGCATAAAAGATGCGAAGTTGCTTTTCTCTTCTTCGAAGCCGTAAAATTATTGCATAGCATTGCTACGGAATTATTTTTCAATGAAGTAGGAGGGAAAATGAACAAGGAGATTTGTGCTATTTTATGGTATATTTGGTATTATTTCAAGAAAAATAGTTACATTTGCGCCCTTAATTATAAACCGGGTCGAGTACCCAAAAATTAATTTATATGCCTGTTAAAATTAGATTACAGAGACACGGTAAAAAAGGAAAGCCTTTTTACTGGATCGTAGCGGCAGATGCTAGATCAAAAAGAGATGGTAAATTTCTTGAAAAATTAGGTACGTACAATCCTAACGTGAACCCTGCAAGTATTGACCTTAATGTTGATAATGCAGTAAAATGGTTACAAAATGGAGCACAACCTACCGATACGGCAAGAGCCATTTTATCGTACAAAGGAGCCTTACTCAAAAAACATTTGGCTGGTGGAGTAAAAAAAGGAGCTTTAACAGAAGAGCAAGCTGAAGAAAAATTTCAAGCTTGGTTATCTGAAAAAGAAGGAGCTGTAACAGCTAAAAAAGATGCTTTAGCAAAAGCCGAAGCAGACGCAAAAGCGAAAGCACTTGCAGCAGAAAAAGAAGTGAACGCAAAGCGTGAAGCCGAAGCCGCAGAGGCTGAAGCTGCGGCTAATGCCGAAACTGCAGCTGCAGAAGCATCTGAAGAAGTTGCTGAAGGAACTGAAGAAGCTAGCAACGAACAAGAATAGTTGTAGTATTGCGATGAAGAAAGAAGAATGCTTCTATCTAGGTAAAATCGTAAGTAAATTTAGTTTTAAGGGTGAGGTTTTAATTAAATTAGATACCGACGAACCCGAAAGTTACGCAAAAATGGAATCAGTATTTGTTGAGTATAACAACAATCTGGTTCCATTTTTTATTGAAAAAAGTGCATTGCATAAAAGTGACTTACTACGAGTTAAGTTTGAAGACGTCGATACCGAAGAGGATGCCAATGATCTAATGAAAGCCGAGCTTTACCTTCCGCTAAGCGTATTACCTAAGCTAGAAGGAAATCAATTTTATTATCATGAAGTTATAGGCTTTGCAATCATAGATGAAGCATTTGGTCATGTCGGGATCATTACATCAATCAATGACACAACCGCCCAGGCTCTTTTTGAAATTGATCGTAATGGTATCGAAATTTTGATTCCTATGAATGATGAATTTATTGTAAAAATAGACAGAGCCGCAAAACAAATCCTTGTTAATACCCCTGAAGGTCTTATAGATCTATATCTTTAACCCATAGTTCTTAAAAGTGAAACCCTTTACGTTTAAACAATTTACAGTCTACCAGGATCGATGTGCCATGAAAATTGGTACCGATGGAGTTCTTCTAGGAACATGGGCGCCTTTACAAGGTACCGAAAGTACTATCCTTGATATTGGCACAGGTACGGGGATCATTGCACTTATAATAGCACAACGCTCTAATGCTGAAACTATTGATGCGCTCGAAATTGATACCGATGCTTTTGAACAAGCGGTAGATAATTTTGAAACTTCACCCTGGGGAGATCGCCTATTTTGTTATCATGCATCTTTTCAGGAATTTACAGAAGAAATTGAGGGAAAATATGATTTCATACTAAGTAATCCTCCTTTTTTTTCCGAAAATTATAAAACCGAACATCAGAAACGAAATGCTGCGAGATTTCAGGACTCCTTACCATTTGAACACCTACTGTATGGTGTTTCAAAATTAATGACTAATGATGGGAAATTTGCTGTTATCCTACCCTTTCGAGAAGAACAAAATTTTATAGCACTTGCCAAGCAATATTCATTGTATGCCCACAAAATTACTAGAGTGAAAGGAAATTCATCATCAAAAATCAAGCGAAGTATGATCGTATTTGGATTTCATCAAGTTGCTATCGCTACAAACGAGCTTATTATCGAAAACTCAAGACATCACTATACTCAAGAATATATTGACCTAACAAAGGATTTTTACTTGAATATGTAATTGAACAAAAAAGAGAACCTTAAAAGTTCTCTTTTCAATCAATCACTATGCAAAGCCCTGCTTTTGATATTGCTATCGACAGCGCTTTTACTATTTTGATATCCAATTACCACTAGCATCGCAATATACTTCCATTTCCTTATCACCTTGCTTTAGTACTAATTTAAATTCTGAAGCATCTTCTTTGGCAGCAGCACTTTCGATAGATGCACCGGCAAAGTCTTTGGCTACAGCATCAATTACATTTTGAGGAAGATTCTCTACAGCCAAATCGATATAGTCGTCCTGCTGAATTGTTATTATTTCAGTAGTCTCGCTCGAAGCCATTTCTTGGGCATTGATTCCCTGAGTTCCTACTACTAATCCGAAAGTTAAGGCTGATACTACAAATAAATTTTTCATGTTGTGTTTCTTTTAAGATTTACATTTTGTTATATCTCAGTATATAGAATAATTGTGCCAGCACTTATTATTTTAGAATTTATAAAATTCAAGTTATTGATAATCAAATATTTAAATTTAAATTTATCAAATTAAATGTAAAACCAAAACTTTAGAGAAAGTGTAGAAAAATGTAAGCACCTGCGGAATTCATACACGAATCTATCGATCTAATACCTTTCTGTTATTTGTTAACCCGGATTATGCATTATAAAATTTATTATGTATTTTAATTGCTTTAAATACGTTCGCTTCGCTATGCTTTTTAATGTAACCTAGCGTTGCCATGCTAATAATAAGAAAACATCCGCGTTTATCGCATTTGAACCTCTCACGACGAAGTTCTACAATATATTCCGGATTTAATTGCTAAAATTTTATAAATAATTCAAATTAAATATACTGCCAAATGAAGCCAGATCTTTTTGAAGCTCCTGATTATTATCTTATAGATGAATTATTGACAGAAGAACATAAGTTGGTTCGAGATGCCGCACGAAGTTGGGTAAAACGTGAGATCTCACCTATAATTGAAGACTACGCCCAACGGGCAGAGTTTCCGAATCAGATTATTAAAGGCTTGGCAGAGATTGGAGCTTTTGGACCTTATATTCCTGAAGAATATGGCGGTGCAGGACTGGATCAGATCAGCTACGGCTTGATTATGCAAGAAATAGAACGAGGTGACTCTGGGGTACGGTCAACCTCTTCGGTACAATCATCACTGGTTATGTATCCTATCTGGAAATATGGTAATGAAGAGCAACGTAAGAAATATTTACCCAAATTGGCATCTGGCGAGTTTATGGGATGTTTTGGGTTGACCGAGCCAGATCACGGTTCAAATCCAGGCGGAATGACAACTCATTTCAAAGATAAAGGAGATCATTATGTCCTAAATGGTGCTAAACTTTGGATCTCGAATGCACCTTTTGCAGATATTGCTGTAGTTTGGGCAAAAAATGAAGACGGTCGTATTCATGGGTTAATCGTCGAGCGTGGCATGGAGGGTTTCTCTACTCCCGAAACTCATCATAAATGGTCATTACGGGCATCGGCAACAGGAGAGCTGATTTTTGACAATGTGAAAGTCCCAAAAGAGAATCTATTACCAAATAAGAGTGGATTGGGAGCACCGTTGGGGTGTTTGGATTCTGCTCGATATGGTATCGCATGGGGTGCTATAGGTGCAGCCATGGATTGCTATGATACTGCTTTGCGGTATGCCAAAGAACGTACTCAGTTTGATAAGCCCATAGCAGCAACACAATTACAGCAAAAGAAATTGGCAGAAATGATTACCGAAATTACTAAAGCGCAATTACTCGCCTGGCGCCTGGGAGTGTTGCGTAATGAAGGTAAAGCTACCAGTGCTCAGATCTCTATGGCCAAGCGTAATAATGTCGATATGGCTATTCGTATTGCCAGGGAAGCACGGCAAGTGCTAGGTGGCATGGGTATTACAGGAGAATATAGTATCATGCGCCATATGATGAATTTGGAAAGCGTAATTACATATGAAGGAACACATGATATTCATTTATTGATTACCGGATTGGATATCACCGGACATTCTGCTTTTAAATAATTTAAAGCGTTCTTTGTACCAATAGTAGCATAAAACGGTACAATTATAACTGTTTTAACATATTTGAGGCAGGTTTAAATGTAAGATTCTCCTGTACCGAAATACAGGAGAATCAAGGGAATTACAAAAAATCAGCAAACCGCCGACAAATTAAAGGGGGCATCTGTACCTCCTTGGGATCCAATATCGATATCGCCTACCCCTAGTCTCCTTCGAGTATTGGATCTTTTTTATAACCCTGATCAAAAGATTAGGGTTGCGCTAACTTAAAATAGTTGTAAATGTTTTTTCATTTACAGTACAAGAATACAGCTTGCCAGTTTCATTTTTTGATACTGGCATATTTTTTTTGAAATTTTTTCATTTTTATTCTTTTCTTCAGTAAATCTGGCGATAGCATAAACTGTTTTTAAACTATTACATCTTTTTACCTATTTTATTTACAACTTTTCAAGAAGACTTCTTTGATCGACATATTTCTTTTTTAAAGGATATAACTCCTGCTCTCAGGAATGGTAAACCTATCAAATTGGTTATCCCCTAAAAGAGTGAATTTGATTAGTAGTCCCCTCTGTATTAAAAAATCCTACTCTAAAACTTACCGCTTTTTCATATACAAAGCTTTGTGAAGCTACATCGTAGATAACAGGCGCGTTTAATTCACGCATCGTGCGGATAGTTCGATACAATTTAGTTTTAGAGATTTCTAATCGATTTGCCAGTTCACTAGGGCTGCCCGTAGCCCTTAAGTAAATGAGTTGATCGATACGTTTAATTAATTCAATTTGCTTGATGATTACATTCATACTGGTTCCCTTTTATTGTTACTTTTGGTCAATTTTATATTTGGGGTTGTGTATGAATGTTGTACTCAGAGAATTTGTTTCCTAAAATTGGGCTTTTTTTAAACCGTTTGCCTAATTACTGCGAACAGTCCTTATCCTAGCCTAACCTATAGATCATAAAATGCAATGATTAGTAGTTGATATTATATTTAAATTACTACTATCTTGTTATGTGGCAGAAACAAATCAGTTCAGGTAAACGATACTAATCTATGACACATTGCAGGTGTGCAAAAATCCAACTATCAGACAATTTAAATTAATGCATATTAGAGTAGTATTCCTTTCAATACAAAAGGCTTTTAGTAGAATACCTAATGGAGTATAGCGGGAAGTAAAGTTTTTAATCTAGTAAAGCTTCCTTTAAACGAATAGCATCTTTTTTATATAAACCGTTGTATTGTATAATGGCGTTGAGTAGCGGCTTCATCTTTTGAATTTTACCCAGTTTGAGATATGTTAATAAAAGATACCATCTCGAATTTTCATAATATGGGCTGTCTTCAGGAATACTTTCAAATAGTAGGATGGCTTTTTGTTCAGTATTAGTATTCATATAACTATTTCCCAAATACAATTTGTATTGGTCATTAATATTGGCTTTATTTTCCAGAGCTTCGATAACGCGAGTATAGTTTTGATTAACATAACTACTTACAACATCCTGTAATTCGGTAATGGGCTTTCCTCGAGTGATATCCTCTGCCGGAAAGGGTTGGTAATATGTTGCATAAAGTTCTTGTGTTCGATTTTGCGAGTCAAACGTATACCAAAAGAAGGAAGCTATACCCAAAATAATAACAATAGATGCTGCGATTCGCCAATTTGAAGAAAAAAATGGTTGGGAAGCAGAATGTTCTTCCTCTTTTTTAATCTTTTTAGAAATTGTTACCAATTTTTCTTTAAACTTCAAAGTATCCCGATCACTTAGGGTTTGGTGTAAGGATCGATGTTTTTCAACTTCGTTTTGCAGTTCGACAGTATTGGCTATTTCTTTTTCAAACGCCAATACTTCATCCTGGGATAGCGTATTATTAAGATATGCTTCTATTTTTTCAAATATTTCTGGAGTTCGTTCCATTAATTTTATTTCTTTTCAAGAATTTGTTGTAACTCTTTGTATATGGGATCTTTTTCGATCATATGGATCAAAGATTGTTTACACTCAAATTTCTTTTTCCTGGTATACGTTTCAGAATACCCGGTAATACCTGATATTTCTTTCATACTTTTGCCTTCAAAAACCAAAGAAAGTACTTCTTTGCAGCGGTCGCTAAGTCGTATAAAATACTTTCGATACACGTGATCACGTTCGTTCCTTTCAATCTCTTGGATGATTGCTGGATGTACAGATTCAGTAGTTACGCTTAGATCATCTGTACGCACTATTTTTTTATTTTTTCGTAAGCGATTTCTCCAAATATTCTTACACACCCCATAAAAGTAGGTTTGTAATGATGAATGTAATACTAGAGCATCTGTTTTTGCTTTTTGATAAACCAACACCATCGCGTCCTGAAACACATCTTCAACATCTTCTTCATTGCCAGAATTCTGAAGGATATATCCCTTGATATAGGGCAGGTTTTTCTTATAAAACGCTGTGATAGTACCTTCATCACCGGCTGCAATACCTTCCAAAATTTTGAGATCCTTGGCGTTGCTCATTGTTTTATGTAGTAGGGTACAAGATTGTTACCTTATTTTTAATTTTTTAATATATATTTAACTAAAGTTGTTCTCGTAGTATTTCTCTCTTTATTGAATTGATCAAATTGATAAGTATTAAATGTAATGTACAATACGCTTTTATTTGTTATGTAAAAGTAACAATTTTAGTTTCTTTGCTATTAACCAAGAAGCATATTTATAACACCACATCGGGTGCTGCAATTTTTAAGCGTGGTACATTGGGGCGTTTTCAGAAAGGATACATAATAATGAAGCAGATGTTTAAATTAGTACTATTTTTATTTGTGTCGATTGGATTTAGTCAAAATCAAACCGATACCATTCCTGCATTCCAATACTTTAAAAAAGCAGATTCATTATTCGCACAAAAAAAACTTGATAGTGCAGTAGTGTATTTTAAAAAAGCATTGCCTGTTTATAAAAAAGCTGAGGCATGGGAGCAGGTGGTGAGGTGTTATGATAAAATTTCTGAAAGTCATAAAGAAAACGATAGCTATAATAAGGCAACAAACTATGCTAAAAAAGCACTGAAAGTGCAAAGAAAATTTTTCCGAAAAAGTGACGTAGAAGAACAAGAAATCTTATATAAGATTGGAATAATTTATCATCTTCAAGATGATTATAAAAATGCATTGAAACAATACTTTGAAGCTTTAAAATTAGTCCATTTAAATAATGAAAATTTTAATTTGGTTGCCAAAATCTATAGTAGTATGGCCGCGGTCCTATATAATACTGGAAAGCTTAAGCAAGCTGAGCACTATCAACGAAAGGCAATAGACTTAACACAATCTCCTTATTGTAGCTTAAGAACGAAGAGTATTTCATCTTTCTATAATAATATGGGAAGAATATATAGCTATATAGATAAGCTAGATGAAGGAATGAAATATCACAAAAAAGCACTTTCTATGGCTCAAAATGATTCGACAGATAATTATTTAGAATTGGCGTTTTCATTTGATGGGATAGGGATCGTTCACGAAAGACAAGGTAATTACAATAAAGCTCTTATATGTTATAAAAAACGATTGAAATACCTTAGAAAAGCTTATGGTAAAGATGACAATAGAACTTTAAAAGCTTCTAGCAAAATAGGTATAATTTATAGAAAAATGGGGAGGTACGATTTAGCTTTGAAGCTTTACAATAAAGAATTAAAATCAGAAATCGAAAAAAATAATGAAGAAAGTCTTAATGTCGCAAATTTATGTAATAATTTAGGAGTTGTCTATAAGTATAAAGGTCAGTACAATAAAGCGCTGACTTATTTCAAAAAATCTATTCTCATCAATTCTCGTTTCAGAAGTGAAACTAATCATTATGTTGCAAGAAATTATAATAATGTAGGCAAAGTCTTTGAATTAATGGGTTTATACGAAAAATCATTATACTATTTTAATAAATCTCTTGACATCAGAAAAAAAATATACGGTAATACTCATGGTTCAATATCAGAATCCTATGACAACATCGGAATAATATATCGTATTAAAGAGCAATGTCATAGAGCTTTATCCTATTTAGAAAAATCACATAAAATAAAAACCTCTATTTTTGGTTTATTTCACCCTGAAACTGCAAACTCCTACGAAAATATTGGAACACTCTATTTGAGAACAGGCAACATCGAGTTATCATTACAAAACTACCAGGAAGCACTTGATATACGTCTTACAGTTTTTGGAGAACACCATCCTAAAGTAGCTCTTCTACATAATTATATGGCAGAAGCTTACTTTATAAAAGAAGATTTCAAAAATGCATTACTCCATTATAAAAAAGCGGTAGACGCCAATCTGATACTAGACAAGAACTATCAATATCTCGATCAAACAATTATACTCACTACGCTTAAAGGCCAAGCCAAAACTTACGAAGCTTTATATAAACAAAATAGCAATAGAAATAATCTTAGCCAGGCTATAAAGACCTATCAAAAAGCTGACACCATCATCAATCGGATTAGACAAAGTTTTACCAATTATCAAGATAAGATTGCCTTTGCCAAAACCGCAAAAGAAATCTATCAGGGTGCTATTGCTATACAACTTTTACACTACAAAATCGATAAAGATCCCTATGCGCTAGAGCAAGCCTTTTATTATGCCGAGCGCAGTAAAGCCAACACCCTAAATGAGTTGCTACATACTACCAATGCTATTAATTTTACAGGATTACCCACGACGGTGACAGCGCTTGAAAAAGAATTACGCATTGATTATGCCTTTTATCAATCACAACTTACAAAAGAGCTGTCTGCTCAAGAAAAGGATGCAGTAAAAATTTCAGAATATGAGGGTAAAATATTTGACATCGGTAGGCGACAAGATTCATTGACTGAGGTATTAGAAAACCAATATCCTAAATACTATCAGCTAAAACATAAAAATAATAGATATGCTCTGGCTGATATTCAAAAAAAACTTACCAAAAACAAAACTATGATCGAGTTTTTTACCTCAGACAGTACGACCTATGTTTTTACTATTTCAAAAGAAGCTGTTGCGGTTAAAGAACTTTTAACCCCCAAACTCAAAAAATATCTTGAAGAATTTCGTGAAACTATTACATCTAAAAACCTATCACACTATAAAGCATCTGCTTACCAACTTTATCAACAACTCTTGGCTCCGGTAGCTCATCAATTGATAGGAGATGAATTGATCATCGTACCCGATGGACCGTTATGGCATCTTAATTTTGATTTGTTACTAACTCAGAACGACGCTTCAAACAACCCAAAAAAGTTATCGTACCTACTTAACGACTTTGCCATTACCTATGCCAACTCTGCCAATTTATTGTTTCCTACGACACCTACAGATCATAAGATCCAAAAACGGGAAGAATGTTTGGCATTTTCATTTTCAGATAGTTCCAAGGGTATCGACAACCAAAGTATGAGTTTGGCAGCGTTAAGAGACGCAGGAAACGATTTACCGGGAACCCGTAAAGAGATCAGAGCTATTTCTGAGATTATTGATGGGCGGTACTATTATGGATCAGAAGCAAAAGAGTCAAATTTTAAGAAAAATGCCAATCGATACAATATCTTACACCTGGCCTTGCATGGCGAAGTAGATAACGAAAGACCAGAAAACTCAAAGCTGTACTTCACAAAAGCCAAGGATACTGTAGAAGATAATTTTCTGTATAGTCATGAGTTGTTTGCTTTGGATATCCCTGCAGAGCTTACGGTATTGAGTGCATGTAATACCGGGACCGGTAAAATTGCCAAAGGAGAAGGAATCATGAGTCTGGGCAATGCTTTTCAATATGCAGGAACCAAAAGTTTGTTGCTAAGTAGCTGGGAAGTCTCTGATCACACCACACCACAGTTAATGAAGTATTTCTACAGCAATTTGAAAAAAGGAACAAACAAAGCAAAAGCATTACAGCAAGCCAAACTGCAGTATTTATATACCGCCAACCCAAATCGCGCACATCCCTTCTATTGGGGAGGTTTTTATTTGGTCGGTGATGCAGCACCCATTCAATTTGCCAAGGATTTAACGTGGTATTGGGTGTTGGGGGCACTGATATTTATATTCTTATTAGGAGGCCTATTTTGGTATGTTAAGCCTGGTAAATAATCTTCAACAAGCTGAAATAACAAAAGAATGTATACCACTATAAAATCAATGTCACCTGCACATGTCGAAATGCAAATTCAGGTTCTACCAAAGGTTTTCTATTGGTAATAGTATAATACCTCACCGCATCAAAATTGTCGTAGCATTCTTCCCTTTAGGTTTTAGAAGCATATTTGTGTAATTTTGCAGCGGAATTTAACCTATATGAAAATATTTGGACATCGTGGTGCCGCTGGTCTGGTAGCAGAAAATACATTGGCATCTATCGCAGAAGCACTCATTCATCCTATCGACGGAATCGAAATAGACGTACACTGTTGTAAATCTGGAGAATTGGTGGTCATTCATGACGAAACTCTTGCCCGAACCACTAATGGTATAGGTGATATTGCGGATTGCACTCTTGAGCAGTTAAAACAGTTTACTACTAAAGAAGGTTTTTTAATACCTACGCTAGCCGAAGTTTTGCAGTTCGTTAACGGTCGATGCACATTGAATATCGAACTTAAAGGAAAAAAAACCGCATTACCTACTCTAGATTTGATAGAACAATATATCCAACAAAGAGACTGGGAGTTTCATGATTTTATACTTTCCAGTTTTGATCATTCACAATTATTTGATATTCAAAAGAAAACTACTAAGTTTAAATTAGGAGTGCTTACCGAAGAAAATAGTAAAGCTGTGCTATCAACGGCTCATAATTTGGAAGCGTATTCTATTCATCCACCCGTTGCATCCCTTACCAAAGACGATGTGATGCAAATACATGATCACGGATTCAAACTTTATGTCTGGACCGTAAACAAAGAATCGTCGATACGCCGATTAAAAAAATGGAATGTAGACGCAATTATCACAGATTTTCCAAACTTTGCATGATACATTATGATCTTATTATCGTAGGTGGTGGAGCTGCCGGTTTTTTTACAGCTATTAATGCGGCTGAACATAATACGGCGCTAACTATTGCTATACTAGAAAGAGGAAAAGAAGTACTTTCTAAAGTACGTATATCTGGAGGAGGTCGATGTAATGTAACACATGCCGAATTTATTCCAAATGAGTTAAGTAAAAACTACCCTCGGGGTGAAAAAGAACTTAAGGGTCCTTTTCACACTTTTATGACCGGTGATACTATGGATTGGTTCGATCGAAGAGGTGTCGAATTAAAGATTGAAGAAGATGGGAGAATCTTTCCTGTCTCTAACGACTCTCAAACGATTATTGATTGTTTTTTATCGGAAACCAAGCGGTTGGGTATTGAAGTACATACTCAACATGCGGTAAAAGATGTTCAGCAGGAAAATGACATTTGGAAAATCGAAACCACTCAGGGAAAGTATTCGGCTACAAAATTATTGATCGCTACGGGAAGTAATCCAAAAATATGGAACATACTTCAAAAATTAGGGCATACTACGGTTAGTCCCGTTCCTTCATTATTTACTTTCAATATTAAGGATTCGAGAATTAAAGCGTTACCAGGAGTAGTGACTCGTGCTACTGTAAGCGTCGAAAATTCAAAACTAATTAGTGAAGGACCTCTGCTCATTACGCACTGGGGTATGAGTGGTCCTGCCGTACTAAAACTATCGGCCTGGGGAGCTGTAGCATTACACAAGCTTAACTATGATTTTACAATTAAGGTAAACTGGCTTCGGCACTATACTCAGCAAGAGATTTTTGATGAGTTAAAACTTCTCAAGACCGATCATGCACGGCAACACTTATATACAAACACTCAGTTTGAACTGCCAAAAAGACTTTGGCAAAGTTTGGTAATTGCTTCCGGAATTCAGGAAAATACACGATGGGCAGATGTTAATAAACAGCAACTTCTTCAGTTATCAAAAGAACTTACTGAAGGTATTTTTTTGGTTCATGGAAAAAGTACATTTAAAGAAGAATTCGTAACCGCAGGTGGTATCGACCTGAAAGAAGTAAACTTTAAAACGTTTGAAAGTAAAAAATTCAAAAATCTCTATTTTGCAGGTGAAGTGTTAAATATTGATGCTATTACCGGTGGATTCAATTTTCAAAATGCCTGGACGGGTGGTTTTATAGCAGCACGAGCTATTGCTTTAGATTCAAATTGAAATATAATTAAGGCACAGATTAAGTTTAAATTTTAATACGTAAAGCCAAAGGCATATAACGAACCTGTGATGATATGACGGATTCTATTCGAGCATTCAAATCAAAAACACAACAGCTAAAATGAAGATTAATAAAATTTAAATATGTGAAACGAACATTAATAAATTTTAAAAATTACTTCACAAAAGGAAATGTTTAAAATTTTTAATGTGAGAGCGTAGCGGTTACATACGTTCTCAATTTTTTAATTATTTCGTTTTCAAACAATTAAAAAGATTTAAACGTATGAAAACACACATTGCTTTATTGCGAGGAATAAACGTTGCCGGACAAAAGAAAATCAACATGAGTGATTTAAAATCTTTGTTTGAAAAACTTGGCCTCACATCGGTTACTACATATATTCAAAGCGGTAACGTTGTTTTTAATAGCACGTCAAACAATACAGAGAAACTGCGTAGTGATATTGAAGAAGGGATACATAAAACATTTGGTTATTTCGTTCCTGCTATCGTATTTGCTAGCGATTCCTTAAACACAATTTATACTAACAATCCATTTTTAAAACGAATACAAAATGGAGAAATTAAAGAAAATAAGATGTATTTTACATTTATGAGCAGCCTGCCTATTATTGCTAATTTAGAAAGCCTTCAGGTATTTTCTTCAGGCAAAGAAGCCTTTCAAATACAGGAGAACGTAATTTATCTATTTGCTGCTAATGGATATGGAAAAACCAAGCTGAATACCGTGTTTTTTGAGAAAAAATTAAATTGTACCGCCACTACCAGAAACCTGAAGACCGTAGGTAAATTACTCGAAATAAGTAATCTAATGACTTGATTATCAGATATCCCATTCGCTATTCTCATAATTTTATTGTACATTAAGAGGGTCAAATCAACATCCCCGTAGTTATGAAAAAAATTACCTCTCTCCTTCTATTTGCTTTTTGTATTTGTAATGGTTTATACACGGCAAATGCATGTAACGATAAAGAACCGGTAAAACAGCTGTTTCTGGATTATTTAAACAAGATGAACAACCTAAATCAAGGTGCTCAAAAAAAAAGTATACTGTCATTATATGATGAAAAATACAGCGGTAACACGGTATACGTAAACTTATCCGGCGCACTGGTAAGAAAAAATTACACCAAAAAAGATATTGCGTCTCAATTGGATGATATTATCAACGATGACAATTATAAATTCAAGCTTACACTTGATAAAATCGTGTATCAAATTCAAAAAGAAAGAGCAGGCACCATTTCGGCAGTAATCAATTTTGAATCTTTTATAGAGAAGAAAATAGCAGAAAAAGGGACGATCTTAATGGACGTAGTCGCTATTCGTATCAATAGTGAATGGAAAATAGCACAAAATAATATGGTTCGAGTGTCTGAGGCAAAAGATATAGGTGAATGTGTTTGTTATGTATACGGAAAAGGAAACACCAAATTTGTTACTGAAGTATATTTCCCATCGGGATTAGAATATAGCCAGGAGCTGGGGTCATTTCAGGTAACTGAAAGAGATAACAAAAGAATTATAAAATCAGATAATAACGAATTTTATTGGGATAAAGATAGCGGAAAACTGATATTTAAAGGTAACGAAATAGGAAAAGCTACAGAGGCAAAAAAAGCCATAGAATACGTGCTGAAAAATTTGTACAAAGCCTCCTGCGTTAATATCGTTTTTAATTGACCCGCTTTTGTCTAATAGCTTATCGTTACATTAAAACACGCTCAATATATAGACCATTTCTTATATAATCGTACTATCCTTTAAAAAACCTCGCCATGAGATCTCAATGGCCTGATTAATGTGTTTTTCTTGCAATTTGATCTGCTCGTTTTCATGTATTTTCACAAGAGAAACGACATTGCCAAAAAACAATTCTTCCATGACTAATGTATTATACGATTTAAACACTTTTTGTCGAATACCC
Source organism: Aquimarina sp. U1-2 (assembly GCF_017897595.1). Taxonomy (GTDB): domain Bacteria; phylum Bacteroidota; class Bacteroidia; order Flavobacteriales; family Flavobacteriaceae; genus Aquimarina. The sequence continues at coordinate 265,444 of NZ_JAGKIK010000003.1, forward strand.
TTTTTAAAATATTCTTCAATTTCGTGGTAATATGTCCTGGCTTTATCTTTGAGAGATTGTGGAATTTCTGGAGAACGGGCAATTTGTTCAGAAAATATAAATGCCAAAGGATTATTTACAAAATAATAAAACAGATTTAGCCACATCACCGTAAATTGTTTTTTGATATCCTCTTCTGGCACATTACGCATAACAACAGTTCCAAAATCCTGAGTAAGCATTAAATACAATTCGGTAATAATCTCTTCTTTATTTTTAAAATGATGATATACAGTACCATTGGCTACACCCGATTCTTTAATAATTTGTGAGAGAGAAGTAGCACCGATTCCTTGTTTAGTTATTAATTCTAGAGTAGTCTGTAAGACTATTGCTTTTTTACTCATAAAAAACTGAAATTCCTTATTCTAATCATTTAATTTAGTTGCCATATGCCAAAATTTAATGCAGTTGCAAAAGCAACCCAGACAGCATAAGGGATAAGTAGGTAAGCGGCAATACTGTGTACAATAGTAAACCATTTAATTGTAAATAACAATAGGATAAGTAGGGCAATTATATCCAATAATGCGATCAGCGGACTTTGCAATCCGAAGAATAAGATGGACCATGCTGCATTAAGCAGCAATTGAAATCCAAAATGATATAACGCAGTTTTTACCCATTTATGATAAAAGCCTTTACTCCATACTATTCCGGCAGCAATGCCCATAAGAATATATAGAATAATCCATACCGGAGCGAAAATCCAACTCGGTGGGGTGAAGGATGGTTTTTTAAGGTTAACATACCAGGTATCAATAGAACTTTGAGTAGCAATACTGCTTAAAAAGCCCACCAGTAAACATATGGAAACGGCAATACCAATACGAATGAACCTTTTTTTCATTAAAATTAAGTAACGTCGTACTAAAATAGCAATTTATTTTTACTCCCTAGGTGTCAAAATAGCTTATACGACCTATATTTGCCTAAAATATTGTACTGTAATGACAGATTATCCCGAGTTTATGTTATCTACTACACGACCATTACCCGACGAGGGAGTTATTTCGTGCGCTTCGCCCAGCAATATAGCTTTAGTTAAATACTGGGGTAAACGCCCTATTCAATTACCTCAAAACACGTCTATTAGTTTTACACTCGATACCTGTAAAACTGTAACGAATCTAACCTTCGTAAAGCGAGATACCGCTGCTGATAATTTTGATTTTGAACTCATTTTTGAAGGGCAACCCAAACCTGATTTCAAACCTAAGATTCAGGATTTTTTTGAACGAATTGCACCGTATCTTCCTTTCTTACAACAATACACGTTCACTATCGAGACCCATAATACATTTCCTCATAGCAGTGGGATCGCGTCATCTGCAAGCGGTATGAGCGCTCTGGCGTTTTGCTTAATGCATTTGGAAAAGAAGATAAACCCTGCTATTTCAGATCCAGAACTCATAAAAAAAGCTTCATTTTTAGCTCGTTTAGGCTCAGGAAGCGCCTGTAGAAGTTTAGAAGGACCAGTTACCGTTTGGGGAAAACATGAGGCTATACCAGGAAGTAACGACGCTTTCGCCATTAAATTTCCAGAAAACCTGCATCAAAATTTTGAGCACTATCAAGATACGATCTTATTGATCGACAAAGGTGAAAAACAGGTAAGTAGTACCGTTGGTCATGATCTTATGCACGATCATCCTTTTGCTTCAAAACGTTTTGAACAGGCTTCAAAAAATACCAAAAAACTAAAAAACATATTACGCTCTGGTGATGTAGACGCTTTTATTGAAGTAGTTGAAAGTGAAGCACTTACACTTCATGCTATGATGATGACATCGTTACCCTATTTCATCTTAATGAAGCCCAACACGCTTTCGGTACTACAAAAAATATGGGAATATCGAAAAAACACTGATTCTAAAATCTGTTTTACACTTGATGCAGGAGCTAATGTACATCTTTTGTATCCTGAAGTTGAAAAAGTTCAGGTTTCAGAATTCATTAACAACGAGTTAGTTGCATATTGTCAGAATGGACAGTATATTTGTGATAAAATAGGATTTGGTGTCAAATTGTTGTAACTTTAATTCTATTTGGAATACAAATACAACATAATTAGGGATATAAAGTAATGAAGGGACCTTTATTTTATTCGAAAATACTATTGTTTGGTGAATACGGTATTATCAAAGATTCAAAAGGTCTTTCTATACCTTATAATTTCTTTAAAGGAGCTTTAAAAGTTTCTGAAACACCAGATGATGAAGCTACAAAATCCAACCAAAATCTTAAAAACTTCGCTACATATTTAGAAGAAGTTGACGCTCAAGAAATTGTAAATTTTAACTTTAAGAGGTTGCATAATGATATCGACCAAGGGATGTATTTTGACAGTAGCATTCCTCAGGGATATGGTGTAGGTAGTAGTGGCGCATTGGTTGCTGCCATTTATGACAAATATGCTTTTGATAAGATTACCGTTTTGGAAAATCTTACCCGTGATAAGTTGTTAAAACTTAAAGAAATTTTTGGTTTGATGGAATCTTTTTTTCACGGAAGTAGTTCTGGACTTGACCCATTAAACAGTTATTTAAGTCTTCCTATTTTGATCCACTCTAAAGACAATATTGAGCCTGCCGGGATTCCGTCCCAAAGTATCGAAAATAAAAAAGGAGCGGTTTTTCTATTAGACAGTGGAATCGTGGGAGAAACCGCTCCCATGGTGAGCATTTTTATGGAAAGTATGAAGCAAGAAGGCTTTCGTAGTATGCTTAAAAACCAATTTGTAAAATATACCGATGCTTGTGTAGATGACTTCTTAAAAGGAGATGTGAAATCTCTGTTTTCTAATATCAAACAGCTTTCTCATGTGGTTTTAGATAATTTCAAACCTATGATTCCAAAAGAGTTTCATAGCCTTTGGAAAAACGGAATTGAAACTAACGATTATTACCTAAAACTATGTGGCTCTGGTGGAGGCGGTTATATTTTAGGGTTTACTCAGGATTTTGAAAAAGCACAAGCCTCTCTTAAAGATTATAAATTAGAAGTAGTTTATAACTTTTAAGAAGCATATCTGATGCTCAGCAGAAAGCAAAAACTCTTTTTCTTAAAATTACTGAGTTTATTTTCTGTTGTCCGAGGTTATAACATTCTTGTTATTGTGCTTGCACAGTATTTAACTGCTGTATTTATTCTGGCTCCTCACCTTCGTTTAAAAAATGTAGTTTTTGACCCTAACCTTTTTGTTATCGTATTAGCATCTGCAGCAGTTATTGCTGCCGGTTACATCATTAACAATTTTTATGATAAAGAAAAAGACCTTATCAATAGGCCACAAAAAACGATGTTAGATCGTTTGGTAAGTCAGCAAACAAAACTAACAGGATATTTTTTATTGAATTTTCTATCTGTAGTACTAGCGAGTTACGTCTCGTTTAGGGCAGTTCTTTTTTTTTCGGTCTACATTTTTGGGATCTGGTTGTATTCTCACAAATTAAAAAAATACCCTCTTATCGGTAATATTTTTGCGGCGATACTAGCTATCACCCCATTTTTTGCCATATTTATTTACTATAAAAACTTTGAAGAAGTCATTTTTGTTCATGCTGCCTTTTTGTTTTTAATGCTGATCATTAGAGAAATGGTGAAAGATTTAACCAACTTAATAGGTGATATGGCACAAAATTATCAGACAATACCCGTAGTTTATGGGGAGAACACCTCAAAACGCATGATTACTATCCTAATACTACTTTCATGTTTTCCAGTATACCTATTGCTTACATTGTATGAGATTGGCTTTATGTTTCTCTATTTTTATGGGTGTATACTGCTTCTCTTTTTATTTCTGGTAGCACTATGGATATCAAAAGACAAAAAATACTATGTATGGCTGCATAATATTATAAAACTAATCATTGTAGCGGGAACTTTTAGCATTATACTAATCGATATCCATATGATCCTCGATCGGATAATGTGGTAAAAAGAAAAGCAGCTTACATTTCTTCAAATGTAAACTGCTCTTCTTCGGTTTTTTTGGCTAACTCAATTATGCATTCTGTGGTTTTGTAATGGTTACAGAAAGTGTATATATTCTATTTGTATTTTTTACTTTCTCAACAACCACTTTCTTATAATTAAGTCGTGATTTAATGTAATCAATTACAAGATCTTTTTCAGAATCAACATCTAATACTACAAGTTCTCCTTTTTTATTCAAGGTAAATTGAATACTTGCGGTAAGATCGCTTTTTTCGACATCAATTTGTGGATTCTTCAAAAGTTTAGCCACCTCATCTCTAATCAATTGATCTGACTCTAGAGGGTTGCCTTCTAAAGCATACGCTTGTCCAGCTCCTAGAACTAACGCGAATAAAACAATAAATAACTTTTTCATTTTTTTTGTTTTTAAAGGTTTTAATTTTTGATATTAATTGTTATAAACTTATGGTTCAAATGTAGTACAGTGTTTTTCAAAACTTCTATCTTTCATTTTATTAGAATGTATATTTTTGATTACTCTTACGTTAAACTGGCCAGGTTTTAACATAAAAAACATACTGACTATACTTTACTTTTTATAAGTTCGATATTAAAAAATCGATACTAAAATTATCGAAGTTTTATTATATTGTTAGCAAACGCATGAAGCTATTATTAATTGTCTTTTTTAAAAATAATTTCAATGTTATGTAAAGGTTATGAACGTGGTTTTCTGATCTGCCTGCAGTAATACTAAAGGTTTGAAAGCCAATTTTTTATATATTAATTTTTTGTTAATCAAACGTTGTGATTTTCTAAAAAAATCCATGCTAAGGGATAGATGCTATTAAAATATATTCTCAAATGACAGATCCATTATTAACCGTTGCTCTCGCACAAATTTCACCCATATGGTTAGATAAAAAAGCAACGTTAAAAAAAGTTGAAGCCGCAATAGTCGATGCAGCTTCAAAAGATGCGGCACTCGTAGTGTTTGGCGAAGCATTACTACCGGGATACCCTTTTTGGATATCGTTAACCGATGGAGCTAAATTTGACAGTACTATTCAAAAGGAATTACATGCACACTATGCCCAAAATGCAATTATTTTGGAACATGGAGATTTAAATACGGTTTGTGAGCTAGCCTCAAAACACAAAATTGCTATTTATCTAGGTATAATTGAGCGTCCATTGGATCGAGGCGGACATAGCTTATATGCTTCTTTGGTGTATATTAATGAAATGGGTGAGATCAAATCTGTACATAGAAAGCTACAGCCCACTTATGAAGAACGATTAACGTGGGCCCCTGGTGATGGCAATGGTTTGCTAGTGCATCCATTAAAGGCGTTTACCCTAGGAGGGTTAAATTGCTGGGAGAATTGGATGCCACTGCCCAGGGCTTCACTTTATGCTCAGGGAGAAAACCTTCATATTGCAGTTTGGCCGGGAAGCGATTATAATACCAGGGACATAACGCGATTTATCGCTAGAGAATCCAGGTCTTATGTTATTTCAGTATCTAGTATAATGAGAAAAGAAGATATTCCGGATACTACACCCCACGCTGATCTTATTATGAAAGCCTCTCCCGATATTTTAGGAAACGGAGGTTCGTGTATTTCCGGACCTAATGGAGAATGGATTCTAGAACCTGTTTTAAATGTAGAAGAAATTTTAATCGTGACGTTAGATTTTAACACTGTGTTGCAAGAACGTCAAAATTTTGATCCGGTAGGTCATTACGCTAGACCCGATGTTACTCAGTTGCATGTGAATAGACAGCGGCAAAGTACAATACGGTTCGATCAAGAATAATTGTTAAACCTATGAAGGAATCAAGTATCTTTGCAAAAAAATTATGATATGGGTCGTGGAGATAGTTCTCAAAGAAAAAATAGCGGGGGAAGACAAGGCAAATCTAAAAACAAATCGATACCTCAACATAAGATAGCTGCCAAAAAAGTAAAGAATACGACTAAAAAAGTATCTAACACAGATGAAATACGTCTCAACAAATTTATAGCGAATTCTGGTGTATGCTCTCGAAGAGAAGCAGACTTATACATTCAAACAGGAAGTGTTTGGGTAAACGGAAAGCCCGTTACCGAAATGGGATACAAGGTAAAGCTAACCGATGAAGTAAAGTTTGATGGTCGATTAATAACTCCCGAAAAAAAGGAATACATCCTCCTGAATAAGCCTAAAGGCTTTGTAACCACCACAAGTCCAGAAAAAACCAGAACTGTGATGCAATTGGTAGCTAATGCATCTAAAGCCAAGTTAAAACCCGTCGGGCGTTTAGAACGCAATACTACAGGGCTCTTACTGTTTACTAATGACGTAGACCTTGAAAAAAAATTAACTCACCATAAAAGTGGAGTGCGAAAAATTTTTCACGTTGAATTAGATCGCAATCTAAAATTTGAGGATGTGGAAAAAATAAAGGAAGGAATCAAGCTACAAGAGGGTTTTATACAGGTTGATGATATTTCATATATCGAGGGCGCCTCTAAAAATGAGATTGGGGTACAATTACAATCTTCTAAAAACAACGTTATTCAAAAGCTTTTTGAGCATCTTAAGTATAACGTTATCAAATTGGATCGTGTTATTTTTGCTGGATTAACCAAGAAAGACCTACCTCGTGGTCACTGGAGAAAACTTACCGATCAAGAAGTGATTAATTTGAAAATGTTGTAGAGACTGCTGTAGGCTTAGTTGTATTTCTATATATTTCATAACCCAAAACTGTAAATACAATTAGATATTCTACTCCCACTATCCATAAGTTTTCTCTAAATTCAGGGTGCGCATATGCTGTATAACTTAAAATGGCTACAAATGACCAAACGATAGGGAATTTATAATTAGTGAATATACACAAGAATAAAGGTACAGCAATATACCATGGGTGTACCGTAGTAGATAAAAAATAGTATGTACTAATACCTAGCAACATGACAGTAATCAATTGCTGTGTGGTTCTATTTTTTCTGAAAAAAGTCAGCGCCATAAGAATAGCGATGGTAATTAGGGGTAATATTTTACCTGCCGTTTCGATAACATTCCACCCCACGATTTGATACCCAATTGATCTAATTATGTAATAGATACTTGCATTAAATTCAAAATTCTGAAACCATAGTGTGATTGTTTTTTTAAAATTAAGAAAAAAGGCTCCTGATACAAAGGGAACAAAAGTTAGAAAAACAGTCAATACTACGCTACTATAGAAACCTATTAATTTTAGGACTCCTTGCCAAAGGTGGAGCTTTTTGGCGTCTGGATTTTTATTACCTACAAATTTTTGAAAAAATAAAGGTAAAAACAGAAGAGGAATCAACTTCACTGAAACCGAAAGTCCTAAAACCACCGCAGCCCAAAACCAATATCCTTTGTGTAGTAAATATAGTGACCAAATGAGAAAAAACACCATTACTGCTTCAAAATGAAGATTTCCGGTTAATTCTATAATGATAAACGGATTTAGGATATACCAAAATATTCGTTTTTCATTGAGGTTAATTGCTTTTAACAACTTTTTTCCGAAGAAAAAAGTACCCATATCAGCTAAAATAAGAAGTGCCCGAAGTACAATAACAGACCCAAGAATACTTTTCCCGGCGAATAAAGCCGCGATAAAATAACATAACTGACTTATAGGGGGATAGTTCGTGTAGTGACTTCCGTTTAGTTCTCCCATACCTAGATATAGTTCTTGTGCCTGAGAAATTGGCGAATTGCCTTGCACTATCCAAACCTCGGGTAGGGATAAGTACGGATTATAGCCTTGCATCAACATTCGCCCATCCCAGATAAACCGATAAAAATCCTGTGATAGATTAGGGATAGCCATTAGAAAAACCAATCGAAATAACAATGCCGAAACAGCCAGAAGCTTCCAATTTGAAGCATGTACTTGAATAAGTGTATAAGAAATAATAATCAATACCACCCACTGGCAAATGATTTTAATAAAATCGGTACGTACCGTGTCATAGGCAAAGTTCGTATAAAAAAGAAGGGATATGATCATCAGAAGTATGGAAAATTTATGATATTTCCACGTTTCTAACATCACTAAAGTTTAGAGGTAACCGACTTCAGAAAAACAAATCCGAATCCTAAAAATAACATGATATGAAATAAAAACAGGCCAAAATCCTGCAATTCGAATGCACTATACAAAGCAAAACCAAAATAAGCCATCAATAGCGCTTCTATAATGGTGTTTCCAGAAATATTCTTGTTTATGTATTTATTGCCTTTCCAGGTATCTTTTAAACTGTTGATGTTAAACTTTGGTGTACGCACAAATTCACTTTTTTTACCAAAATGACCTTCTAAAACAGCCATAGAGTTATGGACAGAGAACCCCATAGCAATCGAGAAAAAAGTAAAAAACATTTTAATATATTCTATAAAGTTCCAGAAACCTTTACCATGAATTTTTTTAAAAGTGTGCCAATAGCAAAGAAAAAATATGACTGTACTTAATGCAAAAAATGCAATTACGTTGAAGTACCAGCTAAACATAGGGTTATTGTTTTTAATATACATAACAGGCACGCTTAGTACAGCTACAAGCAATACCAATAGAAACATACTACTGTTTAATAAATGAAAGAAGCTATGAAACTTTGTTTTAAAAGGTACCGATTTGTCTTTAAGTAGTTTCCAGTATAGTTTTTGAAAGTTTTCGGCTGCACCTTTATTCCATCGAAATTGTTGTGAGCGTGCTGCACTTATAACTACTGGTAATTCTGCAGGTGTTTCTACCTCTTCTAGATATTTAAATTTCCACTTTTTTAGCTGTGCACGATAGCTTAGATCCAAATCTTCAGTAAGTGTATCTCCTTGCCAATTACCAGCATCTTCAATACAGGTTTTTCGCCAAACCCCGGCAGTACCATTAAAGTTTATAAAATGATCTTTATAATTACGACCCACTTGTTCCATAGTAAAATGAAAATCCAGAGCAAACGCCTGTATTTTGGTAAGCATAGAATAGTCTCTATTAATGTGTCCCCATCTTGTTTGTACTACGCCAATGCTTTCATCTTTAAAGTAAGGGATAGTTTGCATCAGCCAATTTGTACCCGGAAGAAAATCTGCATCAAAAATAGCAATGTAATCTCCTTTTGCAATTTTTAGACCTTCTTTTAGGGCTCCTGCCTTGAAACCAACTCTATCCTTACGCCGAATATGTTTGATATCCAGCCCTTTTTCCTGTAATTTATTGATTTGAGCTGCAGTAGTATCCACCGATTCATCTGTAGAATCATCTAACACCTGAATTTCTAGTTTATTTTTAGGATAGGTCAAAGCTGCAATGTTTTCGAGCAATCGCTCCATGACATACAGTTCGTTAAATACCGGTAATTGTATAGTTACCTGCGGAATCTCTTCTTCTTTCGAGAAATCGAAGGTTGGAGCATTATCCGGTTGCTTTTTTGCTTTCAAATAATTTATGAGCAGATTCAGTTGTGCCAGACTATACATAAATATAATCCATAAAGCCAGGGTGTAGGTTATGATGATAGCAATATCCATTATGAAAAGCTATATTTAAAAATCCAACTTAAAATCTTAATGCCTGCAAATATAGCACCTTTTATGGTTCCTGAAACTTTTGAGACTCCTATTCTCTTTCTATAGCGAACAGGAACCTCGGTATACGTATACCTTTTTTTCAACACTTTTAATTGCATTTCTACAGTCCAACCATAGGTTTTGTCTGTCATTTCTAAGGCTAACAGTGTATCATATTTGATGGCCCTAAAAGGTCCCAAATCTGTAAATTTAGCATTAAAAAAAAGTTTCATCAGGCTTGTAGCCAGCCAGTTTCCAAATATTTGGGGAAACGTCATCGATCCAGATTCCCGTAATTTTTTTACTCTCGAACCTATGACGAGGTCTATATCGTTTTCAAGAATAGGAGTAATAAGCTGCGTAAGTTCTTCGGGATAATCACTATAATCACCATCGAGAAAAACAACAATATCTGGCTTTGGTGTTATAGAGGCAATGTACTCCATACCTTTCAAACAAGCGTACCCGTATCCTTTTTTTGGTTCTCGAAGTACGGTAGCTCCGGCATTTTGTGCTACAGTTTCCGTAGTATCTGTAGAATTATTACTCACTACAATAACTTCAGAAACTATATTCGGTATATGGTTAATAACAAGACCGATTGAATCTTCTTCGTTAAAAGCGGGAATGATAACTTTAATAATTGGAGGCATATTATCTATAAAGAAGCTTTAGGATTATCTCTTTAGAAACTGAAAATATCGGTTCATTCGCTGGTTTTTTCATTACTTATACAACATTCAGCTCTAAAACGCTTATGCTTATGATATCATAAGTAATATCCTTCCTTTTTATTGTTTTTGTACGGATACTTTTATAGGATTCGCGACGCAATATCGTAAATAATCCCTCATTTTTCGGCTTTGTTGTTTATAAAATGACCTTGTTTATGGAGTATACCATTTTCAGAATAAAAATACCAGTATCCGTTTTTTTAATTGTTTTTAAAATGTTCTTCTTGCTGTATAGCACCATTATCATCATAAAAATACCAAAAATCGGTTTTGGCATTACTTAGTTATCATCCTTCTGATTGTAATGATCTGCTCTGGTAGTATTCCCGGACATAGATCTTTTGAGAAAACAAGGATTACATTAAGAAAATAATGATGAGTTAAGAAAAAACCTTTTTAACGTAAAATAATTTTAATGTAGTCAGTCGAAAATTATATAATAACTTACTGTTAATTAACAAATTATTCTTATTTCGTTAAGATTATTTAATTAAACAATCCTTAAATTTATTCTAAATCTTAAAACTATTTATTATGAAAAAATTTGTCTTTGTAGCATTGACAATGCTATTATTTTCTTGTTCTACAGAAGAAAATACTCCCGAACCCATCAACGAGGAAGTTGTTGAATCTTCAGAATTTAAGAATATTGATGCCTTAGAACGACTAGCTCTTGATTTAGAAGCCACTGCAAAAGGGAAATATAACATTCAATTATCTGATGAAAAGAAAGTTAAACTTTTAGAAATCGCTAATCAAATATTCTCGGACATAAATGATATGACTAGTAAAAAAGCCTTAATGAAGAGACCTTGTAGTTATGATAATTGTGTACAAGAGTATGAAAATTGTATTTGGTGGCCCGAGAATCTTCAGCGTCTTTTAAGAGAGTGTAGTGGTATACAAAGTGCGCATTGTGATCAAGTTCGACTAGACTATGAAAATAATATAGATGAAATAGAAGCGACTTATCTTAGATGTTCTAGAGCATATAGTTCTTGCGTTAGTTGTCCTGGAATAATAGGTCCTTTATAAATATATATATGTGATGTAAGTCCCATTATTCTTAACAATAATAAGAATAATGGGACTTACTCATAATAATTACTTATAGTTCACTACATACTCCATCAAATCCACATCGTTACCCAACAAAACTTCGTTAGGATTAATTCTACCGTAGAGTTTGTCATTTTCTAATTTGAGTACTCCTCGAGGGCATACTGCAGCACAGATACCACAGCCTACACAGCTGGATCGTACTATATTTTCGCCTTTTTGTGCATAGGCTCGAACATCGATTCCCATTTCGCAATAGGTAGAGCAATTTCCGCAAGAAATGCATTGCCCGCCGTTGGTCGTAATTCTAAATTTTGAAAATAACCGTTGTTGAAAGCCTAAAATTGCCGCCATTGGGCAACCAAATCGACACCATACCCTGTTCCCCAGGATAGGATAAAACCCTGTGCCTACCACACCAGAAAAGATAGCACCAATGGCAAAACCGTATGAAGATCGCAACGTTTCTGCTTTAAAAAGAAAGATACTACCATCTTTACTAAAAAAATGAGTACCTATAAGCAGTAGTAAAATCATAAAATACGCTATAGCCCCATATTGTGCATCTTTGGCTAATTCTTTCCTTTTAAATAACATAACTCCTACGAATACAAATGTTAAAAATGCTGCAACGCTCATCAAAAATGATGTTTTAGTTAACCAGTACTTAGAAGATTCGTCTCCCAAATAACTATGAACAACCGCGGTAGTCATGATAACTACAAATACCAACACGGTATGAATTAACCAGCGTTCTATTTTCCAGGCACCTAATTTTTTACTAGAAAGTTGTCTAAATGGATCCCCGGCAGTCTCAGCAAGCCCTCCACAACCACATACCCAAGAGCAATACCAGCGTTTTCCAAACGTATAGGTAAGAATAGGGGTTATAATAAAAATAGAAGCAATCCCGAAGATTAATAAAGCAAGTCCTATGTTACCGGCGCTAATAAAATCATTTACCCTGTATTGTTCAAAATTATAATAATTAAGAGGCCAGATATTTTTTAAATCATAATACGGCAGCGAAAACGAATCTGAATTAAGTCGGGCCATAAATTCTGGTATTAAAAAAGCAAAACCTAACTGAAAAAACATTACAGATCCTGTACGAATTTGTTGGTATCGATTATGCCGGTATTTCAACATAAACTTATACCCAAAAGCCAAAATTGCAATCGTATACAATGTACCGTAAACAAACCATTGGCTTGCAGGATTACCACTTAGTAGTCTGCTTAAGGGATCAAATAATGCCACCAAACCTGTATTTGGTTCTCCGTTGGTACCCAGCCCCAATAGATCGGCATAAAAATATAAAACCACATAAAAGGAAGTTAATCCGACCCCGGTGAGCCAACCTAAAAGACCTCTAGAAGAAATCGATTTAAACCAAACCCCATCATTTTTAATTCCAGCTGATTTTGTAAGATACGCATCATTGGCAAATAGGATGGTACCCATAGTAATTAAACCTAAGGCAAGGAATAATATGACGGTTTTATAAGGAATGGTAGTATTAAAAAGTGCCAGTAGCAGTATCAAAAGTCCGATCAAGCCTATGGCAGAGGCTAATTTTTGTTTGGTGCTGAGTCCTTTGGGTTCGGGACTGGCAAGTGACATGCTATGATTTAATTTAGTATTCATGTTTAGAATTTTTAGTCTGTAAGAGATAGTGTCATTTTAAGGTTAACAGTTGCTTAGGTAGTTTGAAGCTGTGATTTGCTAAATGCGGAAAGAATTTCAGCTTCATATCGCGTATAAAGTTCAGGATCAAAATTAGCTTCACCAAGATGTTGCATGACAAAGTCGACCTTCTTTTTCTCGGTAAGCCATCTATCAAAAACTTCGTGACGCATTCGTATACCAAACGTATTTATCCCTAGAAATTCGTTGGTTTCATTATGATAAGAAACGGTAATACATTTGGTGTCGTCTACATGCTTCCAATGAAACTGTTTTTCATAAGCTTTGGGTTTCGCAAATACCCAACCATAGGTTTGGTATTCAATATCCAGAAATTTCGCACTATTAAACCAATGTCCCGGTTTGTATTCGAGTCTGTTGCCACAAATAGTTTGCGCTACAGTTTCACCCATCATTCGCCCCGTATACCACACCGCCTCTATAGGACGACGCAATCCTATGGCTTCATGTTGTTCTGCGCAATCTCCTATGGCATAAATATTAGGGATATTCGTTTCGAGAAATCGGTTTACTTTAACACCACGCCCCAGATCAATGCCTGAATCTTTAAGGAAATCTATATTAGGTATTACCCCGGCAGTCAATCCAACTACATCACAATCAATAATTTCTCCTGTTTCTTGTATAACTACGGCTTTTGCTTTTCCAGTTTCATCGGCTAAGATTTCTTTCAGATTTACTCCAAGGCGCAAGTCGATATGATGATTTTGAATATGCCGATTAATCATTTCACTTTCTCCGGCAGGCAATACACCATTCCAAAAACTGTTTTCTCTAACCAAAAACGTTACAGGGATGTCTCGCGAGTGTAACATTTCGGCTAATTCGATTCCGATTAATCCACCACCTACAATCACCGCACGTTTGCATACTTTGTTAGTAGGTGCATATTTTTCCAGACTTTCTAGGTCCTGCTTGTGGTACATGCCCATAACTCCTTCGAGATCCTGACCAGGCCATCCAAACTTATTGGGTTTGGAGCCTACAGCAATAATGAGTTTATCATATGCCATGATATCCCCATTAGAAAATTCGATCTTACTATGTCTATGATCAACTTTGGATACAAAACCATGCTTAAGTTCTATACGATTTTTTTCCCAAAACCAGTTTTCATAAGGCTGTGTATGTTCAAATTTCATATGCCCCATGTACACGTACATTAACGCGGTACGAGAAAAAAAGTAATCGGTTTCTGCCGATACGATAGTGATCTTTTTGTCTGACATTTTTCGGATATGCCTGGCTGCGGTCACCCCAGAAATTCCATTGCCAATAATTACAATATGTGCCATAAAGGTAATTGTTGATAGTGTGCGTTTAGGTTGAAGTGTATAAGTCGATCATAAATATAAGAACTTAAACAGTCGATATAATTTAGAATGAATCTAAAAGCGATATTCTTAGTAAGAATCTATCTTATTTTTCGAATATACAGTTGGTATAATGTATTCGCATGATCGAATCTAATAAAGGATGTAAGTTGCTACTTCGCCCTACGACTGAATGCCCAAATATTTAAAAACTATACGATGAAAAAGATAATAACCCTAGTATTTGTTTTTATGGTTTACTCTGGGTTTTCACAAAAAACCAATGATTTTTTTGCGAAAGCAGATAATTTTTTTAAGACTTATGTCACAAATGGCAGGGTTAATTACAGCGCTATTAAAAAAGACACCGCATCTTTGAATCACCTGATAGATATGGCAGCAACAATAAGCATCTCTAAAAATAATGCTACTGCATACCAGGCATTTTATATTAACGCATACAATCTTGCTGTAATTAAAGGTATTGTAGACCTTTATCCAATACAGTCTCCTCTCGACAGTAACGGTTTTTTTGATAAAACCACATATACCTTGGGTAGAAAATCAACAACATTAAGTGATTTGGAAAATAAAATTTTACGTAAAAACTTTCCTAACGAACCTCGTTTTCACTTTGTATTAGTGTGTGGAGGATTGGGTTGTCCTCCGATAATTAGTAAAGCTTATCGACCAGAAACACTAGAAAAACAATTACAAGAACAAACCGTAAAAGCATTAAACGATCCTAATTTTATCAAAGTTAAAAGAAAAAAAGTAGCATTGTCTCAAATTTTTGAGTGGTACAAAGAAGATTTTACTCGAAACGGGGCTGAGATAGATTTTATTAATGCATTCAGAAAAGAAAAAATCCCCGAAGGCACTAAAATATCGTATTACCCTTATGACTGGAGTTTAAACCAAACCAAATAATGTATACTACTATTTAACATCTAATACGTTTAAAAATTTAAAAAAATGAACATTCAAAAAGTTATAGCAACTCTTATCGGTATTTTTGTTACAACCCTAGGAATCGCTCAACAACAAGAAAATAATGATCTGCAAGGATCCGTAATACAAACGTTAACCCCTTCTAAACTTATCGGTAAGGGTCAATATGACATCAAATGGTTCAATAATCTGTATACCGAAACCGAAGATCTTTTTGGTCTCGACGGAGAAAAGCAAGATATACCAAGACAAACATTTTTTACTTCTACCCTCGAAGCGTATACAGGAGTGGGCAATACCAAACGATGGAATGTAGGTGTGATCTTAGAATTTCGATCCAGTGTTATTGCCAATCGCGATGCATTAGATGTTTTTAAATTTGATGGCGAACGCAATACAGCACGGTCAGGATTTACCTCTTTCGCGCCTTCTGTTAAATTTGTGCCATTTAAAAATTTAAATACCTTTTCTATACAAAGCTCTTTTTTTGTGCCCCTAGTCGATAATGAGGTAGAAAACGGGGTATTTTTGGATCAAAAAGGATTTACATGGCAAAATCGATTTTTTTATGACCATACCTTCCCTGGTAATACCTTTCAAATATTTGGAGAGGTTAATTCTGAACTTAACTTTGGAGATGAAGAAGATAGTTTTGCCAATAACAGCCTAAGGCTTACACCAGGAATATTTTTTAGTTATTTCCCCAGCGCAACATTTACCGTTCTGGTCTTAGCACAACATTCAGAATTAATCGATCTAGGCAATAATTTTGATCAACGTTTTACTGCACTTGGGGGTGGTGCTAAATATCAGCTTACCAAAGAATTAAATATAGAAGCTTTATATACCAACTTTGTAACAGGTAATGCTACGGGCCTGGGCGAAACTTTTAATGTAGGATTAAGAGCAGTATTCTAATAAAATTGTATTTTCAGCAGTAAAAACGACAATGAAGAAGTTTTTTCTATTGCTACTACTTGTACTTCTTTCAAGCTGTTCGGCTCAGCAATCAAAGATTAACGGGGTAAGCTTTGTGGGAGCTCCAAGAGCAATAACCTCGCAAGAAATAGCTCCGGTAGTACGTGTACATGCGAATTGGGCTGCTGTAATGCCATTTGGATTTTTAAAAGACCTGGATAGTCCAACTGTAGTTTTTAACACGAAACGACAATGGTGGGGAGAACGAAGAGAGGGTGCCAAAAAAACCATCGAGTTACTAAATAAGAAAGGGATACAAGTGATGTTAAAACCCCAAATATGGGTATGGCAAGGTGAATTTACAGGTAACATCAACATGCATTCTGAAGAAAACTGGAAAACCTTTGAAACATCTTATGAAAATTTTATCATACTTTACGCTAAGTTAGCGCAAGAACTGAAGGTTCCTGTGCTTTGTATTGGCACAGAGCTACATACTTTTGTACAAACCAGACCACTATTCTGGAAAGCCTTGATAAAGAATATAAAATCAATATACGATGGAAAATTGACCTATGCCGAAAATTGGGATCAAATAGACAAAGTACCCTTTTGGAGCACTATGGATTACTTAGGAATAGATGCTTATTTTCCGTTATCTGAAAGTAAAACTCCCAGTATTGCAGCGCTTAAAAAAGGCTGGCAAAAACATAAACTACACATAATGAAGCTACAAAAAAGCATAAAAAAACCTGTTTTATTTACTGAATATGGCTATCGCAGCATTCATTATACCGCAAAAGAACCCTGGGATTCTAGTCGTATAGAGGGTAACATTGATTTTGAAGCTCAGCATAATGCATTAACTGCAATTTATGAAGAATTTTGGCCAGAGCCCTGGTTCGCCGGTGGTTTTCTTTGGAAATGGTATCATAATCACAACGAAGTAGGAGGAAAAACCGATAATCGCTTTACAATACAGAATAAACTTGCAGAAAAAACCATACAGTCACTGTATTCAACAAACTAAATCACCCTTATCTTTATCTTTAGCATAAATAGCATGAGAAACCTTGCAACTGTACATTGGCTTTTTATTTTTATGATCTTAGCAGTTACCGACCTGGTATGGGCTCAAAAAAATACAATTACTACTATAATCGTTCAAGGAAATAAAAAAACCAAAACTGCTGCCTTAACCAAACTCATAACTGTTAAAAATGGTGAAATACTGGATTCAATAAAAATTGAAAAGGATATTAACCGATTAAAACGATTACCTGCTATTGCTCATGCCTATTATCAAACACATAAAAAAGATAATGGTTATGAGATTGTTTACGGAGTAGAAGAAAACCTAACTATTATACCATCAGCTAATGTGTATACGACTAATGACGACGAGTTTGCTTTTCGATTGGGTGTGTACGAATTTAATGCCTTAGGTAAAAACATTACTGTTGGAGGGATCTATCAACACGATATTTATTCTTCATACATTGCCAACATCAGGGCTCCGTTTTTATTTGGAAAAAGAATAGGGTTCGCTATAAGTCACAGTAATATCACCACTCTAGAACCCGTTTTTTTAGCTCAAGGAACCGCAGATTATAAATACAATAATACGTCTTATGAAGTTTTGGGTTTATATCAATTCAATTTACAAAATCGTATAGAACTAGGCATCAACTATTTTAATGAAGATTACGAATATAAACGAGGAGTTACCAGCCCCCAGGTGCCTCAAAACTTTGATGTTAATAAATTGTTGTACAAATTTATTTACGAATACAACAATCTCAATTTTGACTATCAGTATGTTACAGGTTTTCGCAGTATCTTAAATACACAGTATGTAATTAGTACAGAAAATGTTTTACCCGATTTTTTTATCTGGTGGAATGATTTCCTCTACTATAAACGCCTAGGTAACAAAGGCAATTGGGCATCACGATTACGAGTAGGTCTGGCCAGTAACGACGAATCTCCTTTTGCTCCTTTTGCCGTAGATAACAATTTAAATATTCGTGGCGTAGGAAATATTATCGATCGGGGCACAGGTGTTATTGTGCTTAATACCGAATATCGCCAAACATTGTATGAAAAAGATTGGTTTGTACTGCAAAGTAATATATTCCTAGACGGTGGAAGCTGGCGTAACCCCGGGGGTGATTTTGAAGACTTTGTTGATTCTCAAAACTTTAGAATATACCCTGGGGCAGGTATGCGTTTTATGCATAAAAAGATATTTAATGCTATTTTTAGAATCGATTATGGGTATGGGATTACCGAAGATGCTACCAACGGATTTGTTTTTGGTATCGGGCAGTATTTTTGAACTGCGGCAGTGTATAAACTATACTCAAAATATAGCGTCGTAAACTACCTCGGGATAAGACTACAGGCACTCTTTAAAATAAACTTTAAATTTCAAGATGCGCCTCTAGGTTTCTGACCCTTTGGCAACACTAATAAGAATTCTTACTATAAACCTATATATGCTACAAAAGATTTTACTTATCATACTTACCATAGCAATATATGGTTGCCGTACCCATACTACTTCAAACAAAGTTACACGATTAGAGCCTGATTCTATTCCAACGAAATTTCAAGAACATATCATTTCTAAAAATGATCGATTAGAGTATGGTATTTCATTTTCGCCTGATATGCAAGAGTTGGCATTTGGTGTTTTGGATCCAATTACCATGGATGGTAAAATTTATTATTCAAGAAAAATTGATAAGCAGTGGTCTACCCCAGAGATTTTTAAACCTTTAGAGAATGATACTGTTTTTTTGCCTTACTTCTCACCCGATGGATCCTCTATTTTATTTGCAAAAAGCAAAGCAAACACCAACAATTATAGCACCAATATTTGGAAAATTGAAAGAGCCAATGACCAATGGGGCATACCTGTTAGACTGCCGCTACCTATCAACTCTAAAAGCCGAGAAGCAAATGCCAGCATCACCAAAGATGGTACGATCTACCTGTCATCAAATAGAAATTGTGAAGGAAAAGAAAACTGTTACACAGCCGATCTGTTTTATTGTAGACCTGATGGTAGCCACTATAGACCTATAAACGAAATTTCAAAATTAAACTCTTCAAGTGATGAAGAAAGTATATTCATTGCCCCTAATGAAGCATATGTTATTTTTTGCAGGTACACGAATCAGGATAACCTAGCTGATCTGTATATAAGTTATCGGGATCATAAGGATCAATGGACTACCCCGCAGATTCTTGACGCTACGGTTAATTCGAGAGCCTGGGATAGAAGACCATTTGTTACTAGTACGAATGAGTTTTTATTTTTTACCCGATCAGAAAGTGATGAAAAAGAATTAGTAACATCTGATATTTATTGGGTGCACACGTCAAAAGTATTTAAACCGTTTGTTTATCATCCCATATCCAAAATATCTCTAGAAGCAGGTAAGAAATTTGAAATTAAAATTCCTGATGACTATTTCAAAGATATAGATAATATGCATCTTACTATTGATATAGAACCAAACCAACTTAATTGGCTAACATTTAATCGTAAAAAGATGAAAATATACGGCTTACCCACCACGGCCGGTAATTTTGAAGTGACCTTTACTGCGGTAGATCAATTTATGAATACAACGCGGGATACTTTAAACATACAAATTACGCCTAAGGACCACTTTTAAAATAAAACTTGTCGCCCCTTATTCACAGGTATATTTATTATTTTTTGACAAACAAATTAAGAGTTTTATATTGTACTCAACTTCACAATTGAAATCGATAACATCTCAAGAATACAATGATTACAACCTATGAACGTTTTGGTAATAATCATCTCTAGTTCACAAAACTTCTTATTTGTACTATGTTACGTTATTCAAAAGCAAACCTTTATACGAAAATAGTAGCAATCCTACTTTTTATTTGTTTTTCCCAAATAAACGCTCAAGTACAATTACGACTAGAGCCGGGAGTGCTTCTGGAAACTGGTTCTGATAATTTGGGATTGCTACTTAACATCGAACCTAAAGTTAAAAGTTCAACCAGATCTGTTATCGGGTTACGGTTTGGAATTGCAATTAACCCGCATAAATTCGAAATTGATGATAACTCCTCGTTCTTTGTCGATGATGTAGAAGATAATGCTATCATTTCGTTTGTTCCTACTTTTGATTATTATTTATCTGAAAATCACTATCGGCCTTATGTAGGATTAGGTCTTGGGTACTATTTGTTTAGCAATTTTGATATTTCAGATAGAAATGGTAGTATAGATCGTATTGAAGGAAATGTGAATAATCAAGTTGGACTATTAGTAAGAGGCGGACTAGAAGTAGCAAATACACGTTTCGGAGTGGTCTATAATTACATCCCAAAAGCAGAGATACAAATCCCTGACGGACCAACAATCGGGACTGTCGATAATAGTTACTTTGGTATAGTAATCGGGTTTACCATAATCGGAAGAAAGAAAATAAGTGATCTATAATGTTTATTCTAGATTTTGGATTGGTTCAATTCAAAATTCATTAATAACTTACCCTTATCAGATGTTACAAGTATATTGAAAATAGAATATTGAGTCAGAAAAGCTATTCATACTACCTCTAATTAAGTTGAGTACAGGCTAACTTTTCTTTCGTCATCTCTAGCGTAGTCGAGAGATCCTTCAAAAAAAATTACTCGAATTAATATTTTCTCTACTATTTATTTCATAACGCACGAAGTATTGGTATCTTTTAGAAGTGATTTCAACATTTTTGATTCTAGCGAAAAATAGAATTTCTTTAATTAATTGAAGTGTTTTTGGCACTTCATGTAATAAACTCGTAAAATTGATGAATTAATGAAAAAATGCATTGTTATTGGTGGCGGAATCATAGGCTTATGTTCTGCGTATTATTTACACAAAGAAGGGCATCATGTCACAGTAATTGATCAATCCAACATGGATTTTGGAGCATCTTATGTAAACGCAGGATACTTATCGCCTAGCCATATTGTTCCTTTAGCAGCTCCTGGTGTGATGAAAAAGGGTCTCAAATGGATGCTTAACCCCTCTAGCCCATTGTTTATAAAACCACGCCTTACTTCAGATTTTTTAAATTGGGTATGGGCTTTTAACAAATCGTGTTCATCAAAAAATGTAAGTAAAAGTATTCCTATCATTAAAGAGATCGCAGTACTAGGGCAGGATTTGTATGCCAAAATCAAAAGGACTGAGCTTTTTAATTTTCAATATGAAAAAAAGGGATTGCTTATGATATGCCAATCTCAAAAAATGTTAGAAGAAGAACTTTCGGTAGCCGAGCTAGCCAAAAAAGAAGGATTAGCAGTACAGGAAATCTCGCTGGCTGCTCTTCAAAAATTACAACCCCTAGATGTGAATGCGCAAGGAGCCGTATATTATGAATGTGATGCTCATTCGACTCCAAACGTATTTATGAAAGAAATGAAGACCTATTTAAACGCCGCAGGCGTAATTATTCATAAAAATGAAAAGATTGAAGATATACACACAAAAAATGAAAAAATAATTCATCTACGCACGGCATCACAAACCTATGCAGCAGATGAGTTCGTACTTGCAGCCGGGTCGTGGTCTAACATGCTAAGCAAAAAACTAGGGATAAGGTTGCTACTAGAAGCGGGTAAAGGATACTGCATCAACTCTTTTCGGAAATTAGGTGTTACCATGCCTGCTATTCTTGCAGAAGCTAAAGTAGCTATAACCCCTATGCAGGATAGTACTAGATTTGCAGGTACCATGGAAATAGCTGGTCGTAATCATCACATCAATAAAGTACGGGTCGAGGCTATTGCAAAGGCAGTACAGCGATATTACCCAGACATAAAACTTACTAATAAAGAAAAATCTATGGCTGCTTGTGGTCTAAGACCAATCTCTGCAGATGGATTACCCTACATCGGAAAATCTAAAAAATGCACCAATCTAACCATTGCTACTGGTCATGCCATGATGGGTTGGAGCATGGGAACTTCTACCGGAAAATTAGTATCTGAAATTATTTCAGATAAAAAAACAACTCTAAATATAGAACCATTTCATCCTGATCGAAGATTTTAATGAACTGGTTTATACTTTATAAAATCCCTGTTTGCCTTTGGTAAAAAGCGTCTTGCTGTTTTTTCATAAGCTCACGGGCTATCTTCTTTTTATATTCATATAATTCTTCTTCTTCGGTAAGATCACCGTAAACCTTATCATTAACAGCATGATCTGTTTCTAAAACTACACTACGCTGTGCTTCTTTTTGAGCTACCCAAGTCTTGACCTCATCCTCTATGTCTGCCAGTTTGTAATCGTATTCTCCTTTAGGTGAAATTAATTTTGCCAAAATAGGAGACGTTTCTATCGCCAAAAACAACAAGAAGATAAATAAAGAAGGTAACCAGGGTAATTCTCCTAATGCTTCTATACGCGCCATGAGTCCATCAAAATTATCAATTACAGGTTGGGATTTCATAACTTGATCCTCATATTCAATCGCCAGTTGCGCCTTTTGAGATTCGAGCTTAGCTATTTTATCGGTATTTAATTGTTTAAGTTGAACAAGCTCAGCAAGAGCAGCATCGTGTTTTTCTCGTTTTTCTTTGTATACCGGTCCTTTTCCTAAAATTTGGGTGCCCTTTCGACCCTCTGCTTCAGAAATATAGGTATCATAGAGTGTATTTACCTCGATCTCTTTCGCCATCACTTCTTCTTTAAGAACAATAATTTCAGCATCAATTGAATTAGTGATAGGGGTATATTGTGTGGCTATTTGTTCTTTATTAGCTAATGTAAATTCGTTTTTTTGCTCTAATAATACACGATCGATTTCCTTTTCAAAGATTTTCAGCTCTAGAGGTTTAGAAATCACAACAGCAATAATGATTGCAAGTATAATTCTTGGTGATGCTTGTAAAAGCTCATCGATAAAACTGCCTTTTTTTCTGATAGTAGAAACAATAAAGCGATCAAGATTAAAGATCAGGAACCCCCATATCAATCCAAAAAAAATAGCACTAACATAAGAATCAAATACGGTATATAAAGCATAACTGGCTGCAATGAAAGCCATTACTGCGGTAAAAAATACGGTTGCACCTATCCCAACATACTTATTTTGTTCCCCGTTAGCACAGCGCGTTAAAATATCGGTATCGGCACCTGAGCATAAAATAAAAAATCGTTTCAGCATTATCATAAGGATTTTTGATCGACAATACATCTATAACGTTGATTTACAATAAAATGTTGTAAAAAAACTCCCTTTTGGGAGCTTAATTTATTGGGATTCCTGATTTTGTGTATGTTCTTAAATTTTATGAATATCCGTAATAAAGCATATCGCACTGTCTCCTCGAGCGCAGTCGAGAGGTTAGTAAATCCAACGAGCTCTAAATCAGGTCTCGATTGCATTCGACCAGACATTAAAGTTAATTTTATGATGTATAGCGGATATGCAATTAAATTTTAGTAAAGAATCCCTAATTTTTATCTTTTTGAGTCTTTTTTTGTTCCTTCTCTATCTTTTTACGGGCTTTTTTAATTTTTGCTATTGCTTTTTTATGTTCTTTTATTGCCTCTCGTTTAGCAGATTCTGCTGCTTGTCTGACTTCTTCCCGTATTTGTGCTCTTTCTTGTAGCAATTTTTGCCTAACCAATTGCGCTTCTTGCATAGCTAAGTCTCTAACTTTTCTAGCTTCAACTCTTGACAATTGTGCCTGCCGCATGGCTTCTTCTTGTATTTGATGGGCTTGTTGCTGCACTTGTTGTAATTGTTGCATTACCATTTCTCTGCTACTTGCGGCCGCTTGTCTAGCTATTTCGGCAACATTCATGGCATTCGCTAATTCATATGCTGCTTCTAATGAGGCCTTTTCTCTTTCTATTTCTGCCTCTACCCTGGCTTGTTCTGCTTCTATTCTATCCTGTTCTGCTTCTTCGTAAGTTAATTTCATTTCATCCTTAATTCCTGATATTACATTAGAAGGTGCTACTGGAGGAGAAGGAGGCACTGGAGGTACCGGAGCCATACTATTTTTAGTAGTTTGTGATTCTTCAGACTTTAACGGAGGGACAGGTGCGAGATTAGCATTTTTAGTTGAAATGTGTGGTGGTGTAGGTGGTGGTGGAATCAAATCATGCCCATCTGGATTCGCTCTGTACAATCTGGTTTTGCGATATGCTTCATTCAATTGTTTCAAAACTTCATCATCTACATTGTTTAGCTGTATACTAAATTGAAATTCAGTAAGTTCTTCGTCGCTCCATTGTTGTGTTACATCGTCAATAGTTTTTGAAAAATTCGAAATAGTTGTAGCATCTCCGTTGACTTCAATGCGATCTCCTTTTACTTTGATTTCAATTTTCTTATCGGGATGCGTATCTTGAACAGATTTTTGATAATTTAAGGTGCTTTGCTGAGCCACTATTTTATTAGTAAACAATAGCACACATCCCAATAACGTTGGCATAAGTAATAGTAAACGAGCTAGAGCTCTGATTTTTGAAAATTGTTGTGACATCATAACGATTCGTTTTTTGGTTAATGAATATGAATAATGAATGGGACTTGCTAATTCAACTTGATTAGAGTTGCCAATATAGTCAACAAGTATTCCCATATATTTTTGAATAGAAGGGTTGCATTTCAATACGGTTTGATCTGCCAAAAATTCATGATTTAGTTTTATTGATCTTTTCATACAAATAAGTAGTGGGTTGAACCAAAACACTACCTGCAAGATCTCTATACATAAAATATCTAAAGTATGCTTTTGAAGAACATGAGTTTTTTCGTGGAGTAAGACTTCTTCAGGAATTTTATGTTCTTCGTAGTCTTTCTTATTCATAAAAATATAGTGTAAAAAAGTAAATGGTACTATTGAATTTTTAACCAGCACATTTGTATGCGAAGACTCTTCTAATTGTGTGTTTCTTTTGATAGTTTTAATAAGGTGAATGATATTTTTTATAAATCGAATACCGAAAATCAATACCCCCAAACTGTACAGACTCCATAAAATAATGGGCATATAATTTACAGGTGTGTTATCACTTAAGGCAACTACACTTGGAACAGCTATAGTAGAAGGTTTTTCTGGAATGATAACGGTCGTTGGTTCAAGATCGATGGTATAGGTGAATGTGACTAGAGGAATGACAAACGAAAAAACTAAACTACCTAGTAAAAAGAATCTTTTATAGGTGTGCATATTTTCTTGTTCAAGGAAAATTTTATAAAACCCCCATAGCAACAATAAGCATAACGATGATTTAAGAAGGTAAGTAATCATTGTTTCTGCTTTTTTAGTTGTTGATCTACTATCTTTTTAAGTTCTTCTAATTCTGAAGTCGATAAATTCGTTTCGGCAGTAAAGAAAGAGGCAAATTGTGACGCCGAATTATTAAAAAAATTCTTTATTAAGCCATTCACGTGTTTTGAGAAATAATCTGACTTTTTCACTAGAGGGTAGTATTCTCTGGATTTTCCATACAATTTGTAATCTACAAAACCCTTGTCTTTCATCCTTTTTAATAAGGTAGCCACCGTAGTCGTTGCCGGTTTGGGTTTGGGGAAAGCATCGAGTAAATCCTTCATAAAAGCTTTTTCTAGTTTCCAGAGGTATTTCATAAGTTGTTCTTCGGCTTTTGACAATTGCATTGCTCTACTTAATTAGAATTAACTCTACAAATGTAGAGTAAAAATTTAAATAGACAAAGGTTTTATCAAAAAAAGACCCGGTAGGCAGAGCTCTTCGGGTCTTAACATTAAGATATGTAACTTTTTACTATTTTTTTGACAGCTCTGTAAAGTGCTTATAAAATAATGGGATAGTTTCGATTCCTTTCAAATAGTTCCATACTCCAAAATGTTCATTTGGCGAGTGTATGGCATCGCTATCTAAACCAAACCCCATGAGAATAGTTTTGCTCTTCAATTCTTTTTCAAATAAAGACACGATAGGAATACTACCTCCGCTACGCTGCGGAATAGGAGTCGTACCAAAAGTATCTTGATATGCTTTGCTAGCTGCCTGGTAACCAATACTATCAATGGGAGTAACATAACCTTGCCCACCATGATGCGGAGTAACTTTTACGGTTACTGCCTCTGGTGCAATACGTTCGAAATGATTTTTAAAAAGTTCTGTAATTTCTTCCCAATCTTGGTTAGGCACCAGTCGCATCGATATTTTGGCGTATGCTTTACTGGCAATTACTGTTTTGGCACCTTCGCCAGTATAGCCCCCCCATATACCATTTACATCTAGTGTAGGTCGAATTGAATTACGTTCGTTGGTTGTATACCCTTCTTCGCCATAAACTGCATGTATGTCTAATGACTTTTTGTAGGCATCTAGAGAAAATGGAGCTTTTGCCATTTCTGCTCTTTCTTCTTTTGACAATTCTTCTACTTTGTCGTAAAATCCGGGTATAGTAATATGATTATTTTCATCATGCAGTGAAGCAATCATTTTAGTCAAAATATTAATAGGGTTGGCAACAGCTCCCCCATACAACCCACTATGTAAATCTCTATTGGGCCCTGTTACTTCGACCTCAACATAACTCAAGCCACGTAACCCCGTGGTAATAGAAGGAACATCTTTGGCAATCATACCTGTATCACTAATTAAAATGACGTCATTTGCTAGTTTTTCTTGATTGCGTGCTACAAACCAGCTCAAACTCTCGCTACCTACTTCTTCTTCTCCTTCGATCATAAATTTTACATTGCAAGGCAACTGATCGGTTTTGGTCATAAGTTCTAGGGCTTTAACGTGCATATACATTTGCCCTTTATCATCACAGGATCCACGTGCAAAAATAGCGCCTTCAGGATGAATAGCTGTCTTTTTAATGATAGGTTTGAAGGGTGGACTATCCCATAAATCAACTGGGTCTGGTGGTTGTACATCATAATGACCATAGACCAGTACCGTAGGCAGGTTTTTGTCTACAGTTTTTTCAGCATAAACGATAGGGTACCCAGGCGTTTGGCATATTTCTACAGTATCGCAACCGGCATCTTGTAGGCTTTTGCTTACTGCTTCTGAAGCTTTTATGACATCATCTTTGTAAGCAGTATCTGCGCTAACAGATGGTATTTTGAGTAGTTCGATAAGCTCATTAATAAATCGATCTTTATGTTTCTGAATATATGATTGTATGTTTTGCATGGGATTAAATCAATTTAAATTCAAAAGTACTAAAAGTTTATATTTTTTAATAAGGTAGTTTTTATTTTAAAAGTATTGTTTATATTTGCACCCGCTTACTGATAAAAGTGAGTGATTCAATAGAATTTATTGGGTACAAATAAATCGCGGGCGTGGTGGAATTGGTAGACACGCCAGACTTAGGATTTAACCTAATAAAAGTTCTTAAAATATTGAAAAAGCGGGCGTGGTGGAATTGGTAGACACGCCAGACTTAGGATCTGGTGCCGCAAGGTGTGGGAGTTCGAGTCTCCCCGCCCGCACTTTTTCAACTGTAAATTTTCAGTCTTAAAACCTCTCAATTTTGAGAGGTTTTTTTGTTTGGGTACAACATAGGTACAACATTAGCGCTTTTTTTAATAATCAATTTTTATTGATACCATATGTAGCTATTCAAAATCAAAGATTATATTTCTGATTAAGATTAGATAGTTTTTAGTTTATCTAGTGTTCATACATTCTTAAAGTTGCCTACTCTTTATAGAAGAAATATTCTACTTTTTCAAATGTTAATTTTGACAAAATTGGTATATTTAATGTTCAATTTTAACAACAACTTTTATTCGGCACATTTAATTTCATTTTTCAGGATAATTTGAAAGTGCTTTAATGTATTTTGAGAACTTTTGAATTAGAAGAAATAAAGTCCATCCTTGAGCACGCGCCTAGCGTTAAGATTCTGAAATCCCGCAATCGGGAATTGATTCTACTTTTTCTTTTATCTGCTTTCCCAGACACCAGTAAAAGCCATTCTTACGATTTTATTCATACCAAACTCGCTGACCACCTTGAAAGCATTCAGTTAGAGGAAGATGAGGAAAACGACCTTCAATTTGCAGATACGTATGAGGTAAAAGCCAAAAAACTCATTAAACGATGGACACAATTGGGTTTCTTGACCAGTTTTAGAAATAAAAGTGGTACAACACATTATCAGCTTACCAATCACACCACTAAAACCCTTATTTGGTTAGAAAGTCTTAAGAAAAAAGAGTTTGTTGGAACAGAGTCAAAATTCAAGGAAGTCTTTAATCAACTCAAGGAACTTGTTGAGTGGACCAATGACGATGTTGAAAAGCGTATCGAAATCCTTGAAGAGAAAAAGCGTGAACTTGAGAATGAAATCAACGAGTTAAAAATTAGCGGTAAGGTAGATACGTATCAGGAATATGAAATTATTCCAAGGTTTCAGAATATCAATGATACTGCAAAAGAATTACTTTCAGATTTCAAAGAAGTTGAAATCAACTTCAAGGAAATTTCCAAAGAAATTTATCTTAAACATACTGATTCAGACCTGTCCAAAAAAGAGGTGCTGTCATTTACATTTGATGCCATTGACAAGCTCAAAAAAAGCCATCAGGGAAAAAGTTTCTATGCGTTTTGGCAATTCCTCATAGACAGAGGTCTTAAAATCGAATGGAACAGTTTAATAGATGAATTATTAAGCAAACTAAAGGAAAAGGAAATCGAGGTCGATGATGACTTTCTCATAGGTATAAAAAACAATCTTTTTGAGACTGGCCAGCACGTTTATAGGGCAAATGATAAAATGGCTGAAAAAATCAGTCAAATCATTAGGGAGAG
The DNA here is from genome assembly GCF_017897595.1 of Aquimarina sp. U1-2. GTDB lineage: Bacteria > Bacteroidota > Bacteroidia > Flavobacteriales > Flavobacteriaceae > Aquimarina. The sequence goes on from NZ_JAGKIK010000003.1 coordinate 294,527, forward strand.
CGACTCTTTACAAAGAGAAAGCCTCAAAAGACTTTTGGCAGAAATAAAGAACCTGTTAATACAAACCAGTAGGGTTTCAAAATCACCAGATATATCCGTAGAACTGGAAAATGAACCGGAAATCAATCTGGATTTTGATAAGAAGCTCACGCTAGAAAAGAAGAAAGATAGAACCTACAACCAACGACCGCAGGTCGTCCCGAAAGACATTGAACAATCTTCGCAGTTTGAGAAAATAACTTCAAAAAGAAAAATTAGTAAAAAGGTCTTGAATGCGAATATCCTTCGAACCCTTGAAGAAAAAGGACAGGCATCTTTGGCCGAAATTATTGAAGACAATGGCGGCGTTACCCAAGGACTGCCAGAGGTGTTTGGATATTTCAGTATTCTGAAAAACTTCAAGCATACTTTCAATAGCGATAAAGAAACTCAAATCCTGTTCGATGGAACAGCGAATAAAATGATAAGAATTCCAGAAATAATAATCACAAAATGAACAGTTTGAGTTCCAATTTAAAAGAATATTCATTGGCAATTGTACGATTGCTCAAGGGCACGGTAAATAGTGACGACAAGGTTTGGGACGACGTGCTGTTGTATAGAAAACCCATTCAAGAATATGTTAATGTAATAGGGTTAGAGCTCATCATCAAGGAAAATGATGGCTATGCTTTTTTAAAACAATTTCCCATTGATGATGATGACAATACCATAGGATTGGTCTCAAGAAAACAAGTAGGTTTTGAAACCTCTGTACTCTTGGTGGTATTACGACAGATTTTGGAAGATTTTGAAACAAACCCATTGGATTTCACCGGGTCGGAAAAATTTATTGATAATGAGGAATTAATTAACCAGATAGAACTTTTTCTTCCCGAAAAATATGATAAGGTTGGCTATTTAAAGAAGCTTGAAGATTACATCAAACGAATAGAAAAATTGGGTTATATCAAGAGAGTGGATTCCGATGACCTCAATACCCGTTACCGAATACATAAAATCATTAAAGAAAAAGTGAATATAGATGCACTAGAAGAATTTAAAAAAAAATTGAATGAATATGTTGAGTCTATTTAGCACACGGTCAGATACCTCTGGATTTAGGCTCAACTATCTTGAAGTCTATAATTGGGGAACATTTGATGACGAAATCATAAGGATTGAACCCAAAGGGAACAATTCTTTGCTTACGGGTGCCAACGGTTCCGGCAAGACAACTTTTATAGATGCATTATTAACCCTTTTGGTACCGCAGAAAAAGGATAGGTTTTACAATCAGTCATCTGGCTCAGAGAAGAAAGGCGACCGAACCGAGGAAAGCTATGTATTGGGTGCCTATGGGACAATACTGAAAAAAGGTGCTAGTAGCGCAGTAGCCCAACGGCTTCGTAATAAAGATAGCTATTCTATATTATTGGCTTCCTTTGGGAACGAAGACCAAAAAACCGTCACTCTTTTTCAGCTAAGGTGGTTCTCAGGCAACGAGATGAGACGTAGTTATGGTATAGCCCACATACCCTTAACCATTGAGAATCACTTTCCGCAATTTGATGACAAAAACCTTTGGAAACATCGATTAGAGCTAGAGTTCAATAGTAATATCCAAAAAAATAAGGTTGAGTTTTTTGACGATTATCCCACTCGTTATGCAAAGCGTTTGGTAGCTGTATTAGGGATGAAATCAGTAAAGGCTCTGAAGCTCTTTAACCAAACTGTCGGCATAAAGGTTTTAGAGGATTTGGATGGCTTTATCAGGATTAATATGCTTGAAGATAAAAAGCCCGAAGCAACTTACATTGAGCTTAGAAATAGTTTCGTAACACTTAGTAGTGCCAAAAACAAAATCGATAAAACGCAAGAGCAACTCAAACAGTTAGAACCCATTAATAATCTAGCTGGAAAACTTAAAGATAAAACCAACCGAAAGGAAAAACTAATTCATTCCAGAGACCTTGCAGTACTATGGTTTTCCAAAAAAGGGAAAGAGCTTTTTGATTCCGAGAAAGGGAATTTGGAAGACGAAAAAGAAAAAGTTGAGACTCAATTAAAAGAACTTGATGACCAGGAAGAAACGCTTCGTGAAGACTTGAACGAGATAAACAGTCAAATCAAAAATGATGAGATAAGCGCTCAAATCGACAAGCTTACCAAGAATGTAAAAGAATTGGAAGTCAAAAAGTCACAACGGCAAACCAAGCTGGATTCATACAATACTTTTGCGAGAAAATTAACTCTTGAGGAAAATCCGAATGTAGGAGCTTTTGATGAAAACAAGGATATAGCCGTTAAAAGAGCTGAAGAAACAGATGATGAGCGAACTCAAAAAATCGAAGGAAAAACAGCTGTTGAAATTGACATAGCAGAAAACGAAAAGTCAATTAATGACATTGTTGAAACGATAGAAACGCTTCGGAAAAACGATAACAATATTTCTGGCCGTGTGGCTTCCATTAGAGAAGACATCTTAACTGTAACCGGAGCTTCAAAAAAGGAAATCCCTTTTGTTGGTGAACTCATCAAGGTAAAAGACGAACAGTTAAAATGGCAACCTTCTATTGAAAAGGTACTACATTCATTTGCCCTTCGATTGATTGTTCCTGAGAAATATTACAAAAAAGTAAATACCTATGTAAACGACACCAACTTAAGAGGTAAGATTACGTACCTGCGCCATACCGATTCATTATTTAGCGGTTTCACTACATCATCCCAGGATGAAGACAAACTGATTAGTAAGTTGGAATTTAAGAAAGATTCACCCTATGCGGACTTCATCGAAGACAATATAGTCTCACGTTACAATTACCTGTGCGTTGAGGACTTGAACGCTTTCGCGAAAGCTGAAAAAGCAATCACCATCAATGGGCTTATCAAAAGAGGGAAGGGAAACCACGAGAAAGATGACAGGGCTAAGATTAATTCTAGAAATAACTATGTGTTGGGATGGGATAACAAGACCAAGATAAATGCACTAAAGGATAACTATACCGAACTTCGGAAAAATGGCGACAAACTTTTAGAAGACAAGAAACAGCTAGATGCTACTATAAAGACACTAGCAGATTTAAATAAAAATTACAATGCATTTTTAGCGAGTTTTGAGGATTACGACCTTATAAATTGGAAAAAGTATGCGCTGGACATACAAGAGTTGAACGACACAATCAAAGAACTGGAAGAAGGAAACGATACAGCCAAAACCTTAAGAAAGCAAAAGAAAAGTCTGGAAGACAAGATTGCAGAAAATAAAGCGGAAAAGAAGCCCAAATCAGAAAGGGTATTCAATATCAACAGGATATTAAGCGAAATCCAAGGAGAACTTAAAATCTTCGAATCCCATCTCAAAATACTATCTGAAAACAGTATTGACATTTCAGATTTTGATGCCGGAAATCCAATATTGAGCAATTTATCCTATCAGAATTTCAAGCAGGTGAGGTCAACATTTCAAGAGGATAACCAGAACGATTTAAAGAAGGTTGAAGAATCAATTTATAAGACCAGAGACAAGCTTACACCAAGAATATCAAAATTCAAGAACCCAGATAGGAATACCCTTGAGCGATTTCCTGATTGGGGCTCAGATGTTAGCGAACTTACTAGCAATCTTGACCACCTTTATCAATATCAAGACTTTTACAAAAAGCTCAAGGATGATGATTTGCCAAGCTTTCAAACCAAGTTCAATACTTATTTAGAAGACACCATCATCGATAAGGTAGGTGCTTTTAATTTCTTTTTTGAAAAATGGATTGAAGAAATCAAAAAAACCATTAAAACTCTCAATGCGTCTTTACAGGCTATAGATTTTGAAGTTGCACCTAGAAACACATACATTCAACTGTCAGAGAGAATGGCTCTATCCGAGCAGGCTGAGGACTTTAGAAAATTGCTTCACGAAGCCTTACCTGACGTAACACAAATAACGAGTACCGAATCAAAAAGAATTCATTTTGAAAACTACATAGCACCTTTAATCGAACAATTAGAGGATGAAAAGTGGCGTAAACAAGCCCTTGATGTGAGATATTGGTTTCAATATCGAGCAGAAGAATTTGTTAGAGAAGATGACCATAAAATTGCCACGTTTGAAAGTATGAGCCATAGGTCTGGTGGTCAAAAAGCCCAACTTACCTATACCATCTTGGGTGCGGCGATTGCCTATCAATTCAATCTGACTTCACAGGGGTTGGAATCCAATTCATTTAGGTTTGTAGCCATTGATGAGGCATTTAAGGCGCAGGACCAAGACAAATCAGAATATTTGTTGAAGTTATGCGAACAACTTCACTTACAGGTGTTGGTGGTGACACCTAGTGATAATGTTGAAATAGTTGAACCCTACATTTCCTTTGTGCATTTTACTGAAATCGAAAATGGCAAAAAGAGTTCGTTGTACGATATGCCTATCGAGCAGTTTCAAAAGGAAAGCAAAAAATATGTGATGGCCAATTGATATCATCTTCAGAAATAAAGAAAAAAGCACTTAGAGCATACGCTTCATTTTTGTCCTCTCTAGTCAATCAAGAAGACCTTTTTCCTATGGAAATTAAAGGAAATAAATCACCAGGAAAGTCACTTGAGGTTTACAGGAAGGGAATGGATGATTTGTTGAGCTCCTCAAACAGTAATGGCAAATACAGCTATACCGTCGATTGTGTAAAAACCAAAACCCGTTTTATAGGTTCACAGAGTTTACCTAAACGAATTTACTTTGAGAATCAGCTTCACTACGTTGGCTACCTAAATAAGATTAATGAAGTCAATGCCTTCAAAAAATTAAAAGATGAGACGTTAAGACTTTTCCCAGAGCTCAAAAATTGGCTTGCTTCAAATCCTATGAAATTGGTTGCCAATATGGAACATTGGCAAGATATTCTGAAGGTAGTGAGCTATTTTAAATCCAATCCCAAACCAGACCTATACATTAGGGAACTTCCTATAAAAGTTCACACCAAATTCATTGAACAGAACAAATCACTACTTCGAGAATTGTTGGACATAATACTTGCCCAATCTCGAAATGCAGATGAACACAGTCACTTTGAGACAAGATTCCACCTAAAATACAGCCAACCTTTGGTGCGTTTCCGCTTGCTTGATAGCCAAGTAGCACAGCAGTATTTTTCAGGGTTGGAAGATATTTCGGTAAAGCTAAGTGATTTTTCAAGAATTGAGTTACCAATAAAGAGGGTTTTAATTGTAGAAAACCTTATGAATTTACTAACCCTTCCCAAAATGAAAAATACGCTATCAATTTTTGGAAAAGGCTTTAAAGTGCTATCGTTAAAGGATGTCGAGTGGTTGAAGAACTGCCAAATCTGGTATTGGGGTGATTTGGATGCCCAAGGTTTTGAAATTCTTTCCGGCTTTAGAGGACATTATCCTCAAACAAAAAGCTTGATGATGGATAAAACCACATTTGATAAATATTATGAAGATGACTTAGAGACTAAATCCAAAGTCGCTTCTCTTCCAAATCTGACTGAAGCCGAAAACCAAATGCACCAAATGTTATTTAATAACAAGTGGCGATTGGAACAAGAGAAAATCCCAATGGACTATACCCTTTTACATCTGAATATACTAACCGAACAATCCTAAAAACAAATGTACATATCCAATGTTTCTATAGTCAATTACAAGAGTTTCAAGAATGCCAAATTTTCGTTCAAGGAAGGCATCAATACAATCATAGGCGAAAATGGGTCTGGAAAAACAAATCTGTTTCGAGCCATACGCTTGCTTTTGGATGATAACTTATTAAGAATGGCATATAAATTAAATAAGGATGATTTCAATAGGCATTTAGGGCCTTGGCAGGGGCATTGGATAATCATCAGCATTGAGTTTAGTGACCTATCGCCCGATGAGGAAATTCAGGCATTGTTCGTACACGGAACAGGTGATGTGACAGAAGAACCTCTAACCAAGGCAACCTATACCCTTTTATTTAGACCAAAGCCAGATATTCGAATAAGACTTTCAGAGTTAGCTGAGGGTGATACAGCTGGTTTAGAGGCAATCCTAGATGAGTTATCCATAGATGATTATGAAACAAAATTTACGGGAAAGAGTACTGTGGACTTTAATGACGAGAATGTCTACAAGGATATTGTGGGTGATTTTGAAAGTGTAAAGTTTAGTTATCTAGATGATGCTTCTAAAATAGGTATTTTGATTCCACATCAACTATCCATTTCTAGAGAAGTATCGTTTACTTTTATTAAAGCCCTTAGGGACGTAGTTTCAGATTTTCATAACAACAGAACTAACCCACTTTTGACGTTATTGAAAGCCAAAAGTGAGGATATTGATGAGGATGAATATGCAAATATCTCAGAACAGGTTTCAACTCTTAATGAATCCATTGAGCAATTACAAGATGTATTGGATATTACAGATAATATTTCTCAAACAATTAAAGAAACTGTTGGAGAAACGTACTCACCTTCATCACTAAGTATCAAATCAAGTTTATCTGACGAAGCAAATAAACTTCTTCAATCTTTAAAATTATTTATCGGTGAACCTGGTGAAGATTACGAAGGTGGTATTCACGAATTGAGTCTGGGTGGTGCCAATCTGATTTATTTAACCCTGAAGTTGTTGGAGTTTAAGTATCAAAAAGCAAATGAAACTTTCGCTAATTTCTTGCTTATAGAAGAACCTGAGGCACATATTCATACGCACATTCAAAAAACTCTATTTGACAAACTTGACTATGGTGACACACAAATAATATACTCTACGCATTCAACCCAAATTTCAGAGGTAAGCAATCTATCAAATATTAATGTATTAAGTAAAAAGGCCAACTATGCCGTAGCATATCAACCTGCAAATGGTTTGGATGAACTAAGGATAACAAAGCTAGAGCGTTATTTAGATGCTATTAGAACAAATCTACTTTTCGCCAAGGGAGTGATACTGGTTGAGGGGGATGCAGAAGAAATTCTAATTCCCACTCTGATTAAAAAAGTTCTGGGTTTTAGTTTGGACGAAATAGGGGTAAGTATCATCAATATTAGAAGTACAGGTTTTACAAATATTGCTGATATTTTTCACGATGACAGAATCCAACGGAATTGTGCTATACTAACAGATTTAGACACTTCTATTACAGAGGTGGCCATTCAGGATGAAGATTCTGAAGAAGTCAAAAAGTATAAAACTAAATGTTATAACTCACAAAGAAAAGGTCTCGAAAGGCAAGCTAGCATTACAGACTATATTAATGATAATAATTGGCTAGAGGCTTTTTACGCCCATCATACCTTCGAGGTTGATTTCCTTATGGCTAATAATGCTCAGATAGTTGTTGATATAGTAGACCAAGTATATACAGACCCAGACACAATTGCTTTAGCAGAAACTGAATTAGTATCTAATGACGTTGCCATTGCAGGCAAGAGGATTTTAACAATGGCAAAGCAAGAAGGCAAAGGATGGTTTGCTATTTTGTTAGGAAGCAATATAAATTTTAATACTGCAATCCCTACTTATATTTTACAAGCAGTTCAATTTGCCACACCTAATATAAACAGAGAAGTTATAACTGAAATTTTTAATCATCGTATTAAAGAGAGGTTGTCAAATGGTGATGACTTGGATTTTAATGATTTTAAAATAAATCTTGTGCGTTATAGGAATAGAGAGATTGAGTTGCGAGAAATCATTGATTCTTTTGAAACCTTAGTGTTGGATGATAGAGGTTTGGACTTTTTAAGGCTGTTCTAATATGTTTGTTTGGACCGACAAAGAACTCAATGAAGAACAGAGTGCCGTTGTAAATGACAATGACAACATTTTATTGGTGGCCTGTCCGGGAAGCGGTAAAACACGAACACTTACCTACAAAGTAGCGAATGAATTGTCAAAATTAGATTCCCATAAGAAGTTTGTTATTGCTATTACCTATACAAATCGTGCAGCAAACGAAATAAAGGAACGCATCCAATTATTAGGTGTTCCCACCGACCAATTATGGATAGGAACCATACATTCCTTTTGCAATGAATGGATTCTAAAACCTTACTCTTCACTTTTGGAAAAACTCAAATTCGGATATCGAATTATGGATTCTAACGAGTCTGAGAATCTAATAAATGAAATCTGTAAAGGTTACGATAAACCAAAAATCACGTTTTGGGACTGTAAGCATTATGCCAGCATCGATGGTATCGTTCAAGTGACCAATTCCGGTTATAAATACGATAGTGTTAGTGCAGTATTGCAAGAATATTTTGCATATCTAGACAAGCATAATTTCATTAGTTATGAGCATATGTTACTATATGCACATCAAATTCTTCAAGACAATCCAGTTGTTACAAAGACGCTTTCGAAACTATTCGAAATAATTCTGGTTGATGAATACCAAGACACCAAAGAAATACAGTATCATATTATCTCGAAAATATGGAATTCTGGAAAGGGTATCACAAGAGCATTGATAGTAGGTGACCCAAATCAAACCATTTATGGCGGTCTCGGTGGTTATCCTATCGAAAAAGAAGAACTTGAAGCACTTTCTGGTCTTAATTTTAAGAGATTAGAACTTGAACAAAACTATCGGAGTTCCTTATCCATTGTCAATTACTTCGATAGATATAAGACCATAGAAAATAATGTTGTGGCTTTTGGAAAAGAAAAAGACTATGGTAGTATCATCTCATATAACAATGAAGTTCACGTTGACAATTTGGTAAACGAAATGTCTAGATTACTCAGGTATAATGTCGAAGAGTTAGGTATTGACCCAAATGAAATCTGTATTCTTGGACCTCAATGGGTTCATTTAGCTCCAATATCAAGAAGCCTGATGATAGAAATGCCAGAGTATAATTTTAATGGACCGGGAATGGCACCTTTTTCAAGAGATTTAGATAATTTTTGGTACAAGCTGTCTCGAATTGTCCTAACGGAAGCATCTCCAAGAATGTATTTGAGACGATTGAGGTGGGCAAATGAAGTCCTCAGAGACTTGGAAGATTCAGGATATAATGTTGATGGAATTAATCACAAATCAATTTTGAGAGTCTGTAATGGGATTACTATTACGGAAACTCACGGCATAACATATCTGCAATTATTCTTTGAAATATTTCTTGAAGAATTGGGGGTTGACATAAACACAAATATTTCATTAACAGAGAGCTTCAATTCTTTTTTTGATAGTTCAAGAAAACGTATCGAGAGAATTAAGAAAGACGGGAACGATTTCATTGAACATATAGACAGTTTTAAAAAAGTATTTCAACAAAAAGATGGTACTACCATTTCCACAATTCACGGCGTAAAGGGCGCAGAATTCGATACGGTTATAGCCTTTGGTTTACTTGAGGGATATGTTCCGCACTCAAATGATGAAAACGGAACCGAAACGGCCAATAGACTACTTTATGTTATTGGGTCTAGAGCTCGTAAAAATCTTCATTTGATTTCTGAAAAAGGGAGAAAGAATTGGAAAAAAGAAACTTTATATCCTACCGATGTACTTGCCCAAATATCCCATATATATGATACTGTTTAGTTACTGAATTATTTTGTTAGAATGAAAATTTGAATTGTTGATAAGTACGATTTGAGAAATGGGTTCATCAAATTATTAAAACATAACCCATTCAGCACATTCCCCTGCATTCCGTTTCTCTTCATTCCGGGAAAAGAGCTTCACTACAAATATCTTGGACACAATCTCCAATTTTAGCTTTCCATTCCGCTAACCCTTCCCGCTTGGGCTGGGAAGGAACGCTACATTCCAGAGCCAAAATTGTGGATTAAGTCCGCCTTTTCAGCGGAAAGCCATCGCCTCGGTTTTCTTAACGGTATTTTCGGCAAGGACTTCTTGAGTCCTTACTCGAAAATCCCTAAAAACCAAACCGCTGTCTTACACATTTTAAGGGGTTTATAATGGCTGAAGCCTTCTCTGTTTTTCGGGTCGTCGAAAAACAGGACGTGCATAACCAATTCTAAATTAAACCCAGCTACTCACTTCGCTTAACGGCCTGTACGCTCAGGTCCTAACTGGTTTTAAAAGAATTGCTAATGCCCTTATGGAACTTGTCAAGACCAAGACAAGTTTCTGTGAAAAATAAGGTATCTACTTCCTTGAATCCCGCAAAAAGGCGGGATTACTACGTCGCAAACACACCTGATTTTCCCTAGAAAGTCTTGACAAAACCCACTTCACCCATTGGTGCCTTGCACGGAAGAAATCAAACAAACACCCCTTAAAATTTAATGTTGATTGAATGGAAAGGGAATTATTAATCTTTAAATTTTGAGTTATGAGTACAATTAAGAACCACGTGCAATTAATGGGAAATGTTGGTCAAGAGCCAACCATTACGAACCTAGAAAGCGGAAAAAAAGTAGCCCGTTTTTCCTTAGCTACCAATGAGAATTACAAGGACAGTAAAGGCGAAAAACAAACAGACACCAACTGGCATACCATTGTTGCCTGGGGAAAGACCGCCGAAATTGTTGAGAAGTATGTCATTAAAGGAAAAGAAATAGGCGTAGTAGGCAAACTGAAATCAAGAACCTATACTGCTAGTGATGGCACTCAACGCTATGTTACCGAAGTTGTCGCAGATGAAATCCTATTAATGGGTTCAAAGGACGATAAGTAATTAAAACAAAGAGGGCGTACCCGTCAAAAAGATGCGCCCTCTTTTTCATTATTCACTATTTAATAAGAATAACAATGAAAGAACAAGTTAACGAAATAACAGAACGTCTGCAACAATTTAAGCCCTCTACGAAACTATATAAAGTTCCGTTTTTGGGTTCTTTTATGACCGAGGGAATACGGTTTTTAGCCACTAAAGAAGAGTATTATGAAATCTTTATGGATATGAGTATTGTCGCAAGAAAATGGACGAAAGTTTATCAGCCTGTTTCCATTGACTTCAAAAGGTTATCAGACAATGAACAAGATTTTACAGGTCACGAAGTCGAGGTTATTTATAGAGATGGCAACCACAGCTTTTTGGAAAAGCACGGCTATCGTGAAACCGATTTTCCACTCGATGAATTGCGATTGTTCTTCGTGAATGATACGCTGATGTTACCAAGTGAATACTAAAATCGGAAAGTTATGATTTATCTAAATTTTACCGATTTGAGCGAGGAAACACAAGAGCGATTAATTGCCAATTCCAAGGAAGATGTCAAGAAAAAATATGGTAAGGATTTGATGGACTATGCCACCAAGCACCACACCAATTTGGACCAAATGCTTGACGAGGAAGCGTTACGGAATTTATATTCCTATACCTATATATTTAATATATGATTGATAATTTTGAAAGAAATGCACCTCTGAAATTTAAGGGGTATTTTCATTTTAAGGACATTCTTAATCACGAAAAAATTGTATCTTTATTTCGCTGAAATACAGCACATAATTTAATGTAGGGTTATCCACTTTTTGACTTTCGCCGATAACCGTACCCATCGAAAATTAACATATCGGAAATTTCATTTCCTCGAAAATGGCAATCAGCTTTTTAGCTGGATTGTATGGATTTTCGTCCCGCGAGCGGGACGAAAAGGAATAGCAAGAGGGTAACACGCTTCGCGATGTTACGGATTCCTTTTCGTTTTCAAATCATTGAAAATCAGTTGTTTAAAATTGTTTTAATCTTTTGATTTTCAGCAATTTGCGACAAATGTCCTCAAAACGTCCATTTTTCGGGAAGGATTTGCGACAAATCGGCGAAATATGGACACATTTATCGGCATAAGGTTCAAGAAGGAAACGGCAAAACGTTTTCAGGAATTCTCACGTACACACTTCAAGACCCACACCGAGGCGATGGAAGCCATCCTTGATTTTTTCTTCTACAACGAGATTTCACCAAAGGAAAATTTAGGACCTACGGGACGCACCATTGAAGCCAAATTATTAAAGCGCATCAATGCCGTCATTGCCATAATGCGTGACGTGGAAAAGACACAAACCAAACCCACAGTCGCAATGTTGCAATCTCTTTTTGAGATGGATGAACCCAAAAAGAAGCCCTTGATTCTGGAAAAGAAATTTATAGAAGAAAAGAAAGAAGTCCGCTTTCGCGAAAAGCAAAACAACCCCAACGAACTTTAAAAACTTAGGCTATGTATATCAACATCACCGCACAAAAATTAGGAACGAATTACAGTCAGAGTTCTACAGATTTTGTGGACTATCTCGAAAAGGAAAATGAAGGTCTCGAAAAAGAAGAAATGGAACATTTCTTTAACCAATACGGCGATGAGATTTCAGCTAAAGAAGTGGTCAAAGAGATTGATGGCAACACCGCAAAGCTGAAAAAGAAAGAACCAAAATTCTATTCCATTACGGTCAGTCCTTCAAAGTATGAATTACGAAAACTTGAAAACAGTAGCAAGGATTTAAAACGATATACCCGGGAATTGATGAAAGATTATGCTGCCAGTTTCAATCGGGAAATCAATGGGCGACCAGTTAATGTAGATGACATTAAATACTTCGCCAAAATCGAACATCAACGAACATTCAAAGGCACGGATTTTCAGGTGCGGGAAAACCAACCTTTTGCCACAAAGATTCTTGAGTTAAAACAAGAAGTCCGGAAAATCCAGCAAGGCAAGTCAACGGGCAATATCGATAGGTTGAAACTCAAAATCGCCAAACTGGAACGTGAAGCACCGCACCAACAAAACGGTAAGCGTATTGTCCAGGGAATGAAAAAGTCAGGCGACCAAAGCCATATTCATATCATAGTCAGCCGAAAGGATGCATCCAATTCGTTCAGTCTTTCCCCAGGAAGCAAGCACAAAGCTTCTGAGGTCGAGATGCACGGAAAAAAAGTAAAACGAGGATTTGACCGTGACCAATTTTTTGAACGTGCCGAAAAGACCTTTGATAACACTTTCGGCTACAAACGTAACTATGCGGAAACTTACAAAGCGAAGAAAGATTTTGTAAAGAACCCGAAACTTTACTTTGCAGCTTTGATGAAATTGCCAGCCAATGAAAAGGCTTTGGCTTTTAAGATGATTGGTAAATCGGGCGTGCCATTGATGCCTAACATCCCAACAAGTAAAGTACAACTGGCACTCAAAGTTATTAAACAGTTGCGAAAAGGCGTTGAAGTCGCAGTCAAATCAAGCTCTATTGGGATATGAATTGGTCATTGGTAGAAATAGTCATTTATATTGTAGTGCCAATCCTGTCGATGGCTATACTTTTTTATGCGCTTTACGATAGTGAACCAACAGGTAAAACGGATAGGAAATATCAGGTGAAGTTTCCGACGAAATCAGGAACATTCAAAATAGACAACGTTAAACGTGGTGCATCTATTATCGGATCCGCAGGAAGTGGGAAGACCGAAAGTGTGGTCTATGGATTTTTAAAACACTTTCGTGAAAACGGATTCTGCGGAATCATACACGACTACAAGGATTTTGAGTTGACCGAAATGTCATATCCACTTTTTCTGGATAGTAAAATTTCAATGAAAGTCATTTCATTTGATAGGATTATCCATCGGGTGAACCCCATTGCCCCAAAGTATTTAGAGAATGAGGAAAGCGTAAACGAAGTTTCCAGAGTTTTGATTGAAAACCTTTTGGAACAACGAGAATCAGGAACAACAGGAACGACCAAATTCTTTAACGATGCTGCTGAAGGTTTGGTTGGTGGACTGATTTGGAAGTTGAAATCTGACTATCCACAATTCTGCACCTTGCCACATTTGATAGCCATTTATCAAATGCTCGATACGGATAGCCTGCTCCAGTTTTTGGAAACCAATACCACATCGAGGGCAATGGCGGATGCCTTTATCAGTGGCAAAGATTCTGACAGGCAGACAGCTGGGGTTAAAAGCACCCTGGCCAATGCGCTAAAACGTATCAGTACCCAACGTATTTTTATGGCGCTCTCTGCAGATGAAGTACCATTGAATATTAATAGTGAAGAAAACCCTGCGGTAATTTCTGTAGTGAACAATCCCAAATTTGAAACTTCTTATTCGCCAGTAATTGCTACCATAATTCACACGATTACCAAACAAATGAGTGTGCGTAATTCCATACCATCATTTCTATTGATGGAAGAAGCACCCACAATTCGCCTACTGAATATGCACCGTATTCCAGCCACACTAAGAAGCTATGACATCACCACTATCTACGTTATGCAGGATAAGATACAGAATGATATGATGTATGGCGACAAGGCAAGTAAAGCCATATTAAGCAACCTTTCCTATCAGTTTTTTGGCAAAGTCAATGACCCGGACACCGCTAAATACTATGAGCGCTTTTTTGAAATCATCAAGAACCCTACTAAGAGTGTAAGTAAGGCCGCCAATATCTTTAAAACAGATACCCGAATTACCAAAGGCGAAAGAGAGGTTTCCAAAAGAAGAGCGGATATTTTCTTTAGACTAAAACAGGGTGAGTTTGTCACCTTTGCTGATGGGAAGGACAAGAAAGTAAAGTTTAAGTTATCTAAAATTCAAAGACAGCTTCCACAGGAAACCAAGCAATATTCGGAAGCAGATTTAAGAGTAAACTTCGAAAGGATTTATGATGAGGCCAGGTCGATATTTAAATAAATTGAAGATGGTTAAATGGTGGCGTAATTGGTGGTCAAATCCATCTGCATCTCATTACGGAATGGATAGTGGTTTGTAAGAGAGCTTTCCTATCGAAACAGGTGCAGTAACCTGAAAAACTTTAACGTGTGTGTAATTTTCTTTTACAGCAAGTAAAACTTTGTCGATAAAATCTGATTTGGCATCGTGTCCAATTAATACATTCAACAAAGAAGAAGTTTTGAATTTAACCCGGCCAGTTTTTTCTTTCAAAAGTCGTAACTCTTTCTCGTAAGACCACTTTTTTGTTTTCTTGTAAAACAAATCGACAATATGGTTGGGTTCCGAGATTGGATTGTATTCGCGTTCCTTTATGTCGGAAACATAATGCACAGGCAAGATATTATGGAAGAATGTAGGGTCAACACTACTATCAAAATGAAGACAAACACCTTTGTTGTTTGCAGCATAGATTTCCCAAAGTTCTTCATTCATAGGGTACATAGTAAAACAGGCAATACCAAAACTGGATACAAAGGGTTTGATTTTTGTGGCTGCAAATTCCTGAAGACTTTCCTCGGTCATATTTTCATCAAAATATCTTTTTGTTCTTGGGTCCAAAATGTGTTCTGCTATTGTATCATATAGTAGCTTCATTTCGTCTGGATTGGTTGAGAGCTTTACGAATTCTGGATTGGAATCCATTTCGTCATTCAAAGAATCCCTATCAGAAAACCAAATATAATTTTCTTCAATCTCGCTTATAGTGTATTCATTAGGTGGTCGGAATCTAAATACATTGGGTATGCCCATCGGTATAGACAAAGGATGGTCTTGATTAAAAATGCTATACATTGACTTGAATTATAATAATTGTTGCATATTATCAACAAAAATAGTATTTTTGTGGTAAATATTCAACAAAATGAATCCTAAGAAAGCTATTCTATTGCCAAAATACCAAAAGATTTTTGAGCAATTGGGCGAAAATATTAAGCTTGCGCGAAAGCGCAGAAAGCTCACGACAGAACAGGTTTCCGAGCGTGCGGGCATCAACCGCACCACACTTTACAGAATCGAAAAGGGCGACCCAGCAGTTGCCATAGGCTCTTATTTTAATGTGTTTCGAGTATTGAGTTTAGAGGATGATTTTAAAAAACTTGCCGTGGACGATGAGTTCGGCAGAAAATTGCAAGACCTTGATTTATTATAAGTGAAATGGGTACAGATAAATTTGACATATACGTGTATGCCGATTGGGTAGGTCTAAAAGAACCGACGCTTATCGGAACGCTATCGGCTCATTTTGCCAAAGGAAAAAAAGCCTTCAGTTTTGAATATGAAAAGGATTGGCTAAAGACCGATGCCCAGCGATTGCTTGACCCTGACATTGAGTTTTATTCAGGTCCACAATATCCGGCCAACAAAGAGAACTTTGGAATCTTCTTGGATAGTATGCCCGATACCTGGGGAAAGACCCTGATGAAACGAAGAGCTGCCCAAGAAGCCAGAGCC
This sequence comes from Aquimarina sp. U1-2, assembly GCF_017897595.1. Classification (GTDB taxonomy): domain Bacteria; phylum Bacteroidota; class Bacteroidia; order Flavobacteriales; family Flavobacteriaceae; genus Aquimarina. The sequence continues at coordinate 310,615 of NZ_JAGKIK010000003.1, forward strand.
AATAATGAAAAGCCAAAACCACTCTATGAAATAGATTACCTGCTTGGGGTCTATGACGAAACCCGAATGGGTGCCTTACGGTATAAGACTGAACTGGATGGGCCTTTTTTGGATAACAATGCACAAAACCCAACACCACCTTGGTCATCTTTAGGCGATTTGCAAGAGGCTGCCAAACAACTGGAAAATGATGAGCAGAGTGATGAAATATTGAAATGGTTAGCCGTTTTGATAGCACCAGGTTCTTCTTTGGGTGGCGCACGACCCAAAGCTAATATTTTTGACACCCAAAAACATTTATGGATTGCCAAATTTCCATCAAAGACAGATACCGTGGATAAGGCACTATGGGAATATTTGGCCTATCAATTAGCCATCGCTGCAGGAATCGAAATGGCAGAGTCCAATGTAAAAAAAATCAGCGGCCAGCACCATACCTTTTTGACCAAACGCTTTGACAGAAAAGAGGGAAAACGCATCCACTTTGCCTCGGCGATGACAATGACCGGCAATACAGAAGAAACCATTAAGGATGCGTCACCAAACTATCTTGATATCGTGGACTTTATAGAAAGCTATGGTGTAGATGTAGAAGCCAATTTGCATCAGCTCTGGCGACGTATTGTTTTCAATATCGCCATCTCAAATACGGACGACCATTTACGAAACCACGGTTTTATATTGACCGATAAAGGTTGGGTGTTGTCACCTGCCTACGATTTAAATCCATCAATTGAAAAAGATGGACTTTCATTGAATATTGATATGGATGATAATGCTCTGGACTTTGATTTGGCAAAAAGCGTGGGCGAATATTTTCGTTTGAGTGAAAGTGAAATGGAAACCATTTTGTCTGAAGTATTCGCTGTGGTTAAAGATTGGAATTCTGTGGCCGAAGCAATTGGAATCAAAAATTCGGAGATGGAATTGATGGCTGGAGCTTTTAGGTGGGAATAATGATATAAGAATTAATGGGTTTAATATCGATAGAAAACAATAATCAAGGTTATTACGGGCTGGTTCGGAAAACAGACCTGTTGCTACGAGCAGAATTCCCATATTTGGAAACCACGATTTACCAAAAGGAAAATGAGGATTTCGTCATTCATTTAAAAAACAGAAAAGTGGATTTTCAAGCCGTTGAGCACGAGTTTGAAAAATCCATACGACCCATTTTTGTACCCCTAAAGTTATCCCTTAAAAAACCCGGGGGGAAATCAAAAATCATAGCCCAACTTCAGGACAAGGATATTCCTAAAGGACTACAAGGTGTGTTGATGCCCAAATCTAAATGGGCGGATATGTTGATGTCCAAATTCCCTAATATCAACTTCTATAAAATTTCCGATGAAGCCGGCATCGTTCATATCCATATTGCCAATTATTGGATTGAAGATAAAAATGGCAAGAAATACCAATTTCTTAACAGATTTCAGGAAGGCAAGCTCGTGGATTTTTTAAAAAAGCACCAAAGCGGTGTGGAATTTAGGATACATATTGACGAGCTTGAAGAGCCACCACCTCAAAAGCACGGTTTTTCAAAAGATGATACATCTGCATATTACTGCAATCGTTTGGGACGTAACAAGCCAAAATACATCCAGAGGGATGATTCGATTTGGTACGATAATGTGAATAGAATTTTTGAAGGTACATTCAAGAAAAACAATCTGTTCTTTCTTCTGGAAGATGAGTATGCCTGTTATATTGATTTCAGTATTTACCCAAATGTGGATTTAAGGTATTGCATACTGCTGTACCAGCGCATTTTTCTTACGCCACCCATTACGAAAGATATTGAAGAATGGTTCCCCAAGATTGGTATTAAGAGGGCACATTTTATGGAATTGGTTCGTCGAGAACGTATTACTATTGTTTTGGTTCAAGAAGTATCCTGCTATGATAGAAAATTTCTTGACGAAGTGTACGCAATCAATCGCAATGGATTGGTCACACAAAGAGCAGTAGGTAGTTTACAACAATGCGATATCGTAGAAACTGCTGATAATTACATTTTTGGTGATGGTATATCAGCTAAAGAACTGAAGTTTATTAGTGATATAGTAGCCAAGCAAGGTAAAATGGATGCCTCATTTGTTTTTAAATCGTTGGCTTGGCCCATTTTAGCGAAGCGCAAGAGTTTTGATGTCTTGCAATCCGGTGGCATATTGAGCGCTTCGGTCTATGGTGTTAATAAGATTATATCAAATCCTCCTAATGGAAACCTAAGTGAAAGTGCCGAGTATCTTGTGAATAGATTTTCATATGCAGCACATCTTTCCAATGCGTTCAATGCAACCTATTTCCCTGTAAGAGGTGAAGATGGCTTTACCGATGCAGTGTACACCGAATCAATGGGTACACTATTGAACTTTTACAAAAGCGCGACAATGGCATCTTTTAAAAATTATGTGACAGGTGAGCAACTATTGCTAAAGGGCAGTTCCTTTATTAATCCCATTGAGCTGTTTAAAATGAACGATTACATATCCATTTTAGAGCTTGAAGAGGTGCTGAGCAAGGAAAGTATTTATCCAAATAGTAAGAGACTTATAGAAACGCTGGCAAACCTAAGTCAAGAAGAACAAACAGAGAAGATGCAATTTTACAACCAAGAGGTCAAGAAGTTTCTAAATGCCCAAATCAAGGCAAATGTCATCGTCGACCTAACGGCACAGGCTTTTACGACAGCCTTGGGAATGAGCAGCGGTTTGCCAACAGGTCTAGCAATGTTCATTTTAAAGTTATTAAGCAAAAAGCCATTGCGACGATTAAGTCCCGTACGTGGTCTAATGGAAAAAATCGATTTGGCGATGAACTCGAACGAAGCGGACATAGAAAACATTCACTTTTTATCAAAGATTAATCGTGTGGCAAAATTCAAGGAAATTTAGGATATGGATAGAGCTGAAAGAATCAAGAAATATCTGGCGTTCAAAGAACAAGAAAAAGCTGAAAAACTGGAAGAAAATAAAGAGCTCATAGATTCCTTTACAAGACATTGCAAAAGTTATGGAGTTGAATTACAAGCTTCTGATTTTGATTACAACCACGCTTTAGGTGTCCATTGTTGTTCAAAAGATATTGTTCTTAGAATAAATCCAAAGATGGCCTCAGACAAAGAAGATTTATATGATTTTAATGACTTGCTTAACACGTACTCTAGGAAGCCATTTTCTGAAGGTTCCTTCTATACCGAGAATCATATTTTTTATGCCAGCAACTATTTTCGCAGAGGGTTTTATGGGAATAATAACTTCGCACCACGCTTCATAGACCATTTCTGGAAACACAATTTTAGCGGGAACAAAGTTGGTATTGCGTTAGATTTGGATAAAGTGCGTATTGATACTGAGGGTCCTTTTTTGATTGAAGAAGATACTTGGTACGGTGGTAAATTTTCGGAAGATATCAGTTCAATCAAAGACGGCGTAGTTCATTTGAGACCACCTCAATATCTGGATGATATGGAACTTGAATTCTTTTATTCTGATGCTTTTGCATTGGATATCTATTGGTATTCTTACGAAAATATAAAAGTATTCCAAGCATTAGAATTCAAACGACCTAATGTCACAATTGAAATGGAAAACGAAACGTATTTTCCTGTAAGGTATGTACACGCAGAATATGATATGGATTCAAAATGCTTTCGTCATTTCGATGGTGCTTTGCAGTTTTATACAGAAGCAGAATATTATGAACGTAGGACAAACAATTTCAATAATAAAGTCAAAGGCGAATACCAAGTAAAAAGCCAATCCAAAAAATTGTTCAAAATAAATGGTCAACTTACCGTTAAAGACTGGATTAAGTTCATAAGTCATTTTTTCGCTAAGAATCCTTTAATTCTCGAATATTTTGAAGGTGAAGAACCGGATTTTTTGCGACCCACGCTTGAAGCCATTAAAAGAGATAGACAAATCAAATAACCAAGTTTAACAATGAAATTTGAAAAAGAAGAAAAGAAAAACGAAACCAAAGGAATGCTCTACGAAGCATACCTAAATAGAGGCTTGCGATTTGATAGGCGAAAACGACGCGCCTCAAAGATGGAACTGCTCACCTTATCAATACCGAAAATGGTAAAGGATTCAAGTTTCACGGAAGTGCCAGCAAACAACTTGCAGAATTGAAAAAACGACTTCAAGAATCTACGCAACTGATGATTAAGCATCTTGATTTGGATTCAGTAAATGAACGGGCTTTACATAATTTTTTAAAAGAATTAGAATCTGCCAGCAACTCTAATGATATAGTCCAGTTGGTTGATGAAGCAATTTACTTTACACAAAAAAACAAATAAAATATGGCAAAAGAAAAAGAGATATTCATCAGTCACTCAGGTAAGGACAAACAGATAGTAGATAATTTTATTGATTTAATATTGCAGGGTGGTTTAGGCATTCACATAAACAAAATATTTTGCACTAGTACTGATGGTGCCAAGATAAAATCAGGAACGGATTGGCGCAATTCCATTCTCGATGCTTTGCAATCGGCCAAAATCAATTTCCTAATCATTACACCAAATTATAAAGAAAGTGAAGTATGTATGAACGAGATGGGTGCCGGCTGGGTTACTTCTGCGGAAGTAATTCCCTTGATTGTAGAGCCTATCAATTACAAAACGGTTGGCGTGATACAAGAGCCCGTTCAAATCGAAAAACTGTTGGATGAAAACAGTTTGGACCGAGTGAGAGATATTCTTCAAGAAAAACTAAGCATTCCAGCTTCAGAAATTAAAAGTGACCGGTGGACAGCCAAGAAAAAAGAGTTTGTCTTAAAGACTAAAAATCACTTAAAGGATAATGAGTTCAAAAAGCCATTGGACCGGGAAGAGTTTGACGAGTTGATTAAAGAAAAGGATGAACTTGAAACAACGTTGACCAAGCTTATCGAAGAGAAATCTGAATTGGAAAACCTGGTGGAAGAATTAAAAAGTGCCAAAGATAAAAGCGATGTTGCCAGTATTGTAAAAAAGTATAGTGATACCAACGATTTCGATGAATTTGTAGAATTGACCAAAAGAGTAGACAAAGCTTTGTCAAGTTTTCATCCCATAATTGTCGGCATCATATTTAAGACGTATGCCTACAAAGATATCAATATTGAAGCTCTAGCGTATAAGGAACAACTGGACGAGGCCTTGGCCAATGACTTTATAAACGAAGAAATGGAAGCTAGCTTTGGGAAAACTCGAAAAATGGAAAAACTAGAGCTACTTTTGGATGAACTGTCCTCTTTTATGAAGCGGGACTTGTCACCCGAGTTCGACGAACAATTCGAAGATGAGTATGAAGATGCACCATTTTCAATAACAAATAAGCTGTTTTGGGAAGATGTTTTAGGGGTCACTCTTTACTTTAGTTGAAAAGCCAACTTAAAAAGGCCCTTTATCCCGTGGTCCATTGTAGTCAACTTTCCATTTGCCATTTTCCTGAACAAGTTTAAAGATACCTGGCTTTCCGTCATACGAAGTACTATATTTAACCCACGTTGCTTCACCTTCTACTTTTTCGTCTAAAATGTCAACGGTTATGGTTTCATTGGTTTCAGGTATCATATCCAGAATGGACACTAGGCTGGCGTAACCTTCTTCTGTCGTATGGGTTTTTAACTTAGACTTGTCTTTTGTAAAAAAGCTTTGGGCTACTACTTTGGCAGTTTCCGATGGTGTTTGCGTTTTTTGTTCGGCACAGGCCACGAAAAGTAAAACGAAAGTGCAAATCAGTATATTTTTCATAATCAATCAATTTGGGTTATTTATCATTCGGTGCGGGATTTTTAGTTTGATATCACGTTCACCGTTTTTTTCATTGAGTTCTAAAACCACCCTTCGTTCATCAGACATTGAAAACTTTGGTAGTACATAAACCAATCTTTCGGCCGTACCTTCTTTTATTTTGGAAGGCAATCGATGTTTGTGAAGTGGTTCTTTATATATACTTTGCAAAGACTTCCTTTTGCCTTTTTGTCGGGTTTCAACAGATAGATTCAAGAAATCCAAATCATAATCCATTGAGCTTTTGTTTTTGATTTCGATAACGAAATACAATTCTTCCTTATCGAAAACGATATTTTCAAGTCTTAAAACCACACCATCATTCCGGTTTCGCCTTAAGGGAATGTTCGGCTTCTGGTTTAAGAGATATGAACAAAAACGCCCAAAATATTGTTGTCTGCTTAGTGGTACTTTGGGAATTTCATTTTCTTCAGAAATACTATCAAAAGACCTATTTTCATTACCGATACTATTCGCATCAGAAATAAAATAATTCAGCTTAGATAGCTTTTCCTTGTACTTTACAATATACGAAAAAATTGCTCCATTTTTATTGATTACCAGTAGATTACTTTCTTTTCCACGCTTGGCTTGAAGCAGTCCTAAATGCTGTTCTTTCTCGCGGTTGAACGTGAACACAAAATTCTCTGAACCCGTGATTCCCTGGCGAATAGGTTCAGGAAAAAACAGCGCTACATTCTTGGTATCATTGGCATAAATGGTGTCGAGGACAGTTGTGTTTTGACTATTCGCTGTAGCCTGTGCCGAACAAGGTCGAGGTGCGAAAGCAAACAGTGCTATTGTTAAAGAAAAATATAGTCTCATAGTTTTGGTTTTAAAATGAGTTTGTAATTATTGACTACCGTAACTTTTACCCTGCGATTGTTACGTCTGAAAACCCTGGTCACACCACTAATTTGCGGAAGGCTGGGAATGTTGACTTGACCCACCACATCATCTAATACTTCATTTGTAGCTTCAGCTCTAAAGTTGTTTTCCACGTAGATTCCCTCACTGCCATCCTGTAAATCGAAGGCCTTCAGTTTTGTAGGATGATGGTTGATGTTTTCAATTTCAATCAAAGCACGATTGGGCTGAAAACTTATAAACCCAAAGATGGGTGTATTTTTAGGCATCAGCTTCCCATTGATTTCAGCAGCTTTTGTCAATCGCATCCGCAACCGGCTATTCGTTTTTACGACCTGTTCGCCATCAACGACCACGTAAATAGTTTCATCGGTATTACCAATGATTGTTAATTCATTGACCTTTGGCGAAGCTGCAAAGAACAATTGATGTTCCAGTCCAATTTCTTTGGTTTCGATTTCCTTCTCTTTTTGGACTTTCGAGGAATCTATTGCAACGGCTTGTTTTTTGGGAACTCGTTTTCGGCTAACTCTTCTGCCACTCTTCTCGGAATATTGAATTCTGTTGGCTTTATAGATGCTGTCCACAATCTGTTGTTTTTGCTGTTCAGGCAAATCAGGATTATAAAGCCCCGTTGAATCCAATAACTTTTCGTCATAGATGCTTGGTGCCGTACTTTCACGTACTTCTTTTAGGTCATTGATGGCATCGAGTTTGGAATGGTATTCCTTTTGGTCTTCTTCCAATTCTGGCACAAGAGTCTGTTGAAGGGTATTTTCATCACTGTCCTCATCTTCCATCAGCATTACCGAATAGGAAATGAGGAAGAGGAAAATGATGGCCAATACGCCAGCAAAAATGATTTTATTCTTTTCTACTTTCATAATCTATTTTTCTTAAAGTGTTTTCGAAATAATTGGTAATCAACAACCCGTGTGGATTGTTTGGAAAGTTTCGGTCCACCATAATCAGATTTCCGGCGGAAACGAGTTCATAAGTATCGATGACCGAACCACGATTGATTTCAAAAATGGTCACTGTCCGGAAAACATAGCTTCCGTTTTGCTGCTCTACTTGGGAATCTATACTCAGTACTTTTTGGACCAGCGAGTATTGAAGCAATCTGTTGTAAACGCCATCGGCCTTTTTCTGACGATAGAGATTATCCACAGAACTGTTGGCCAGCCAAAGTGCCTTTTCCAGATTGCGTTCATAGTTGCTAGCATCGATATTGTAAAAATAGGTGTGAAATAGTTCTAAGTGTGCCAGAGCTTCCACTTTGAAGTTCTCTTTTTGGGTAACGAGCTTTAACGGAATGATTGTGCCATCGGTATTGATGGCAAAAGCACTATTGAGTGCATCCTGTTCGGTCTTAAATGCCATCCAAATGGCAAAACTGCTGGACAGCAGGGAACAGATGACAACTGCTAAAACAATAAGTCGATTTAGTTTCAAGACGCTGTAAATATTTTTGTAAGGTGTTTTCATAGTTAACTGGTAAAGAGTCTGAGGGTGAAAGAAATAGCACGACGATACAGTTTGAATTTTAGGAACACGATAAAGCCAACAGAGCCTAATTGAACCACTGGTGCAAAGAAGCCTTGTCCAACATCCGTTCCGAAGAGATTCGTCCAAAAGTTGGTATTAATTTCAGTGTAGAGTGCATTCACAAAAATGTTGACCAGGAAGAAAGCTGGCACCAACATATAGACCGCTGCGTATAACTTGAAAAACGTATAGGCTAGTGAACGAAACTTTTCAAATACTGCCAAACTAATGACCAACGGAAAAAAGGCTTGCATTATACCTAAGAGAAAGAAGCGTTCTGCCAGAAAAAGCGGATAGATGAACAAGTCCAATAGCCATAGAATAACCCCAAGAATAAACGCCAATATCTTAAAACCGAACAATGGTGTTATCAAAGCCTCATACAATAATGACATAGCAGCCTTTGCGACCTCGATGACACTCACTTCTTCTTCAATGGGAATATCCTGCATCTGTAGTGGAAGCAATGCTGGTGCCGTACCTCGATATTGCCCTTCAATGGAAACCAGAATAGCATCAAAGAAGCCAAGTACTTGTGTTGAAAAAATGACAATTAGTACAATGGCAAAATTCTTGGCCAGTTCGCCCGGACTTAATCCCCAGGTATAACCGTCCTTATTGGCAACACCTTCATTGTATTTCTTCAATATATTGACCAGAAAAAACAGCACGGCAAGTGTTTTCATCCCAGCAATGGTGTACTGCGAGAAGCTGCTGTTCTGAATCGTCTGAAAGACGGTGTCGATATATTCCAGTCCTATTGACATTGATTTTAGTATTCGGTTTCTCGGTTATTGATTTTATCCTGCATTTTTCTAAAGGAAATAATATCCTCGTAGCGTTTTGTCTTGGTGCGAACTCTGGAAATCATTTCTTTAGATTCCTGTTCTTTGATTTTCAGGATTTCAGCACGTTCAGCATCGGTCATTTTTAGGAAATCACTGGAAAGGATGTCGTCAATGAACTGAGCGGTTTCAACAGAATTGTCCAACAATTCGGTAAATGAATTGCTAATACGGTTGATTTCTTCGGGCTTGATGTAAGGCGAATTCAGAATACCCGAAAGGTCGTTTTGAACCAAATTGAACAACTGTTGATGGTTCTGGGCAATTTTACTGACGGCATTAAGATTTTGAATAACGCCTGCCACTTTTTCAAGGTTTTCCTTTTGCTGTTTTAGAAATTCGACCGTTTGTAAAAGCTGTGACGTCTGTTTAGCCGACTCAATAAGCGACTTGGCCAAACTGATAAAGTTAGTGTTGTCATATACTGGCATTCCCTGGGCAGTAGCACCTCTTGGCATTAAAAGGGCTGCCATAAAAGCCAACCCAAATAAAAAAGATTTGATTTTTGTCTTCATAATGTTATGTTTTAGATGTGAATTGAATGATTGCTTTTTCCATATCGTGATGCTCGTTGTAGAACTTCATTATTTCTTCGTTTTCTTTTCCATCGGTCAAGTAAGCTGCATACACTTCTTTTGGAACTTCCAACCGGAAGATGTTGCTTTCTTTCCCGATTTTGATGAACATTTCGGTGTACTTCCGTGGTCCGGAAAGGTTGTTTTTGATGGATTTTAATTGGTTCAAATCGTGGCTGGATAGATTTAGCCGTTTGACCAATTCATCATAGCCTTTTTCGTTATTCAGACTATAAATGACTTGGGTATTTTCGAGTATGCTCGCCGATGTGGAATTGTTTGGTAACTGATTGATGGACTGTAGAATGATACCGATAGCGCCATTCTGTTTACGGATGGCTTGATAGTAGAACTCTACACTTTCCAATACGTTGTCAAACTTCAGTTGCTTGGCAAACTCATCGAAAAGGATGATTCCTTTTTCGGCACGGTTGCGCCAGATGGTGCGTTGGATCGCCGACTTTATGAGCTTGAGCATCACGGACAGTATTTCCTTATTGTCCTTCACTTCATCCAGCTCAAAAACAATCAAGCGCTTGTCCTCGATTTTATAGGTCTGGTCTTCGCTTACTTCAAATAGGAAGCTGTATAGACCATCGCCTACATACTCAGACATTACGTGCAAAAAGCTCGTTACATTAAAGTAGTCGGGATGGATTTTTAGGTCACCCAGAATATCCTTCTGATGCCTTTCTATAAAATTGTAGAAACCTTCGAGCGAATGATTTTCTGAAGTGCTATCGTAATAGTGTCGCAATATCTTTTTGACCGAAACGGATTGTGCCTTGGTCACTTTTAAATCTGAAGCGAACAGTTCAAACAGGAAGACAGATAAATCTTCAAGCCGTTCTGGTGTCAAGTCATTTTTATCGCTGATGAAGAATGGGTTGATACCCAAGTTCTTTCCACTTTTGTAACGAAGTACGGTGTACTTTTCAGGGTAGAGTTTGGCAAACTTGGTATAAGAGCCACCCAAATCGATAATGACCAGGCGAACGCCACTCTCAAAATATTGGCGTAGTATATTATTTGCCAAAAAAGATTTGCCTTCACCCGTTGGGGCGAAAATGGCAAAGTTCCGGGCTTTGATACGTTTCTTACGTTCATCCCAAACATCCTTTAAAACAGGAATGTTATGCTCTCGGTCATTAAAGATGATTCCGGTGTCATCAGATTTATAGTTGGTGTTATTCAGGAACAGGCAAAGCGCGTGCTTTAAATCGGTGACGTATAAATCATTGTTTGAGAAATTGGAAGAATAGCAACAATAGCTATTGAGGATGTAATTTTTTCGTTCTTCACCCCTCGGATAGTATGGGATGATATCCAGTTCCTTAAACTCGGTCTTTATTTTTGAAGTAATGGAATCCAGACTCTTTTTGTCTTTTGCCCAATAGACTACATTCAAATGACCACGAATTATCCGGGCATTGTCGTCGGCATTGATTTGGTCAAGGATGTGCTGGATTTTCCCAAGTACCACTTTATTCTGCGAACCGAAATTGGAACTTTTGTTCAGCTCTTCGATTTTCTTGTCAAGTAGTTTGCGCCATTTCTGTTTGTCATCCAGATACAATATTTGGTTGACGATGTGGTTCTCGTTCAACGTAAGCCCTAAGCCATCAATAAACCCCTGATGAAACACAAAATCGTCCGAAGTGAATTTCTCATTGGTCTTGCTACTCTGCACACTTTCGCCAAAGCACAGTTCACTGTTGACGGCCAGGGCATCAAAATGATTGTCACCAATGGTGACGTTCTTTTTTTCCAATAGGATATCGGTATCAAATCCCTCGCTGAATCCGTTGAAATAATCGGTGGTGAGTTGCTGTATGTCTTTGGCTTGAAGCGAAAGAAAACGCATCTTTCTGCTATTGTTGATGAAGGACACCGAATCGCTTACTGCGTTAGCAAATACCTTGATATTATCATCTAATTGTTGGAAAATGCCTTTGGAAACCCTTCGGAATGGATTGACATATTTTGGGTTGTTGAGTGCCTTGTTTTTGGTCAGGATAAAGAACAAGTAGCATTGATGTTCGATATACCCACGACCTTTAAAATGGTTGTGCGTAGCTTTTTCAAGAAAAGATTCATTGGGCAATTGTTCTGACGAGTAGGACTTCTTCAAATAGATATCCTGTTTATGAACGACCGTTCCAACAGGTAATGACTTCAAAGCTTGAAACCAGGCACCGTGAATGTCCTCAAAATCCTTTTCGGAAAGCGAGTAGATTTCAGGTAAGTTCCCTTTATAGCATAGCACAACATTGCCATTGTTGGCAAAGACAATATTATCCTGAATATCTGCAATGGGTTGATATGCTGAAAGGTTCAACTTATTCATAATCAAAACCAGAATTACGCTTGTTACTGATGATTTTTGGGAAGGGATTGCTCATTTGGAAAAGCTGTGGGTTGTTGGCTATTCGGGTCAAAGCAATATAGAGTCCGCCATTAAAGACCATTAAGCCGATAATGATACCAAAGCTGAACGAAAAGATGATGATGAGCAATGATGCCAAAATGGATACCATCATTAAGGCAAATAGCGAAATGGGCAGGCCAAAGATGACCGCCCGTTTCCGCATATTTCTATAGACTTCAAACTTCTTCACTACACTACGATGCCTATTAAATAGGTGAAGATTCCAACTACTGCGCCAGCGATAAGCACAAAGACCAATACACGGGTAATCCCTTTTTTGAGGTCGGCATTCTCGCCAAAGAAGTGACCTGCATTAAATAGGAAACCAATAAGGAAGATGACCCCTAATATGATTGGGAAAATAGCTCGGATGGTATCGGAAACATCGTTGACCGAATCTTCAATACCACCAATTTGTGCAAAAAGCGATGTGGATAATAGCGAAAGTAGGACCGCCAGAAGGAGTGATTTTTTCATAACGAATGGGTTAAAATTTTTGGTTCATTTTCATTATGTGAAATTTACATATATTTGAATATAAATAACTGAAAATCAAATATTTGTGAATAAAATATTATTTGATATGGTTTGATTTTCGTTGCTATTAAATGGCATTAAATTCTATGGAATTTTGAAGTGTAACTGTTGAAAACCCAAAAGATGAAAATGAAAAAGTGGCTCAAAAACGTCAGTTTTATAATTTTACTTCTCAAAAGTTGCATCTTTTTGGGTCAGGATTTGAATGCAAAAAAGATAGTTGTAATTGACCCTGGTCACGGCGGAAATGATTCCGGTGCGATTGGTAAAAATGAAGCTCAGGAAAAAGATATAGTGTTAAACCTTGCAAAGGTCATTTTAAAGCTCACTAAAAAGTCAAATTCGCCTTTAGAAATCTACTCGACCAGATATGGTGACACGCTAATTTCTTTGATTGATAGAACCAAGTTGGCCAAGGCCTTAAAAGCAGATTTGTTTTTGTCCCTGCATTGCAATCATTCTGATAATTCAGATGCAAGAGGTGTAGAAGTCTATGTGTCCAATACACAATCTAAATATTATGGTGAATCAGTTTGGACAGCGTTCCAATTACAGGCTGATTTTAATGAAAAGTTGGGCTTTGAAAGTCGTGGTGTCAAGTTTGCAGGCTTTCAGGTGCTTCGGGAAACAATTGATTTTATGCCATCGATGCTTTTGGAATTGGGTTTTTTGAGTAATGAGGATGAAAGCCGTTACCTCTCGGATAATCTTAATATCAACGATATCGCTGTTACAATTTTATCAATTATAAATACTTCAGATTTATGAAAGAACTATTTTTAGAGTTAAAAAGGAACTTAAAGGAAACTGTGGTACAATTTATTTCAGAAGTAGCCCTATTATGGAAATATTTCCGAAGAGAAAGAAATTAAGTTTTGGCAAAAACTTGAAACTTTGCCATAGTTTAAATTTTTTGAAAACCGCATTATTTTCGTTTATCCCCAGCCCCTTTATCAAAAGCGATCAAATTAAAGAGTTCCCGCATACGGCTACGGACACGGTTGCCATAGCGTTCTTCCAGTTCTTCGGCATTTAGGTTGGTGGTAGCGTGGGTCTTGATTTTTCGTTTAGTGTTAAGGTAGAGTTCATAACGAGAGAGTAGCACTTCACCCATCACATTTAAGTCCTTGCCATAAAAACGGCCTGCTGGTTCTACGCCTAAATCATCAAAGCAATAGAATTTGATATTGCCATAGTCTTCAACGGTTTTAAATCCTAGATGGTTAAACCCAAAGGCAACGTTTCGGCAAGGAATCATTTCATAAGGGCGATGGTGTGGGACAATGTATCTCAGCAGCTTCATCAAACTGGTCTTACCGCAACCCACAGGTCCCGAAAGTAAGATGCCTTTATCAATGTCAATTTCATACTTCTCACAGTTTTCCTTATCCCTTATAATGTAGTAACAAAGACGTAAAAGGATGGGTTTGTCCTCATCATAGATTCTAAACTTTTTACCAAAAAGTATTTTGCCCTTTGCATCCAGATAGGTCAATATTTTAGGGAAATCGTAAAGGACGTGTTTCCCGTCAAATTCGCCTAGGGAATATTCCACGCTGCCTTCGATGATTTTAGAGGGGTTGTCCATAGTCTTTGCTTTTAGTGGTTCGCAGGTTGTCTTTAATCTGGGACGCTTGTTTCTTGTTTGGTTTGTTTCCCGTGGCGAATAGTTCAGTTCTATCCATCCAATTGATGGCCACGGCACGCCAATCCCTAATCGGTTCGTTATCGCCAGTTTTCCAATTTCGATTTTTGTAATGCGCATAAAACTTTTCAGCCTCAGACACATCAAAATGTTTTTCTTCAAAAAAATCAATCACAGCCAGAAAGTCCTTTGGCTGTTTAATAAAGTTTTCTTGTTTGATATGGTTTGTATTAGATACCAATGCTTGTCCACCATTGGGACGGTGCTGGTTCACTACTTGTCCATTTTTGGGATGGTGCTGTCCCTCAACGGGTACAACTATGGGATGGTACTGTTCCGCAAGCTGTTCCAATATGGGATTGTACTGTCCCGTAGCAGGTTCATCGGTTGTACCTAAAATGGACATCTTGAATTTACTACCCTTGTATGGATTGTTGGACGGAAAGTAGGATAGATAAGACCAGGTATCCAAGTCAACGATACAGCGATGGTAAGTTGATTTTGAACCTATCTTTGCCACACGCATCAATTCCCTACGGTTCACATAGAATTCATCCATAAAACGGCAACTGTTCCATTCTTGGAACAGCGCCATATAGAGACTGATATGGGTAGGATTTAAGCGGTCATCAAAATAGAACTTCTCAAAAGCCGCATTAAGTAGCTTTATATAGTTCATATTTTAGGAATTTAACCCATGGTGCACGCGATTAGCTTCCATAACCTTTTGAATTTCGTCCACGTCATAGAAAATGATACCACCAACTTTAGTGTAGGGCAAGGTGCCGTTGATGCGAAGATTTTGAAGGGTGCCTGGACTAATCTGAAGCATTTCCATTACTTCTGATGATTTTAAATACTTTTTGATTTTTCCAGAGGCCTGCCTGGCCAGTAGTGTTTTAATATCGTCGAGCAATTCCATTTTGAATTCCCGCAGGTCATCTGTAGTAATAATTGATGTCGGCATAATAGAACGATTTAAAAGAAAGGGACTATCGCATAGGCTGTCAACTCATTTGATAGCCCCTAACCTGATTTGACTTTCGTTCTACAAAATTGAAGGGGATTAATGGATTTTGTTCACAAGTTGAACCCAAGTTGGGTGAAAATTTAACATCTTGGATTTTGGACTTATTTGGTGCGATTTGAATTGATGATGGCATTAATTTCAGTCCTGCGAAATCATTTATTTCAATCAAAAATAGAAAACCCAAGTTGGTATAACTTGGGGATGTTTCCAATACAATAAAACATCATTTTCTAATTGTCGGTTTCTTTCATTCTGGTTACTAAGGCAACTTTGAGGGAATCAAGAAACTTAGCGTTGTCTTTATTTCTCGCCCGTATTTCTACAAAGGTGCGGTAAACATCGCCGAGCTCAATTTGAAGGATATGCTCAAAAGCCTTTGCCAGTTCCTTTATTTCACATTTTATTGCGCCAGAAGCAACTAGGGAATAAATCAACTCAACAATGTCTGTTTTAGAGGCTAAACATTGAATGTCAAATTTTGAATCAATTGAATTTCCTTGCAGTGATTTAATTTTGTTCTCAATGAAGGCCACCATTCTGGTAGAAGCCTTGAATTCGGCCAAAAGCATATCTGCTGGGGTATTGAATTCAATATCAAAAAGATAATTATGTTCTTGATGTAAGAAGCCTTTGCTGTTTTCTTTTCGTGTGAAATAATACTCATCAAGATAAGAGTCGTTCATTTCAAGATAGTGGCCAAGGTCAATGTGTTTTAGGAAAAATGCATTGCAATTATCAAGCTGTGTTGCATAGTAACTCAATTCTTGATTAACAGCGCCTTTTGGTAACTGCAGCTGCAGTTGTATGCGTTTTGTTTGATACACTAACTCAGCAAGGGGAAGCTGCTTTAAATTCTTAAAAAAATTTATCTCATTACCAACAGTTTTGAAGCCTTTGGATACAACTTGCTTTCGCATGTTCGAAAGGCATTTTTGAGATAGTTGAATTACTCGTCTACGCAGATAAAGTGGCGCGTTTTGCTGAACCTTTAACTTACTAAGGTTGTCTTTAAAATCATCTGATAGTTTTTGATACAGCATGCTTCCGTAGGTTGAAAAGTCACAACCACTACCAAAAGCTTGTTAACGTAAGTAGAACATCTTCAAGAAATAAATGAATTTCCGATTGGTGTAAATGTGTCTTCCAATAGTGTCTGGTTAACTCTTTTCTTAGGTTCATTTTGAAAAGTTTAGGCCTATGAAGGTAATGTCATTTCTCGACTTTAAAGAATTGGAAACGACGTAATTACTTACGTAGATAACGTATTTTCATACGTTTCCATTTTATATAAAGTTTTTTACTTCCGTTTGGGATGAAATTTTTTGAGGAATTCGGTTCGGTTTTTCACACCTGTTTTCTTGAAAATATTTGAAGCGTGTTTTGATACAGTCCTTTCGGCAATATAGAAGTTTTCCCCTATTTCCTTATACGACCTTCGGCTGAGAATTGATATAGCTATCTCTATTTCCCTTCGGGTGAGGTTTTCATAAACCAGTTTAGTGCCGTAGGATTTTCCTGTGTTTCCTTTTTGAAGCGAGAAAACGCCATAAAGTTTATTCCTGTTTTCAAGAAAATACAGATAGCGGTCTATCTCAATAGCCGTAATGGCATAAAACGCACTGTTCATCACGGTAAAAGTTAACCACTGATAGTCGCCAAAAAGGGTCAATACAGGCAATAGAACTATACTTACAGCGCAAAGCATTGATAGTTGATATCTTCTTACCATAAATGAGTTTGTTTTGGGTATTCGCTTTACATGTTCCCTGAAAGCCCACAGAAAATAAAACGCCATCCCTGCCACAGGGATAGTAAAGCATGCCCTTGCGATAGTAATGGAATTGGTGATGTAAAATGGCAACAAATACAGAAAGACAAAGCTACCAGCCATCAAAAGAATAATCTTTTTGATTGAGAGATATGCTGTGGTCATAACAATGTCAAATTCCATGTAGAGATAGTAGGCCATATACACACAAAGCCAAATTGCAATGCCATAGTTTATGATATACTGAAGAATTAAGGGACCGGGAAAATTAGTAATTGGCAAGAAGCCGCCACTAAGATTATAGGCAATGAACAAACCACCAAGGTTTATATACCGTCTGATGGAACCCTGTTTCAATTGACTTCCTTTTAAAATCGCAAATAACACAATGAAAACATCTATCAACAGATAGAAAAAGGTCGTCCAATGTATTGTTGTGCCGAACATGAGCCTTAGTTTGCATGAGATTGAAATTTGTTGATTGCCAAATTTTTATGAACCTTGTTCCATTGAAATATTTCGCCATTCATAGCGATGTACACTGCTGGACTAAGAAACTGCAGTGCGCCTATCGCATAACCCAAATTAAAGGGTGCATCTGATTCTTTTTCATTCCCGAAAATGAAAGACCCTACTAAAACAATGGTCTTCTTTAGATTTTGATTACCAAGATATGCGGCAGTATCTATCATGGTATAGGTGCCATGGGTAACCAGAATTTTATCAGACTTAGACACCAGAATTTGCTCACTGATTTTCAATCGGTCGTTTTCAGTGATTTCTCGGCTGTCCTTTTTAAAAAGAGATTTCATGGTGTATTCAAAATTCACATTAGCTGCTATTAAAAAGTCTGAAATGGAAATTTTGGTTCTTCCAATATTCTGGTTTCGAGAATTGTCATAGCCTTCGATTGTGCCACCAGTTGTAATAATGTTTATCATCGCTTCACCATTTTTAAATATTAGCCTTTTCATAGTTATATCAGTAATGGGCAGTAGGCGCATTGCTGTGCTTGGTTAGAAATAGGGCCATATGAAGATGAAGGGCTTTTCCAAACATAGGAGTGCCTTCCTCATTGTGATGGTTCCAATCCAATCCAAAATCAAAGCGATTAATTTGTACAGTTAGTTCAAATCCTATGGTATGGTTTGCATCGATTCCTTTTGCCATGCCGTTGTATCGAGTGGTCAGATATACAAGTTGTTTGTGGTTTTTAATGCTCAAATTACCAGGTATGATATAGTGAACATCATCAATAGGTTCCATCCTTTTGCCTTTGAATGTAAAAACAGGACATATATTGGTATTAAAAAAGGTTCTTGATTTCAAGAATTTATCTCGTAGCGGATAATTGGTGTCAATACTGTCGAGGCATCCTTCAAACGCCAATTGGCATTTATCAAAGGAATCAGGTTCGTCTTGAATCAATTGTCCTTTAAATTCTCTAATTATTCCTCTGATTAGCCCAATCCCAACATAATCAACGCTAAAGCTAATATTTGAGTGGTTTTTGTCAATGTTCCATACGTATGGCATAACCTGGGTCTTTAAATGAATTGATTCCTGCAATCAAAACTTTTAAGCATGCAGTAATGAAATCCCATGCCAACGAATTTGAACGCGATTCAAAGAATACATCTAAGGTAGGTATTATGTGAAGCTGACTATTTCATCTATCAAAGTAATTATGTTACTTTTCAAAGTAAAACACCTTGATTAAATATACGTTAGAAAAAAATTAGTACTAAAAATATAATTCAATCGTATTCCAAATATCATTTTGGATTTGACAAATAAGGATTCTGTCAGAAACTGTGAAAGGTTGAAAGGTATTGCGCAAATGAAGCTTCCTTTGTCTTTCGAAAGATTTTAAAAATCAACTAAGCTTATTTCATTAATAACATAACATCTGTGTTGAAGCTTTTAGTCAAGAAACTCTAAAGTAAAACTAGTTTTGAAGTTGAAACGATTTTATCTCAGCAGCATATTGATATTATGAACGTAAATAAAGTTGCGATAAACACTATATAAACTCATCTCAAATCGTTTTGATTTTAACATGGTGAGGTAGGAAGTAGGTTCAATGCATGTAAAAATCTTTTATTCAGGTTTTAGGATAACTTTTTTCTCAATCCCCAATTTCTTCATTCTAGCAAACAACGTCTTATCATTCATTCCTAAAATTGTTGCCGTACCTTTGGGACCACTGACTCTCCAATCGGTATGGTTTAAGACTTTTACGATATAACTTTTTTGCATATCGTCAAGAGGTTTAAAGTCATTAGAAGTATCAAGACCATTTTGCTTAGGCATCCAATGTCCTGGTTTTAGGGTAGTGCCATTTTCAATAATCACTGCACGTTCTATAAGATTTTCTAGTTCTCTGATGTTTCCGGGAAAGCTGTAATCCATCAAGAGTTCGATAGTTTGTTTTGAGATACGTCTAAAGCTTTTTCCAATTTTACTCGAGTACTTTTCTAAAAAGAACTGTGCCAACAATGGTATGTCTTCTTTGCGCTCACGTAAAGGGATGTTATGAATTGGAAAAACATTAAGGCGATAGTATAAATCTTCCCTAAACGTTCCCTTTCTCACCATGTCTTCTAATCGGCGATTGGTTGCCGCAATCACTCTTACATCAACTTTTATAGTTTTTGTAGCCCCAAGTTCGTCAAATTCGCCTTCTTGTAGCACTCGTAATAGCTTAGGTTGTAATTCCACAGGAACCTCACCTATTTCATCAAGGAATATAGTACCACCATCGGCTTGAGTGAATTTACCCACCTTATCTGCAACCGCACCAGTAAACGCCCCTTTTTTATGACCGAACAACTCACTTTCAATGAGCTCTTTGGGTAATGTTGCACAATTAACTTTTATAAGGGGTCTTTTATTTCTGGAACTATTGAGGTGTACCGCGCTGGCCAGTAATTCTTTTCCCGTACCAGATTCACCAGTGATAAGCACGGTTGCATTGGTAACAGCGACTTGAGTGACTTGTGTAAGGACGCGGCTATAAGCCTCACTTTGACAGATAATGTTGTCCAGATTAATTTTTTTACTTACTTCTTCTCTCAGATATTGGTTGTCTATTTCCAGCTCATTTTTTAATTCAGACAATTCGTCTAAGGCAATGCGTAATTGTCTCTCGCGTTCTTTGATAAGCGTTACATCTCTTACAACGGCACAATTAATATCTTCACCTTCATAAATAAGATGATTAGCAACAATATCGGCTGGAAAACTGGCACCATCTTTTCTCGTGATTTCCCGCTGTAATTGCACAGCACCTTTGGCTTTAATTTCATCGAAATGCTCATGCCACCATTCTTTTGTAATTCTCGGGTCTAGGTCATAAATGTAAAAGCTATCGAGCTCTTTCCTTGAAAAGCCCAAAACTTTTGAAACCGAATCGCTGTAATGCAATAGTTTTCCGGCTCTGTTATAGAGATAGACCAAATCTTCGGCGTTATCTATGATTTCCTTGAAGAATTGTAGGTTATTGTTTTTTTGAACCTGCTCGGTCACATCTTGATAAGTACCAATGATATTGTAAATCTTGGATTTGCTCAAGATAGGGTCAGCTATGCACCTGATGTAACGCTTTTCGTTTTTAGAATCTTTTATGGTCAGGATTTCGTCATAAGAAGCAGCCTTTCTCATAGCGTTACTGAGTAAAGCTTTCAGTGTTTCTGATTCTTCAAATCTGTGAATGATGTTTTTAGGCAAAAAATCGTCTTTATCTTCTGTGTTAAACAATTTCAGGCACTGTTCCGTCACAATAATGCTACCGTCTTGAAGGTTGAGTTTCCATCCGCCAGCTTTGGTCATTCTCTGGGAATGTGATAATAAATTGCTATAAAAACTCGATTCGCTAATATCATTTACAATAGCACAGACGAGTTCATTTCCATTATTTGAGAAAAATTGGGCAAAAACCTCTACTTCGTAGTACTTCCCCTTTTTTGTTTGATGGACGGATTTAAAATGGTCGATGCCGTTTTCCTTGACTTTTTTCCAATGTTGTTCCCAAATTTCTGGTGTGACTGTCGGATTGATATTAAAAACTTTGAGTCTTTTGATTTCAGCCAGTTTATAGCCTAAACGCTTGCAGAATCTATCATTGCCGTAAATGATATTGCCAGCTTCATCCATCCACATGATTTTATAGGGAAGGTGTTTCACTTGCCAATCAAATGGGCTATTGGAAAAGTCTTTGTCCGTCATATTTAAAAAATATATCGGCAAACAAAGTACAATTATTATTTCTCAAATAATAGAAATAATTGAAAAATGAAAACAAAAGGCTAAGTATTCTTTTCGCTATGTGAAGGATATTAATTCTCGCTTGAATCCCGACTAATTCCAAGCCGCTTCATCCGAGACTCTAAAGTAGATGGCGGCATCCCTAAAAGCCGAGCGGCACCACCTTTACCGCTTACGCGCCATTTGGTCTTTTCCAGTACTTTTTCCAAATAGGCCTTTTCCAATCTGTCTTTTTCTTGTTTGATACTATCTATGTCAAAATTTTCGTCAATAGGTAATAAATCAACACCGCTGGTTGGCGATTGCCTTGAGAAGTAATTTTCATAGTTGGGAATGTTGCTTCTGCCCGGATAAACCTCTAAAATTTTGCCCTTTTGTGAGATGATAGACTGTTCGATTAAATTTTGCAACTCCCTGACGTTTCCAGGCCAGTCGTAACTATCAAACCGTGTTAAAGTATTTTGAGCAAAGCCTCTAAAGGGTAGGCCAAACTTCTCTGAAATCTGTCGTGCAAAAAAATCTGCCAATAGACGGATATCCTCACCACGACTGCGCAGTGGTGGTACGATGATGGGATAGGTGTTCAATCGGTAAAAAAGGTCAGCTCTGAATTTACCGTTTGCTACCTCTTCTTCGAGATTTCTGTTTGTAGCTGCTATGACCCTAAAATCCAGTTTTAAAGTCTCATTGCTACCTAATCGTTCCACTTCTCGCTCTTGTAGCACCCGCAACAGTTTTGTTTGCAATTCTAGAGGCATTTCACCGATTTCATCTAAAAAGATGGTGCCTTTGTGCGCCAGTTCAAACTTACCTACACGACGTTGCACCGCCCCAGTAAAAGCCCCTTTTTCATGGCCAAATAACTCGGACTCTACAATTTGGGAAGGTATGGCCGCACAATTGACCTTAACCAAAATATGGTCTTTGCGTTTTGATTTGTCATGAAGCGCCCTTGCAATCAACTCTTTTCCCGTACCCGTTTCGCCCAACAGCAATACTGTAGCATCTAAGGTGGCAACCTCTGAGATGTTCTTAAAAATCGTCTGCATGGCCGGACTATTGCCAACCATTTTTTCAAAATCGTATTGCTGTACCACTTCCTTTTCTAAATAGGCGCGCTCTTGTCGTAGTTGACCGTTCAGGGATAGCAATTCCTCATAGTCCAATGATTTTTCGAGGGACTGTGATAAGGAAGGGGCAATACGATTAAAGCTTTCAATATGTTGCTTATTGTAAATGTGCGACTGTTTGCTGTTGATGAACATATAGAAAGCTTTGTCTTTAACCGGCATTTTGACCGCAAGCACACTTTTCAGCTTGAACTTATCTAAAGCCGCTTTTCTGATGGTATTTACTGTTTTGCCCTTATCGAGCATCTCTTTCACCTCTTGAATAAAGGGCATTTGTTTGTCCTCATCTGCCTGTACCTCATTAAAAATCTTAATGTCCAAATTGGTGATTTTTAGAAAGTCGAGCAGCGAAACTTTTCTGTATTCATCAAAGCCTATTCGCTCAAAACCAGTAGAAAGGGCGACCATTTCTTCTTTTTCATAATAGAAGCCGATAAAGTCCCAAGGAAAAAGCTTTTCCAGAGCTAATGCGAATTTTCTTTGGCGTACTTCCCAATCGGTTTCTTTGTTAAGACTTTCAATCAATGAAATCTGTACGCTTTTTTCCAGGTTACGTTGCTCTATTTCCTCGTTGGCCAATACGTTGCTGAGCGCCACAGCAAGTTGGTTGGCAATGGCACTAAACAAAGGAATGTCTTTTTCAGAATAGAAATCGCCTTGCTTGCTATTGAAAGCAAGCATCCCTATTTTTCCCCCCTGATAGACCAATGGACCGCCAAAAACTTGCTTGAGCCCATCTTTTTCCATATAAGGATAAAAAGGGTGGCCAGGGAAACGCTCCATTAACTCTTGCAGCGAGATGGCGACAGGACCATTTTGAATGAAAAAGTCTACCGATTCATCGTGTGGCAGGTAATCAGCAATACCTTGTTCTCGAATTTCATCGGCGTAATGAGAGCCTTCCAACGCACCGGTAATTGCCAAATCTCGATGGTATTGGCCACTCTCATTCAAATTAAACAAGCCAAAATCATCAAATTTAACAAGGGGTTGAATGCGGTTAAAAATAACATTAAGCAATTCTTTTCTGCCTTTTATTCTGGCCACAGACTCACTAATACTAAGAAGCGTTTCTTTAAATGTTTTTTCTTCCACCAGTTGCTCGTTGGCGATGATGTTACTCAAAGCCACACTCATCTGGTCGGTGATGGACTTGAAAAGCGAGAGCTGCCGGTCAAAAGCATTTTCTTGTTTGTTCCAGAAATAAAGTAATCCAATAGTTTGGTCACCTTGTTTGAGCGGACCAGCAATAACCTGCTTGAAAGGCACTTTTTTGCTGTACTTAAAATGAGGATGTTCAAATTGCTCGTAAAGTGTTTCAGTAGAAATTATTATGGTCTCTTGTGCTACTTTTTTTGAAAGCTCGCTTAAGGGCAACCAACCTAGAATTTCGGCATCATGAATTTCCTGGCTGGGAACCGAGATATCGTAGCTGTAATCTACAATAAGGTCGCGTTCTTGTTGATTTTCAAAATCCAGATGAAACAATCCCGCTTCATCAAAGTGGAAGACTTTCTGCAATTTGTCAAAAATGGCACGAACGAGTTCAGGGCCGTTAGTAATATTGGCGATGGATTCGGTAACGGCCAGTAGGTCTTCGGTTTTTTGTTTTTCTTCCACCAGTTGCTCGTTGGCGATGATGTTACTCAAGGCCACACTCATTTGGTCAGTAATGGATTTAAAGAGGGATAGCTGCCGGTCAAATGCCTTTTCCTGTTTGCTCCAGAAGTAAAGTAATCCAATGGTTTGGTTGCCTTGTTTAAGTGGGCCAGCTATAATTTGCCTAAAAGGCACATTTTTGGTGTATTTAAAATGGGGATGTTCAAATTGTTGATAGAGCATTTCAGCAGAAATGACCACGATTTTATTGGCTACCTTTTTAGAAAGCTCGGTTAATGGTAACCAACCAATAATCTCTGCATCCTGAATTTCTTGGTTTGAACCAGAAGTATCGTAACTGTAATCTACAATGAGGTCACGTTCTTGATGATTGTCAAAATCTAAATGAAATAAACCCGCTTCATCAAAGGGGAAGACTTTCTGCAATTTGTCAAAAATGGCGCGTACTAGTTCAGGGCCGGTATTGATATTTGCAATAGACTCTGTGATGTTAAGTAGTTTTTCTGTCTTTTGTTTTTCTTCTACTAGTTGTTCATTCGCCAATACGTTACCCAAGGCTACTGCTACCTGGTCAGCAATGGCCTGGAAGAGGGTGAAGTCTTTTTCTGAAAAGCGATTTTCCGCTTTTGATAAAAAACAGAGTAACCCAATTTTTTTGTCGCCTATGTATAAGGCACCAGCAATGATTTGCGTGAGACCTCGTTCAAGCATTAATTTCCACTGTTCATTCGGGTAAATTTTAGACTGTTCCTTAACATCAAATAAATTGGACTTTTCAACGTATATCCAAGCATCCTTTTCACTACCTGAATAAGGCCACGGTCCCAACAATTGTTTGCGCGGTAAATCATCCTGCAAATCATCAAGGCTTCCTTCATCCAAAAGCTCGTAGAATAGGTCTTGTTCATCGTCAATTACAAATAGACCTGCCGTGTCAAACGGGAAGATGGTTTTTATCTCATTAAATATGACACGTAGCAACGCTTTACGGTCACGCGCTCTGACTAACGCCTGTGTAATTTTTAAAAGACTGGTATTTATGTCTGGTTTGTTTTGGCTCATTTCTAATTCAATTTATAGCCTGATTCAAGCTGTGGTAGGGATGCCATTGCTTTGAAAATAAGCCTGCCTTACAAAAATAATAAAACAACTCATAAAACACGAAAATATCGGGATTATCACGATTTAAATCCTTTATTTTTCGTGAATATCAATACCTTTAATTTATCTCATTGATAAATATATTTTTTAGTATGCTGAAAAACAGATGTTTAAATAAAAAAATATAAGCTCTAGATTTTTGGCACCATTCTGTATATGTGATGTCAAAAATTCTATGAAATGACAACAAATCAAAAATTTATACCCGGTTTAGATATTCACGCTTTCGCGAAAAGCATCTTACCAGATTATGAGAATAGACAAAAGAAGAAATCATCAACCCCACCACAGTTTTTTATAAGCCGTCTAGAGGATGTCGATACCAAGACGCTTTTAGACTCGCCTTATATCTATGATTTTTTTACCGTCTATTTTATCGAGAAAGGTTCTATGTTAAAAATTAATCAGCTAAAAAGTCTAGAATTAAATGCTAATGAAATTTTCTTCTCACGTCCTGGGGAAATAAAAACCTGGCAACAGGCCAACGACCTTGAGGGATATATGTTATGTTTTACCCTTGAGTATCTCTTGTTGTTAGTATGTGATAAAAACCTTATCAACACCTTTGATTTTCTGTTACCCAATGGCAAAAGAAACTTTGTCCTTGATGAACCTTGGTTATCCTTATACAAATCGGTGTTCAATGAATTATACAAAGAATTCCCGATTAGAAAAAAACATTCTGATGAGATAATTAAACTATGGCTCTTTGTACTGCTCATAAAAACCAATAGAATGAACGCTAATGGCAACGGAACCGATGGCCTAGGTACAAAACGGTACACTTTCGATTTTATCTATAGGAAGTTCATGCTATGCTTGGAACAGAACTTTATAGACCTTGCACAGGGCGACGTGGACAGGCCATTAATGGTTAAAGAGTTTGCCGCAGAATTGAACGTAAGCCCTACCTACCTTAGCGAATGTATACGCAGGGTGTCCGGCAAATCGGTAAAATCTATCATAGACCGCAGGACCTTGTTATTGGCAAAATGCCAGTTGTTGCATACCCATAACAACATCTCTGAAATCGCCTATCAATTAGGTTTTGAAAGTTCTAGTTACTTCATCAGGTTCTTCAAACGATTTGAGAGTAAGACCCCTTTAGAATTCAGAAACAGCTTTAGAAAATAGGTCAAATTCAAATGTTATAATGATTAAATCCTTCATATGATTACATACATCCGCCTTCGAATTGCCAACCACGCTCAGTCTCAATTTACGCTAGAAATGTCAAAATTATTGTTCCCCCTGCAAGAGCGGAGCATCTGTTCGCGATATGATTTAACCCAGTGCCTTACTGAACAAGAAAATTTTATCGTCTGTATTCATTGGTTCTATGAATCGTCTCAAAGTGATAAAGGCCACTGGGAACCTGAACGAAAAGACCTTCTTGAGAAGTTGTTTCATGAAATAACCTTTAAGGATGATATTCTAGAAATGCGTACTTACGATATTTTAGAAAGTCACCGATAATAGAAAGTTAGACTATGATTTCTACCATTTTTAAGGTGATAAGTGAAACAAAAAAGGGATACAGCACCGCTAATTTTGAAATTGACCTATAGAAAGCCGTAGCATCGGATTATATAATCTTTAAATCACTACTCTTAATTATTCGTCAAATTTTCTCAAATAACAGAATTTTCTTCTTATTGAGAAGATATAGAAAACAGAAATGAATAATAAATAATTGATTATTAGTTGTTTATGTTCTTGGCATCAGATTAGCCTATAGAATGGCGAACTAAAAATTTAAATGCATTGAAACGAAAGGATTTTTTAAAAACATCGGTTGCAGGATTTGTGGGAACGGTAAGTATAGCGGCAGTAGGTACGAATGGCTCTTCTACCCAAAAATCAAGCGCAGAACAAGTCGGTTTTAATCATTTACCTAATAAAGGAAAAAATACTATGAAAACAACAGTAGAAAAAGTGAACCTAGTTGTTCACAAAGCAGACACCAGAGGCGATGCAAATCATGGATGGTTGCATTCAAGACACACGTTCAGCTTTGCGGCTTATCACAATCCAGAGCGAATGAATTTTGGAACCTTGCGCGTTCTTAACGACGACATCGTCGCAGAAAGTAGAGGCTTCGGCACGCATCCACATCGTGATATGGAAATTATATCCATACCATTAGAAGGTGATTTAAAGCACGAGGATAACATGGGTAATAAGACCATTATCAAGTCGGGTGATGTACAGGTGATGAGTGCGGGAACGGGCATCATGCATTCAGAATACAATGCCAATGAAGATGAAAAAGTGAAATTTCTTCAAATCTGGGTATTCCCGAATAAAAAGGGAGTTACCCCACGGTATGACCAGATTACGCTGAATACCGAAGACCGTAAAAATAAGCTACAACAGGTTTTATCCCCTAATCCAGAGGATGAAGGTGTGTGGGTACACCAAAATGCATGGTTCCATATGACCAACCTGGAAAAAGGAAAAACGGTTGAGTATACCTTGAAAGACCCAGAAAATAACGGTCTCTACGCTTTTATCATCAAAGGAGATGTCACTATTGCGGGTGAATCGCTCAATCAAAGAGATGGTATCGGCATTAACAATGCTACTGAAATTAGTTTGGTCGCCGATAGTGACACGGAGGTACTGCTTATGGAAGTACCTATGAATATTAACGCTTAATAACTACAGATATGACAAAAGTGAGATTTATAGCAGCATGTAGGCACTTAACTGTGCATCTGCAAAAAGAAACCTAAGAGAATATAGCTTTTTAAAAAGAAAATTATCAAATAGCCTCGGGCGGTAGGCTACACAAACCGCAATTTTTTTTAATCAAAACAGCCTTAAGGCAAAAAAACAAAAAAGTAAAAATGAAAACTTTAAAATTAACAATTGCAGCAATTCTAATTTCGGCAGTATCCTTTGCACAGTGGGATATGTACAATCCTAATCCCAACAACGACCCTGCAAACGCAGCTGAGCAATTACTCAATCCTACAAACCATGTAGTCTTGATGATAGACCATCAAAGCCAGATGGCGTTTGCCGTAGAGTCTCAACCTATTGAAGAATTGAGAAACAATGTAGGGTTGCTATCAGCATCCACAAAACTCTACGATGTACCTACCATTATTACAACGGTAGCGGAGAAGTCATTCTCAGGGCCCGTATTTCCCGAAATACGCGAGTACTACCCTAATAGCGACGAATACATCGACCGTTCGACCATGAATTCTTGGGAAGACAAGCGCGTCGTTGAAGCTGTAAAAAAGACAGGGAAAAAGAAGCTTGTAATAGCAGGTCTGTGGACTGAGGTATGTACGTTATCTGCTGCGCTTTCCTCGCTAGAAGATGGTTATGATGTCTATGTTGTGGTAGATGCCAATGGTGGTACTTCACAAGAAGCCCACGATATGGCCATGACCAGAATGATTCAGGCAGGTGTTAAGCCAATCACTTCTCTCCAGTATTTATTGGAAGTTCACAGAGACTGGGCGCGTAGTGATAAGTACAATGACATTGTAAAAATCTCTAAGAAATATGGCGGTGCCTATGGTTTGGGTATAGATTACATCAAAACGATGAGCAAGTGGATGACTGGTGTTGAGGCTAGCGAAGCTGAAGGACACAACAAAAAGAAGAAAAAATAATTCACAAAAAATGGTACGCTTTGACAACACTCAAGGCGTACCATTTAAAACAAACAGGCTATGAAAAACGTAATGACATTCATAGTGTTAACGTTTTTGCTTATCTCATGCAAGAACGATAAGGACACTTCAAAAGCCGAACAGCAGGAAACGGCAGACCTAATAGTTACAAATGCTAAAGTTGCTGTGATGGATAAAGATTACGCTTTCGCGAAAGCGATAGCAGTAAAGGACGGTAAGGTCTTAAAAACAGGTACAGTAGAAGAAATCAATGGCTTAAAAGGCGACAATACCAAAGTCATAGATGCTAAAGGAAGAACCCTTATACCTGGGTTGAACGACTCGCACTTACACTTGACTCGTGGAGGTCGTTTCTTCAATGCTGAAGTGCGTTGGGATGGTGTGAAAACCTTAAAACGTGCCTTAGAAATGCTCAAAGAACAAGCTGAAAGAACACCCGAAGGTCAGTGGGTTCGCGTTATAGGTGGCTGGAGTCCCTTTCAATTTGAGGAAAAGCGATTGTTTACCATGGAAGAACTCAATGAGGCTACGGGTGATGTTCCTACCTATGTTTTATTCCTGTATAGTCAGGGTTATTTAAATCAGGCTGGTCTAGACGTATTGGGCATAGATGAAAATACTGTGGCACCGCCAGGATCCGAATTTGAAAAAGGACCAGATGGAAAGCTTACAGGTATACTAATTGCAGATCCAAACCCAACAATTTTATACGCACGCATTGGTAGTCTACCACCATTGACTCAGGAAGAAATGGAAAACGGCACTAAGCAGTTCTATCGCGAGTTGAACAGTTTTGGGATTACCAGCGGAATTGATGCCGGTGGCGGTGGTCATAAATTCCCTAAAGATTACACTGGGACCAAAGCCCTTGCCGACGCTGGAGAAATGCCTATTAGATTATCTTATTTTCTATTTCCACAGAACAAAGGCTCAGAATATCAGGAGTTCACAGAATGGATGGAAACAAACGAAGTAGGTCATAATGGTGAAATCCATTTAGACCACGGTTACGAACTGGAAGGTGGTGGGGAATTTCTCGCTTGGAGCGCAGGGGATTTTGAGAACTTTCTTGCAGAACAACCTTTATTAGATCGTGACAGACCCACGTGGCGAAGCGATTTAAAACGCATCGTAAGATTACATGTAGATAATGGCTGGCCTTTTAGAATTCATGCCACTTATGGAGAAACCATTTCCTTAATGCTAGATGTGTTTGAGGAAGTAAACGAAGAAACCAATGGTAAGTTAGCCTCTAAACGCTGGCTATTTGACCATGCTGAAACCGTAAAAGTGGAAGATCTGCAGCGTATCAAAGCACTAAACGGTGGTATTGCGATACAAGCAAGGATGGCCTATGCAGGTGAATATTTTGTCGATCGCTACGGTGCTGAAAAGGCTAATGAAGCACCACCAGTTAAAAAGATGATGGAAATGGGCATTCCCGTAGGTGCAGGAACAGATGGTACCAGAGTAGCCAGCTACAACCCATGGCCTGCCCTGTACTGGTTAGTGACTGGTAAAACAGTAGGCGATTTTCAGCTAGCATCAGAAGAAAATCAATTGACCAGAGAAGAAGCACTACACCTTTATACTCAAGGAAGTGCCTGGGTATCTCAAGAAGAAGATGTAAAGGGTACTCTAGAAGAGGGAATGTTTGCAGATTTTGCTATTCTTTCTGATGATTACTTCACTGTTCCAGAAAAAGAAATCAACAGTCTAAAATCTGTACTTACGGTAGTAGGTGGTAATGTTGTTTATGGTGCTGAAGAATTCAATGATATGAGCCCTACACTACCAGAACCTATACCTAGTTGGTCACCGGTAAAATACTTCGGTGGTTATCAAACCCAATAAAAATTCATCCTAATCAAGCTTCAGGCGTAAAAATTAAACAAATGGAAAAAAAATCAAAAAACACCATGCATCGTAGGGATTTTATTAAAGGAACTAGTCTTGCAGGGGCTGGAGCAATGCTAATGCCCTCATCCGTATTGGGCAATGCCTTTTCGCAGATAAAGGGCTCAGCAGACTTAGTAGTGCGCAACGCAAAAGTGACAACTATTGACCCTAAAACACCAAATGCCGAAGCATTTGCCGTAAAGGATGGAAAATTTTACCGAGTGGGTTCTAATAGCCGAGTGTCAGAACTAATCGGAAACAAAACCAAGGTAATAGATGCTAAAGGGCATAGGGTTATTCCTGGACTAAACGACTCTCATACGCACGGTGTTCGTGAGGGTTTGCACTACGGTCTTGAATTAAGATGGGACTGGGTCAGCTCTGTTGAGGAAGCCCTAGCGATGCTAGCCGAAGAGGTAAAGCATACCCCAAAAGGACAATGGATAAGAGTTGTAGGTGGATTTTCATGGGAGCAGTTCAAGGAAAAGCGTATGCCTACCCTGGAAGAGATAAATAAGGTAGCGCCTAACCATCCAGTGTATATTTTCTATTTGTATGCTTATGGTATGTTGAACAAAAAAGCTATTGAGGTACTGAACTACGATAATGAGCCTATTGATTTATACTATAAAGGTCGCATTGAAAAAGATAGAAACGGTCGCGCCACCGGTATCATCACTGCAGCGCCTTCTGGTCTTATTATGTATAAAACGCTTACCAAGCTGCCTAAGATGACCAGACCCCAACAAGTTCTAGGCACGCAGCATTTCTTGAATGAACTGAATGCTCTGGGCATGACATCCTTGTCGGATGCTGGTGGCGGTGGTATGGTCTATCCAGATGCCTACGATGTGATTAGAGATGTCAATAAACAAGGCTTATCTACAGTAAGAGTGGGTGTTCATACCTTCCCACAAGTCGGTGGTCAAGAGTATAATGACTATAAACGATGGATAGGTATGGTGAAACCTGGTGATGGAGATGACATGTATCGCTTTATCGGCGGTGGTGAAAACATTTGTTGGGCCGCGTATGACTATGAAATTTTTGCACAACAACGTCCAAATTTAGAAGCCAACGTAAAAGATGTTGCATTGCCAATATACAAACTATTAGCAGAAAACAATTGGCCTTGGAGACAGCATGTGACTTACAATGAGTCTGCAAGGATTTTATTGGATATGTACGAAGAGGTTGCAGCTGCGGGTGATGGCAAGTTGCCAAAAGGTACCTTTATTGACCATGGTGAGACCTTTGACGAGCGAACTCTAGAAAGGATTGCAAAATTAGAAATGGGTATCGCTATTCAAAACCGTATTGCTTACCAAGCTGAAGACTTTGTAAAGAACTATGGTGCAGCAGCATTGGCTCAAACACCACCTATCAGGAAAATGCTCAAAATGGGTATTCCCGTTGGTGGTGGAACAGATGCAACTCGTGTAAGTTCTTATAATCCTTGGTATTCCATTCACTGGTTAGCTACAGGGCAGTCTCGCGGTGGAAGACAGATGTATGGTGAGGATAATATTTTGACCAGAGAAGAGGCTATTGCCCTATGGACAAAGGGTTCTGCATGGTTTACAGGTGATGAAGGAAACAAAGGCCAAATCAAGGAAGGACAATTGGGCGACTTTACCATCCTAAACCAAGATGTCATGGAAGTTCCTGACGCATTGATACCTAGAACACATTCTAAACTGACAGGTCTAGGCGGAAAGGTAGTTCATGCCTACGCAGATTTTGAAAAGTTTGCGCCTAAAGCCTTACCCGAAGTGGCACCGGATTGGTCCCCACTATACCGAACAGGGGACTTTAGAAAACTCTATTTAAGCTAATAAATTTTTAGGCAATAAAGCCTTTATAAACAAAAAACAATGGAAACAGCACAAAAAACAATTTGGAAGATTGACGACACCCATTCTGAAATAGGATTTAAAGTTAAACATATGATGATTTCTATCGTCAAAGGTCATTTTGAAGAATACACCTCTTCAATAGAAGCTTCGGAAGAAGATTTCGGTGATGCCTCGTTTCACTTTTCGGCAAAAATCGAGTCAATTAATACTAAGAACAACGACCGTGATGCGCACTTAAAGTCAGATGATTTCTTTAACGCGGCAAGCTATCCAGAAATGACATTTATGTCAAAGTCTTTCGATGGTAACAAACTTGTAGGTGATTTGACGATTAGAGATGTGACAAAAGAAGTTTCGTTAGAGGTCGACTTAAATGGTGTTGCCGTGGACCCTTACGGTCAGACCAAAGCAGGTTTTGAAATGCGCGGCGATATCAGCCGTAAAGATTTCGGTCTGACGTGGAATGCCGTGACAGAGGCTGGAAGTGTCGTAGTTTCAGACAAGGTCAACTTAATAATTGATGCGCAGTTTGTAAAATCTTAGTGGTTTTTATTTAATAAAAGACCATCTAATCTAATTCTAGATGGTCTTTTGTATTTAAATACATCCATAATCATGAAAACTATAATACATAAACTACTTTCAACTAGGCCTCTATTGGTTTCGGACAATATGGTACTTCTCATCTATAGGTTGCTAGTCTCTCTAGCGATGATTAATACCCACGGCATGAAAAAGATACTTGACTTTCAGGGCACCATAGAGCACATACCTGACCCTTTGGGATTGGGTGGAGAGATAAGTGCTACCATGGCAATTTTGGCCAACATTGTTGCACCAGTATTTATCATTTTGGGGCTAGGGGCAAGATTTGCGGCACTGCTCATTTTAAGTGTCACTCTTATGGGCTTTTTTGTGGTGCATGCTAATGACCCATGGGCGGTACGAGACATTCCCTTGATGTATTCACTAGCCTACCTTTTAATTTTCTTTTTAGGCGCAGGAGCCTATTCATTGGATAACAGATTTTTTAACCATTTTAAATCAGATTAATGTACTGTCAGTTCGAGCGCAGTCGAGAACGTTTCAACAACTAAAGCATTTTTTAACATATCATGAAATCGCAATTATTTTTAATCCTTATCGCTATTCTTGCCGGCGCGGTGCTACCCTTACAGGCAGGATTTAATGTACAACTGGGTAAGTCAGTACATCAACCCATATTTGCAGCTTTTGCTTCTTTTTTAATAGGTACGGTAGGGCTGTTTATTTATCTGCTCATGTTAAAATTTGATTTTTCTACGATGACTCAGGCAAAAACGGTGTCGCCTTTGGTGTGGACAGCTGGGTTATTAGGCGCGTTTTACGTGGCCGCCGTAATCATATTGGCACCTCGGCTAGGTGTCGCCTTGACGTTTGTACTCATCGTCGCCGGTCAAATGGTGGTTTCCATCGTATTTGACCACTTCGGGCTGCTCGGTCTTCCGGTAAAACAGGTGAATTGGCAACGCATCGTTGGCGTGGTCTTACTGGTCGCTGGCGTCTTAATCATACGTAGGTTTTAAGAAAATGAATACTTGGTATAGACATATCGTTATGGTGGTTTTTTTCGCTTTCGCGAAAGCGTTATCTGCACAAACCCAAGAAAGCAATAGGGCACCAATACCTATTGAAGTCATGTTTGGCTCTGAAAAAATGAACTATTTGGCCATTCTGAATTTGAGGTTTTCCGAAGCAAGTAAGTTCGGCTATTTTGGTGTAGCATCCGTATTGGCACCCTATGATAACGATGATGGTTCAAACGAACTGGTGTTGACCAATTTGTTGACCTATAATGTTTCAAAGAAGTTTCAAGCGGTAGGTGGTGTGCAATACCATTATGCAAAAGGCGTGCTTCCAGCTGCAGGGGCGCAATTCTTTTCCGCGAGTCCTACCTGGTTGTTTCTTTTCAGTTCAACACTGCAGTTTGCATCTAATACCAATATTGAGAATGTAGGTATCATCGAATATAAACCAAGGCTATCAGAAGGCTTGCGACTATATAGCCGTTTACAGGGACTTTATAATCAAAATTTGAGTGATGATTTGCACGATAGAAGTCTGTTCTATGTCAGGGCAGGCATTTCCATAGGTAAAACCAGTTTTGGCTTAGGTGCCAACTTAGATTTTTATCGAGCAAGCAGAGCGAGGGAAGAGAGTTTTGGCATTTTTATCAATCATTTATTTTAAAAAGAGTTACGGTCAAACACATGAAAATCGTTACATACATCATAATAATACTCTGGGGTTCAGCTTCTTTTGCCCAAGAGGATAGTTTTGAGTTCAGCTTACTCAGGCAAAATGATATTATCAATATAGACCCTGACAAGGAAAGCAATTTTTATAAAAGCTTAAAACAAATCAAGCTGGGTGAAAAGAGCACCTTGAGTTTTGGCGGTAGTTACAGAACGCAGGTGGAAGCCTTTGTCAATGAGCAGTTCTCAACCGAAGAAGACCAAAACGACTACTGGTTTCTAAACCGATTTATGCTACACGGGCATTATAAGTTAGCAAACAAATTTGAACTTTTTGCCGAGCTCAATTCAAGTCTTATAACCAGCAAGGAAAGCCTGGTTAGGGTTGACCGTGATGAACTGAGCGTCAACCAATTATTTGCGAGATACTATGTCAACAATGAACTTAATGTATTCGTAGGACGACAAAATGTACGTCTAGGTAGTGGTAGGTTGGTTGACGTGCGGGAAGGACCTAATGTGCGTCTGGCATTTGATATGGCCCAAGTGGAATATCAAAAAGATAAAACCTCAATCACAGCATTTCATGCATTACGGGTTAAGGAGCGACCAGGAATTTTTGATAACGATTATCTAGAAAATGACGAGACTTTAAGTGCGCTTTACTGGACTCAGAATTGGTCTAAAAGTACAAACACTGATATATACTTTCTTTATAAAACAGAAGATGGTAAAACTTTCGATGCAGGAACTGACAATGATGAAAGGGCTTCTGTAGGATTGCGCCATTTTGGTGAATGGAAGGGATTTAACTTCAACAATGAGTTTGTATACCAGTTTGGCAAATTTGGGGACCGAGATATCAGCGCATGGACAGCTTCCTTTAATATTGAAAAGGAGCTTGATTTTGGGAGCATCGGCTTAAAAACCGAACTTATCAGCGGAAATGACAACGACAGTAATTCACTGAACACCTTCGATGCACTATATCCTCGAGGAGCCTATTTTGGTCGTGTGGCGCGTATAGGGCCATCAAACCTTATAGACATCCACCCGTATTTTGATACCCGTATTGGTAAAGTCAATATTGAATTGGATTATGTGGCCTTCTGGCGATTTTCGGTAGACGATGGAGTGTATAATGCACCATTGCTTTTAGAATATCCTGACACCAATGACCAGCGATTTATAGGTCATCAAATAGGAACGATTACGGGATACGAGCTCAACGAATTTATCAATCTGGAATTTGAGACCAATCTTATTTTTCCAGGTGATTTTTTAATAGAGTCCAATCTTAACGACACATTATTCCACGCGGTTTTAACCGCAGAATTCAAATTTTAAAGCACGGTATTATGAAAAACAACAATCAAATTGGTTTACCTAAAGAAAAGTCAGAAGAAGTGGCAAATATGCTTAATGAGCTGTTGGCAAATTATCAAGTACTCTATATGGAGATTTGTTCACAAGTCCAACACAAGTTGTGAAAGATTTTTGTGTCATTAATTTTGGATAGAATTGTGCCTATTTACGCTTTCGCGAAAGCGAATGAAGTGCCAAATCACACTAGATTTTAGAAATAATTTACTTTTCACAATACGAACACAACTTGTGAAGACATTTTAGTCAATCATCTGCTTGGTTCATTCGGTCGATAAGGCTTGATTTTAACCTATCAATGTATTGAGTACGCTCGACCATTTTTCGATTTTTCAGTTCTATGAATTTTCTGTAGTAATTCCCTAAATCAACTTCAAAAAGCTTTTCACAAGCACCTGCAACTTCCTTTAAACCTGTTTCCTTTTTTAATGAACCTGAAGAGTGAACGGCATAAATAAGCTCAATTAAATCTACTTTGCTACCTACCCATTTTAACCGATGTGTTTCTGTTTGTTCATTAGCAGATTCATAAGGTGAGAGTTTCTTCTTCCTAATATAAAGAACAAGTTTGCAATACGCCTTAAACTGCGCCAGCAATGTGCCTTTGGGAGAGCTAAATTCTGGATTTTGTAAATTGATGATGTTTCCAGTATCCGTAAATTTTTCATTGGAATTTCTGGTAAAATAATGCTCGTCTAAGTGCGTACAATCCATTTCTATATATTGTCCAAAATCAATGTTACTGCTAAAGAAACGTTGTAATCTGGTAAGATGATGATTAAAGTATTTGTCTTGTTGCTTTGGACAAATTTTCGGAAAGAAACTCTCAAAACCAATCAGTTCTTTTCGGTATATTAAAGAGGATAAGGGCACTGGTTTTATCTGTTTGAAGAAGTTAATTTCTGATTGTACTGAATTGAAATCATTCTTCTTCATAATGGTATTCATCTTCCATAGTATTTCGTGTGAAAGTGTTATTATTTTTTTAGAAAGTGGAATAGTCCTATTCTCCTTTTGCTGCAGTTGTGCAATTGAAGTGTTGAATTCTTCCAATAAAGCATTCAGTTTCATTGTTCTCCCTGTGATTTTATGTGATGAAATCACAAGGGCAAGCACTCAATGCGTCAAGAGACTATTAAGAAGACCACATTTAGTTGTAAATTCACCAATATTTGTTTCCCGTTAGTTTTCCTATTTAATTTCATTAGCTAGGGGTTGAATAGTAAATGTATTTATATGAAGGCAAATGATATCAAACATTATGACGTAAAAGAATACGTTTATAACGTATTTTCGTACGTAGTGGGTGTTTTATCCTTTGCTTTTCTTTCCGAAACGCTGTAAGAATTCGACTCTGTTTTTCACACCTGTTTTTTTGAAGATATTAGATGCGTGCTTAGATACTGTTCGTTCAGCAATGAAAAAACTCTGCCCAATTTCTTTGTAAGTATTCCGATTTAAAATGGAAATAGCTATTTCAATTTCCCTTCTTGTAAGACTTTGGTATATGAGCTTGGGTTCCAGTGGTTTTTCTCTGTTTTCCCTATAAAAAGAAATTACCTCAAACATCTTGTTCTTGTTTTCTAAGAAATATAAATGCCTATCAATTTCTATACTTGTAATTGAGAAAAATGCACAGTTCATTATCGTAAAAGTTATCCATTGATAATCACCAATCGCAGTGCAAACAGGAAGTAATGCTATCGCACTTACACTAATGATGGAAAGTCTGTTGCGACGAATAATAAATTGATTTGGATTAGTTGGATTTGAAATTCTTTTATAAAAGAGAATCAGAAAAATGAATGCTAAAATAGAAAAAGGAATTGTAAAGAGCAGCTTTGAAGTATGCAGCGAGGATGTTAAAAAATAGGGTATTAAGTAAAGTGTAATAAAACCACTTGCCGTTACCAATGCAAGATTTCTAACCGATGAATGGAACTTCAAAACAATGATATCATATTCTTTGTAGAGGTAGTAAACGATATAAACGCAAAGTGTTATAGCCACCCCGTAGGTAATTATATATTGAATTATTTCAGGACCGGGAAAATTTTTCATTGGTAGAAAACCGCCTGAGGCATTGTAAGCGACGAACAAACATCCTAAACAAAGGAATCTAAACAGACCGTTTCTTTTTGAGTTAAATACCAAATACAGCGTAAACAATACAATGAACATATCAACCAAGAGGTAGAAAAAAGTTGTCCAATGTATTGATGTACCAAACATATTTTACCATTTAGTGATTCTTTCAAATTTTCCTATTGCTTCGTTCTTCACTACATTGTCCCAATGAAAGGTTTCATTATGAATGGCAATAAAAATGCCCCTTGTCACTTTTTTAAACTGACTAATGGCATATTCTATGTTGGATTTGGCATCCGTATCGGGTCTATCACCCAAAATGAATGCGCCAGTAAGAATTATAGTTTTGTTCAGCTTTTTTTGTGCTAAATATTGAGCCGTCTGAACCATTGAATATGTCCCATGAGTGATTAAAATGTTATCTGTATTTGCCTTCAAGATCTCTTCAAAAAGTTGCTCACGGTCTTGTTCTGTAATAAATCTGCTATCTTTTGAAAATACCGGCACTATTGAATAGTCTGGCAAATTTCCAATGTCATTAAGATGATCTTCAATATGCACATGAGATTCGGCAGGAGTTTGATAGGTTTTATAATCCATTCCTTCAATAGTACCTCCTGTTGTCAAAATTGCTATCATAATTGTATTTATCTCCAGTTCACTAAGCCCTTCTCAGGAAACATTATTAATGGATTGCATAAAGGATAAAGTAGCCCAAATTAAAATATCTCATTTTTGTTAAACATAAAATACTATTTGCATTAGTTATTCGTAGAGATATTACCATATACCTATGCTCTAAAACCATAACGTTGTTTCCCAATTTATTTTTTTGTAAGGTACTTGAAGACTCTGCTTTTGACTGTACACTTTTTACCATTTCGATGATACTTTTTTGACTAAAGGACATCTTAAACCGTAAAATCTTAAAAACCATGTCAAAATTGCTAAGTTTATTAATTGGTTCAATAGCATATATTTAGAAAATTATCTAGATCAAAAAATTAACAATAGAAAAGCCGGTTTTAAGGCAAGTGTGAATTCTAGAATAGGTAAAGCAATTGTAAAATTTTTCAAAGTATAGCCAAAGATGATTGTTATGAATACTTTTGGGATGGATTTTTAGTGTAAAGCTAGTGCATTCATTATAACGGGATTCGAAGAATTTTTATCATCTTAATGAACTTACCTTAAAATTGTGATATATCCCTTGTACGTTTCATTTATATCACCTTGAATATCCATAATGTAATAATAGTTGCCAACTGGTAATATTTCCCCTTTATATGTGCCAAACCAATCGTTCTGGTAACCAGTTGCTTCGAACACTTTACTGCCCCATCGATTATACACGGTTAATTGGTTATCAGGATAGTTTTCGATACCTTCAATCATAAACATATCGTTTGCCCCATCACCATTTGGTGTCATAGTATTAGCAAATCGTAACGTACTGCCTATTGGTATATTACAATCCTGAGGTCGTTGTAGTTCAAATGGTCCAGCAAGTGCTTCACAATCCACCCCATCATTCACCATAAGCGAATAGTTACCCGGTGCAACAGCCTGTAATTCTAAATCCGTTCCTACGACCATAGCATTGGCATCGGTCCATTCATAGGTCTCATCGCCCGAATTTCCACTGATTTGTATTCCTGTAATATTACCATCGGTTAGGTTGCAGTCTGGCATCGAAATGTCTAGTTGAGAAGTATCTAGCATTAACAAACACTCCTCATTTACATTGACGATAACAGTATCCAAAGCAACACAACCACTACCAAAATCTGCTGTGACTGTATATGTGGTGGTTACTGTAGGGGTGACAGTTGGGCTTTGTTGGTTTTCTTGTCCTAATAAAGAAGGGTCTGCTGGACTCGCTATCCAAGTATACGTTGGAGTACCATTACTTGGAGTCGCAAGAAGTACTGCTGATTCGCCGTTATTGATGGTTTGGTCGGGACCAGCATCAACGCTCTCAGTAGAAGCCGAAGTATCAAAAAGTCTAAAATCATCCAAAAAATAATACCTTTCAAATGCAGCAGGTACGGGTTCACAAACACCTCCTAGCACTATGGCTTCAACATCCGCAGATGGTGTGAAATTAATAGTCACCAATTCCCAATTTCCAGGTGAACTGCTTACGGTTACCCTTCCCATTTCCTCGAACTCTGGATTTGTTCCGAAAGGACAAGGTACGAACGTATTTTCCAGATAGGGTATGTTAGAACAATCTATTGTTCCATAGAGCACAAACGTATTTGGCGATTGCGATTGCGCACTTCCTCCACTGGCCGGAGCAGAGCCAAAGCCCACATTAAACTCTAGTTCGTAATTCGTATCAGCTATCAGTGGGTTCGAAAGGCAAACTCCGACCAATTCTTTATACTCCGGATTAACATCACCCCCTATATATAATCCTACAAATCCATTACCGTCAGGTATCGGCAGCGGTGCGGTTGGTTGAAATGCTTCCCCAATAAAACCACAAGTATTGAGATAATCAGTTGAACCAAATGAGGGAGCAATCCAATTATTTACCCTATCCATTTGAAACTGTGCATCTGGGCATTGGAAAAAATCTTCAAAAGAAGGATTGGGTATAACATTGAAAATCTCTCTTCTACACGAAGAACCGTTTATTACGACGGTCACGGTATCCGCATCCGTACAGCCTCCACCAAAATCCGCTGTCACGCTATAGATTGTGGTTATCGCAGGAGTAACTGTTGGGCTTTGATTGTTTTCTTGACCTACAAGTGAAGGGTCTATGGGGTTAGCGGTCCAAGTATAAGATGGTGTACCATTGCTTGGTGTCGCAGAAAGTACAGTAGAATCCCCATTATTGATAGTTTGGTTAGAGCCAGCGTCAACGTTCTCGGTGCAGTTTTGATTAACGATTACCCTGATTTGAGTATTGACAACAGTACATCCTAAATCGACCGATATACTATAGATAGTAGTTTGTGTTGGAGTTACCGTAGGCGACTGAATACTTTGAACTATCTCGCCGGTAGATGCATTCCAGTTATACGGTCCTGAACCAAAAGCCTCGAGCTGTATTGACTGCCCTAAATTGATGCTAATCTCTGTCTCATAATTGGTAGTGGAAACCCATCCAACAATAGGCGTCACGGCAATGTTATCGACATTGTAATATGCCGGATCACTGTCTGCTGGATTGTTGTCGGCATCTACAAAGTTGATTGTATTATGTTCAGCAAAAACTCCCGTAATCAAGTGTGTGAATGTTTGGTCGGCAACATAAATACCCTCGACGAGAGTCCAATCGCTCCCCACCAAATCCATTGTTTCTACATGTGCAGCAGATCTCGTTAAGTTACCGGGGCCACATTGACCGCTGTTGGCCAGACCCGGATTATTAACAAACCTAAAACCAAGACGGTTGATCTGAAAT
Organism: Aquimarina sp. U1-2; assembly: GCF_017897595.1. Lineage (GTDB taxonomy): Bacteria > Bacteroidota > Bacteroidia > Flavobacteriales > Flavobacteriaceae > Aquimarina. The sequence continues at coordinate 352,348 of NZ_JAGKIK010000003.1, forward strand.
CGTTGTACAAATCCTTGCCTGAAATAGCCGGAAACACGATAAGGTACATCAACAACTAAGGGACAACATAATTCCACACCAGAAAATTCTCGGGTCTCGTAACCTGAAAAATTTGAATTTGGCGGGCTTCCATAGGGATAAAAAGCCTGGAAACCAGCATAATTGTTCCCGTCTTGTGGTGCATCTGCCGCTGTCGTATGACTTGGATTACATCCACTGGAAGCAGGCATATATAGGTCTGGGGAGTAGTGGTAGCTATCCCAATTATCGGCTCTCCGCAGGGCTTCTCCACCAAATCCGCAACCTTGGTTAAGACAAGTATTACTATTTCCCTGAATTTCCTCAAAACTCGGGTTTGGCACTAAATTCAAGCTGCAAGAAGACGTGATTGAAGTACAACTAGGCGAAACGGGATCCATATAACCCCAGACCAACTCACCTGAACCTGGGAGACAATTAATACCTTGGTCTCTTGAGCCACTACTATAAAATTCAGACCCTATACCTAATCGCCCTCCGAAACCTGAAGGCCAAGTGGCAAAAAAGGTCTCCCCACTTAATGATGCTGTCTCTGCAGTAGAAAGTGCACCACCAGAAAGTACCCCACCTGTATTGAAACGTACTTCTTGTGTGGTACAGCTGTTGGGCGTTCCATTGATTACAGGTATACCTGAATCATTCTGTGTACTGGCATTAAGTGAAACGTTACCTACACCTATAGTGTTTGTTAAGACATTCATGTTTGCCTGTGCCTCCGTAAGGTTAAAACCGCTGGAAGTAATATCGTTTTGAAAATAAACATTACCCCCATTTTGAAGATATATAGCGAGCTCATTCATAAATGAGGTTTCAAAAACTCTGAATACGCCCTGTACCATAATCAAATCATAATTGCTCACGTTATTCAAACAAGTTGTAGGATTGGCAGGATTACTACCTGTTATTTGGCAGAAGTCAAAATTGACCGCCATTCCAGCCTGATTTTGTACACATTCGAACCTGCCTGTCCCTCCGGCAGTAGGTTCATGTATTACCAGTACGTTTTGTGCATTTATAGCAGTATTTGCAAACAGTAGAATTATTGTTAAAAGTTGTATGTTTAGTTTCATATGAAGCAGCGTTACATTGAATATTGGGGACAGGCACATTTTTGATTTCCAAAGTCAAAACGGTAGCTTAATATAACTTCATGTGTGCCGGATTGCTGGCCACTAAACTCAGTAAGGGACCAGTCATAAGAATAACTAACCAGAAAATTCTGTAAGACCTTCATCCCGAAAAATCCAATTAATGCATCCTGATTTCGATAGGCAAGACCACCCCACAATTTATCTTGATAAACCAATTTTCCATTGATGTCCCATTGAATAGGAGCGCCTACAACCGTCTTTACCAAAATGGACGGTACGATCTCAAAATTTTGATTTAAGTCAATACGGCTGCCTACCAAGAAATTAAAGTTTCTGTTTAGACGTCCATCATTGGTCAATACGCCATTTTCAATATCATAAGGAATTTCATTATCAAAAAGTTGATTAGCTGCAACACCTGCAAAAAGATAATTGGAATAGACGTAGAGGCCTAGGCTCATATCAAAATTCAAGTCAGAAAAACTGTTGACCAGAATGTCATTTGGATTTTGGATGAGTACAGCCTCCGACGCATCGTAGCTGAACTGATTAACTCCTGCAAACGCTCCCACTGACAAAAACCAATCCCTTGAAATTTTTAGGTGATAAGCATAACTGCCGTAAAAACCATTTTGATTTATAGGCCCTGTATTGTCAGTGTACAAAAAGGCTCCCACCCCTTGATGAGACTCTCCTCCTCTTCGCTGCAAACGACCCTGAAGTAAGTGCAACGAACTATTAAAACTAAATGTAGCTGTTCTAGGGGCACCATCAAATCCCGTCCATTGGTTGCGATAAGCTGCGGTCAGTTCTGCATAGTCTTCGACACCTGTCATGGCAGGGTTTATAACGTATGGGTTTTGCAAATACTGAGAAAATTGCGGATTTTGTTGAGCGTTGTTAAAGAGGGGTATTAAAAATACTGTGAGATGCAGTCCAAAATTAATCAACTTTTGCTGTAAAGATTGATAAAAGATATTCTGCTTCGTATAACGCTTGTTAAAATCATTGATTGTATGGGGCAAATTATAAAAGTTTTTTAAGATGTTAAAAGTATGTTAAGTCCAAATCGAAACGCAGTATAAGAAATTTATTTGTTTCAATGATCGGACAAAAACTGGACAGAACTTAAACTTCTATCCTTAAATGCTTGTTTATATGATATCAAAGCAACTTATTGGTGATTAAATATCATCTTTAATAAAGTGTTTTCTAATCCGGATAGTTCAGTCATAATTTCTATATTATCATCAGATTTATTCTGAGACGCAAGGAAAAGGTTAATCCTTGATTGAAGGGTAACACAATTTAAACCGGACCAAAATTTTTATGATTTCAAAACTTAACCTGCGTATTTTTTCTTTTACACTCTTTTCTATTTTTGGTGCAAGCTTGACCTGCTACAGCCAAGGACAATCAGACCTTAAAAGTAGGGTAGAGAATATATTTAGAATAACAGATAGCTTAGAATATAAAAATGACTTTAAGAAAGCACTACCTCTTGCACAAAAAGGTCTACAGTATGCATTAAAACTTAAAAATGATTCATTAGCCTACGCAGGATACAATTATGTAGGTTATGCTCATTTTGGAAAGGGAAATCTAAGATTAGCTTCCAATAATTTCCTAGAGGGTCTGAAAATTGCTGTTGATAGAGGTGATTTAGCACAAGAGCTCAATAGTGTTTGGTTTTTATCAGTACTTCACGAACGCGCAAACAATCTTGGAAAAGCACAGCAGTACAATCAAGAATCACAGATTATTGCTGAAAAATTGAATAAGAAACATTCCTTGGTCATATTAAAGTCAAATTTGGGAATGATTTATAAAAAGATCGGATTGCTAGATAGCTCTTTATCAAAATTTAACGAGTCGCAACGGGCTCTTTTACTACTAAAAGATAGTGTAAATTACAACTCGGTTTTAATCAATAAAATAGAGCTATTCAATGCCATGGGCAATTTGGATTCATCGCGTATTTTGGTTGATAAACTACAACAAAGTAAGATTGGTTATCTTGAATATCAGGAATCATCCCTTTTGACAAATATGGCAGAAATGCTATGGTTAGAAGGAAAACCAAATGAAGCCTTCAAAAAAATCAATTCTACAAAAATTACCCATAGTAATAGCTATTCAAAATTTCGGTATTATCAACTATTATCCGAAATCTATAAATCTCTGGGGAATACCGACGGAGCTTTTTCATCTTTAAAAAAAAGCAATATCCATAAAGACTCGATGCAAAAAGAGAATAGAGCACTCGCTATCTCTGAATTGGAGACTCAGCTGAAGTTCAGTCAAGTAAAAGACAGTCTAAACATTAAAAATTATGAACTTGTACTGGCAAAAAAAGAGAGTAAAAATAGACGTCTATGGAATGGGTTATTGGTTTTTGCAACATTGGCTTTGATATTGACGATTTATATACTATTCAAACTTCAACGGAATAAAATTCGCCGAACAACCAAAAAACTTAATTCTTCAATTCTGGAAAAAAAAGAGCTAAAAGAAGAACTGGATATAAAAAACCTGGAAATCACCGAGAACCTTCTTGGGTTGTTAAAAAAGAAAGAAATGGTATTGGCCAATGAACTGGTAAGAAAACATCCGGAACTGCAAAAGGAGATTAAAAAAGTGTATAATTCTGCAGAAACATGGATGGACTTTAGAAATCAATTTACCCAGATACACCCTAACTTCTACAAGAACCTTTTGGCTACGTATCCTAGTTTGACAAGTGGCGAAATGAATATGTTATCCCTTGTAGCCTTACGTTTGAGTAATAAGGAAATTGCTTCGTTGTTGAATATTACAGTTCAAGGCGTTGAAAAGTCTCGTTATCGTATTCGAAAAAAAATGAACCTGAAAAAAGAAAGTTTATACAAGGTTGTTCAAGGTTTTGTTTTCACAGAATAAATAATGAGTGCCCGAGATGTATTTAAGTGGTAAAATTACATCTAGCTAGTATTTAAAAGCCTATTTCTATTTGAACAATGAAATAGATAAAAGTTAGCATTATTCGTGTTTGTCTTTCTATCAACACATGTTTCTTTAAAATCGTATTCCCACGGATATATTTCCAAAATACAGAAGGTCATCTGCTTCATTACCCTCTGCGTCTTTGGCCCAATTATCACTATGATATGCGCTGTATGCCAAACCAACAGGTTGTACGTTGACAATTAAACTATATTTTTGCTTTTTAAGAAGGCTTAATTGATAGCCAGCCATTGAATACACAAATAAGCCGTAGCCCTCATGTGTTCTATCGCTAAAAGTGGCATTTTCTAACCGGTAATAAATTTTAGGTTGTAAACCTGCCTCGAAATTCAAGCCTTTCCAGAAAAAATGTCGGTATCCTAATATAATTTGATAGTCGTCATACGTTCCTCCGTCTCTTTCCGAGTTTAGATGGAAATGAATTCCTGTAACGAATTCGCCGCTATTTTTTTCTTTTTTCCAAATTCTGCGTGTGTATTTGAAAGATATTTCGTTTCCTGGCGCAATGGGTAGTAGAATACTTCCCTCTACTGAATTTTTAAAATCGAAAATATTGATCTCCTCGTCAAACAACGAGTTGTTTTGGGGAGTATTTGAAACAACTTTAATGAAACTATCTGCCTGTAAATCGGTGTTTAATGAGGCGAGGCTAGAATCTGAAGTTTGTCCTGATATTTTTAGTAGAAATAAGGAATTAATTATAAGAAAAGAATATGCGCTTTTGTAATAGTTATTAGGTGCTTTAGTTTTCATAGCATGCTTTGTTAAAATTTACAGGCTATAAATAAACAATAAGTAATAACCAATATTCTTGACGATCGTCAAGAAATCATTTCGTATATATTCTTTTTCTTATTCTGCTTAATGTTTCAGCACTCACACCAAGATAGGATGCAATCATATATTGTGGTACTTCTTGAAGTAGTCTCGAGTTTTTATCCACAAGAATTTTATATCGCTCTTCAGGTGTTTCTTTAAGTAAATTGTCAAGCCTTTGCGCGACCATTAAATAAAGTTGTTCTGCCATTTTTCTCCCCAATCGGTCAATCAGGGGGAATTCATCATAAAGTTTAAAAAGGTCATCTTTTCTTAATTTCCAAAAACTCCCATCACTTAGCGCCTCAATATAATGGGATGATTTTCGTCCAGATATAAAACTTCTGTAGTTGCTTAAAAATTCGCCTGGAAACCAAAATGCTGTAACTTTCTCGTTGGCATTTTTGATTTCAAAAAATCGAACTATCCCGCTATTCATAAATCCTATAAAATTACAAGTAGTATGCTCATCTAACAGAATCTCTCCCTTTTTAAAACTTACTAGCTCAAAACAATGCTCCATTTCAAGCCATTGCTTATCGGGCAAAACTACCAGAGAGTCGAAATATTGTCTTATTTTATCTTTCAATGCGTCTTATATGCAAAGGATTAAACACCTTAAATATACTTTTATCTTTCTAAAAGAGTTTGAATAGCTACAACTTTTTAAAGTTCTGAAAATGAATTTCATTTAGAACCTTAGCTTTAGCGTGTAGTCCTTCTATTTGCATAAGCCCTCTCGATTACAGATGAGCCCAGGTTTAAAAAGTGTCATTGATTGTCCTATTTGTGACAATTAATAATATACTACAAACACGATATTGCAGGTAAAAAGAATGTTCTCTTCGTTCTCAAAAGGAATGTAAAGTACTGCGACTAATTTTAACTACCATAGTTTTTTGGTTTTACCAATTCACTCTAAATATTTGGGAATCGAAGCCAAGCGTTTGTCTGGTCAATCGAGATTTTACTGAAAATTCGTACAAGTGGATTCTTAATGATCGAATGAACAATTTTTTTTTCATCAAACTTAAAACAACTTCAAATACATCATTATGGAAAAAGTAAACCTAGGGCTATCAGAAAAACAGCGGCTTGGTTCAGCACAATTACTGAACCATTTATTGTCAGACGAGTTCATATTATATACCAAAACCAGAAAATATCACTGGAATGTTACCGGTATGCAGTTTAAATCCCTACATGAACTTTTTGAGGAGCAATATCGCGCACTTGAGGAGCAGATAGATGAAGTGGCAGAGCGTGTTCGTTCTCTTGGGTTTCAGAGTATTGGTACACTAAAACAATTTACCAAATTATCCCGTTTGGAGGAGCACGAGACCGAAGACGATAATGCCAAGGCGATGCTGCTCAGTTTGATTACAGACCATGAAACCATTGTTTCCCACCTTCGGAAGGACTTGGAAAAAGCAGAACAGGAGTATGGCGATGCCGGAACGGCCGACTTTATGACTTCTTTGATGACCACACATGAAAAGACTGCTTGGATGCTAAGGGCATATTTAGAATAATCAAAGCGTTCCGAATGTATAAAAGACGTGCCAATGAATTAACTATTCATAATTAAATATTTATGCAACATCATATACTCTTCAATATTTTTGCCATATTCGGTGTGGCAACCCTGGTCATAATCATTTGCAAGTTTTTAAAAATACGGTATATCATCGGTTATTTAATCACGGGTGTACTATTGAGTCCAAATACGAGCTCTTATTTTGCCGATATGGAAGAAGTAGAGGTCTATGCCGAAATAGGAATTATTCTGTTACTTTTTACGGTAGGTCTTGAATTTTCGTTTACCAACCTCAAAAAAATCAAAAAATATGTTTTGGTAGGTGGAGCTTCGCAGGTTTTTTTGACCATAGCAATCACAGCAAGCTTAATCTGGCTGGTCAACAAACCCACATTTGAAGAAAGCATCTTTTGGGGATTCTTATATGCCCTTAGTAGTACGGCCATTGTCATCAAGGTACTACAAGACAGCAATAAAATCAATACGCCGCACGGTAGGTTTATTTTAGCAGTTTTGCTTTTTCAGGATATCATAATCGTGCCGTTTATTTTATTGACGCCTATTCTCGCGGGTGTAGGTGAGGCGAGCCCTGCGGAAGCCTTATTGTGGCTATTGGGCAAGATGACCATGATGGCCCTTTTGGCTTATCTGTTAGCACGATATGTTATCCCATTTTTTCTCAGAACTGTGATGCGTGTACAAAGCCAGGAAGTCTTTTTGATTGCCTTAGTTTTTATGGTAACCGGCATAGCGTTATTGACAGAACAATTGGGGTTGTCCCTTGCTTTAGGTGCCTTTATTGCAGGGCTCATCATCTCTGAGACGGATTATAACCACATGGCTATTTCGTGTTTTTTACCCTTTCGTTATGTATTTATGAGCTTCTTTTTCATCTCAATGGGTATGCTTTTAGATTTTCAGATTTTCTTAACCGACTTAGAGTCTATCGTCTTTTGGTTTTTCTTTACCCTCATGGTAAAAGTAGCCGCTGGCATTTTGGCTGTTCAAATATTGAGATTAGACTGGAAGACTGCCTTGGCCGTAGGCTTTTCAATTGCTCAGATTGGAGAATTCTCATTTGTGTTGGCCCAAAGCGGGCTGAAATACAACCTAATGAATGTACAGAATTATCAGATATTCCTTGCAGTATCTATCTTGCTCATGTCGGTCACTCCAGTCATTGTATTAAAGGCTGAAAACTTTCATCCCGCCTTCGCACGATTGATAAAAAATAGACGCTATGGAAGAAAAAGGGCTTAGACTTTACGGTACCGATTGGTGCCTTAAATCGACAAGAATTAGAAATTACCTGCAATCTATTTGGGTTGCATTTGACGATTTTAATGTAGAGACCGATAAACAAGCAGAAGCTAAGGTACGTTCTTTGTATGATGGAGAACTCAAATTTCCCACGGTCACTTATGGTAAGTATTTTCTAAAAAATCCATCTATCCCAGAATTGAATGATTTTTTGGATATGTATAATCTTCGAGATGATAATTAGTCTTCTTCTAATTTTAAAAAGTGGTCAATTAGCTATGTCTATTTTAATGGTAAAGTTTCTGTTTTTGTTTGCTCAATCTTGCTGAAAACGGGTTAATGAATATATATCTGATTTATTAAAGATATATCTCTATACCGTTCGTAATTTATAAATATTGGCAAGTAGGTTCAAATACAGAAAAGAAGTTCTAAAGACTCTTTAAATAAATCTTCTAAGTTGTATTCAAAGTTGACAAATTAGTATTGTAGTAAAAGTAAAAACCGATTAAGTTTTTAGGAGTGAAGTTTGGAGAATACGCAAATATTCTTTATCCATCTGGAAGACTATGATAATTCTTAGGAATTTCCTAAATTGTTTGTGAATTTTATAATAAATCTATGAGTGCCAACCAGCAGAATTCAACTTCCTCAAAAAAGAAAAACAATACGTTTGATGATGCCCTTTTAGATATTTCGCTGTCTCTTGCTAATAGTAAAGACCGTGGGCAACTATACAAAAATATCTATGCCAAGATTAAGCCCCTTTTGGGATTTGATGAAATGGGACTTTTTGTTATAGACGAAGATCAAGATATTTTTTGGGAACTATTGGAGGTAAATGTGACCAGCAAATTACAAGATGAACTCGCAAAAAAAGAACTATTGGGGCCATGGCCTTACCGTGGTCGGCATAAAAAGGCATGGATTTACACGGATAAGGTTACTTTTTTTGACATGGAGGAGCAGGCAAGAATTTATCCCAATCCGCAGTGGAAATTTATTCTCGATGCTGGTCTTACTAAAATGATTGCCGGACCCTTAATGTTTCAAGGGAAACGGGTTGGATTATTGTGTTTTACCAGTAAAAACAATAATTTTTTTTCTTCTGCCAATATTCCAGTTTTTGAGCAAATCGCATCGGTCATAGCAGCATCGGTAAGTAATATTCTCGCTTTCGAACAAGTAAAAAAACGGGAGAGAGACAAAGCCCTTTTATTGAGTATCAGTCAAGAAGTATCTAAAATACATGGTTTGGCAGATTTTTTACGTTTTATAATGCAGGACATCAAACCCATCTTTGGTTTTTACGACGTGGGTATTTTTCTGTTGACTGAAGATGAACAACACCATTACAATTTAGCAGGTGTTCATTCTGATTTTTCAAAATCTCGATGGAATGATGCCATTCTCAAGTCATCTCAAAAGTTGATGCTGCATGCAGGTTCGCCGGTGGCGTACACCATGAAACAACTTCAAACCATAGAGGGACCTTTGCAGCAAAATTTTCAGAACCTTATAGAACAATTTCCTTATTATGATCAGTTTCAGTTGAACGACTTTAAAGAAACCCGATACCAAGACTGTTTAGTCCATGATTTAAAAATTGGCGGAAAGCAATTTGGTCTTTTTTGCATCAATTCTCTAGAAAAAGAGTTTTTTAAGGAAGCGCAGTTTTCACTTTTCAAGAATATAACCGAACAGCTATCAGTTTCTTTAAGTAATATTTTGACCAATAATAGTCTGCGAAAACGAGAAGAAGAGAAATCTCTGCAGGTAAACCTCGTCAATGCTTTGAATCGACCAAGCGGTTGGAACACAAAACTATTGCATTTGGTACAACATCTGCAAGCTTACATTGATTGCAGTATAATTGTGTTTGCTTTTCAGCCGGATAACCGCATTGACTTTTGTTATGCGTTTGAACGTATCGGTGCAGAAGAGTATCGTCAATTTGATTATCAGGAATTTTTAGATTTTGTAGCACTAACGGAAGATGAATACCTCTTGCAATATGAAGAAAATGAAAAAACTTTTTTAGAGAATGATGCATCATTTCAAAAGACCAAGAAGAAAAATAGGTTTTTTAAAAAAACATCTGAAAAATTTCAGGCAAGAAGTCGGCTAAGTACTTCATTACAGTTATCACTGCCCGGTCATTATCGTATCAGTTTTCTAAGTAGGGAAACAGCTGGATATAGCAATCAAGACCAACGTCTTTTGGAAGAAATTATACTCACTCTGCAATTATCACTTGATAAACTATTGGCATTTGAACAAATCGAAAAGCTCAACGCCAAACTACAATTAGAAAAACAATACTTGGAAGAAGAGGTAGAAAAAACATTCAATTTCGGTGAAATTATTGGCGAAAGCGACACCATGAAAAAAGTATATGAACAAATTGCGCACGTGGCTCCGCTTGATTCCTCTGTATTTATTCAAGGTGAAACTGGTACAGGTAAAGAATTGATTGCCCGTGCCATCCATAAAAATTCCAAAAGGAAAGACAACATTCTGGTTAAAGTAAATTGTGCCGCCATACCTAAAGATTTGGTAGAAAGCGAACTCTTTGGTCATGAACGTGGTGCTTTTACCGGTGCGCTTAAAACCCGAGTAGGTAAGTTTGAGCTTGCAAATAATGGCACCATCTTTCTGGATGAGATAGGTGAATTGCCGTTAGATTTACAAGCCAAGCTGCTAAGGGTTTTGCAAGAAAAGGAAATAGAACGATTGGGCAGTAACCAGACCCAACAGCTTAATTTTAGATTGATAACAGCAACAAACCGAAATTTACAACAGGCCGTAGTTGAGGGTACATTTCGCTCAGACTTGTTCTATCGCATCTTTATCTATCCTATCTATTTACCGGCTTTACGTGAAAGAGATGGTGATGTGATAACGATTGCCCAACATTACGCCCATAAATTTGCCAATAAATCAGGGCTGAATTTCTTCGGTTTTAGTGAAGCGGCAAAAGAGCGTATGCGCTCCCATGAATGGCCTGGCAATGTACGGGAGCTTGAAAATATCCTGCAACAAGAATTGGTTAAAAATAGAAAGAGTGAGTTGGAGATGCTTTCACTTGTTGTCAATACAGAGATGCTTCAAATGGGAAAATATAAAAATAAGTTAAACGAGCTGTTCAACTTACCAGAAGATTTTACGCTCAGCGACATAGACCAAAGCAAACAAGAGCTGGAAAAGCACCTGCTGGAACAAGTGCTGGAAAGAACAAAGTGGCGCGTGAGTGGTCGCCACGGCGCAGCAGCCTTATTGGATGTTAAAGCAGTCACCTTGGAATATAGGATAAAGAAGTTGGGGTTGGGAAGAAAATGATAAAGCGTATCAAACTAAAAAATGAAGAAACTGTCTGACTTTCAAATACTATCCTTAGAAGATTTTTTTAAAGATTATGCTAACGGAACAAAAAGAATAAACCAATACTACTTGTTCTTGTTTCGGAAAGGTAAAGGGAGTATTGCCGTAGATTTTTTTGAGCATCAAGTAACCCATAATATCATCTGGTTTATTGCTCGAGGAAGAGCAATACAGGTAAATGTTACGGAGTTTGAAGGCTGTGTTGTACGTTTTTCCGATACATTTTTAGATTTGAATGCTAATGAGAATAAAGAATCATTCAGGAGTATATTATACCACTATTTCTGTCATTCCCCCTTCTTTGAACCAGGTGAACAAGAACTCGCACAATTTCAACATCTTTTTAATGAAATGCAACAAGAATACAACCGCAATAATTCATCCAGAATTTTGTTACAGTCTTATCTCAAAATAGTATTGATCAATTACCAAAGAGGAATCAAACCCAATTCAAAAAACTATCAAGAAAACACTACCAATACGATAATAATTCTTAGAAGTAACATCGAGCAGCATTATATTGCGTACAAAAAGGCTTCATTCTATGCTGAAAAACAATATCTTTCATTAAAAAGGTTAAATGAAATCGCTACATCTGGTATAGGTAAAACAGTTACCCAACTTTTGCATGAAAGAATCATTCTTGAGGCCAAACGAAGATTGCTGTTTACTTCTTTATCTGTTTCTCAAATTGCGTATCAATTAGGTTATGAAGACGTAGATTATTTTTATCGTTTTTTCAAGAAAAATGTAGGGTGCACAGCTACCCACTTTCGTAATTCCGGCAAATAATCCAGTTACTCCAGTAATTTGTATAGTCAAGTCAGTTTTAATCTTTATGATATTTGTATATCATTTAGAACCAAAATGTTATGAAGTCAACTGTCAAGATTAATTTTTTTAAGTCTCTAATTTTTCCTCTCTTAATTTTTACAATGATGCATACAGAAGCACAAGAAATTGACCCTAATTTACTATCAGACCCGATAGTGAAAAAAGTATCAGACCCCGATAAGCCCTTTAGCGTATTGATCGATATTACATTAATACCCGGTATGGAGATTGAATTTGAAAAACAATTTGCTCCAGTAATTGCAAAGGTTAGAAAAGAAAAAGGAAATATTGAGTTTCAGTTAAGTCGTCATCCTGAAGAACCCAATGTATACTTTTTATATGAGCGATGGAAAAACGTAGAAGTTTTAAAGGCACATATGACGACCCCTCACATGAGCCAATTCTGGTCTAAATATTTTCCGATGATTGCTAGAATACCCACAATTAGGGTGTTTATGGAGCGAGACTTACAAAAATAGGTAGCTCCCATGAACAGAAGAAATAGCATTAAAACCATGATAACGGCTGGTATAGGATTTTCTTTACCACTACCGTTATTTTCAAAAACATATAACAAACCAAATAAAATCATGAGTAAGCGTAAACAAAATACTCCATTTTATCATTTCGAGGTAGGTGATTTTGATGCCACTGTTATTTCAGATGGCCAATCGCTTTTTCCAGCTTATCCATTGTATGCGGTAAATGTTAAAGAAGAAGAGGTTGCTAAGAGTCTTACATCTTATTTTTTACCTGAAAAGGATTACTTATTGCAGTGTAATTGTTTGCTACTGGAACGCGAAAACGAAAAAATCTTAATAGATACTGGCGCAGGAAAAAGTTTAGGTGATGGATTTGGGATGCTAAATGATAACCTGAAGAAATTGGGAGTTACCGGTGAAGAAATAACAGCTGTGCTGTTGACCCACTGTCATTTAGACCATATTGGTGGATTGACCATGAATGAAGAACAAGTATTTCCGAATGCCGTAGTACATATCTGTGAAAAGGAATGGAATTTTTGGTCTACTTCATCCGTAGATTTATCGAGCATGCCCATTGAACAAGGGTTTAGGGATAATTTTAAAAATGCAGTTGGTGTAAACCTTGTTCCCTTTAAAAACAATATCAAAACATTTCGCTATGGCGAAGAGGTGTTGAGTGGTATACAGGCTATTGACGCAAGCGGGCATTCGCCGGGCCACACCTGTTTTTGGATAAAATCTGGAGCAGACTCGCTATTGCATACCGGTGATATTTTTCACCATCCAGCCTTTGATTTAAAACATCCTGAATGGGCAACTGCTTTTGACCAAGATGCGAAGCAAGCGTATAAAAAGAGAATTAAAGTAGTAGATATGGCAGTTGCTGAAAGAATCACCGTATTATCGTATCATACACCCTTTCCCGCATTTGGAAATATTCAAAAACTAGCTAATGGATACCAGTGGATTCCTTCAACTTGGTTAATATAATATTTTAGATTTGTGCGGTATACTATTAGAATAAACAAACCGACTTTGATTACACAAGCATGCTATTTTACAGGTGTGCTATATACTACCGCTTTTTAAATATCACCAGTTCACTAAGAACTTGTCCGGCTTCCTTAGCTACTTTTGAAGAGCTCTTAATGGTATGGTCGCCAATCAAGCTATGAAACTTTTTGGGTAATGGTGAATTTCCTGGATAATTCAGACTTCCATAAATCTGAAGGTCGTCCAAGTAACCTCCTTCCCATTGTATGTCCCCGGAGTAATCTCACTCAAGACCATAAAATGTAAATGGTTTTTTATTGAAAACCTCAAGCTCTTCGATTGTATTGCCAAGGGTAATCCCTTCTTTTGTTTTCCATTCTGTCTGATGCCCAGCTATTTTGAAAGAAAGCAGAGTATTAAAATGTAGTGAATCTTCTTCCCAGATAAACTCAACTTGATTTTTAGTTCCAGGAAATAATAAACTATTGTTGTACGTCTCTTCCATTTATGGATATCTACCTATTCCCCTTTCCACATTTTTACCAAATATTGCTTTCAATTCGGTTTCAGAATCAAAAGACAACAAGCTATCCAGTGGAAAGTCTATAGTGTATTTAGATGCTTCCAGGGATTGCAAATCGTTCTCTTCCTTCTGACTTTTTTTCCAGTACAACCTAACATGGTTATCAAAAGAAATAGTAATCCAATTAGTTTTTTATGCATAGTTTCCGTTTTAACTCAAAAATAATCTGTTGTAAACAATATACATTTAAAACCAAAGTAATATCCAATCGAACCCTATTTTCTCTTATTATTTATCATCAAAAGCGTGACTTAGATGCTTACTATGTATTTTTAGGTAATAGCATAAAAGTCCTCTCGATACTCTTGGGGAGATACCCCAGTATTTTTTTTGAAAAACCGACTAAAATAAGACGGATTACTGTAGCCCAACACATAACCTATTTCTGAAATGGGCATTGAGGTATGTACCAATTTACATTGCGCTGCCAGTATATAACGGTCTAGTATGATGGTTTTTGGGCTTTTACCGGTTGATTTTTTTACTTGGTTGCACAGTACTTTTTGGTGTACATTAAGCGCATTGGCAAAATCATGCACACTTTTATTGGTTACATAATTCGCTTTAATGCCTGATACAAAATGGTCTTCAAGATGTTCAAAAAATTGATGTGTAAGGGTAGAATTGTGAGCAGATATAAAGGAAAGCATTGAAGTTTGCTTAGAAATATGACGTTTAAGATGTAACAAGATTTCAAGCACCTCTACCCGTATAAGTTCGTAAGAAATACTATCTTTCGTTTCGAAATTAGCATTGGCTTTTTGCATCAGTTGAAAAAAAGAGATATCGCTATCCATACTCAATCTGCTATCTACGTACTGACCTTGGAGAAGAAAAGGAAACTCAAGTAACATATTTTTCCGATACTTCAATGATGACAAATATGCTTTGGAGAAAGCAATGAGATAACCGTGGGGATTATCAATAGTTTTCCAGCTTTTCATCTGCCCGGGGAGCGATATCCCTACTGTATTGGTTTCAAAATGAACACGTTTATTCTGTGTGATTTTTGAAAGCCTTCCACTGTTTAGAACGTAGATGACATAAAAGTCTTGAACATACGTTTGAGGTAATTGGGCTATCGTTTTAGAAAATTCCTTTATTTCATCGATATAAATACCATTGAGACCTCCTGCAAATCGGTATTTGTGATTAAAAAAATGGTCTCCTTTTAATTTTTGTACAAAATCATCAAGGGTAAGGCTTGAACAATATTGATTAGTTGTATTAGTCATGCTTACAATGTAACCTACTATTATACCAAGAAGTTTTTAAAACATAATCATTTGTTTATCAGTTATTTAAAATACTTATTCTGCTTATAAAAAGGTTTTAATCAAAAATTATTAAATTTTATTTTTATGATTTTTGCTAAAAAATGGTAAAAAATATCCAAAGAGACAACCTTTTTGTTTAACTTTTCACATTGTAGTCGCAAGTAGATTTTGATTACTAATTACTCCTTCATACGTAACATAAGAAACTTTTGATTTAAAATCTTATCCATATTATGGAACAAATCATAGGAAATAGTGCCGAAATGCAAACGGTAAAACAGAAAATAAAGGCATTCTCAACCTTAGACGCTGCAATTTTGATAGAAGGCGAAACAGGTACGGGCAAAGAATTAGTTGTTAATGCAATTCACAGGGAGTCAATTCGAAGAAATTTTCCATTGGTAAAAATAAATTGTGCGGCACTTTCCCCAGAAATCGTTGAATCAGAATTGTTTGGTCACATAAAAGGGGCTTTTAGTGGTGCGGTTAACGATCACAAGGGAAAATTTGAATATGCCGAAAATGGCACTATTTTTTTAGATGAGATTTCTGAACTTTCATTAACTATACAAGCCAAACTTTTACGGGTACTGCAAGAGAAAGAAGTGGTGCGTTTAGGAAGTAATGAGACCAGAAAAATTAATTTTAGGGTGGTCGCCGCAACCAATAAAAACCTTTCTGAAATGGTTAGAATGGGTACTTTCAGAGCTGATTTGCTTTTTCGTTTACAACAACTAACCATTTACATTCCACCGTTAAGAGCGCGTGGTGCTGATATTGCGTTACTTGCCGAATATTTCGGACGAAAACTCTCAAATTCTTTGGATACGGATTTTTCAGGATTTACTAGTAATACCATTACTCATTTTAGAAAATATGATTGGCCTGGTAATGTACGTGAACTCAAAAATCGAATACAACAACAACTGGTCACTTCATCAGAAACAGTTTTGCATATCAATCCTAAACGCTTTCAAAATTTACAGGTTCCCGCTGCTAAAGGTGATGTATCTCAATTTTTAGACCTAAATCGACCTGAAAAACTGACGATGTCAAGAATAAAAGAATATAAAGAGAATATTGAAAAAGCTTGTATTGAAGCAGTATTACAGCATACTCGTTGGCGAGTGAGCGGCCCTAAAGGCGCGGCAAAAATTCTAAAAGTAAATGCCAGTACGCTAGATTCTAGATTGAAAAAGCTTGGGATTAGTACCAAGTAGTTACGTCTCGTTTACTTCTAGTTGGTTTAATTTTTAAAATCTACTATGGTATAATGCCCACAAGGCATATACCAAAAAGTATCAGTATTCTTCCAAAAAAGGATACGTCTTCTTCACCACTATTCATGATATTTGAATCATAAACGCTTAAACAGTTTTTCCTTAATTGTGCAAATTAGCAATTTATGCTTGTTTATAGTCAATTAAAAAGCTCAAATGGTTTCTATAATCAAATCCAGAAATACATGAAAAAGTTAATCTTACCATTCATTTTTATATCAATCATAATTAATAATATGAGCGCACAAGAAACTATAAAATTCAAGGTCATCGGAGGCTATCAATTTGCAGAAGGCTATGCCATTCAAAACAATGACCCTTTTGTTTATGCACAATCCGGACAGCTTACCGGTTCTTGGCATTGGGAGTTTGAAAATGGAAAAAAAGGAAATACGCATATCAATGGTGCTACCGCGAACAGAGTACTTTTTAATGGCGAAAACCAACTGATGGGTACCATGAAAATTAATATGTTCGAATTTGAAGGCTCAAATCCAGAGAGCGATTTACTCTTTCTGTCATACACATCCACAAAGTTCACGGCAGAACCCAGCAATGTCGTTATCAAGGTTTCCGGTGAATTTACCGGAGGTACGGGAAAATACAAAGGGGCAAGAGGCTGGCTTACGGTAACTTCGGTCAACGGCTTCTTCGATGATGGAAAAGGTGAGATTTATCTAGGCGACCAACCTGAAATTACAGAAGAACTGGTAAAAAAATGGACCGAAGATTATTTTAAGGCCACCCAAAGCGGAGATGCCAAAGTGTGGGCAGATTCTTTTGCGGGCAATGCCTATATAAACGACCCTTATGGCAGCCCGGCACCAAACAGTAGAGCAGAAATTGAAGCGATTGGCACTAATTTTATGTCGGCTTTCAAATCAGCAGGGCTTTACCCCGATTATATTTTTGTAAACGGATTGATAGCCACCTCAAAATGGACCGGAAGGGGCCTGATGCATGACGGCAAGAAAGCCACCTTTGAGGGTGTCAATGTTACCACCTATAATGAAAAGGGAGAAATCATAAGCCATATTGGCTATTGGGATCCAGCAAAAATGAAAATTTCACAATAAAGTCAAAATCATGAAAATAGGAATTATAGGTTCAGGAAGCATAGGAAGCACCATCGGGAAACTCTGGTCACAAGCGGGCCACGAAGTTTTATTTAGTTCACGTAATCCGGAAAAATTGTCTGGTTTAGTGGCAGAGGCAGGTAGTAGTACAACTAGCGGTACGGTACAAGATGCCGTGGCATTTGCAGACATACTTTTTTTGGCCACTAATTATTGGACGCTGGACGAAGCACTACAAAACATGGGGGATGTTTCTGGGAAAACCATCCTAGACGCTACAAACCCTTATCAATACAATGACGCCGGCAAGGTAGTGCGAGCAATACCCAATGATATTTCCGGGGGAACACTACTTCAGGAAAAACTTCCCGATAGTAAAATCATCAAAGTATTCAGTAGTATGATGGCCACTATTATGGCTGAAAAACACCACAAGCAACCCCTATTGGTGATCCCTTACACAACAGATTACGAAGAATTAAAAAAAATAGCCGAACAACTGATTACTGATGCAGGTTTCTTGCCGATTTACTATGGCAAACTTAAATATTCTAAGCCTATAGAACTGTTCGGAAAATATTCTGACAAGGTTATGGATGAAAAGGAAGCAACCCAATTGTTTGAAGCTGATTTTAAAGAAAGAAAGTAAACACATTTAGAGAACATCATGAAAAAGTTAAGCATTCAAATTTCCGCAGGAATTTTAATCGTATTCTGCACAGTTTTAAGTGTAACTGCACAAAGCACGGACTACAGCAGACCTGTTCCTTTTAAAATAGATATACCTAAATCCAAAATAGATTACATAAAAAATAGGGTCGAAAATGCCAATTGGGCGGGGCGTATTGGTGATGGCGGTTGGGGTTATGGCATGAGCTATGATTATTTGAAAGAACTGAAAGATTACTGGGTACAGGATTATGATTGGAAAAAAGAAGAAAAGAAACTGAATGAATTTCCACAGTTCAAAGTTCAGATTGAAGGTTTTGACATTCATTATTATTATGAAAAAGGAAGTGGTACCAACCCACAACCGGTCATTTTTACCCATGGATGGCCGGGTTCTGTCTTTGAGTTTGTACACGCTATCGATAGATTGGCACATCCTGAAAAATATGGGGGCAACGCAGAAGATGGTTTAGACGTAATCGTCCCTTCTTTACCGGGATTTGGCTTTTCGTCAAAACCAACAAAATCGCCAGTTGGACCTGTAACTACAGCCAGATTGTGGAATACCCTGATGACCAAAGTTTTAGGATACGAATCTTATGGAGCACAGGGAGGCGATTTAGGATGCATTGTAACCACCTATTTGGCATATAATCATGCAGACCATGTAAAAGCCATTCATCTTAACCTGGTGCCCTCTAGCCCGAAACCCGAAAATAAAATGACCCAACAAGAAAAGGAATGGGCAAAAGAAGCGCAGGCATTTATAAGCAGGGAACTGGATTATTTTGCATTACAGGCAAATAAACCACAGACACCCAGTTTTGCATTGATTGACAGTCCTTTAGGCACAGCGGCTTGGATCATTAGCAAGTTTAAAGCTTGGAGCGATTCGGGAGATGATATTGAAAGTGCATTCACCAAAGACCAACTACTTACAAACGCTATGATTTACATTGTAAATGACAATATCGATTCTTCCATCTGGTTCTACAGAGGTTTTGCTACTGAAACGAAAGGAAAAATGCATCCAGGGGAAAAAATAAAAGTCCCTACAGCCGTAGCACTATTTCCGGCGGACATGGTAAACGGAAGACCGCCCAAAACCTGGATTGAAGGCGATTACAATTTGGTAAGATATACAGCGATGAGTAGCGGAGGGCATTTCGCTTGTTTAGAAGAGCCAGAAGAGTTCACCAAAGACGTATTGGCCTATTTTAATGAAATTCTAATGAAAAAATAGTGGCATTGACCTTGTAAAAGGTGGGTTTATGAACAACCAGACTTACAAAACTGCAGTCTCAATAATTTCAATCGTAATAATGTACTACAGCATGGGCATAAAAAACACATTTGCACAAAATACGGTAAAAAACGATACGATAAAATGGTCGTATGATATTTCTACCAGTGGTTTTTTTAGCGATGATGGTGCCACGCGATTGCTGGTCAACAACAACGGCTTGTTGAAAACGGCATCCTCTAATTTTCAAAACCGCTTGGTGCTCAATTATCAATTTGGGAAAGTGGGTGAGAGGTGGCAAGAAAACGACTTTTTGGCCTACAATGCATTCAGGTTGCGACCCGAAAAAAAGACGTTTCCGATTGCTGTGGGCGGAATCGAAACGAGCAGAACACGGGATATTGACTTTCGGTTTTTCATTGGTTTAGGTGGGGGTATAGAAGTCATTGATAAAAAGACTGTATTCGCAGAGTTTACCTTGGCGGGCTGGTATGAAAGAACCAACTATGGAGATACGGATTTCAATAGAGATGAAATAGATGGTAGTTCAATTCGCTCAGTTTGGCGAATGTCTCCAAGGGTAAGAGGCGATGTCAAGCTGAACGAAAATCAGTTGATTTTTGAATTTGAAGGGTGGATACAGCCTACTATTGATGATTTTGAGGATTATCGCAGCTTCGTCAATTCTTCATTTTTGATACAAATGGTCAAGAAACTTTATTTTAAAATCGGATGGCTGGCTACTTATGAATCCTACGTGCTGCAAGGCCGAAATCAATGGGACTCCATCATCACGCTGGGCATAACCTATAAAAAAAACTAAAGATATGAGAAGAAAAAATGATCCGTTATTGAAGATGCTTAAAAAGAGATGGTATTTCCTGTTTTTTCCACTTTTAATTCTAGCTTCAGTCGCTTATTCTGCAAGTTTGGCGAATTCTAATAAGTCAGGCTACGTTCCCATTACCGTACAAGATAGCACGGATAGGGAACGCTCTTTAAAATTATTTGGCGAAGTAGCGGCCGTACTGCGGCATCCACGCTGTATCAATTGCCACCCTAGTGACGATTACCCCAGACAAGGTGATGAAATGCGAAGGCACATGTTCAATGTGCAAAGAGGAAATCACGGTAAAGGGGTTATCGGTATGAAATGTATCAGCTGCCATGGTGCTTCCAATAATTTGGCTTCTGGTGTGCCGGGTGCTCCAGAACCGGATGACCCTTTAAAATCAAGATGGCATTTAGCACCGTTGAGCATGGGCTGGATCGGGTTAAACGATGCCCAACTTGGTAAGCGATTATTAGATAAAGAGCAAAACGGTAATATGTCACCACAGGATTTGGTAGAGCATATGGAAGAAGACCCCTTGGTCTTATGGGGCTGGGATCCCGGTGAAGGTAGAGAACCCATACCCATACCACACGACGAATTTGTAGAAATATTAAAAGAATGGGTGGCTACCGGGGCTCAGGTACCTACTGAGGATAAGGAACCAAAAAAATAATACTGATGGCCAAAATAATAATACATGCAGTTTCAAGAAGAAACTTTATAAAAACAACTGGCTTAGCAGCCGGCGGACTTCTATTACAGGGGTGTATGAAGTTTTCTAACAATTCAAAGGAAAGTGAATTGGCAAGCTTGAACGCTTTTATAAAAATCGACATGGACAATAAAGTGACTTTAATAGTACACCAGGCAGAAATGGGTCAGGGTGCCAGTACCACTTTACCGGCAATACTGGCAGATGAGTTAGGTGCGGATTGGTCAAACGTACTACTTGAAAATAGCCTTACCGACCCTGCATTTAAAAACCCGAAATACGATTTGCAATTTACGGGCAATGCAGAAAGTATCCGTGGCTTTCATGATATATTACGAAAAACGGCAGCCACGGCACGTGAGATGTTGAAGCAAGCAGCCGCAACGCAATGGAATGTCCCCAAAGCTTCGCTGAGAACTGAGAACAGTTACATCATCGGCAAAAACGGAGAGAAAGCCACTTTTGGCGAATTCGCTGTACCGGCTAGTAAGTTGCCAGCACCCAAGAATGTTAAGCTAAAACCTCAAACAGAGTGGAAATTGACCGGAAATAAATCATTACCAAGAGTAGATATACCCGAAAAAGTCAATGGAAAAGCCGTTTTTGGTATCGATGTCGAGTTGCCGGATATGCTTTACGCTTCCATAGAAATATGCCCCTATTTTGGTGGGCGTATTAAAGAAATACATGAGAATGGTGTGCGGAAGCAGTCTGGTTTTGTTGAATTCTTTAAAATTCCTGTAGCCAATCCTGTTGTAGCGTATCCGCCCGGATTTAATAAGCAAGAGGCTGTTGCAGTGGTCGCGAAGAGTTATTGGCAATCAAGGCGCGCTTTAGATACCCTAAAAATTGTCTACGATAAAGGTGTGAACCAAAAGATGGATAGTAAGTCATTGTATGCTATTTATGAAAAAACCTTAAAAGGAAAAAAATGGCACGAGTCCGTAAAAGAAGGCACTCCAATTGAACAGCTTGAAAAGGTTGAAAAAACTCATAAAGCACAATATTACAGCGCTTGGCAAAGCCATGCCACCATGGAACCCATGAATGCTACAGCCAAGGTCAAAGGCGATAAAGTTGAAATTTGGGCGCCTACCCAAGGACAAGAAATGGCGCAAATCCTAATTTCAAAGGAGTTCAATATTCCCAAAGAAAATATTACTGTACACAGAACCTATCTTGGTGGAGGTTTTGGTCGCAGGCTCCTGGCAGATTACGTTTTTCAGGCTGTCTTCCTTTCAAAAAAAACAGGTAAGCCGGTCAAGCTGATTTGGACCAGAGAGCAAGATATGCAGCACGATTTTTACAGACCTGGAACCATGCAGGAGTTTGAAGCTTCGGTAGATGATACTGGTATGCCCATCGCTATGCGAACAAAGCTAGTCTCGCCTACCATATTACAGGCAGTGACCAGTGTGGATTATGTTTTTGAAGGTGAAGACCCGTCATTCCCTGAAGGGATAAAAGAAATTCCTTATCACATTAAAAATCGATTGTTAGAAACAAATATGCTAAGACTGCCACCACCAACATCGGTGTGGCGCACCACGGGTTTTGGCCCCAATGTGTTTGCGCTGGAAAGTTTCTTGGATGAACTGGCAGCAAAAGCTGGCGAAGACCCTATCGCCTACAGAAAAAAATTAGTTGCAGACGCTAGGTCTACCGCAGTACTTGACCTAGCGGCAAAAGCTTCAAATTGGAACAAGCCACGCAAAAAAAACCAAGGTTTGGGAGTAGCGCTGACCCATTCTTTTGAAAGTTTTGTGGCACAAGTGGTGGATGTATCCATAGGTTTATCGGGCATCTTGACAATCAATAAAATCACGACCGTAGTAGATTGTGGCACTGTGCTTGACCCTGGTATCGCCCGGGCAAGTATCGAAAGTGGTTTGGTCTGGGGCTTGAGCGCAGCACTTAACTCTGAAATCAATTTTAAAGAAGGCAGAACAGTAGAAAGCAATTTTAATGAGTTTAAAATGCTGACAATGCCTGAATTTGATATAGAGATTGAAACGCTATTCATAAACAGCGGCGAAAAAATTGGCGGTATTGCAGAATCAGGACCAATACCTATTGCTCCTGCCCTTTGCAACGCCATCTTTGATGCAACGAGAAAAAGGTATCGAACCTTACCCTTAGGTAAACACGGCGTTTATACGCAATATTCAGCGGATCTTCTTCCAGTATCAACCCATACAATTTAAAGCAATCAAAAATGATAACATTCAAAGTAAACAAAAAAAAAGTGAGCGTCAATGACGACCCGGATACTCCCCTTTTATGGGTGCTCAGGGACACCGTGGGCTTAAAAGGTACTAAGTTTGGCTGCGGAAAAGCGTTTTGCGGTGCCTGCTCGGTACATGTAAACGATACCGTAGTCCGTTCATGTTCCTTTCCCGTTAAATATGCCGAAGGGAAAAACATCACGACGATTGAGGGTGTTGGTACTGAAGATGAATTGCATCCCGTTCAAAAAGCGTGGATAGAAGAACAAGTGCCCCAGTGTGGTTACTGTCAGTCTGGCTTTATTATGTCTACGGTAAAATTGCTTGAACACAATCCCGACCCAACTGATGAGGATATTAATAAATCCATTACAAATCTATGCCGTTGCGGTACTTATTACAGGGTAAGAAAAGCTATCCATCTAGCAGCAAAGCTGAAAAAATCTTGACCGATAATTATAGCTGCTCAACATTTTGATACTTCGTGGCAAATATTAACGGGCAATAGTAATCAAATCGGCAGCGGTTAAGCTACCACTGCCCAAAAAGTGACACACAATGTCCAAAAAACGATATCACTTTGGTCATAAAGTTTCAGAAATTGTAAAGCAAAGAAACACACAAAATAGGTAAAATGGACAAAAAGACATTCGAAGAAAAAACAGTGTTAGTCACCGGCTCAACAAGCGGCATGGGAAAATCTGCCGCCTTATTATTTGCAAAGCAAGGGGCAAAAGTAGTTGTGACGGGCAGAAGAAAGGAAAAAGGAGAAAAAGTAGTGGAGCAAATTAAAAAATCAGGCGGCGAAGCTACCTTTTTTCAGATGGACTTGAGAAAAAAAGATTCGATTAAAGAGACTATCGAATCAACTGTAGAAAAATACGGAAAAATAGATGTGCTGTTGGCAAATGCCGGGGCAGAACAGCCCACAACAGCTGAATTGGATGGCTTGCCCGATGAGGAGATAGACATGATAATTGAAACGAATCTCTTAGGCACCATTTATAGCATTAAATATGCGCTGCCCCACCTCAAAAAACCAGGAGCAAGTATTTGTACCGTTTCTTCCATGTACGGTTTGTTGGGCAATGGCGGAGTGTCAATCTATTCTTTGACAAAAGGCGGTATTATTATGTTCACCAAATCACTGGCGGTTGAACAGGGTCAGCATGGTATAAGGGTAAACTGCATCGCTCCTGGAGTCATCGACACTGAAATGTTGCAACGTTATACCCAGGGTAAAGATATGTCTGGTTACTACAAAGCAAATGTGCCTCTGGGAGAAGGCGGAAATGCGGATGAAGTCGCCCGGGTCATGGTATTCATATCATCAGATGAAGCTGCATACATTTCAGGACAGGTTTTGGCGGTAGATGGTGGTATCACCAGCAAAATGTCAAATGCAGCCTTGCCTGTTTAAAACAGTTCTTGATAAAAGCATAGAAAAACTAGGTACATAAACATTTTATCCATTTTTAAATTTAAATCATACATCATGAAACATATATCACACAACATATTAACAAGAAATACAAAATTCGGCTGCACTATATCATCTAAAAACAAAGGTACGTTTAGGTCAACCATTGCCTTTGCACAAGCAATCAAAATTTCCTTGTGTATCATAGTAACGTCTAGCTTGGGCAATATTCAGGCACAGCAACAAAAATCAGCACCGTTTCTAAACAACAAGGAAACCGTTCTCCCCAAAAAAATGGTACAGACCAAAGGGGTTACCATGTTACCGGCCGAGGATATCGTTATGATTAGAGAGATAGTGAACAGACTTTATCTGGCTGAAGATTCCCGTGATTTTGAGGCATTCCGTCAATTATTGGCCGATGATTTTGTGCAAGACCATCCCTTTCAGGTGATGGTAGGTGCCGAAGGAATGATTGATTTTTTTAAAAAGAATCCGCAAGTATTCGATGGTTATCGCCATCATGCTTTTAACGTAACGACGCGGGCAATCGGTGATAATGAAGCGGAATCGGTACATTATTTAATATCCCTTAAACTGTTCCCTATGGATGGTGAGGATGCCAATCAGTCCCCATTCATTGCCGGTCACGGTGTGGTGGTTGACAGGCTGAGGAAAGAAAATGGCAAATGGCGCTTCACCTCACGTGTGTATGACCAAATGGCCATCGCTTCAGAGTTTTCGCCAGACCTGGTGTACCGCCAAAGATTTGCAAAAACAGCAAAAGAAAGAAATAAAAAATAAATCATCGTTTTGATTAAAACAGTGATTTGATAAAGGTCTAAAAGAACAAAATTAAAAACATAGAAATGCAAAAGCTAAAGAAAATTTCAAATACATGGTCAGGTATACCGGTCGCTGACTTTGGGCCGACTAAGGAAACTAAAATGGCACGAATTTTAGATTTGGCCTGGACCGATGCCGATTTTAAAACCGAATTGATTGAAAATCCAAATCAAGTATTAGAAAATGAAGATGTTTTTTTACCGGAAAGCTTGAAAGTAATTGTGCTGCAAGAAACAGAGAACGAATTTGTATTTGTAGTGCCGGCCATACCACCAAAAGAAGAATTTTATTACCGTTATGAGCAAATCTCTGGCTGGTGGATGTTTGCACATCAGTTATGGTATTGGATGGCGCAGACACTTGACCTTGAAAAAGCAAGAGCACTTCGGGAAGGCCTTACCATCCAATTGATAGGAAGAAGCTGGAATGATGAAGGTTACAGAAAACTGTTGATTGATAACCCCAAGCAAGCATTAGAACAAGAAGGGTTGGTATTTCCTGAAACGTTGGAGATAATATCAAAAGTAAATACAGATAGGTTGTATCATTTACCGTTACCAAAACACCCAAAAGAAGTGGCTTGGGATAAAAATGGAACGAATGGCTCCTGGTTTACGAATGGTCATACGCTATGGTGGTGGCTGGTGTCGTCAAGGCTTATGGAACACGATAAGGGAACTGTGTCGGGGCTTGTTGGTTGAGAAATTATAAAACCAAATAGCTATGAATTATCGAATAGGATTTTAGCTCATCATATCCTTTGTTTATAAACACAAAATAAGTAATCATGAAAATAGGAATCATCGGTTCAGGAAATATTGGCGGCACTTTGGGTCAACATTGGGCCAAAGTAGGTCATGAGGTCAAGTTTAGTTCTCGACATCCAGAAAATCTTCAGTCCCTAGTAGCTCATCAGCCGGATAAATTATCTGCTAGCACGGTAGAAGAAGCAGCTGATTTCGGGGAGGTCATCTTATTGGCAACTCCCTATGGTATGCTTTTGGATGTGCACCAAGTCGTAGGTGAACTTCATAACAAAATACTTATCGATGCTACCAACTATTACGTGCAGCGCGATGGCCTGCAAATGAAAAAGCAAATGCAGGTCGAGGGCTATCGAGAAACGCAATGGGTAGCCAAATACTTTGCCGGTGCCATGGTCAGCAAAGCGTTCAACACTATACCGGCCCACCAGTTAAAAAATGATGCTTTTACACCGGAAAATGGCGACAAAATAATCCCGTTCGCTGCCGATGGTGAGGAGTCTAGACAGGTAACCCGTCATCTCATTGAGCAAATTGGTTTTGTCCCTTTTTTAGTGGGTAGCCTTGCCGATACCAAATTGGTGGAACCTGACCAAGCACTGTACGGTGGCCTGCTCACTAAAGGCGATGTCAAAAAATATAAGCAGCATTAATATGGCTACCGGTACCTTCAAAAAAAACCCATCAAATGGAAAATGTTTATTGCTATCTCGTGCTGTGTCTTTCCTTTGATATTATCCGTTAACTGGTTACTCTACTTACTTTTTGCCACAAATGGATGCGCCCTGTCATGCCGTGATTACCTCAATGGGCATTGTAGGTATTATGGTGTTTGTAGCTATTCCGGCAATCAATCGGTATCTCTACCAGTGGATTCATCGTCCTTAGTAAAAAATTATGCGCAGCAAACGGTCTTATGACTGATTATTATACGTTTTACTTATCATGAGAACCTCAGAAGATAAAGTAGATTTACACCAAGAGGCCTGGCCAGACCTGCCAAATTTCTTTTTGCCTTTGTTGGAAGCAAACGGTACAACCAAAACCTTGAAGCCGGGAGAAGTCTTGTTTGAGATAGGTTCACATCTTTATGATTTTGTTTTCATAAAAAAGGGGTGTATCAATGTCGTTGATAGAATGGATGACAAGGTGGTTATTTCCCTTAAACAGCATAGGTTCGTTGGCGAAATAAGCATGCTGATGGGTCAAGGCGCTTTCTTAGCTGCAGTCGCAGGCGAAGAAACAGAGCTGCTTACCGTAAACCGTAACACGTTTTTAGACCTTTTTCAAAATGTGCCGGAATTTGGCGAACTAGTGGTTACTGCTTTTGCGGCAAGACGAAAACTGCTGTTGGAATGGGGAGAGGGAGGCATTGTACTTTTAGGCGATGAGAACACCAAAAAAATGCGTCAGATCGTTTCTTTTTTAGACCGAAACCACATTCCACATAACTTTCTTACGGATCCAAAAGAAGAAGCTGCGCTGCGTACGAAGTGTGATATTCCAGATGCGGCGGTCGTTGCGGTCGTGGGCAAGACCCAAATTCTGTGCAATCCGACTAAATCTGATATCGCCAAGGCCTTGAACTTTGACCTGTCGATAGACAGTAATGCGGTTTTTGATATCATGGTGGTCGGTGCAGGCCCTGCCGGACTTGCTGCTGCAATTTATGCCGCTTCCGAAGGCCTTTCGGTGCTTACTGTTGAAGATACGGCCAATGGCGGCCAGGCTGGCTCTTCCTCTAAAATTGAAAATTATTTCGGTTTTCCAAAAGGCATATCCGGTGCAGATTTAGCCTATAATGGCGAGATACAAGCCCTAAAATTTGGGGCAAAGCTCGCCGTTCCCAGAAGGGTTACGCATTACCAGACAAAATAACCACTATGAGGCTTATTTAGATGATGATGCCAAAGTATGTGCATCGACTATAGTCTTGGCCAACGGTATCACCTACCGGAGATTACCTGTCGAGGGCATTGAGCAATTTGAAGGTAACGGCATTTACTATTCCGTCACCCGATTGGAAGCCCGGTATTGTGCCGGGCAGAATGTCGTCATTATGGGGGGAGGCAATTCCGCCGGGCAGGCGGCAATGTTCTTGTCCAGACACGGTCATCACACCTATATTGTGGTCAGAAAATCAGGATTAAGCGAAACCATGTCTTCCTATTTATCCACTAGGATCATCAACGATAAGCGCATCACCCTGATTACCGATACTGAAATCGAAAGTGTGCACGGTACCAATACCCTTGAGAAGCTGGTATTGCGCAACAATAAGAAGGAGGAAAAACTAACCATCGACACTACTGCTCTTTTTATCATGATCGGTGCAGTTCCCAACTCCAAATGGCTTCAAGGTACTTTAGAGCTGGATGAAAAAGGCTTCATTAAAACAGGATTGCAGATTGATAAAGCATCACCTTATGAAACTTGGTTGCCGGGCGTATATGCCGTGGGTGATATTCGATGTAATTCCATAAAAAGGGTAGCCTCTGCAGTAGGTGAAGGTTCGGTGGTGGTGAGCTACATCCATCAGTATTTCGCACAACGAGCTTAATTCTATTTGACCTCCTAAAAAAGTCATGTTGCATTTGCTTCATTTGTAAGCTATGAATCTAAAGTAGATTCACTTTATAGTTGGTTTATCTCTGGTTGAAGGAGATGGGGTTGAATTTAATGTGCCAGCACAAAAACTAAAATCTCTCATACCTGATTCGTGTTAAATCATTACACTAATTAATAAACATTAGAAGCGAAAAAGTATCACTCATGTTCCAATAAGTGTTATGTGAAGTTTGTAGACTCCTTATAGTTTTAGGGTATCAAAAAAGGTGTACTCCAAAACGGGCTGGCGCCTTCCTTCAAAAACACGACGCTTATGAGTGATAACCACAAAAAGAAAGGGTTTACCCGCAGAAATTTCATTCAATTAACCGGTACGGCGGGTGCCTCCGTAGCTGCGTTGCCCCTTTTGGGAATGTCAGACGAGACTAAAGCAAAAACTGAAAAAGGATTTGAAATTCCGAATGCGGTCGATGTGCAACTGAATATCAATGATAAGTTGGTCAAACTTAAAATCGACCCACGTGCCAGTTTGCTAGATACACTTCGCTACCGACTGAATATGACGGGTACCAAGAGAGGTTGTGATGCCGGTCATTGCGGAGCCTGTACCATTCACATTAACGGAGAGCGGCGATTATCATGCCTAACCTTGGCCATGCGGCACCAAAATGACAAAATCACCACTATCGAAGGGCTTGCCAATGGCGACGAATTGCATCCCGTACAACAGGTCTTTGTAGAGAACGATGCCTTTCAATGTGGCTTACTGTACTTCGGGACAAATCATGTCTGCAGTCGCTTGCATCAAAGAGGGGCATATGGGTAGTACCGAAGAAATCAAGGAATATATGAGTGGGAATATCTGCCGTTGTGATTCAGGACTCATCAAAGGAAATCATTTTGCAAATGCCGATGAGAACCAGCATAATATGGCTTTCATCACTTATTTCAGATTTAAAAAAAAGCCTATGAGAGAAATAGACCGTGTATTACATAAAGCTTATATGTGGAAAGAACCTAAAGTACTGGCCACTATTATTAGAACAGAAGGTTCGTCGTATCGTAAAGCTGGTGCCGCTATGCTTATATCAGAAGGTGGCAAGACTGAAGGCGGTGTAAGTGGTGGTTGTATAGAGAAAGAGGTCAGGCGTCAATCCTTTAATGTATTTAAGGATAAGAAACCTGTATTAATAGAATACGACGGCCGCTATCAATTGGGCTGTAATGGTACAATCTATATATTATTAGAACCGTTTACAATTTCCAATGATGCAGTTTTTTGGGAGTATTACTTTCAAGCCTTTCAAAAGCGTGAATCTTTCAAGATATTTTCCATGTATGCTGAGAACGCAAAAGGTTCCGTATTCAATTTTAACGACCAACATTGGGTGGGTTTGTCAAAAGAAACAGAAACTTGTGTTTCTTCTTTCCTTAATTCCCAATCAAACCTCAATGAGGATATAAACAAATTTTTACGCCAAGTAAAACCAAGAAAACAACTTTTTGTTTTTGGAGGTGAAGTAGACGCTCATCGACTGGCTGAAATGGCATTAATGGTAGGATATGATGTAACCATGGTTTCCCATATTCAAAATCCTATCATTGGTTTAGCTCTTGAAGGTATAAGGGTCATCAACTGTATTCCAGAACAGCTGTTGAAAACCACAAACATTGATGAGAACGCAGCCGTAGTATTAATGAGCCACAGTTATAGTCGAGACTTGGCTTTTTTGGTTCAACTTATAAAACTTAAGGGCTTGAGGTATTTGGGGCTATTGGGTCCTGCCAATCGCAGGAACAGTCTCATCAACGATTTATTGGAACTTTCTTTTGAACCACCTTTTTGGTTTGAAGATATAGTTTTTGGACCTGCCGGTTTGGATATAGGTGGCGAATTGCCAGCAGAGGTTGCACTATCCATCATTTCAGAAATTCAGGCTGTGTTTAATTCCCGTGAGGGAATGTCCTTCATGAAAATTTCGAAGAGTGCTGTATTAAACAATGAATAACCCCTTGTCACATATAGGGGTTTTGGTATTGGCAGCTGGTGCTTCCTCGCGTATGGTTAGTGTCAAGCAACTATTGCCTTTTGGAAATTCTACCGTTATAGGCACCATTTTGGACAAAGTTTGTGCGTTGCAAGTTGGCAAGTTGGTTGTTGTTACAGGTGCTTACCCTGAGATTTATATGGAATGTAAGTCAAAGAGTGAAGTTCTCATTCCGATTCATAATAGAAAATGGCGCAACGGTATGGGAAGTTCCATCGCCTGCGGTACACATTTCATGAACAGGCATTTCAAAGAAATAAAAACGTTGCTCGTTGTACTGTCTGACCAGCCGCTCCTAACTGTTGGGCATTTAAAAAAATTAATTCAACCTTTTGAAGATCTGCACAACGACCATCCTGACGCGGTAGCAACTTCTCATCGGTTTGGCCGTGGTGTGCCTGCGGCATTCAGTCACCGTTTATTTCCGGAACTCAGAAAGCTAAATGATGATATTGGTGCTAAAAGCTTATTATCCAAGAATACATTGGATTGTCATACGATTGTACCAGATTTCGATACAATTGATATAGATACTAAAGAAGATTACCTAAACCTTTTAAACAAATAAATCAACCCAACTTAAATTATGAGAACTACTATATTCTTTATTTTTTTTCTATCCATTCAACTACATCTTATCGCACAGGAGGATACCATTCCCAAACCTTCCAAGGTCAAAGTATTTGAATTGGGTGAAGTAGTCGTTCAAGCTAAAAAAAGAGATAGCAGTGTAAATACCGTTTCCATTGAAAAAATAGAGCGGTTCAACATCACTGAAAGTTCAAGAGCTATTGGTCTGGTACCAGGTGTCAACTTGGCAAATATTGGTCCGCGAAATGAAGCGGTAGTATACGTGAGGGGTTTTGACCTAAGACAAGTACCTGTATTTATTGATGGTGTTCCTGTTTATGTCCCATTTGATGGTCAAGTTGACCTCGCTCGATTCACTACGGCTGACTTATCCCAGATTACGGTAGAAAAAGGATATTCCTCTATACTATATGGACCGAATACACTTGGTGGCGCGATTAATTTGGTTTCTCGTAAACCAGTGGAGAAATTGGAAGCTTCTGTAAAAACAGGATGGTTCAGTGGTGAAGGCCGCCGTTTGTCTGTAAATCTTGGTAGTAAATTTGATAAATGGTACTATCAGGCAGGCTTCAATTATTTAGAGCGCAATGATTTTCCACTTTCAGAAGATTTTGATGCTGTAGATACAGAAGATGGTGAACAACGCGAAAATGCCTTCAGTCAAGACCTTAAAATAAGTGCAAAAGTTGGTTATGTGCCTAATGATAATACTGAAATAGCCGTTGGCTACGTAAGACAGGATGGCGAAAAAGGAAATCCACCCTACACAGGTGAAGACCCCCACATCAGGGTGCGTTATTGGCAATGGCCTTACTGGGATAAAGAAAGTTTGTTTGTCGTGGCAAAAACACGATTGAGTCCAAAAACCGAAATTAATTTCCGGGCATACTACGATACATTTGAAAACGCACTTTTTAGTTATGATGATGAAAACTATGATGAACAAACCCTACCATTTGCTTTTCAAAGTTTTTTTGATGACAATACCTTCGGTGGTAATGCCGTGTTTGGCTCAAAGCTAAAAAACCATACATTACAAGCTGCTGCCTATTATAAAAGAGACACACATCGCGAAAATAATCTGGGTGAACCGCAACGGGAAATGACTGACTATACTCTTTCCTTTGCCTTGGAAGATGAAATCGCTATTTCAAATAAGATGCTTCTAATTCCTGGGGTATCCTATAATTTTAGAAATAGCATAATTGCAGAGGATTTTGATGCCAGTACCAATGCTATTTCCCGATTCCCAGATAATGATAATAATGCGTGGAACGTGCAAACTGCATTTCGATATAACTTCAACGATAAAGTGGCTTCCACAGCTTCTATCGCCAGAAAGACCCGCTTTGCTACTTTGAAAGACCGCTATTCCTATCGATTGGGACGGGCATTGCCCAATCTGGAACTGGAAGCTGAGACCGCAACGCATTATGAAATCGGCCTTCAAGCAAGGGAAATCAAAAAGTACATCGATGTACAATTAAATCTATACTACACGAGCATTGACGATATCATTCAGCAGGTAGACAATGTTCAGGATGATTTATTTCAGCTTCAAAACGTGGGGGAAGCCAGGTACCTTGGTGGCGAAATGGGTATCACTTTCACGAAAAACGAGAAGTTTGGTATTTCAGCAAATTATGCATACATCGACCAAAAAAACATCAGCAATCCTGACATCCGATTTGTTAACGTTCCTGAACACCAAGTCACAGCGATTGCACAAAGTCAAATACTGAAGTGGTTGGAAATTTCGGGATTTTATGAATACAATTCATCTCGTTTTAGCACCAGTGATGGTAATGCAACTGATGAATTTTCCGTGGTAAACTTGGTAACAAATGTCCAACCAAGTAAGAATTGGTCGTTTCAACTGGGTTGTAACAATGTTTTTGATACTGATTATGCCCTTTTTGAAGGCTTTCCAGAACAAGGAAGAAACTTTTTTGTAAATCTATCTTATCACCTTTTATAATGACGAAAATAGTGGACATAACGGGATTAGACAGAAATGTCATTTTTTTGCGCCTAACAACCCTTTGGGCATTAAATGAAGTTGTACTCGGCGGAATTATTCATTTGTTCAAACTTCCTTTTTCAGGTCTCTTACTTGCGGGTTTTGCAAGTATTGTCATTGCTTTAATAGCCAAGACCAGCAGCAAACCCCAAAAAGATATATTTAAGGCTTTGTTAATTGTATTGGCGTTGAAAGGATTGGTAAGTCCTCAAAGCCCATTGCCTGCCTATTTTGCGGTTGCCTTACAGGGTTTTATGGGCATTTTTTTGTTTTTCTTCCTTAAGAATTTCAAAATTGCCGCCTTCTTATTGAGTGTGTTGGCACTGCTCACCTCTGCAGTCCAAAAGATTTTTGTCCTCACCATTCTTTTCGGGAATACCATTTGGGAAGCACTTGACGGCTTTTACGACTTCGTTTTACTACAACTGGGTTTCACCACAGCATCAAACAATTTTTCCTATTGGCTTGTCGGGATGTATGTATTGGTACATCTGGTTTTCGGACTGGTGTATGGCCTTATCTCTGCTCATCTTCCAGCAAAATTACGCGCAATACGACATAGTGATGTACCTATGGTAAAGCAAGAAACTATTCTAGGCAACCGGGCCAAAAAAAGAAAAGCGTGGTATAAGCGACCCCTTATCATGGTCTTACTGATTGCGGTCGGCCTGATAACCTTTGTTTTGATGTATGAATCTGGAGATAAAATTGTTGAACGGTCAGTTGGCTTAGCGGTGAGGATATTTGTGGTATTTCTAATTTGGTTTTACATCATTGCACCCTTCCTTATGTCGAAAATCAAAAGATGGTCGGCCAAGGGTACGTCAAGATTTCAAAACGAAATCAATGAAGCACTGGTCTTGTTACCTTATTTTTCCGCTTACGCGAAAACGGCCTTTCACGAAACTAAGGAAATGAAAGGTTTTAGTAGATTAAATGAAATCGTAGTGCGAACGGTAGGCTATGCTTTATTTCACAAAAATGGATAAGGTCGGAAGCAAAAACAATATCGTGATTTTTTCACGCCCGATTCGGACCGGAAAAACTACGGAATTGCTGGAGTGGTCAAAAAACAGAAGCGAAATAGGTGGTTTTGCGACGCCTGATATCAACGGATTAAGGCATCTACGTTTTTTAGATGACAACCGCCTAATTCCGTTTGAAGTAGGAGTAAAAGCGATTAACCGAGTTTCAAGAAAGAGCACGCTTTCGGTAGGTAAATTTGAGTTTTATCAAGATGCGTTCGACCAGGCAAAGAATCGTATTAAAGAAGCTGAGTATGTTGCACACCAATGGTTTGTCGTCGACGAAATAGGAAAGTTGGAACTCAATGATAAGGGCTTTGCCCCTGAAGTTTGTGAATTGATTTCAAAATACAAGAGAAGAGAATTAAGTGGAAATCTGTTGTTGGTCGTGCGTCAAGAATTATTGGATTTGGTCATTTATAAATACGCTCTTACAAATTTTTGTATTGTGAAAAGCCTGATGTACTGATACACTCATAAATAAAGTATATCTGATACAGAAAAAATTCACTTAGAATTAGAAGTTTATTACTGTTTCTAAAGCATCATCAGCTTCCTTGTGAATAAAATTAGCTTGATAATTAATGGTGGTTTTTAAGTCACTATGCCGATATAGTTTTTGAAGCATCAATGGATGTATGCTGTCGCCCGCGATGTTCCCGAATGAATGACGGGCGATGTGCATCGTCACTTTTTTATGTATTCCAGCTTTTTTGGTTAGGCTTTTAAGGTGTTTGTTGAATTTACTAGTAGCTACTTTTATCTTATTATACACATCCTTCGGATTTGCAAAGTCTGCCTTTTTCATTTCAGGAAATACAAAGTCATCTTTATTTTTTTTGTCATTCTCATACTGTTTTAAAATCGCAAGTACTTTGACAGGTATTTTAATTGAAACTAATTTGCCGTTCTTGCTCATTCTATAGTGTAACCTACTGTCATATATCATTGACCATCTTGTAAAGAGCACATCAGAAACACGCATACCGGCGAAGTAAAAACTGTAGAGCCAAACGTTGAGAGAGTGCCTTTCTACTTCCGTGATTTTCTCGATAGTTTCATATAAGATTATCTCTTTTTTGTTCAGACCAATCTTATGGGTCTCAGGAAATTTGATTTGAAAACCACCTTTGCCAAAAGGATATAAATCTTTACTTACTACTTTATCTGAAATAGCACGGTTATATAGTAATCGAATTAAGACCATCACGTTAAGTGCGGATGTTTCCGATAATTCTCTTTTTCCCTGAAGATATGTCTTGAATTTTTTGAGCCAGCGCTCAGTAATATCCTGAAACCGTATGTTTTTAGTCTTATGAAATGCCCATATATAAGTTGTAAGAGCAGTATCCGTTGTGAGACGATTTATCTTTTTTTCAGCTTTTAGGTTTTCTAAATGTTCACTAGTGTAATCGGATAAAGTCAAACTTGAAGCTGGTTTATAGATATTCCTTTTTATTTGGCCAGCAGAAAAATCGGTGTTTTCACTTTGAAGATTCATCAGACCCTTTCGTACTTCTGATAATTTTGAAGCCAGAAGATTGTTTAGATTGTCAGCATCCGGATTTGATTTTTTGACCTTTAGGTTTTTATCGTCCCAATCTTCAAGGTCAATGGTATGACCTATATGCTTAAAGGTGGAGCGACGGTTTTTGGTTATCCGAATTGCTAACGGATATAAACCTTTGGAATTTCTCTTTTTTCGTAGAACAATTTGCGCACTTGCGGACATAATTTACCTGATTTTAATTGCGAAAGTCAAATCAGGAACAACATAGGTACAACATCCGGTTTTTAGAGATGTTATCTACCTTAAGCTAACCCTAAAGATACAAATTTACTAGGCTTTTTGGGTACAACATAGGTACAACAAATGTTGAAATCAACTGATATTAAACGACTTTATAAAAAATGACAAAACACTTAACTAATTGATTTTAAATTAATTTGTGTTTTATTGGTGCAAGATATGCAAGACTTAGGATCTGGTGCCGCGAGGTGTGAGAGTTCGAGTCTCTCCGCCCGCACTTTTTCAACTGCAAAATTGCAGTCATAAAACCTCTCAGAAATGAGAGGTTTTTTTGTTTGGGTACAACATAGGTACAACATTTTGGACTTTTCTGTCTTGAAATTTAATTCCTCGTAATTTGATGTCATTTAGCTTCAAGCTTTATTATTTATTTTTTCATATCATAATTTTTGAAGAGCTGAAGTAATAATTAAGAGTTTTATCATACAATATTCCCGCAAGTTAAACTCGTAAAATACTTCCATCAAAAGACTACGGCATAAAGCCATCGCTTCTGCCCCTACTCACTTATTCCGTTTCCTTTTGAGCGAAGATTTTATCTTCCGTTTGGTTCCTGCTCAAATATTGTTTAATCAAAAATTTGAGTGTTATGACAACAAAAGTAAGTACCACAAAGAGAAGAAGTAAAGCGAAGGCTGCTGGAACTTCTAAAGTAAACGGGAATCCGGCAAAGCTGGAAATACAGAACCTTCCCATCGGCAAAATTAAGGCGGACCCAGAACAGCCTCGAAAGACCTTTGACGAAAAACATTTGGAACAACTTTCCGAAAGTATCGAGCAACACGGTGTACTGCAACCGATAACAGTACGGAAATCTGGAAAAGGTTTCATCATCGTTATGGGCGAAAGAAGATTTCGCGCAAGCAAAATGGCGAATAAAACAACTATCCCGTGCATTGTAAGGGATTATGAGAACAATGAAATTTTGGAAGTTCAGATTATCGAAAACCTGCAACGACAGGATGTTGAGCCAACCGAGGAAGCTGAATCAATAGCTTACCTAAGCGAGAGCTATGCACCGGCTGAAATTGCAAAGCGACTGGGCAGAACTGATAATTTTATCAGACAACGCCTGAAGTTGGCAGGTTTAATAGATGGCTTTAAGCACTTTGTTCGCAGTGGAGAAATGACAATTTCGCTGGGTGTTGGTGTTGCACTTTTTACACCAGAGGAACAGCAAATGATGTTGGAAACGATGGGCGAGGATTTCAACGCTCATCAAATTAACAGGATGATTAAGGACCAGACCTACGACTTGGCAAAAGCATCTTTTGATGTGACCGATAAGAAATTGGTACCGAAAGCCGGGTCTTGTATAGAATGTCCGTCTAATGCCGCCAATCAAGGTAATCTGTTTGGTGAGGGTAAAATGGTCTGCACAAAATCAACTTGTTATGAAACTAAGAAAAACAAGTCGTTTTTGAACTTGATTGAAAAAGCCAAGAAAGAGAATGTTCTACTTATTCCTGAAATACGACAATATTGGGCAGATGACGAAAACAATCAGCTCATCATTTCACAGTTGAAAAATAACGGCTTGAAGGTCTATCTGCTGGATGATATCGAAATCATCGAAAATCCGATTAACCCGACAATTGAAGCCATCAAGAAAGAGTACCAACATTACGATTATTCCGAGGATGAACTGAAGGCAGAATTAGAAAAAGCAATACAGAGCTTCAATGAAGAGCTGGAAAAGTTTAATTCTGCAGAGCAAAATGGATTTGTGAGAGGTATCGTATTTCATCCCGAGACTTATCAAAACAAAGAAGTCTTTGTCAAGATAATTGAAGAATCACAAAGTAAATTTAGTGAATATTCAGAGCCATTGACCAACAGAAAAATGGCAGACTGTACACCGCAAGAACAGATTCTCAAAATCAACGAACGAGAAATCCGTAAGAAGCACATCGAGAACAACAAACAGTTCGAAGAAGTTGTTCAGATGATACGTGAGACTGAATACATCAATACGAAGAAAACGCTTTCAACAGATGAAATGGTAGCGTTCTCGATATCACTATTTGAGAACAACGTTGATTATGTAGGTAGGCAAAAGCACTTTTTCAAATTTTTGGTAGGGACTTCAAAGATGACAGATGTGGAAGTTGTTGAACATTTTAGGAAGCATTTCAAAAAGGAAATCTTCCATAGACTGATTCGCTACATACTTACGAGACAAGTCCATTTTGGCGAAAGCAATCACGTCAATAATCTTACGAACATTTCATTCTACAATGCGATGCAGGGATACTACAAATCCGAAATCGCCAGCATTGAGAAAAAATACGAAGAAAAAAGCGCTAAACGTGAAGCACGTTTGAAAGAGCGCATCACAGTTCTTGAAAAGAAAATTCAGGAACTCAACGAGTAGCTTTTGTTGTTGGAAGGAAGGGTCAGCATTCGTGCTGGCTCTTCTTTTTTTTAATTCAAACACGAAATCAATTAGCTTTCAACAACAAAGGAATTTTCACTTTTTAATACGTTGTTCATCCAAAAAAACAATTATGTGACGCACCTGAAGGTCAATATCCTTGACCTTGATAATCTTGTAAATCAAACTTCGCTTTTTTCCGTCAGTTATGGAATCGAATATCGCTTTGTATTCTGGTTCTTGGTTAAGGAAAACCGAGAGCACCTCGGGCATCTCAACGCCTAATTGGTCGGGGTCTTCTTCAATGAAATACTTGATACTATCCCCTAGTTCTTTATTTAATTTTTCCAGATACTTGCCTGACACGATGATAAAAAAGTTACCATCGCCCAAATGGTTGAGACCACAGCGATAGGAAATCTCATCTTCTAAATGACAGACCAATCGCGTCGAACGTTTATTGGTCAGCTTCTCAACAAGCTCTGAATCAATCTTTAGATAGTAGTACCCACCTTTCCGCTTTTCTAATTGTTTAATGGTTTGTCGTCCTTTATATACTTTCATTCCTGTTTTTGCTCTGCAAATGCTTTTAGGCCTGCTAAATCTTTCAAGTGCATTCTATGTGTCCAATCTATAATTCCGAATAGATGAGGAAACAAGTGACTTGGTCTTTTTAGCGTGTTATCGAAATATAACAAAACGTTGGTTTTGTTACTATTAATTTCTTTCAAATAGAAATGTAGTCGGGTATCCTGCTCAAATGGTGCCTTGCTCTCAAGATAGAAACTTACCTTTTCATTTTTAATGAGCTCGGTTACTTCTTGGTATCCGAATTGTTTGCCCTTGTTTAGATAGACCGTTTGTGCACCTACTTGTCCATCGACATTTTTTACGGCACATTGCGAATTGGTCTCGCTTGGCCAAGCAGACCATTTCATCAGCTGTTCTTGATATCGAATAGCATCGTAAACCTTACTGATTTGAGCGTCAATGAGAGTTTCTTCGATGTATTGAATCTTCTTAGGCAATTTGAAGAAAAGAACGAGAAGTGCAGTAAGTAGACCAGTTCCTATTCCAATTAATAGTGTTGTCACCATAATTTCGTCAATTTAATTTTTGACAAAATTAGATGGAAGTAATTTTTAATTTTTTGCCATAGGGCAAAAAATCAGTCTTTTCTGGCCCTGACCCTACTAAGGGAACTCTGCGTAACGCCAATAAAACTTGAGATGTATTTAAGAGGGTATTTTGACAGCCAGTTCTTTTCCTTTTCGATTCGGCGATAACGCTCGGTGGCATCATCACTCTGAAATGAAATGATGTTCCTGGACATATTGGCAAAAGCCTCTTCCACAGTTCTTCTGAGCAATGTATTGTAAGCAACCGATTTCTTGGCCAGTTCATCACTTTTTTCCTTTGTGATTCGGTAAACGAGCGAAGCTTCCATACTTTCGATTGACACCAAGGCCGGCGTCTGATTCAAGTAGCTGTCCAGCTCGGTAAAAATCTGGCCTTCCGTACCCAACCAAACCGTATAATCCTTGTCGTTTTTCCAGTAATACAACCTTACCGAGCCACTTTCAACAAAAAAATATTGGTTACAAATGTGCCCTTGTTTCAAGATAAAATCGCCTTTGTCAAGAACGGTCAAAGTCAGGGCATCAAGAATCTCTTCTACCTCAGTATCTGTGCCATTGGATAGTCTTTTTATTTCTGTTTTTAGTTTGCTCAAAGTGCTTTTGGAATGCGTGGTTTCGTTGCTCAATATAGTTAAAATTGGCTCATTAACAATTT
The DNA here is from genome assembly GCF_017897595.1 of Aquimarina sp. U1-2. Lineage (GTDB taxonomy): Bacteria > Bacteroidota > Bacteroidia > Flavobacteriales > Flavobacteriaceae > Aquimarina. The sequence continues at coordinate 392,947 of NZ_JAGKIK010000003.1, forward strand.
GGAAGGTGAAGTTGGGTCCAAGAGTAAAGTATATATCAATCAATAGTTGGCGCAAAGGTAAACCCGTAAAATACACCCATCAAAAGACTACGGCATAAAGCCGTTGCGCTCGTTCCTCTTCTCATTTATTCCGTTTCCTTTTGAGCTGTGATTTTAGCTTCCGTTTGGGGAATGCTCAAATATTGTTTAACTAAAATTTTAACATAATGAAACGAGTATCCAGTAATTCCACAATCACATTACAAGAAGTGGAAGACCACTACCAATCGAGCCGTGAAAATTACGACATCGAAAGCGCTGAAAGCCACTTGGCTTATTACAGAGAAAAGCATCCAGAATATTACGCTCTGTTATTACAAAATATTTAATCTAAAATTCAAAAGCTATGTATTTACAAAATTTGCAACAGGATGAAATCTTTGTTCCATCAGAAATGAAATCCTTAAAAAGTCTGACTCAGATGGAATCCCGACGAGGGCTTGAAAATGCCGTAATCTCAAATGGCAAAATCGTAAATGTGGTCTCGAACAGCTACGGCCATATTCCGAATCAACTGTTCTTCAAAAAGGCTGAAGAAATGCTGACCGATGCACAACTGAACTTCCATAAACGAACCATCAACAAGAATGATAGGTCGTTCATAACCGACTTTATCATCGATGATACAAGCCAGTTTACGGTTAAGAACAATAAGGACTTGATATTACCGATGCTACGGTTCAAGAACTCGTATGACGGTAGTGAAAAGACCTCAGGCCACTTTGGGTTTTACAGAAAAGTATGTTCCAATGGCTTGCACGTTTCGCAAGCTGAAATTGAGTTTTCCATCAAACACAGTAAGAACAATACAGACCTGATAATGCCGAGGTTGAACAATCTGTTCGACAAGTTCTTGGACAATGAGTTCTACACTATCACAAGGAAATTCGACAAGATGAAGGAATTTAAAATCATCGACACCAAAGAGTTCGTGAAAGCTATTCTGGACAGAACAGAATTGTTCCGTTATGAATGTAGCGATAAGAACAGTAACCCATCAAAGAAGTCCCGGGAAGTTCTGGAAATCCTTAATTACGAAGCCCTATTGCTCGATGAGGAACCGAACCTATGGTTGGGCTACAACGCTTTTAATTCAGTATTGCACAATGTCTTGAAAAAGAGTTTTGGCCAACAGGAACGGTTGGATAAAAAACTGTTCAATGAAGTCTATGCCTTGGCATAGATTAAAAAGGGTTTATCCAGTACCTTAAACTGGATTTTTTGCTGCGATAGGAACTTTCGGTCCCTAATACCGCTCAGCACATTTCGCTACATTTCGTGTAAAGCTACATTCGAGGAAAAAAGCTTCACTACAAAGGTCTTAGACATCATCCCGAATTTTAGCTTTTCATTCAGTTAACTCTTCCCGCTAAACTGAAAAGTAACACTACACTCCTAAGCTGAAATTGGAAATTAAGTCCACTTTATAATTTACTAAGAAAGTTACTTTCTAACATGTTAGAAAAAGGAACAAGGTCATATTTATTTCGGATACAACAAGCTAGCTATTATTTCAAGAAACCGACCAAGTAACAGATTTAACCCATTCTTGTACTGTTGACGGTTTAACATTAAGTAATTCTTGTGTTTTTGAAAAAGGTTTACTCACCAAATTTTCGTTTTCTCTTTCTACGTATCGATACAAATTGGAAATCTCTTTGGCACTCAATTTACCAAAAGCGGAAATTAGCTGCTTCTCAAAATCATCAGGTTTCAAACTGATAAAATTGACTTCTTTATCCAAATGTGCTGAAATGGACGCTTATCGACTAGCTGAAATGGCATTGATGGTAGGTTATGATGTAACTATGGTATCGCATCTACAAAATCCTATCATCGGTTTAGCTCTTGAAGGTATCAGAGTCATCAATTGTATTCCAGCACAATTACTGCAAACCATACAGATTGATAAAAATGCAGCTGTGTTGCTAATGAGTCATAGTTACAGTCGGGATCTGGCATTTTTAGTTCAGCTTATAAAACTAAAAGACTTAAGGGATGTGGGGCTTTTGGGTCCTGCTAACCGGAGAAACAGTCTCATCAACGATTTATTGGAGCTCAATTTGGAACCACCACTTTGGTTTGATGAGGTCGTATTTGGGCCAGTAGGTTTAGATATAGGTGGCAAATTACCCGCTGAGGTTGCGCTATCCATTATTTCAGAGATTCAAGCATTTTTTAATTCAAAGAAAGGAATGTCAATTACTAAGAATTTAAAGACTCCGGTGTTAAGCAATGAATAAACCTTTATTATAAAAGAATATAATATAGTTGTGGAGCTACTGATCGGGTAACGGCGTGATATTTAATACATGATATTTGTGTTCTTCTGGTAAACCATATAAACAAAGTACAGTATCACTATCTTCCAGATCAAAGTGCCATTTACCATTCTTGACAATACCCATTCAAATATAGGGACAGTTCATAAACATCCTAGTGTTGGGAAACACTTGTTTTGAACAAATAAAATTTAGTCTTTATTGCCAGTTTCTCATTATAAATAGCTTTCAATATTTCATGGTCGACATAAAACGTGCCATTAGTTACATACATGATGGGGTGACCTTTTTCTTTTGAAGGTGGCGCAGGAATGGTTGCGTACGCAGAAACATCTTCGATGAGCAAACAAAAAAAGTCTTCGTATCCATTACGGAATAAGTTAGCCTTGTTTACAGATCTATCGGTACACTTCTCTTTACATACTGATGTACTATATTCTTCAATCATTCTATTCTTAATAAATGCACATATAACTGTATTTCAATCAAATGAAAGTGCTGAAAGAACTATCCCAGAGCGTAACCATAACAACTAATTTTAATTGATTTGTCTTATAAAAAATCGCTAACCTTTGTACTGAATTTTAGTTTTACCGATGTAACATTTTTAACTTTGTAAAAATTTTAATTTGCAACGATTTATTACCATACTATTATTAATGACATTACACCTTCAAACTGCTGTAAACATTTCGGTATGGGTAGACTTTTTAGTAAATAATGAATATATCAAAGAGATACTTTGTGTCAATAAAGAAAAGCCTAAATTAAGTTGTAATGGTAAGTGCTACTTAATGCATCAATTGCAAGAACAGCAGTCAGAACAGGAACAGGAACTGCCGCAACTCATTCATAGTAAATTTGAGTTTGCATTCTTTAGTTTTCGTGAAATCGAAATCAATTCAAAGCGTATTCTACGCTCTAAGAAGTCGTTCCCTTTGATTTTAAGTCACTATTCTCACTTAAAGTATTGGGAAATCTTTCACCCACCATGCGCATGATACTTCATACTAATTTAAATAGGCAGTTTTAATTAGATAGAGCTACCGAGGTATTGTATTAACTAATATGGATTTTCTTGAATAAAAATTATAAATGAAACAATTGATAATAGTATGGGTTGCGCTCATAGGTTTGAGTACTTGCCAAACCAAAAATGAAGAAAAAGTGAACCCAATAAACGAAGTTTCTGCACCTGAAACAGAAAATATGACCCACGACGAAGCAATGAAGCTCGTAAAAATCAAAGAGCACAATGTAAAAAAAGTTGGTGTACTAGTTTATGATGGTGTTAATGATCTCGACGCCCTTGGCCCACGCTATGTTTTTAAAAACATAATGGGGACCAATGTGATGACTATAGCCCTAAAACCCGGAAATGTAAAAACTGTGATGGGTTTAGAATTTGTACCCGATACTACGATTGATAACGTAAATAATTTAGATATTCTTGTTATACCTGGTGGTTTTAAAGAAACGATCAAGAATGTGTATAATGAAGAATTATTGCAATGGATACGAGACATCGACAAAACAACCCAATATACTACAAGTGTGTGTACAGGCGGTTGGATTTTAGGAAAAACAGGGTTGCTGAACGGCAAAAAAGCTACTGGTAATTGGTTTAGAGCAGAAGAAATCCTTGCTGAGAATGGTGCTATTTTTACAGGCGAACGTTATACGCAAGATGGAAAATACTGGACATCTGCAGGCGTTACCGCCGGTACGGATATGTCTTTGGCTATTATGACCGAATTAACAGGTGAAGATTATACACAGGCTGTAATGCTAGATATGGAATACGACCCAGAACCACCTATTGAAGGTGGAAGTGTAGAAAAAACCAAACCAGAAGTTTTACATTTTATGCAAACAATGTATGCTTCAATGGCTGACCCAGTTTTTAAGGAAATGGAAGCCGAGCAAGACAGTATCCCAAACAACAAGGTTAAAAGCTATGGGAATAGGCAAGCCATAATTAACGGTAATGATTTAAGCGGTATTTTAAAACTAGACACAACGCTTTCGCGAAAGTATAACTACGCCATTGGCCCTGTGAAAGGACTACAAGGCGAGATTACGGTCTACAATGATACAATTTCAATCTCAACTGTGGTTAGTGGCAAGCCATCTGTTTCAGAAGATACCCGTACTGAAGCGATATTCTTATTACAAGCAAATCAAAAAGACTGGAATGAAATTGCAACTACTAAGCAACTTAACGGTCTTAATGATATAGAAAGTTATATCGAAAATTCTTTGATTGAAAACGGAATGGAAGTTTCAAAAGCCTATCCGTTTAGGATCGAAACAACAGTTCCTTCAATGGAGTACCATATAATTTTTAAAACAGATAATAAACCCCATAACAAAAAGGAACATCAAAAAGCAAAGCAAAAATTTACGTTGGAAAACGAACCCGTAAAAATAATAGGCTTCTGGGTAGATGAAGCAAGAGTAGGAAAACTTACGCATTCTGGTAAACGAACGCATCTACATTTTATGACGAAGGATAAAAGAACATCGGGACACGTGGATGCCGTTGTAATTCCTAAAGGAAGTATTTTGTACCTCCCAAAAAGCAATTAACGACCATATCGAACCGTTACTACAAGAAAAAATCATTACAACATAAAATGGAAGTAGAAGTTGAAGAAATATACCCGCTAACCTTAATCATTGCTGTAATCATCATTGCTGTTTTAGTAATAGTAGCGCTAACAATTTGGTACAAAATAGAGCTTAACAAAGCAAAAAGTTTGCATCAAGATACTACTAAACCAACTGGCTTGTTGTCGGACAGAGAAAAAGAAGTACTCGAACAAATCCTGCAGAAGAAATCACAAAAGGAAATTGCAGACGAGTTAAATATTGAAATATCAACTGTAAAATCTCACGTAAATAAAATTTATAAGTCGTATGACGTAAAAAATAAGAAGGAACTAGTTGACTTTGTATCAAAAAAATAGACAATTTCACAAAGGGTTCTACGATCTTTTTAGTTCTTTTTTCCTTGGTAGATTCAATCTATCATTCTATAATTTTGAAGATCTCTATCTAGTGCCAATAATTCATTCAAAAAATAAATAAATGCTATCAAAATTATAATCCTCATTATAAAAAGCAGTGAGATAAAAAGAGTTTCGCTTATTTTTTAAAGTCATTTGGCCTGTTTTTACTTACTGATCTTTAAAAAGAATAACCTATGGTTAATAAAACATTTCTGGGTATGCCAGGAAATACACGTCCGGCATCAAGACCGCCCACAAAATAACGTTCATCAAATATATTATTAAGATTGCAAGTAAGGTTG
>NZ_JAGKIK010000040.1 GCF_017897595.1 Aquimarina sp. U1-2
AGAATGTACAGCAACGCAGAGGGCATGTTGACAAGGCACACAAGTTAAGTGTTACCCATCAGTGTAAACTGTTGAGTATCCATCGTAGTGGTTTATATTACAAGCCTGTAGGCGAATCTGCCTTAAATCTAGAGTTGATGCGCATTATTGATGAAAAACATATGCTTCATCCTTGGTTAGGAGTTCCCAGGATGACCGTTTGGCTTCAAAAAGACAAAGGGTACCAAATTAATCACAAACGCATCGAGCGACTTTATAAATTAATGGATATTAGTGCCATCGGACCAAAACCTAATACCTCTAAACGTGGTAAAGGAGAACTGCACAAGATTTATACCTATTTACTTAAGAACCTCAAGATTGAACGTTCCAATCAGGTATGGGCAACTGATATTACCTATATTCCTGTAAAAGGCGGTTATTTATATCTGATAGCTATTATTGATTTGTATAGCCGTTTTGTAGTTGGATGGTCTTTGTCCAATACCATGACTGCTGAATGGTGCAAACAAACTCTGGATACCGCTATTGAAAACTATGGAACTCCAGAGATCCTAAACACAGATCAAGGAAGTCAGTTTACGGCTTTGGAATTTAGTAACTATGTCACTAAAGATCAACAGATCCGATTAAGTATGGATGGCAAAGGAAGAGCTATTGACAATATTTTTATAGAACGCCTATGGCGAAGCCTAAAGTATGAACATGTATATTTGTTCCCAGCTGATGATGGGATACAATGTTATCAAGGAATAAAAACCTGGTTTAACTATTACAACAAAGAACGTAGACATCAAAATTTGGATAATGAACATCCAATAGCGGTTTATAAACAAAACCTAAAACCAGCAGC
>NZ_JAGKIK010000041.1 GCF_017897595.1 Aquimarina sp. U1-2
GTAGCTGTACCGAAAACACCCAAATGTGCAATTTCTGCCTCGGCCTCTAACTGATACCGCCCAGAATTATCGCATACCCAATTGGCCACACCTTTTTGCCCTAAAGTTTTAGCCGCAATATTTCCTGTATATGTAACACTTCCTGTTATTTTAATTTTAGATTGGGCATATAAACTTTGCCCATTGGTTAGTACCAACTTATATTTCCAAGTTTTGTTACCTGCAGTTGTGTAATTTACGGATACTTCTTGATTAAAGCCAACTTGCCTATACCCATTACCGTCTGCAAAATCTATCTCCAACCTGTTAATGCTGGACGATGCATTACTATAAAAAATGCTCTGTGGCACTTTTACATTAAAGTTTAACCCGTCGTACACATCTATAGGTGTGGCTATTGCAAAAGTTTTTAAAGTTTCGTAGGGGTTTTGCCAGACACCATTAATATATTTATCATCAAATTTATTGTTTACATAATTAAGTTTGTTGGGGTAAGCATTCTGATTAAATCTACTGTAATTAAAAAACAAGCCAGATAATGCAATATAATTCGAGCTACGATTGTTACGCCAGTTTGTATTAAAATCTTCTGAGGTTACAAAGCCTGTTGAAGTTGTAGTAATACGACTCATTAACAAGGTATTGTAAATTTCCTTTAGTACTCTTTTGTTAATAAAGGTAGTATCGGTAAGCGTACCGTTATAGGCAGGCACATGGGTAAACTCCATGCCAAAATCTAATAGAATACCATGTGGCACACGGTGCTTCTCCAGTGGTTGAAACGTATTATCCATTAAAGTTTTAAAGGATGTATTAATAT
>NZ_JAGKIK010000042.1 GCF_017897595.1 Aquimarina sp. U1-2
AACCTTAAATAATCGTATATCACAGCAAGAAGGAATATTTAATGAAATTAAAAATATAGGAATCGAAAGTGGGTTTAATTATAACAGTATTATTGATGATACATATGTTTCTAATATTATTTTAATAAGTAAGTACCTTCAAATAAACAATATTAGTGAATTAGAACAATTACTGGAAAACAATAAAGCGGACATCAAGATGTTTTTTGATGAAGTAATATCTGTAGACGGAAAGGACAAATATTGGGGAGCAGATATTCCTTTTCTTGTGATGATGTCTCTACTTTTAAATCTGAATGAGGAACAATTGGAGCAATTCAGTACTAAAGTAAATTGGAATAATAGTATCTGGGATAAAACAAAAAAGTCTATCCTGAAAATCAAAAACTACAGCTAACAATGGCTTCTATGAAAAGCCATTGTTTAAGCAAGTACCTTAGATGAGTTTAAATTTACTATTTTATTTTTAATTATATCATAATGCTAATGTGGTGTTGGAATGTTGGCTAACGCGCAGCGTTATCAACATTACAATGCCTTTTTATATAACTCGCTCAGCATCCTATATGTAATCAGCTTTCTTAAGCCGTTACCAGCATCTGTATGATTATGAGTTATTAAACCTGATCACTTGCTAACCGATGTGGTCGATTTTGAAAACCGCCACCTACATTGTTCTGTGCTGCAGGTTTTTATCTTTTTGAGCTTAGTTATCTTGTTAATTATTGTTCTCTTTGCAAAAGCGTTATTACTCTATTACTCCTATTTCATAAGGTATTTCTGTTTTTATTACTGCCAAGGTGCGGCTCAATAGCT
>NZ_JAGKIK010000043.1 GCF_017897595.1 Aquimarina sp. U1-2
GAAGGAATTATTAGAAACACCAATAATCTTTGTTTCAGATTGTATTTCGGTTACCTCGAAGGCTTTATTGGTAAATGCAGAGCGTTTTACCTTAAAAGGACTAGTACTTAATGGTGCTGCTACGACGTTTGATGCGTAACCAGCATTTAGTCCGATAGCTAAAAGTGGTGCTAGGTATTTGCTGTCTGCACTAGAACTTAAAATTACCACCTGGGCATTTTCACTTTGCGCAGCTTCTGTTAAAACACTGGCATAAGTTTTAGCACTAAAGTTGTCTAATGCTGAGTTAGATACTTTTAACACTTTATCTACACCATAATTTCCTAATTCTGATGTGTCTTCAGCGTTAATAACCACTGCGGTAACTGTTGTGCCTAATTGGCTTGCAACAGCTTTGGCGTAAGATGCCACTTCAAAAGCAGCTTTTTTGAATTTATTTTGTTCTGATTCTGTATATACTAAAACTGACATAATTCTTCAATATTTCAAATTAAAAATTCCAAAATGATATCATTAGGATTTGATTCTTGGTATTTAGGCTTTATATAACCTTAGCTTCATTATGAAGCAAATCTATCAACGCATCTAAATTATCTGGTGCCACCAATTTAACTGCGCCCTTCGCAGCTGGTTTCTCAAAAGAAACAGAGGTTGTACCAGCACTAGCATCAACAGGTTCAGCTACCGTTAACGGTTTTTTACGTGCCATCATGATGCCTCTCATGTTAGGAATTTTAAGGTCGCTTT
>NZ_JAGKIK010000044.1 GCF_017897595.1 Aquimarina sp. U1-2
GGCAGGCGCTCTAGCCAGCTGAGCTAATTCCCCCTTCTTGAATTCAGAATGTAGAATTCAGAATTACGAATTTAGAATTCTCAACTTCTAAAATTTCCTTTTTCAATATCTTTCCAATGAACTTTAAAAACTATAAATGTAAAATCTAATATTCTGAATTCTGAATTCTGAATTCAAAATTCTGAATTCTACATTCATCATTCCGTAGTCTCAGGCAGACTCCCCTCGACTTCGCTCGGGACAGGCTTCTCGCCTCGCCTTTCGACTTGTAGTCTCAGGCAGACTCGAACTGCCGACCTCTACATTATCAGTGTAGCGCTCTAACCAGCTGAGCTATGAGACTGTATTGGTAGTCAGTGAGTGGTGAGCCTATAAGACAATGAGTAAAATATTCATACTAAAAACTCTTTCTCAAATACTCAATAACTCAAATACTCAATAACTAATTAATCGACAGCAATTAAGACTAAACTCAAAAATAAAGTAAAACAATACCCTTGCGTAATAGTATCAGCGTCTTCTTTGTGTAATCCTATATGTAACTATAAAACTAAATAAAGAAAATCTCTAGAAAGGAGGTGTTCCAGCCGCACCTTCCGGTACGGCTACCTTGTTACGACTTAGCCCCAGTTACCAGTTTTACCCTAGGCCGCTCCTTAACGGTGACGGACTTCAGG
>NZ_JAGKIK010000045.1 GCF_017897595.1 Aquimarina sp. U1-2
TTTATCGATGCTGCGTTGATTGCATCAGCCGCAATATCATCTGAAGTTATGGTTCCATCTAGTATTTTATCAGTAGTAACTGCATCGGTTGCAAGTTCTGTATTTCCAACAGCTCCAGGTGCAATCTCTAAAGTCACATCATTTAGTGTTGAATTTGCACCACCAGTTACAGTTAAGTCTGTAGAGGTAATTGATCCATCACCAGTAAGTGCTGGAACGTTTACATCAAATCCTACGTTTTCGAATAAAGAGTTAGCTGGTGTCCCTGTTAAAGTTACAGTTCCATTAGGGGAGGTTATTGATCCGTCACCGCTTATTCCAGTTACATCTACTTCCAGAGCACCCGATGCATTTTGAGTAAGTCCTGCACCGGCTACGTCTGGATTTATTGATGCTGCGTTGATTGCATCAGCCGCAATATCATCTGAAGTTATGGTTCCGTCAGCGATTTCTGCAGTAGTTACCGCATTTGGAGCAATTTCTAGTGTTACATCGCCAAGTAGTGCATTTGCATCTCCACCAACAGTAAGGTCAGAGGAAGTAATGTTTCCATCACCTGTGATTGCAGTTCCGTCTACTTCTAGTGCACCCGATGCATTTTGCGTAAGTCCGGTTCCTGCTATATCACTATTAATAGTAGCTGCAGTTACAGCATCATCAGCAAT
>NZ_JAGKIK010000046.1 GCF_017897595.1 Aquimarina sp. U1-2
GCTGGAACGTTTACATCAAATCCTACGTTTTCGAATAAAGAGTTAGCCGGTGTCCCTGTTAAAGTTACAGTTCCATTAGGGGAGGTAATTGATCCGTCACCGCTTATTCCAGTTACATCTACTTCCAGAGCACCCGATGCGTTTTGAGTTAGTCCTGCACCGGCTACGTTTGCATTTATGGTTGAAGCATCTACCGCATTCGGAGCAATTTCTAGTGTTACATCGCCAAGTAGTGCATTTGTATCTCCACCAACAGTAAGGTCGGAAGATGTAATATTTCCATCACCATTGATTGCAGTTCCGTCTACTTCTAGTGCACCCGATGCGTTTTGCGTAAGTCCTGCACCTGCTACGTCTGGGTTTATCGATGCTGCGTTGATTGCATCAGCCGCAATATCATCTGAAGTTATGGTTCCGTCAGCGATTTCAGTAGTTCCTACCGCATTCGGAGCAATTTCTAGTGTTACATCGCCAAGTAGTGCATTTGTATCTCCACCAACAGTAAGGTCGGAAGATGTAATATTTCCATCACCATTGATTGCAGTTCCGTCTACTTCTAGTGCACCCGATGCATTTTGCGTAAGTCCTGCACCGGCTACGTCTGGGTTTATCGATGCTGCGTTGATTGCATCAGCCGCAATATCATCTGAAGTTATGGTT
>NZ_JAGKIK010000047.1 GCF_017897595.1 Aquimarina sp. U1-2
CCAACAGTAAGGTCAGAGGAAGTAATGTTTCCATCACCTGTGATTGCAGTTCCGTCTACTTCTAGTGCACCCGATGCATTTTGCGTAAGTCCTGCACCGGCTACGTCTGGGTTTATCGATGCTGCATTGATTGCATCAGCCGCAATATCATCTGAAGTTATGGTTCCATCTAGTATTTTATCAGTAGTAACTGCATCGGTTGCAAGTTCTGTATTTCCAACAGCTCCAGGTGCAATCTCTAAAGTTACATCATTTAGCGTTGAATTTGCACCACCAGTTACAGTTAAGTCTGTAGAGGTAATTGATCCATCACCAGTAAGTGCTGGAACATTTACATCAAATCCTACGTTTTCGAATAAAGAGTTAGCCGGTGTCCCTGTTAAAGTTACAGTTCCATTAGGGGAGGTAATTGATCCGTCACCGCTTATTCCAGTTACATCTACTTCTAGTGCTCCAGAAGCATTTTGGGTTAATCCAGCACCGGCTACGTCTGGGTTTATCGATGCTGCGTTGATTGCATCAGCCGCAATATCATCTGAAGTTATGGTTCCGTCAGCGATTTCTGCAGTAGTTACCGCATTTGGAGCAATTTCCAGAGTCACAT
>NZ_JAGKIK010000048.1 GCF_017897595.1 Aquimarina sp. U1-2
TAATTCCAGTAAATAACGCTTCCTTAAATGAGCCTTCATCAGCAATACCTTTACCAGCAATTTCGTAAGCCGTACCGTGGTCTGGAGATGTTCTTACACGCGTTAAACCTGCTGTAAAATTAACGCCTTGCCCAAATGATAGTGTTTTAAAAGGAATTAGCCCTTGGTCATGATATGACGCTATAATAGCGTCAAAATTTTTGTAGTTATTAGTCCCAAAAAAACTATCTGCAGCATATGGGCCATAGACTAATTTACCTGCTTCCTTAATTTTTTTCAAAGTTGGTCGCATAACAGTATCATCTTCATTGCCAATAACACCATTATCACCCGTATGAGGATTGATACCCAAAACCGCAATCTTAGGCTTTATGATATTGAAGTCCTTTTTCAAGGTTTCATAAACGGTATTGATTTTATCTGTAATAAGCTCTTCTGAAATATGATTTGATACATCTTTTACAGGGACATGGTCGGTTAGCAGTCCTACTTTTAAGGTATCGGTTACCATAAACATTAAACTTTTCCCTCCTAATTCTTTTGCGAGATAATCAGTATGTCCAGGAAATGTAAACGCCTCTGATTGTATATTATGTTTGTTT
>NZ_JAGKIK010000049.1 GCF_017897595.1 Aquimarina sp. U1-2
TGAGAATTCTAAATTCGTAATTCTGAATTCTACATTCTGAATTCAAGAAGGGGGAATTAGCTCAGCTGGCTAGAGCGCCTGCCTTGCACGCAGGAGGTCACCGGTTCGACTCCGGTATTCTCCACGATCTTCACGATTGTTAGATATTTAGATTGCTTAGATATTTAGATTATTTTTCTAGAGATCTAAAAGATCCAATACTCTAACTAATCTAAAGAGAACGTTCATTGACATATTGATCATAAGAAATACGAGCACACACTTAAGGTGTGTGATAAAAAAATAAAGAAGTAGTACTTAGGTAGTAAGTACAGTGTATTTAAGTATAGGGTATTTAGATTTTTAGGTCTAGCATCTAAGTTCTAGTATCTCACTACTGACTACTATGTACTCATTACTGATTACTACGTAAAAATAAGAGCAAGTTAAAAGCAAAGACACATAAGCTAATTAAGGGCGTATGGGGAATGCCTAGGCTCTCAGAGGCGAAGAAGGACGTGATAAGCTGCGAAAAGCTGTGGTGAGGGGCACATACCTGTTGATCCGCAGATATCCGAATGGGGCAACCCGGCATGT
>NZ_JAGKIK010000004.1 GCF_017897595.1 Aquimarina sp. U1-2
TCACTCCGTTCTTTTTTATTATCAACAATTTAAGTAAGTTATCAGTCTCCCCCAAACCCCCTCTTTTCAACATCATTATCGACATTTATTATTAGTTTTATTTTCAGAAAACAAATCTAAAGGCACCGCTACGGTGAAACTTAAAAATACAACGTAGTGCTTGGTTTTGCAGCAGTTTAAAGCCGTAATAGATTTTCTAATGCATAAAACGGGTTAAAAGGCTTACTATCACTGGCCCGCGCACTGGGTTGGGGTCTCCGCGCCGCGCGGACGCCTCACCCTAGTGTGCGGGTTACTTTTTAGCCTGCGCGGACGGGTGACCCTATACCGCTGATCGATAAAACTAGTGTGCGGGAGGGTTACCTAACTGTGCGGGACAACTGCCGTATGCCGTTGGTCGATAAAATTTTGTGGGGGAGGGTTGTTGGGTTGTGTAGCGTGTGTTATATGTGTTGTTGGTATAGGGAATTGCGTGCGAGTTTAGTTTTCGTACTTACCCGAACTCTCTATGTGAGTTTCGTAACCACATACGTTTCTACCATATACATTTTTAGCTTTTCTGAGCGATATTTTTTTTATGGTATCATTACATCTTGTCAATCCTTTACATTCCTTTTTATAATGATACTTATCACTGGTCATGCTATTACAGATAAATACCTTTATTTCATCCTTTTTCTTCTCTTTTTTTTGTTCTTGAGCAAACAAAGAGTACGAGAAAAGGATTAATGGGATTAATACGATTGTTTTCATGTTGGTGTAGTTTTGTAATCATATATAAATTATTGATTTGTCTTTTTATTATTTGACTTTTTCCGCTTTCTGAATAACCACGGTTCAATTAGTTCTTCCTGAAACCACATTCCTTTTTTCTGAAGCTTTGCTTGTTCTTCAAGAATTGTATATGAAGAATCTTTAGAATATTTCTTAAAATGCAATGCATATCCATTAGCTACCAATTCTTTATTTAAGACTTGATTTTTATTTTTGATGACTGCAATAAGCCTTCTGTATCGATCATATTTCCCTTTAGAAATTACTTCTACCTTTTTATCAAAACAGAAATCAGACGTAAATTGCTTTGCTTTTTGTCCAAAAGGTTGCTTTTTCTCTGGGCAATCGATATGCTCTAATCTTATGACTATAGGTTCTTTTTTATAGAGAACCTCAATCGTATCTCCGTCTTTTACCCCTATTACTTTAGCAAAAAATTCGTTGGGTAATTTATCACTAGCAGTAAAAGATAAACATGTAATCAGAATTAATACGTAGGCAAAATAGTTTTTGATCATATAGTTAGTTTTATGACACTTAAAGGTATTAATTTTAAGTAATTATTTACACATGTTTCTGGCAACATAGGTTTTATTGCCATTAGAATTTATATAATAGCAACCACCGCGAGGACCTCTATGGTAGGTTCTTGTAGATCTAGACTTATACTGTTTATTACTTTGAGTCTCTTTTGATCTTATATAACTACCGTCGTTATAGGTAGCATTTTTAGTCAGATATTGGACGGTATGTGTAGATGCAGGTTTATTACCTAACTTTTTATCAATAGCATCAATTCTGCCTTGTAGTTCTTGTGCCTTTTTTAATAGATCATCTCTTTGTTTAACTAATTCTTCTTTTAAGTAAAGACTTGCCTCTACACTTTGTGAGTTGCAATGGTAGGATGCGATTATTAGTAAGAATAGGGGTATTAGTTTTTTCATAGTAGGATATTTTATTCTTGTTCGTAATGATCTATAGTTTTTAGTAATTGTTCTCCATACTCATAAATATCATCTACAGATTGAATCTGTTCACGTTGTACATTTTTATTTTGGTCAAAAAGACTGATATATTTTTTATTACCATCGAGATGAAGTCTACAAATAGGCTTTCTGTTGTTATCATCTAATAGAATTCCAAAATAAGATTGTGTATCTCTATGCACGATACGACTTTTTTCTACTTTACGCCTTAGAATCGCAATGACTATCCGAAAAGCTTCTAATTCCTCTTCTGTGGTAATAATTTTACTAATTTCTTCTTCCTCTTCAAATTCTTCTTCTTGTTGTTTTTCAGCTTCTTTATTCAAAGCTGCATTTAATCGATCATTTACTTTTTCACTAAATGTTTGTGCAAATGCTTTATGTACTAATCCAGAGAAATCATCCATAATTCTTTCAGTCAATCTTCCAGAATATACCTTTGATGCAAATAATCTTACAAATTCTGAAGATGACTCAGACAGTTCATTAGTAATCAACTTCTTTATTTCTTTTAAATATTTAAGATCACTTGCGTTATCAAATATTTTATCTACATCAAAATTCGATTTATGAAATTTTGCTATTTCATTGATAACATTCTCTTTAAGATCAGTAATATTAAATTCTAGGAATGGCTTTTCGTCCATTTTATTTGATTCCTCCAGATCTGTATAAAAACGATAGTGAATACCGTTAGTTAAAAGAGCAAAAGACGTTTCCGTAACATGGAAGTACCTAAATAGTTGAGAATTATGAACATTGAGATCTTCCTTCCAGTTTTTACATTCTATAATCATTACAGGTTCTTCATCATGAAAGATGGCATAATCTACTTTTTCACCTTTCTTTAATCCAAGATCAGCTGTGAATTCAGGTACTACCTCAGTAGGATTAAAGCTATCATAACCCAAAAGATTTATAAAAGGTAATACAAAAGCATGTTTAGTTGATTCTTCGGTTTCAATTTGATCTTTAAGCTGCTCGATCTTATCGGCTAGGGCTTTGAGTTGGTTGTTTAGTTCCATAGTTGTTTATTTAAGTTCTTCTTTCACCTGTTTAAGTAATTCCAGGAGGGTTAAAAAATCACCTTTACTTAACCTTACTAGTGACTTGCGATCATGTTTTTCAATTTGTATGTAAGGTTTCCATTGATCTTTACTCCAGTAACAACCAGCTTTAAAACCACTTCTACTTCTGAAGGTAATCTCAGTATAATTTTCGGGTGGAAAATTGAATACATCTTCATTTATAACCTGTATTGATTTAATTAAGGCATCAATCTCATCAATATCTAAAGAAGCTATCTTAGTATCTGAACTATATTTTCCAGAAACTTCTAGTTCAAATCTGAGAGCACTAATAGATTGACCAGAAATCATATCAGTAAGTTTGATTATCTTGAGCTCGGTAAGACCTATTTTTCCCGCTTTTCTGAACTGTTTTTCAATTAAAGTTCCTGATTTTGCCGAAAAGATTTCAGCATTACTTTGTTTGGGATCAATTTTTTGATCCTGTGCTATGCCTACAATTGATACCAAAGTCAGTAATAATGTTAAAACGATTTTTTCCATATTGTTTAATTTTTAATGGCTGCAATCATTGCTACTTGTCTTTCTTGTTCTGATTGTTTTTCTGACGCTTCGATTTCTTCGATCTTCTCAAAAATTAAGAGATTATGTTTATCAACTTTGTTAGACATTGTAAAAAGATCTATTAATGACCAGAACCCTAGACCTCCTAGTGTAAACCAAAATAGTATTTGTAGTCCCCATTTACCTAAATATGCATAATGAGCTCCAAATAATAAAAAGTAAAACAAGTATGCTGTTCCTGTTGATTTGATTTGAGATTGTAAATAGTGTTTATTCATGATATTAAAGTTTTTATATTAATTCATTTCAAACTTACCATCATCGATAACCAATCCCTTGTGGATTTCCACAGACCATAATTATTTAACAAAACAAAAAACCTCACACGTTTTAAAACCTGTGAGGTCAGTAATGCTTGCTACCCCAAACAAGCATGGTGTATTCCCAATTCTTATTCGTTGGTTACATCTTCAATTTCGGCAATTGGTGCGTTGGTTTTTACTGATTCTATTCCGTTTTCACAACCTTGTTTTGTGGTATAAGTTTCACCTGTTGCAATAATTTGATTATTACTTGCATGTAAATTAAAATAGTACTCACCATTATTACTTTTGTGAATTTTAATTTTGGATCTGCCATTCTATAATTGGTTTTAAATTAATACTAGTTCAAAATTACTTTGATCAAAAAAGAATCCCTTGTGGAAATTCACAAGGGATCATATTTAAGATAGAAATATTTATGATTTACTCAATTAGTCCTAGTTGATTAACAATATAGACAAGTTGTATATTGGTTTTGGCACTAAAATCGTCGCGCAGTTTTCGTATTTTATCTTCTATAGATCGTCTACTATTAGGCGTTATGTTGTTTTCTATAAAACGTTGACTTATCTCATCTTGTTTATATCCTTTTGCCAGAAGTTTTAAAAGTTGTACTTCATACTTATTTAATTGTAACACATTTTTTTGATGTAATGCATCTTTAGAAACAGGACAGGTATAGGTATTTCCTCTATCTACGGCAGTAATAGCTTTTGTTAATTCAGATAATCCATAAAGTCCTTTACAGACATATCCATTGATTTTTTGATTGGCAAAAAAGGATTTGATGATGGCAGGCTTTTTTTCTCCGGTAAAAACGATGATCCTAATATCGGGTTGTACTTTTTTTACTTCTTCAATAAGTTGTTTTCCAGAAGTTATGTTATGCTTCTTATAGTCCAAAGCAAAAGAAAGATCACTAATCAATAGATCATAAGGAATATTTTTTCGTAATGCTTCTTTGATCTTTAGCAACGTTTTGTCGCAAAACTGGGCGGTATCAACTGTTGCATCTGTGAACTCCTTAACTGCAGAAACAATTCCGAGGTTTTCATTGTCTACATCTTCAGCAATCAAAATTTTTTTAAACATAAACTATTCAAATTAGGTGCTAAAAACCATCGTGGCCTTGAAACCTTCTTCTGGTTTTGAGTCAAAAGTAATGGTTCCGCCTATGTCTTTCATGCGGATTTCCACATTGCTCAGACCATTTTTTGAAATTGTTTTGTTGAGATCTGTACCGATGCCATTGTCTACGTAGTTGACGATTACCTTTTTATTTTCTTTGGTAAAGGTAATCGCTACTACATTGGCTTTACTATGCCTTTTCATATTGGTAAGAAGCTCTTTCAATACGAAATACAACTCTTCTTTTTTTAATGGAGAGATTTCATTCCAAAAATCAGGTTCAAGTTCACTAGTAATTACTTTAGTTTCTTCATCTCCATATGAGTCCAGCAGTGATAGGAGTTCATCACCATATTCTTCACCCGTTTCAATCTTATGATCTCTTGAGAAGTCTCTGATTTTGTTATATACGCTATCAAAGCCCTTTAGAATCTTTAGATTTTCGTGATTATTATCAAAACCAGATACCTTTTGTAATTGGAGTAGGAGGTAGTAGAGATCATTACCTACTTCGTCATGTAGTTTTTTGGATAGTCTCGATTTAGTTTTGTGTCGTTCTTCAATTCGGGCTGTTTTAATGCGCTGTTTCCAGATTAAAAAAATTGATATTATAGCGATAACTAATATAAAAGAGACCAGAATAAGAACATTTCTCCTTGATGTTTCCTTAGAAAGCTTTAAGTTTTTTTCTGCCGATTGCTTTTTAAGAACTAAATTCTCTTTTTGTTTTTCCTCGACTCCATAGATAATTTTGGCAAATTGATTCTTAATTGTATTCCTGTAATTATTAATACTGTCGTTCAATTTTCTGTATTCTTTTGCTACTTTTTTTGGATTATCCTCTAAGTCAATCAAAAACGAAAGAGTTTTTAATTTAGATTCAGTACTTTTTATTTGATTTGCAATTTGATAAGCTTTGTTTGCATAATCTAACGCGGTATTATCTTGATTACGATTTTGATAATGTTCGGTAAGATGTATACAACTTGCAAATTGACCTGAGTAGTCTCTCATTCTTTTTCTAATTTCCAGAGCTTGTAATAATTCTTTCTCAGCAGTTGGTTCATTAAGTAAGGACTTTGTATATGCAAGATTATCTTTGACTTTAGACAATAAAATAGAATCCTGTTCCAGAATAGAACTAGAAGTTATTGTAACCAATTTTGTTTGAGCTTTTTTATACTTAGTTTGATGAATAAGAGCTACAGCAATGTTGTTGTGATATTTCAATAATGAAATTGAATCGGATGTTATTGAAATAGCCCTTTCATACCAAGATATAGCATCAGCATAGTCTTTCTTTCTGGAGGAAGATATTGCCAAACTGTTATATAAACCAGAGACATATTTATTTTCTTTTGTGTTTTTTAGATGCTTTAATCCGTTAATAGCGGTTATTTCAGCTCCTGAGAAGTCTCCAATAGAGTTTTGAAGATTTGAAATATTAAGAGCTTTTTTACCAATATTGACGCTGTCTTTTAAACCCACAAAAATGTGAAATGATTTATTATAGTTTACAAAAGCATTAACAATATGTAAGTTAGCTCTTTGATAATACCCTAATCTAAATAAAGCTTTTGCAATTGATACACTATCATTAGAACCGTGTAGAAAATTTAGTATTTTTTGCGAGTAGAAAACTGCACTATCATATTTTCTGATCTTACCATAATATTTACAACTATCTTTCCAAGTTTCAATGATTTGTGTATCTTTTTGATATGACCATGATATGCTTGTAAACCCACAAACAAATAAAAAGAGGAATGTTAGCTTTAGCTTCATTCCTCTAATTTAAAAAATGATTCTGATAAATAGTTATAATTTAATCTTCATCCGGAACTTCATTTACTTCTGCCTCTTCACCTTCTGTTGCTACTTCTTCGATACCGATTTCTTCGGCAAGGTCCGAGGTTGTACAAGAAAATAATGACATATTAAATAAAATGATTCCTAATATTAAAATTGCTTTACGCATGGCTTCTGAATTTTGAAATTTGACATAGCGGTTGCTGTCTGGGGTTTTAGCCCAGAGGATAATTGCCAACCAGCAACTCATTTGAATTCAGAAGAGGCCTCTTCTTTGTTTGGGAAGTATGTTTTGGAAAGTCGAAGACAGAAAAAGCTAATTGTACTTCCCAGTTTCAGTTATCTGATCCTGTCTTATATTTCCAGTTTCGATTTAGTTTGTATACATTTGTTTGATAGCTAATCAAGACAAAAACTAAATCTGTCACAAAGAAAAAGCTGTTTTACCCCACTATTAGTAAGTGATTCGGATTATTCGTATGATTTCGGATTAATTCGGAAAATTCGCTTTTAATTTATTTTCAATTTATTGGTATGATTACTTTTGAGAAGTATATAAAGGAAGTATTAGACAAATTTGAACTTATACGAAAAGATAGTTCTCACCAGTTGAATTGGTTCTTCGAGAACCTTACACCTGGAAGTATAAGATCAGCCAGTAAAGAAGTTTTTTATACAAGAAAAGGAAATTTAGATTCCCAAATTTTATCGGCTTTCTTTAATATCTCAAAAGACAAAGATCTTTATAGCCATTTAGGTAATACAAAAGCTGAAAAGTTTTTAACTGTAAAGAATTTTCTAAATGGATTAACTCAAAAACCCAATAAGGAAATAGTTGAGTTCACTGCATGGTTAATTGATTTTCAACCGCGACCATATTCTGAGTTCCGAAAAAGTGAAGGGAAATCCTCTAAAAAAGTACAAGAGAATAATTCAAAAAATAATGTGATTGTATGTGATGATAATTTCGATACAAGGAAAGTAATTGATGAAAATGATGAAGGAAGAACGAAAGATGGTATCAGGGAAGGAAAACTAAAAAAAATAGTAATCACTATAACTTTTATAGGAATCACAATCCTTATATATTTTATTCCGAATTGGGAACAAAAAGATTGCATGATATGGAAAGAAAACCATTATGAAAAAACAACTTGTGGTACAACTTCGTATCCTGATGTGTTGTATGATCAAAATTTAGTCGAAAATTTTAAAAAAGTAAAATTAGACACCACAATGGTATTTTTTAAAAATGGTAAGGCATTATTTTGGTATGATAGAGAAGGAGGGGATATAGAGTTTTTTACAACAGGAGGTAGACATCCGGTCAATAATAAAATATTAAGACCAGTTACTGAAACCATTGTACGTAAGTATGTTTTTGGCGAATAATAACGATACTATTTATTAGCTATATAAAAAAATTAAGACGGTTTTATAAGCTGTCGTTAAATACTCGTTAAACGCTATTGTATGCTTGTAAAAAAGTAATGCTCTGAGTATATTATAGAATGGAAAAAATACTAGTAGTAGGTGCAACAGGCACCACAGGAAATAAAGTCGTCGATATTTTAAACAAAGATCAAAATTATGAGCCCATTGCTATGGTTCGTAAAAAACAACAGCAAGCAAATTTTGAACAACAAGGTATAAAAACCATATTGGGAGACCTTACTCAAGATGTTTCACATACGACGCAAGGCATAGACAAAGTAATCTTTGCGGCAGGTTCTAAAGGAAAAGCATTAGATAAAGTAGATCGTAAAGGGGCTATGAAAATTGTTGATGCGTCAAAAAAGAATAAAGTTCAAAAATTAGTCATGTTAAGCTCGATAGGAGCTGATGCACCACAACAGTCAGATGATCTCCAGGACTATCTGCAGGCAAAGCAGGATGCCGATGAATATCTTGCTAATAGTGGATTAAATTTTACCATAGTTAGACCGGGAACGTTAAGTAATCAGGTGCCTACCGGAAAAATAAGACTTGCGGAACATCTGGATACTAAAAACGGAGAAATACCCAGGGGCGATGTAGCCAAAGTTTTGGTCAATAGTTTAAAAGATACCATAGCCAATCGTAATGTATTCGAAATCCTTAACGGAGAACATCATATTGAAGAGGCTATGAGTGCTGTACAAACTTCATAGTTGCCTTTATAATAAATGGTAAGGTATAGTAAACCTTAAAGTAATAGTTTAAACAAATAAAGAACCGCTTTGATAATCTTATCAAAGCGGTTTTTTATGGATTATAGATTCATTAGCATCGAATTATTTTGTTTCTCATTGATCTTATTCGGTAACGGTAGCATACAAATATTCGCTCATTTTTAACCTAAAAAGTGGGGAAATTATACCTTACCTGTGTAAAAGATCCACACCTTTAGATCTTTTGTAATTTGCTAATAGTCTGTGATTCAACAGAATTTCAAATATGGTATCACTATTGGTATTTCTGGAATTGGAAATTAAAAAAATAGTTATGAAGGGACACATCATTTCAAATTCAACACCAAATGCAGGATTTGATTCAGTAGAACAATTAAAAAATAATACATCATCAATAGCAATCCTGATAGCTACTTTTATAGTGCTTTTTGGAGCAGCTTCTATGTTTTATTTCTTGCAACCTTATTTTGAGGAAATTCACCTGGAACGTATGAACACCACATGGGGAATTACTCTGGTTATCTTAGGGATAGTTTTGCTAACTATCAAAATTAGCTTTATCGGGTACATATTATTTTTGTATTTGCGATATAAAGTCGTTGATTCTGTAACTGATAAAGAGTTGCCTCTATGTACTGTAATTGTTCCGGCGTATAATGAAGGGGAGTTAGTGCACAAAACACTACATAGTTTAGCAAAAAGTGATTACCCTATCGAAAAATTGCAGATTATCTCTATCGATGATGGTAGCCAGGACGATACCTGGGAGTGGATGAAGAAGGCTAAAGAGGAATTAGGTAATCGCGTATCGATTTATCAACAACCCAAAAATAAAGGAAAGAGACATGCCTTGTATCGCGGATTTAATTTGGGGATGGGTGATGTTTTTATTACAGTAGATAGTGACTCGATTGTAAAAAAAGATACGTTGCGAGTAATGGTATCTCCTTTTATAGTCAATGAAAATTGTGGAGCGGTAGCGGGTAACGTACGTGTTTTAAATAGAGATAAAGCATTAATACCAAGAATGCTGAACGTGAGTTTCGCATTTAGTTTTGAGTTTATACGCTCTGCACAAAGTGCTTTGGGTTCTGTATTGTGTACACCAGGAGCCTTATCTGCATATCGTAAAGAGGCTGTTTTTAATTGTTTAGAAGATTGGATTAGCCAGACGTTTATGGGACAGGTTTCCAAAATCGGAGAAGATAGAGCTATGACCAACATGATCTTAAAACAAGGGTATAATGTCTTGTTTCAACGTACAGCTTATGTGTATACTAATATCCCCGAACGTTATAAAAATCTCTACAAGATGTTTATCCGGTGGGAGAGAAGCAACATTCGAGAGAATATTGCAATGAGTAAATTCGCATTTACTAATTTTAGAACCGAATCTAAAAACGGTACCAGGGTATTATTACTTAATCAATGGTTGAAAATGATCATGGCATATCCCGGAATAGCATTAATGGTATTTTTCGTTTTTACTTATCCTTTATTATTTATTAGTGCTACGTTAGTGGGAATTTTAGTGTTTTCAAGTATTCAAGCATTCTTTTATGCCAAAAAGCACAGTATTTCCGAAGCTTTATGGGCGTATCCCTATAGTATTTTTTATGCTTTTACCTTGTTTTGGATTACGCCGTATGCTATTGCCACAGCAGGAAGAAGCGGCTGGTTAACCAGAGACCTTACCAAAAAACAATTGAAAGAACAACAACCCATTGATGTTGTTCCCGTCACTATAACATCGTAATAGATCTTTGATCATCAAGAATCATCCTTATAAAAACAGGATGATTTTTTTATTGAAGAAGTCTTATTATAATTAGTGACCCGTTCTTCGCTTTCGTTATTGTTCTTATGAATATCCATAATTTAACTTAAACGGTTTGCGTCAAGCTGAACTCGTTTCAGCTTCTCATCTCAATGTACTGAAAATAAACTTCATGAGATCCTGAAATGAATTCAGGATGACTTCTCAGTTAAATTTCAGGTATAATAACGGACAATCAATTGTTCTTTCAAAAATTCTAATATCTCGGGGAAGTCATACCAACAAAAATTCTATTTTAGCATAAAGTACTAATTTCTTACCAGGCCTTTTATGCTTGCGTAAAATAATAAATACAGATGCAAAAGATGGGATATAAAGTATACAACCCTTATTTCAAGTTACTGGTTGTACTGTGTATTAGCACTATTCAAGTAACCTCAGCTCAAAACGATACGATTTGGTATACCACCAAGTGGAAAAAAACGACAAAATCTGATGCTACCTATTATCGACCGCCCGTACAGAAAAAAGGGAAACTTTACGAAGTAAAAGACTATTATATTGATCATACCTTGCAAATGAAAGGTTTTTCAAAATATGCAGATAAGGATCATTGGGAAGGTCTTATCACCTGGTATGATAAAAACGGGCAACTCTCACAATCTCTAGAATATACTGATAATCGACTTAATGGCGATACACGTTCTTTTTATCGAGAAAAAGAAATGAAGGGTACTTATAAAGATGGACGTTTTGTTTCTGGAGAAGTCAATATGAAAGCGAATCAATACGACTTTTATATTGCAAAACGAGATAGTTTGATCGTAGAAATCATTCATGACAATGATCTGGACGGAATTAGAACCGAAACCTACCTCAAAGATGCTTCAAAACGTTATGTTGTTAAGAGAATGTTTTATGATCAACAAGGGAAACATATAGGGACCGCAATACGAGACACTCTCGAATATCAGGATCAGGGAACCGATGTGTATTATTATTACGATCCTATGAGGGTCAAACAAATTATAGAGGTAGATAAAAATAACAGAGAGGTTGTTGCTACGTTTTACCCTAATGAACAGCTTCGAGATCAATTTATTGAAGAGCCCAAACCCAAAATTGTGTACTATACCGAGGGTGGTGCTACGATGGATTCTATCTATGTGAAAAAAGAGAAAGGAATTCGAAGGTTTTATGATGGAAAACGAATTCGATTTTTTTCAGACTATAAAAAAGACGAACTGGCACTAATTAAGTCTATAGAAATTTATGATAAAGAAGGGAATCTTACCGAAGCAACATCTTATTTTAAAAATAAACAGGTGCGAACCAAAGTGGTGTACAAGGATAAACAGAAAATGTCTGAGATAAGTTATGATGAAAAAGGTAATCAAATAGCTGAACTTACGTATAAAAATTACCTACCCTGGGATGGTACTAAGATAAATCCCGATCGTCTCGAGGTGTTTAAAGAAGGAAAATCAATTAAAGAAGTTACCTACTATTACGGCACGAGACGTCCTTTTAAAATTTTCGAGAATAATACCGCTACATTTTATGATCAGCAAGGCAACCAATTAAGCCAGGTGACTTCAAAAAATGAAAATTACTTTTCTCCTTTTAACGGGACTTCGTATGCTGTAAATTCCAATGGAAAATTCACCAACATCTCTACTTATGAAAAAGGTGTTCTAACACACGAAATTCGATACCAATACTTTTATAAAGATTCTTCAAAAGTTGGTAAAGAAGAAACATTCTATGATCTTGTGACACGATCGCGTAATCGAAAAATAGCATATTATCACGATATCGACCAAAAAAGAAATGAAACTATTTTTGAAGGTTACGATATTGCCAAAGAATTATATTACGATCGCAAAGGAAATCTTTTAGGAACCTTTACTCCTAAAACCAAAGATGGCTTGTACATCAAATACTTTTACAATTCTGATCAAATACAAATTTATGAAGAGCGAAAAAATGGTGAGATTTTAAAACGAAAGGAATATGCCATCACTAATAGATCAGGTTTCAAAAACTCTAAATATGTACTTATCGAAGATACAAATATAGCTGATAAAGCAACATATTATTCTAAACAAGGAGAGGTCATTGCTCAATTGAAATTTAAAGATGGTAAACCTTGGCAAGGTCAGGTCTATGACCATGTGTCTCGAGAACTTTTCAGTATAAAAAATGGAAAAAAAGAAGGAGTATACAAGCAATTAGATTATAATGAAAATGTACTACGCTCTGGAACGTATAAAAATGATCAAAAAGAAGGAGAATTTGTTATTTACGATAAAGACGGTCGTAAAAAAGAAGTAAAAAACTATGAAGCCGGTAAGTTAGAAGGGAAAACGGTGTATTACCACCCCGATGGCAGTATTGCAAGTGCTTTAATCTATAAAGCAGATAAACCCTATGAAGGAAAAGAAATATATCAATATAGAAAAGGTGCTGATAGAACAGAACGTTGGTACAAAAATGGAACTATAGAAAAAGAGGTCATCACCAGAGCAGATGATATTAAAAAAGTATACCATTCTGAAAATAATAAAAAACGCGTAGCTATTTTCTTTAAAGATACCGAGCGTCTCAAGTATTCGTACACTCTAGATAACGGGGCTCTTGGGGGAGAAGTGATACGATACGATAAAAATGGAAATAGTAAGTATACCGCGCACTTTGATAACGGAAAGTTAGAAAGTGGCACTGTACTACTAAAAGAAGATAGTTATGGTGTACAACCCGGCAATAGTTTGCTGCTATCAAAAACAGAAAATGAATTGGCAATTACCGTATTTGATCCAAAAGGGGCTATTGTTTTTGAATTAAAAGAAAATGATAATGGCCGAGGTCAATTTGTAAGATCAGATAAACTTGGTTTTGATATACGCTACATTTATGAAACTAAGTTGTATTAGTAACTTCTCGTTTTTGGGATAATGGGTAGAACCTAGGGTTTTAAATTAGATTTAAGGTTATAAAATTTACGATTTTCGATAGCTTACCGTTAGTATATGTACATCTTTTTAAGTTGAATCTATAGATAATAAAAAATGAGGGTGTCTAAAAAGGTTGTCATTCCGAGAGAAGCGAAGGAATCTGTTGAACTTAAGTTTTTGATAAACAGATTACTTCAAAATTAAAATTTTTCGTAATGACGTTTTTTAATACTTTTTAGACACCCTCATTTTAGTGTGTTTAGACAATGAAGTACTAAATGTTGTACACTTACTAATCTTCTAAAATGATAATAGATTTGGTATTCACAAATTCTTTTACTCCAAAACCACCATGTTCTCTGCCATATCCAGAGTTTTTAACACCTCCAAAAGGCATATTAGGTTGTGCCAATCCGAAAGAATTGATAAATACCATACCTGTATCAAAATGCTGTTCTGCCAGATGAATAGCTTTTTCAACGTCTTTTGTAAAAATTCCTCCGCCTAATCCAAAGCGGCTGTCATTAGCAATTCGCATAGCATCCTCTTGATTTTCTGCTTTAATGAGAGAAGCTACGGGTCCGAAAAGTTCATCATCATATGCAGGCTGACCCGGTTGTACATTTTCTAAAACGGTTGGTGGATAGAAAAATCCCTCGCCTTCGGGTATTTTTCCGCCACATAAAACTTCTGCTCCGTGGTGAACACTTTCTTGTACCTGATCATGAAGTTTTTCTCGCAAATCTTCTCGTGCCATGGGGCCTATATCGCTATCTTTCGACATTGGATCTCCCACCGTAAGGTTTTTCATTGCATCGACAAATGCATTTTTAAAATCTTCATAAATTTTATCCACTATAATAAAGCGTTTGGCGGCAATACATGTTTCTCCGTTGTTATAAATACGCCCCTTTACGCACTTCTCGACAGCCAGCTCCAAATCAGCATCTTCTAAAACAATATATGCATCATTACTGCCTAGCTCTAAGACTGTTTTTTTAAGTTCTTTTCCCGCTTTTTCTGCAATTACTTCTCCGGCTTCAGAACTTCCGGTAAGGGTAACTCCACGTACATGTTGATTAGAAATAACATGATCAGATTGATCATGATCTATAATTAATGTAGTAAAGAGGTGTTTTGGTAATCCTGCTTCTTTAAAAATTTTTTCTAATAACTTGCCTGTTCCTGTTACGTTAGCTGCATGCTTTAGCAATACTCCATTTCCTGCCATTATATTAGCAATCGCAAAACGTATCACCTGATAGCTGGGATAATTCCAAGGCTGTATCCCATACACTATTCCGATAGGTGAAAAGGTAACCCTACCACGACCACCATTAGACAGTTTTCTTTCTTCAGGTTGTAATTGTTCAGGACCATTTTCTGAAGTATATTCGCAAATAGCGGCGCATAAGTCTACTTCTTGCTTGCTTTGTTTTACCAATTTACCCATCTCTTGGGTCATAAGTTCTGCGAGCTCATTTTTATGTTCTTTTAATTGCTTACCAATTGCAGAGATAATGGCTGCTCTATCTTGGGTTGATTTCTGTTTCCAATCCAAAAATGCCTGATGGCAGTTTTCTATGGCTTTATTCAACTCTGCATCCGACATATATTCATAGTGCGTAATTTCTTGCCCTGTTGTTGGATTAACAGTGGTAATTGCACTTTCTTTTGTTGCTACATTCATGTTGGTTATTTAATTAATTATTATTCTTAGCTTTTTTAGATTTTACCTTTATTTTTGTTCGCTTGGCATGATATAAACATCGTTAATATTTACCCGATGTGGCTGCGTAAGCGCATAATAAATGGCGTTGGCAATATCTTCAGACTCCAGTGTGGTCATTTCTAACATGTCTGATAACTTTTCCTTAATATCTTCATCGGTAATCGTATCGGTAAGTTCGGTAGAAACTGCACCCGGTTCGATAGAGGTCACATTAATTCCGTACTGCGGAGCCAGTTCTTGTCGTAATCCTTCAGAAAACATTTTAACAGCAGCTTTTGTAGCACAATACACAGCCCCGCCAGGAAAATACTTATAAGCAGCTGTAGATGAAATATTGATAATGTGCCCTCCTTTATTTTCAGTAAGTGTGGGTAAAACAGCTGCTACACCGTTGAGCACACCTTTGATATTTACATCGACCATTTTATCCCACTCATCGGTCTTTAATTTCATTATAAAAGAGAGGGGCATAAGACCAGCATTGTTAACGAGTGCATTAATTGTCCCGTATTGATCTAAAGTCTTATTTACCACCGCTTCAAAATCAGATGATTTTGTAACATCTCCTGTTGCAACTAAAGCATGTCCGCCATTATTTTCGATCTTTTCTTTTAATTCGTTAAGGCGATTTTCTCGTCTTGCCATTAATACAACTTTAGCTCCGTTTTTACTCAGTTTCAAAGCTGTTGCTTCTCCTATGCCACTAGAGGCACCTGTAATGATCACTACTTTTCCTTCTAAATCCATAATTTTTTTATTTTTAAAATTCTTTAACCCGGTTTATGCATTAGAATTTCGTAATGAGGGTTGAAAATGCCATAAAACCAAGTGTTTTCTAAGTTTCAGCATAGCATCGCTACGGTGAAACTTAAAAATACAACGCAGTGCTTGGTTTTGCAGCAGTTTAAAGCCGTAATAGATTTTCTAATGCATAAAGCGGGTTTAATTAATACTTCTAAAAGTAAGGGTTTTGGCTGGCTGCAATTAATGGTATCGCAACCTTCATTAACTTGATCAGAGTTTTAGTTTTATGGGTACCGCCAAAAGGTATAATACTCCCGAGGCTTACCCTTGAAATTGAAAAATTATTTTCAACGAATGCCTAAAAACATGTAGCAGAAGGGGAGAGCGTCAGATAAAATGAATGCTAGGTATACGAAAAGAGGCTGAATTTTTTACAAAAAAGTAAATCATTCAGCCCCTGGTCTGATTGTATGTTATGTAGAAAATCGTATGGTTATTCTTCTTCTTGATCAAAATTCGAATGAATTACTTTGTGATCTGTATTCAGCACTTTTATTGAATGGTTGGGTTCGTCATGCTCTGGAACCGCGTTTTTGAGCGTATTGAATCTTTCTATTTTTTCTGACGCTACTTCGTCTCCAGAAAAATAAGGAAATACATCCATGATTGGCGATTCTGATATGGCGGGAATTGTATAATCTCCCATGGTATTTTTCATAGCATCATTCGTATTGTCGAAAGCTTCTTTTACGTCATTTGCCTGAACTAATAAATACATATTTGATTTTCGCTCTTTACCACTCTCTTCATCATAAGCAATTAGAGCTACTTTTGATTTAAACCATCGATCTGAATTTTCAAAAGGATGTATTTCGGCATAATTAGCTACTTTTATATTGGTAATTTTGAATTCTTCACTAATATATGCAGACATTTCTTCGTTAATTCGAGTTTCGGCTTCGGTATAAGAAACGGCATCGATTAAATAAGGCTCTGTGGTTAGTTTTTGAACTCCAGAGTCATTCGTTTTTCTGTATTTTACTTTACATTCATACCAGGTTGCGCTCATATTTTTGTTTTTTAGGTAAACAAATATAATTTTTTCATAAGGTCTGAAACGCTTCCTTAAGATATAGATATTCACAATTTTTACAAGTATATCTTAGGTGATTATCATTCAGCAGTTTATTGGCACCGCGAAAGGGTCTAATTCCTTCGAGGAAATTTACGTTAGATAAGCCCCGTAAACCGAATAACGACATTCTAATGCATAAAGCGGGATAAACGTAAAATGGCAATCCTGCCTGTATCCGCCAGGTAGGCAGGTTTTAATGAGTAATTTCAAAGTAGAACTGGTATTATTTATCCAAAAGATCGTGCACACCATTTTGAAGGGCAAAAAGTGTGTTGATTTCTTTATGGGATAGTGCTTTGTTGAAAATAGATAATTCATCCATGAGACCGATGTACCCTAATCCGATATAGATATTTGAGAGTTCTACATCCCATGTAAAAGGAGTGGTAATATTTGATCTTTCGCCTTTCAATTTTCCATCAATAAATAGTGAAGCTTTTCCTTGTTGGGTATTCAGGTTCGAAAAATTGATAAGCACGTGTGTCCAGGCATCCTTTCTGAACGGTGGATTTTCAACTACCGGTAATTTTTCTATAAAGATTGGATTTTCATTATCCGGTCCTTCGGGATTAGGATTCCAGATATCTCGATCACCTATTACTCCCAACCGAAAATCCCTAGGGTTCTCTTTGGTAAAATCAACCCAGATTGAGGCGTCATTATAACTAACATCTGTAATTTGGATAGGATCACAATAACCGGGTTTTAGGTCGGTATTGGGATCTAATTGTAACCAGAATGATATCGCACCACTCCAATCCGTTTTATTATAACTAATATTATTCTTACTGGGGTAATAAATGCTTCCTTTACTTCGTTCTGTAAAACGAAGCGCGTCACCAAAAATCCCATCGTTCTTGGCAATTCGAACACCGGGTTTATGTAACCCCAATTGAGCCGAATCTCTAGCCTTTCTATTTCGAACACTATAGAGCTGTTTATCGCCTAGTGCAAAATCTGCATTGATACCCTCATCAAAAGAAGCATAGAAGGTAAGTGATGTTTTAAGATTTTCGGTATCGACATCTTTATTTTCATGACATGACGTTACTACTGAGACAAATAATACACTAGAAAATAAAATACTACTTGCGATTCTATTGGATATCATAGTTTGGTGGGATTTGTGTGTTTTTGAAATTAGTTGATACAACTGTATAAAAAATGTTTTAATCAAAAATACCATTCAGGGTAGTTCTTTCAAAATATATTCGTAGTATCTTTATGATTTAAAATCAATTAGTACCTTTACTATAAAACCAATTTAAATATCCCCCAGCTATGAAAACTATTAGTTCAATTATAGAAGACCCTATTACTACTGAAGAATTAGAAAATACGTTTAACACCATAAAAAAAGAACTCGGTGCCCCTTTTGTACCCAATTTTTTTCAGGTATGGGGACATGCACCTTTAGCTTTACATGGTATTGTTCCCGCCATGAAGTACATTTTGGGCAGTGGTGTTTTAAATCGTAAAGTAAAAGAGATGATTATGATTGCCATATCATCTTCAAAAAATTGCAACTATTGCGAAACTGCACATCAGGTATTTTGTTTTGCCATGGGTGCCTTACCAGAGCAAATAGAATGTTTGGTTAATGAACATACCCTTTCTGCTTCAGATGATCCAAAGGACAAAGCGGCTATTGATTTTGCCGTACGTTTATCTCGAGATCCCAACTCTTCTAGTGAAGCAGATTTTGAGAAGTTACAAAAATTGGGATATTCAAAACCAGAAATTCTTGAAATAATAGCCATGTCGGGTATGGCCGTTTTTTATAGCCATCTGGCTGCGGCTACAAAAATTAATATCGATGAAGGTTTTGCTGAGGCCTTATCGAAGACAGAAGTTAAATAACTATAACTAATTGGCTTCGTTGTAAAATAGATAAACTGCACGTACATTAAAGGTACAAAAAGTACAAAGTGATCATCTAAAAAATTATTATTTCAATTAAAGTGAAGAAATCTGGTATATATTGCCCATTTATAGATAAAATAATTTCAAATTAATCTTTCTATTAACACTGCAAGAGCGTCTACTACCTGAAAGTTTACTTTGAAATTATTTTTTTAAAGAACATCCCAAAAAACTTACTCGTGGTAATTTACTTTAATAACTTTTTAGACAATCATTTTTTTGTTATTTAGATGGGAATCAGAACGGTTAAAAATTTAATCTTCCTGTTCCAGTATTACCCGAGTAGTAATTATCCCACCCATCAGAGGTGTCATTATCCAACCAAATATTAGGATTGCTCCAAAACCCAGATGAGCCTGTTGCTGTTACTGTTTGATCTTCTTTCCAAATTTGGCATACGTAATCTTTCACAAACCAACCATCGGTTCCCTTGAGATATAAATACCCGTAATCTACTTCTACCCATTCTATAGCCTGACCTGGAAAAGTGGCTCTAAATAAGTATCCATCCCAACCTCCATCTAGGCTATCTCCGGCATCATCCATCCAATTAAATGCCGGAGTATATGTGCCAACGCTTGTAGTGAATCTAACAAAAGTACCTACAGGACCACTGGTTTCATTATGAGTTTGTGTTCCTGTTCTTACCCATACACGATAAAACCATTCTGTGCTAAACCCTTTATTTGACTGTTTTGGTTGCTTAGCGATATATGCTGTAGCAGCTTTATTGAATTCTTGTACTGCAACATCGTGAGGTACATCCTTGGTAAAATGAATTTTTAACACAGGTTGAAGGGTCTCTTTAACTTTAAGAATTTCTCCATCATTCCCCGTTTGGCTTTTAAAACTTTCATTTTCAGTCTGTTCAGAAACTTGGACGATGTCATTTTCAGTTTCAGATTTTTCACAGGATACCATAAATAGTACTCCAAATCCTAAAAATGTGATGGCTCGAAGATTTAATAAATTTTTCATTTGTTCTAGTTTTAATATTTATATTTTAATAAGTAGTTGCTTCCCCCTTTTCGATTGCCGGCGTGTAAAAGTGTATAGTCAACTGTTAAAACAAATGTATTGGCTTCATAAAGGAGTTGGTACCGTTGATCACCCCTTATTTCAACATTTTCACCCCTAACATTTTAGGGTTTAGACACTTATAAATATTGGGGGATTTCCGAAAAAAGGGGTAACCTATTTTTTAGCTGTTCTTATAACTCCTTAAATGGTTTTTAGTTTCAGATCATAAGACCCTATACCACATATTAGTATTGGTAAACTTTTATAGGCTTTTTATCGTATGTAGCCGCTTAATCGTTATGGGTATCAACTTCCGTTTCACATTTTTAAATGTTTTCAAAATTTCTTACTGTTCGTTTCAGCTATAAATATTTCATTTTTTCAAAAAAATACAAGTTCTTTATACCGGGAAAATTTTAAGGTTTGGAAAGTCAAGAAAAGGAACAAAAAAAAGTATTTACTCGATATAATTTTTTTAATAAAACATATTGCATTTTTAAAGGTGCGGCACTTCGAGAAATTTCAAAGAGAAAGCCAAACTATAGAAGTGAGTCTGGCAGTACCTATTATTATACAAAGTATGGCGTGTATCGTTTATCAAATCATTGGGGCAGGGCTGCAAAATGTCAATGGAGACTTGTTTCAGAGTATCCGGCAGAAATAGATGACTTACGATTGGGGTATGCAGATTGGGGTGATTTTAGAGAAAACCTGGATCCTGATGTCGACGCTTACTATATTTCAGTAGATTTTAGCACAAACAAGGTGAGTTACATGCATAAAGATAATCCTGATTATGATGGAATCGCAATAGTACGCTCATCAGACGCGACTAGAAAATTAATCAAACAGATTAAAAACTTACTAGAAACGCACAAATGGGCCAAATATTACGAATATGATAATCTCGATGAATTTAGAAAAGAAGTAGTAACTCGATTAATAAATAGTACTATTTCTCTTAACGAATTACGAAGAGAATTGGTATAAAACAACGACAATACGGTTATGTTCCTGGTAAAGGAACGTAGGTATGATCATTACTTACTTTTGGAAATGCTTTATTTTCCCAAAGTTTCTTGGCATTTTCAATTTTATCCTTACTGGAGGATACAAAATTCCAATAGATGTGCCGTTCTTCAGGAAAAGGTTGTCCACCAAATAGTAAAACATGCGTCCCAGGTTTTAGGATTAGAGTGCAACTGTCTTCGACTTTGGAAACTAGCATATTACCTTCATTGATGGTTTCGTTGCAGGCTTCTATAGCTCCCGTCACGATACAAATACCAATTTCTCCTTCTAATTCTCCCTGAACGTTGAGGGTATATGAATCTTCAGCTTTTATGCCTATCATAAATAATTCAGAATGTACAGGTAGAGGAGACGTTTTCCCAAAACCACTTCCTGCTATAAGTTTAAATTTAGCAGTACCATCGTTCCAATTCGGAATACTAGAGGCATCAATATGGTGAAATTCGGGATCTATATCTTCCAAATGTTTAGGAAGGGCAACCCATATCTGGTAACCATGAGCTGTAAATTCTTTGGTACCTCTCAAATCTAAAGGAGTACGTTCTGTATGTGTGACCCCTTTGCCAGCCACCATCCAATTTACCGATCCTGGGGATATACGCTGTTCTGTACCTATACTATCTCTATGCATAAGTTCCCCTTCGAGCATAAATGTTAACGTTGACAAACCTATATGAGGATGTTGATCTACATCCATATAATTTCCTTCTTTTATGGTGGTGGGGCCCATATGATCAATAAAAATAAACGGACCTACCATTCTTTTTTTCCTAAAAGGAATAAGTCGGCCTACTAGAAAGTCACCTATATCCCGGCTCCTTTCTTCAATTATTAATCCTGTGTTTGACATACTATCATATTTATATTAGAACTCGTCTGAAGTTTTTGTCTAGAATCAAAAAATAAGCTTTTGCCACCTAATGAGACCATTTTGCGTACCATAACCTTAGCTATATTATGAAAAAGGATGAAATTAGAGTGCAAAATGTGTCATTGTAATCTAGAATGAAAACTTCAAATAAAGCTTTATAAAGATATGCGATTTAAATGATCTACTAGTTAAATTTATGTGAATACAACCTGTTAAGCAGTTTGTGTGATTCTTATACATCTAAATAGAAGCCTGGTGACCTCATCTGTACTTGATAGATTTATCTCAGGATAGTTTACTTTTAAAATAATTTACTATCTTTTCGATCGTTTTATAAAAACAGTGAATTTATCTTGACTTTTTAAGTAAACTACATAAGTTCGATAACTATAACACCAACCTTTGACCTACTTATATGGAAATTTTTTCTTCTTATAACCTGATAATCGAAATCTCATTAGTCATTATCCTATCTTTTATTTTTAATGGTATTGCAAAAAGAACCAACATTCCGGCAGTTTTGATGTTGATTATACTGGGTATAATATTACAGTATGTGATTAAAGCCTTTGACGCAGATTCTATAGATTTTTTTCCGATGCTCGAAGTTTTAGGGATTGTTGGGTTAATTATGATTGTACTTGAGGCTGCGTTAGAATTAAAATTGAAAAGCGATAAGCTTATGCCTATTCTAAAATCGATGGCTATAGCACTCATAGGTCTAGTGGCTTCAACGTTTATCGCAGCTGTAATATTAAAAGCTTTGATCGATGGTATGACAATGCAATCGGCTTGGTTATATGCGACACCTCTATCTATTTTAAGTAGTGCTATTATCATTCCAAGTGTAAGTGGATTAAGCGAAGCGAAGAAAGAGTTTCATGTTTATGAAAGTACTTTTTCAGACATCTTGGGTATTATGTTGTTTTATTTTCTTACCGGAAGATTAAACCCTGCGGAAGATTCTGGTGTAGGAGGTTTTTTTCTAAATTTAATTCTTACGATCGTTATCTCTTTGGTAGCAAGTTATGCGATCATTTTAATTTTTCAGAAAATCAAAAGTCAGGTCAAACTATTTCTGCTTATTGCAGTATTGTTATTGCTCTATGGGCTAGGTAAAAAAATGCATCTGTCGTCTTTAATCATCATTTTAATTTTTGGATTAGTAATTGCTAATATGAAATTATTTTTTCAAGGTAGTCTTAAACAATATCTGGATTTTGAAAAGGCCAAATTGATATATCACGAACTGCATGTGATTACGGCAGAAACTGCATTCGTTGTGCGTACATTATTCTTCGTTATTTTTGGAGTTACCATTGTACTATCCTCTCTTTTAAGTCTAAAAGTCACCTTAATTAGTATATTAATTCTGATCTCGATTTATGCCATACGTTACGGTTTACTTCGCCTTTTTATGGGGAAAGATATTTTTCCGCAGTTGTTTATAGCCCCCAGAGGATTGATTACTGTACTTTTATTCTACGCAATCCCTGCTGAAGCTACTATAGACGGATTTGAACCTGGGATTCTATTATTTGTAATCATTGGTACGAGCTTAGTTATGACCGGAGGAATGATAAGAGACAAAAAAGTAAACTTAGAACAGGGGTTAGGTACAGCACCGATAGCTGCAACTGAGACCGTAGAAGAGACTGAATATTTCATAAATAATGCCACAGATTTAAGTGACCTTGATGTCGATACCAATTCAAACGAAGATCATAACGAACCATGAAACGTTTACATCGATTAACTGCAATTTTGGTTAAGTTACAATCTAGAAGAATAGTACAAGCAGCCGAGCTTGCAGATAAATTCGAAGTAAGCTTACGCACTATTTATCGCGATATGCAGGCATTAACAGATGCAGGTGTACCTATTGGAGCAGAAGCGGGTACAGGTTATTTTTTGGTTGAAGGATATACATTACCTCCTATCATGTTTACTGAAAAAGAAGCCAACGCATTATTAACGGCATCCAAAATTATTAAAACAAATAATGATCAGTCGCTAATTAACGAATATCTTGAAGCTGTTGAAAAGGTAATAGCCGTACTTAAAACCACACAAAAAAAGAAATTAGAGATTTTAAATCAACGTATATTTACATATGATCAACGAGTTAAACATCCTAGTAATTCGTTAGCCGTTATTCAGCAAGCTATTACCAACCTAAGAGTTCTAGAAATTCAATACACTAAAGCAAGCGAAGAATTAAGTAAACGCTTAGTAGAACCCCTAGGCGTATACTTCACTAATAATACTTGGATTATGATCGCATATTGCAGGTTACGCAACGATTATCGCGAATTTCGAACAGATCGTATTGATAAACTGTTAGAAACTCAACAATTTTTTCACTCCCAAAAATTTACACTCGAAGATTATTATAATAGAAGAGCACATCTTTACCGAACAAATTTTTCTTCGTAAATTACTACTGACATAGGGTTGTCATACATGCATTCTATTTTTGATTAAAATTAGTAAACAAGATCACATTAATTCTAATCAATATGGTTAATTTATTATTCGATTGTTCAGTAAAACCTGAAAGTCATCTATCTATTGCCAAAACAAAAAAAAGCGTAGTCGAGATCGTTGTATTTACACCTCATCCAAAATATACAGAACAAGAAATACAAAATGCTCTGGAATCGCTCAACGAAATTATAAAATTGTATCACGGTTTTATAGAGAGAACTACAGCAAGAACGGCGCAGGGAGATTATGTCGATATGCTGTATTGGACAGATATGAAATCTGCTAAAATAGCAGCAAAGCTTTTAGTGACCGACAAAAAAGCTTCAAAATTCTTTGATATGATTATGCCAGAATCGTTGCAAATGAATCATTATTCTATTTTTAATCAATTTG
This sequence comes from Aquimarina sp. U1-2, assembly GCF_017897595.1. Taxonomy (GTDB): domain Bacteria; phylum Bacteroidota; class Bacteroidia; order Flavobacteriales; family Flavobacteriaceae; genus Aquimarina. The sequence continues at coordinate 24,852 of NZ_JAGKIK010000004.1, forward strand.
ATGAGTAATTTTAAAATAGAACTGGTATAATTTAGCAATGCCTTCATCTTTAGTAAAAGAATAGCTTTTCCCTCGGAGCGGGTTAAAAAGATGGAGGTATTGTTTACAAATAATATCAATTCGAGTGCTACGACATAGTTGTAAAAAGTGTTACCATTTTAGTTCGCATAATCTTTTATGACGATAAAAATATCCATCCCTTTTCCTGCGCTCTATTTTGCCTGTCGCTATCGCGCCATCGTCTTCAAAGGAAAGGAGCCAAAAGTCTCCCCTTGAGGGGAGATTTAGAGGGGTGTAAGCCATCACTGATCATAAATATCCCGAAAAGTAGTATCTGAGATTTAGATGAGTAACCCTATTTATAAATATTCTACTGCATAGCTCTTTTAAAAGTAAATTACCGGCAATTCGTGATGATACGACATTCGCTTATTATATTTTTATTAAATCTTCATTTTAAAGCGACTATTTTTAGATATTTTGAAGTGTTATTACCCTTCTTTTTTATAGCTTAGAAGAATGTTATAAACTCGTATTAATTTCTAATATAGTTGCTATTTTTAATGACTATTCTTCATGTAAGTTTTGAATGCTATCCAATTGCCAAAGTAGGAGGTCTTGCAGATGTGCTAGGGTCATTACCAAGGTATCAAAATAATTTTGGCCATAGTGCACATGTTATCATGCCTTTTATTGATAATGACTTCACTAAAAAAAGTGAATTTGAAAAATTTTATGCAGGAGCTATTGTTATGGGAGATCAGCGCATAACATATACTGTATTCAAGCTTACTTCACCCGATTTGGGATTTACAGTATATATGGTGTACATCCCAAAACTTCTTGATCGCTCGAGTGTATATGGGCATCGGGATGAAGCAGAACGGTCTGTCGCATTTCAACTTTCGGTTTTGGATTTCATAAATAATGCTATGCAGCATTGTGATATTGTTCATTGCCATGATCATCATACCGGTTTTGTTCCATTTTTAATGACACATGGGCAAGGCTACATGAACCTTCGAAATATCCCCACTGTTTTTACTATTCATAACGCGCAATATCAAGGACAGTTGGGATATGATAAATTAAATTTACTGCCAAATTTTGATCGACAAAAGATTGGATTATTAGATTGGGATCAACGTGTTAATCCGTTAGCCGCAGGAATCAAAAATGCCTGGAAGGTAACTACAGTTTCACCTAATTATATGAAGGAACTACAGAACAATGCCAACGGATTAGAGCGATTACTACAAAACGAAAGTAAAAAATGTAAAGGCATTCTTAACGGAATAGACACGGCTACCTGGAATCCTGAAACCGATGCTATGCTGGTAAAAAATTATAAGATAGGTACACTGGTTTCAGGAAGAAAAGCCAACAAAAAATGGCTCTGTGATCATTTTGATTTAACATTCAATGCTCCGCTTTTTGCCTTTATAGGGCGATTAGTACATGAAAAAGGCGCAGATTTACTTCCCGAAATTATTGAAGAATCCATGAGCAATACCAACATTAATTGCATTGTTTTAGGATCAGGACACCAAGATACCGAAGAAAAATTACGTTCGTTAAAAGATGTATTTAAACATCGATACCATGCGCATATTGGCTACAACGAACAATTATCTCATAGGATTTATGCAGGAGCAGACTTTTTGTTAATGCCTTCTAGAGTAGAACCCTGTGGCCTTAATCAAATGTATGCTTTACGATATGGTACTTTACCCATAGTTCGAAGAACAGGAGGATTAAAGGATACCGTGATCGATATAGGTGATGGGGGTTTTGGTATTTGTCATGATCAGGTCCTGGTATGGGATGTTTGTTATTCAATTAAAAGAGCCCTTGCCCTCTATGAAAATCAAAATGCATATAAAAAGTTACAAAGACAAATTATGAAGATCGATCATTCATGGGATCGATCAGCGCAAGAATACATTAATCTATATAATTCTCTTATACCACCAAAATGATCAACAAAAAAGTCTTAGCTATTATTCTGGGAGGCGGTCAAGGTACCCGTTTATATCCTCTCACCGAAAAAAGATCCAAACCCGCAGTATCTATCGCAGGTAAATATCGATTGGTAGACATACCGATCTCAAATTGTATTCATTGCGATATCAAAAGAATGTTTGTACTTACTCAGTTTAATTCGGCATCTTTAAATAGACATATTAAAAACACGTATGTTTTTAGTTCTTTTAGTAATGCATTTGTTGATATTTTGGCAGCAGAACAAACTCCGGATAATAAAACATGGTATCAAGGGACTGCAGATGCGGTTCGGCAGTCAATGCATCATTTACTTAATCACGAATTTGAATACGCCTTGATCCTGTCTGGCGATCAGTTGTATAAAATGGATTTTGATCAAATGTTGAAAGAGCATATTCAAAAAGAAGCAGACATTTCTGTAGCAACGCTTCCTGTAGTTCCTAAAGAAGCTACAGAATTTGGTATTTTAAAAACCGATAACGAGAGTTTTATTACATCTTTTACCGAAAAACCAAGCCTGGACAAACTACCGGGCTGGGAATCTGAAGTGAGTGATGAAATGAAAAGCGAGAATAGAGAATATTTGGCTTCGATGGGGATTTATATCTTTAATAAAGATTTGCTTATCGACATTCTTTCTGATCCTGATACTGTCGATTTTGGTAAAGAAATCATTCCGCAATCCATTGGTACGCATAAAGTATTAGCCTATCAATATGAAGGGTATTGGACAGATATTGGTAATGTAGGTGCTTTTTTTGAAGCCAATATTAGTTTAACCGATGCTATTCCTAAGTTTGACTTGTTTAACAAGGTCAGTTCTGTCTTAACCCGACCCCGTATACTGCCTCCATCCAAAATTTCAGGAACTTTAATTGAAAAATCGATGATTGCCGAAGGATGTATTATTAATGCGAAAAAAATAGAGCGCTCTGTAATAGGAATACGATCCAGAATCGGGAAAGAAACTGTGATACGGAATACCTATATGATTGGTAGCAATACTTATGAAGATGTACTTGAACTAGAAGAAAATAAAACTAAAAACTTACCTTCTTTTGGAGTCGGTGAGCAATGTGCTATTAATTACACTATAATTGATAAGGATGCCAGAATAGGAAATAACGTAACAATTAATGGGGGAGCACATTTAGAAGATACAGAAGAAGATCTCTATGTGATTAAAGATGGAATCGTAGTCATAAAAAGTCGATCTATTATACCCGACGGTTTTGTGTTGTAGAAAAGATACCTGCAAAAATAAAAGTAGTAATCTCTATTTATGTTTACGAAAGCTATACCGTAGAATATGAGTACGACAGTTGCACATAGTTTTTTTTCAGAATTTGATGTTAATCTATTCAAATCAGGTACACATTATCGTTTGTACGAAAAATTTGGCGCGCACACAACGATGGTTGATGGGGTAGCGGGAACCTATTTTGCCGTTTGGGCACCAGCAGCTAAGTCGGTTTCTGTGGTAGGAGATTTTAATTATTGGACAGAAGGGGAGCATCTACTCAATGTACGATGGGATAAATCAGGTATTTGGGAAGGTTTTATACCCGGAGCCACCAAAGGAGACGTGTATAAATATAAAATACAATCGCATCTAGACGTAAAAACTGAAAAAGTAGATCCATATGCACGTAGATGTGAGCATCCGCCAAAAACAGGATCCGTAATTTGGGATGATGACTACTACTGGCAAGACAAAACCTGGATGAGAACGCGTAAAAAACACAATGCACTCGATGCTCCTTTCGCGGTTTATGAAGTACATCTGGGTTCATGGAAAAAAAAGGTAGCAGAAAACAGATCACTTTCGTATCTAGAACATGCAGACGAGCTGGTGTCTTATTGTAAAGAAATGCAATTTACACATGTCGAAATCATGCCGATTATGGAACATCCTTACGATCCGTCATGGGGATATCAAATCACAGGATATTTTGCGCCTACTGCTCGTTTCGGGTATCCTGAAGAATTTAAGTCTCTCATTGATAAGCTCCATCAAAATAATATTGGTGTCATTTTAGACTGGGTACCCTCTCATTTTCCAGAAGATGCTCATGGATTAGGAGGTTTTGATGGCACTTGCCTGTATGAACATCCAGACGAGCAGAAAGGATACCACCCCGATTGGAAAAGTCTGATTTTTAACTATGGCCGTAATGAAGTACGAAGTTTTTTGATAAGTAATGCAATATTTTGGCTGGATCAGTATCATATCGATGGGTTACGGGTCGATGCGGTAGCTTCGATGCTGTATTTGGATTATTCTAGAGAAAAAGGAGAATGGCAGCCCAACATATATGGCGGTAGAGAATACCTTGAGGCTATTTCTTTTTTAAAAGAACTCAATAAAGAAGTGTATGCAAGTTTTCCTGATGTGCAAACTATTGCCGAAGAATCAACCTCGTTTCCTATGGTGTCTAAACCTACCTATTTGGGCGGACTCGGCTTTGGTATGAAATGGATGATGGGTTGGATGCACGACACCTTACATTATATTGAAAAAAAACCTATTCATCGTTGGCATCATCAAAATGAGCTTACCTTTAGTATGACCTATGCGTTTTCTGAAAATTTTATGCTACCGCTATCGCACGATGAAGTAGTACATGGCAAGAGAAGCCTACTCGGAAGAATGCCCGGTGATGAGTGGCAACAGTTTGCCAACTTTAGGTTGTTATACAGTTTTATGTATACCCACCCCGGTACAAATTTAATTTTTATGGGAGGCGAGTTCGCACAACGAGAAGAATGGAAATTTGGGCATAGTCTGGATTGGCACCTACTTCAATATGAGTATCATTCAGGTGTACAAAAGCTAGTTCGAGAGCTTAACATACTCTACAGAACCTATCCTGCCCTGTACCAAAAACAGTTCAGCTCAGATGGTTTTGAATGGATAAGTCATGAGGATACCACCAATTCGGTAATTACCTACGTTCGCTATGGACATTTGATAGAGGACACACTAGTTATTGCATGTAATTTTACTCCCGTTCCCAGAAAGAATTATACAATTGGTCTTCCAGAGAAGGTTCAAGCATTATATCAAATTTTTAATAGTGATGACAAAAAATATGGCGGTAGTGGGTATACGAATTCAGAAAAAATTAAAATCACAAATACACATTGGAACAATCGTTCTAAGTCTGCTGAAATTTGTATTCCACCCCTGGGTGCAGTCATCTTCAGTATAAAAAACGAATGTAGAACATAACCTATTTTTAGTAATTCTAAAGCTATAAATTAACTATTGTAAAAACCTGAAAATTAAAGATTGGTTAATATATAATATCGCAAACGTTTTCGTTAATTTTTCTTGATAACTAGTTATAAAATTCATTTTTAAATACAGTAAGTTGTCGTTTTTTTATAGAACGCAAGGCTAAACAAAAAGTAATACATATGATCATCAATACAGAACTAGAACAAAAAGGAAACTTATTTCCGGGTGCAATTAATAGTTTCGCCCAAGATGTCGATAAGATCAATTTTACTACAGAAAATGGTGTTATACTTCAGGTTACTATTATTCGAGGAAGTGTTATTCGATTTAGATATGCAACAGATCTTAATTTTGAAAAAGATTTTTCATATGCCATTAGTGAAGATGGAGCAAGAGGATATAGTAAATTAGAGGTAGAAGAGCGGGATCATGAGTATGCCATTATTACCTCACGTTTAGAAGTAACCATTGGTAAAGAAAACCTCAGTTCAACCATAAAAGATCTAGAAGGCAATGTAATCTGTAGAGATGATTGGGGGTATCATTGGGAACAAAGTTATGAATTTGGCGGCAATATTGTAAAAATGAGTAAGTCTGCTCCTCAAGGCGAATGTTATTATGGTCTGGGGGATAAACCTATGCATCTCAACCTCAAAGGTAAACGAATAGAGAATTGGGCAACAGATCAATATGCGTTTGGAAAAGATCAGGATCCGCTATACAAAAGTGTGCCGTTTTACATTGGCATGTATCAGGAACGAGCTTATGGAATTTTCTTCGATAATACATTCAAAACTTTTTTTGACTTTTGTCAGGAACGTCGCAATGTTACTAGTTTTTGGGCTCAGGGAGGGGAGATGAATTATTACTTCTTCTATGGTCCCAATATGCAAGATGTGATTACGCGGTATACCGATTTAACAGGTAAACCAGAATTACCACCATTATGGGCACTAGGTTATCATCAATGCAAATGGAGTTATTATCCTGAGAGTAAAGTGAAAGAGGTCACTACCAAATTTAGAGCATTACAAATACCATGTGATGCCATTTATCTGGATATTGATTATATGGATGGGTTTAGGTGCTTTACATGGAATAAAGAGTATTTCCCTGATCCAAAACGAATGGTAGCAGAGTTGGCAGAAGAGGGTTTTAAAACTATTGTTATTATCGATCCCGGAATAAAAATAGATAGCGAATATTGGGTATACCAGGAAGCGATGCAGAAAGACTATTTTTGTAAACGAGCCGATGGTCCCTATATGCGGGGAAAAGTGTGGCCTGGCGAATGCTATTTTCCAGATTTTACCAATCCCGAAGTACGAGAATGGTGGTCTGGACTATTTAAAGAAATCATTGACGAAATAGGAGTAAAAGGAGTTTGGAACGACATGAACGAACCGGCAGTGATGGAAGTTCCCGGTAAGACATTTCCGAATGATGTAAGACACAATTATGAAGGAAACCCTTGTAGTCATAGAAAAGCACACAATATTTATGGTACACAGATGGCACGGGCGACCTATGAGGGGGTGAAACGGTTTGCCTATCCTAAAAGACCGTTTATCATCACACGATCTGCATATTCGGGCGCACAACGCTATACATCTTCTTGGACGGGTGATAACATTGCTACCTGGGAGCATTTGTGGATAGCAAATATACAGGCGCAACGTATGAGTATGAGCGGTATGTCGTTTACCGGTAGTGATATTGGAGGATTTGCAGAGCATCCTACAGGAGAATTGTATGCACGATGGATACAACTGGGTGTATTTCATCCATTTTGCAGAACGCATTCATCAGGGGATCATGGTAATCAAGAACCTTGGACTTTTGGAGAAGAAGTGGTTAATGTAACTCGTAAATTTGTTGAACTGCGCTACCAATTGTTACCTTATTTATATACGATGTTTTGGGAATATGCCGAAGAAGGTATCCCGATGCTGAAACCTTTAGTATTATTTGATCAAGCAGATTTACAAACTCATTATAGAACCGATGAGTTTATTTTTGGAAATCAATTGCTGGTTTGCCCTGTACAGGAACCTAATGCCAAAGGTCGAAGAATGTACATTCCTCGTGGGAATTGGTATAATTATTGGACTCGCGAATATATTAAAGGTGGAATGGAGCAATGGGTAGATGCAGATCTGGATACCATTCCATTATTCGTTAAAGAAGGAGCCATTATTCCCAAATATCCTGTACAGCAATATGTAGGTGAAAAGAAAATCGAAACACTACAATTAGAAGTATATTACAAATTAGGTAATAAAGAAATTTCAAAAGTTTTTGAGGATGCCCAGGATGGCTATGATTATGCTAAAGGCAGATTTAGTTTACGAAGTTTTTCTTTTACGGGTAAAGAAAAAGAACTTATTATTCAACAACATAAAAATGGAAGCTTTATTACCGAATATGAGATGATAAAGATTGAATTTATCGGACTCCCTTTTGCAGTCCAGGAAATCGAAATCGATAATGAAGTCGTTGCGTTAAATAGCATTCAGTTTCAAGAAAGTGAAAATACTATCGTAGTGCGTAAAGATTTTACCGAATTGCACATTGTAGGCTAATATGATACCCATAAAAATGAATTACCTTCGAGGCAGAGCTTTTAGAGGTATCAGAATCAAGACCATTTTACTTTAAGAATCTAGAAACTAGATTATCTTTTTGTCTTAGCTCTTGGCTTCAAAAGTCCTAATGTAAAAATCTCATTTATAATGGTTTTGAACTCCCCATTTTCGTTATGCCCAGAATAAGATTGAACTTATGGATTGAGTCAAATTTAAAGTCAATATTATTAAAATACAGTTGTGATTTTCGTAATTTTATGACGTAATAATTCATTAAACGATATCATGAACTATAAAAAAATAATAGGATTAGTGATAGTGCTTTGTAGTATTGCATCGTGCAAAACGAATCCTTTCACCGGAAAAAAAACATTGGCATTGGTATCCAATTCACAAATTTTACCAATGGCATTTCAGCAATATGATCAATTTTTGAGTCAAAATAAAGTGATTAAAGGTACTTCTCAGGCTCAAATGATTAACAATGTTGGGCAAAAGATAGCAAAGGCTTCAGAACGGTGGCTAAATGCTAATGGATATCAAGGTTATCTTAAAGACTATAGATGGGAGTACACTTTGGTACAGGATGATGCTGTAAACGCCTGGTGTATGCCAGGAGGTAAAATTGTCTTCTACACAGGGATCATGCCAATAGCTAAAGATGAAACCGGAGTAGCAACCATCATGGGTCATGAAGTAGCTCATGCACTCGCTAATCATGGTCAGCAAAGAATGAGTGCAGGTCAATTGCAGCAGGTTGCCGGCGTGGCTACTTCGGTTGCGATACAAAATAAAAGCGCACAAACCCAACAAATTATTGGTACTGCTTTTGGTTTGGGGACTCAGTTAGGAGTAATGCTTCCGTTTAGCAGAAGTCATGAAACCGAGGCCGATCGTATCGGTTTACAGTTAATGGCGATAGCGGGATACGATCCTGATGAGGCGGCAAACTTATGGAGACGCATGAAAGCAAATAGTGGTGGGCAAGCACCTCCAGAATTTCTAAGCACACACCCATCTAGTGATACGCGCATCCGAAATCTTACAGCATGGGCTCCCGCAGCAAAGGCGGAAGCACGCAAATTTGGAGTAACGCGCTTTAAATAATTGTAAAGTTTCTATTTGTTAAAAAGATTATAACTATTTTAGAAGCTGTTCTGAGTTTTTCAGAGCAGCTTTTTTAATAAATGAATATCCGTAATTTAATCTAAACGGTTTGCGTCAAGCTGAACTCGTTTCAGCTTCTCATTTCAATGTACTGAAAATATACTTAATGAGATCCTGAAATGAATTCAGGATGACTTCTCAGTTAAATTTCAGGTATAATAACGGACAATCAATTTTAATAATACTATATGAGTAAAACACTTCCGAAAGGACATAAAAAATTGCTTAATGCCTGGGCTTTTTACGATTGGGCAAATTCTGTATACAATTTAACCATCTCATCTGCAATCTTTCCTATTTTTTGGGGAGCACTAACGATTATTCGAGACGATCAGGATCACATTATAAGCGATACCGTTCGGTTTTTTGGGTATGACTTTAACAATGATTCTCTTATTAGTTATGTTACCGCGTTGGCATTTTTGGTAGTATCATGTATTAGTCCGTTGCTTTCTGGTATTGCCGACTATGTTGGAAATAAGAAAAATTTCCTGAAATTTTTCTGCTACCTGGGTGCATTGTCATGCATAGGTTTATACTGGTTTTCTTTAGAATTTCTATGGTTTGGTTTGTTATGTTATTTCTTAGCGCTTATAGGTTTTTGGGCAAGTTTGGTTTTTTATAATTCCTATTTACCTGATATAGCATTTCCAGAACAACAAGATGCCATTAGTGCCAAAGGGTTTTCGATGGGATATATTGGGAGTGTATTGTTACTGATCATTAATTTAATCATGATTTTGAAATTTGAATGGTTTGGATTTGAAGATGAAGGTACACCTACTAGACTATCCTTTGTGATGGTAGGAGTTTGGTGGATAGGATTCAGTCAATACACCTATTATTATTTACCCAAAGGAAACAAAAAAGATGTACTCACAAAAGCAGTACTTTTTAATGGTTTTAAAGAACTTAAGACCATATGGAACAAGCTACAAAGTAATCTGAAATTACGACGGTATCTTAGTGCTTTTTTTGTGTACAGTATGGCCGTACAAACCATTATGCTTATTGCTACCTATTTTGGGATTGAAGAATTAGACTGGGGTGAACAAAATGCAACTACTGGTTTAATTATAAGTATACTTTTGATTCAATTGGTAGCGGTAGTAGGCGCAACGTTAACCTCTAGAGCTTCTTCAAAATTTGGAAATATTCGAACCTTAATTGCCATTAATATGATTTGGATCGGTATATGCATATACGCATACACGATTACAACCCCATTTCAATTTTATATTGCTGCGGCAATAGTAGGCTTGGTTATGGGAGGAATACAAGCACTATCCAGATCCACATATTCAAAATTATTACCTGAAAATGCAGTTGATACTGCCTCTTATTTCAGTTTTTATGATGTTTCAGAAAAGATTGGAATTGTTATTGGGATGTTTTCTTACGGAATCATTGCTCAACTAACAGGAAGTGTACGGTATTCCATTTTATTTCTTATTTTATTTTTTGTCATAGGTCTTTTCTTGTTATACAGGATACCTAATCGAAATGCGCAAGGATAAGAGATAACAATTTTCTTAAATGAGACAAATTGCCTTTTAAGGATGCTATAATTTTGTATAACAAATGTTTAAAAAATTCAAATACATAAATAGAATGATTTTACTTGCAAGATAAACTTAAAAAAGGTAAATCTTCATGACCATACCATAGCGCAAAAAGTATAAATTCCAATTGAACTCTTAAAAAAGTATTTCGTCTATTTTATTTCATTTATTTTACGCTAATATTCGGTTTTAATAGAAATATTATAGAATTTGAAGCGTTATCAACAATAATTTTAATTTAGTAAACCAACAACAATGAAAAATCTAATAGTACTGCTGGCCGTTATTGTGCTAGCCTCTTGTAATACTGCGCAACAAACAGTAATTGCAGCAAAAAAGACTTTAAAAGGAGAGTGGTCTCTTGATAATATTAGTTATGATCGTAGTGGTATCTTTGATGTTAACTTATACAACGATGCTTCTGCAGAATGTTTTACAGGTAGTACCTGGAAATTCATTCCTAACAACAATACAGGAAAATACATGATCAATAAAAGTGAATGTATTGCTACAGGAGCACGTAATTTTAGATTTACAATTCCTAAACCAGAATCAGACGGGATGTATTACTTCATGTTCAAACCCATCAATGAAAAGAAAAAGAGCACCAATAACAATGCAGGCTATAGAATGGCTTTACAACATCTTGATGATACTACAATGACCTGGGCTATGACGGTAAGTTTAGAAGGAAAGCCCTTTGTTATTACAATGAATTTTAATAAATTACAATAAACACAAATCCATTAACAATGAAACAAGTTTTTAAAAATATAGGAATTACATTCATGGCTGTAGCATTTTTATGCAGCTGTGAAGCCACAAGAAATGCAAATAATACACAAAAAGGTGCAGTAATTGGTACTGCGGCTGGTGCAGTAATCGGCGGAATCATCGGTAATAATGTTAAAAAGAAAAATTCTGCCTTAGGAGCTGTTATTGGTGGTGTAGTAGGAGGAGTTGCCGGTGGTGTTATCGGTAAGCAAATGGATAAACAAGCCCAAAAGATTGAATCAGAAATACCAGGTGCAGAAGTAACTCGAGTTGGCGAAGGAATTGACGTAGTATTCGACGAAAATAGTGGGGTTTATTTTGCTACTAATAAATCAAATATCAATTCGAAATCACAGGCTAACCTTAATAAACTGGCTGGTATATTTAAAGAGTATCCAGATACCAATATCATCGTAGAAGGGCATACCGATAATACAGGTGATGACGCCTATAATATGACGCTTTCTCAAAAAAGAGCAAATGCGGTTACAGAGTATCTTGTATCGCAGGGCATTAGTCGAAGTAGATTAACTACGTATGCACATGGTGAAACGCTTCCAAAATACGATAATGGAACTGCAGAAGGAAGAGCTAAAAACAGAAGAGTAGAGCTTGGTATTGTCGCGAATGAAAAGATGAAAAGAGATGCACAAAATCAAGTAAAACAATAATTGTTTTTTTAACACATTTTAAAATCCCGATAAATCGTATCGGGATTTTTTTATGCTTCAAATTTATGTATCTTCCCCTTATGATTTCTCATACACAAATTGTGATCATAGGTGGTGGTTTAGCTGGTTTAACAGCTGCAATTCATCTGGCAAAAGCTGGTATTTCGGTCATTTTAATTGAAAAAGACACCTATCCCAGGCACAAAGTTTGCGGAGAGTATATTTCTAACGAAGCGCTATCGTATTTTGAATTTTTAGAAATCGATCTAGACATTTTGAATCCGGTTAAAATTTCAGAATTTGTAATCAGTACTCAAAAAGGTCATACGATAAAAAGTAAACTACCTTTGGGCGGATTTGGAGTGAGTCGTTACACTCTAGACAACTATTTATGGCAACAAGCCGCAAAAACCGGAGCACAATTACTTAATGATCAGGTCATAGAGGTGCACTATAAAAAAGATCAATTTACCATCAAGACCAGCACCGGTATCGTACTGCAAAGTGATTATGTCTTGGGTGCGTATGGTAAACGCTCGATACTCGATAAATCCTTGCAAAGAGATTTCAGTTTTAAAAAATCGCCATGGCTCGCGGTTAAAGCACATTACAAAGCGAATTTTCCCGAAAATACGGTAGCCTTGCATAATTTTGAAGGCGGATATTGCGGACTTTCAAAAGTAGAAAATAATAGAGTGAATGCTTGTTATTTAGTGAGCTACGATAGTTTTAAGAAATACAAAGCGATTGAAACCTTTCAGCAAAAAGTAATGAGTAAAAACCAATATTTATGTGATTTTTTTAATGAAGCCGAACTAATCTTTGATAAACCAATTACGATCAGTCAAATTAACTTTGATAAAAAAAAGAATATTCAAAACCATATTATCATGTTAGGAGATGCTGCCGGATTAATACATCCTCTATGCGGTAACGGAATGGCTATGGCTCTTAAAAGTTCACAAATCATATGTGAGTTACTCATTCAAAATAACAGTACAATTGTAGCGCAAGCAAGAAAGAAAATTGAAAATCTATATGTGCAACAATGGAATCTTTCTTTTTCGAAAAGGCTGTATGCAGGAAGAATTTTACAAAAAACACTACTGAATACACATTTACAAACAGCCGCCTATTTTACAGCCTCTGCCATACCATCTATAGTACCAAAAATTATCAAACAAACACATGGAGAACCAATCGTATGCCTGTAAACTTAGACCATAGAAGTAATGAGCCCGAACTTATGGATAATCCAGAACTAGAAGATAGTGCGTTGCAAACAGCTTTAAAAGATCTCTCTAGAGTTAATCGAATGTTAGGAGGAAATACAATTACGATAAATGCAGTTCACGAACTCATCAAAGGCAGGACTACTGGCGAAGAAATAACCATTGTGGATTTGGGATGTGGCGACGGAGAAATGTTGCGTGCCTTAGCACAATCGTTTCGAAAAAAAAACCTACACGTTAAATTAATAGGAGTTGATTTGAACGAAAAAAGTTTAGCCTATGCAAAAAAGCAAAGTACGGCATATCCCGAAATATCCTATGCCAAATTAGATCTTTTGCATATTCAAAATTCATCATTTTATTGTGATGTGATTATTTGCACATTAACACTACATCATCTCTCATGTAAAGAAATCGAAAATGTTTTAAGAAAATCGGTTACTTTGGCGCGTACAGGAGTCATCATTAATGATTTGCATAGAAGCAAAATTGCGTATTATCTGTTTAAAATATTCAGTTTATTTTTTATAACAGGAAAAATTGCGAAATATGATGGTTTAATTTCTATTAAAAGAGGATTTAAAAAAGAAGAATTGATACAATACACACAAGCATTGGGGTTAACCAAATACCGAATTGACTGGAAATGGGCTTTTCGTTATCGCTGGATTATTGACACCCGATGCATGTAGTTAAAAATATATAAATTTGGAGGTTAGAATTACGACGGTAGCAAAAGAATTGCCACCATATGTTAGAGAGACTCAAGAAATATTACCTTTCGTTTCCCAATGGTTATCGGGTCAAGAAGATCGTTTTAGGCGTAAAGTGTTAAAAATTTTTGAAAACGCAGCTGTTCACAAACGCTACGGAATTATGAGTATCGAAGAAGTATTTACTGCTACATCTTTTGAAGCAAAAAATGATATCTATATTCGAGAAGTTAAAAAACTGGGTACTGCAGTCCTTAAAAAAGCGCTGGAACAAGCAAGTTGGGAGGCTACATCTCTAGATTATATTATTACAGTAAGCTGCACAGGTATCATGATTCCCTCGCTCGATGCTTATCTGATTAACGAATTGGGATTAAAACAAGACATTATTAGGCTACCGGTTACAGAAATGGGTTGTGCAGCGGGAGTTTCGGGGATTATCTATGCCCGAAATTTTTTACAATCTAATCCAGGGAAGCGCGCTGCAGTGATTGCAATTGAATCACCAACGGCTACCTTTCAATTAAATGATTTCAGTATGACTAATATGGTAAGTGCTGCTATTTTTGGAGACGGAGCGGCGTGTACATTGCTTTCTTCTGAAGATGATGCTAAAGGACCAAAGATTCTCGGGGATGAAATGTACCATTTCTATGATGCCACTACGATGATGGGTTTTCGTCTTACGAATGGTGGTCTTCAAATGGTTTTAGATCAAGAAGTCCCGGCAAAAATCGCAGCACATTTCCCAAAAATCATTCACCCATTTTTAAAGAAACACGGAAAAACAATCAAAGACATTGATCATCTTATATTTCACCCAGGGGGTAAAAAGATTGTTCAAACCGTAGAAGAACTCTTTTTACACCTGGGTAAGAATATTGAAGATACCAAAGCGGTATTACTAGAGTATGGTAATATGAGTAGTGCAACGGTCTTGTATGTTCTGGAACGTTTTATGAATAGACACCCATCACCAGGTGAGACCGGACTTATGCTTAGTTTTGGACCAGGTTTTTCTGCACAGAGAATAGTGTTAGAATGGTAGTCGATGATTATAACAAGCGGTTACTAATTTAATCGTGATGAATTTTTTAAACGCATGAACACATATAAAGATTTTGCGAATGCCACAGACGAAAAAAACAATAGAGAAGAGGTTTGGGCTCTTATATTAGGAGGTAGTAGTGGTTTGGGTTTGGCTTCTGCAAAAAAATTAGCAGCGCATGGTATGAATATTATCATTATTCATCGCGATCGTAAAAGCGAAGTGCCTCAAATAGAAAAAAAATTTGAAGAAATTAGAAAACACCAGGTACAATTACAAACGTATAACGTAGATCTTCTAAAACCTGAAAAACGACAAGAACTTATTTCTCAAATACATAAAAACAGTCCGAGCGGTAAAATCAAAGTGTTGATCCATAGTATTGCCAAAGGTAATTTGAAACCTATGAACGATGCCAAATATGAGCTGAAAAATGATGATTTTCATCTTACTATAGATGCCATGGCCGTTAGTCTCTATGATTGGACGAAGGCAATATTTAAAGCAGAATTATTTGCTACAGATGCGAGGATTATTTCTTTTACTAGCGAGGGTAACACCAAGGCATGGAAAAACTATGCCGCTGTTTCGGCTGCAAAAGTAACACTTGAAGCGATTACAAGAAGTATAGCTTTAGAATTTGCACCCTACGGTATCAGAGCAAACTGTTTGCAACCTGGTGCTGTAGATACAAAATCCTTACGTTTAATACCCGGGCATGAAAAAATTATGGCTCATAGCATAGCACGGAATCCATTTAATCGATTAACAACCGCTAAAGATGTAGCGAATGTAGTATATTTACTATGTAGAGAAGAGGCATCCTGGATTAACGGTTGTACAATTCCCGTTAATGGAGGGGAACATCTTAGATAAATTACGCTGAGGCAACGCTTTTGGTGTATTTTGATTAAAACCGCTTCGCTTTAAGAACCAAAGACACTAAATTATCTTTTATCTTGATTCTTGATTCTTGGCTCTTCGATCTAATAGATGATGGCTACGCATTTTAATACAAAACAAATTGATTAGAACAGATATTATTGCAAAGTTACCGTATGATAAACCATTTTTGTTTGTCGATAACATTCTAACGCTTGATGATCATCATATCGTTGGAAATTATACCTTTTTAAAAGATGAGTACTTTTACAAAGGTCATTTTAAGAACAATCCCATTACTCCGGGAGTAATTCTAACAGAATGTATGGCTCAAATTGGTATGGCTTGCTTCGGAATATACCTTCTTGGAGATGCCTGGGATGAAACGCAATGGAGTGTAGCCATGACCAGTAACGAAATTAATTTTTTCGCACCTGTTTTTCCTGGTGAAAAAGTAATAGTAGAGGCTGAAAAAGTATATTTTCGATTTAATAAACTTAAATGTAACGTGGTTATGCGTAATGCTAAAGAAGTTATCGTAGCCAAAGGAGTAGTAGCTGGTATTGCATTTTCTAATCAGAAGAAATTATGACTGTTCAATTATTCAAGTACTTAATCCTCTCAATTTAATAAGGCAATTTATGAGTCGTAGGCGAGTAGTGGTTACAGGTTTGGGAGTAGTGGCACCAAATGGAACTAGCGTTTCAAAATTCAAAGAAGCTATACAAAATTTAGATAGTGGTATTCGGTTTATAGAAGAACTTAAAGATCTAAAATTTTCTTGTCAAATTGCAGGTTTACCGTTATATGATGATGATTATTTAAACAATTACTTTAACTCTATTCAATTAAGAGGTTTAAAAGCATCAGGTCTTGAATATGGAGTTATGGCAGGTATTGATGCCTGGTTAGATGCTGGACTACCGCGTATACCATCTGAAACACCTTTGTGGGATGCAGGTGTGATTTTTGGTACCGGAATTCTTGGTGTAGATAAGTTTCGCGAAGCAATTTACAAGGTTGATCAAGGTAATGTACGACGATTAGGAAGTAATACGGTACTTCAAACGATGGCTAGTGGTATTAGTGCTTTTTTAAGCGGAATGTTGGGCTGTGGCAATGTAGTAACCACCAATTCTTCAGCGTGTAGCACGGGTACCGAAGCTATTCTTATGGCATATGATCGAATTGTAAACAGTCAAGCTGAAATAGTTCTGGCAGGTAGTACAAGTGATAGCGGACCCTATGTTTGGGGGGGATTCGACGCTATGCGAATTTTACCGTACAAGTATAATGATGATCCCACCAAAGCTTCACGACCAATGAGTGCCAGCGCCGGCGGTTTTGTACCAGGAAGTGGAGCAGGAGCTCTGGTTATTGAAAGTCTGGATAGTGCTATGGCTCGCAAAGCCACTATTTATGCCGAAATTTTAGGAGGACATGTTAACTGTGGCGCTCAACAGAATGGAGGAAGCATGACAGCACCCAATAACGAAGCCGTACAACGATGTATAAAAAAGGCTGTACAACATGCAGAAATTCATGCAGATGATATTGATGCGATTAACGGGCATCTTACGGCTACATCCAAAGATCCTGTAGAGATCAATAATTGGTGTGAAGCTCTTGGTCGTAAAAAATCAGATTTTCCATACATTAATTCATTAAAAAGTCATGTAGGACATTGTCTTGCAGCCTCTGGAAGTATTGAAAGTGTTGCCACTGTATTACAACTTCGAGATGGATTTATTTTTGGCAATATGAATTGTGAAGATCTGCATCCCAAAATTGAAGCTTTAATAGATAACCGTCAGGTACCTTTGAAAACACTTTATACTTCTCCTAATATTATCGCAAAAGCAAGTTTTGGATTTGGAGATGTCAATGCATGTGTTATCTTTAAAAAATATTAAAGCAATGCCTATTTACGATGAATAATGAAAAATTACTCTTAAAATTAAAAACAATCATTACACCTTATGTTCAAAATGAAGAAGGTCTTAATAACTTGAGCGAAGAGACTGATTTTATACAGGATCTTGAAATCAATTCAGCGAATTTGGTCGATGTGGTCTTAGATGTAGAAGACGAATTTGATATAGAGATCGATAATGAGTCTATGGAGAAAATGTTGACTGTAAAAGCGTCAATTGAGGTTATTGAAGGAAAACTTGCAGCAAAATGATCGGCAATGATGTTGTTGATCTTCAGCTTGCTAACTTAGAAAGTAATTGGCAAAGAAAAGGTTGGTTACAAAAGATTTTTACAGCGGCTGAACAAGAAAAGATCCATACTGCTAAGGATCAAAATCTTCAGGTTTGGACATTCTGGAGCATGAAAGAGGCTGCCTACAAGGCGCATCAACGATCTTTTTCGAAAAAACCAGTTTTTAATCCTACAAAAATTGAATGCACTTCAGCTCATAAAGTATGTATAGACAAATCGACTTATGATGTGCATACTACATATACAAATCGCTACGTATACAGTATTGCAACTCAGTATAATGCTACGCATTACTATTCTGAAATGTTTTCGGGAACTGTCGACCTTAAGAAACAGCTTGAGCAAATAATATTTCAAAAGACAGGAAATACTAGCGTTATTTCACTTAAAAAAGACGAAAACGGTATTCCACACTTATATACAGACACGCATAATTTGCAAATCTCATGCTCCTTAACACATCATGGAAAATATTTTGCTTTCGTACTGATAATTTAAAATCGTTATACGTAAGCATTCTAGAGAATTTGGTTTTATCGGCACCGCTAAAGGGTACAATACCCATGGGGCTTATAGCTGAGGACGATACAACGTTAGTTGTAGGCGAGTTGCAGGTGGTGGATAAAGATGGGGGTTTCTTTAAAAACATCCTCCTCAATCCTCCTTCAAAAGGAGGAAGTAGAAGCCGTCGATACAACGAATGTCAGTTCAACCATCGGATAAAATTTTTATTGGATGTCTCAGACTGAAGCAATTTTCTTACATCGAACTCACTTTGAATAGTATTCATTCACTTTTGCCTGTCTGATCGGGCACAGTTAGGACCTGATCAATAAACCTAAAAATGACCTTTCGGCTTCACATAATATAAGTAAGAACAAATCATTTTATAACATGTGCATTACATTGTATAGCAATGAATTAGTTCTTAACTTAATGACGTTGGGCATGTCCCGAGGTAATTTACTTTAGAATAGGAAAATGAAATTGAATATCGAGTTTATTTTTTTTACGTTCATCATGAATATGGATGTCAAAATTACTAGTATTTATTGAAGTAGTTCCTGTTAACTCATTGTCGTTCAACGTAAACGTAATAATGATTTCATTTTTTATTCCTTTAATGGTTAGATCACCAATTACTTTAAACACATGATTTCCAAAAGCTATCACATGAGTACTATTGAAGAAGATTTTGGGATATTTAGTCTTGTAGAAGAATTTTTTCCACATTAAATGACCATCTCTCAAAAAATTATTAGTATCTAACGTTTTAATTTGAGCACTACCTACAAAAGAAGCGTTATCTGGATCCTCGGGATTAAATTGTATGTTAAAATCTAGTCCGCCAATGGTTCCGGTTGTGTTATCTTCTATAAAATTGAAAGTTACCCGGGATGAATCATTATCAAAATCTAAATTTTTAAAATCGTTAATGAGGGCATAATTTCCGGCACGAGAAACATAACCATCATCTGGAAATGTACGTTGACCAAAACCATAGAAGAAACCAATAAAAATAATACATAGATACCATTTCATACTGCAAAATAATATTTTAAAACGAATGTCGATTAGTATATTTAAATATTACATGGATAGTATTCTGAAAATTGAAATGAAAACTGCATAGGTAAACTAAAGAATTTTATCATTTTTTATTGAGTTTCATCATGGAGTGAAAAGCTGAATTAAATTAAGTTAAACAAACAGGTAATTCAATTTGATTCCGTGGTAATTCCCTACATATTTTATCCTATTGAGTTCATATATTCAATTCTAAAAATTTTTGCTAATATGTTTAACCATAGTTTTGTAGGATTTTGGATTACAGAGATCATAAAATAAATATAAAGTCATAAAAACAAGTAGATTATAATTGAAAAAAGTAATAAATTCGATAGAAAAGGAAGGTTAACCAGGTAATCCATTTAAAAAAACTAAGTTATGAGTAATCAAGAAAAAGACACTAAGAAAAAAAGATTCGCAGATTTTCAAACAAAATACAGACGTTCTTCAAATTTTGGATATGGTTCGAAAAGAGATCGGTTTGCTATCGCTGGTGATGGTGAATTACTCGCTTCAGAAAACTCTGATACCGAAGAAATAACTAATAAATAATTGAGATTTTTTTATTGTAGAGATACATATACGTTCCCTAATCAAAGTTTCAATGTCTTAAAGATTATTTTAGAGCAGGTATATTAGTTATAAAGTCATTATTTTTTAATGGGTAACCTTAGATATCCTAAAATAAGTAAAGAAAGCGTAGCACAAATTAAAAAACCAACAAACAAAGGTAGCGTCGTGTCAACCACAAATCTTCCGATAAAAGTACTAATGGGTACGGCCATAAGCGTTGAGATAAATCCTGTAATTGCTGCTCCTATACCCGCGATATGACCAATAGGCTCCATTGCCATCGCGCGTAAATTTCCGAACATAAATCCAATAGCAAAAAATTGCATTGCAAAAAAGAGCAATAAAATAACGATGTTAGGATTTTGGCCATTGTGAAACAAAATAATGTATAGCAGCGAAATGGTAAAATAAGCAAATAGGGAAGTGGTGATCAATTTTTCCATTCCTAATTTAAGTACTAGGGTTCCGTTAAGAAAAATTGCACTTCCGATAGCAAAAGCCAATAACCCGAATATGTACGGAAATTCTTCTTTTAACTGATATTGTTGTTCGAAAATTTGTTGAGACGTGCTTAAATACACCATAAATGACCCAACAATAAATCCGGAAATTAAAGTATAACCCACTGTGGTTTTGTGCCGACTCATTTCTTTAAGACCATTGCTAAATATAGTAGTATTTAAGGCGATTCGCTTTGATTTGGATAGTGTTTCAGGTTGCCGTTTCCAAAACCAAAAGGAAACAATTATACTAATCATTAGCTGAACATAAAATATAGCTTTCCAGTGAAAATGATCTAATACAGCCTTGCCTAAAGCGGGAGCAATAATAGGTACTAAAATAAATACAACG
Source organism: Aquimarina sp. U1-2 (assembly GCF_017897595.1). GTDB lineage: Bacteria > Bacteroidota > Bacteroidia > Flavobacteriales > Flavobacteriaceae > Aquimarina. The sequence goes on from NZ_JAGKIK010000004.1 coordinate 45,951, forward strand.
GTTACAAAAGACATGATACGCGCCATGTAATCCCCGCTGTACTTATCTCGTATCATGGCAATAGCCATAGTTCGTGGCGCCGAAAGACCGATACCCTGTAAAATTCGTCCTGCCACCATCATAACTACGCTTTCGGCAAAAACACAGATAAGACTCGCCAAAATAAAAATAAGGAAACCTATATACACTACTGGTTTTCTACCTATGTGATCTGATAAAGGCCCAAAAAGTAACGGACCAATACCCAATCCTAAAAATATCATGGTAATAAGCAATTGATTATCTGCGACTTGTGTAGTACCTATACTTATACCAATAGTATCTAAAGCAGGTAAAAGTGCGTCGATAGCGAGCGCTACAATAGACATTAAAGATGCCATTAGACCAATAAATTCAAACTGAGCGAATTTGTTTTCTTGCATCAGGTAAAAGTACGGTATTTGAAAAGGGGAATGCTTGTGTTTGGCTAAAAATTGAAAAAAGATTACATCAGTTAAATGAGCTGATATCATCTTTAGATGTCATTTGTTTTTCAGTAATTTGAAACCTTGCTATATGTTTATATATCCGTTTGAGCGCAGTCAAGAACTTTTCGTCTTCGTAAAATAGGTTTAGAATCCGTTTAGACTCATAATTCATACGTTAATTTTATGGGATGCTGAAACGAGTTCAGCATGACATTAGGAAAGAATTATTACTAATTTTGGATATTCAAAAAGTTGATATCTGTTCAATGACTGAAGAATAATAAATAGTAAAAAATACGTGGAATTTGCGTAATTTAAGGGAATCTTAACGAAAAGCTATGAAAAACACAGTGCTTTTATTATTTATAGTGAATAGTATAATGAGTTGTGGCAGCAACAAAAATAGGGTAGCGACTGAAACACAAAGGAACACTTTGCATCAACTGATTGCTGAAAAAGAATTTGAAATTATCTCAAATTGGGCATATCCTTTGGTTACGGGTAGCGTAATAGGCATCGCAAATATCGGATTATTGCCACCAGGAAGTAATACGAGCTCGGTGAATTTAATAGGAAATACGAATTACTTTAAGATGAAAGGTGACAGTATTATCATGTATTTACCTTTTTTTGGAGAACAACGCATCGCAGGAAGTTATAATGCTACAGATATTGCAATTGAATATAAAGGTTCGCCAGATACAATTGAAATTTCAAATACAAAGAAGAAAGACATTTATGAAATAAAATTTACAGCTAAGAGCGAACGTGATACCTACGATGTATTAGTAACACTTTTCCCTAATCTTACGAGTACCATTTTTATCAATAGTATGCACAGAACTTCAATAAGTTACCGAGGTACTTTGTCAAGGCTAAATTCAAAAGAATAGTGGTTCCGAATTATTCTATTTTACATAATATAAATTATAGTACAAATGTATTTATTTAAGCAATTTGACGGATGCTTGCATTTTACATAATTGCAGATATAACAACACGTCAGTGTTTTATATCGATAGTAATTATGTAAAAGTCAATTTGCGGCATTTATAGTTCTATTGTAACTATAATGTAGTATTATGTAAAATATCCCACAGTAATTCTATTTCATAGTCATATTAGCTACTGGGGTCATCATAATTTCTAAAAAACTATTGTTTAAACATTCTGCTCTCATTTGTAGCTATAATTTGCCGTTATGTAAAATAGCCGCTACCAAGCGCTCGATTGTTTTATAAAATCAAATTGCTTTGGCAATTTATTTTACACACAATTATCCAACGCTTGCCAACGCCAAAATAAAAGCTAACCTTTTTGCTATTATTAAAAATCGCGTATTCGATAAAATTACGTTATAAAAAATTTTAGACGATTCTCATAAGCTTGCCACAAGAGCATAAATTTTAAGAAAAATAAAATTCTATGCACTTGTTATATGTAGAACTTCAATTAATCTTTTTTTCGTGTTTCATTATCTTTTGTCTTGAAACAAAAGAAACAAAAATTCAAGGCTGCATATAATTTTGGAAACAATTAATGGATTAACTCATTTCTTAAAAATAGCTTGAGCATACTATTCAGGTAGGTGTTATACTAGGTATTGTTTAATTAATATTAATTTGTACCTTTGTATAACAAAACACGGGAAATGTTAAGATGATAAGTCTTAAATTATTGAAGTCCTCGAAAACTTTAAATCCCATTTATATCCAATTTATTGTTACCAGCAATAGATTGGATTTTGTTTTTTTATCGGCTTATATATTTAAGTTAAACGCATATTTATAATCAATTAAACTTTTGCCATTTTTAAAATTATCTTTCCAAGCATCTTCAAGATGACTTCTCTCAATAATTTCAGTTGTGTTTTTACACTTGAATTCTTGATAAACTCTATCTAAAATTTCAAGTTCTTTTTCTGTAAATTTTTCAGAAGCAAAATCTTTATTACTAACAAATTCTTTACTGTAACCCCAATCATTTTCCTTTTTAATTATATCGATTGCATTAGTACTTTCCATATAGTCAAAAATACTATCATAGTTATTCGGAACAGGACCCATATTAATTGCTCTATATCGAGTACCACTTATAGAAACTGCTTCATACTTATAATGAAGGAAGTCACAATAAAATAAGAGCTTATTTAATTGAGTAACATATGGCTGCATATTTTTTGCAAAGAAGACCACCATTTCAGTTAACTTTTCAATATTAGGTCTTATATATCCTGTATAATTATCAGGTAACTTATCTCCTAATAAATAATTTTCAAATCGTATTGAAAATCTGATTTTCTTTTTTTCCTCTATTAACTTTTCAATTTTATCAAGAAGTTTGTATCCTTCGACTGTAAAATCATTTTTATCCTCATTATCAATTTTGAAAACATTACTTAAATTGACCAAAGACTTAAATTGAATAGGGTTTTTAGCTAACTGAATCAAATTTGCATTTGATTGATTTGGCACTTCACCATTTTCATAATTTCTATAACTATTAATACCAAAACCTAAAATTTCAGACATTTTAGTTGCAGAAACGCCATATTTTGCTCGTATTTCCCTAATTTCTTCAGGAAAAGGCAAATTATACTTATCACGATACTGATTATAAGCTTGTCTCATCTTAATAGTATCAAATTCTGTCGTGGTAAAATATTGTTTACTATCAGTACAATAAAAACTAGGATAGGTAACATTAAAAGTTTCCTTTCTAAAAGTTAAATCCTCTTTTTTAATCTTAATAGACATTTCTTTACCTGTAAATGGGCTCTTCATAATTACTTAAATTGATATTCCATTGGATACTCTGCAATATGAAAAGAAATACAAATCACACTTGTATTTTCAAGTCCAAGTGTAATTTTAATATAAACTTCCTTTCCTCTCAACGTCCTGCCGAACACCCACATTTCTGAACCTCCATATTGAGTTTCTTCAAGAGGGCCTTCGCAGTAATCATCAATTACTAAATTTTCGAGAATTTTTTTTCTTTCATTAGGCATTAATTCCAAGTCAGCAAGAGTCTGGGAGTTTTTTCCTCTATCGTCGAGGAAAAGAATATCCCAGATATTCATGTTTACTTTGAACTCCTTTAAGAAGTTTTTTACTTGTTCTTTTGATGCCATGATATAAATTCACATTACAAATATAGTGAAAATATCTATATTCAACTTTAAAGTGTGAAAAATAGTTATTAACATAATTGTTTATAACTTTAAAGTGTGTAAATTGAAATTATTGCCATTCCACACATATTACGCTTCCCTCCTACGTCGTCGCATAAAAAGTGTTCCATTAGCATTGTAGAAGAAACTTTTAGAATAAATTTTTTGAAGAAACTGTAGTAAGAACTTTTCGCTTTTATCCAAAGCTCAAGTTACATAACGCAGTACATTATAGTACAAATGTGTATTATAGCAAATTGGCGCATACGTAGTATTTTACATAATTGCAGATATGATAACACCGTTAGGTGTTTTATATCGTCAGCAATTATGTAAAAGCCAATTTGCGACACGTTAAGTTCATTCGTAGCTATAATGTAATACTATGTAAAATATCCCAGGATAATTCTATTTCATAGTAATTGCAGCTACTGGGGTCATCATAATTCCAAAAAAACTATTGTTGAAACATTCTGCTCACATTTGTAACTATAATTTGCCGTTATGTAAAATTGCTGCTGCCTATGTAAGTACCCCCTAAACTAGCTACGGTCTAATTTATACAAATTTCATTATTCTTTATGTTTTCAAATACGGAAAAGCCAGCTTTTCCATATTTGATTGATCATTTATTTAAACTTTTAGTCAATAACGTAATATTATCTTCAATTTCTATTAGTTTCAGTGTATTATTGAATAAAAACTCAAAAACAGCCAGCAATTGGGGAAGCATCCCTTACGATTTCAGATCTATTAACTAATTTATTAAACATTTCTTCAGGTTCATATTTATATTTTATTGCTTGATCCATACCAATACACAATGCTACCACATCACATCAAAAAACTAGCCAATATCTTAACGCAAACTACATCCCAACCCTACTCTTAATTTCTGTAAAATTAGCGTTCAATTCCTCATAACGTGCGATAACATCTTTGCCAATTCGTTGATCAGCACCGTTCACCATATTGTAGATATATGATATTTGTGCCACCAACATTTGTTGCGGATAAGCACCTTTATCATTCTTAAGTTGTTGTATTGCTGCTTTTAGAGTTTTTAGTTTGTTTTTGTCAGTCTCACTTTTTTTGGACTCTAGCGCTTTAATTTCTTTTTCTAAATGTTTCTGCAACAATCGAGCTTCTGTTAATAAGGTTATGACTTTCTGTTGCATGTTGTGTTGTTTCTGAAGTAACGCTTCAGTCATGCCCTCTAATTTTACCCGAGGATCTATCAAAACTACAAAATCCTGTTCCATATTTTGATCACCAACCGTAAGTGAAACCGTATATGTTCCCGGAGGCACTATAGGTCCGTTTTTATAACGCTTTTTCTTCTCGCTGTGCCATGGCCCTTTTTCGCGTAAGTCCCAACTAAAACGGTTTAGCCCTTTCTTTGATTTCAATTGTTCGTTTACATAGCGAAAGGTAGTACTCAAATTCATATCTTCTACTTCACTTACCGAGGATTTTAGTACAGTACTATCACTTAGTATCGTAACGATCGGCTCTCTTTGAGCATTAAAAATCTCGAGTTTAATACCCTTGGTGGCTTTTGGCAAATAGTAATCCATATGCACTGCCGTTCTTGGATACTTAGGAAAGCTGTTATGGGTACGCACCTTGGGATAGCGATAGCGAATCGTAGTATCTGGTTTAAAAAGATGTGGTGCCGTACTCAGGTTTGGCATTGCTTTATCTCGCAAACTAGTTATATTATCCAAAATCCAAAATCCACGCCCCATGGTACTTAGCACTAAATCTCCTCTAAAAATTTTAATATCTGTTATCGGAGTGACCGGGAGATTTTGTTGAAACGACTGCCAATTACCACCATCATTAAACGAAATATACATACCATATTCTGTGCCAGCGTATAACAATCCCGGTTTTACAGGATCTTCGCGTAAAACACGAGCTGTATAATCTTCTGGAATTCCGTTGGATGCGGTACTTAATAAGGTCCAACTGGCGCCATAATTAGCAGTTTTATACAAATATGGTCGCGAATCTCCTAACAGGTGCCTGTCTACTGCAATATAAGCAGTGGCTACATCGTGTAGTGAGGGTGCTATGGATTCTACCCTGCCTCCCTTAGGCAATTTCTTCGGAGTCACATTTTGCCATGTTTTGCCCCCATCTCTCGTTACCGAAACCACACCATCATTAGATCCTGTCCAAATCAGACCTGCTTGTAAAGTAGACTCTCTTATGGAATATAAGGTGCTATAATACTCTTCTCCTGTAATATCACGCGTAATCGGGCCTCCAGAAATGACTTGCTTATCTTCTTCAAAAGCGGTTAAATCTGGTGAAATGGTTTCCCAGAAGTGCCCATCAGAATCTGTTTTGTGTAAAAATTGTGATCCATGATAAACTATATCGGCGTTATGCGGAGAAACATGTACGGGTGCAACCCGCTGAAAACGATACTTCAAATCCTTTGGATTATGTCCGTATATATTGGTGGCACCTACGTAATAACTTTTTTCTACCCCGGTTAATTTATTGAAGACCCCAAAGCGCCCTTTACAATTAACATACACAATGTTAGAATTACCCGGTTTGGGCACAGCAGGACCCGTTTCGCAACCCCCGGTGTTAATGACCCAGGCAGTACCCACATTTTGTACCGCATTAGGTGGAAAACTAGGTATTGCAATAGTGGTATAATTATCCTGTTGTCCTGCATACAACCAATATGGATATTGATCATCAACTTCTACTTGGTAGAGTTCGGCAGTAGGCTGGTTAAATTGGGTTGACCAGGTTTTACCACCATTAAAACTCACATTGGCACCGCCATCGTTGGCCTGAATTAACAGTTGTGGATTATTAGGATTTAACCAAATGTCATGATTATCTCCGTGAGGAACTTTCATTTCTTCCCAGGTTTTTCCCCCATCTTTTGATATAATGAGCCGATTGGCATTAGAATACACAATATCTGGATTTGTAGGGTCTAGCGCTACATTAGTATAATAAAAGGGTCTGTTTACCAAACGTTTGTCATCTGAAACATGTTCGAACGATGCACCTTGATCGACCGATTTATAGAGCCCTTGTTCACCTTGTGGTGCTTCGATAATTGCATAAAGAATACTCGAATTAACAGGCGAAACGGCCAAATCTATCTTTCCGATAGTCCCTTGTGGGAGTCCGTTTTTGAGTTTGATCCAATCTTTACCTCCGTTTACAGATTTGTAGATGCCTCCTTCTTCGGTTGTACCTCCCGATATGATTGTCCAGGGTTTACGTTCAGCTTTCCAGGCTGCTGCATAAACTACATTAGGATTTCCTGGTAACAATTCAATATCTGAAAAACCTACGGTATCTGATATGAATAATACGTTTTCCCAGTTTTTTCCTCCGTCGGTAGTTTTGAAAATTCCACGTTCCTTATTACTTCTAAAAGCATTTCCGATAGCTGCAACCCATACAATATTACTATTAGTAGGATCGATTTCTACAGCACCAATTTGTCCTACGTTTTTGAGACCGATATGTTCCCATGTGGTACCTGCGTCGATAGACTTATATATTCCTTTTCCACTAATGACATTACTTCGTAATCCATCAGAACCGGTACCAACATATACAATATTCGGATCGTTTTTAGCTACCCGTATCGCCCCTATCGATGGTGTGTCGAAAAACCCGTCAGAAACGTTGTTCCAGGTCGTTCCATAGTCTTCAGACTTCCAAACACCCCCACCCGAAGCTCCTAAATAAAAAGTACCTGGTTGCGAAGCGATACCCGTTACGGCCGTAACACGACCACCACGAGCTGGGCCCACTGTACGATATTCTAAAGCTTCAAAATCTTGGGATAAAACTGTTGTAGTAGAAACAAAAAGTGATAAAAATAACACGCTTGTGTGTAAAAAGAGATTCATAGGAATAAATAGATTAAGCTAAAATGATTTTAAATATCCGTAAAATTACCTAAATGTCAAAATACCAAAAATCAATACTAGCTTGTCGTCTCGAGCTTAGTCATGATGTATTCATCAGCCCCATCTACTCCACTCAAGGTAAAAAATATGTATATAGAGATAATTAGCAATCTTCAGCTATGGTGGTTAGTTAACAAAATTATTCCAAATGCTGTAGCCATAACCTTTAAGAAAACATTTTCATTTTATATATTTGTTTCTATACTATTTAAACCATCAAAATGAAATTTTATTTATATAAAAAGTTAGGTTTTTCTTCTTTTTTCGTTTGTATACTACTGATGAATATTTCATGTTCTGATGACGACGATACTGGAAATGGAAATGACACCACTATAACTGCTTTAAGTGAATTAGGCTCTGATGAACAATTTAAAAATTTTGTAATCGAGTTGAATTCACCACCTGTCGTAATTCCAGACTTAGAAGAAGCCGATTCTATATTTAATGCTATAGCACGCACAGGAACTCTTCAAGATACTGATCAGCAAACATTACTTTCGGCTTTTGGTTATGCAAACCTTCAGGATTTTGAAACGTATGCCAATCGAATTATCGCTCAAGGCGCATCTTTTTATCAAAAATATGATTTAAAAAACAGACCTCAGGATTCTTTAGATTTGTATTTGAAGCCTATAATCGAGGATCTTACAAACCCAACCGAGATTCAAAATGTTTTGAGTACAAAAATTCTTAAAAATATTGGTTTCTCTACTAATTGTCCGACACAAAACGAACGAATTCGAGAGGCAGGAAGATTAGATTTAGAAGATCAGATAAATGGTGTAGCATTTTCATGCCACGAAGAATTGGGAAGGAGAAGGTATCAAAGTTTACTGGATTATTTTGAAAAGTATGGAGAAGTCCCACAGACAGGATTTTGTGTTTTTCCTGATCCTGATAATATTTGCAAAGATGAAGTATTGCGGCATTTTTTAAATGACTCTAAATTAACCTTGGAATTTTATTGTTGTTTGGTAACGAAATATGAACTTATTGATTTCCAAGAAGATTGTTGTAAGGATTTACTGGTCTCATAATTTAAATAAAATCATTTTAATTCTGCTGTGCTATTACAACCATTTCTTTCTTTTAAAGTAATACAATAAGCTGAAAAACACCAGAATCATAACTCCCCAAAGGATATGATACCCGTATCTATAGCGTAGCTCTGGTATGTTTTCAAAATTCATACCATATACTCCTGCGAGAAATGTAAGTGGAATAAAAATAGAAGCCATAATGGTTAGTACTTTCATCACCTCGTTCATTTTGTTGCTAATGGTGGTCATGTACATGTCCATCAATCCCCAAATCATGTCTCGATAGATTTCTACATTTTCAGATACCTGGATAATATGATCGTATAAATCCCTTAAGTAAAACTGTGTTTTTTCTCCAATTAATTGATATTCATTTTTGTCTAATCGATTTACTACCTCTCGCAATGGAAAAATTGCCTTTCTAATTTTTAAAACTTCTTTTTTTAAGCTTTGAATATCATGGGCAATATCATCATTGGGCGTTTCTTGAAATAAATCATCTTCTAATTCTTCAATTTTATCTCCCATAACTTCAATTAAGTTGAAATAGTTATCAACTACTGCATCCATCAAAGCATACAACAAATAATCGGCTTTCATAGTGCGTACTCTCCCTTTGTTATGTTTAATACGGTTACGAATCGTATCAAATACATCGCCGTCAGATTCTTGAAAAGTGATCACATACCCCTCTCCTAGTACAAAACTAATATGCTCGATGACCAAATTTTCATCTTTATCAAAGTATAGCATCTTCAAAACCACAAATAAATAGGTATCATATTCATCTATTTTGGGTCGTTGCTGTGTATTCGCAATATCTTCTAAAATAAGAGGGTGTAAATTACAATACGATCCAATTTCTTTGATGGCTTCAATATGATTAAGACCATTTATATTAATCCATGTAATTTTTTCAGAATCAATGTAGGTAAATACATTACCGATATGATCTACTTCCTTTTCAAGATAGCTTTCTTTATCATAATTAAAAACTTCAATATATAATTCTCCAGAAGTTTTGTCTCCTGTATATACTATTGTTCCAGGTGCTAAGCCAGATTGCTTTTCAGCAGGAGATAGTATGTTATCGCTCATTAGTTGTATATTTTGTAACTACAATGTACTACATTAAAAATAGCTATACAATGAACTCATTTAGACTTTTTTCAATTCGCTATAAAAATGCTCTTTTTCACTCAATTTTTGTCTTTTTATTACTCTGTAGCGCTGCTATGAAGTGCGAAAAACACTTCAATTGATCAAAAAACCTTTCGCAATCGCACCGTCTGGCACCTTCCTATTGGTCGGTCCTGCTTGAATCAAAAAAGTCTAAATGAGTTCAATAGCAAAGGCATTTAAACAGTAGCTCAACCACTTTGAAGAAGAACATAAAAAGCATCAATATAAATACTATTAATATTAAAAGTAATACTGTTAAATTTTATACAATTATGGTTGAAATCCCAAATACAATTTTAATTTTGTTCAAATAATTATAAATACCGTTAAACAGATGAGACGAACATTAATAAAGTTTAATAGCTTCTTTATCAAGAAGGAGAATATTTAGAACTTTTATTGTGAGAGCATAGCGGTTACAGATGTTCTCTGTTTTATAATTAACCAATTATCAAATAATTAATAAAATTAAACGTATGAAAAAAGTAATGTACCTATTCACCTTTCTTCTGTCCTTTTCTATGGTTGGTCAGTCTAAGGTAAAAACTCTGTTAAAAGCTAAAGATGATGTTTATTTCGCAGATCGAGATAGTGCTTATGTTGATCCGTATTATGGTTTACGAAAACTAATATACGGTAATAAGCGTTTTGCAGAAAACAAAAGTATTAGTCCGAGACAAACAGATGCAGATCTCAAGAATAATCAATTAGGACAAAAACCATTTGCAACGATTATTGGTTGCGCAGATAGCCGTGTTCCTAACGAGATTATTTTTGATCAGGGAGTAGGTGATTTATTTATAACCAGAACAGCCGGACAAGTTATGGCAGAAGCTTCCTACGGAACTATAGAATATGCAACCGTAGCTTTAAACACCAAACTTATCGTAGTATTAGGTCACGAAAGTTGTGGGGCTGTAGACGCTGCCATGAAATTACCAGAAAATCCTCCCGGACATGTAGTTAGTTTGATTAACGCTATAAAACCATCTGCTATAAAAGCCAAGGAGGCGAATTTAGACGATACCCAAGAATTAGATTTAGCGGTTAGATCAAATGTTGTAGAACAAGTTAATTTACTTAGAAACCTAGAACCAATATTAAGTCGTAAGTTTGACAAAGGCGAAGTTTTAATTGTAGGAGCCATCTATAATTTGAGCTCTGGAAAAGTAGAATTTATAGAAGAAACTATAACAAGTCTACCTAAATTTAAACAAAATATTAAGGGCTAATTACGACTTGTTCAAAACTATAGCTAAATCAACATAATTATTTATAAAACGAATAGTCATAAAATTTTAAAAATTACTTCACCAAAGGGAATGTTTAAAATTTTTAATGTGAGAGCGTAGCGGTTACATACGCTCTCAATTTTTTAATTATTTCGTTTCCAAACAATTAAAAAGATTTAAACGTATGAAAATAAAAAGTATACTCGTGATACTCACTTTGTTTTGTTGTATGCAGAGTAGTGCACAATCCCCAGATGAAAATCAATTGGGTGCCTGGTATATGTATTTTTACAACATTAATTTTAAAGAATCAAATTGGGGAGTACAAGGAGATTTTCAATATCGAGATTGGCGGGGTCTAGGTGATCGAGAGCAACTCTTATTACGATCTGGTATTACCTACTCACCTACAAATTCTGGTGTTAAATTTACTATGGGTTTTGCAAATATTACAACAGGAACTTATGGTACAGAGATTGACGCACCTATTTCTGAAAATCGTATATATCAAGAAGCTCTTTTTTCTAATACGATTTTAAAGCGTTTGCTTCTTACGCATCGTTTTCGATATGAGCAGCGTTGGGTAGAAGATCAGGACTTTAGAACCCGTTACCGATACAATATATTTGTCAATGTTCCAATCAATAAGGAAACACTAGTGCAAAATGCGTATTACATAGCTTTTTATAATGAAATTTTTATTAATGGTGAACGTGATATAGGAAATGATCGAGAGGTTGAGTTTTTCGATAGAAATAGAACGTACCTTGGTCTAGGTTATGCCTTAAGTAATACGTTAAGATTGCAATTAGGCTGGATGGAACAAACTACAGTCAATTGGCAAAAAGGACAATTGCAATTTAGTTTACATCATACATTTTGATATTGAATGTCTTAAAAATTATACCTTAAAGATTAAAGTTTATAATGATTTTTCCCATGATCGCAATTTATTTTGATATCATGGGATCTGTTTTATAATGAGAAAGCTATTTATTGCATTCAAACCAATTTTACAGGAAAATCAATTATAAATTTCTTGTTTTATAGATAGTTACTTTAAAAACTTAAGTTTCTATTTCAGGAAGTATTAGTACTGGTGATGGACTGTCGAAACTGATTTTTTTGACCACGTTTTCTTGCATAAGCTGCTGAAAGAAATTATATCGATGGTTAATTAGGCAAATCATATCAGCGTTTGAGGTTACAATGAAATCACGTAATGCATCGGTCTCATCATCTTCGATATCAATCTTGAAAAACACATGATCTAATCCAGACAACAAAGATTTTAGCTTTTCTTTGTTTGTTTTTTGATTTTCAGACAAATATTCTTCTAGCATTACTCTGGCAATATTAATTTTACATTGATGAGAGGAGGCTATCTCAATTAAAAAACTCATTTCTTTTTCATAGAAATTTCGCTTAAAATTTGTTGAAAAAACAATAGTCTCGGGAGATTTAATTACATAATTTTTGGGTATAACAAGTATCGGACAGTTATTTACATGATTAATTACTTTTACCGTATTGCTGCCTAAGAATATTTCTTTCGCACTTTTTGCCCCTTTAGTACCCATAACAATGATATCAATATGTTTTGAAGTAACTACCGATACAACAGCATCCTCTAAAGTGTCTGATTCTGAAACAGACTGATATACGTGCAACTCGTTTTGATTTGATGTTTTGATTTGATGAATAAGATCATGTAATTTGGAAAATGTGTCTTTAGACATTTCTTCAATCCATTCGTCATTATATTCGTCTCCCATTAAAAAAGAAGGATTAGTAATATATACATTCAATAAAAAGAAGGTACACGATTCATTTTCGAATAGTATTTTGGCATAATCAATAGCTTTTAATGCATTTTCTGAAAAATCAATAGGTATTAAAATATGCTTCATATGACTACTCGTATTGAACATTGAATATACGAAAAATTACCTGATGAGTTTACCATATATTCTCAGAAAGATTTATGGGCACCACCAAAGGATATAATACCCCGAGGTAGTTTACTTAGTAAGGTAAAAAAAATTAAATAAAGTATAGCTGTTTATTTTTCAAAACGTACATTGTATATTCAAAAATATAAGAAGTGAAGACACTCGCAACTATACATTAAAAACATTAGCAAAATAATAAAACATTGAAAAAAGACCAGTTAAAAATAATCGGAAGCGAAGAGTGGTGTACATTTGATGAATTTGGCATTCCTGCTATAAAAGCCAGAATAGACTCTGGAGCCAAAACTTCTTCAATACAGGCCAATAATATTAAGATAATCTCAAAAGAAACTATAGAATGGGTTCGATTTGAAGTAAATCCCATACAGGATAATCGAAGTATCGTCATTACTTGTGAATCAAAAATTCATGATAAAAGAATGGTAAAAAGTTCTTCGGGCATATCAGAACAACGAATTGTTATCAAAACGCCAGTCACAATTGGTGATGTAACTTTCGAAATTGAACTAACACTAGCCAATAGAGACGCTATGGAGTTTAGAATGCTATTGGGTAGAGAAGCTTTGATAGATCGATACATGGTTAACCCTTCAGCCAGCTATCTTGAAACCGATTATACGGCAGAACAGATTGCAGAAAAATATGCTCCCTTCATTAAAGAAAAATCAGGTTTAAAAATTGCGCTGCTGGCAAGCAATCCTGGTTTGTACAGTAACAAACGTATTGTAGAGGCCGGTATGGCTAGAGGACATGAGATGGTTTTTCTAAACGTAGAACAATCTTACATGAAGCTAGATGCTGTAGAGCCAGAAATCAGATACAGAGGAGGTAATATCATTGATGCTTTTGATGCCATCATCCCTAGAATAAAACCATCGGTAACTTTTTATGCGTGTGCGTTGATACGACAATTTGACTCTATGGGTGCGTATTGCTTAAATTCTGCCGAAGCCATTACGCAATCGCGCGATAAGTTATTGGCCACACAGCTTTTTGCTAAGCATGATATACATATTCCCATTACAGGATTTGCAAAGTCCCCTCTCGATACGAAAGATCTTATAAAGTTAGTAAACGGGGCTCCTTTAATTATTAAACTTTTAGAAAGCACCCAAGGTAAAGGTGTGGTATTAGCTGAAACCAATAAGGCTGCTGAAAGTGTTATTAATGCTTTTAAAAGTGTACAAACGAATATTTTGGTTCAAGAATTTATAAAAGAAGCTAACGGACAAGATATTCGGTGTTTTGTAGTTAATGGCAAAGTAGTAGCCTCTATGCAACGACAAGCCGCAAAAGGAGAATTTAGAGCAAATATACACCAAGGCGGTTCGGCTTCTAAAATCAAGATTACTTCTCAAGAACGTAAATTGGCACTTAAAGCGGCAAAGATTTTAAATTTACCGGTTGCAGGTGTAGATATTATACGCTCAAACAAAGGTCCATTGCTTTTAGAAGTCAATTCTTCTCCGGGATTAGAAGGTATTGAAGGTGCTACAGGTCTAGATATAGCCAATATCATGATCGAAGCTATTGAAAAGAAATTAAAATTTAAAAGGTGAACATTGTTACAGTAGCTAGAGTGCGTATAAAAAAATACTACTACTGACCATGACAACCTTCTATTTATTTCTCAACAAAACTTTTAATACAAAAGAAAAAGACCGTCTTAAAAATAATCATAGATGTCCTTTAGAGCCCGTCTATGTATTGAAAAGACAGGTTCTAGACATCAAAGCTATACATTTCGTACGTTTAGATGGCCTTGTAAGCTGAAGACTATTCCTTTATTCCTTCAAGATCCATCATAAAAGCATAAGATAATGCTGTTCTTTTATAGCGAGCAAAACGACCAGAAGCACCTCCGTGTCCTGTTTCCATATCACAATCCATGATTAATAAATTATCATTGGTTTTTAGTTCTCTCAGTTTTGCAATCCATTTCGCAGGTTCCCAATACTGAACTTGACTATCCCAATATCCAGTTGTAATCAAAATATTTGGGTACGCTTTTGCTTCGACATTATCATAGGGAGAATACGATTTCATATAATCATAATATTCTTTGTTTTTAGGATTTCCCCATTCGTCGAATTCAAACGTCGTTAAAGGAATAGTTTCGTCGAGCATTGTAGAAACAACGTCTACAAAAGGCACAGCTGCTACAACTCCATTCCATAAGTCAGGTTTCATATTAAGCACAGCACCCATTAATAATCCGCCAGCACTACCCCCACTAGCATACAAGTGATCGCTACTTGTAAAGCCTTCAGCTATGAGATGCTCCCCTACAGCGATAAAATCGGTAAACGTATTTTTCTTTTGTAATAATTTTCCATCTTCATACCATTGTCTACCCATTTCCTGCCCTCCTCTGATATGTGCTATTGCATAAATAAAGCCTCTATCCAGTAAACTTAACCTTGTACTACTAAAATAAGGTTCTGTACTATATCCGTAGGATCCATAAGCATACAATTGTAAAGGAGTATCAGAAGATGGCGTAACACCTTTTTTGTAAACCAAAGAAATAGGGATTTGAACTCCATCTTGCGCTGTGGCATATAAACGCTTTGACACATAGTTGTCTTTCGAAAAGCTAGCATCAACCACTTCTTGTTCTTTCAAGGTCGTTTGTTCCTTAGTGTCCATGTTGTAATCGATAGTACTTCTAGGCGTTGTTAGCGAAGTATAAGAATATCGCAAAACGTTGGTATCAAAACTTGGGTTTGTAGCAGTATATGCAAGGTAAGCAGGATCATCGAATTGTATATAATGATCATTATCACCATTCCAATTCATTACTCTAATTGTTCGTAAACCTTCTTTTCTCTCCCCCAGCACTAGATGATTTTTAAAGATGGTGAAATTTTCTAGTAAGATATTTTTTCTATGCGGTATTACTTCTGTCCAGTTTTCTTGCGTAGTTGCATTGATCGGTGTTTTTACCAATTTAAAATTCGTTGCATCTTTATTGGTTCTAATATAGAAATGATCTCCAAAATGAGCTACCTCATACTCAAGATCGCGTACTCTTGGCTGAATGACCTTCCACTTGCCATTAGGAGTATCAGCATCTAAAAAACGATATTCGGTCGATAGTGTTTGCTGACTACCAATCATAATAAATTTATCTGACCTTGATCTATAAACAAAAGTACTAAAAGTGTCATCTTCTTCATGATATACCAATTCATCTTTAGATTGATCAGTCCCCAATACATGTTTATAAATCTTATTAGCTCTCAATGTTATAGAATCTTTTGACGTATAAAAAACTGTTTTATTATCGTTAGCCCAGGCAACTCTTCCATTCGTATTTTCAAGTTGATCAGGGAGTGTTTCGCCAGTCTGTAGGTTTTTAAAATAGATTGTGTATCGGCGTCTTGAGATCGTATCAATACCATAAGCTAGTAACTCGTTATTTGGACTTACAGATCTACTGCCGATACCAAAATACGAAAATCCTTCTGCCATATCAGGACCATTGAGCATGACTTCTTCTTCGGCATCATCTTCAAGCTTCTTACGACAGTATAACGCATAGTCCATTCCTTCTTCATATCTAGTGTAATAAGAATAACCATTGTCATTATAAGGAACAGATGAATCATCTTTTTTAATACGGCCTACGATTTCATCATAAAGCTTTTTCTGCAATTCTTCTGTATGTTTCATCGCAGCAGTTTTATAATCATTCTCAGAGTTTAGGTAATCTAACACATCTTGAGTTTGCTCATCGGGCTGTTCAGCATTCTTTTGCTCATCAGATAATCGCATCCAGAAATAGTTATCAATACGGGTATCACCGTGTGTGATAAGCTCTTTTTTGACTTTTTTAGCTACCGGAGCTTCTATAGATTGATGTGGTCTACCACCTGATGAATCATCTTCTTTTTTACATCCTACGGCAAAAACTATAGAAATAATGAAGAATTTAATTAATTTAATTTTCATACCTTTAAATTTTATTAATTGTTTGATATTAAGATAGTTATAAAAATTAGAACATATATAATCGCTACGCTTTCACATTAAAAATTTTATTACTATTCGTTTCATATTCAGGAGAATTTAATTTGAGTAAATTCTTGTTATGATGTTGTGAATGTATTCATTTTTTTATGAATAGAAATACACTTGCCCCGGATATTTTTACTTAGACTTTTATATCGAATCTTATGCTTTACTGCTCTAATACGACATTAAAAACTCGGATAACAATAATTTTTTAGCTAAACCTTAAGATACAGTTTATCGTTTTTTACATAATTTCAGTAGCCTTAAAAATTTAGTAAAACGTATGTTCTTTACTTAAGAAGTCATTTAAAGTTTTGACCCTTATTACGATATTCTAATACCTAATCCGGGTTCAAGTTAAGAACCTTAAAATTAATTTTTTTGAATACGAATTTACATCAGTTCATACTATAAACTCAACAAAAGATCCAACCCATGAAAGAATTTTTAACTATTGAAAATCCAGAAAGTTTAGGAACTTGTCCCTTTCGCGGAACCAGAATTGGTGGTGCCTTAGGTAAGCAACCTCAAATTGATGACTGGTGGCCTAATCGTCTTAAGGTCGAATTACTTCACCAGAATCCTCCATTAGCCAATCCATTGTCTAACTTGAATTACCGTGAAGAGTTCGAGAAAATTAATTATGAAGAGTTAAAAAATGACATAAAACAGCTGTTAACCGATTCTAAAGAATGGTGGCCTGCAGATTACGGTAATTATGGACCGCAAATGATTAGAATGGCCTGGCACTCTGCAGGATCCTATCGAATTGCTGATGGTCGCGGTGGTGCTGGAGAAGCTATGATACGTTTTGCGCCATTAAATTCTTGGTGGGACAATGGTAATATTGATAAATCAAGAAGATTAATTTGGCCTATAAAGCAAAAGTATGGTCATGCCATCTCTTGGGCAGATTTAATTATTTTAACGGGTAATTGTGCGTTAGAAATTATGGGTTTCAAAACATTTGGTTTTGCTGCTGGTCGAATAGATGCTTGGGAGGCAGATAGAGGTACGTATTGGGGTGCCGAATTTTGGAATGGTAAAACGGTCTTTGAAACTCCAAAGCACAATCACAATGGTCACCCGGGAGAAATGGTAACGCGATCCATACGTTGGAAAGGAGAACCCAAAGATGAATATTATGATCTGGAAAATCCACTGGCAGCTACAAATCAAGCATTAATATATGTTGATCCAGAAGGGCCAAATGGTAATGGGAATCCGTTAGACTCTGCACGTGATATTCGAGAAACTTTTGCTCGTATGGCGATGAACGATGAAGAAACTGTAGCCTTAATCGCCGGTGGGCATGCATTTGGAAAAAGTCACGGAATGGTCTCTGCAGAAGAAATAGGGCCCGCACCAGAAGGCGCGCCATTGAGAACTATGGGTATGGGGTGGCAAAACCCAAAAGGCTCAGGTTATGGTAAATACACTATGACTAACGGAATCGAAGGTTCGTGGACTCCAAACCCAACACAATGGGATAATCATTACCTAGAGAATCTTTTTAAATATGAATGGGAACAGACCAAAAGTCCTTCGGGAGCTATTCAATACAAACCTGTAGATAAAAATGCACCCAAAACTCCAGACGCTCATGAAAGAGGTAAGATGAACGAGTTAATGATGATGACTTCTGATTTGGCTCTTAAAACAGATCCAGATTATAATAAAATCTGTCACAAATTTCTAGAAGATTTCGACTATTTCAGTGAGGCATTTGCAAAAGCCTGGTTCAAATTGACGCATAGGGATATGGGGCCAAAAGACCGTTATTTCGGTCCAGAAGTGCCTAAAGAAGATTTAATTTGGCAGGATCCTATTCCACAAAGAAACTATGAAGTTATAGATTCTGAAGATATCAAATTACTAAAAAATAAAATTTTAGAAAGTGGGAATGGTATATCCGCTTTAGTTTCAGCCGCTTGGTCTAGTGCATCTACTTATAGAGATTCAGATAAAAGAGGTGGCGCTAACGGGGCTAGAGTGACTCTGGCACCTATGAATGATTGGATCGTTAATCGCCCGGAAGAGCTTAAAGGTGTAATATCTTGTTTGGAAGCTATTGCCGAAGATTTTAACACCTCGCAATCCTCGAATAAGAAAGTATCCATGGCAGATCTCATTGTTTTAGGAGGTTGTGCAGCGATTGAAAAAGCTGCAGTCTATGCAGGAGTTACCGTTAGTGTACCTTTTACCCCAGGACGTATGGATAGCACTCAAGAATTGACAGATATCGAAAGTTTTGAATGGTTAAAACCTGTTTCTGATGGATTTAGAAATTATCATAATGATCAGGTAGGTTTTCACATTTTACCAGAACATATATTTCTGGATCGTGCGCAATTGCTTACACTATCGGCGCCAGAATGGACAGTTTTAGTAGGAGGTCTAAGAGTTTTGGATCAAAATTATGACCGCTCAAAATTAGGTGTTTTTACCGAACAGCCCGAAGTTCTTACTAATGACTTTTTTAGAGTGATTACTAGTATGGATTACGAATGGATACCTATAGATAATAACGAGATGACATTCAATCTCAACGAGCGCAAATCTGGAATGACCAAATACAAAGCGTCCCGTTGTGATCTTATTTTTGGATCAAATGCTCAACTGCGAAGCATATCAGAAGTTTATGCTGCAGATCAAAGTCTTGACCGATTTGTTCATGATTTTGTAAAGGTGTGGGACAAAATCATGATGTTGGATAGATATGATGTAAAAACCGCAACCTAATCTGAGTTCGATTATGATGTTGTTGTATAGTATTCGTTTGTTTTCGTCTGTTTGATCGAGCCCTTCGTCAGAGCTCAGGACAGGCTCAATTGATACTTGGTTGATAAACTTAAAAATAACCTTTCGACCTCGCTTGAGATGACTGACTCGAAAATAGGATTTCTGAAAACAAATACATTAACAATCGAATTTAGATAAATGAGTATGGCCTGTGTTAAGGCGATAGCCAACTAAAAGAAAGGGAAACTTTTTGAAAAAATGTGGTTTTCCCACAACCTAGTGGTGAAATATATCTTGTATATTTGCAGCAATAAAAATAGAAACAAATATGATATATTCTTTTTGTCATTGTTTTTTATTCTACTCTTACCCATCATAATATTATATGTTGCATAGTAAGGTAGATTAAATTTGACCTTACATCTTTATCTAAATAATGTGAATTCTACATCACAATAATTCACGTTGAACCGATTTTTTGTTGTAAGTATTCAATTATTTTGAGATAAGCCTTGAAATAAAAACTAATGTCAAGCGGTTTGATGTATAGATTTACCCTTTACATGGACCATTATTAATAGTTCATTAAGAATATAGCTGTTGTGGCATAAGATTTGTTTTTTAATTTTTAGAGGTTAGTAATTAGCTACCTATTGAAATAAGACGCTATAGTATTACTGTCTAGTTGAGCCCTTCATTAGAGCTCAGGACATGCTCAGTCGAAACCTTTTTTACGAAGACGAAAAGTTCTCGACTGCCCTCAAACAGACATGTGGTAAGATTTTAAATTACCGAAAAACAATTTTTTATAACTAAAGCCCTTATGTATTTATCTACTGACCTCTAAAAAGTATAAACCAGTTCATTATTCTAAAGATAATACTATCAAAGAATAAATATAAATTTAGTGTTTAATTTAATTTTGAAACCATGTTCAAGCCAAATTTACATTTACGACATAGTTCCCCTAGAGGTTCGCTGGCTGTAAATCCATCTTTGATTGAACTTTTAGTACAAGCCTTTTGTGATCCTTGGCATATGAAATTATACTCATATGAAACGGAAATATGTATAGGTAAGATTAAAAGTTTAAGATTTTTGGGTAACCCAGTAGGTTCGTATTTGCGTTGGTTTGCTTTATGTCGTCTAGCTCAGGACGTAAAACAGGAGTAATAAAGATAAACTAGCCAAATACTTAACTTTTAGCAAGATGTTCTACAAAATGATACCCATTTGCTGTTAATGTATAGTATGATAAATTTTCTCTTTTAGTTTTAGAAATCAGCTCTAATGATTCTAGCTCGTGGATCACACGGATAACATCTTTTCTTTTTTTTGCTTTTGATAGCGTAAAAATTTTTTTAATCGAAAGACCGTTATCATGATGATTTTCAAAAAAGATATTCATTATCATTACGCGGTGAAATGAAGTTCTAAGCTCATCTAACGAAATTGTATGACCATGTCTAGAGGGAAGAATGGTACTTGATGATAAAACACGTTTAATTTCTTGAGTGACTTTCACGTAAAGTGCATCTCGCTGTCCTTCATTCATTATAATTAATGGTTCTGAAGGTGAATTAATAGCTTGAAATTTTGAAATGGCTTCAATATCATGAAACATACAATGGCTTACAATGATAGGAAAAATATGCGCTCCCTCGTCTCTGGCAGCACTCAAAAGTGCGGGTAATTCTTCGTTTGCAATAAAATCGGAAGAAATGAAGTTAGCGCTTACCAAAAGTATGGCTACCTTTGTAGTGTTTATGGCTTTATTAATTTCTACTCGCCAATCGGCACCAGTTTCTATTTTGGAATCTTCCCAAATTGTAAATTGATATTCGCGCTCTAAGTAGCGCAAATGAACGCGTAAATCATTCAACCACTTGACATCTTTTTTACTATAACTAATGAAAACTCCATCTCGTTTCATATCCGCTTGCTATGATCTAACTATTTAATTTTCCTTTCAATCTCAAAAGGTACTTCTCATACTAAATTCATTATAAAAATATAAGATTAATAGAGAATTCTCATATTGAACTCGTTGAAAATTGTTAATAATTATGAATATATCCTTTACATAATAGCGATACAAATCAACGTCAGTCCAAATACATTTCAAAATCTCATTATTCTTATATTCAGCTATTTGTGAGGATAACCTGAAACAAGCATGCGTTAAATTCATTTCATTATTCTGGTTGACCATAATAGTGTTGGCCTTCAACTTGAATATAAATTATATAAGAGTTGATTAAACTTTGTAAAAAAATTCTAAGAATTCATGATATCCTACGTAAGATTATTAAATTTAACGAGAGTTTAAATCATTTGCTTATTGGCTACATCAGAAATTCTGGTGCACTTAAACTCGCTTTATGCACTAGAAAATCCCCGCCTGCCATTATATTTAGAAAAAGGTGGGCAGGTATTGTTGCCTGAAACTGTTGCAAAACCTCATAACGAAAGTCTAATACATAACCCGGATTAACATAAAAACCATGACTGAAGATCAATATATTAAAGAACGAGTAGACGACCAGATACGGTGGTACGATACAAAGAGTTCGAGAAACAAATCATTACATTTATGGACAAAAGGGCTTGTAATCACCTTTTCGGCACTTATCCCTTTCATATCAGGATTTCTGAAATCGGGACCAGAATATCTCGATTATGTGGTAGGGATTCTAGGTATGGTCGTGGCAATTTTAACCGGTGTTTCCGAATTAATGAAATTTCAAGATAAATGGGCTAAATATCGTACTACTGCAGAAACTTTGAAGCATGAAAAATTTTTGTTTAGCACACAATCCGGGCATTATCACGGTCAAGAAAACTACTTTACTATATTTGTGGGACGTATTGAAGCGCTCATCAGTACTGAAAATTCTGATTGGAGTAAGATTATTAGTGAAGACAAAGATTAAGAGAAATCCTATTCATACTTCATATTCCCACCAATGAATTACTTAAAGAACATATGTAAAGGTTATTGGCAGATTAAAACAATAGTATTATGAAAGCTTCAAGTATACTCACTCACGAGAAATCATTTTTTAAAACCGGCAAGGATTCTCATGGAAAACAGTTCATTATCACACCAAAATCCATTCCTACAGGTGACGGAGAACTAATGAACTATTTTGATTGTAAACGACAAAATAATGATGACTCTTTTTATTTTGATGAAATAGAGAAAAAAACTAAAATTGTTTTACATTTTACAGCAGGATACCTAAAAGGTGATATCGCGCAACTTACTATCCCTTCTAATAATGTGTCGGTACCTTTTGTAATAGCAAGAGATGGTAGTATACTCAAACTGTGGTCCTCAAAATACTGGTCATATCACCTAGGGCGTGGTGCAATTGGCGGAAATACAACTATGAGTAAGCAAACGATAGGGATAGAACTTTCAAATATAGGTTTTCTTAAAAGAATTGGTGATAACTTAGTTTCTGTATACTCTGATACAGATATCTATTGCAATAGTAAGGATACAAATCTTTATAAAAAACTTGAAACTCCTTTTAGGCAAGAGAACTATTTTGCAACATTTACAAAAAAGCAGTACCATAGTCTTGCAATATTAATCAAGTATTTAACTAATGAATACAAGATTGCCAGAAATTTTTTACCGGTACACAAAAGGTATACTACGCTTAGCAAAACTGAAGTGCAGAATTTTGAAGGAATTCTATCTCATATCAATTATCGAGTATCCGGAAAATGGGATATTGGCGAGGCTTTTGAGTGGGATCAACTCATACAACATGTTGATCATGCTTCGGTAAACAACTTATAGCTAATTACTTAAGGTACAGGTTTAAAATTTTTTTATTGACACCGCCAAAGGGTATAATACCCTAAGGCTTGCCTCGAAATTGAAAAATTGTTTTCAACGAATGCCTCGTGGGCTTGCCCCTAGGTAGTTTACTTATAGATAAGCCTTTGCAAAGTTAGATCATGATTCTCGAATAACCTTCTCCTCTACTCTTTTGGTTTTGTGTTTCAATTACTGACTGTCAAAAGTTGCACATATGCAAAAAAGACCTAAAAAGAGGTCTTTTTTTGAAGATATAGGTTAGTTCAGGGTATTGATATACTTTATTGGCACCACCAAAGGGTATACTACCCTGAGGCTTGTCCCAAGGAAGTTTATTTTCCTGCCAATACTACATATGAATCTGAAACAGGAGTTATATTATAATTTTTGATGTTATTGATATCTTGTAAATGTTTTGCGGCTTCTGCGAAAGCAGTATCCAGAGCGCTCATTTCTGAATTTTTACCTACAACAATAGTCTTAGAGATTATAGTGCCATTGGTATATTCTACAACCATTTTCCACCTTTTAACAGAGTGAGCATTTCTGTTTTCACTCCTACCCTCTTCTTTTTTATTCGTATCGGTTTTCTCATTTTTTTCTGTGGAAAGATAATCTCTATTAGAAGAGTTTGCGTGTACCATAAAGGTAAACAATATCGCAGTTGCTAGTAAAAGTTTCATAATTGATGATTTGAATTAGTATGACTCAAACATACAAACATTTTTTGTATAATCAAATATTTTTTTAATAAAAATTTATTTGTATATTTGATTCCTTTTTTCATATTCTACTATGGTAAACAAGAAATTAAAAAGACTTTTAAAAAAAAGTAAAGGAGAAAAAACGATCTATGGTATTTCAAAAGCTCTAGGGGTTAGCCCCCAGGCTGGCGATTATATTGTAAAAAGAAAAGATTTGGTAAAGGATTTTGAGCGACTAAAGACAATTGCCGACTACATGGGTGTTGAGATTAAGGACATTATTGACTTTAAAGACAAATAGACCCGGTTAAACTACCTCCAAACAAATTCAGAATATAGTAAGAAGCAAATTTCAATTTTGCTATAGGTGTTATAGTATTATGCCTTTAGTGAGGTAGGTCAATTTCTTTTGGTGGTGCCTATAAAGATGGTAAACAAGAGTCTTGATTATAAAACTGAGAATATCAATTTAGAAAGTGTATTCTAGTGCATAGTACTTTATAATCCTAGAAGAAATTCGATATTTTTATCGAATATGGCTTCCTGCATTTATATCAATTGTAGCTCCTGTTGCATGATCCATATAACCGCTACACATCATTCCGACCATGGGAGCTATATCTTCTGGAGTGGTTAATCGATTAAGAGCAAGTTCGCTAAGTACTTTTTCTTCACCATGATCTTCTATAAATTGTTCTGCCATTTGTGTTCGGGTAAATCCTGGAGATACAACAAAAGATTTAATATTCTGTTTTCCAAAAGACCTTGCTACACTACGTGCAAGAGCTACCAAACCACCTTTTGAAGCTGCATAAGCGAGATATTCTTCGGTTTCACCTCTAAAAACAGCTCTACTGCCTATAAAAACAAAGGTACCTTGATTCTTTTTTACAAAATGATCAATTCCTAATTTTGTTAAAAGACCTACAGAATTTAAATTAACATCCATTGTCTTTTTCCAGGTGGCATACCAGTCATGGGTATCTTTTCTAGTAGAATGGGCTAAAAAGATTCCTGCATTTAAAACAATACTATCTAAACCTCCGAAAGTATCTATAACATTTTTGAACAAATTTTCTACTTCATTTTGATTTCCTAAGTCTGCTTTAAAGGATTTGGATTTTGTTTCAGGAAAGGTAGTGATAAGACGATTTGCCGATGTAGTATCAGTATTATAATGTACAGCGACAGTGGCTCCCATACGCATTAAAAAACCAGCGATACTCTTACCAATTCCGTTAGAAGCGCCTGTAACTAATATTTTCTTACCTTTTAAATCTAATTGTATCATGATTCTACCTTTTAAGTATAAAAATAGTAGAATTAACGAGATAATCGAGGTGTAAACACTGCATGAATTGCTTCAAAGTAAGCAATTTCAAAGTAAACTCATATAACCTAAGTCGAGACTACTTTTATTGGCACCGCCAAAGTGTATAATACCCCCGGGTAATTTACTACCGGGTATGCCTTTGAACATAGCATCCTAATTATCAAGTAAAAATTAGTTTCCTAACTTGATAGCTAATGAGCTTGTTTTCATCATTCACTTAAATTAATATGCAAAATACGTTACGCTTCCAAAATCATCCAGTCCATTGTATTTGCATCAGGCGTAATCTCGATCTCATACTTTCCTAACGCTCCTCTGTTTTCCGGTAGTTTTCCTTGTGAAAGTGCTTTAAACATAGGTGTAGGGTCTACATCGAAATCAACGATTCGCTTGGTGTCATCTAGTAATGTTTGTAAAATAGCGACTTCATATGCTAGTAATCGATCTAACCAAGGCAGTTTATAGTTTTTATTTTCTAGATAGTGCGCAAAATTTATAGCTTCTTTATGACTTAACTGTTCTGGTGGTTTATGTTTCCAAAAGTCGTTTAGCAGTGCGGCAAATATCTTCATACCTAAAACCAGCATCATGTATCTTGTGGTAAGCTTAAATACTCGAGCTACCATAGAAGCACGAAACTCCTTAATTAACTTTTGATATACGGCTATTCTATCACTTTGGATCCCCATTGTACCATTTACTTCGACACTAATCACCTGGTGGCCTAGTAATTCTTCCCAGGCTTTAGGTTCAAATTCTTTATTTAATATCTGAATATTTTGAACACCTCTAGGCATTTGTTCTTCTTTGGAAATTGTATAAGGTATAGCTCTATCATCCCAAAGACGTTTTACTTTTTCCATTTCTGAAATAATAACAGCGTCGCCTGCTACCGGTATGTATGAATCAAAAACTTCATAAGTTATAGCCTTTAAGTTTCGAAGTTCAGGAAGAATTTCTTTGGTCAAAGCTAATAACCTTTTATCAATAGGACCAGAATGAGAATCCATCCAAAGATCGTTAAGCTCTGTACCTCCTGCGATATGCATTTCGACAACATGATCAAGAGGTATTTCTTTTAAAAACTCTTCAATACTCTGGCGGCCATTAAGTTGATTGGCAAATATATTATGGATGTCTAATAATATACCACAACCTGTTTCCTTGCATAGATGAGATACAAAAGCCCCATCATTCATTTCCAAATTATTTGGTTTGAGATAGTTTACTCCCGTTTCTATAGCAATAGGTCGAGAAATTTGTTGTTGAAGATATCGAATATTGTCTATTGTAAGCTCTAGACCTTTACGTGTTTGACAGGGCGGAAGAAAAAATCCGGTATTAAATTCGGTTGTAGCATTAAAACTAAGGTGTTCTGTAACCCACGGGCTATCGAATAGCTGCGTAGCATAGTTGATAAGTGTAAGTTGATCTTGTTCTGGCATCCTACTACCCGCTACCGGTGCACCTATACTATGAACCAATTTATGGTATGGTAGCTTATTGATCTCTTCAAAAACAGTGATAGGTATTTTTAATTGATCATTTGTATCGCGAACGCATAATGTTTGAGGTTCTATTTCTAATGTATTTATAAGTCCTTTAGGAAAATCGATAGATAGCACCGTAGGAGAATAAATAATGCCTACCCCTAGAAGAGGTAGGCTTGCTAAATTTTGAGTGCTTTTTGTAATCCCCATAAAGCAACCCTAAAAATTGAAGTCAAATTGATTCTGGAAGAAGATATCATGACCAGAGCAACACGCACGGCAGCCAATTTCTTCAAAAATGTTTTTAATCGCACTGTCGATTTTTCCGATATCGAATGAAACATTTGATGAAACACCTACGTTCAATGTTTTTGTTGCTAGCGTTTTACCAAGTTGTATTTGTTGTACTTCTGCTGAAGCCAATGATGTAGGTACAACATTTTCTTGCGAATCCAGGACGTAGTCTCTTAAAGTTTCAAAATAGCAATCCACTCCAGAAAAACATTTAGGACACCCTAGTTCGTCTAAGAGATTGTACATACTCTTTTGAAAAGCATCTGCATTGTAAGCCACCTTTGCCGGAATGGATAACCTCACAGCTCCCCGCCCTTTTCTTTGATCAAATTCCATCTTATTGTTGATTTTAAATTAATAATTGATCAAACTTATAAATTCAAAATACTTTAAAACAGAGGTTTAGCACTGCTAAAGTGTAAGTGTTTTGCCCCATATTCTACAGGTTAATCACACCTGGTACAATCAAAAATATGTTAATTATTGTTAAAATAGTACCTTTTAATACATAGTACTGTAACCAAATCTATTTTCATACGTCTAGTAAGTATCATTACATTTTTAAAAACACAGAAAATATGAGAACTTTAAACAACAATCAAATTACAAATCGAGTACAAACTACAAACAGTTATATCTGGAACTCTAAAAGACGCTATAGATAATTTAATAGTATTTATTCATCAAAAAACGAAAAACATGAGAACTTTAAACAACAATCAAATTACAAACCGAGTACAAACTACAAATGGATACATTTGGAATTTAAAAAGACGTTATAGATAATTAGGGCTAAATTATTCATCAATCTAAACATAGTAGTATTATGAACTTCATACATCATTTTAAAAGTAAATTACAGCAAGCTACAAAAAAGCAACAACTATTCACCCAGTCTGTGGTAGGCGAAAATGAGTATGAAGTTCATATTCGTATTCGACCCAGGTATTATTCTTATTGATATTTTAAGATCTTTTGTCTTAATTTTTCTTTAGTAGAAAAGTCTCGAGGGAGTGCTCTTGCATAAAATAGGTTAGACTTTAGGTTCTTTTTGCATCTCAAATTTAGCACTAACAGGTGCACGATAACCCGCAAAAGGTAGTTTGAGCAACTTCCCTATTCTTGTATTAGAATCCACATCTGGATACGTATCTACTCCATATTTCAAATCGCTAGTAGACAATTTAGAAAACGTTCCGAAAATTCTATCCCAGATCGAAAAAATATTTCCGTAGTTCGTATCGGTATAAGGTAGCACATAATGGTGGTGTACTTTATGCATATCTGGCGAAACTAGAATCCAGCTTATTACAGTATCCAACTTTTTTGGTAATGAAATATTAGCATGATTAAATTGAGATAATACTACCGATAAAGATTGATATAGCATAATAATTCCTATTGGTGCTCCTGCGATAAAAACTGCTATCGTGGTAAACACGAAACGTATAATGCTCTCACCTGGATGATGTCTATTTGCCGTCGTAGTGTCTACATGGTTATCAGTATGGTGAATCAAATGAAACATCCATAAAGGTTTTACCTTGTGCTCTATATAATGGGCAAACCAGGCACCGATCAAATCGAGTATGGCAACCCCTACCAGAATATTTGCCCAAAGCGGCATTTCTAGCCAATGTAAGATTCCAAAATTGTGTGCTACGGTCCAATCACTAGTTGTAAGCAATATAAAGGCCAACACAAAATTTACCACAATAGTAGTAAGCGTAAAGAAAATATTTGGCCAGGCATGTTTAAATTTTTTATACTCGAACTGAAATAAAGGCGAAGCATACTCAATCAACCAAAAAAATGTAATTCCTCCTACCAAAATCAGGCTGCGATGTGAAGAAGGAATGGTTTCAAAATATTGAATTATTGTTTCCATATCTGTAATATTCTATTTAGACCGTTCTGTATTTTAGCTATTTTTAAATCGAAATCCGTTAATTCGAGTGCTTCTTTCTTAGAAAAAGTAGTTCAAAAAGGGCGTATCACTACAAAACTATCCGAACTGATTTAGATAACATATACAAAAGACATCTTTATCACAATTAGCTATGCACTTTTATGCTTTGATGTGTTTTCTCCCTTATGTGTGAGACTTTTTGCCCAAACTATCGCATCTTCAAGATTATCGAAATTTCTAAAGCTATTTCGAACAAATAATTTTTCTACCAATGAAGCTATTAAACCCTTTTGTGTGTAGCTTACGATAGCGTAACCTCTTAACTTATAATTGTTTCTGAAAAATTTGATCCAATCACTAGGCTTAACAGAATAAGAGTGTACACGATTACTAATATACACTATATTTTCGCCATTGTGATCATACAAATGCGTAAGTTCTTCAACGATCGGTTTGGCATGGTCGTCCCAGGTATACAATGTCCCTTCTTCAATTTCGGCTACTACAAAAGTATCAAAGAGATAATAGGTTCCGCAAGAAAACTGAATTTCTTGTATAGCACCCTGGTAAAAGGCAGATTCTTTTATATAACCCATAATATCGTAAATAGCTTTTCAATATAGTAATTATTTTATCAGCAACAAGACCACTACGCCAGAAGAAGTGAGAATAGGTTTAAATAATAATCTCGAGCAAGCCTTTACGAATACAAAGCCAAAAATAATTCCAAAAAGATTTTGTTGGGTCTCGCTCTACGTCAATTTCATCTTTGGTTACCATGCCTTTATTTTCTTGCCCCCCTATGATCATATTGGCAATAGAACTTAATAATGATTTGAGTTTTTTGGTTTCTTGATCGTAAATTTCGACATCGAATTTTTGAAATGATAACTGCATTGCTCCTTTTGCTTCTTTATGATTTCCATCAAAATTAAAATACATTTTATCGAGTGCTCCCTTCGCTTTAATTTGCATAACGGGAGTCAAAAAAGAATTGAGTGAAGCTGCCCTCACATTTAACAAAGATCCCTTTATATTAAAATAATCGGAAAGATCATTACTATCAAAACTCCATTCAACCTCAAAAGGTGCTTGATTCATAAATGAAGAGGAAATATTAACCTGAATCGCCTTGGCATTTTCAAAATTACTTATCGCTCCTGTATGAAGAGTAAGCTCATGAAATTCTAATTTTCCGGGGTCTGCATCACTATCCGGATGCTCTATATATCGCACTAAACTATTTATGATTGCCAAAGAATCAATTTGTATTTTGGTGTTCAACTCTCGTAATAGTTGACTGTACAAAGGCTTTATTGCGGTATCATTAGCGATTCTTTTATCTCTGTATATATCAAGTTGAAAACTATCTAACTTAATCTTTTTAGATAAAAAATGGAGTGTTTTTTGTTGATCGACTATGCGAGGTGCTTCAATTTGAAGCAAAGCTCCGTTCATGTGTATATAATCTTTTTCAGTTTTAATGGCTTGATGAAATTCGGCTTTATTCATCAGAGGTACTATTTGCAGCCCTTTCAATTCTATATTTGTATTAGTTAAAGTACTTTGCCGCAATTTCAATATATGATAAGGATCTAAGGATACTTGTAAAGAATCTAGCGTCATCTCAAAACTCGATGTCGTAAAAGGAATTTTACGTTTCAACGCTTCCGTATTCACGACCAAATCCTTTATAAATCCCTGGATGTTAAAAATTTGAAAACCAGAACTGCTACCATTTTGATTTAAAATTTTCAAACTCCCATCATTGATATCTATGTGATTTATGCATATGTCTTTACTTGATATTGGAGTTTTTGTACTATCTGATTTTGATATCGATTCCGTTAAAATAATTCGCGGGACGTTCAATTCTAAAGAACTAGCTTCTATTTTTTTATCGAAAAGTATTTTTTTAGGATGAATACCAGAGAGCTTCACCCCTGTAGCACTAACTTTTATATGGTTAGCTAAGGTAAATACAGGACTGTCAATAGCAACAGACATGGTCAACAAACTAAGATCTAAATCTTTATACGAGAATTCAATTTGATTGGTATCGATATTTTCAAGCGCATTTTTAATTGTATATCGAATACTAAAATGAACACACCCATAGCAAAACAATAGGAGTACCGTAATTAAACATACTCTCATCCAAATTCTTACAGACATAGTTTATGATTATTCTTATAAAAATACATTTCTATGAGTAACTTAATGAGTGTAAATCATCAATTCGTTAATCTATATGCAAAACTACCTGTATACATGAGTTCAACTACTAAAAAATTGTGCTCACCTATCGTTCTGTAACATATACACTACCGTGATTTAAATTAATTTGACAAATACTATATTTTCTTTTGAAAACTATCCTTTTTAAAATGATTTTAACCTTAAAAGGCTCACTTTTAACACTTTCTAATGTATGTAATAAACTTCTCTATAGCCTATGTTAATTTCGTTTTCAATCTATGATTACACGAATATATTTGTAAATAACCTTAAAACATATATTTATGAAAACAGTATCTTTTATTATCAAGAGCGTATTACTATCTATTTTTATAATCGGTTTTATCGCATGTAGTGATGATGATAATGATGACAATAATAACAACTCTGGTCTTGATGAAAGCACATTGCTCCCAATCACCAATAGTGAAGTAAGCGGATCATGGATTGTTACGTTATTTCGAGACGATGATGAGGATGAGACGAGCGATTTTAACGGACTTACTATTAATTTTGAAGAAAATGGAGCTATTAATATCACCGACGGATCAAATACCGTTACCGGTACCTGGTCTATCAATAGCAATAATAAACGCATTGCAATAGACCTTGATGAAAGTACTTTTGTTCTTTTAAGTAACAGAGAGGAGCTAGAAGACCTTGAAGACGATCGTTGGGCAATAGTAGAAAAAACTGATACACAATTACACTTATTAGAAGATGATGATTTGCCTAGAGACAGGGTACATTTTGAAAGAGTTACACCATAAAATGCTACAACTAAAAGATGTAAATAGATCTTTTAAGATTGTATCGTAAAGTTCTAATAAAGTTAAACCCAGATTTTTTTAATGTAAAATCTGGGTTTTGTTAGATATGCTTCCATTGTTTTTAGAGATTTGTTTATCTTGTTGTGCGATACTAGTGTTATCAGTAGTACATTTTTAATCATTATGAACCGGTTTGGTTCCTACTATTTATTTTCAAATCTTATAAATGCATATAGAAAATTCTACTATTGAAGATATTCCGGCGATTTTACAACTGTATACACATGCTGTAGCGTATCAAACAAAAGTGGGAGCTGTACCTTGGCCTCAATTTACACATAGCGATATTAAAAAAGAAATAGACGCGGGGCAACAATGGAAAATCGTAATAGATAACCAAATTGCTTGTGTTTGGATGACTACTTTTGATGACCCTTATATTTGGGAAGTCAAAAACAAAGATCCGTCGGTTTATATTCACCGAATTGCAACGAATCCTAAATTTAGAGGGCAACATTTTGTAAAGAAAATTATCACGTGGGCGTACACTTTTGCAGCATCTCGACAAAAAGAGTTCATTCGCATGGATACTGCCGGACATAATGAAAAGCTAATCTCGTATTACACGAATTGTGGTTTTGAGTTTCTTGGCTCTGCTCCTCTCAAAAATGCTTCGAAACTTCCGTCACATTATCGCAATACCAAAGTAAGTCTTTTTCAAATTAAACTATGAACCCATATTAACTGATATGATGAAACCCTTATAGAGGGATTAGGTATGGCAAGATAATCACCTCTACAAAAGAAAATGAATAAAAGATAGGATAGTAAGCTTAAGTAAATGTTAAAGATATTTGGTTAAAAAATTTAAAATCAATAAGCTAACTGTAGTTTATTCGTATAAAACTACGTTTATACTTCAAAATAAAAAGCAACCGTAGCTACGGCTATGATTGAGTTTTCTTTTTATCTAAACAAAAAATGACTGCTTTTTATTTGGGCAGTTTTAAAGTGGAACTGGTATAACATTAGAACGAATATAATTCGAAACTTCGGTACTTAAAATTTCATACTCAATTTATAATTAACGATATTGCAATGGCAACAATCGCCTATTTAAAGGTATGCTTCGAAACAACTAACTTTGTTTATCGAAATATAGCTATTATTATGATTAACCTACACTTTATCACATCCCGTTTCCCCCTTCGATTTCTCTTTTTGGTTCTTATATATTGTATGAATTTTGTTGTACACGCGCAAGTATCTATGGTTGATACCGTAGATATTCAAACACCTGTACGAAATGTAGTTAATCAATTAAATAAGCGTGCGCTACTACTTTTTCATGAAGGGAAATATAAAGAATACATTAAAGCTATGGATTCGTTAGAAGTATTGGCAGATCAAAATAATCTAAAAATTCCTAAAATTAGAGCCATTACGCAGCAAGCTTCGGCATATCAAAAAATAGGGGCTTATAAAAAATCAGTCTCCCGATACTTAGAGGTATTAAAAATTTTGGAGACTGAAGAGCAAATGTATTTAGACAGGGCTGTTGTACTAGTTAACTTAAGTAATACCTACAATTCTATTGTCGATACTATTAATGCCAAAAATGCAGCGCAAGAAGTTTTTGCACTACAAAAAGAAAAAAATTTAACAGCGTTATTAAACGTTTCTGTATATGCAACTTTAGGTGATGTAGCTTTAATCAACGAAAATTACACAAAAGCGCTGGAAATTTATGAAAAAGGCAAAGTTCTAGGAGAGCAATTAGGTAATGAGCAGGCAGTTTATCTCTCGTTATTAAATATGGCTAATTGCTATTTGTTTTTAGAAATGTATGAAAAGGCACAGGAAACGATAGCTATTGCATTAGAGTTAGCGACACGAGATTCTTCAAATGAAGCTATAGCCCTGGGTAATTTATATCTCGGAAAAGCACTGTTTCATGTAAAGAAATTTGTAGAGGCACAAGCACCTTTACAAAAAGCTAAAGCATTAGCCATAACTAACGACTATCTCGAAATTAAAATGTATAGTCATAAATATTTGGCCCAATTACATGAAATATTGAAA
Source organism: Aquimarina sp. U1-2 (assembly GCF_017897595.1). GTDB lineage: Bacteria > Bacteroidota > Bacteroidia > Flavobacteriales > Flavobacteriaceae > Aquimarina. The sequence goes on from NZ_JAGKIK010000004.1 coordinate 80,390, forward strand.
AATTATGAAAGTGCCGTAAAAGAGCATAGGGCTTACGAAAATTCTAGAGAAGATTACTTGTCTACTTTATCAAGCGCAAAACGATTTATAGTCGAAAAACAGCTGGCAGAAAGTACAAAAATTATAGAAAAACAAAGCCAATCAATCAATCAACTTTTGCTGTACGGTATACTTGCAGTTTCTATTGTTACGATCTTACTATTTGTATTTATACGGAAGAAAAAGCTAATCGCCAGAGAACACAAACTAATTTTAAAGGACAGGGCATTGCTACTCGATCAAAATCATACACTTAAACAAAAACTGACAGAGTTATCTAGGTCTAGGCCTATTTCTGAAGCAGATCAGACAATTTTTATAGACGCAGAAAAACCTCAAAAATATAGAAATTCTAAACTTACAATAGAAGAAAAGCGAGTACGTATCCATCAAATTTTAGAGTATATGGATGATAAAAAACCATATCTTGATTATGAATTAAAACAATCTGATATGGCCAATGATTTATCATTAAGTGTACATGTTTTATCCGAGGTTTTAAATGATGGCTTTGGTAAAAACTTTAGTAATTTTATCAATTTATATAGAATCGAAGAAGCCAAAAAACTACTTGAAGACCCCAATGAAACTCAGTTAAAAATTGAAGCGATTGGTTATCAATCTGGATTTAGTAGCAGAACATCATTTAATAGAGCTTTCAAGAAATACGTTGGTCAAACCCCTTCAGAGTATCGGGAAGCGTTTGATACGATATTGTTGCAATAAAGTTTCTTTATAAGTTTGTTGAATTCTATAACAAATTTGTTTTATTGACTAAAGAAAACATCGATCTTCCTCACTAGGATTGCAATCACAGCCGGTAAATACGCAGGTATCAAAAGAGCATTCACATCGTTTATCGGCAATTTTGGTATATACAAATCCTATAACCCCACATCTTAGTAAATCGGTACCACAAACTTCGTCAAACTGCTCTAAAAATAAAGAAACTCTATCATAACAATCTTGAAGATCATCATCACAATAATCACATACACCGCCCCGAAAGTTATCCCAGCAATTCGCTGTACTTTTGATAGTATCTTCATTTGTCTTCTTTGCGGAAATTATAGAATCAATCTCCTCAAACTTTAAAGTTTTTAGTACACTTCCAAACATTATGGATATTATGGTATCAGAATATTGCTTAAAGTCATATTTTTTAGCGACTGAAGCTCTTTTGTCTAAAGTTTTTTTTACCCTATTTTCAAAGGAAGAATAGTCATTAAAACCCATGGCGTTAGCGAGTTCTTGTTTCTCAGTATCGTCTAGATTGTCTGTTGAATCATTAGTATCAACAATATCTTGAGCCTTATCGATATCTGAAATCTCAGGATAATTCTTAAAATCCTTTATGTAGTCGATAAAAAGCGGATCATTTTCGAGTTCGCTAATCGGTGGAGTTTCTGTCTCTCCCCCGGTTTCAGGATTCGTATCATCACTCCCGCAGGCGTAGAGAAATAGGGTTAGGATTGTTAATAGTAGAATGTTTATTTTTCGTGTTTTCATGATTTGGTTTTTTAATTTTTATTGGCACGGATTACAACCTTAAATCCGTGCGATCTGGACTCATGAGTTTTATCTTAATCCTAAACTAGGAGCTATTTCAACAAGTCTTCTAATGGGTTTTATATGAAAGGTTGTTATATTGTTAGTAGAACGATTCAGCCCTACAAAAGCATATTTAGCACTCCCAGTTCCGCCTACTAAACTTACGTAGCCATGTAATTCAGGAACATACCTTCCATGATTTATAATATAATTTGCATCATCTATGTAATTAGACAAAGAGTAATTTCTTCTACCCAGAGCATTCTTAATACTTGAAGAATGTCTTCTATAATGTTCCACTGCCCTGTTAAAACTTGAAAAACTTCTGTTCCCTCTGGAAATAAGTACTCCTGTGGCACTGCTGCCAGAGGCAACTGCTCTAGAACTAGTACTTGTTAATAATTTAGTACTAAGCCTTGTAAATCCAAATCTAAGTCCTTGTACAATAATAGGAACAAATGCAGCATTAAACGCAGCAGATGTTAATCCCTCTTTAAATCCATTTTTAAAGCTACCTCCATTAATTTGACTGCTTAAACCACCTGCCAATGCACCGGAACCAATTTGCGTAGTCGCTTTCCAAATAGTATTCCATTCCTTGGTTAATGCTCCAGTAAAATCTGCAATTGAATGACCAACAAATCCAGAAACAAAACCATCATTAAAATCACCCCCATACAGTTGGGTCATTACTCCACCTTTAGCACCATGCGCTGCCTGATGCCAAAATCCATTTTCGAATTTACTAAATATTCCACCCCTATCAGCCCTAAATAAATTACCAATTCCATTTGAAAGAACTGCCGATATGCCACCAAATATAAACGCACTCCCTGCTCCTGCAAAGAATGGCTGACCGCTAATCATATTGAAAATGCCATTGACTACCACTCCTTGTATTCCTCCAGCTATAAATGCCGTGACAGCTCCCACAAAAAAAGCTTTAACCGCAAAGGCAGCTACCGCAGCAAAAAAAAACTCCCCACTGGGATCAGTATACATCAACGGATTATTATACGCATACCCATACCGATTAAAATTTTGTGTATTGCTAGGGTCCTGTACATAATTATCCGGCGATAAAAAACGACCCAGGTTGGCATCGTACATTCTACCATTCATATGGATTAAGCCTACATCTTCAAAATGCTCGTGCCCGGTATATCCCCGTTGCAGTATAGATTCATATCCAAAATTGCGCACGCCTGCTTTTGAATAATATCGTTCTACCGTACCCCAGGCCCCGTAATGCATACGCTCCCGCACCACGCGATTGGCGTCAGTAATGGCCATGATACTGCCTAGATAATCACGATGTAGGTAGTTGATACTGTTATATTCAACATTCTGTCCTTTGGTAACTTTGATTTGCGCTGCTACGGCAGTATACGCATCTCCACCTAAGTAAGTGATGAATTTCGCTGTACTATTCTCTTTGTTTTCAACAACTTCACCAGGAAAAATACTGCTGTAATGCTTATGATATTTACGATCTTCGGCATCTTCTTCTTCATTACCATAATACGCATGGCTTCGACCTAGGCTTGGATTATATCCATAGGTGATTTTTCCGTAACCTTGTTGCGATACTGTAACGGGTTTTTTAAAGGCATTAAATGTCATTTGATGCAGTGGGCGTGAGGCATAATGTGCGTCTCCCTTCTGATTTAAATCGATTCCTGCCAGTTGAAAACTGTTTGCTGATGGATAGGAATACGCTCCAATATCAGAATTCTGGGTAATACGACCTTTAGGATCATATTCCATTGTTTTGGTAAGAGATCCACGAATTGTTTTTAACCGTTTTAAGTTATCATAAGTGAATTTTTCTTCAACTCCCCCAAACCTGAAGTTATTACGCTGTTTTAATAATCCGGTTTTAGCCTCAAAAGTGTATTGAGTATGCATGGCAACCACCCCATTATTCACAGGTCTGGCATCTTTAATTTCTTTTACAAAACCAAGAGCATCATATTGTGTATTTTGAACTATGTCATTGCCCAGAGTAGCTTTTTCAACTTGTCCTTTGGCATTTTCTTTGCCTAGTTTCCAAATACTTTTGCCATTACTACGTAATTCTATTAGGTGTCCATACTGTCCATAAATACTTTGCTGATTTACTTTACTTACATTACCTCCTACAATAGATTCCATTACTTCATTATAAACCCTACCTTGCGCATCATAATACATCCATTTATTGAAAGATGCCTTATTATTACTTTCGGTTACTTTTATGGCACGATAATATCGATCATAGTTGTAGGTGTATGTAAAGTTTTCACCATTGCTTTTTGCAGATATCGATGTCACCTGCTTACTTTTTGCATCGTATGTATAGCTTTCTGTGATATCTGTTAGATCTCCTTTAATTTTTTTTGTAAGTACCTTACCAAAATCATCATAGGTGTATGTTGTTTCTCCTTTGGGAGATCGCTCGCTAAGCAGTTGATTGTAATTATCATACGTATAGGTATAGGTTCCTGCACTTGGATCTGTTAATTTGGTTTTTCTGCCTAATGCATCGTAGGTAACGGCAATTTTGTAGCCATCATAATCAGATTGAATCAAATTGCCATCGGCATCATATGTATAATAAATCGTACCACCGGGATCGGTAACACTATTGGTTTTATTTTCATGATCTTTGACGGTAGTGACTGTTTTTGTACCATCATCAACAGTTACACGTAATCCATTATATGATGTACTCGCGATCTGACCTGTATATGCAGTAGCATTAAGCATTCGACCATATTGATCATAGGCAAAAATATTCCACTGATAAGCATCAGACCCAAAACGGGGTTCACTTTCTCTAGTTTTTCTTCCGGAAGCATCAAATCGAGTATGTTTAAATACCCATGCCCCCGAAAAACTTTTAGAGCCTACCAGAACTTCTTGCCCAAAAGCGTTGGTTTCTTTAAAACTTTCAGACCCATCAGGACCTTTAACAGCGCTTCTTACGTTGTTATTTTTATAGCTATATGAAAAAAGCGTTTTCTTATTTAAATAATTGGTTTCGCTAATGGCACGTCCCCAGCCATCGTATTGTGTAGTAATGGTTTGGTCTAAGTGATCTGTACTAGAGATAGGATTTCCAGAAAAAGTGTCGTACTTGTAAGTGACCGTTTGTCCCTCGAGATCGGTTTTGGAGATCATAAATCGTCCATCTGCACTATATTTGAAATTTTCTCTTCGATCTGGTACTCCAGATGTGGCTATGCGTTTAGCGATTACATTTCCGAAGCTATCATAGTAATAGATGTCTCTAATTCCTTCGACGTTATTATGATATCTTTTAACTCTATTAATTAAGCCATACTTGCCGGCACCCGAATAATATTCATATAAAACTCGATGCTTCTTGGTACTATTACCTCGTTTCTTTGTAGTTTCTTCACTACGTTTACGACCGATATGGTAGCTATGATCATTAACTGAAGGCAAATTTGAATAAGTAAATGTTGTTGTTTTTGTAGCCGTTGGGTTTTTGACTATGATTTTGGTAGGATTATAAAATTGATCATAGGTTAGCTCTTCTGTTGCACTAAATCCCAATAAATGATCTGTGGTTTTTATGATTTTAGGTTTGTTGATAAAAACATTGCCTTTATATTTAGTAAGGTAGGTATAATCCATTCTATTGATCGCGTCAGACGGATTGTTGTTGTATGTAAGGGAACGCCAAGATTTTTCTACGGCACCACGAGTTTTGGTAAGTTCATATTTGCTTATATTCCAAATTACGGGTGTATTATCGCCATACCAGTCGGTACTTTTTAAATACCTAAAACCGATAAAACCATATCCGTGTAAATGACTTACAGCACCTTCGTATTTAAAATCACGTTTTCGAGTTATACCAGAACCGGTTTCTATAATTCTTTTCACCAAGGTCGTACCGGGTGCATTGTTCACATTCACAAAAGGATATTTAGCACCAGAATGTTCTGTATAGGTATTATTGCCAGGTTCCATTCTGTCATAATGAATATGCTGGGTAATTAAATTGTTTTCAATTTTTTGTATTTGAACATCTTTTTGGTGATCTTTTGTGAGACTGTAGGCATACAATTTATCTCCGTAAGCAAAAACAAATTCCTTATTAGGATTTCGCATATTTACATCTAAAAAAACTGGAATTCCTTGTACACCTTTATATCCAGAATTTGTACTTAAAGTAGCAAAAAGATTTCCAAATATTGCTGAAATTGATGAATTATAGGGAGCTCCTTCGGCATTTACTTCGTGGGAATCGACATCTGTGACATTACTTTCTAAATTCATTTTAAACTCATCTCCTCCACTATTAATGAATAACTGAATCTTTCTAGTTAATGAAACTTTCCAATTGTATCTCGGTATTTCTACCCGATCCTCATCCTGTGGCAATTGATTTAAGCGAGTTCTAGAACGCGATACTACTTGTCTAAGAATATCGGTTTTACCATCTCCATCAAAATCCTGAACTATGTAATAAGACCTTCGATGATCTTTATTAACACTGTATCGTAAATGGTCAAAATTCACATATTTTTCTTGAAATGCTCCTCCATCATGACCTTTCTTGGTTAGATCATTACCTTTGGAGAATAAATAGAGCCAGCGTTCTTTATATTGAGTATGGGGAATCATAAGATCTGCTTTCCCATCTCCGTTAAAATCACCTACTAACATATGCTTATCTAATGAAATTCTATTTTCATTACGATATTCATTGATAAGGGTGAGTTTTTTGTTTGTATTTAAAGTATATATAGAAATGTGATTATGCTCAAACATCCAAATATCATCTTTTCCATCTCCATTATAATCAGCAATTTGAAAGTACTCACCTTTGTCTTTTTCGTAACTTCGGTCTAGTTTTCCTGAAAACTGAAGCGATATATTATTCTCTTTTGTTTGTAAATCTGCAAAATAAATGTTTCTACCTTCTTCAGGATAAAAGATAGCTGTAGTCAAACCTTCACCAGTAAAATTTCCAGTAAGTAATTCCTTTTTCTTATTTAAATTGATTGGAACATTTATATTTCCTATTTCTGTTGTTTGTGGTGGAATATAACTAGGGTCTTTAAAGGTTTTGTTGTAGACTTTATTGAATTTTCCCTGATGATCTGATAAAAAACCTCTAAAAATAAGTTTATCTCGATCCCTTTTTAAGGTTAGAATTTGCTGTTTTTTTGAAATTTCACCATTATCATTTATAAAAACAGCAGAGCTTATACTATGAAAATTTTCTATATTCGTTCGAACATTGTTTTCATAACCCCTCTTTTTCAAATGGTTTTGTAAATAGCTTTTTTTATCTTTATTATAAAGAATAAAATCCATTTTAGTATCTCCATCAAAATCACCTGCAACCATTCTGGTATCTCCATAAAATTTTTCATCGGTTTCTATTACTTCCCTATCTGAGGATAAATTATGACTGGTCTCAATGGGATATGTAAACACAATCGGTTTTAAAACTTTACCATCGCCATTACTTTCCTGTATCTGTTCGATCAGTTCATAGTTGTTCTTTAGCACTTTATGTTTCGTATTGTATTTACGATAGAGTTTGCCGCTTGATATGACCTCTATCTTATCCAGAATGTTAGCCCTTCTTGAGCGCAATTCGCCAGGAGCATATCCTATTTCGACTCGTTTTCTAGTTTTGTAATAAAAATTAATAATATTAGGATGTCCTTCTCTTTTCCACCTTGGACCCCCGTAGGTAATTTTTTTAATACGCAGTAACTGATCTGCGTTGGTCTCGTGATAAAAATAGTTGATCCGATTTCCTTGAGCATCTTCCATCTGATGGATTGGCCACTCTGCCACTTCGTTGTTATGAACAGCCCCTACAATTACATTTTTATAGGTGGCAACGGTACCATCAGGATGAAAAACTTTAAAATAGTCAGGTCCGCAGTTTGCTCCGTTTTTATTAGTACCATACGCAACTATCTTCAAATTGGAATGATTCTCAGTTGCATATTGAGAATTAGGTCTCCCGTTCTGTCCTGAAACAGCAAATAATTTCTGTCCGTCTAATGCAAATCGATCGTTAAGTTGAAAATCTACTCCACTTACAAAACCCTCATGCACCAAAGAAGTGCCTGTTCTAGTAATTGCAGATAATCCTGTAATATTCCATCCCCAGCCAGCGATCCCGTTGCCACTTTGTGAACTGTAGGCTAGCGATATACCAGGTGCTGTGTCACCCACACCTGGTGGTATAGCTATAGGAATGTTATAAGTTAATGCTCCGGTTGGGGAAACTTCTAAAGAAGCAGCAGTGGTTCCTACATCAATTTGTGCCGTAAGTGAATTTAGCGCACAGATAAGTACACTAATCCAAAAAAAAGATTTGAAATTCATAGTGGTTAGGTTTTAATTTTTTAGAATTTTTTTGGTAATCATAGTAGCGTCATCAAATTGAAATCTGGCAAAATACACTCCTGTCGGTAGTTGCTCCAGATGTAACTCTGCCCCACCGTCAATAAAGTTTATTTTGGTAGTTAATACTTTACCAGAAAAGTCGATAAGATGTACTTTTTCTAATTTACGTTTGGAAATTGAACTCCACTGTAATGAAATATCGCCATGGGTTGGATTAGGAAATAAAGAAAATGAATTCAGTAATAATTTGTCATTTGCATCAATTTCTTTCACTATCTCTGTTGTATCGACACTTTTATCGGTATTACAATCAGATCCCTCACAATATTTGTATTGAATCTGATTACCAGCAGTGTCGTACTTAAAAATAAGTTTGGATTGAGCAATACAAGATACATACACTAGTAGCCCTGTAATGAAAAGGATTTGTGTTTTCATATTTGAAAGATTAGGTTAATGTGGTCCCTAAAATTTCAAATTATATCTCTAACCCATGGTTCATTTTATAATTTGATACACTTTTTAACGAAATTATTTTGTAAGCAATTAAAAATCGTAATTTTTTCGTGTAAAAAATAAGGTATTGATACTGAACTGATTTAAACTTTTTTCAATTTGCTAAAAACACATAATTTCTTAAGCTAACATCTGAATGTATTAGAGATGATGCTTTTTTAGAAAAGCGTCGATCTCCTTTCTCGAAGGATTTTTTAAAAAATCATCGCCGTAAGTAATTGTTGGAAACTTCAATGTGCCATCATAGAGGGATCTAACTTGCGCTTCTGCATCGGGATTAGTTTCTACATTATAATCATCAAATTCAATCCAAATAGACTGTAGATAATTTCGAATAATCGCAGATTTAGGGCACCAATTGGTACCGTATAATTTTAATCGATGATTAGCCATTTGATCTCGAATGTATTACTTTAGAAATTGCAGGATGAATTTGTTCAGCCTTCAGTATAAAGAATGGAGTTACCGACATTAACAAAATAGAAACCGCTAGAAAAATCTGGTAATTATTTGTGCTTATTAATTTATATTCTAAACCACTCTGAGCCAAAACAAATGAAAATTCACCGATCTGTGCAATAGAAAAGCCAACAGCGACCGCGGTTTTCCAATCTAATCGCATGACCTTAACTGCCAAAATTCCTGCGACTGCTTTGACAATTAGTGTAAAAAAGAACCAGAGTATGATCCACTCCCAATCGGTAAGAAAAATTTTATAATCCAGTAGCATTCCCATCGAAATAAAGAAAAAACTCATAAAAACATATCGAAAGGGTAAAAAACAGGAGATCGCCATATGACTGTAATTCGTTTCTGCAATTATGAGACCTGCAATAAACGCACCTAAAGCCAAAGAAAGTCCCATTTCTTCAGTTAAAAGCGCAATCCCTGTGACTAGAAAAACTACGGCAATTAAAAACACTTCTTGACTTTGAATTTTCATCACAGTTTTGAGAAAAAATGGAATTACGTAACGAGCTAATAGATATGAAATACCTCCCATGGCTATAAGTTTACCCAATAACCATGCTATGGCTTCTATGGGACTGCTATCCCCTGCTCCTGCCAAAATTGGAGTAAATAACATTAGTGGCACAATCATAATATCTTGAAATAGAAGAACAGCCAAAATAAATTTACCATAAGATGTGGTAATTTTATTACTATCCTGAAGTACTTTTACCACGATTGCAGTACTACTTAAAGCATATAAAAAGCCCCAAAAAATGCTTTCTTCGCTAGAGGGCTGCATGAATAACCAAACGAGTCCTGCTGTTAAAAATATAGTGAAAAATACTTGCGCGGCACCTCCCACCAATACGTAATTCTTAATGCGCTTTAAATTACTAAAAGAAAACTCAAGCCCTACCGTAAACAGCAATAGAATAATCCCTATTTCTGCATACACTTTTACTTCTTCCATATCAGCAAAATAAGCACTTGTATTAGGACTTAAAAGTACACCGGTAATAAGGTATCCTATAATATATCGAATTTTTAAAAATTTACAGATAACGATAACGGCCGTAGCGACACCAAAAATTGCGAAAATATTAATAAGTATATGATGTTGCATATGTGAAGGTTTAAAAGGAAATAATAATCTTTATTGAATATCCGCTATACATCATAAAATTAACTTTAATGCCCGGTCGAGCACAGTCGAGACCTGATTTTAAGCTTGTTGGATGTACAAACCTCTCGACTGCGCTCGAGGAGACAGTGTGATATGGTTGATTACAAATATTCATTAATCTTTTAAGGCTTGTACTTCAATTTTTGAATCATTTCTGGGGTTAATGCTTCAGAATACACGCCATATGCATCTACCAGTAAACCTTTTAACTCAAAAGTATCAGAAGAAATAGCATATAAGATTGATGAGTCTGAGGGATTTGTTTGCCCTTCGAAGCGATACATCTCGTCAATTTCAAAATCTTTAACAAATAATTTCATATCTAGAGGTTTACATTCAATGCAATCGCTATTGAGGTTAAAATCTTCAGTATATCCTGCATCTTGTAGTGCTGAGACTGCTTGGGATAAAGTATCAAAATTATTTTTCATGATTATGTTCTCTATTTTATTTTATATTGTAAATAATTCATTGTTTAGAAGAAGAATTTGTTGCGGGATCCTATTCATACTGTCATAGGCACCTCCATCAGTAGAAGTTCAGTATCAAGGTTCGATTGTATTGTAAAAGATGAGACATTCCATAAACCATACCCATCTCGTTTCTGTACCACTTGATCGTTAATCGTTACACTTCCATCTAATACAAAAATATATACTCCATTTTCTGGAATTTTTAAAGTATATTCTAACTGTATACCTGCATCCAAAGTACCTAAATGAAACCACGCATCTTGGTATATCCATACACCATCGTCTTCTGGATTTGGAGATAAAATTTGCTGTAGTTTATTTTTTCGATCTTCTGGATGTAACGATATTTGATCGTATCGCGGAGTAATATTTTCTTTATTAGGAATGATCCAAATTTGTAAAAATTGTACTTCGGCATCATTATTGGCATTCATTTCACTATGCTGAATACCACTTCCTGCACTCATTACTTGAATATCCCCTTCCTGAATTACTTCACTTCTGCCTGTACTATCCATATGTTTTAGTGCACCTGATAATGGGATAGATACAATTTCCATATTACTATGAGGATGAGCACCAAAACCTCTACCTGCGGTAACAATATCATCGTTTAGGACTCTTAATACTCCAAAATTCATTCTATCAGGATTATAATAGTTAGCAAAACTGAAAGTGTGTCGCGAATGTAACCAACCATGATCTGCTTCGCCTCTTGAGTCGGCTGTATGTAAAATAGAAGTGTCTTTTTTTGTATCCATAGCTTAAAATCCTTAATTTTTAAAGCAAACTCATTTAAAGTACTATTTTGCACCTTAACGGTATCAAAATATTGTAGTGTAACTATTCCTATGATCTAGAAACTCTAATTCCTTATGTTACAAAAACTGAATTCTTCAGCTGAAAAACAGTCACTCACCATGAGCTCGGTAATAATAAAAGTTGAAACCAGTTCGTTAAATAGCAATCAATATACAATCTTTACCCAAAATAAATTTTTAATTTTTTACAAAAAATACTTAAATTTCTTATGCAAATGAAGTACAAGGGATTAAGAAATTGAATATCCGCTATACATCATAAAATTAACTTTAATGTCTGGTCGAGCGCAGTCGAGACCTGATTTAAAGTTCGTTGGATTTGCTAACCTCTCGACTGCGCTCGAGGAGACAGTGCGATATGATTGATTACAGATATTCCTATTAAAAAATACATTTTCTAATTATAATTCAATACATTTTTAACCCTGGTATAGTTTCTCATTGATAGTTTACTCAAAATCCTTGAAATGATCTTTTTGTTTACTATTCTTTTAAAATACGTAAAAGATATTTTTAACTTATGGTTTATATTCATTTTGATATTAAAAGCTAACACGGTTAATCGTAAAATAAATGAACTAGAAATAAGTTAATATTATAATGAGAATGAATACTGTAATACTACACAAATTCATAATTTGTTTCATGTACGCCATAGGTAATCAAATTGATACATCACCTTGAACTTATTTCAGGGTCTTAATTCACAAAAGACTAAAAACCTTCTAAATGTTATGAAAAGAAAATCCAAAATACTAGGCTTCACATTACTATCTCTAATTTTATGTAGTCAATGTAATAACGACGATACTCCAAATCCCAATCCGAACCCTGGTGACGGACCAATAGAAGCTACCAGTACCTTAATTAATACATTAAGTATTCCGTGGGAATTAACCTGGGGGCCAGATAATTTTTTATGGGTTACCGAGAGAAATGGCAAAATTAGTAGAATCAATCCAGATACCGGAGAACAAATAGACGTGCTACAAATTAATGAAGTAGCTCAGGTACAAGAAAGTGGTTTATTAGGAATGGTACACCATCCTGATTTTGAGTTGAATCCTTATATATATGTAGTATACACGTATGGCGAACCAAATGAATTAAAAGAAAAATTAGTTCGTTATTCATACGGTAACGGCACATTATCTAATGAAATCACCTTATTAGATAATATTCCTGCAGGTAGAACACATAATGGTTCTCGATTACTAATTACTCCCGACTTAAAAATAATTATGAGCACCGGGGATGCCGGTGATATAAATTTATCACAGAATATAAACTCACTTGCCGGTAAAGTTTTAAGATTAAATTTAGATGGAAGCATACCAAATGATAATCCTATCTCAAATAGTTACATTTATAGTTACGGTCATAGAAATGCTCAAGGATTAACATGGCATCCTAATGGTAATCTCTATAGTTCAGAACACGGACCTAACACTGATGATGAAATCAACCGTATTGAAATGGGTAAAAACTACGGATGGCCAGAAGTAAAAGGAATTATTGATACTGATGAAGAACAAGCCTTTGCTTTGAATACTAAAGTTGAAGAATCAATTTTTAACTGGACACCTACGATAGCACCGTCTGATTTAATTTTTTACACATACGATAATATTCCTCAATGGAAGAATAAGTTACTTATGACTGTTTTAAAAGAGCAGCAAATTATAGCTTTAACACTTAACGATGAAGGAACCAATGTTGTTAAAGAAGAGAAATTTTTCACGAAGACTTTTGGGCGCTTACGAGACATTGCCGTATCACCTACCGGAAGAATATTTATAGCTACTAATGGAGATTCGTATACCGATAACACAAATACGCACAGCATTATCGAAATTCGTAGTATTGAATAAACCCGGATTATGCATTATAAAATCCCCGCCTGCCATTTTATTAGAAAAAGGCGGGTTAGGTATTACGGCTTGAAATACTTTCAAAAACAAACGCTGAGCTTTATTTTTCAATTTCGCGGTAGCCCTTCGACTCCGCTCAGGTTAAACTGCTATGCTAAAATTGAGAAAATACTTGCTTTTATTGGTATTTCAACTCTCATTACGAAATTCTAATATATAGTACATTTCTGCCTAATCAAATTTTCTTAATAGAATTTTGTGTTATGCCGAATTTCGGCTTGCGTTAATGTTCCCAAATAGTGAACGTGTGACCATCTTCTCGTATATTTCAAGATTCTGTGCATCTTTTGTATCAGATCGTTGAATTTCCTGAATCTTTCGAAGCGCATACTGTTGTATGGTTAATAATGGCAATACGATATTTTCTCTTATATCGATAGAAGCCTTTCCTGCAGGTTCATTTTGCATAAGTTCTGAATACCCTGTCAGTTTAAATAATAAGCGTTTGGTAAGCATATATTCATCATGAATATTATCCCAAAATGATCCATATTCTTTATCTTCCTTCATGTACGAGGTAAGCTCAAAAAATGACTTCGTTAAACTCATCATGCTATTGCCTATCAATGCTCTAAAAAAGGCCGACTCCTTAAACAATGCAATAACTTTATCGAACTCTTTTCGATCTTCATAACTTTTTAAGGCAGTCCCCACCCCATAAAATCCGGGTACATTTTGTTTAAGCTGGCTCCAGCTACCAACAAAGGGTATCGCTCTTAAATCTCCAAAATCCAAGGTATCACTTTTGCTACGTTTTGAAGGACGACTACCAATATTAGCTTTACCATAAAATTTTAACGTACTCATGTGTTCTAAATACGGAAGAAACTTAGGATGATTTTTAAAGTCAACATAGGCGCGATAGCTAATATCGGCCAGTTCTTGCATGGTGTTTTTGTTCTCTTCAGAAAATAGGTTGGCTTCATTATTAGTCAATTCGTTTTCTACACCGGCACCTAATAATTGTTCCAAATTATACTGACACGAATCTAAAGTACCAAAGTTAGAACTAATGGTTTGCCCTTGTACGGTTAATTGTATTTCTTCGTGCTCTACAGTAGGACCTAACGAGGCATAAAATTGATTGGTATTTCCGCCACCTCTAGCTGGTGGTCCGCCACGACCATCAAAAAAGACAACTTTTATATCGTATTTTCTAGAGATTTCAGTTAAAGCCTCTTTTGCTTTAAATATTCCCCAATTAGCCATTAGATATCCTCCATCCTTTGTACCGTCTGAAAAACCTAGCATAATGGTTTGCTTCATTCCGCGACGTTTAAGATGTTGAGCGTATACCGGATTGGTATATAACGACTCCATAACTTTGTGAGCCACCTGCAGATCAGGTACAGTTTCGAACAACGGGATCACGTCTACCGTAGGAAACTTCCAATTACACAGGCGAATTAGAGCAAACGTTTCCATAACATTAAGTACGCTACCATTGTTACTAATAATATATCGATGTGCAGCACGCTCGCCATTTTTATCCTGAATAGTTTTAATGGCATAAATAGATTCTAATGTAGCTCTTGTCATATCTTCTTCGAATATCGAAGGATCGAGGGTACCCACTACAGTAGAAAGAATATCAATTTGTTCGTTTGTAGAACATTGCGCATAATTCTTCGGAAAAATATCCATTCCCATAGCTGTTGTTTTTTCAACAATATCAGTCAGTACTTTATGATGAATTCTCGAATCTTGCCGAATGTCGAGTGTTGCGAAATGAAAACCAAAAATCTTCACCTTGTTGATTACATCCTGAAGCTCTTCTAGAAATAAAGATTGATGTTCTTTGATAAGTTCATTTTTAATTTCCAGCAATCCATTCATAAGACTTTCAACAGATAAAGGTTCTGCAGTTTTGGCGTAGTAGAAATTATCATAAAGAGCAGATTCTAATACCGCTATTTTATCTTGAAGATTTCCGAAGGTGATCCTCCTTTTCAAGCTTCTAATGTCGCGATAATAGTTGATCAAAATAGTTTTACGCAATCTTTTGGCTACTTTTAAAGTAGTTTCTGTAGTAACAAAGGGATTACCATCGCGGTCCCCGCCAGGCCAAAATCCCAGATTAATCAAATCATTATCAAGATCTTCACCTTCAAATATATTCTGTTGAATGTAGTTATAAATCGTACTGGCAGCGTGATAAAAAACATTTTCTAAATACCAAATTAAACTTACAGCTTCATCAAAAGGAGTTGGTTTTTCCTTTTTAAAAAATGCGGTTCTACCTAATTGAGCAAGTAATTTTTTGATTTGTAATAAATCATTTTGTCGCACTGCGTCATCCAAATCATGTATAATACCCAATACAGTTCCTGGATAAAATTGGGTAGGATGAGCCGTTAAGGTAGGTCTAATTTTAAAACGCCGAAGATATTCTTTTAAGGCTTCTAATTGGCCTTTGGCTTGGGCTTCTTCTTTTATACTTCGCAGCGTACCTCTACCATCCATATTGTGTACGATAGGAAAAGCAGCATCTTCTATCGCATCAAATAATACAACCTGTCGCTCTATGTACTGAATAAATCGAAACAACAAGTCATGACGCTCTTTCTGAGAAGGATTATCTTGATACAAAGAAAAAAACTGCTCAACAATTTCTGTAGGGTTTTTATGTTCATCATACCCTTTTTCACAAACTTCTTTGAACAAAGGCAGTAAGACTCCTGTATTTGTTACCGTATCAAAAGGTAACGTAAAAAGTATACTATTATAAATTTGATATTTTGCTAAAACATTCTCGTTAAAACGTTCGATTTTTGGTTTTCTGGCCATTGTGGTGATTATTGTGGTTTTATGGTTAATTCAATTTAAAGGTAATACCGGTGCTTTTTATAAAAAAACCCTCTAAGAATCATTTCTTAAAGGGTTTGTTTTATAGTCTACAGAAATACCCTTTACAATTCCTGAAAAATGGAATGCATCAAGCGTTTTTTATCATTAATACTTTCTTCTAAAGAAATCATAGTTTCGGTACGGTATACCCCATCGATATCATCTAGTTTAAAAATGATTTCTTTGGCATGATTTGTATCCTTAGCTCTTACTTTACAAAAAATATTAAACTTACCTGTAGTGATGTGAGCTACAGTAACGTAAGGAATTTCATTAATTCTTTGTAAAACAAACTTGGTTTGCGAAGTATTTTGTAGATAAATCCCTACATAGGCGATAAATGAATACCCTAACTTTTTGTAATCCAATGTTAACGATGAGCCTTCTATAATACCAGCTTCTTCCATTTTTTTAACACGTACGTGTACAGTACCTGCAGAGATCAATAGCTTTTTTGCAATATCCGTAAAAGGTGTACGAGTATTTTCAATAAGCATATCCAGTATTTGGTGATCTACTTCGTCTAATTTAAACTTTGCCATAGTTAATTCAAATTTTTTCCCGATTATATATTGCAAAAATAACAGAAAAATGCAGGATTCATACATTTTATTTTATCTTTTTGCCAATTCTATTGAGAATAATTCAGAATCTAAGTAGAATTTTAACAAGTTAATCTCTGGAACTATCTCTACTGTAACGATTTCGTGACGAATTTGTCTTTTTTTTCCCTCAATTTCCTTATGACCATAAAAATTTTGTAAATCACCAATTTTAACGATTTTGGGTATAAACCTAATTGCATTTTCCATAAGTTCTTCTGTGTACTGGACAGCGATATCGACATTTTCATTTTTCAGAATTACATCTCTGATGATGATATCATAAAGACACTTCTTATTTTCAGGTATGGTAAAGTAATCCTGAAATTGATTTCCTGTTACTGATGTAGTAGAAATATAGTGGATAGCGCTTACAAGCGCATAAAAAATGTATTTGCGCGTTACTTCACGCTCATAATCATTGGGATAGTGACCTGCCTCAAATAATAGCGTAGGAATCTCCTTGCTTGTTAACGTATCTCCTACACAATTGATATTAAAACCATCGTCATAGCGTCCTACCTGATTAGGAATGCATAGTTGAAGTACGTTATTCATATGTGCAATTACTTCCATAGCCATTTTTCGACTAGTAGTAATACTTCGTTCTGCATCACCTGCGGGAGAAAGAAAAGACACTGTTGCACTTTTATTTTGAACTCCCGTACCAAAAATAGTTCTTTGTCCGTGAAGATTAAAAGCAAAATCAGGTCTAACATCTTTAATAAGGGTATCAAGAATTTTGCTTTCGCTCTGTGTTCTGTGTTGAGCATCTCGATTAAGATCTACACTATTGTAATTAAGTCTACTATAGACTTTGGCTCCATCAGGATTTAGGATAGGTACTATATATAGTGTAGACCCTTTTAAAATATCTAAAGCTTCTTTGAGATGGGGATCAATTAATACATTAATGAGATCAAAAAGTGCTTTTGTTGTTGTACTCTCATTACCATGCATTTGAGACCATAGCAACAGTTTTTTTGGACCCGAACCTATCTTTAAAAGATGTATAGGAAGGTTGTTTTCTGAAAGCCCTATATGTTTTACATCAACTTTTTCTGATAAATTATCGAATAAGGGAGCAATATGTCCATAATGTATATAACGACCACGTAAGGAGGATTCGCTATAGGTAGCAAACCAATTTTTTAAAACATCTATATTCATAACTAGCCCTGTTGTATTGCGAAAATACCATAGTTTCTCGAAGATTCATAACACTTAGACTGAATTTACATATGTAAAATAAATGTGAGTTCACACATGTAAATCTTTACTGTTTACGTTTGTAAACAGGTAAATTAATGGTTTATGTTCACTTATGTTAACATTGATTTAAGTACAGTTTAATGCTGTAACCTGAATATTAACTTTTATTTATAAGAATAATTTAATCAAATTTAAATATTTATTAATCAATATATTAACTATACTTATATAAAGTAAAGTTTTAAATTAAAAATGTTTTTGTTTACAATTGCAATCATACGAATCTTCATAAATTGTTACATTTGTAATTATTACTAATTACTAAACCGTTTACAATGGTAAACAGTACCGATTTCGGAATACGAATTCAAAAAGTTATGGATTTCTATGCGTTATCTGCTTCATCTTTTGCAGATCACATGGGTGTAGGCCGCTCATCGATTTCTCATATATTATCAGGTAGAAATAAACCAAGTCTGGATTTTGTCATGAAGATTATAGAAACGTATACAGATGTAGATCTAGAATGGTTATTATATGGTCGCGGAGCATTTCCGCAGTCTACAACGACTAGCAAAAAGAATGAAATTAAAAATTCACTTCATACTGAAGTAGAAAAAGCTTCATCGTTATCAACTTCTAAGGATCACGACTTGTTTTCGCAATCGACTACATCTCAAGAGGAAGAAAACATATCTTCTATTGCTTCAGCACTATCATCAGAAACGAAAGCTATTAGTACTATAGACCGTATCGTGATTTTTTATGCTGACGGAACTTTTACTTCTTACGAAAAGAAGAATTCTTAATATTTTTTATTAATTGTCTGTTATTGTACCTAAAATTTAGCTGAGAAGTCATCCTGAATTCATTTCAGGATCTCATTACGTTTATTTTCAGTACATTGAGATGAGTAGCTGAAACAAGCCTGTGCTGAACTCGTTTCAGTATTCAGCTTGACGCAAACCGTTTAGGTTAAATTACGGAAATTCGTATATTTTTTTTATCTCTAATAGTGAAATACTACGAAATACATAGTATTTTCGAAATACAATTTTAAACAGATGAAACGAGCATTAATAAATTTTAAAAATTACTTCACAAAAGGGAATGTTTAAAATTTTTAATGTGAGAGCGTAGCGCTTACATACGTTCTTAATTTTTTAATTATTTCGTTTCCAAACAATTAAAAAGATTTAAACGTATGAAAAACTTTGCTTTTACGGTATTATGCTTTATGCTATTTAACAGTTGCTACCAGCCGCCTGAAAGAAATTGTAAAACGTTTCAAAAAGGTACTTTCGAATTTGAAACCATATTAAACGGAGAGCTGGTAAAAACAACTTTTATTCGAAATGACTCTATTGAAATTGATTACTTTCAGGGAAAAACAGATACGTCTAGTATTCGTTGGATCAATGATTGCGAATATATTGTTCAAAAATTACATCCCAATAGCATGGCAGAAGAAAAAGCAATTCACATGAAAATCCTATCTACAGATAAAGACACCTATACTTTTGAATATGCGCTGGTAGGTTCTGCTAAAAAACAAAAGGGAACAGCAAGAAAAATTGAATAGAATAGCCTTAAACCTGTACTTTAATTTTTTTTATAAATAGCTAATAGTAAAATATTTAAAATATACACTTAAAGTATTACTTAAAATATTTTACAACTGTTTTCTTAGGTTATAAACAGTTGATCTTTTTAACAGATGCTGATTTTGTATCATACAGTAGCAGACCTTCATTGTTAGCGTCAAGTTGCTCTAGTATTTCCCCTTTTCTGTTCCAAACTGTACTTTGTCCGCCGCTTATAAAACCTTCGCATTGCCCTAGGCTATTCACCATTAAAATGGGAGTACTAAATTCATTAGAAATTTTTGAAAAATGCTCGATAGCTGTTTTAATTTTATTTTTCGGTTTAGCAACACTGGCAATATATATATCGCTACCTTCTTTCTTTGCGTTAAAAAAATGATCCAGTTGTAGGGATTCGTAGCAAATTCCAATTCCAATTTTAGTATGATGAAGTGTTATGTATACCGATTGGTTACCGCAGACAAAATAAGGCATCTCGTCTGAATGTAATACTTGTTTCGAATATACTTTTTTGAAATTATTAGGTTGAAAAATTAGCATACTAATTTGTATACCTTCAGGAGCTTTTGTGGGCATCCCTATACCAATTGTTATATTATATTCATTAGATAGTTTTTGAAACGGAGCGAACATAATATCATTAATAGTAGTTGCGAATTCGTTAGCCAAACTAGGCTCGAAGTTCGTAATGGATAATTCTGGAAATATGATTAAGTCAGCATCAAACTGAATAGCATGATTAATATATTTCAAATGATTTTTAATGTTTTCCTGAATATTTCCTCTTAGAGATGTTATTTGCACAATAGCAATATTCATTCTTCATTTCTTGTAGCTATAATAATAAGCAAGAACAGCTATATTTTTAATTTTGATTATTGAAATACACTTCTAATTTTCAAAAATTTAGGTTTATATTAAAATAAACTGGCCTGTTCTCCATCTCCAGAGGGATTGTCATCATCAAATGAAGAAGGCGAATCAGATTTTTTAAGAGCTTCTGCAGAAACGCTTTCTTCTTCTATAACCTCGATTTCCTCGGTAGGAAGTGGTTCTGGTTCATCATAGGGTAATGGATCTAATAGGTTTATTTGTTTTACTTTGTGTGTTGTGAGCTGATTTCCAAGAGCTTTAATTCCTTTTATTGAAATAAACTCTTCTAAATTTACTTTTTCACTAGGTCTTTGCTCTTTTCCTCGCAATTTAGTAAATACAACCTCAGCCATTGGTCTATAGTCGGTAGAAACTATTTCTAAAAATGATTTAGGATGTTCTGTAATGAATAATTCGTCTCGTTCTGGACTTTCTATTAAAAATCGCTTTACATAATAGCGTTCCTTTTCTCCGTCCCAATAAATAACAGCGATAGGCTTTTTAGGTTTCCATTTTTCCAGAACCACCATATCTGCATTAAAATGTAAGGTTAGTTCAGGAATAATCGTTTTGGCAATTCCACGTTGATCAATAACCAATAATCGGTCTTCCCCACGAAAATCACCTAATAATTCTCCTCTACCGTCAACATTGAGGCGTTGTACCGTGTCATCAAACCAAATTTTACGGGGTTTTAACGTAGATACTCCCTGTTCTTTTAATTCAACTCGTTTGATATTGTATTTGGTGACTATATTACCTTTTACTCCGCGACCTTTAATAAGCAAATCTGAAAAATCAAGGTCAAACTTTAATTTTTTGATGCTTCCGGCCTGCCGTAAAAAGATGGTGACCACTTCTGCCTCACCATTTGGATTGGCCGAAAAGTAAGATATTTTGGAACCCTTTTTACCTTTCGTAAGGTCATATTCTTTATCTCTGGTTACGCTAGTAACCGCAAAACGCTTTACATACGATGCTCCACCACGACCATCTTGGTAGATCATATTGTAAATGGTACGCTTATCCTTTTTCTTAAATACCGCGACATGTATGATATTTTTACCGATAAAAGTTTTTGAGTCTACTTTGGTGATCATTAACTTTCCTTCAGCAGTAAAGCAGATAATATCATCGATGTCAGAACAATCGGTAACATATTCGTCTCTTCTCAATGAAGTTCCTACAAAGCCTTCTTCACGATTTACATACAATTTTGTGTTACGTATCACTACTTTTGTAGCTTCTATATCATCAAAAATCTTTATTTCGGTTTTACGCTCTTTGCCTTTACCGTAAGTGCTTTTTAATCGCTTAAAATAATCAATAGCATACTCGATAAGATGTTCGAGATGATTTTTGACATTAGCAATTTCTTCTTCTAAAGCCTCGATTTTTTGCTGTGCCTTATCAATATCGAATTTAGAGATACGTTTTATTCGAATTTCTGTTAGTCTAACAATATCCTCTTCGGTAACTGCACGTTTTAAGTGTTTAATATGAGGTTGTAGTCCTTTATCAATAGCTTGAATAACACCTTCCCAGGTTTCTTCTTCTTCAATATCACGATAAATACGATTCTCTATAAAAATTCTCTCTAAAGAAGCAAAATGCCATTGTTCCTGAAGTTCATCCAGCTGTATTTCGAGTTCTCTCTTTAACAATGCCACCGTATGGTCTGTAGAGCGACGCAGCATTTCTGAAACTCCTATAAAGTTAGGTTTATTTTCTTCGATGACACACCCTAACGGAGAAATAGAAACTTCACAGTTTGTAAATGCATAGAGTGCATCAATAGTTTTATCTGGAGAAATTCCGGACGGAAGATGAATCAATATTTCAACTTCGGCTGCGGTATTATCTTCAATCTTTTTGATTTTTATTTTACCCTTTTCATTCGCTTTAAGAACAGAATCTATCAATGTGGTAGTCGTCGTCGAAAAAGGAATTTCGGTAATCACCAAAGTAGTCTTATCTACTTGTGATATCTTGGCACGAACTCTTACCTTTCCGCCTCGGTTCCCATCATTATAATTCGTACAATCTGCAATACCCGATGTAGGAAAATCGGGTAGCAACGTAAATCGTTTTCCTTGTAAATGCTTGATAGAAGCATTGATAAGTTCTATAAAATTATGCGGTAATACTTTTGTGCTCAACCCTACCGCAATACCTTCTGCTCCCTGGGCTAACAGTAGCGGAAACTTAACCGGTAGATTAATAGGTTCTTTCTTTCTACCATCGTATGATAACTGCCATTCGGTCACCTTTGGATTATAGACTACATCCAAAGCGAATTTAGACAAACGAGCTTCTATGTATCGCGATGCTGCGGCACGGTCACCCGTAAGAATATTGCCCCAGTTACCTTGCATGTCGATAAGCAATTCCTTTTGGCCTACTTGTACCATGGCATCAGATATACTGGCATCACCATGGGGGTGATACTGCATGGTGTGCCCTACAATATTGGCAACTTTATTATAACGACCATCGTCAAGGTCTTTCATTGAGTGAAGAATACGGCGCTGTACCGGTTTTAAGCCATCTTCGATCGCTGGTACGGCTCGTTCTAAAATCACATAAGATGCGTAATCCAGGAACCAATCTTTGTACATTCCCGTTACTTTAGTAATCACCTCTTGTGGTTGGTGATCTTCCGGGTTTATGTCTTGATGTAATTCTTCGTTTTCGTTTTCTAAATCCATATTCTATTTTAGGGGCTTCTTTTTTTTATTTTTTTAGTACCGAGTACAATGTAGTAGGTAATGTGTATATCTCTATGTTTAAAAATAGCGCTCTTCGTTCAAAACACCTTCCTGGCCCTCCTCAAGGAGGGAATTTTTTGGTGTACATGAATAATATTAAGTTGTTACTCAACTACTCAATCACTCAACTACTCCTCTCCTTAACCTGCACCACCTTTACACTTTTACATTTTTCATTTTAAATTTTATATTTCATAATTCTGAATTCTACATTCTGAATTAAAAAACACCTCCCTGGCTCTCCTCAAGGAGGGAATTTTATGGTGTATATGAATAATATTAAGTTGTTACTCAGCTACTCAATCACTCAACTACTCATCAACTCCTCTCCTAAACCTACACCATCTTTACACTTTTACATTTTTCATTTTAAATTTTATATTTCATAATTCTGAATTCTACATTCTGAATTAAAAAACACCTCCCTGGCTCTCTTCAAGGAGGGAATTTTATGGTGTATATGAATAATATTAAGTTGTTACTCAGCTACTCAATCACTCAACCACTCACAACTCTTCCTCTACGGCATCTAACTCCACTTTAAGGTTATCGATAATGAATTCTTGCCGTTTGGGTGTATTTTTTCCCATATAGAACGATAGCAATTCTTCGATTGACTTTTCCTTGTCTAGCATAACGGGATCTAAACGCATATCATCGCCGATAAAATGAACAAATTCGTCTGGTGAAATTTCACCTAAACCTTTAAATCGCGTAATTTCAGGTTTGCCTGATAATTTTTGAATGGCATCCTTCCTTTCTTGTTCAGAATAACAATATATCGTCTCTTTTTTATTTCTGACTCTAAATAATGGCGTTTGCAAAATATACAGGTGGCCTTCTTTTATAACTTCAGGAAAAAACTGAAGAAAAAAGGTGATGAGTAGTAATCTAATATGCATTCCGTCGACATCGGCATCAGTAGCAATTACAATATTATTATACCGTAAGTCTTCTAGAGATTCTTCTATATTAAGTGCGGCTTGCAAAAGATTGAATTCTTCATTTTCATACACAATCTTTTTACTCATATTGTAACTGTTCAGTGGCTTACCTCGTAAACTGAAAACAGCCTGGGTATTTACATCACGAGATTTGGTAATAGATCCGCTTGCAGAGTCTCCCTCTGTAATAAAAAGTGTACTTTCAAGATTACGATCTTTTTTACTATCGGTAAGATGAACCCGGCAATCTCTAAGCTTTTTGTTATGTAAGCTCGCTTTTTTTGCGCGTTCTCGAGCTAATTTACGAATTCCTGAAAGATCTTTTCGCTCACGTTCGGCTTGTAAGATTTTACGCTGTAAACTTTCTGCAGTATTCGGGTTTTTATGCAGGTAATTATCAAGATTCGTCTTAACAAAATCATTGATATAGGTTCTTACTGTGGGTAAGCCACCTCCCATATCTGTAGAACCCAATTTGGTCTTGGTCTGGCTCTCAAAAACCGGTTCCATTACCTTAATACTTATAGCAGATACGATTGATTTTCGAATATCACTAGCTTCATAATTTTTGCCATAAAACTCTCGAATAGTTTTTACAACAGATTCGCGAAATGCTGCCTGATGTGTACCTCCTTGAGTCGTATGTTGTCCGTTCACAAAAGAATGATACTCTTCGCTATATTGTGTTTTACTATGTGTGATGGCTACTTCGATATCGTTTCCATTAAGATGAATGATATCATATAGCCTGTCATCTTTAGTAATAGTATCGGCAAGGAGATCTTTTAATCCATTTTCTGAAAAATACTTTTCACCATTAAAAATTATGGTAAGTCCCGGATTAAGATACACGTAGTTTTTGAGCATTTTTGCAACATACTCTGTACGGTATTTATAGTTTTTGAAAATTGCGTTGTCGGGTATAAAAGTAACTTTGGTACCCCGTCTGCGAGAAGTTTCTTCTAGAGCATCCTGATGTGTTAAATTTCCTTTCTCAAACTCTGCCGCTGCCGATTTACCATCCCGTGTAGATTCAACTCTAAAAAAGGTCGATAACGCATTAACTGCTTTGGTTCCTACACCGTTAAGTCCAACCGATTTTTTAAACGCACGAGAGTCGTATTTACCGCCAGTATTCATTTTGGAAACCACATCGACTACTTTACCCAGTGGTATCCCACGACCATAGTCTCGCACCATTACTTTATCACCCTGAATTGAAATCTCTATGGTTTTACCCGTACCCATGACATATTCGTCGATCGAATTGTCGAGCACCTCCTTTAGTAAAATATAAATTCCGTCATCTGCAGATGATCCGTCACCTAACTTACCAATATACATACCGGGTCGCATACGTATGTGCTCTTTCCAGTCGAGTGATCGTATATTATCTTCGGTATATTTGGTTTCTTTGCTCATAAATTTTGGGTAGAATGGTCGCTAATATAAGATATCAGGTACAGAATTAAAATAACGTCGTTACAAAGTAATTAACAAATCGATAACGAATTTTGTTGATTATTTGGTATGCAATTTTTTAAAATAATGTTTGATCTAAGGCCATTTATTTGGTTATCAATAGTATAATACTGCATCGTATGATAAGCGTCTTAGATGTCAAATTATGAGCCGCACGATGATTATTGGCTGAAAAATAACCCTAAAGTGAATATAATCAAACTATTATCAACTTAAAGCGGATAGGTTTTCATTCCAACTAAAGTCAGTTAAAGTTTAACTCCAAAAATAACGTTACTGGTTTTCAACTCCGTAACTTTTAAAATCGAATATGCTTAAAACACTGAAGTCTTCGTCTGGAGATGAAGGGATTTTTATCTATTCTGAAAAAGAGAAATTAATGCCTTTACTTCTTTAACCATGCATTTCTTAACGCCAGTTGTTTTGTACTAGGATCCTCTATTGTAGTTAGTTTTTTTCCTTTGGTATACGATGGTTTTACCTTCGTTTTGATAACAACTTCTTTACCAGCTCTATTTAATTTTACTTCGAGGTCATCTCCCTCTTCCCATTCTAAAGTAGAACCCAAAACTTCGTTTACATTTTGAATCGTGAGCTTCCTACCGTTAATTTCTAAGATATCATCATTAGGTTTAACACCATTATCAGCCCAAAAGCTGTTATCTTCAACCTGCTCGGTAAAAAATATAGTCCCTGTAGCCATATTTCCTGCAAATATTAACTCTCGCCCGTTTTGAACATAATTCGTGGGAATGGTATCGGTTTTAATCGTAAGACCTACCTTTTCGAAAAAATCATTATAGGGTATGGGAGTCGTTCCTATGACATGGGTTTTTAAAAATTCACCAACTACCGGATATGTCATTGCTGTAATTTCTTGAATAATTTTATCGTCTTGAAAAGGTTTCTCTTTACCATATTTTTCAGACAGTGCTTTCATTAATGACAATATACCGCTATCTCCACCACTCGCTTCACGTATGAGAATATCAATACACATACCGATTAAAGCTCCTTTTTCATACACATTGGCATAATTAGGGGCATATGGCTGATCCAAAACATTTTCGCTCATCTTTGTAAAACTCATGCTATCATCATAAGCCGAGGCGTTCTGAATCTTATCTTTAATTTTAAGATAAAAATCATCTCCACTTACCAATCCCTGATTAACCTGAAATAGGGTTGCAAAGTATTCGGTTACGCCTTCATACATCCAAAGATGTTTAGAAAATGTAGGTGCGTTGTAATCGAAATAATGTACATCTTCAGAATGCACGTTTAACGGAGTTACAATATGAAAAAATTCGTGTGATACTACATCTATCATTGCAGAAGCAAGTGCTTCGTCTGGAATTTGCTCTGGTAATACCACTACAGTAGATGTATGATGTTCTAAGGCTCCAAACCCTGTAGGAGAATTTTGCTCTCCTGATGATAAATACAGATAAATATCATATCGATCGGTCGTTTGAATATCCCCAAGATATGCCTTCTGGGCTTTCATCATTTTGAACACAGTTTCTTTAATTTTTGCGGCTGTATGTATGTTATTTGGAGAATAAACACTGAGAATAATGTTAATATCATCGACGAGAAACTCTTCAATATCTAAATTACCATACATCATTGGGTTATCAGTCACGTCAAAATATCTATTGGCCAGGTAGGTATCGATACTATAAGATCCATCTTCACTTTGAGAAGAGCTTACTTTTTTCAAAGCCGATGTACTTTTCATATCCATCGGTGCCTTTACTTCAAGGGTATATTGATTGTTTTTAAGAACATCGAAGTACCCTATAAAACCATGAAGATTTAAGACAAAATTATCAGGTTCTATGTTGGTGCCCGATGGAGAGAATGGTGTTCCTACACTTACGTTTTCGATATCATACGTATCATTCACCAAATATTGAATTTTATCCAATTGTTTTGCGTCAATTATGAGCCAAGAATTATCATCCATACTTTTGGTCACCATTTCTTTTCCTTCATAGTCGTATGCTTTAAAATCATCAATATATTTCCCAAAGTCACTTATTGCATAAGTACCTTGTACCACTTTCGGAAGAAAATAGGTTACTGAATCTTGCAAAAATCTACCAGGATTAATAGTAACCGGCACTTTATCTTCTACTATGTTAATTAGATTAATTGTTGTCGCTACAGGGATATTAGAAGCAATGTCATTAGAGGTATTCTTAATTCCACCACATCCTATCATTACAATACTTACAGCAATCCAGACAATATTATATTTCATGTGTTTCACACGTTTTAAATTTTAATAATTATTTAATTGTTACCTATAAAGTCGAGCCTTTGTATAGCACTTTTCCTTAAGGTTTCTTGTAAAAAGCAAAATAGCTATTATTTACAATACCAAAGAGTATACTATCCCGAGACTTGCCTAGAAATTGAAAAATTGTTTTGAACGAAAGCCTTATGGCTTTACCCAGAGGGAATTCAATCAATTTTTAATCAAATATCTGTAAAGTTGTCTAAAAAAGTACTCGTCAAGTTTAAGTATTCCAGATGACGCTACGATTAGAATCAGGTATGATACCAGATGATTATTCATTATAACCCAAAGACGAATCCAATATTACAATTTCTTCATGCTAAATATACAATTTGTTAAGACTTTTGGCTTGTTTTTTTGTCTTTTACTTTAACACATCATATAAACTCTCATTTTTATCTGCACAACTCATATGTTGTACCCTAATCTCGTGTTAAAGTATTGGTAAATTTTATAATAACACTAATAAAATTAAAAACTTGTATGACTAAATCATTTTTACTATGCAATCAATCAAATTATTAGTCGTATTATTATTTACCTTTTATATAAGCAACGCTCAAGAAAAATTGGAATATCAAAAGCCTCCAAAAGAAATTATGGATTTGGTAGACGTTACTCCTGCTCCGTCTGTTAGGATAGACTCAAAAGGAGCTCATCTTATTTTTTTATTTAGAGATACCTATAAAACGATAGCAGAATTATCAGAAAAGGAAATGCGATTAGCAGGACTACGAATTAATCCAAAAACTAATATTTCGAGTAGAGCTAATTATTATAACAATATCAAAGTAAAAAAAACTTTGGGCAAAAAGGCTACTCAAGTTATCGGGCTACCCAAAAATGCAAGGATAGCTAATCTCTCGTGGTCACCCGATCAAAGTAAGGCGGCTTTTACAAATACAACAGCAACTGGTGTCGAGCTTTGGATATTAGATGTTGCCGAGGCGCGTGTGAACAAAATCACCGATGCTATTGTTAATGCTAACTTGCGAAGTCCGTTTCAATGGTTTAGGGATAGTGCTGCTTTATTAGTGAAATTTGTCCCTAATTCGCGAAAACCTCTTATTGATGCTCAAAAAGCTGTACCCAAGGGGCCAACAATTACTATAAGTGAAGGAAAAAAAGCCCAAAATAGAACTTATCAAGATCTTTTAAAAAATCCTAATGATGAATTTAATTTTGAGCAATTGGCCCTATCTGAAATCAAAAAAGTATCGCTAGACGGAACCACTGAAAATTGGGCGCCTGAAGCGATGTACAGAAGTATTCAATTTTCTCCCGACAGTCAATACGTTATTGCTACAGAAATCCAGAAACCGTTTTCGTATATAGTACCTTACCGGCGTTTTCCTCAAGAAACAAAACTATTTACCAATACCGGGGAATTTGTAAAAACTATACATAAGTCACCCCTTGTTGAAGTACTTCCCAAAGGATTTATGGCGACACGTACCGGTAAAAGATCTATTACCTGGAGATTAGATAAACCCTCGACATTGGTTTGGGTAGAAGCACTAGATAAAGGTGATCCTGAAGTTAAAGTCGACTATCGAGACGAAGTATTTCAGCTCGATGCTCCCTTTACCGAAACCCCGGTATCTATGTTAAAGACCATCAATCGCTTTAGGAAAATTGAATGGACCGATGGCGAACTAGCCATCGCATATGATTATTGGTGGAATACCCGAAATACCAAAACGTATCTTTTTAATCCGTCGACAAACAATGAAAAACCCACCATTCTCTATGATAGAAATTACCAGGACCGGTATAGTGATCCGGGCGAACCTGTAACTACAAAGAATCAATACGGTTTTGCTGTTGTAGCTATCGAAGATGATCATTTTTATATGTTAGGAGATGGATATACCAAAGAAGGACAATTTCCTTTTATAGATAAAGTTAATATAGTTTCTAATGCTACATCTCGAGTGTATCAATCTAAATACACCGATAAGGTTGAGCGAATATATACAGCTATTGCTATAAAAAAAGGAGAATTTCTGGTAAGAATAGAGTCTCCCAAAGAATTTCCAAATTATTATATCAGAAATATCACTAAAGATAACAAACTTACTCAAATTACCACTTTTGAAAATCCTTTTGAAAGCCTTCAAAATGTACATAAAGAAGTAATTAAATATAAGAGAGACGATGGTTTAGAACTATCAGGAACACTTTATTTACCAATAGGCTATGATAAAGAGACAAAGAAAAAAATGCCTATGATCCTTTGGGCGTATCCCAGAGAATTTAAAGATAAGAATAGTGCTTCACAATCTACGTCGAACCCGAATAGGTTTACCTATCCCTATGCAGGATCAATGATCTATTGGGTGACCAGAGGATATGTTGTATTAGATGGGGCTTCTTTTCCTATTGTTGGTGAAGGCAACGAAGAGCCAAATGATTCGTTTCGCAAACAACTGGTAGCCAATGGTAAAGCTGCTATTGAAGCAGTGGATAATTTGGGGTATATTGACCGTGACAGGGTTGCCGTGGGCGGACATTCTTACGGGGCTTTTATGGCTGCAAACTTATTGTCGCATTCGAATTTGTTTGCTGCAGGAATCGCAAGAAGCGGATCCTATAATCGAACATTAACTCCTTTTGGTTTTCAAAGCGAAGAAAGAAGTTACTGGGAAGCTCCAGAAGTCTATTATACGATGTCTCCATTCATGCATGCCGATAAAATGAAAACACCTTTACTTTTGATACATGGTGAAGCAGACAATAACTCTGGTACCTATCCGTTACAAAGTGAACGCTATTTTAACGCATTAAAAGGGTTGGGTGCCATTACTCGATTGGTTATGTTACCTAAAGAAAGTCATGGTTACCGGGCAAAAGAATCTATCCTTCATATGTTATGGGAGCAGGACCAGTGGCTAGAAAAATACGTTAAAAACAAGCAAAAAACCGAATAGTAGTATTCGTTAACGATCATAGATAGTCAAACCAGTATACTATTTGGAAGCAGAGCTGTCGCGGTATCAGAATCAAGACCGCTCTGCTTTGATAAGCAGAAAACCAGAAAATCTATTATGGCTTAAAACTGCTGCAAAACCAAGCACTACTTCTTAGATGTATTAATTTGTCAAGAAATGAGATTTTTGGCAATGATACTCTTTAGATCGTTTTTATTAAGAGGTTTATTTATAATATCATTCATTCCTATCTCTAAACATTCTTCCTGGACTTCGCTCAATTCAGAAGCTGTTAGTGCTATAATAGGAGTAGTTTGATCAAACTCCCGAATACGCTTGGTCGCTTCGGTACCATTTAAATAGGGCATATTGAGATCCATCAAAATGAGGTCGAAATCCTCCTTTTGAACCATTTGTAGTGCATTAAACCCATTTTCAACAATCGTACATTCGTAACCGATAAGGTTTAATAAATTTTTGGTTACTATTTGATTGATTTTATTGTCTTCGGCCACTAGAATTCTCTTAAATTTTTGGTGCAATCCATTACTTTCTGGGCGCAACGCATGTTTATCACTGTCATCTAAAATTTCTAAAGTCAAATCAAAGTAAAATTTTGTACCTCTGCCCTCTTTACTTTCCAAATGAATATCACTATTCATCATTTCTAGAAGATTTTTAACGATAGACAATCCTAAACCAGTACCTTCGGATGTGTTGGATTCGCGTCCGACCTGAGAGAATTTCTCGAATACAAACTCTTTTTTATCCTCCGGAATTCCAATACCGTTATCTTCGACCTCATAGCGAATAGTCACTTCGTCTTTTTGAATAGATAAAATCTTTATACGAAGCCATATTTTACCATTTTCTGTAAATTTTGCAGCATTACCAATTAAATTAATTAATACTTCAGACAATTTTAAAGAATCAACACTAAGTACCTTAGGCAATTCGTCTTGCACGTCTAGAACCAGTTCATTATTCTTATTTTTTGCCTGATATTCAAAAGAATATAAAAGGTTCTGAGATAATTGAGAAAGGTTAGTGGGGGTTTTGGTTAATTTTTCGGTATTTGATTCTATTTTACTGATTTTTAACACCTTATTAATGAGGTCGAGTAAATAATCTCCCGAAAATTTTAACGAATTAAGAAGTTTTTTATGTTTAGCCTTTATTTCACTATCTTCCAGTAGTAATGTAGTAATACCTACCACGCCGTAAAGTGGCGTTCTTAATTCGTGACTTACCGTAGAAATAAACTGAGACTTAATACTGGTTAGTTTTTCTGCTTCGGTTTTTGCCTGTGATAATTGTTCGTTTTTTAGAGTTAAAACTTTACTAAGCTTTTTCTTCGATCTATATCCTCTATACATCAAGACAACTCCGAGAAGAAGAGCTACTAAACCGATAGAAAATATGTTGATGATGTTGGTGCTTTTTGCAATTCTTGCCAAATATTCTTCTTCTTTTTCACTAGTCGCTGTAGCTGAAGAATCATCGTAAGAGTTTAAGTTGAAACTCCCTAATTGACGTCGAACCAATTTTTCTTTTTCAAGAAGCTTATCATCATACTTTGAATATTGAACAAGATGATAATACGCAGAATCTATATTGTTTTGTCGCCTAAACATGTCAGATTTTGCCTTATACGCATCTTTTAATAAAACGTATAATTCCTGATTTTCGGTTTGACCAATAATAGTATCATAAAGTTGATGCGCCTTTAGCAATTCATTATTCTTTACATAATAGCTAGCCAGTAAGTAACGTACTTTATTTACAGCTATAGTATCATTTGATTTTTTGGCAAGCTTTGACGCCTGTTGTAAATAGGAATATGATTTGTTAAATGCATTTTTATGCAGATATATAGTACTAAGATTGATTAAGGGATCTAGCTGTATCGAATTATTTTTCTGTTTTTCAGCAATTAACAAGGACTTTTGAAAATAGTCTAAGCTTTTATCAATATCGCCATAAGCATTAATTTGTAAATTTCCTAAACCACTCAAATTGTGTAGTAATCGAATAGAATCATTAATAATTCGAGAGTATTTCAAAGACTCTCCATAGTGGAACTCTATATTTTTATAGTCTCGTATGTATTCATAATTACGTGCCACCAAATGGTGACCTATAGCTTTATATTGATCGTTATCGATTTGATATGAGAAATGCAGTACTTTATGAGCAAGTACCAAAGATTCTTTCGTTTTATAATCAGAAAGAAAATGATGAGCTCTTTCCGTATAAATCAAAAGACTATCTTGTATAGATTCGTTCGCGATATTTTGGTTAAAAACCGGGTGCGAATTTCCTATAATGAAATACAGCAGTATTATTATTCTTAAGGCCCCCAAATTATAAATTTTAAGTATCCCTCAATGTTGTGGAATACTGTGATTGAAAATTTATACCCTCAAGTACATGAGATTTAAATATAAATTGAATTTAATAAAAAAACATCAAAAAAGATTAAAATTATATGGATATCTTTTATAGAACTGGTTTAAACTTTTTTCAATTTGCTAAAAAAAGCTATTTTGCCTTTATATTATATAATTTTTGACTTTCGTAGCGCTATGCAAGTAAAAAATTACTTCATCTAAGCACAAAACCTTTCGCAATCGCACCATCTAGAACCTTCCTACTGGTCGATCCTGCCTAAATCAAAAAAGTGTAAATCAATTTATGGTTCTATATTTTCTATAAACGAAACTTTTTTTTCTTAGGTTCAATAGAGGTTTTCAGTAAAAATGTACCCGATAACGGAGATTTAAATGCTTCTAGGGTTGCCTTATAAAAAATAGTTTCCAAATACCCTGTTTACACATTCCATCTCTTTTGTAGTATAAAGCCAAATCTGATAGAAAAGTATCAATTCCTGCAAATTATACATTGAACAAGAAATGCATTACGTCTCCATCGTTTACGACATAATTTTTTCCTTCTACTCCTAACTTTCCAGCCTCTCTAGCTTTGGCTTCACTACCGTAATGTACAAAATCTTCGTATTGGATCACTTCGGCTCTAATAAAACCTTTTTCAAAATCGGTATGAATAACGCCTGCGGCTTGCGGTGCGGTAGCCCCAATAGTTACAGTCCATGCCCGTACCTCTTTTACTCCGGCAGTGAAATACGTTTGTTGATTTAATAATTTGTATGCAGCTCGAATTAAAACAGAAGCGCCGGGCTCCTGCAAGCCCATGTCTTGTAAAAATAATTGTCTTTCTTCATAACTGTCAAGCTCTGTGATATCTGCCTCGGTACCAACGGCTAACACAATAACCTCTGCATTTTCTGGTGCCACTGCTTTTTTAACCTGATCCACATACGCATTGCCATTAACTGCAGAAGCTTCGTCGACATTGCAAACGTAAAGCACAGGCTTATCGGTAAGGCATTGTAACGATTTAACATATGCCTGTCGATCATCGTTTGAAATATCAATGGCTCTAACCGAGGTGCCTGATTCTAGACCTTCTTTTATTTGAAGTAAAATCTCTTGTTCTTTTTGAGCCTCTTTGTTACCCGTTTTTGCAGCACGTTTTACTTTATCTAATTTCTTTTCTACACTTTCTAAGTCTTTAAGCTGAAGTTCAATATCTATGGTTTCCTTATCTCGAATAGGATCAACAGAACCATCAACATGAACTATATTTTCACTATCAAAACAACGCAATACATGTATGATGGCATCAGTCTCGCGGATATTACCTAGAAATTGATTTCCCAGCCCTTCGCCTTTACTGGCTCCCTTTACCAAACCTGCGATATCTACAATCTCTACGGTTGCCGGGATGACACGCTCAGGTTCGACAAGTTCTTCAAGTTTTTCGAGTCTTACATCGGGGACGTTAACTACACCTACATTAGGTTCTATTGTACAAAAAGGAAAATTTGCACTTTGAGCTTTCGCGTTTGAGAGACAATTAAACAATGTTGATTTCCCAACATTTGGTAATCCTACAATTCCTGCTTTCATAATAATAACCAAATCATATTTCGAGACATCGTTCTCGTCTCAATTTTTCAGAATGCAAAGATAAGAGTATTCCTAAGAATCACACAAACGACTACCTAGAAGATTGGCTAATTTTAGAAAATATAGCAAAATCTATATAAAATAACATAAATTTTCATAGGAAAAGCTTTGATATTTATATCGAGCTAGCTGCGCATTTTACTTGTTTTATTTCTCAATCACACGTAAGTAACTTAATTTTGCCAAAAATTAGTATCCGTTTTGATGAAAGAATTAACTCGCTATTTTTACGATCTTTTTTTATCGTATGGTTTTTCTGAAACTATTGCTGAATATCTTAATATCGCTATCGATATTACTATTTTGGCCATAGTTCTTTTTGTGATAGACCGCGTAGTTAGAAAAGTATTTGTTACGGTATTTGAGGCGTATGCTGAAAGATCTAAAAATACTTTTGATGATTATTTGGTGAAGAATAAAACTTTTGATCATCTCGCCCATATCGTTCCGCTATCACTAATCATTTGGATTTTACCCGAGTTGTTTATTGCATTTCCTACTGCAGAAAAGTACCTAGAATTGTTATTTGATATCATGGCAATCATTCTAGTAATTTGGATTGTTAGAAGTATATTAAGAACACTTAGAGACTTTTTAAAATCACTAAAATCGTTTAAAGACAAACCTATCGATAGCTACGTACAGGTATTTATGATATTTGCATGGTCTATAGGTGCAATTTTGATATTCTCATCGATTACAGGAAAACCAATATGGACTTTTCTTACCGCGCTGGGTGCTATGTCGGCTGTTATTTTATTAATCTTTAAGGATACTATTCTTGGTTTTGTAGCCAGTGTGCAGGTTGCTGTAAACGATACTGTAAGAATTGGAGATTGGATCACAATGGAAAAATACGGTGCTGATGGGGATGTTGTGGAAATAAATTTATCTTCAGTTAAGGTTCAAAATTTTGATAAAACCATTACTACCATACCTACCTATTATCTTACTACAGATTCTTTTAGAAATTGGCGTGGTATGATGGATTCAGGAGGAAGAAGAATAAAAAGGTCGCTCCTTATTAAAACATCAAGTATTTCATTTTTAACACAAGAGCATGTTACCAAGCTGAAAAAAGTGGCACTTATCCAAGAATATTTAGAAAAAATTCAGCAGGATATTGATCTATATAATACCGAGCATCATGTAGATAAAGAAATTCTCATTAACGGTAGAAATTTAACCAATATGGGGGTTTTTAGAAAGTATGTTGAAGCCTACTTAGAAAACCACCCCTATATCAATCAAAAAATGACAATTATGAGTAGACAACTAGAACCTACGGCTCAAGGTATTCCCTTAGAAATCTATGCCTTTAGCAATGACAAAGTCTGGAAGAACTATGAAAAGATTATGGCAGATATTTTTGATCATCTACTATCAGCTATACCCTATTTTAATTTGGAAATCTTCGAATTAAACCCGGTTTATGCATTAGAATTTCGTAATGAGGGTTGAAAATACCACGACAAAGCATTGCTTTGGGCGAGATGTTGCGTTGGAAGTGTTTTCTAAGTTTCAGCATAGCACCGCTACGGTGAAACTTAAAAATACAACGCAGTGTTTGGTTTTGCAGCAGTTTAAAGCCGTAATAGATTTTCTAATGCGTAAAGCGGGTTAAACTATTCATCATAACAATAATGTAATCTTATAAATTTATGATCACCAGTTTTAGAATAATTAGCTATTTAGAAGGTATTTCTTATATACTAATTTTGTTTGTAACTATGCCCTTAAAATATATCTTCGAATCACCAGAACCTAATAAAGTTATTGGTATGGCTCATGGTATTTTGTTTTTACTCTACATTGTATTTACTTTTGTTATTCGACAAGAAAAACAATGGGATACTAAAACTTTATGGATCGTACTTCTTTGCTCCATTATTCCTTTTGGCACCTTTTGGATGGATAGGAAGTATTTGAGTACTTGAGTATGTGAGTATGTGAGTATGTGAGTATGTGAGTAAGAAAAAAAATGACAAATATTTGTAATTTAACCCGGTTTATGCATTAGAATTTCGTTATGAGGGTTGAAAATGCCATAAAACCAAGTGTTTTCTAAGTTTCAGCATAGCATCGCTACGGTGAAACTTAAAAATACAACGTAGTGCTTGGTTTTGCAGCAGTTTAAAGCCGCAATAGATTTTCTAATGTATAAAGCGGGTTTAACCTAAACGGTTTGCGCCAAGCTGAACTCGTTTCAGCTTCTCTTCTCAATGTACTGAAAATAAACTTCATGAAATCCTGAAATGAATTCAGGATGACTTCTCAGTTAGATTTTAGGTATAATAACGGACAATCAATAAAAATTTAACTAAAGTTCAAATGTGTAAATAACTGCTACGATTACTCGGGATATTCTATTCGCAAGTGGTAAATATTAGTAAGCTTGCGTTTGAATACTTTTTTAATTTGCTGAATTTCTTTGAAAGTGATGTTTGCATTGATAAATTGATCATCTTCCATTTGTTTGGCTACGATTTTTTCTACAAAAGCATCAATAAGGCTACTTGTTGGATTTTTTAGGCTTTTCGAAGCTGCTTCTACGCTATCGCTCATCATTAATATGGCGGTTTCTTTAGAAAAAGGTTTAGGGCCCGGGTATTTAAAATCTTCGATATTAGCATTTTCATTACTTTCTTTTTCTTTCGAATAAAAATAATAGACAGAACTGGTCCCATGATGAGTTCTTATAAAATCAATTACCCGATCTGGTAATTTATACTTTTTTGCGACTTCTACACCTCTAATTACATGATTAATAATAATTCTTGCGCTTTCTTTGGGGGATAAAACATCGTGGGCATTGCCAGAAGCCGATTGATTTTCGGTAAAATAAGTAGGATTTACCATTTTTCCGATGTCGTGGTACAATGCACCCACTCTTACTAACATAGCATTCGCCCCTATTTCGTTTGCCGCAGCTTCGGCGATATTAGCGACGTTAAGCGAATGATGAAACGTTCCCGGCGCTTTATTTGATAATTCTTTTAATAATACTGAATTGGTATCACTCAATTCTAATAAAGAAACGTCTGAGATTAAACCAAAAAGCTTTTCATACGCATAAATCAAAGGATGTACAATTAATGTAGCAAATCCACTTATAACAAATAGAACAACAGTAGTCCAATCAATATTACTTATGCTTCCTTCATGAATAATATGAAAGGCAATGTAAGCTATGATGTAAATAATCGTAATCTGACCTACAGAAAGAAAAAGGTTAGCTCTTCTAAAGGATTCTGAAATTGTAAGAATGGTAACAATACCTGCAATAATTTGTAAAAAAGTATACTCATAACTATTAGGAACTACAAATCCTAAAATCAATACCGTCACCACATGTGTAAACAGCCCTAATCTAGAATCAAAGAAAGCTTTGAGTACTAACGGTAACATACATAGTGGCACTACATAAATATAATCAGATTTATACTTCACTACTAATGTGGTGATGAACACCAAAACTATGATATTGAAAAAGATAAAAGTTACCTGGGCATTATGTTCATAAACTTCTTTTCTATACTTTCTTATGAACAAGAGTAACATCATAAGTGCCAAAGAGACCAAAAGACAATACCCTAATACAACCCAATAAAAATTTTTATCACTCCATACCTGAGACTCATATTCAGCTTTAAGAGAATTCAAAATTTGTAGTTTATCCCCCTCTACTACTTCACCTTTGGCTATAATTCTGCTTCCGCGAGAGACACCTCCTCGAGTGGTAAGCACTTGAGCAAGCTCGTTTTCCAGAGTGCTTTCTGTTAATTTATCATTCAATCTTACGTTAGGTTTAACAAGATCAAAGAAAAGGGCTACAAACCCGCTCTTAAACTTTACATATTCGCTTTTGTCGATTCTAGAGCTTATAATTTTTGTAACAGCATCTGGAGTTAGTATTTGACCAAACGTTATAGCTTCTGCTGTATTTCCCCTATTCAAGAATATCTGTCTCTTTTTATTATAAGGATACACCTCTTGTAATACGCCGTACCTGTAAATGTCATTAAGTAAAATTCTTCCAAAAAGTTTGGCTTTAGTTTTAGCATTGCTTTGTTGTAGCGTTTCAAGATTGGTTGCAAAAGCTTCGTCATATAAATCTTTAGCCCTATTGGCAATTATGGTGTCATATTCAAAATAAGGAATGATATTATCGGTAATCCGTTTTTTTTCGGCGGCTATCTCTTCTTCAGTCTTGGCTATAGCAAAATCAAAAGGAGCATATAGGTTTTCATATTGCCACGGTTTACCTTTAGAGAATTCGTATTTAAAAATTCCTCCTTTAGGAAACAGATACACAATTAATGTAGCTGTGCATATAAAAAGAAATACTTTATATATCGTAGACTTCTGTCTATATATTTTATCTAAAAAACTTCTCAAAGCGGTTATATATGGTTTTTCAAAAGTACTAATTCCAATCAACAATCAACCTTCAACCATCATATATCCTTAGAAAATTCTTAAATTCGCGCAAACAATACACACATTTAAAAAAGATATATAATGAGTAAAGAAGTTGTAATCGTATCTGCTGCGAGAACCCCAATTGGCAGTTTTTTAGGAAGTTTATCTTCTGTACCTGCCACTACACTTGGTGCCACAGCTATAAAAGGTGCTTTAGATAAAATTAATCTCGACCCGTCGCTTGTGCAGGAAGTTTTTATGGGCAATGTTGTACAAGCAGGAAACGGGCAGGCTCCTGCAAGACAAGCAGCTTTGGCTGCAGGAATTAGTGATACTGTACCCTGTA
Organism: Aquimarina sp. U1-2; assembly: GCF_017897595.1. GTDB lineage: Bacteria > Bacteroidota > Bacteroidia > Flavobacteriales > Flavobacteriaceae > Aquimarina. Next base: position 120,128 of record NZ_JAGKIK010000004.1, read on the forward strand.
CAACGGTCAATAAAGTATGCGCAAGTGGGATGAAAGCTGTGATGCATGCCGCTCAGACCATTGCGTTAGGCGATGCAGATATTGTTATTGCCGGAGGTATGGAGAATATGAGTATGATTCCGCATTATGTTCGTTTAAGAGCCGGTCATAAATTTGGACCGCAAACGTTAGAAGACGGTATGCAAAGAGATGGTTTGGTAGATGCTTATGATGAACAAGCAATGGGGGTTTGTGCAGATTTGTGTGCGACAGAATATCAGTTTAGCAGAGAAGATCAAGATGCATTTGCTATACAATCTTATAAAAGATCCACAAAAGCCTGGGCAGATGGAAAGTTTGACAACGAAGTAGTACCTGTAGCAGTTCCTCAGCGTCGAGGCGAACCTATACTAGTCACCGAAGACGAAGAATTTAAAAACGTAAAGATGGAAAAAATACCATCGTTACGCCCTGCTTTTAGTAAAGATGGTACTGTTACTGCAGCCAATGCTTCTACTATTAATGATGGTGCCGGTGCAGTAGTTGTAATGAGTGCCGATAAGGCCAAAGAGCTGGGTTTGACTCCGCTAGTAAAAATTAAAAGTTATGCTGATGCTGCTCAAGAACCCAAATGGTTTACCACAGCGCCCGCAAAAGCGTTACCGCTAGCTATAGAAAAAGCGGGAATCACTTTGGATGATGTTGATTTTTATGAATTTAATGAAGCTTTCTCTGTAGTTGGACTGGCTAACCTTAAAATTTTGGGACTTAGTGACAAAAATACAAATGTTAATGGTGGTGCTGTTTCTTTAGGTCATCCCCTTGGATGCTCTGGCGTGCGAATTTTGATTACTTTGATGAACGTTCTAGAACAAAACAAAGCTAAAATTGGAGCAGCCGCAATTTGTAATGGTGGTGGTGGTGCGTCTGCTATGGTTATCGAGCGCGTTTAGTCATCATACATTATATAAAGGATGTAAGAAATATCATCTCAGGTTTTTATAAAATTCTGATTGAATGACTCTTGATAACTGTAAACGAAACTTTTACCAACAAATTATTAATGAATAGATAGTATCTTTATCATGCAATACGGTATTTGCAATCTTAGTATTGTTCCTTTACGTGCAGGACCTAGTGACCCAAGTGAAATGGTTTCTCAAGTATTTTATGGAGAACATTTTAAAGTTCTGGAGCCACAAAAAAAATGGAGCAAAATTCGTCTGGCGTACGATCAATACGAAGGTTGGATAGATAACAAACAATATCTCGAAATAACAGAAACACAGTATCATAATTTGGATCAAAAGGAAATTTGTTTTTCTGGTGATTTGGTTGAATTTGTAAACTGCTCTCAGGATCAATTACTTGCTATTCCTTTAGGAGCCTCACTAGGAGCATTAGAATTTTTCAACCATACCTACGACGGACATACACTTACAAAAAAGCGATCTAAAGAACATCTTATCGATACAGCGTTTCTATACCTTAATGCACCCTATTTATGGGGTGGTAAGACAAGTTTTGGTATTGACTGTAGTGGTTTCACGCAAATGGTGTATAAATTAAACGGTCATAAATTATTGCGAGATGCTTCACAACAAGCTACACAAGGGGAAGTTTTAAGTTTCATCGAAGAGAGTGATCCGGGTGATCTGGCCTTTTTTGATAATGAAGAAGGTGCCATTACTCACGTTGGTATGATGCTACAAGATAATCATATTATTCATGCACATGGAAAAGTGCGCGTAGACCGCATAGATCATACTGGTATTTATAATGCCGAAAAAAGAGCATATACGCATAATTTAAGAGTGATTAAACGTATCATTTAGTTTTGTGTTACTGAACTGGTTTAAACTTTTTCCAATTTGCTAAAAAAATGCTGTTTTGCCCTTATATTTCATAATTTTTGACTTCCGTAGCGCCGCTATGCAAGTAAAAAATCACTTCATTTAAGCACAAAACCTTCATTTTTCGCCTAAATCAAAAAAGTTTAAACCAGTTCACTTCTATAGATTTAACTAATGGCTGAAGTGACTATTTTGTTGTTAAAGTTGATTTAGAGCTTTAAGTGTCTATTCGCCGCGCTTAAAGATAGCGTCTTGAGCAATTAAGTGTTTTGAAATCGTAAAAAACAGATACATTTATGATTTTAATAACATTATGGTGAAAAAAATTACCTATTTTTGAAATGATCATTTCAATACCATGCCAAAAGTAGAAACTTTTAATAGAAAAGAAGTATTACAGAAAGCTACCCATGTATTTCATAATAAAGGATACAATGGTACTTCTATGCAAGACTTGGTAGATGCAACTTCTTTGAATCGTTCTAGCATTTACAATTCATTTGGAAGTAAGCTCATGTTATTTTTAGAAGTACTATCGCATTATCAAACCACCAATAGCGATAACATGGCAAAAAAATTAGTGCATACTCACAATGCAAAAGATGCGTTATTGGTTATTTTCAATATGTATTTGGATAGTATTCTTAATGATCATGAAAAAAAAGGTTGTTTATTAATTAACTGTAAATCTGAAATGGCGAATCAGGAGCCCTTAATTACGTCTTTTATAGATAAAAATCAAGAGCAAACTTTGGCTATGCTTGAGGATATTGTTTATAACGGCCAAATGGAAAAAATCTTCAACCAAGACCAAACAGCGTCTCAATATGCGTTGTATTTGTTCTCTTCTATTCAAGGATTACGAATGACAGGTATTTTAAATACGGATAAAACAGCGCTAGAAAATGTTATACATACCATTTTAAAAGTACTGAACTAATTTTTTTTATTTTAATATGAAACGATTGTTTCAAATAAATTTTATATATTTTATAGTATGAAAAAACTAGAAAACAAAGTAGCTGTAATTACGGGTGCCAATAGTGGTATAGGATTGGCAACAGCAAAATTATTTTTACAAGAAGGCGCAAAAGTAGTAGTGTCGGGAAGACGTCAAGAAGCTCTCGATGAAGCTGCAAAGAATCTCAATGGAGATTTTATTACGGTAAAGGCAGATGTTGCTAAACCGGGTGACAATACGATACTCATACAAAAAGCTATTGATACGTATGGTCATATTGATATTCTGTTTTTAAATGCCGGAGTAGCCCCACCGACCCCAACCCAAGATATTACCGAAGAACATTATAATCATGTTTTCGATATCAATGTTAAAGGTCCGATCTTAGCTGTAAAAGAAGCACTACCGTATTTAAAAGACGAAGGAACCATACTATTTACCAATTCGGTAGTTACACAAAAAGGGTTTGACGGACTAGGGGTATATTCTGCGAGCAAAGGTGCTTTACGCGCTTATCAAAGAGTACTTACTGCTGAAGTGAAAAGTCGAAAAATAAGAGTAAATTCTATCGCTCCAGGTCCGATTGACACTCCAATTTATGATAAAATGGGATTGCCAGATGATGTGATAGAAGAAATGGGCAAGGGATTTGCAGAGCAAGTACCACTTGGGCGTTTTGGCGCTTCAGAAGAGATCGCGAAAACAGCCCTATTCTTAGCTTCAGATGATGCTTCTTATATCAATGGTGTCGAGCTCGAAGTAGATGGTGGTTTAAGTCAGATTTAATAAATAGAATTTTTTAGCATCATGATCTTAAAACAAATGTCGTTGATTCTATCATGCTGTATAGTTATTCTATTACTAATACTCTCGAAGTTTCAGCTCATTGTAGCCCATTAGACTTACAACCATCAACTATCAACTAACTATAACTCGTTTGTACATTCAAAAAATTAGACATGTACAAACGAGTTATAGTTATAAATCAATCGATTAAAGACACACCATTTAGATCTGTAGTTAATACATCACTCATATAATCAAAGAACGGTCTTAATAATTCATAATGCTGTATAAGAATATCTAAAAATTGAGGAGAAAGCACTTCTTTATCACTATAGTTGTGAGAAACGAAAAAAGACTTATTTCTTATAAGATCTATTGCGGGATGTGCTTTGCTAAAACCTTTTGGAGCAGTTTTTACCTGATACTCTGTATTAAACCCATCAAAGACGTTTTTAAATTCTGAATGAGCCAATAGTTCTCGAATTTCCCGATCATCGGTCTCAAATTCTTTTCGAATTCTAAATAAATCAGCAGGTTCTGGAGCAAAAAAACCACCAGCCATCATAGAATTTCCCGGTTCTAACCGTAAATAGTAGGCCCCTCTTCGATGTACTCCTGCCCTACTAAAACTGGCACTTCGATGAACATTATATGGCGTTTTATCTTTACTGAATCGAATATCGCGGTTAATTCTAAAAATCTTTGTTTTTTCAATCTCATCTTTCTCATTAAGCCGTTCTGCAACCGATGCATAAAATATTTTTAAGGCTTTTTCATTGGTTTGATACTCTTTCTTATTTTCGGTCATCCAATCTCTGTGATTGTTTCTTTTCAACTTTTTTAAAAATTCGAATACCGATTTTGGTATAGTACTCATAGGATTAACTTTTATTCTAAAGTACTAAATACAGCAATTAGAATCTAAGTTTTTCTCACATTTCAATCAAAAAACATATTAGTATATCTCATACATCTATTCATTCTACTTGTAGATAACGTTTAAAAACCTATCTAGAATTGTTGAAGAAGATAATTGATTAAATCTGTAGTGGTTACAATACCAGAAAGTTTGTTGGCATCTACTACAGATAATGCATGAAATTCGTTTTTAGACAAAATTTCTGCAACTTCTTTAATAGTTGTATTGGAGGTGACACTTATTATATTTTTGACCATTATTTGTTCGATAGTCAACATTTCGTATACCGCCGCATCCACCTCGTTCTCACGTTCGTTAATACTATCTGCAAAACTAATTCTAAGTAAGTCAGTATAACTTAACATACCTACAATTGTATCTCCCTTAACCACCGGGATATGTCTTATTTTATGGGTTTTAAATAGCATTTCGGCTGTTTCTAATCCGTTTGTACTATTAAGTGTAATAACATCTGACGTCATAATTTCAGAAACCGGAATATTTTTTTTCATACGTTTAAATGTTTTTAATTTATTGAAAACTAAATAATTAAAAAATTGAGAACGTATGTAACGGCTACGCCCTCACATTAAAAATTTTAAGTTATTTCTCAAAGTTATTATCGTTTTGTATAAAATAGTATGATATATATCAGTTACTCTGATTTGAAGAAGTTGCATATTGAGTAGCGCTATACAGATTGTTTTCGTTATTCATTTTGAAGAAAAAAGTGATAATAAGCGTCAATTCCACTGATTTTTCGCAATAACCTCTCGAGACTCCGTTCGTGATGATGTAGAGAAAAAATGACTGCTTCTTATTTGAGCAATTTTAAAATAGAACTGGTATAAAACGAGTTTCTCTAGATTCGTTTCAGCTTCTCATTTGTATACATGGGATCAGTTTTATGAGATCCTGAACTAAATTCAGGATGACTTCTAACTTAAATTTTAGATATAATAACGGACAATCAATATTTAAAATAAAAATGTAAAAGTACAAAGTATTAAGAAAGTATATAAGAGAGATTCCCTCCTTGAGGAGGGCAAGGGAGGTGTTTTTTAATTCAGAATTCAAAATTCAGAATTATGAATGTGAGAAATGGGATAGTGTCATGTAGAATGTAAAACTTAAAATTTTATATGAACATCCGTAATTTAACCTAAACGGTTTACGTCAAGCTGAATACTGAAACGAGTTCAGCACAGGCTTGTTTCAGCCTCTCATTTATATATATAAGATCAGTTTCATGGGATCCTGAAATAAATTCAGGATGACGAGGAATCATGTTAGATATTCAAACTTATACAATAAATACGTACCTATTTGCAGGATATTTTTAGTAGAACTTTATAAACAGAAGATGTAAGTATTAAGAACTTCTTCAGACATTTATACTTTATATTCTATATATTTACTAGAGTTTTCAAAACTGTACTAATGAACAAGGCGAGAGATCTAATTATCGCTCAAATAGAAGAGCAGAAGAAGAATCCAAATTTAAGGCTAAAAGTAAAGGAAAGAACTGAGTATTTTACAAAACTATTGTTTTATACACTGTTTGATACGGATACAGAGGTAGCTAAACATATTGATCTACTCGAAAAAACTTTTGAAGAACTCATTAACCTTGCTTGTTGGGAAACTGAAAAACCTTGTAGTAAGCTATGGCAGGCATATCTCGAGACCTTACCAGAAATTCTGGAAAAATTAAACCGAGATGCCCAGGCATTTTTAAAAAGCGATCCGGCAGCGAACTCCATAGAAGAAATATACATGGCATATCCGGGCTTTTATGCTATCGCAATTTATAGATTAAGTCATGAGTTACTAAAATTCGGTTTGCCTCTGGTACCTAGACTAATGACTGAATATGCACATCGTTTAACCGGTACCGATATCAATCCAGGAGCAGAAATAGGGGATTCTTTCTTTATAGATCATGCTACCGGGATTGTAATCGGCGAAACGGTAATCATTAAAGATCATGTAAAAATATATCAGGGAGTAACCTTAGGCGGGCTCTATGTGGATCGCAAATTGCGTAATGTAAAACGACATCCTACGGTAGAAGATAATGTAACTATTTATGCCAATGCCACGATTCTAGGCGGAAACACGGTCATAGGTGCCAATAGTACTATTGGTGGTAATACATGGATCACTGCATCGGTGCCCGAGAATTCTATTATTTCAAACACTTCAGAAATAAAAATTAAAAAAGTTATTTAATGTCGCATAGTATTTTAGATCTGATTGGAAATACGCCTTTAATCAAAGCAAAATCTCTAATAAAAAATCCTAATATCACCTTATACCTTAAATTAGAAGGACACAATCCTGGAGGTAGCGTAAAAGATCGTGCGGCTTATCATATGATCAAATCAGCTTTAGACAGAGGCGATATTCATAAAGAAACTCATCTTATTGAAGCCACTAGTGGAAACACTGGTATTGCTCTGGCTATGATTGCCGGTATTTTTAAATTGAATATAGAGTTGGTAATGCCAGAAAATGCTACAAAAGAAAGAGTACAAACCATGCGTGCTTATGGGGCAAAGGTTACATTAACTTCGGCAACCGATGGTATTGAAGGTGCAAGAGACTACGCTGAAGCCAAAGTGCATGATGAAGGTTACATTATGTTAAATCAATTTGCTAATGATGATAACTGGAAAGCGCATTACAATACCACCGGACCTGAAATTTGGCGTGATACCCAAGGTAAAATCACACATTTTGTATCCTCTATGGGCACTACAGGTACCATTATGGGAACGTCTACGTATCTTAAAGAGCAATCTGAAACGGTTCAAATTGTAGGGGTACAACCTACAGATGATTCTAAAATCCCGGGTATCCGAAAATGGCCTAAAGCTTATTTACCCAAGATTTTTAACCCTGCTAAAGTAGATCAGGTAATTGAGGTAAGTCAGGAAGAAGCCACAGCCATGGCAAAAAGACTGGCCAAAGAAGAAGGTGTGTTTTCTGGGATGAGTAGCGGTGGATCAGTTACAGCAGCATTAAAACTTGCTGAAACCCTTAATACTGGTGTTCTTGTTGCTATCATTTGTGATCGAGGGGATCGTTACCTTAGCTCTGATTTATTCGAATAAGTTTTTAAAGTTTTTATTCTCATTTTCTTGATAGTGTATTTTTGTATTACAAGTAAAAAGATTGTTTCTTCGCTTAAGCGAATCGCAATGACGAACACGCCGTTACTACGAGAAAGTTCGAAGAAGTAGTCTGTCTACTATAAAACTATATTTCTATTCCTAGTAAAAAGATTGCTTTTTCGCTCAGACGAATCGCAATGACGAACACGCTGTCACTACGAGGAGGTACAACGAAGTAGTCTATATACTATAAAACTATATTTCTATTCCTAATAAAAAGATTGCTTCTTCGCTTAGACGAATCGCAATGACGAATACGCTGTCACTACGAGGAGGTACAACGAAGTAGTCTCTTCAATATAAAAGATACTGTTATCCCTTGTAAAAAGATTGCTTCGTCCCTCGCAATGACAGGTATAATTCAAAAGGCTTCATTCAAAACATCGTATACAACGTAGTTACAATAACTCCTTTTCCATCATTTAAAACAACAGACGATATTTCTTTTTCTTCCTTCACTTTAAAATTAAAGGGTGGGGCTAATACGTCTACACCACTTTTCTTTTTTAATCGAGTTCCCTGTCCTGAAATGATATCAATATTGGGTATAAATTCTCCAACAGGAAGGTGTTCTGTGATGAGTATATATTTAAATTGAATGAGTTTATCCAAAATACGTTGTACCTCATTATTAGATAGATGTTGTAGTACCTGTCTTACAATTGCACAATCGCCATGCGGTAAATCGGCTTTAGCAATATCAAGGCACTTAAATTCTAGATGGGTAGTTTCAAATTTTTCGTTGTTACGTTTTATAAGGTCTGGTACTATATCGGTTGCAATATATTTTTTAGTATACCGTACCAACTCTTTTCCTACGTTAAAATTCCCACAACCTAAATCACAAACCACTAGTGGTGTTTCAAAAGAAGTTAGAAAAGAAGTAACCGCATTGATATACGGATTTACAATCTCAGGATCGTGCGATCCATACCCCGAATAAAAATCAGCAGTATCACCACCCCAAAGGTTCTTTTCATAGATTTGCTTCATAGCATCACTGGTGGGCCAGGGCTTTTTTGCTTTTCTAGAGGTATTTTTTTTCTTGTTCTTCATCGATAGGCTAAATGTAGTGAAACTAAACGTACGAAACCTTAAAGATGATATTGTAGGGTATTCGTTGCTCCTATTATAATCCTATTGATCCTGCTTACATACCGAACCAAAATAATTTAAGGGCTTAACAAAGTACTTCGAAGGATCAAAATCATAGCCCGGAGTATGTACTTAGGCAGTTCGAAAGCGATAAAAAACTTTAGAAAAGTTTATCTTGGTAGGCTATGAAGTTACAAACTTCGCAGAGCAGGTTTATTTAATTGTTAAGAAGCATTTGGAAACAAAATTTGGGTTCAAAATTAAAATTGAGTACATTTAGGTATGCATATAGAAAGAACAAATAAAGAAATACTTATACGATTATCTTCTGAGACTGATTTAATAGGTCTTCAGCGCATTTTGGATTATCTGAAATTTCGTGAGATAGCATCCAAAAGCAAAGCATCACAGGAACAAATCGACGAAATTGTAATAGCATCTAAAAAAACGTGGTGGAATAAAAACAAAAGTCGGTTCATTAAGTGAAAATTGTAGTCGATACGAATATAATTTTCAGCGGACTCCTAAGCACTAATGGAAAGATTAGCGATCTCTTGCTCAATTCATTTGACAAAATTGATTTTTACTCACCAAGTTTTATTCTTGACGAACTTAACAATCATCGCGAGAAACTATTAAAATTGTCTGGGCTTTCAGAAAAGGAACTTGATTTTCTTCAGCTGACAATTTTCAAAAAAGTTGATCTGATTGATCTGGAGTCTATCAGAGCGTCTACATTGGAAAAGGCTTATGAGCTTATCAAAGATATTGACGAGTTTGATACACCTTTCATAGCCCTTGCAATTGAATTGGAATCACCTTTGTGGACTGGAGACAAAAAGCTAAGGAATGGCTTATCTAAAAAAGGAATTGACTGGATTTTAACAACAGACATTATAACCAAAATAAGAGATACGGATTAAAACGCTTGCTATAAAAAATATGAAATCATGATTGCTTTCGGTACATTACGATTCATATTCAGATCGTTACAAGCTCCTTGAAGTTTGTGCTCTGCGAATGTCCATGTCTCGTACGAGACATGGACCGTATTCAATCCATACGTTAATAAAGCATCACGAAAAATAATCCTAAATTTAATTGGTTTCAATCCACCTTGGTGCTGCCTCGAACCCCTACCGAGAGGGATATACACCTTTATATAGTGCCTTTTTTGAGGGTACACCATATGATCCATCAACTCACCTATCATTAAAAAACAGCACAATTTCATGGTGTTTAAAAATAAAATGCTATTTTCACCATACCCCTACTTCACTTTGTAAGCATGTTTTTGTCATTTTGTATTTAGTAAATAAACCCTATTAGGTTTATATAATTGTTACCTGCAAAGCCAAAATACTCGAATGAATATTAAACTTTATAAAATAAATATTAATACCAGAGAAGAAGATTTGAATCCAATCGAATTGGATATAGATGGACGATTAATAAGTTATTTACAAGTACCCTGTTATTCAAATCCTGATTACCCAAGAGATGTTTTTTTTGAAGAACGGCATTATGAATATGAATATGATAATAGTTACAAAAGTAAATTCAAAAAATTAAAACTAAACTATCGATTCATGATTGGAGATGATGGTGATAATTTTGACGACGCTACCATTGCAAATCTTGTAGGATACGCTCATTTAAACTATATTCAAAGGATTAAATTAGCTTGGATATTTAAAAGAGCTTGGATTCAAAAAAATGAAAATATAAAATGGTTAGCTGGTCTTCTAATATCTTTTGCACTTGGATATATAACTGCGAAATTGAAGTAAAAGCTCAGCAGGTAACACGGTGTATAAAACATAGCTAATTAAATGCTAAACCGGAGGGTTTGTTTTGTTTGTTGAGACCGTCAAATGTTTAATTTGGCTTTTAAAACTAATAAGTTAAAAATAAAATATAAAAATTCGGCTCTGTGTCTATCCGAAAAGTTAGTGTCCATTTGGACGCTACATTTCATACACAGAACGTTATCCAACGTACAAAATAATGAAATCGACTACCAAGAAAATTACGACTAATACAAGGGTAATTAAAGACTTACTAACAAAGTATAGGGATACATTTCAGGCTTTTAGAGAACTAATAAATAATTCGTTACAAGCGGATTCAAAAAATATTGAAATTGACATTGAATATGTGAATCAAGCAGATTTGAAATCGGTAATAAAAACAATTCAAATTTTAGATAATGGATATGGAGTACCATTTAACGAATTTGATAAACGAATTTTAGAAATTGGAACAACTGTAAAACAAAAAGGACAAGGAATAGGTCGGTTTAGCTCTCTTCAAATCGGAGAATTAATGCACATCGAAACTGTTGGTTATGATTCCGATAAAAAAGTTTTTACTAAAACAAAATTTAGTATGGACACGACTGATTTCAATAATGCTCAATTAGAAAACACAGACTTCAAAATAGATTACGAATATTTACAAGGAAAACAAAATACATACTATAAAGTAATAATAGAACAACTTCATCATAACAAACAAGAGAAGTTAGCTAAGAGAAATAAAATCCATGAATATTTCTTAGAGAACAAAATAAATCAAGCAATATTTGAGCATTATCCTTATGAAATATTCCACAATACCGTCGATTTCATTATAAATGGAATTAAGCTTCAACGTGAACATTTTGTAATCGGAACACCTTCAAAAAAAACAATTACGTACGTTGACAAAAAAGGAGACGAACACGAATTAAACTTTTATTTCTACAATATAAAATCATCTTTGCACAAAGTAAAAGTCTTTTTTCAAACAGATAATGCTGGATTAAAGAGTGTTGCTCACGAATACACTTATTCTTCAGATTGGTACACCCCAGATTTAGGTACTTGGTTTATATATATCGAATCACCTCTTTTAAATTCTGACCTTTTTAGAAATTTAGATATCGAAACCTTGGGAGACGTTGAGATAAAAAACATCAAAAACACAATTAAAGATACTATTAATGACTTTTTCAAAGTCAAAAACAAAAGGTTTGAAAAATTCTTAAATAATTTAGAAAAAGACAAATACTATCCCTATCAAAATAATGAACAACCCGCATCTAAATCACAAGAAGTATTATTCAAGAAAGTAGCTTACCTCATAGAAGATGAGCACAAACTCATTCAGAAAGATGATAAAATTAGAAACTTCCTTTACCCTCTTTTAGACAAAGCTATTGGAAATGGTAATATTGAATATATTTTTGATAAAGTATTAAAGCTATCCAATGAAAGTTTAGAAAAATTTCATAATCTTTTAGAAAAAACTGATTTAGAAAATATTGTTCAATTTACAAGCATTGTTGCTGATAAAAGAGAGTTTTTAGATTTTCTTTACGAATTGACCTATGGAGATATTTCTAAACATTTAAAGGAAAGAAGTCAATTACATAAAATTGTCGAGAACGAATTATGGTTATTCGGAGAAAGTTACAATGGAACACCAAAATTATGGTCTGACAAGAAAATTGGCAATATTCTGATTGAATTAAGGAATAAGTATTTTAATTACGAACCAACAGAAGAAGATAAAAACTTAATTGAAGTTGATGAAGATGGGCTTAATGATATTACGGACCTATTCTTTTTTAATGAGAAAATAACAGATGCTGGAGTTAAGGAAATTATGGTTGTAGAACTTAAAGCACCCAAATGCGCAATAAGTGAAAAAGAACTTAATCAAATAAATAGATATGCTTTCACAATAGAAGAAAATGCTGCGTTACCATCAGAAAAAGTAAAATATAAACTTGTCTTAATTTCATCAAAACTTACAAAATTTGCTAAATCACAGACAAAATCAAGAAGAGAAACATATCCGGACAATCCATTTCTTTACGAGAAAAAAACTGAAAAGAATATAGAAGTTTACGTTATGGAATGGGCTGAATTAATAGAACAGAACAATAGAAAATTGGGGTATTTATCCAATAAACTAAGTGTAAAAGACAAATCTGTTAAAGCGAAATTTGAGAAAGAATATTCTGAATTAATTGACAAGAAAATATCGGCTCAATTAAGGCTTGTAAAATAGTACGTTGGGTATAACCCCCTCTGGGTTCTTTTGTGACGGGTATTCCAAAGACCTTAGAAACATAAAAACTCAATAACACCAATTCGCAATCCGCAAATCATCCACCAAAAATAAAACCTCCCCAATTTCAAAAAATGAAACTAGAACGTCTTATCCTTGTGGCTGTATTAATTCTAAACCACAAACAAATTAGTGAATAAAGATTTAGATGTACCATTTATTTTCTAACCCTATTTTTGTTCTTTTGTAACTATGCCAGCACAACCACAAATCTTAGCAACACTAAAAGAATATTTTGGGTATGATACCTTCCGCCCATTGCAACAAGAAATTATCCATTCAATTTTTGAGGGTAACGACAACCTGGTCATTATGCCCACCGGGGGTGGTAAATCGATTTGCTATCAACTACCCGCTTTTTTATTACAAGGGGTAACTCTGGTGATCTCCCCGCTTATCGCCTTAATGAAAGATCAGGTCGACGGACTGTTGGCTAACGGCATCGCGGCCGCCTATGTAAACAGTAGTCAACACCCTAACGAGCAGCACGAAATTTATCAAAAAGTCCTGGATAAAGACATCAAATTGCTATATGTAGCCCCAGAGAGTTTATCCTCTTTGGATACGATATTATCGCAAGTCAAGGTTAGTCTTATTGCTATTGACGAGGCACACTGTATTTCGGCCTGGGGTCATGATTTTAGGCCGGCGTATACGCAACTGGGTTATCTAAAAAGTAAATTTCCGGAAACTCCGGTCATTGCCCTTACCGCCACGGCCGATAAAGCTACACGACAAGATATTTGTGATCAGCTCAATATCCCCGAAGCTACACAGCATTTAGCCTCATTCGATCGAAAAAACTTAAGCCTAGATGTACGACCAGGAAACAAAAGAATCGAGCAGATTTATGCTTTTTTATCAGACAAACCCAACCAAAGTGGAATCATTTACTGCCTAAGCCGAAAAACTACAGAAGCACTAGCCGAAAAACTTAAGGATAAAGGGTATAAGGCAGCAGCGTATCACGCAGGTATTGATCACCAAAAACGATCACAGGTACAAGAAGATTTTATCAACGACACCACACAGATTGTATGCGCTACTATTGCTTTTGGGATGGGGATCGATAAGTCTAATGTACGATGGGTCATTCATTATAACTTACCCAAAAATATCGAAGGCTATTATCAGGAAATCGGTCGGGCCGGACGTGATGGTTTACCGTCTTCTACCCTGCTCTTTCATAGCTATGCCGATGTAGTACAGCTACAAAAATTTGCCGATATGTCTGGCAACAAAGAGGTACAACTGGCCAAACTGGATCGCATGCAACAATATGCCGAGTCTTTAAGTTGCCGACGTAAAATATTACTGAATTATTTTGGAGAGTTGATCGAAAAAGACTGTGGTAACTGTGATGTTTGTAAAAATCCTCCCACGTTTATCGATGGAACTGTTATCGCACAAAAAGTATTGTCATGCATAACCCGAGTTAAAGAACAAGAACCTATAGGTACAGTAATAGACGTGCTTAGAGGTGCTCAAAACGCTGCGGTACAAGATAAGGGATATCAAAATCTAAGAACTTACGGTATTGGTAAAGATATTGCCTGGCGTGATTGGCAGCAATATATCATCCAACTGATCAATCAGGGATATCTAGAAATTGCTTTTCATCAAAACAATAAACTCAAACTCACCGCGCTTTCTAAAAAGGTATTGTTTGAAGGAGAAAAAGTAAGCCTGGCACATTTAAAAGAACTTGAAAAAGCAAAACAACCTGTGGTATTACCAACTGATCAAGGAGCTGCTCCGGACTTGTTTGAAAAACTAAGAGCGTTACGATTAGAATTGGCAAAAGAGGCTGAGATTCCTGCTTATCAAATTTTTAATGATGCTACCTTGCGCGAAATGGAAAAGTTTCGACCCATGACCGATGAAGAATTTATGCAAATTAATGGTGTGGGTCGACAGAAAATGCAAAATTATGGATACCAATTCATCAAAGAGATCACTAACTTTTCTTCTGCTAAAACCAAAAAGAAGAAGAAAAAAAGCGCTAAAAAAGGAAATACGCATAAAGAAACCTTGGTATTATATCAAGAAGGATGGTCTATAGAAGAGATCGCGGTAAAAAGACAGCTAGCAGAGTCCACAATTTTTTCTCATATTATGAAATTGCATCAAGAAGGTGAACCTATCGATTTACATCAGTTTATCGCTAATCAAGATCTAAAAGCAATTGAAAATGCGAAACAGGATCTTGATAATCCCGATGGTCTAAAACCTTATTTTGAGCATTTTGAAGGTGCTATCGATTACAATACTATCAAAGTGGGATTAACCATTTTAAAAGAAGATCGTAAAACGAATGCTTTACAATGAATACCAAATAATTAAGTGGTTTACTTTTAGTATGACTACATATGTTTTTTCAGATAGATGAATATCCGTAATCAATCATATCGCACAGTCTCCGCGCAGTCGAGAGGTTCGTAAATCCAACGAGCTTAAAATCAGGCCTCTAGTGCGAACAGACATTAAAGTTAATTTTATGATGTATAGCGGATATTCAATTCAGATATTTTTTGTCACTATCTGAAACCAGGGGATCTTTTAAAGCCTTTTTAAGAAGTTCGCCATGTTTTTCTTCCTGATAATGAAACATAAGCATATTCAACTCTGCAATTGTGATGCCGTTTTCGTTTTCTTTTTCTAACAACAACTCCTGTCCTACTTTTACAGATCCTGATTCTAAAACCCTGACATAAACACCAGAATATAGCGAATCAATAAACTCCTTAATAATTCTCGAATCGCCAAAACGCACCCCCAATTTATAACATGGCTGTCTGGGCCGAGAGATCTGAACCGTTGCTTCTCCAAGTTTATATACCGAGCCTATCTTAATTGAATGCTCGTCAAAACCCTCTACAGTAAGGTTTTCTCCAAACATTCCGTATTTCCAATCCAGGTTTGGATATTTTTCTTTCCAATAGTCATAGTGATCCAAAGCATAGAGATAACAAGCTTTATCTACACCACCATGGTATCTTCTATCGATAACATGATCCCCCACAACATCTTCTACATCCAAAACTATAGGTTGATCCACAGGAAATTTATAAATACCGGTTTGCACTTCTTTTCCTCTCCACAAAATTGTTTTAGGTTCGGCAATATTGGTAGCAACGATTTTCATAGCATATGTATCATTTAAATTCGACCGAGTTTAGTATAAGTCCGGAACCAGGCACGATATGTTCTAACGTAATCTCTTCGGCTTTGGGGTCAAGCGTTTTCTTAATAAATTCCAGGTCAATTTTTCCTTTTCCTAAATCCAGTAAAGCTCCCATCATCAATCTGATCTGATTTCTTTTGAACCCCTCTCCTTTTACTCGTAAAAGATAGCTTTCTTTTGGAAAAAAATTAGCGGTATAAACCTCATTTTTTTCTATTTCGCAAAGCGTTATCGCTCCTTCTAGTTTTGTATGTTCCGAAGGTCTGTGACAATACGACCTAAAGTTATGTTTTCCAACAAATAACAACGCAGCTTTTTGCATCAATTTAATATTCAAATCTTCAATAATATGATACATAAAAGGTGCGCAGAAGGGATGAAATTTATCTCCGTATGAAAATAAATATACATATTCTTTACTTTTTGGGGACTTAATGATATTAAAATGTTCATCGGTTTCCTCTATGTCTAACGCCCTGATGTCTTGTGGAAGGTTTTGATTCAACATCAAAAAAAATGAGTCTAAAACCAAAGGTTGATGATCAACAAAAAGTTCTACATACGTTTGGTTTGCAGATACCTTGGCATCTGTTCTACCTGCTGCCAGGACTTTAAAATCTTTATGCTCCAGAATATAGGCTATAGTTCGCTCTACCATTTTTTGTAAGGTAATCACACTGGGTTGTTTTTGCCATCCATGGTATCGAAATCCCAGATATTGCAATTCGATAAGATAATAAAATCGCTTTCTAAACATTTAGTATTCATTTATATCGCTTCATACAGAGTAATCACGTATTTCATCGATTACAGGGTGTTTTTTACTCCAAATATACAATTGAAATCATATGTTAATTTGCTATATTTGAGTAAAGCTAATTAATAATTTAAAATCTACTTAGTTATGGTTAAAGCAAAATATCAAGATGTTTTGGATCTTGGACAGAAATTAAACATTAAAGATGGTGATGTTTCTGAAGAGAATGGAACTTTAAAAATAAAAGGTATAGCACAAACTCAATATGAGAAAAATATACTCTGGGATAAAATAAAAGAAATTGGAGGAGAATCTCCATCTGATATCGAAGCTGACATCAAAGTTGAAGACACTTCTGTATATCATAGACATACCGTTAAAAGTGGAGAATCCTTAAGCAAAATTGCTAAACATTATTATGGAGATCCAATGAAATATAAAGCCATTTTTGATGCGAATACCAGCATTCTTAAAAATCCGGATATTATACACCCAGACCAAGAACTTGTTATTCCGAATTTATAAGTGAATTTCAGTCATTTTCGACATAGCGAGCCTGAAAAATAACTCCCCCAAAGGCAAAAGCCGTCAGGGGGGGTAATATAAACCATTAGGTTATACAAAGTGCTAAATAAGTATCGTCAAGAATCATAAATTTTTGTTTGTTTTTATGATCTGAAATACATAAATATCTGAAAAACATCACGATACATGATGATTGTTTTACGGTTTTACCGTATATTTGCTATTGTAATCCCAAACAAACAACCTAATGTACCGAAAATTACCCTTACTCTTTATATTGATCCCCTTATGTAATTTTGCGCAATCGTTGTCTAAAACTCATATCATTTATGAGTCTGATGACCAAGTTATTATGAATAATGGAAAACAATATGAGATTCTTGCAGCAACCGATGTTGATAAAACTCTAGATACACCAACTAATCAACAACATATTACAGTTTCAAACTATACGCTGTCGCTAAATCGCATTCTCATCCTGAAAAACAACGATGAACTTATCAAAGTGGTTGAATGGTCGAACGAAAATGCTAAATTCTATGAATATCCCGAAATTGTAGATTTTGAACCTTAATAATCAATATGCAGATATCGTATTTAAAAATCATGTCAATCTTTATTATTGATAACAGTTTGAGCTAGTTTAAGGATATGGTCAAACTGATCTTTGAGCGTAAGTGTCGAATTATCAATCTGTATGGCATCACTCGCTTTACGCAAGGGAGAATCTTTTCGTGTACTATCGATATGATCTCTGTTCACCACATTTTTTAGAACATCCTCATAAGTTACGTCTTCGCCACGTTCTTGCAGTTCCAAAAAACGGCGCTCTGCCCTATCTTTGGCTGTTGCAGTCATAAACAGTTTTAATTCTGCATCGGGAAATACGACAGTTCCAATATCTCTTCCATCCATTACTATTCCCTTTTCTTTTCCGAGCTGAACTTGCTGTTCTACTAATTTTTTACGTACAGCCGATACTGCAGCTATAGGACTAACATAATTTGAAACTGCCAAAGTTCTAATTTCTTGCTCAACATTTTCACCGTTAAGCCATACTTCTGCTATTCCGGTTGTTGTGTTGATTTTAAATTCAATACGAATTTCTGGAAGCGCCTTTTCTAATTTTTCTTGATCAAATCCTGATTCATTTATGATATCTTTGCGCATGGCGAATAAGGTAATAGCCCTATACATCGCTCCGGTATCTACGTAAATATATTTTAATGCTTTTGCTAGTTGTTTAGCAACGGTACTTTTACCTGTTGAGGAGTATCCATCAATAGCAATAATAATTTTTTTATGCTCCAAAATATAATTTTTAAAACTTAGCGTTGTTCAATATTATTTCAAAAATAAAGAATCTAATGACAAACCGAGATAATAGTCATTTTAATTAATGAATATCCGTAATTTAACCTAAACGGTTTACGTCAAGCTGAATACTGAAACGAGTTCAGCACAGGCTCGTTTCAGCTTCTCATCTCAGTGTGCTGAAAATAAACGTAATGAGATCTTGAAATGAATTCAGGATGACTTCTCAGTTAAATTTTAGGTATACTAACGGACAATCAATTTTTAATTATACTCATACATAAATAGTAATAATGTATTGAAAAATACTGCAAAAACAGAACGCCAAAGACGATTAACCTTAGTAATCTAAAATTTAACAAGTAAAAAACACTTTAGTGATACAATAATTGCATTTAATCGAAGTTATCTTACCATTAAACCATAACATATGATGTAAAGCTACTTTTTCACCTTAAATCAATACGTATTAACTTAAAGTAAAATACAACATGGGCCTCTTTGACTTTTTAAATGAAAAAATAGCAATAGATCTTGGTACTTCCAATACGCTCATTACCCACAAAGGTAAAATAGCTGTAGACCATCCTTCGATTATAACCCTTAACCAAATAACAGGCAAAATTATTGCTGTAGGTAAAGAGGCTGGAATGATGCGAGGAAAAATCAATAAAAATATAAAAACCATCTACCCCTTTAGTAACGGAGTGATTTCTAATTTCGATGCCTCAGAAAAAATGTTAAAGGCTTTTCTTAAACGTTTATCCTCTCTTAATGCTTCGGTATTCAGTTCTTCATACAATATGATTATCTCTATTCCTTGCGGAAGTACAGAAGTTGAGATGAGAGCTGTATTAGAATCTGCAAAACGACTGAATGCTAAAAACATATTTTTGATTCATGAGCCCATTGCAGCTGCAATTGGAGGTGGTATCAACATATTAGAACCCAAAGGTAATATGGTGGTAGATATTGGCGGTGGTACTACTGAAATTGCCGTAATTTCATTAGGTCGTATTATTAGTGGCCAGTCGGTAAAAATTGCGGGAAATACTTTCAATGAAGATATTATGCAGTATGTACGCGAATTTCGTAACTTACATATTGGCGAGTCAATGGCTGAACATATTAAAATAACCATTGGATCTGCTATTGAACATCTTGATACACCTCCTAAAAATATGCAGGTAGAGGGAAGAGACTTGCTTACCGGTAAGCCCAAACAAATAGAATTGTCTTATAAAGAAATCTCTAAAAGTCTTGAAAAATCAATTTCTCAGATAGAGAATTCAATTTTAGAGACGCTTTCTGAAATACCTCCAGAAATTTCGGCAGACATTTATAATACCGGAATCTATTTAACCGGTGGAGGGTCTATGTTACGCGGACTTAATGAAAGATTGTCTAAAAGCACCGACCTCCCTGTACATTTGGGAGAATCACCACTTGAGACAGTTGTGAAAGGTAGTGATATGGTATTGAAGAATCTTGATCATTACAGCAGTGTATTAGTTCAAGACAGACGCAGAAATTTTTAAAAAACAAAGCTCAACTATATTCTAGCCTGTATTGAAACGAGTTCAGTACAGGCTAGTTAACGCTTATATTATGAGTTTTTGCAATTCACTATAATAAGCTGGGCCAATTTGATACCTTTATAACTTCTTGGCGTTTTTAACCTTAGTATTTGTTAAAGCCAACTTCAAAACATTTCCCATATCTTTTACGTAATGAAACGTAAGACCTTTTAGGTATTCGGGTTTGATTTCGTCGATATCTCTTTTGTTGTCTTCGCAAAGTAGTATCTCTCGAATATGAGCTCTTTTGGCTGCCAGAATTTTTTCTTTAATACCTCCCACGGGTAAAACTTTTCCTCGAAGGGTTATTTCACCAGTCATTGCTATACTCTTTTTCACTTTTCGCTGCGTGAATAGAGAAACAAGAGACGTGAGCATGGTAATTCCGGCACTAGGTCCGTCTTTAGGTGTGGCGCCTTCAGGTACGTGTATATGCACGTTATATTTATCGAATATATCAGGTTTTATTCCCAATTCTGTAGCATTTGCCTTAATATATTCCATGGCAATAGTGGCAGACTCTTTCATTACTTTGCCTAGGTTTCCGGTAATAGTGAGGTTTCCTTTTCCTTTAGAAAGAATAGATTCTATAAATAAAATATCACCTCCAACACTTGTCCATGCCAATCCGGTAACAACACCTGCAACATCATTATTTTCGTATTTATCTCGTTCTAATTTAGGAGACCCTAATACTTCAATGATGTCATCATGGGTTACTTTTATATTGTACGTTTCTTCCATTGCAATGTTTTTTGCCGCAAAACGTACCATCTTGGCAATTTGTTTTTCGAGACCACGCACTCCTGACTCTCTTGTATATCCTTCTACGATTTTTTCTAATTGCGCTTTGCCAATTTTTAAATATGACGTATTTAAGCCATGTTCTTCCAGTTGTTTCGGCAATAAATGTTGTTTGGCAATTTCTACTTTTTCTTCTATGGTATACCCCGTAACATTAATAATTTCCATTCGATCTCGAAGCGCGGGTTGTATGGTTACCAGGCTATTTGATGTAGCTATGAACATTACTTTAGATAAGTCGAAGCCCATTTCCAAGAAATTGTCATGAAATTCTGAATTTTGCTCGGGATCCAGAACTTCTAACAATGCAGAAGAAGGATCGCCCTGACTACCTACCGATAACTTATCAATTTCATCTAAAACAAATACAGGATTACTTGTTCCTGCTTTTTTAAGGCTTTGAACTATTCTTCCGGGCATAGCACCGATGTACGTTTTTCTATGTCCGCGTATTTCTGCTTCGTCTCTAAGCCCTCCTAATGAGATTCGAACATACTCCCTACCCAAAGCTTCGGCTACAGATTTACCAAGTGAAGTTTTTCCTACTCCAGGAGGTCCATACAGGCACAATATTGGAGATTTCATATCATTACGAAGTTTTAAAACGGCCAGATATTCAATAATTCGACGTTTCACTTCATCTAATCCATAATGATCCCGGTCTAAAATTTTCTTAGCACGTTTTAGATCAAATTTATCGGTACTAAATTCGTTCCATGGTAAATCCAAAAACAGATCCAGATAGTTGCGTTGTATCGAATACTCTGCCACCTGCGGATTCATACGCTGCATTTTGGCTAGCTCTTTCTCAAAATGGTTTTTAACTTTTTCATCCCATTTTTTATCTTTACTTCGAGCACGCATTTCTTCGAGTTCTCCTTCGTGAGAAACACCTCCCAATTCTTCTTGAATTGTTTTCATTTGTTGATGTAAAAAATACTCACGTTGCTGCTGGCTCATATCATGCTGAACTTTGCTCTGGATATCGTTTTTCAGCTCTAATTTCTGAAATTCAACATTCATGAACTTCAAAGTTGCCAAAGCTCTATCTTGTAAGTCATTGATTTCTAGCAATTTTTGCTTTTCTTCAACAGGAAGGTTTAAGTTTGATGATACAAAATTGATCAAAAAAGAATTACTTTCAATATTTCTTATGGCAAACGAAGCCTCAGAAGGTATATTAGGGCTTTCTTTAATGATTTCTAGGGCCAGATCTTTAATTGAATCTATAATCGCCCCGAACTCTTTATTCTCTTTTGCAGGTCTGACCTCAGGAACTTCATTAACCTTCGCCTTGAGATAGGGTGCCTCTTCAACTATTTTTTCAATCTTAAATCGTTTTTTTCCTTGTAGAATTACCGTAGTATTACCATCGGGCATCTTAAGCACTCGTAATATTCGAGCCACCACTCCAACTTTATTGATATCTTTTACCGAGGGGTTTTCGACATCTTCTTCTTTTTGAGAAACAACACCGATAGTTTTATTTCCGTTATTAGCTTCATTTAAAAGTTTGATTGATTTATCTCTTCCTGCGGTAATTGGAATCACCACACCTGGAAACAAAACCGTATTGCGTAATGGTAAAATAGGAAGTACTTCGGGTAATTCTTCTTTATCGATTTCTTCTTCATCTTCGGGTGTTAATAAAGGAATTAATTCGGCATCTTCATCTATTCCTTGAAATGACAGATTGTCAAGCGTTGTAAATTTGGTTTTAGCCATAGTCTTATATAGAGTCATTTTGTCATCGTGACAAAAAAAACATTTCTTATTAAAATTAATCTAAACTAGTTGAACATCCTTTAAATACGCAATAAAATTGATATTTAAAGCATACCTTTTACCTTTAATTCAATTGTTATGCCATAAACTTGAAAAAAATAAATATAAAACTGTAACAAAACGCAACGATATATATCTATATATAAAAGTTAATTCATTTTTGTCACTAACCCAGCTAAATACAAAACAGCTCATTAAAAAATGTCGTGAGCACGATCAAGAAGCACAGCTCGAAATTTATAATCGATATTATAAAGCAATGTACAATACCTCGTTACGAATCATAAAAGATACCGCCGAAGCAGAAGATATTATGCAGGAAGCTTTTTTGACGGCCTTTACAAAGTTATCTGCCTTACATGATGATAGCATGTTTGGAGCGTGGTTAAAAAAAATCGTTGTTAATTCTAGTATAACTGCGTTACGCAAAAATGATGCGCATCAAGAGGTACATTTAGACACCGTAGCTTATACACTTACAGATGCTAATGAGAGTATAGAAGAAAATCTAACCCAGGTTAAAGCACGTACTGTATTGCTTACATTACATCAATTAAAAGAAAGCTACAGTACGGCATTATCATTACATCTAATAGAAGGATATGATTATGATGAGATGTGTCAAATTATGAATATTTCTTACTCTAATTGTCGTACACTAGTCTCTCGTGCTAAAGAAAGTTTACGAAAAAAGTTAGAACTGATATGAAAAAAAAAGATACTATAGACGAGCTATTTAGTCGTTTGCAAGGAAAATTAGACCTACATCATCCCTCGAATGATCACAAGGCTCGATTTTTGAAAAAACTGCGCCAACAACCTGAAGTTATTCACATAAACGCTCTAAAAAAGAGCAGGTATAAACGTATAGCCATAGCAGCATCTATTGCTGTTCTATGCACTATCACAGCCATATCTTTCTCTTTGAATCCATCGCCAAAAGCTGATTTGGCCAGCGTTTCTGAACAAATGCAAGAAACACAAAGTTTTTTTACTTCGGCTATAGAAGTACAGTTAGAAGAAATTGATAATATTTCTTCGATGGCCACCAAAGAATTGGTGATAG
Source organism: Aquimarina sp. U1-2 (assembly GCF_017897595.1). Classification (GTDB taxonomy): domain Bacteria; phylum Bacteroidota; class Bacteroidia; order Flavobacteriales; family Flavobacteriaceae; genus Aquimarina. Next base: position 144,025 of record NZ_JAGKIK010000004.1, read on the forward strand.
ACGCTATGAAACAACTGCGCAAACTTGAAGCTGACTATGATATGTTAACAAAAGACCTTGTTCATAGCGGAAATGATAAACGTGTGATTAGTGCTATGGTGAAAAATTTTCAAAAACGTGCTAACTTATTAGAACAGGTACTTCAAAAAATGAACGATATCAACGAACTCAAATACAAACAAAATGAAAATAGCATATTATAAATTAGTATTCTTACTACTATTCCCTACACTCCTGTTCGCCATTAATCATGGTGATTTAAAAGGAAAATATAATAAGGAAAAGACGCTAAACAAAGAATTTAAAGTGAATCGTGATGCACTATTAAAAATTAGCAATGACTACGGAAACCTGGATATTACCTCCTGGAATGAAAACCGAATTGTACTACAAGTTACCATCAAGGTAAGTGGAAATAACGAAGAAAAAGTAGCTAAGAAATTAGCTTCTATCGATGTAGATTTTGAAAACTCTCCTACGATGGTAAGTGCCAGAACGGTATTTAACAAAAATAATGATTCGTGGTGGAGCAAGTGGTCTAATAGCTGGAACAATTCTACAAACATGAAAATAAACTATACGGTTAAAGTTCCTGTGACTAACAGTATCGACCTTAGTAATGACTATGGAAATATAACCCTGGATAAAATCGAAGGTAAAGCCAAAATTAATTGCGACTACGGTCAAATTATATTAGGTGAGCTTCTGGCTGATGATAACTACATCAATATAGATTACACGAATAATAGTAGTATTACTTATATGAAATCTGGTAAAATTAATGCAGATTACTCAGACTTTGAAGTAGGAGATAGTCAACAGGTAGACCTTACTGCTGACTATACACAGTCTAAATTTAAATCTGTTGCAAATCTGACTTACAATTGCGATTACGGTGGAATTCGAATTGAAAATGCAGATAAAATTATAGGTTCATCTGATTATGTGAGTACCAAAATAGGAGCAGTATCAAAAGAGCTAAATATTGAATCTGATTATGGATCTTTAGAAATATACGCGCTTCTGCCCTCGTTTAAAAGTATTACTGTAGATACCGATTACACTAGAGTTGATATTTCTTATAATGAAGACTGTGTTTTTGATTTTGATATAAAAGCTTCTTACGGAGGAATACAACTGGACGAAGGCATCAACATTCAAAAAAAATACGTCAAAGACTCAAAAAAAGACTATCAAGGATATTATGGCAAAAAAAATAGTGGTAATACGATATCCATAACCTCAAGTTATGGCGGAATTAAACTCAGAAAAAAGTAAACATAAAGTCAACTACCTCGGGGGCAAACCCATGAGGCATTCGTAAAAATCAATTTTTTAATTTCGAGGCAAGCCTTTGGATATTCTACCCTTTGGCGGTGCCCATAAATATTTCAATCAAATGAGAACAGTAACAATTATCTTAAGTTTAGCCGTATTTAGTTTAACTTCTCTTAACGCACAGCGATGGGGAGGAAAAAAAATAAGTGGAAATGGAGAAATAACAACAAAAAGTCGAAGTACTTCGGCATATGATGAAATAAAGGTCGCAGGAAATCTCGATGTATTACTTGTATCTGGATCTGAAGGTAAACTTGCCATCGAAGGTGAAAGTAATCTAATCGCCTATATCAAGACCGAAGTAAATGGAGATGTTTTAAAAATTTATGTCGAAAAAGGGTATTGGTTAAAACCATCTAATGGAAAAAAACTCATGATCACCGTTCCATTTGAAGATTTATCAAAAGTGACCATGGCAGGTGCTGGAGATATTCAGAGTAGTGCCATTATAAAAGCAACTGCCTTTACAACCGGGATATCGGGATCAGGTGATATTAAACTTGAAATCGACTCGCAAAATGTAGAAGGCTATGTTACGGGCAGTGGAGACCTTACCTTAAGCGGAAATTCAGAAAGTTTTGAATGTAAAGTAACCGGGTCTGGAGATTTGAACGCATTTGATTTGAAATCTAAGGATGTAACTGCATCAGTCACTGGGTCGGGAGATATTCAAGTTACGGCGACCAGTTCTTTAAAAGCTAGAATTACAGGATCTGGAGACATCGACTATAAAGGCAATCCCGAAAAAGAAGACAAAAAAGTATCGGGTTCTGGAGATATAACGGGGTTATAAACTTAGGCTAATTTAGTATTAGAATCTCGGGAGAATCTAATGCGATAGCGTTAAAAAAAACCGTTTAAGGAGCAAACTAAGCTTCTTAAACGGTTTTTTAGTACATAATAATCCTTATTTTTGCAAGATGTTTCATTGGTTCGCTTTGAAGTCGATCACGGTTACTAATTTACCCCAAACAAAAAATATATTGTCATTTTTCCTAAAAAAGAGAGTTCCGTTTTCAAAACTAATACCTGAAAATTATGTGGATATTCATTCACATCTTCTTCCGGGTATTGATGATGGTGTAAAGACAATGTATCAATCGGCTTATATTCTAGAACAATTTGAGAAGTTTGGCATACAAAAAGTAATTACTACTCCGCACATTATGCAACAAGTTTGGCCTAACTCATCAACAACTATTAGTCAGGGCCTAGAAAAAATACGAAGCATTCTTCCTACCCTTGGTATTCATCAAATCCATTTGCATGCCAGTGCAGAGTACATGATGGATGATCTTTTTTATCAACGCCTTAAAAGTAAAGACATTTTACCCTTACATGGTGATTATATTTTAGTAGAAATGTCTACGTTTAGTCCGCCAATACATTTAAAAGAGATACTTTTTGAAATAAAGGTTGCTGGTTATATTCCGATTCTAGCTCACCCTGAGCGATATTCGTTTTATCATAAAAAAGACTTGAACGAATATGAAGAATTGAAAGAATCAGGATTTCTGTTTCAACTTAATTTACTTTCTTTAACAGGACACTATGGAAGAACGATAAAAAAAGTTGCTGAAAAAATGCTTAAACAGGGCCATTTCGATTTCACAGGTACCGATATTCACAACTATCATCATTTAGAAATACTCGAGCGAGGCTTTCATTATAAGTTGGCACCAAAATTGACTCGATTAATGCAAAATAATTCAGTTCTTTCTTAATTCTTCTTATTACCGTAGCCATAACCATAATTATAACCGGCCTGGCTTCCAGCGGCATTCAAAAGCACAGCTATATTTGGTAAGCGCTTCTCGGTATGAAAACTTTGTGGCATTTGTAATATTCTCTTATCTGAATAGTTTTCTCTAACTATGTAAATACACAAATCTGCATAATGACCTATCAGTAAAGTATCTGCAACAAGACTTACAGGAGAAGTATCTACGATAACGTAGTCATAATACCCTTTAAGATATTCAAACATCGTATTAACTCTTTCGTGCATTAATAGTTCTGCAGGATTTGGAGGTATTGCACCAGAAGGAATATAATCGAATGCATCCTCTTTATTATCCCTGTAGATAACATCATTCGGGTTCAATTCTTTATTCATAATAAAATTAGTGAGTCCTTTGGTATGCTTACCTTCCGGAAGATCTAAAAACTTATGAAATTTTGGATCTCTTAAATCTGTACCCAGATAAACGACTTTTTTCCCAGTTATAGATAGTGTTCTGGCTAGATTTGAAGAAATCATTGTTTTACCTTCACCAGAGATAGTTGATGTTATAAAAATTACTTTTCCTTTGTCATTAGTAGAACCGGCCATTAAAAAATCCAGGTTGGTTCGCAAAATTCTAAAGGCTTCGGCTACCCCAGATCGATCATGTTTAGAAATTACCACTTTCTTTTTTGACCTAACTTTGGGTATAGCACCGATGATTGGCATGGTAAGTACTTTCTCTAAATCTGCTCTAGAACTAATTTTTACATTTAGTAAATCAGATATATAGATGAGTATAAAAGGAATGAGAAAGCCTATAAATATGGCACCGGTATAAATAATTCGTTTATTAGGTGAAACGGGATAAGCACTAAGTGCGGACGCACGATCGATTACTCTTGCATTCGATAGCGTTACGTTACTTGTTATTTCTGCTTCTTCCCTTTTTTGTAGTAAATAAAGATATAATTGTTCTTTAATAGTTTGCTCGCGTTCTATCACTCTAAGGTCTTTTTGCCTTTTGGGAGCGTTATATAATTTTCCACTAAAATATTGGTCCTGTGTTCGAAGGCTTTTTAATTTGATATTAATAGAACTACGTAAACTGTTTAAGCTACCTATAAGAACCTGTCGTAATCCATCAATTTGCTGATCAATGTTGACAACTACTGGGTTTTGTTCACTAGAGGTTTTAAGCAACCGCTTTCTTTGAAGAATAAGAGCATTATATCTTGATATTGTATTGGTTATTGTAGGTTCGTCAAATCCAAGATTTGCAGGGATTAAGTCATATCGTCCTTCTTGGCTAGATACGAAACGGCTCATAGACTCGATTACACTAAGTTGAGTACCTAATTGGGCAATCTCTTGAACATTTCGTGAATCTATATCGGCAACGCGCTGTGTTTGCGCTTCTACATTATTAGTTAATCCAAATTTTGATTTATACCCTGCGGCTTCTTCGTCTACTTCGGATAAATCGCCAGATATCAAAGCTAATCTTTCACCAATAAAAGAAGCAGTCTTAGATGACATTTCCTTTTTATTTTCAATAGTTGCTTTATTATATTCTTCGACTAAATTATTTATAATATCTCGGGCTTTATTTATGACCGGATCATTGAGAGAAATCTTTACTACAGAAGAGTTATCACCAACAGTAACGATAGAAATTCGTTCTCTATACTTCTGAGTTACATGTTGTAGCGGGGTAATTTTAATTTTGATAACCCGACCCTTATACGTATCAATATTCTTATCGTTAGGTGTAATGATTACCTTACCAATACCTGTAGAAATCGTTTTACCGAAAAAATGATCACTTAATTTTTTTCCTTTCTCATCTAAAAATGAAAATGAAGTATTTGAATTAATTAATACATGAAAAACCTGAGAACTTTTACTAATAATCGAGTCCTCGGCCAAAAGGTTTATCTGAACTAAAGATTTTGGATAATTTTCGGTTTCTAAGATCCTCCCTTCAGAAAAATATTGAATATTTAGATTTAAGTTATCAACCACGTTAGATATTAACGTTCTTGACTTTATAATCTGAATTTCATTTTCAAGCTTATTTTGAGTATTATCCAGCAATCCTAGGTCTTTGAACGCTGCAAGCTCAGATTCACTTACGCTTTGTTCTTGCGATATTAGAACAGTACTAGAAACGTTGTATTGAGGAACAGAATATCTGATATGAAGGTAAGCTAAAACACCAAATAGTAGGATACTTAAAACGAACCAATACCATTTTTTAAGGTACCTTATAATTAGATCTCTAAAGTTGAAACTACTAGTTGTAGCGCCAATTGCACTAGAAGAAGGGGTTTTATCAAACATAATCAGATTTGTATTCGATCCTTTTAATTTACAACGAGGTTTAATCCCGCAAGTGCTACTCCTAGGATTCCAAGAACCAGAGGCGTAATATTATTCTGCCCTCTAGACACTTTAATCTTAGCTTTATTAGGTTCTACATATAAAACATCGTTTTGAGTGAGATAATATGCAGGAGAATCAAAAATGTTTTTTGAAGTAAAATCTACTCTATGATATGTATTTACTCCATTGTTTTCTCTTATTACAGTTACATTACTTCTCTTCCCTGTAATTGTTATATCACCTGCCAGACCAAGAGCCTCGACTATAGTAATCCTTTCATTGGGTATGGCATAAGATCCTGGTCGATTGACCTCACCTATGACAGTAATTTTAAAATTTTTAAGTCTTACATCAACAATTGGATCATTAATATATACTTTAAGCTTATCTTTTATCATTTTTTTGACTTCTACCCTGGTAAGCCCTGCAATTTTTAATTTTCCTAAAACTGGAAATTCAATATAACCTGCTTCATCAATTAAATAAGTAGGTTCTGATCCCGATATGTTAGAAGGCTGATTAGATTGCTCTGTAGGAAAAGCATTGCTTGATCCGATCATTAAATTAAATGGCCTTGCAGCGTCCATATCACTTGCTGATACGATGACACTTATCACATCATCAACTTTAAATACCGGTGTAAATGAATTTTTTGCATTTATCTTTTCTAAATTTTTTGAATTTTGAAAATAAACGACATTGGTGGGTGTCTTACACGAAAAAAATAAGAAAAAAGAAATTATTACTAATACGACCTTGTATAATTGCATGAGAGATCCAGTTTTATAACGCAGTTTGATAGGCGAAAATAAGATAATATTTTAGCTTTGTACGATAAATTTTAATAAAGAAGTCTAAATTAAGATCTTTTGATTATTACCAGTATTAACATTGTTCTTTTTGTCTATACTTTCAAAAGTAGAATTATTAGAAATGTATTCGGGTACAATTTCTTTGAGTTTTCCTACAATTTGATGATCTTGATTCAATAAATTCATGATACATAGATCATTTATTTTATCTTTTATATTTTCACAGTTATCATCATCGAACTTACTAATCATGATTTTTTTGTGATACGTTGGCATGGTATTTTCGGTATCTGCCAATAATTCTTCATATAATTTTTCTCCTGGTCTAAGCCCGGTAATCTTAATATCTATATCATTAGGATATTGAAGCCCTGAAAGTCTTATCATTTTTTTGGCTAAATCAAATATTTTTACCGACTCTCCCATATCAAAAATAAAAATTTCTCCACCTTTACCCATGGTTCCAGCTTCTATTACCAATTGAGAGGCTTCTGGAATCGTCATGAAAAAACGTGTAACACTTTTATGTGTTACCGTAAGTGGCCCTCCTTTTTGTATTTGTTTTTTAAACAAGGGAATTACCGACCCATTAGACCCCAAAACATTACCAAACCTTGTCGTGATAAACTTTGTTTTACTTGTTTTATGCAAACACTTGATATACATCTCGGCAACTCGTTTGGTTGCTCCCATCACGTTTGTAGGATTCACAGCTTTGTCTGTAGATACAAAAACAAATTTATCCACTCCAAAGGTTGATGACAAATCAGCAAGTTTTCGAGTTCCTAGAACGTTTATCTTAATCGCTTCACAGGGGTTAGATTCCATTAAAGGAACATGTTTATAAGCGGCTGCATGAAATACCAAATTAGGTCGATATCGTTCAAAAATGGTTTCAATTCTTTGATGATCTCGTATATCGGCAACTATAGGTAAAAAGTTTGTTATTCCTTTACTAAGCAACTCCTGTTGTAAATCATATAATGCAGATTCTGCTTGATCCACCAAAATTAAACTTTTATAACTGTAATAAGAGGCTTGTCTTACAATTTCACTACCAATAGATCCAGCGGCTCCTGTAATTAAAATAACTTTGTTTTTAAGCTCCTTTTTAATATTTTGATTCTCCATATTAATAGGGGCTCTATCCAAAAGGTCTTCAATTTGAATTTCTTTAATCTGAGAAACCTCTAACTTACCATCGATCCAATCATTAACGGCAGGTATAATTTTAACTTTAACGCTAAGTTTTAGCAATTTATCTGAAATATCAGATAATCGTTTTTTATCAATATGTGGAATTGAAACCACTATTTCTTTAACATTATTTTTAGTAATAAAACTCTGAGTTAAAGACGAAGAAGAATACACTTTTATGCCGTTAATCGTCTTTCCTTTTTTCTGAGGGTTGTCATCCACAAAACCAACAACAGAAGATGCTCTATTAGAATCATTCGTAATAGCCGCAAGTGTAATTAGTCCCGAATCTCCAGCACCATATATCAATACTCGTGAAGTTTCACCAAGTTTTGATTTAATGTAATAGTAACAATACTTAAATATTAAACGACTAGTAGTTAGCGTGATAATATTTAACATATAGTGTATGCAAATAATAGATACAGGAATATTTAATAACTCTGGTAACAGATTCGTTCTACTAGAGAGCATTATTCCTGCGGTAAATGCAATCAAAACTGTTACAGCAAGAAATAAGTTATAAACATCTCGCATACCTGTATGTCGTACTACTCCTTTGTAAGAACCTATTATTAAGAAACTAAAAATTGCTAAACCTGTAATTATTGGCAATTGATACAACAAGTTTGAAAATTCGGAATCCAATGTGATACCAAATCTTATTATATACGCCAAAAAGAAATTAAAAATCGTTATCAATACATCAATAGCCAATACTAACCATTGTGAAGCATGTTTGTGCGAATTATCAATTAAGTAATTTTTAATCATCTCAATACATTTTTAATTACTGATACAATTCTATATAAATCGTCTTCTTCTAGATTAGACCCACTCGGTAAGCATAAGCCGCGATCAAATAAGTCATCTGAAACCCCATTGAGATATGAATCACAATTTGTAAATACTGCTTGTTGATGCATTGGTTTCCATAATGGTCGCGATTCTATATTTTCTTCAGCTAGCGCCATTCTTAATCCTTCCCGTAATTGATAAGAAGTAGTTTCTATACAGGTAAGCCACCTATTGGAAATATAGCCCGAGGGTTCATCTAAAAACTGTAGTTCAGAACAATGATCAAGGTGTTTTTTATAAAAGTCAAAATTCCTTCTTCGAAGTTTAACATGATCATCTAGTACTTGCATCTGACCCCTTCCAATACCGGCCGTGATGTTACTCATTCTATAGTTATATCCAATCTCTGAATGCTCGTAATGTGGGGCTTGGTCTCTTGCCTGCGTAGCAAGAAAAATTGCTTTTTCTTTACATGATTTATCTTTAGTAAGTAAAGCTCCTCCTCCCGAAGTAGTGATAATTTTGTTTCCGTTGAATGATAGAATAGCAATGTCACCAAATGTACCGCACTTGATTCCATGATATGAACTGCCTAGAGCTTCAGCACTGTCTTCTAATATCGGAATTTCATATTTGGATGCGATTTGATGTACAGCTTCTACATTATATGGCATCCCATATAAATGCACAGCAACAATAGCTTTGGGTTTTTTACCTTTGGCTATTCTATCTTTTATAGCAATTTCGAGCTGCTCTGGACAAATGTTCCAGGTTGTTCGCTCACTATCGATAAATATTGGCTTTGCCCCTAAATACACTATTGGATTGGCTGATGCAGCAAAAGTCATACTTTGACATAAGACTTCATCATCGTGCGAAACCCCAAGTAGTTTTAATCCTAAATGTAAGGCCGCTGTTCCTGAGCTTAAAGCTGCAGCAAGTGTTTCAGACCCTAGATAAGATTCGATATCATTCTCGAATCCGTTAACGTTAGGACCTAATGGTGCTACCCAATTTGTTTCAAAAGCTTCTTTAACGAAGTCCTGCTCTGTTCCACCCATATGCGGCGAAGAAAGCCATATTCTTTTTGAATCAATTATATTCATAATCTCCCAATTAAAAATGAACAATAATTCTTATAATCAAATATCGCTAACACGATAATTGATTAAAGTTTTCATGACAATCTAAAAAAAACGCTGGAAGAAGGGGGGTAGAAACTTCCTTATGTTGAATTTAATCTTACAAAATAATTCCGATACTAAATTAGTTTAGTTATAGCAATAATCAACTGAAAATTTTAACTTTTAGACAGAATACTTAAAAATAACGTTTAATGGTTTACCATCTCTTAAAATTATACTTACATTACGTTATTACCGTAAGAAAAATAGTATAATCCCTAACTTTAAATATGGCTATTCTTCAGCAATCTTTGTATTAATTTCTTCAAATTTTCAAAAGACAGTTGAATTTTCAACCTCAATGTTTGCAACTCTCGTTAAATCTGATGTGTTACGCATTACAAGTATACTTGTTTTCAAAGAAATCTTTTGGGGTTTATCGACTAGTATTTTTAGGGGATAATCCCCCTGGGTAATGATTATGAAAAAACTTATACTACAGAAGGCTGATTTAAAAATATTACATTAGAATTAAATACAATATACAGTAGGTCACCTATGAATCATCGTTCAATCTGTACAATGGAAAAAAGCCGCTTGAATCTAGTTGTTCTAGATCTAATGACGTATCGCTTACTGTTTTAGTAAGCATCTTATAAACATCAGTATCGATTATTTTGCGACCCGTATAAAAAATCTTATCATCATCGGTTGGAAAAAACGCTTTTTTATATTTATACAAGCCATCGTCATCCTCTCTTCCACCTCCTAACACATAATATTTGAACGCTCTCTTTCTGGCCCAATTTAGAACTTCTATTTTTAAAAAATCATTGGGCCTGGTATAAAAATAATCTGATAATGTACCTCCTAAATAAGAATAAATCGTATCATCAACCTTAAGTATAAGCTCTGTTGAAATAGGGATATCATCTTTATATACCATAGCTATAATAGAATTTTCTGAATTTTCAGTTATTAACTTTTTAAAATAATCGACTTTGTTGAAAAATTGATAATCAGCATTATTTCGATGCATCGTTAATATATAAATGTCAAAAAACTCCTGAATGATATTTAAAGTAATAGGATGATGATAGATTTTTATAGTAAGTCCGTATTGAATTGATTTTCTATAATTATTTCGAACTTTTGGCTTAAACTTTGACCATTGTAATTTTTCATCTACAATAGTTCCTTTTACATTTTTTAAAGCGGGTATCAATTTACCTGAATAGTATCGATGACATGAATTTAAACTAAATCGAATAAACTCTGTTATAATGTTATGTTTTTTATACCATCTATCAACATACCTCCAAAATTGTAATATGGTTTCATTTGCCAATGAATCTGCAAAAAGAGGACCACTATATCCATATGGACTTATAACATCAAAATATGAAGTTCTCTTATTATCAATAGTAATATCTCTAACAATAAATGGCATTAAGACTACTATTTCATCAAAAGATTTAAAAAGAAAATATTTAAGCGTACTTGATCTTTTATCAATAAAATATATCAAATATTCATAAGAATAATAAACATTATTATTCCATTCTTTCTTTAGATGAGTTTTATACTCTTCTATTTCTTTATCACTATTAAGATCTTTAACTATTAGTTCGTAATGTTTTTCCAATTCAGAAATTTTAATTTATAACCATGTAAGAGGGGGCAAACAGTACTATTTTATTCGTTTATAACTTCTTGTTTTTGCGAAAAATATTGACCCATCTTCTCTGCAAGAAGCTTCGATAGCCATATAATTCTTCCACAATGTTCTAAATGCCATACTGCTTTACCTTCAATTATATTTCCAGCTACTAGAGGTCCAATAATATGGAAATTGTCTTGAGCTTCTAATTTTTCATTTACGTCAAAGCCTATGTTAGAATTATTCTTTACACAAAAACCTTTATTCATAAGATTTTTTAACAATTGAGGAATATCATCATTATATAAAGTCGTACTTCCTATGCAATTAATTACAATTTGTATGGTATCATCGTGTATCCTGTTGGTATTTGTACACGTATCTAAATATTCTAACAGATAATCATTTTTTGAATTTTGAGTAATATTTTCAAATCTTCCGGCTATATGTTGAAACTTATTTTGATTGTGTAAATTTTGAGCTGTTCTAAAATAGTGATATCCTGCACAGCGTTGTCTCCTTCCTATTTTATTTCCATACAAACAAGCAAACTCCTTTAGTTCTGTTTCATCTAACCTTTCTAACAGGCTTCCAAAAGCTTTTGAAACAATTTCTACTGTAGATGCCGCACCCAAATTAATTTGATCGGCACGATCTAAATCTTTAAAAGTTGCATCAGCGATTAGCTTTGCTGTAATATGACTTTCTTTTTTTAACGCTTCAAGATAATGAGGTTTATACTTCTTTCTTTTTTCTTCGTTTATTATAGTATCAGGCAAAAGACCTTGAATAGATAACATCAAAAATTTATTAATTTCGCTTTCTATTTCTTTGACATCATTGAGTTTATAAAGCATTTCCAGACCGCTGGCGTTAGCACCGACTATTAGTACATTTATGTTTTGATTTTCTTTATTTTTTATGAATGTATTTATTTTATTCAATACTGTACTAAGATCTGGACAATAAGGGTTATTGATAAATAATAAATGTTCTTCTTCAATACAACTTTGATGCTTCCATAAATATTTGACAGGTAGTGAACCGATGGATAATATAACTTTTTCTGAATAAATTGTCTCTCCACTATTCAAAAAAATAGTGTACTTTCTATTGGTTTTTTCTACATCTATCACTTCTTTCATTATGTAATCGACGGCAATAATACCTTTTGAGATACTTTCATTTATTTTCGATCTCACCAATTCATCAATATAACGGCCAAAAAAACGACGGGGGATATATAGTTCTTCCCATTTATTATGTTTAATCGAATTAGTATTTGTTTCGATCCACTCATTTGCCAGTTTCCCACCATTACTTCTAAATTCTTGGATTAGGGAATCCTTATGAATAGTAAGCCAAATTAAAAAATCTTGTAAGATAGACAATGGCAAAAAATTCTTAAGTGATGTTATTAACAAAACCGAACTTCCGGATCTTTCCCCATAAGGAATACCAGTATGAAATTCTTTATACTTATCAATTATAGTTAATTTTAATTCTTTTTGTATTCTGATCTTAAGCAAGTGATCTAAAAAGTGTATGATTGTGAACGAAGATGATATTCCTGATCCTATAAATATAATATTTGATGCGTTAATTTTAGTTTTAGCTCTCAAAACTATACTTATTTGGTATTAATTATTCTGCCTGGATTACCTACAATGGTTGTACGATCAGGTACGTCTTCGATAACTACTGTTCCTGCACCCAATAAAGAGTCTTCTCCTATTTCACGTATACCGGTCATAGCAGTGACACCCATACCTATATATGCTCTTTTTTTTACATGTATTAAAGCCCCAATATTAACACCAGATGACATAAATACTCCGTCCTCTAAAGTTACGTGATGCGCTATAGTACTATCCATATTAATCATAATATAATTGCCGATTTGTGTATGTGGCATTACAATATTACCTGCTAACATGTAAACCGCTTCACCGATAGTTACATCTGGAGCAATAGATACTGTATGATGCAAAAATCCTGGTATTCCATATCCTTCTTTTTTAAGTGTAGATAAGTATTTAACCCGTATTGAATTTACGCCTATCGGACAGTACACATCCTGTATCTTATCTTTAAATTCTTGCAGAAATAGATCTTCATATTTTCCTAAAACAGGAATACCTATAACGTCTTGCCCTTGTAAATTAACATTATCATCTATAAAACCAATGATACTAACTCCCGCTTCTTTTAAGTATGAAGCATATACCTGTCCTTGCGTTCCTGCGCCAATAATTACTGCATTTTTCACTTGCAAAAATTACATTATTTAAAGATAGTTTGAAACAATTAATTATTTCCCATAAAAGTAGGCATACTCAAATTCTTACTACTATTAATATCTTCTTTATGTATTACTTTTTTTATAGTGCGTATTACTATTTTAACATCAACTAAAAAACTAATATTTTTGGTATACCAAACATCAAGTTTAAATTTCTGATCCCAGGAGATAGTATTTCTTCCATTAACCTGAGCCCAACCTGTGATACCAGGTTTAACATCATGTCGCTGTTTTTGGAAATCATTATATAAGGGTAAATATTGTACTAGTAAAGGGCGAGGTCCTATTAGGCTCATATCTCCTTTTAATACATTAAATAGTTGTGGTATTTCATCTAAAGAATATTGTCTTATAAATTTTCCTATGCCCGTAACACGCTTTTCATATGGCAATAATTCACCATCCTTATCCCTCTTGTCATTCATACTTTTAAATTTGATAATTTTAAATACTCTTCCCTTTTTACCAGGACGAGGTTGAAAGAAAAAAGGATTTCCCCGATTCGCTATTGTCAATATTAGTATAAGTATTAGAATTATAGGAGAAAGAAATAAAACTCCTAAGAAAGAGACCACAAGATCTATTATTCGTTTTAAAAATGGATAGTACATAGGTTCTTTATATTTCTAATTGTTATTAACACATTTTTATTTGTTATTCCTTTACTTTTGGCCATGTCTAAATTTACTACGATTTAGATATATATTTTTGACCTTTTTCGATAGTTTTTATTTCTTTTCCAGGAACACCATATACCAATTTAAAACTATCTACATTTTTGGTAATTAAAGATCCTGCACCTACAATAGTATGCTCACCCACATGAACCCCTTGAATAATATTAGCACCAAGACATATTGCCGTACAAAAATCAATTTTCACGTTTCCACCTACGGTTACCCCGGGGGCTATACTTGAAAAATCATGCATGTCACAGTCATGATCCAAACTAGAATTCGTATTAAGTATACAAAAATTTCCTACTCTTGCATCGGTATTGATTTTTACTCCGGTAAGAATCACCGTACCTTTTCCAATTTTTGCTCTTGAGCTTACTATCGCAGAGTGATGCACTACTGTAACAAATTCGAAATCGGGAGCCAGTGTTTTTATTTTGTTATACATTTGAAGTCGAGTCCAGTTATCACCTATAGCAATCACGCCTTTGGTAATACCTTGTTCCATTAGATTAGGAATTTCATATTCTGATCCTAGTATCTCGTGGTTCATTAATTTTTCTCCTTTTTCTTTATATGAATCTACTAACCCAAAGATTTCATATTGTTTTTTGAACTCTATAGCTTCTATAATCACTTTGGCATGTCCCGAAGCGCCTATAATAATCACTTTACTCATACGCTATATATCTTAAAAATTGTCAAGCAACCTGTATTTCAGATTGAATGGTTTGTATTAGATCCCCAATATTATTCATATTCATTAAATCCATTAATTTGAACTTAATACCAAAAGATTTTTCTATTTCTGTAATAATCATCATATGAGTTACAGACTCCCATCCATCTACATCATTTGCCGTAGTTTCGTCTTCTAGCTTAAAATTATCATGCTCTAATATAGTAACAAAAGCATGCTCAACCTTTGATAAAATTTCTTCTTTATTCATTGATTACAAAATTATTTAATGTCAAAGTATTCTTTTAGCTTTTTCCGATCAATTTTTCCGTTTATACTATGTGGAAATTCATTTATAAAACGAATATGCGTCGGAATCATGTAATCTGGCATCTTAGTTTTCATGTGATTGAAAATTTCTTGAGTATCAAAAGCTTCTGATTCTATTGCCAATCCTAATTCGGCATTGCCTAGAGTATTCAAGATATCTACTACTACCATATTTACTTTTCTATCAGACTTAGCTTTGGCGTGAAATTCAACTTCAGCAAGTTCAACCCTATATCCTCGTATTTTAACCTGAAAATCTACCCTACCTACATAAAGGTAATCTCCGTCCTTATCTTTAATACAAAGATCTCCAGTTTTATAGTATCTAACATCCATCCCGTTTTCTTGCCTGTAAAAAAAACTTTGTTTGTTTTTTTCTTCATTTTTCCAATATCCTGGTGTCATTTGCGGACCTGCCAAACATAATTCACCAGGTGTGCCTAAAGGGACTTCTTTATTGTTCACGTCTACAACCAAATATGAGGTGTTTTTTTGAGGAGTACCTATAGCTATAACTCCATTATGAGCTTTTGTATGCGTTTCTGGATGATACGGATAAAAACCACTATACACAGTAAATTCTGTAGGACCGTAATAATTAAAAATTTTACTATTAGGAAGGCAAGCACTCCATTCTTTGGCTATATCGCTATGCAAAGCTCCACCTCCAAAACTGCAATATCTCACATCGGGAGCGTTAATTTCAGAAAAGTAAGGTCTCAAATAATTAATAATGGATGGTACCATAGTGAGTACAGTAAGTTTTTTCTCTTTGATCAACTTGAAAACATAAAAATACTTGATGGATCCCTTAGGTATGGTATATACACAGGAACCAGCAAGTAACGGAAATAAATAAGTGACTACAGAAAAATCAAAAGTTAACTCAAACATTTGCAAGCACCGATCTGAAGCTTCTAGATTAAACTCAGGTTCGGCTTCTATAGCATTAACTAAACTGGCAACGTTGTGAAACGTAATTGGTACTCCTTTGGGAAGACCGGTTGTTCCCGAGGTGAATAGAATATATGCGATATCTTCTCCAGAAAAGGTTTTAGGTTTTAAATGTACAGATGTTTTTGGTATCGTATGAGATGCAATACTATGATAGTCCTTGTAAATCAATGTTTCAGAAGAATCGATAATAGATCTTATTTCTGCTAGTTCGAAGATTTTATGATTGCGTTCTAGTGGCGCATCAGGATTTACAGGTACATAGGCCTTTCCTTCTAACCAAAGTGCAATAATACTTGCGTAGGTTTGAATATCATCGTTGGTTACTAATCCAATCAATTTTTCTGAATCAGGAATACCAGTACTAATCCGGGATCTGATTTTGGAAATTTCAGAAATCAAATCGGCATATGAATAATAGGTCTCATTAATACAAAACGCTTGATTTGTAGTATGGGAAGTAATACTTGTAACTATTTTTTCAACGAATTTCATAACTTTCTTTACCTATGCGTAATTAGCATCACGATCATGAATTATTTCTTTGCTAAAGTCGTGATCAATTTCATGATGTGCCAAAGCATATAAACTTCTTTTATCAACATAAATATGATGATAATTTTTTAGTATGAATTTTCCAAGCTTATTATCTTCAGTATATATAGTATTTGTTTTTGTTTTATGAAAATTTTGAATCAAGGCTGCTACACAAATATCATAATACTCTTCTTCTGCTACAAAATATTTTACCTGATACTCATTAGTTCGAATTAAAACCGAAATAAATCCTATAATTTTAGCGCTAAGAACGACATTAAAATTGACGATATACATATTTGTTGATGCTCCTGCGATTAAACAGCTATGTGGAAATTTATGCGCTACTAGTGTTTGCGTATATTGCCTTGAGCTCAACTGCCAATTAATGTATTCTTTTGTTTTGGGAATAAGATCATTTTTTAACTTATCTTGTAAAAACGCCCATGTCGTTTGATCGATCGTAGACAAATATTCATATTGTATAGGTATTACTTTTTTTTGAATCTTTTTATGATTTAAATAATTAATTAACCTGCCAGACAACATATCTATTGCCTGAATTATAGGTTTGATAACTTTTAAAAACTTAAATCGTCTCAAAACCCAACTCGTTATCAAACTAGAAACTATAAAGTATCTTGTTCTATGCGAAAACTCTACATAGGGTTGGTTTTTAAAGTATTCTATAACCGTTTTACCTAAAAACTTAAGTAATATTTGTTGTTTTGTGGCACTAACAGCCTCTTTCATGACAAAAGTTGATAAAATTGAAGATTTATAATCATCGGCAACCCACCAACGTCTGCACCAATAGATTTTTTTCATGCCCGATGGGGTTGTGATCCAGTCTGCAATGAGATAAACGAACGCCACTAGTCTATCGTTTTCATGTACCATAACACTACAAAGATCATGCTCTTCTATTCGCTCATTATCTAATAACCAAAAAGCCTTACTTTTAGTGAAGGGAATGACAGAATTACCTTTCCAATAGGTATTGTTTTGTAAAGCAATTTTCAAATCTGATTTGGTTACGTGGTTTACTTCGAGATTCCCTTTCATTGCTTTTTCTTAATTAACGGTAGTTTTTTTATTGGTAGCTCTATATTGTTCTTTCTTGCAATTTCCACTATGTTTAGATTTTAGCTCAAGACTTTAATCAATTTTGTTTGCATACATCTTCATCTGATTTTTTAGGATTTTGTAAGGAGTTCCCCTTTCGGTATTCGTCAAAATCTTCCAAAATTGAATTTGAAACGGTGGCTATATCTTTACCTATAAGTACGTTTTTAATTGTTTTTAGAAAAATAGTAAAATCTAGAGAAAAAGAAACATTCTTCACATAGACCACATCTGCAGATAACCTATCGTCCCAATTTAATAAATTTCTTCCTGAAACCTGAGCCAAACCCGTTATTCCGGGTGCGATGGTATGCCTTAACTTTTCTTCGCCTTGATAAAAAGGTAGATATCTTATAAGTAAAGGTCTAGGACCAATAAAACTCATGTCACCTTTTATCACATTAATCAACTGGGGTAATTCGTCTAATGAACTTTTCCTAACCAATTTTCCAATTTGAGTTATCCTAAGTTCATCAGGTAACAAGCGCCCTTGCTCGTCGACTTTGTCATTCATGGTTTTAAATTTGATGATACTAAATATTTTTTCATGTTTACCTGGTCGCTCTTGAAAAAAAAAGGGTGAACCCTTATTAACAACTGCTAGTAAAACCATCAAAACAATAACTATTGGAGAGCATAGTATAAAGAGCATTAAAGCAATAGTAACATCCAACCATTTTTTTATAAAATGTTTATACATTGTGTACAATAAGTTCGTTAAGAATTAAACATTTCATTAATCAAAACTCTTCTTTTTCCAGATGCTAACAAAGGAATTTCATTTATATACGATACTTTAATGTTAGCATCCTCGCCCAAATATGTTTTAAAGTCGTTTACGAAATCTTGTTCTGAATCAAAATCATGATCTGTATTAATTCGTAATTCATAGTTTTTCGGCGTTTTTTGAATGAACTGAAATTGCTTTAGCGTTGGATAATTATTAACTAAGAGACCTAGGTTTAAGGTGATCGCATTTCCTTTGGTATCATAAATTAAATCATATTTTCTACCACTTATTTCTTTAAATATGGGGATATTACCTATCCTGCCTTTAATCCCTATATCACCAGTATCATATCTGATCATAGGCATATAATAATTAAATAAATCTGTAATTACGATACGACCAGGCTTCCCATCTTCCACTCTTCTATTAGTATTCAACTCTAAAATTTCGACATAATAACTTGCATCATTAATCCTGAAATACCGCTTATTTCCCAAAGGCTGTTGAGCAATTATACCATTTTCTATATTAGAATATCTTGAAACTACATCGGCTCCAAAATGGGTGAGCATGGCATCTTTTGTATAGTCATTCAAACGCTCTGACATCGCGATACTAGATCGCAATTTGTTAGGCTTTACATATTCATTAGTATGATCCAGATATTTACATATTCGCTCATAAGCCGAAGCATACCCTAACCAGCTATTAGATGATGAACTGCTTGACAATTCATTAAGTACATTTTTAATAACTGATTCATCCTGCAGGTCAAAAACATCTACCGGTTTAATATTTTGTAGTATTCTGTCTAGCTTGTTTTTCTTTTCAAAAGCATTCCAAAGTCTAAAATAGGTAAGCTTATTTCCTATTGTAAAACCTGCTTTTTCAGAAAAAAAAATCGTATCGGCAGCATTTCTAAGTCGTTTATTGCTATTATGATATATTTTAAAAGGCATTCCCGTAGAGCCACTGGTAGCCATTACAAATTTTGGCTTATCCAAGTATTTTTTCGATTGAAAATCTTTAAAATTATCTCGTATTATGTTTTTATTTACCACATGAAAATCTTCAATAGAAGTATAGTTTTTGAAAGATTTAAAATAATCGGTAGAATTTACAGCATGGTTTACTATATTTTTAAGATACGAATCCCTAAGTTGATTCGATTTTGAAGAACCCGGATTTTCGATAATAAACTTAATTTCATCATAATGCTTACGCTTTCTCCCACCGGTTACTGCATCAACTGACCAAAACGCTTTATTTCTTAATAATTCAAACGGTTTCATTAATTTATTTTGCTTTAAAAGTATTTAGTACGACATATCTAGATTTAGCAATTTAACATGAAAGCAGAAAATCAACTAATATAGTTTTATGGTTTGCTAAATAAGTTATCTAATCACAATAACAAAATGCGAAACATCTCCAGGGGTTATCAAAAGTAATAATGATTTTTTCAATAGAATAGAATTTCTCCATAAATTATACCTGATGGCACAATTGTGCCATTAAAAACTTGTATAACGTTAATGCCTATTCAATTTCACAAAAAATATAGGTTTGATTTATACACAAATATCACTTCATGATAGTATGCTCATTGTAGGATAATTACAATAAAAATTACAGAAAACCACATCTCTATACCATTAACAAAATAATTACAAGCATACAAATTGCTACAAATCAATAAATTATGTGCTCATAAAATATTTTATAAAAATTTTAACATTAGCATCGATGTAATACACAATAATATCGACGATATTACGTTAAATGATAAATTTATAACAAAATATTAAATAACCATTCCCCCGATGAAACTATTAAATTATTTTTTACTTAGCGCAGGAGCGTTTTTGTTGACATCATGTAGCTCTGAGAATTTTGAAGAGGTTGTTCCTGATGCGCAAAACTTTGAACAATCTGAAAACACCGTAACTACACCTTGTAGCTTTGACGCTATCGATATCGAAGCAAACTCGAAAGTTATTATTGATTGTGTATTAGACCTTAACGGAGAAGTTATTACTTTACCCGAAAATGTAATATTTGAGTTTAACAAAGGAGATATCATAAACGGTACGCTTATTTTCTCTGGAGATGAAAATATTATCGATGGTAGAATTTTAAATGGTTCTCTTACTTTAGAAGGAAATGTAGCCTTAACAAGTCCGACTTTTAATTTCTATGGCCAACGTTGGAATATGATTGAAGGTAAAACAACAGATGAAAACGCTTTAACCAATAGACAAAACTTAAATAAAGCTATTGAAACCGTTAAAAGATTAGGCGGAAACGTTTTTGAAATCAATAAACTGAATGCCTATTTTAATGTAGGTGCAAACAAAGTGAATAGAAAGTACCATTCAGAAAGATCTATTAGGGTGCCTTCTAATTTTCATTTGAAAATGAGTGAAAATACCTTTCTTAGAGTGCAACCTACTCATTTTCCATCGTACTCATTACTTACTACTTATGTAACAGATAATTCTGTCATTAGTGGAGGTAATCTTATTGGAGACCGATGGGAACACGATTATAGCCCCATTGTCGATATTGCCGGAGTAAGTAGAAATGAGCATGAGTGGGGAACGACAATCTACGTTATTGGTTCTCATGGATTGATTGTAGATGGAGTCACTATAAGAGAAGCTATCGGCGACGGAATAACGGTTCACGCAAAAACCATTAGAACACCAGAAGGTCTTTTAATTAATGAAAATAGAACAAGTGAAAATGTAATTATAAAAAACACCAAAATTTATGAATGCAGAAGAAACGGTCTTGCAGTGATTGATGCCAATGGAGTAACAATAGACAATTGTCAAATTAATGATACAGGAAAGGGCGAACAAGCTTTTAATAGTGCTGGCGACAAGATATTTAGTAGTGCAGGAACGCTTCCAAGGGCAGGAATTGATTTAGAGGCATTACGTTATATTAATGATGATGGCACAATGAATGAGATTAATAGAGTTGAAGATGTAACTATAAAAAACAGTAATTTCAAAGGCAATGCTGGTGGTGATGTGGATCTTTATACCGCAACCGATGTGAAAGTTCACAATAATTTTTTCGATAGCAATGTAGGGAGTTTTGCGTCTAATCATGTTTTAATAAAAGATAATGTATTCGAAGCTGCTGATCCTGACTTTACTTTTGCCATTAGTGTAAATTCTTACCTAGACAAGAAAGGAAACGAATTAAATTATAATTACACCATTACAGGTAATACGATCAGAGGATACCGAAATGGCATCAATTTATCTGGTAAAAACCATGAAGTGTTCAAAAACAACGTGATGAATTGCGTTACAGGCTTGCTTTTAAAAAGTCTAAGTGATAGCAAAATATACTCAAACAGATACATCAGTGCTCTCGAAGTAAGTTACGGTATCAATCCATTTCCTAATACTTTGGTAGATAATGTAAGTATCACAAATGAATTTATTGATGTTACGAATAGACCAATAAACCTAAGAGGTTTAAATAGTGAGAGTACTATAACTACGAATCAAATTACCTTCGAAAATTGTGAGTTTTACACAAAATTCAACAAATTTACGCTTTACATTAAAGACTCCAAGAACCTAACAATCAAAAATAGTAAGATGAATACAGAGTTTGAAAAAATAAATACTACCAATGTTATTGTTAATTCAAATGAACTTATAAATAGATAATCATATTTTAAAAGCATCTTGATCTAAAAGTCAAGATGCTTTCAATTTTTTTACTGAGTTTTTAGAGTAATTTATTATAGTACTCTTGAATAGCGTTCCAAACTTTTTTTTGCTCATATCTATCTCTAATTTTTTCTCGTGATGAGCTTGCCATGGTTTTACAAAGAGTATGATCGTTATAAAGAAGATGCATAGCTTGCATAAGCTCTTCCTTTGATCTGGACCGAATAAGAATTCCATTTTCTTCGTTTTTTATTATTTCATTACACCCTGAGATATCTGAAGAAATTACAGGAATTCCCATTGCTCCTGCCTCCATAATAGAAACCCCGAAACCTTCTCTATAGCTCGGAAAAACGAATACGTCCATCATCATTAAAAACGGCCGTATATCTTTCTGAAAACCTGCGTGTATTATTGAGGAGTGCTCATTTATGGTAGCTACAGTCTCCTTTTTGAGTGGATCTAATTCTTCTTCATAGCTGCCTATTAATAGTAGCCTTAGCTTGTTATTTTGGTGATGTAATTCTACAAAAGATTCAACTAACTCATTGATTCCTTTATCTTTAACGAGTCTACCCACGAAACCAAATACAAAAGCATCATCGCTAAGCCGCTGTTCTTTACGCAACGTTTTTTTTGTATATAATTCTGGTGAAAAATGCGTTAAGTCAATACCATTGATGCTACCACTGCCAATGACGTTTACATTTTTTTTAGTAATCTCTTCATTTTTTAATGTCTCTTTCAAACCAAAACTTACCGCTAAAACGTCTGTAGCAAAAAAACAAGACAGTTTCTCCATCGTTTTTAATAGTTTTCTTTTGAGCCCGGTACTCCCCTCATATCGAAGTCCGTGTACACAATAAACTCTATTAGGCACTCTAGCCAAATATGCCGCACACATACTTAAAAAACCACCTTTTGGTGTATTTCCATGAACTAGAAAAGGCTTACTTTTTCTGAAGTATAAGAACAAGGAAATTAAACTTTTAACGTCGTTAAAAACCGATATTTCTCTTTTCATTTCTATACCTTTCACTTTAACGTCTTCAGTTTCACTGATTTTAGTTAATTCTTCGTTAGGACTAGAAATTAATTCTACATCGTAGTTTTTCTTCAAAACCTGTATCTGGCCTCGAAAAAACCCTAACGTCATAGGAACTGTTGTTATGATAAAAAATTTATTCTTAGCCTTCATACATTCAAATATTTGTAATTGATTGAAAACGAAATAATTAAAAAATAGAGAACGTATGTAACTGCTACACTCTCACATCAAAAATTTTAAATCCTGCACGCCACTGGGCTTGTTCGCTAAAAATGCTCACTAAATATTTTTTAACGCTCTACCCGGTGAATATCGGTCGGTCCTGCTTAAACTAGTTTTGTAAGATCTATTCACCATTGCATATTTTCAGTTGTATTATCCAAATATTATGGTTCATTTCAAAAACCCGTACAACAAATTAATACTTATTGGTTGGCAAATTTATGTCCTACTAATTGTTCAGATAAAGAGGTCATAGTTTCGCTTTCAAAATCGAAACGTTCTCGTAGCTTAGAAAATTCCTTAAAAATAGATTCAAGATTTTTAAAATTTTCATCGAGATTAGCCCCAAAATTATGTGGATGCCACCATAAATGAAAGAGTTCACCATTTTTTGCTGCATGTTGCATGGCTTTTTTTATTCTTCTGATCTTTAACCCTTCTAAAAAAAACAATTTTGGTACGTAGGGCCTCAAAAAACGACTTGATGGTAAATTAATCAGCTTAGAGTTCTGCAAAGCAATTTCTTCTATATCATATGTATTGCTTCCGGTTAGATTGATATAACTATCTAAAAGTCTTGATAATCTAACTAGCGGCGGAAATTTCTTTAATACGCTACCCACATTAGGGTTGTAAATACCATGTGCTTCACACCCCCGATAACTTAAAATTCCATGTTTGGTACAAATTTTTAAATATTCCTTATTCACTTGGTTTTTAGGAAACACGATACTTTGTATATTAATATTTTGATCGTTCGCTATTTTTTTTGCTGCAGTTAAGTCAGCTTCAAAAGCTTCTTTTTCCTGTCCCGACGCTAAACAATTATAATGAGCAAACGTATGGGTTCCTATTTCATGTACACTAGCTTTTTTTATCTTTCTTATGATGGAATTAGCATAGTGTAAAGGATCGGTATTTTCATCGTTA
This sequence comes from Aquimarina sp. U1-2, assembly GCF_017897595.1. Classification (GTDB taxonomy): domain Bacteria; phylum Bacteroidota; class Bacteroidia; order Flavobacteriales; family Flavobacteriaceae; genus Aquimarina. The sequence continues at coordinate 168,291 of NZ_JAGKIK010000004.1, forward strand.
CCCACAGTATTTATAAGCCTAAACGGATCTAATTGCGAGTCTTCATACTTTGGTAATGATGAAGGCATGTATTTCTCTATATCATTCTTATCTGTGGCAAAAAGTAGCCCTACTGTAGAAAATGTAAGTTTAACGTCATATTGATCACTTAGTGCAATAAGTTGATCTACAACTTTTGGAACGTTAGTTAAATTTTCTTTATATGTATCTAGAGAGAGCGCATCGAAAACACCCCAATGTATCTCAAAGTCTAATGAAATTACAAATTTACCTTTCATACGTTTAAATTATATTTTTGTCGTTTGGATAGAACGGCTAACTAATATATCGTTAGAGTTTATTTGATTTGGTCTTCTTTAGCATTCGTAAAAGTCAAATGAAAATCTTCAATTAATATCTTCTTAAAATTGATATTAAGCTTTTTATGCGATCAATTTTAATTTTCTATTTTGGGAAGTACTATACTTTCAATACTACGTATTTGATCATAGTATTCTTTTTTTTCTTCAGGATCTATCTTTCTTTCACTTCTTCTTTTTAAAAGCCAATCTTCTTTATTCAACATTGAAACCCCTTTCACCATTACTGATTTTATTATAGATTTGAGCCAAAACTTGAAATATCTACCCTTTGCATGATTTTTAAACATTTTCCGTTCATTTTTATAGGCTGCTAGTATTTTGGAAGCGGTAGCATTATTCTCTTCTCTATAAAAATATAAACGATCATAAATAATTCTACAATCAAAATCGTTCTTTTTACTGGATCTTAACCACAAGTCATAATCCTGTGCAATTTTAAGAGATTGATCATATTTGTTTCGCTCAAACCAAGATTTTCTGCCTATAATACTAGCATGAAGCGGGGCAGATTTTTTAGAAAGCAAATCATCAAAAGAGATCGAATCTACTGCCTCTCCCCGTGATCCAAGATAAGTAAGGTCGTTAGTTATAGAAATACAACCTGTAGCGACTAAATCTGTATTTGGATGATTATCAAATACTTTCAATTGCCTTTCTATTCGCTCGGTATGCATAAGATCGTCTGCATCCATTCTTACTAGAAATTCATATTGAGCTAATTCGGGTAATTCATTTAATCGTCCGGCTAATCGTTTATTTTTACCATCAGAATAAACTTTCACTCTAGGATCATCTATAGATTTGGCTATTGCTAGAGAATTATCTGTAGATCCATCATCTATTAGTATAAGTTCCCATTCTGTATAGGTTTGAGTAAAAACTGATTTTATTGCCAGTTCCAAATATTCTTCGGCATTATAAAATGGTATGCAAATTGATACCGCCATATAGTATGTATTAAATGTTAATGAAAATCTTTTGTTTTTGATTTGCGGTGCTAAAAATATGTATATTATTATTATTTATTCGTTTAAAACTTTTAAATATATTACAACGATATCAATCTTATGATTTTAGCCTTTGTGCTACTCATTATATTTTAGAAAGCTAATAGTTTGATGTACGAAAATATACTTCTAACTTTAAGCCTTCTACTCTATGTAAACCTAAAATGCTATCTAGCAAGTTCATAATAAAAAAACATAAGATATGTAAATCCGTAATAGCATAATATTACAATGCCCAACTTATAGAATTGCCTGTCCCAGATCGTTTTTTTTAATAAAGGATAAACAACTACTAACGCCATAAAAAACCACGATAAGTAAGCAAATCTGTTTGAAAAATTCGCTCGTATAATCATAATCCAAAAAGCATTTACAGTAATATAGGTATGCAAAATGCGATCGTAGATAATATCTTTATATCCTAGTTTAAATTTATAATAGCAAGCAAGAATTATTGGAGCTGCACTATAAAGTAAAAAATCAAATCGAAACCCTGTAGATTTAAATTTACCATCTGCACTTTTAGCTGTTAAGTAAGACGACAATCTATCATCACCAAATCCAATACTGGCAAAGAGATTCTCCCAAACTTTTCCCATACTAATAGACAGAAAAATTGCTAATATCCAAAAACCAATATACTTTTTAGTGTCTGTTACCAAATAACTTAAGAAAAAAGCCACGATCGGTAACAGCAAACTTGTATGAAATAGATAAGCAAGCCCGAAAAAGACTAGCATTAATACATTATTATTTCTATTAAACGACAGCGCTAAGATAAACAACGAACCCGCCATTCCATTTCGTATTCCGTTAGTACCATAAGCCCAGAATGAAAAGGAACCTACAAGTAGCAAAAAAGCAAAATAATAATATTGCGGAAACCATTTTCTACAGGCTATAAATAGTGGAATGATATAAATACAGGCTGAAACAAAGAAAAATCCCTTTGCATTCATAATCTTAGAACAAAGAAATACATAAGTATAAAAGCCAATATCTTCGTCTATAGATGATAATCCAATACTTTTTACACGTTCAAAAATTCTTAAATATGTCGTCATGTCGATAAAAACTCCGCTTATGGGCCTAAAACCTATATAACATAAAGAAACTACCAACAAAACAAATGCAGCTACATGATTAAAAGAATATACCTTTGTTTCATATCCCTCTAGTACCATTGTATGCAAAAATGTAAAGAGACATAGTAAAAACATCGCATGAAAAAAGAAATCGCTGTATCTATCTATGGGTACAAAGTCAAACATATTTTGAAATGATTTACGTTAACGATTATGACGTAACGCCTACTGCGAAATATAAAACTAATCATAAATACGTTCTAACATTTTTACACTTATTTCTATGTCAAAACCTTTTAGTCTTAGCTTATCGAGTATTTCTTGTGAACTGGGTATTGGGGCAGATTTTATTTTTTTAATTTGATTTAACCATACGTCATATGAGGATTCTAGGCTACAAAAAGTGACCATATTAAGACCAAGATCAACTTCTTTCGAAATACCTTCAGAAATTAATGCAGGAGTTCCTGAAGCCTGGGATTCGACTAATGTAACAGGGAAACCTTCATATAGCGATGGCATTAGAAGTATATCTGTGTTTGCCAAAACCATTTCTATATCGTTACGTACACCAAGAAATGTTATGTTTTTCGATAATTCTTTTTGTTCTACAATTTCTCTTAATTTATTTTCCAAAATCCCTGAGCCCGCAAAAAACAGATGAAAATCAATATCTTTTTGCTTTAAAAAACTACAAAGTTCTATTGAGAACTCATGATTTTTGACCGGCATAAACCTACCTATCTGCGAAAATAGTATAGTATTAGAAGTAATAGTATCGTTTTCGAAAAAATGGTTGACAATTTTATGTTCACTTTTCAGAAATTTCTTAATATCTATAGCATTAGGAATAAATACAGCTTTCCTTTTGGGTTTAAATAAAAAGTTGCCAGCTTGTTCCCCACAAGCAATATAATCTGTTGCTAGCACGTCGATAAGATATTTTGAAAATTTTGTGTAAAGGAAGCTTGAAAAACTTTTTTTACTTAGATAGTTTGTACTATGTGAATGCGCTATTCTTTTTTTTACTCCTGCTAGAAACCCCGCTAATAAATGAAAACCATTACCAAAAAGTTGATGACAATGAACGGCATGAAAACCGCCATCTTTCTTTATGAGCTGATAAATTTTAAAAGTTCTAAAAAAAACAGATTTCGAATGTTTTTTTGGGATTCTATGAATTACTCCACCCATAGATTCTATTTCAGAATCAAATGAACATTCCTTGTCTGTTAAATACACAAACTCAAATTGATATTGAGATCGATCGATAGCGCGATAGAGATTCATGATCATAGTCTCGGCACCTGCCCGATCCATTGTCCCCACAATATGTAAAATTCTTTTCACACGTGTACTTTTTAATTTTATTCAAAACTAGCTTCTATAAGCCCTCTAGAACTTTTTATAAATTTGCCAACTGTACTGAAACGTTTTATAGAACCATTGTAAATTGGATTTCATACAATAAAATTCTAATCTCGAAGCTAAAGGTAGTTTTTTATCTACTTGTAGCTTTTTGACGTCTATATATGATAATTCAGGTAATTTTAATTGAGCTTTTGCGCTCATTTTAACAGTACCTTTAAATGTATTAAGAATTATACCGTTTAACGTATTCTTGAAATTATTATTAATCCCCGGTTGATCTTTAAGGTCTTGTAGTTTGTTGAGTATCTTGAATCGATCTTCGATGTTTTTATCTTTAATATTTGTAGCAATACTACCCTGTCTAATGAGATAATTGTAATATGCCTTAGGTAACGTTAAGCATGTATTTGCTTTAATCAAGGCTCTTGGTGTAAACTCTAAATCCTCATAAAGAATACCTTCATAAAAGGTTAAAGAATTGTCTAATAAAAATTCACGTCTATAGATAAATTTCCAAATAAAAAAAAGATTATTTAGATACGTCTGAAAAAATTCTTCGCCTGTCACCGGTTCTAAAGTTTTTCTTGGAACCACAGCTCTAATGACTTCATTATTTAAAATCACGTTGTGACCCATCCAAAATATATCTACATTACTTTTTGTTACTTTCTGAAGTATTTCTGGTATGCAATTTTCGGCTATCCAATCGTCAGAGTCTATAAACCAAACATAATCTCCGGTAGCATTTTTTAGACCTGTATTTCTAGCTCCGCTTAGCCCTCTATTTTCTTGGCTATAAATTTTAAGAAATGTAAACTCTAATTGTAAGCGTTCACAAATTTCAAGGCTGTTATCTTTTGAGCCATCATTAACAGCGATAACTTCGACAGTATTTGTATCAAAATTTTGATTACAGATGCTCCTAATACATTTCTCTACATATTGCGAAACATTATAAACAGGTATAACTATAGAAAGTATTGGTTTCATTAGAGGTCAGTTAGAAATTATCTCTTTTTTCAGGTCGCTGTAAAAATGAAGTAAATCAACTTTTGAACTTTTATCTGTATCATTTTTTACCTCAAAGATCAGTTTTTCTATTTTTTCTTTATCAAAATTTTCAATTAGGTGGATATTATTGGTTTCTTTAATCCAGGAATATGAAGATTTGATTTTATGATTATTATTTAGAAAAACCAATGCAGGTGTTTTCGTTATATAACAAAAAATCATACCGTGTAATCGATCGGTAATGACTAACCTGGCAGATTTAAAATCATCCCAAATTGCAAATAATGACTGTACTCTAGCTCTCATCGATAAACCAGAGCCCCCGATATGGGTGTCTCTTTCTTTAAAAGAGCCAAAATTTCCTTTTACCATTTCTAGTAATGACTTTTCTTCTGTTGATGATAATTTTTTCTCTTTATCATTTCTTAAACAAATAATTACACCTTCTCTTTTTTTACTATCCTGAGATCTATCTAGAGTCAATACGATATCAGGTACTAGGAATATTTTATTCTTTTTAAAGTGTTTCTTAAAAAAATCGAATGTTTTTTGCTCTCTAGCCAGCAATATTAAATTAGGATGACTTGAATAGACGCGAATAGCTGTTTTTAACTTTTGCTTACCAGACTTTGTATCTGTAAAATCTATGGTCTGAGGAAATGAAATCACCTGATTGTTCTTAAACTCACTAAAAACTAATTGTCGCTGGCATTCAATCTGATGATACAAATCGCCCATATTACCTCCTCCTACGGTGGTTATAATATCAGAAGGAGTTATAATTTTTTGAACTAGTGCAATTCCTGAAAAAGTCCAGCTTAAGGGTATTTCGATTACCGTATAATCAGGAAAGGATTGTTTTAAAAATTTGTGCTGTGCGTAGGTGATAGCTACATCACCGAGGTTTCCGTAATCGGCTGCCAAGAATATAAAAACTTTTTTCTTATCTGTAGAAGTAATCTTAAACGTTTCATTAAGACTTTTAAACGATTTGGTTTTATAATATAGCGTTAACAGCTTTGCTTTAAAACTAAATGGGATGTATTTCTTTATCATATTGGGTCAGATTTAATAAACTGTATTGGTTTTTGAGTTGCCTTAGGTTTAGCGATGTTTGTCTATTTGAAGAATGTACTAACATTATTTTCAAAATAATTTTCTGATTAAAGGAATTCTATTTGTAAAACTTTTTAATATAGATTTCTCATATGACGTCATAAACAAAAGCGTTACTGCAAAATATAGAATACTGTAATAGATTACACTTGATATAAATACATATAAATTTTGTTCGGGTAAAAATACATTTACTGTAAGTGAAATTCCCAAAACTATACCTAATCCAATAAATAATGGAGATATTTCTTTATAGTATCGTCCCATTTCCAGGAATAGATGCTTTGAGTAATATGGAATCATTATGAGTCTTTCTAACAACATAAATGCCACAATGGATGCTATCATTTCTAAAACTCCATAATTCTTGGCCATATATATTCCCAAAATAGTTCCCATTATAGTTAAGGTGAGTAAAAGAATACCTCTGTACGACAATAATTTTTTTGCTTCTAATAAGTTATTCGCGAAACCTTGACTCAAAATGGGAGTTAATCCTATCATAATAAAAATAGTATAATAATAAGCTTCGTTATATTCTTCTCCAACCCAATAGTAAATAAAATCTCTACCTACCAAAATAAATCCGCCGAAAATAAATAGGAGAACAATTAAGATTATTCTTGAGATTTTGATAAACATATTGGTCAACTCTTCTTTAGAAGACTTTTTAACAATCATTTGTATCGCCCTTGGCAGAAAAATATTTGAAATAGCACTAGAAAAAGCACCATAATAATTCCCTAGTGTACTTCCTACGGCATACACGGCAACAATAGCTGTTCCATAATACAATCCCAACACTAACTGACCAAATTGCCATCGTAGTTGATGAACCAATGCAAAAATAAAAATCCAGCTAGAAAATCCTAAAATCGTTTTTAGTAAGGTAACTTCAAACTTGTGTAATCTAATTTTGACTTTTAATTTCTTAAATACTATTAAACCGTTAATTAAAATTATAAGAAGATTCATACAGGTGTCTAAGATGACCAAACTTACAGAATCGCCTTGATAAAGTAATATACCAACCACCAGGATACTCCTAATCAAATATTTTAGAATAGTAACAATCTTTGGGAAAATAAACTCTTCATAACCACTACATATTCCTGTTAATGCCCCACCGGGTAAGCTAATGGCAAGATTAAAAATTAAAATTGCAAACATAATTTCGGCCTTCTGGATCTGTTGGGCAGATAATGTTTGTTCATAAAGACTTGACAAGTTCGAATAAAAAAGGAATCCAACACTCAAAATGAATAAAGAAATAAATCCGTAAATGATATAGCTATGCGCTAAAAAATTTTCTTCTCCTTTTTTATCGTTTTCTGCTCTAAAATTGGCTACAAAACGTATAATAGTATTATTCAAACCAAAATCAAAAACGGTTAAATATCCTACTAAAGCACCTATCATAGTGTATAAACCATATTCGGTTTGTCCTAAAGAACGAATAATAAAAGGTGTTAGTAAGAGTCCAATAACATTGGTAATAAGTATATTAACATATGATAAGGCAGCCCCCCCCTTTAGTTGGTTTATTTTCATCTTAAAACCTCTTAGTCACAATCATAATAGATCGTTAAGTCTTTATTTAACTCCTTTTACTATTAGAGTTTTTAAATAAAACCAAATAGTAGGATGATACCATAATTTACTATCCAAACCGTTGGTGATTGTATTTAGCGAGTCGTTGTGAGCATCATTCAATGCTTTTTTCATCAGTGCTATACCTACGCCTAATTGTAAATAAGTATAGGTAACAAAATTATCTTTCTTTGTAGGATGAATGACTCCTTGGTACAAAATTCCGCCGGTATCAATTCCGGGATCTACTAAATGTACCGAGACTCCACAATGCTCAGGATCATTATTGGCCAAAGCCCAATATCCCCCATGAACCCCTCTGTATCTTGGAGTTATTCCGGTATGTGTATTGATAAAAACCGAATCTACACCGTTAAGAATTTTTTTGGAAATTATTTTTGTACCATTTACTATTATGATATCAGCAGACAACTGTTGCAATGTATGCAAACATTCATCAGAATTTACAGAATTCACTTCAATCATCTTATCCTCTTCAATACTTTTGTAATTTAAGGAATACTTCTGTGAAATATCTTCGATTCGGTTCTTAGACATTGCTTTCCAGTATCTAGGTACTAATACTTGAAAAATAACTTGTCCCAATACCCTAAACCAGCCCAGCCTTTTTATTCGTCTTTTTAAAAAAGCTTTTTTGTTTGAATGTCTATCTATTATTACTTTGGAAATATTATAGTCGTTTTTTAATGCATTATAAATTGCAAAAGATGAATGATCTCCTCCAATAAGCATAATAATATTTTTGGCCATGGTATTGTTAAAAATTATTGTCTAGATGTTTAAATATTGCGTATAATTAAAAGCTTAGAATTACAAAAGCTATAATCTTCCATGAACTCCGTTTTCTACTATTCCTTTAACATCATATAGAATACCATTGGATGACAACAAAGATTCAAGATTTGATTCGAGATACTTTTTGTGAGCTACTGCGAGCACAATTGCGTCAAAAGTTCCATCTGGCAATTCGGTAATTGTTTCTAACCCATATTCATGTTTCACCTCACTTGGATTAGCCCATGGATCATAGATCGTAACGTCGGTGCCAAAATCTTTAAGATGCCTGATGACATCTACTACTTTCGTATTACGCACGTCTGGACAATTCTCTTTAAATGTAATCCCCAGTACTAATACTTTGGCACCTTTGATATGAATATCGTGTTTTACCATTAATTTAATAACCTCTGATGCTACATATTGCCCCATACTATCGTTTAATCGTCTTCCTGCCAAAATAATTTCGGGATGGTATCCAAATTCTTGTGCTCTTTGTGCCAGATAGTAAGGATCTACTCCAATACAATGCCCTCCGACAAGACCTGGCTTAAAAGGTAAAAAGTTCCATTTGGTTCCTGCTGCCTCTAACACATCATTGGTGTTGATATCCATCAAATTGAAGATCTTTGCAAGTTCATTTACAAACGCTATATTGATATCTCTTTGAGAGTTCTCTATAACTTTTGCAGCTTCAGCCACTTTTATGGTAGGAGCCAGATGTGTTCCTGCAGTAATGACAGAATCATAAAGTGCATCTACTTTTTTTCCTATTTCAGGGGTAGAGCCGGCGGTCACTTTTAGTATTTTATCTACCGTATGCTTTTTATCTCCAGGATTAATACGCTCTGGAGAATATCCTGCATAAAAATCTATATTAAAAAGTAAGCCGCTTACTTTTTCAAGAACAGGGATACATTCTTCCTCAGTAACACCAGGATATACTGTAGATTCATAAATAACGATATCTCCTTGTTTTAAAACTTTTCCAACGGTTTCACTAGATTTGTACAAAGGTGTTAAGTCGGGTCTATTATTTTTATCAACAGGTGTTGGTACTGTAATAATGTAATAATTACAATCAGCTATATCGGCCAAATCAGATGAGCAGTACAATCCATTTTCTGAATTGGGTGAGTTTTTCAATACACTTTGTAAAACCTCGTCTTCTACTTCTAATGTTGTATCTGTTCCCGAACGTAGTTCTTTGATTCTTTTTTGATTAATATCAAATCCTACTACTGTATATTTTGTGGCAAATAACCTTGCTAATGGCAGGCCTACATATCCCAAACCAATAACGGCAATTTTACTTTGTTGCATGATGTTTATTTATTTTATTCGATAATCGAAATTTGAATACTAAGCCTACTATTACATTACAATAATATATTCTACACGTTATAGTTGTTACTTTATAGGTTGTTCCAATACCAACGAACAGCTTCTTTTAGTCCTGATTTGATATTATATTCTGGATCATAATCCAGCAATTTCTTAGCTTTATCAACAGATGCCAACGAATGAGGAACGTCGCCTTTTCGCTCGGGACCAAATTTAATATGTACATCAGCAATATCTTTATCATATTCAGATAAATATTCTTTTAGCAACGCGGTTAATTCATTTAGTGTGGTTCTCTCTCCGTATGCAGTATTGTATACTGTGTTTAGAGCTTCCTGGTTGTCTGCTAATATAGCTTTTAAATTCATCTGAATAACATTGTCTATATATGTGAAATCCCTTGAAAATGAGCCATCACCGTTAACAACAGGTGATTCATGTTTCATAAATTGCATGACAAACTTAGGAATAACCGCAGCATATGCTCCATTAGGATCTTGTTTGCGACCAAATACATTAAAATAACGTAAACCTATAGTATCTAAATCATAGGTTTTTTTAAAGTTATCAGCGTATAGTTCATTTACGAATTTGGTTATAGCGTAGGGAGAAAGAGGTTTTCCTATTTTTTCTTCAACTTTAGGTAATGCTTTTGAATCCCCATAGGTCGAAGAGCTAGCGGCATAGATAAATCGTTTTATACCTGCATCTCTAGAAGCAACCAACATATTCAAAAAACCAGTTACATTTACTTCATTACTGGTAATAGGGTCGTTGATTGATCGGGGTACAGAACCTAAAGCAGCTTGATGTAAAACATAATCCACTCCTTTACATGCATCGTGGCAATCGTTTAGACTCCTAATATCTCCTTCAATAAAATTAAAATTAGGGTGATCTATGATTTTGGAAAGATTTTTTTTGTGCCCGGTAGCAAAATTATCAAGAGCAACCACTTTGCTTCCAGCCTCAATAAGTGTTTCACATAAATTGGACCCTATAAAACCGGCAGCTCCCGTGACGAGAATCTTCGAGCTACGAAGCTTCTCTAATTGATTAGTGTTCATAAATTTATTTTAGTTCCCTGTTTTCTGACCTTTCGGTTTAGAATAAATTGCATAGACTGCGCGAAATTAATATTTACTAATAGAACATACAACATTAGTTCAAGAGGATTTTAACCCTATTTGAATTTTATTGAACTATTTTGATTAAAAAGAAAATAATTTAAATATATATTACTGAATAACAGGTTTTTACAAATAATATAATGAATATCCGTAATCAATCATATCGCACTGTCTCCTCGAGCGCAGTTGAGAGGTTAGTAAATCCAACAAGCTTAAAATCAGGTCTCGACTGCGCTAGACCAGACATTAAAGTTAATTTTATGATGTATAGCAGATATTCAAAAACCATATTTACCATCCTTTAATATTGCAATACTTCTAATAAGGTTTTTTCTAGACGACATTTACCTAGATATTGATTTTCAAGATTCGTATCGAAAGGAATTGGTGTTTCGAGGCTAGCCACTCTTTTTACCGGAGCATCCAAAAATTCAAAGCAATTTTCCATTATCAAGGCAGAAATATCTGAAGCTATTCCTCCAAACATAGAATCTTCTTGTACAATTAATGCTTTACCCGTTTTTTGTACTGAAGTATACAAAGTTTGGGTATCCAATGGCTGCAAAGTTCTTAAATCAATAACTTCGGCTGAAATGTCTTGATGATTCTCCAATACCTCTAAAACCCAGTGTACACCAGCCCCGTAGCTAATTATAGTAATATCATTGCCATCTCTAAGCGTAGCTGCTTTACCTAAAGGTAGTGTATAGTATCCATCAGGAACTTCTTGTCGTATACTCCTATATAATGCTTTATGTTCAAAAAACAGCACCGGATTAGGATCTTCAATAGCAGTAAGTAATAACCCCTTGGCATCATAAGGAAATGCCGGGTAGATTACTTTTAACCCGGGAGTTTTGGTAAACCAAGCCTCGTTGGTCTGACTATGAAAAGGTCCCGCACCTACACCTGCTCCGCAAGGCATGCGCACTACAACATTCGCTGGCTGTTTCCACCTATAATTTGACTTTGCCAGTAAATTGACAATAGGATTAAACCCTGAAGATACAAAATCAGCAAATTGCATTTCAACTATAGCCTTATATCCCTGTATCGAGAGTCCGTAAGCTGTGGCGAGAATAGCAGATTCGCAAATAGGCGTATTTCGAACCCGATCTTTACCAAATGTATCTACAAAACCTGTTGTAATTTTAAAAACACCTCCATACTCAGCGATATCTTGTCCCATTAGTATTAAATTATCGAATCTATTCATAGATTCTTCGAGTCCTTCAGAGATGGCATCAATCAATCGCAGTTCTTTACGTTCTTGAACCTGATTAATTTCAGAATATGAATGGCTTGCATACACATCAGCTAATTCTTTAGACTGATCAACATCAATAGTTTTTTCAGTATTAGCGAGCTCCCATTGTTCTTCAATTTCAAGCTTGATAGCGGCTTGTAATGCTACATCTCTTTCTTTTGATAAGATATAGTTTTTCATCAAAAAATTTTGATAGGTATGTATAGGGTCTTTAGTTTCCCAATGTCGTAGCAGATCCTGCGGAACATATTTGGTACCACTCGCCTCCTCATGACCCCGCATCCTAAAGGTTTTAAACTCTATCAGTACGGGTCTTGGGTTTTTTCTAACACTTTGTGCAATAGTGGCAACATTGTGATATACTTCTATGATATTATTTCCATCTATAATATGAGCTTCTATGCCGTAGCCCAATCCTCGATGTGCCAAGTGCTCACAATTATATTGTTCTGTTGTGGGGGTAGAAAGGCCATACCCATTATTTTCAATACAAAAAAGAACAGGTAAACTCCATACAGAAGCGATATTCAAAGCTTCGTGAAAATCTCCTTCACTAGTTCCACCCTCTCCTGTAAATACAGCCGTTATCTTGTTATTCTTTTTTAAAAGATTCGCCAATGCAATGCCACTGGCAATGCCCATTTGAGGACCTAAATGAGAAATCATACCTATAATCTTGTACTCTTGTGTTCCAAAATGAAAAGAACGATCCCTACCATTGGTAAACCCACTTTTTTTTCCTTGCCATTGTGCAAAAAGCCTGTGTAAAGGGATGTTTCTGGTAATAAACACTCCCAGGTTTCGATGCATGGGCAATATATATTCATCTTCTTCTAACACAGCAGTTACTCCCACCGAAATTGCTTCTTGACCAATACCACTAAACCATTTTGATATCTTGCCCTGGCGCAATAGCACCAACATTTTCTCTTCGATCATTCTTGGTTTAAGTATACGCGAATACAATAGAATCAGCTCTTCGTTTGTGTAGTGTTTGCGGTCAAATTGTATGGGTGACTGTTTTTTTGAAATATGCTCCATAAGAGAAGGTTTGTTATAAAACTATCTAGTATATGCGTTTAAAAATAATGCATTCAAAAAATGTATTAACTTATATTCACTTCAAAATCAAGTATCTCTCGATTATATTCTACAGAACAGGCAAAGCTTTTAAGACATACGATAAACAATACTAATTTAAACTTTTTAATTTAAGCGAAAAACACCGTTTTTTTAGCAAATTCAAGAAAGTGTAAACCATTTCACAAAATAAATATCAATTATTTTTAAAAACAACGTGATTTTTTTGAAAAATACGCCTAATTTAGTTTTTCAATTTTAAGATAATCGCAATGAACAATATACCCAGCGTAGACTTATCAGAATTTTTATCTGACGACCCTTCTAAAAAACAAAAGTTTGTAAATGAAATAGGCAAAGCATACGAAGAAATTGGTTTTGTTGCTTTGAAAAATCATTTTTTAAGTGATCAACTCGTTCATGATCTTTACAAAGAAATAAAAGCATTTTTTGATTTACCATTACACGTTAAAGAAAAATATGAAATAGAAGGTCTTGGGGGGCAGCGAGGCTATACTTCTTTCGGAAAAGAACATGCCAAAGGTAAGAAAGAAGGAGACTTAAAAGAATTCTGGCATTTTGGTCAAGAAGCCGACGATGACGCTAATTTAGAAGAAGATTACCCTGAAAATGTTATAGTAAGTGAGCTTGAGCATTTTAACGAAACAGGGATGGAAGCTTACAAAATGCTCGAAAAAACCGGAATTTATGTACTTAGGGCTTTGGCACTTTATATAGGTATAGATGAGCACTACTTTGATCATTGGGCTAGCAACGGAAATAGTATATTAAGACCTATCCATTACCCTCCAATTATGGAAGAACCAAAAGGAGCGGTACGCGCAGGTGCACATGGAGATATCAATTTGATCACTTTACTCATGGGAGCCTCTACAGGAGGTTTGCAAGTACAAAGAAAAGATGGAGAATGGATTGATGCCATACCGCAAGAAGACGAACTTGTCATCAATGTCGGAGATATGTTAGAGCGCCATACCAATAATAAATTAAAATCAACCATTCACAGAGTAACTAACCCTCCTAAAGAACAATGGAACAAGCCTCGATACTCCATTCCGTTCTTTATGCATCCCCGAAGTGATATGAAACTTAATTGTTTAGAAGAATGTATTACACCAGATAACCCTAAGCAATATGAAGATATAACCGCTGGTGAATTTTTGCACCAAAGACTAGTTGAAATTGGTTTAATCAAAAAATAGCAAAGTGATGGATTTACAGGATCAATTAAAAAACCTATTCCCTGATCATTCTTTTGAAGAGTCACAAGATACCCAAAATGATAAAGACAGCATATGGATGCAAGATCACCCTATCATTTGCAAATATGAAAAACGAAAAGGCAAACCAATAACTATATTAGAAGGTTACACCGGGGCAGACAAAGATTTTAAGATGTTAGCAAAAGAACTAAAGACAAAACTAAGTGTAGGTGGTAGTTTTAAAAATGACAGTATTATTATTCAGGGAGATTATAGAGATCAAATCATGGAAATCTTAAAAGAAAAAGGGTTTACTGTAAAACGCGTAGGAGGATAATTAAAAAACAGATTAATTTTGGGGATACATACGTTACATATTACCAACGGGGACAGCCTTACCCAAAGAATCACACAATTACAACTGGTACAAGGAGCTATTGTAACCTGGCGAGAAATGTTTTGTGAAGGTCCTACTGAAATTCATATTGAAACCGCTACTGCAATAGCAAAGAGAAAAGAATTCTTAAAAAAATATTACAGAATCGAACCTAATGACTACGATGAAAAATTCGTTTCACAATTAAAAATACTTAATGATTCAACGAGTTATAACGAAATTGTTTTATGGTTTGAATATGATCTCTTTTGTCATATTAATATGATTGCGGCAATAAGTCTATTATCGCGCAAAGGTATTAGTAATATTCCGGTATACCTTGTTTGTAGTGGTAGAATTGCCCATGAAAAAAAATTATTTGGACTTGGCGAATTGTCAGACAAACAGCTAAAGCAGCATTATCAAGATAAGAAACTACTAACAATCGATGACCTAGAGCTTGCCAAATACATCTGGACATTATATTGTGAATCCAATCCGAAAAAAATTGCTGGCCAAATTAAAAAACATTCATCTTTTGAATATCTTTCTATATGTCTTCGTGCACATTTGCAACGTTTTCCTAATATGTTAACCGGTCTTAATGTCTTAGAACACAATATCCTGGAAATGGTAAATACCTATCAAATTAAAAATATAAAACAATTGATGGGATATGCGCTAGAATATCAGGGATATTATGGATACGGAGATATGCAAATGAAACGGGTATTAGCAAGACTTTTTCAATTTCTAGACCAGACAAAAGATCGACTACAACTATCTGAACGTGGAAAATTGGCACTGCAACAAAAGAAAAACTTCTACAATACTCAAATTTTGGACTGGTATTATGGTGGTGTAAAAAAATATGATTACCTATATAATAATGAATCCCACAGTTTACTAAAACTATAATATGCCCATAGCAGCGTCTGAACTTATTTTGAACAATGATGGTAGTATCTATCACCTTCATCTTAAACCCGAGCATCTTGCAAAAACAGTTATTACTGTAGGTGATCCTGATCGTGTTGATCAAATAACGCAATATTTTGATCATATAGAATTTAGTATTCGTAAACGAGAATTTCATACGCAAACCGGAACGTATAAAAACAAAAGAATCACCGTAATATCTACAGGTATTGGTACCGATAATATTGATATTGTTTTAAATGAATTAGATGCACTGGTGAATATCGATCTAAAAACACGAACTATTAAAAAGAAACATACCGCACTCGATATCATTAGAATAGGAACCTCTGGAGCTATGCAAAAAGATATTAAAGTAGATAGTTTTGTGATCTCAAATATAGCCATTGGTTTTGATAACCTTCTTCACTTTTATGAAAATCAACATGTTTTACATCAGAAGATCGCATCCGCTTTAATCGAACATCTACAATGGAATCTACTTAAACCAATACCATACGTAGTTGCAGGAGATACTATGTTAATAGCGCATATGAAGAGTGCCGCAACAACCACCGGAATTACAATAACCAATCCAGGGTTTTACGGTCCCCAAAGCAGAATATTACGATTACCTTTACAAGATGAAAACCTTTTGAATAAGTTGGTATCATTTTCTTATAAAGAATCGAGAATAACAAACTTAGAAATGGAAACTGCGGGAATTTATGGTTTATCAAAGCTATTGGGTCATAGAGCAGTTTCCTTAAGCGTAATTCTGGCAAATAGAACTACTGGTAGTTTTAGTAAAAATCCTAAAAAATCGATAGAAAATATAATAGAATATACTTTAAATAGAATGAACTCATATTGAACAAAAAAATCGCTGATAAAAGCGATTTTGATAGAACTGTTTGTAAAATTAATTGATTGTACGCTATTATACCTAAAAATTTAACTAAGAAGTCATCCTGAATTCATTTCAGGATCTCATTAAGTTTATTTTCAGTACATTGAGATGAGAAGCTGAAACGAGTTCAGCTTGACGCAAACTGTTTAGGTTAGATTACGGATATTCGTATAAAACTATTATCCGAATAATATTTTGAGACTTATTACTAAATTTGTTACTAACAACACACCGATAAATATTACAATTCCATTTTCTATAGAATTGTTTTTCAGTTTAGCCACTTTTACGTAGGCATTCATTTTTTGGGGAAAATTCTTTTTCATAACAATGATGTTTTACGATGTGTTAAAAATTTAAATATGTACTATCTCTTAAAATTTTATGAAGCGAATATATATATTATAATTTTTTTATCGATGAAAATTACAAAATAATCGATGAAATACACATACTTTTAACTTTTTAGTATATGACAACCTTAAAAATTGGAGGTGTTCCTGAGCATTTTAACCTACCGTGGCACCTTTCTATAGAAAATAAAAGCTTTCTAGATCAAAATATCAAACTTGAATGGACAGATTTTCCTGGAGGAACAGGTGCCATGTGTGAAGCTTTGAGAAACGAAGAAATAGACATAGCTATTATACTAACAGAAGGAATCATTAAAGACATCATCGCTGGTAATCCAAGTAAAATCGTACAGATCTATATTGAAACCCCACTAATTTGGGGTATACATGTTAGTGCTGCATCTCCCTATAAATATATTTCAGATCTTGAACATGCCAAAGCTGCTATAAGTCGATACGGTTCTGGCTCTCATTTAATGGCTTATGTAAATGCAAAAAATCAAGAATGGAACACAGATACGCTACAATTTGAAGTGATAAAAAACTTAGACGGCGCAGTCGATGCGTTGACCAAAGGTACAGCAGATTATTTTATGTGGGAACATTTTACGACCAAACCCTTGGTAGATCAAGGTGTGTTTAGAAGAATAGACGACTGCCCTACTCCATGGCCTTGCTTTGTTATCGCAGTACGAGATGAAATATTGCAACATGACGGCGATACAATCAAAAACGTACTTGACATTATTAATAACTGTTCTCTCAATTTTAAAAACATACCAGAGATTGACAGAACTTTGTCTGAAACATATCATCAAAAATTGACTGATATTCAAAAATGGTTAGCAATTACAGAATGGAGTCAATCCATATTAGAAGAACAAACAATTGCAGAAATTCAAGAACAATTATATGCATTGAATATTATTGACAAAAAATACACATATAAAGATTTAGTCTACAAAATGTAATCAACATACGTATTATTTAACGCTTCAAAAGCTAGTTATACCAGTTCTACTTTAAAATTGTTCAAATAAAAAGCAGTCAGTTTTTGTTTAGACAAAAAAGAAAGCTCAATTATAGCCGTAACTACGGTTGCTTTTTATGTTGAAGTATCAACGGAAAAAGGCAATTTTTAATGAATAACTTTAAAGTGGAAGTGGTATTAAGAATTAATTAAGGATCAAAAAGCAGTATTTGCCGGTAATGATTTGTCAAAAATTTAGTATTGACGTGATACATATGGAATTTTTGAAGTCTAAATTCTGATAAATCATTAATAATTTAAAATTTATTGGTCAACTACCAGTAAATTTTAAAAAAAATAATACATTTGCAAAACCCTACCCCACAACTAATTATTAACGCATAAGCAACCATTTTGAAAGTAATGCATCTAATAATTAAATAAACAAATCTATTATGATAACATTTTTACTAATAACACTTGGGCTGGTAGCCTTCAATTTTCTTCTACTAAAGTTTAGTATGCAATCAGTTGATACAAAAAAGAAATCTAATACCAAGAAAGTTCAGATTAATAAAGCAGCGGTACAGGATTCTTCTAAATCAAAAGAAACAGAAATTTCATCTGCGGCATAGATCATTACCAGTCAATCGTCGAATAACCTTTGTCTTTTAGGTATTTGTTAGTTTGACTAAAATGTTTGTTACCAAACCAATACCCCCTGTTTGCGCTTAATGGAGAAGGATGCCCTGTAGTAAGTATGCAATGCTTTGCACTATCTATTTTAGCCCCTTTTTTCTTTGCGAAACCGCCCCATAATAAAAAGACTACATTTTCCTTGTGTTTAGAAACAGCTTCGATCACCGCATCTGTAAAACGTTCCCAGCCTTTGTTTTGATGTGATCCCGCTTGATTTGCTCTTACTGTTAAAGTGGCATTAAGTAACAATACTCCTTGCTTCGCCCATCTTTCTAAATCACCGTGAGTTGGAAATGGTTTCCCCAGATCGGTTTCAATTTCTTTGAAAATATTAATAAGAGAAGGAGGCATAGCAACACCCTGATTCACCGAAAAACATAACCCATTTGCCTGCCCCGCACCGTGATAAGGATCCTGACCAATAATAACTACTCGTACATCGTCGAAACTACAATGATCAAAAGCAGCAAAAATATGAGATCCTTTGGGGTAACAACGATGGTTACTATATTCTTCTTTTATAAAATTTGCCAACGCTGCGAAATACGGTTTTTCGAATTCTTCATTGAGCTGTTCTTTCCAACCCTCTTCAATATTTACATTCATATGATTAACAAATACTATTGTAATTATGTACTTTTGCTCTGATTTAATCTAAATTATAACATTATAAAAAAATTGAGAATGTTTTACTACTAAGCCTATACATAGTTTCAAACTACAACCAATTTTTATACAATGAACTGGTTTAAATGCAAACCGAAGATAACCCAAAAAAACGGGTAAAAAAAGCATGATTCGCATTTCAGAAAAAACACTAAAAGACCTTGAATTTGATACCGTTCTAGAGCAAGTCTCAGAATTATGTAATACAGATCTGGGAAAATCAAAAGCACTTCGGGTTGTGCCTTTTACAAATGAGCAAGCCATTAAAGTAGCACTACAAGAAGTTTTTGAATATAAATCGTCGCATTTAAATGACGCCAGAATTCCTAACCATGAATTTGACAGTATTACGAAAGAAATTCAACTCCTCGCTATAGAAAACACCTTTTTAGAAGCACTGAATTTAAAAAAGGTAATTGCTATTAGCACTACGGTAAATGAGTTATTAACTTTTTTTAAAGCCAAAAGAGAGTTGTATCCTGTATTATACAACACATCTATAAAAGTTACTTTAACCAAAGATATTGTTAATTTGATCACTGCTGTATTAGATAAGTTTGGTGAAATAAAAGATAATGCATCTCCTGCCCTATTACATTTGAGAAAACGAATCAGTACTATTCAAGGAAAGTTAAATGGAAGCTTCGGAAAAGACCTAACCCGTTATAATAGCTTTGGATATCTAGATGATATTAAGGAAAGTGTCGTAGACAATCGTAGAGTACTCGCTGTAAAAGCCATGTATAGACGTAAGGTGAAGGGAGCCATCATGGGGAACTCAAAAACCGGAAGTATTGTTTATATCGAGCCAGAAGCGACACTACAGTTTAGCCGCGAGTTGAGTAACTTACTTTATGAAGAACGCGAAGAAGTAGTCAAAATTTTAAAAGAACTTACGAATAAATTAAGACCATTCATCTCATTATTAAAGCAGTATCAAGAATATCTTAGTCATATCGATGTAATTGCTGCCAAATCAAAATACGCCTCTCAACTTAACGCTGTGCTTCCTAAAATTACAAAAGGTAGAGAACTTACACTTAAAGAGGCATACCATCCCCTACTATACCTTTCAAATCAAGCAAAAGGCGAAAAAACTCATCCGCAGACGATAAGTTTGGATCAAAACAATAGGATTATAGTAATTTCTGGACCAAACGCGGGGGGTAAAAGCATCACCTTAAAAACCATTGGCTTGTTGCAAATAATGCTGCAAAGCGGTATGCTTATTCCTGTACACGAATATAGTAGAGTTTGTTTTTTTGATGTCATACTTACCGATATTGGTGATAATCAATCTATTGAAAATCATTTAAGTACGTATAGTTATCGTTTGAAAAATATGAATGCTTTTCTACGGAAATGTAATAACAGCACACTATTTCTGATCGACGAATTTGGTACAGGTAGTGATCCCGAATTAGGTGGTGCACTGGCTGAAGCTTTTTTAGAAGTTTTTTATGAACGTGAATCTTTCGGAATCATTACTACACATTATGCCAATCTAAAAATGCTTGCCAACGAACTACCAAATATGACCAATGCTAACATGCTATTTGATGCCAAAACACTAGAACCACTATTTAAATTGCATCTTGGTGAAGCGGGTAGTTCATTTACTTTTGAAGTTGCACAGAAAAATGGAATTCCCTTCAGTCTCATTAATAAAGCCAAGAAAAAAGTAGAACGTGGAAAAATTAGATTTGATAAAAGTATAGCAAATCTGCAAAAAGAACGATCTAAACTTCAAAAAACAACTTCTACCCTAAAAACCAAAGAACAAAAAGCCGAAGAGGAAAAAGAACGATTAGAAAAAATTAATGAACGTGTACAACAAAAATTAGAAAGCTACCAAGAGCTCTATGATAGCAACCAGCGCATGATTTATCTTGGAAAAAAAGTTGACGATCTCAACGAAAAATATTTCAACAATAAAAAGAAGCGAGAATTAATCGATGAATTCATGAAAATTGTTCAAGTCGAAAATTCTAAAAGAAAAAAACAATCGGTCAAACAAAGAACTATACAAAAAGTAAAGAAAAAAAAGATCGTTGAAGAAGTAGAAAAACAAGTACAGGTCATTCGTAAAAAAAAGAAAGAAGAAAGAAAGAAAGAAGAGCGTATAGAAGCAAAAAAACCTAAAGTCATCTTAAAAGTTGGTGACCGGGTAAGAATGATCGATGGCAAATCTGTAGGTACAATCGATACGATCGAAAAAGGAAAAGCGGTTGTTAACTACGGCGTTTTTACTACAAATGTTGCTATAGAACAATTAGAATTTGTTGAAACTTCGTCTAAGACTTCAAAAAAATAGGAGACGAAAAATTGAGAATCCAGGCAAGTATTCTGGCTAAAAATAGTAGAATACACCTTTGTTAAAGTATCCTTAAACCAATTTTATGAGAGTATTACTTTTATATATTTGACGCAGTACATAAATATGCTTCAAATATTATGCGAAAATTACTTTTTGTAGTAGTTTGTAGTCTACTCATCCCTCTCACAGCAAAGGCTCAAAAACCAAGTAAACCTAACGCTTCTGAAATTTATGAAGCCATTAAAAAATTAAACTTCTTAGGGTCGGTTTTATATGTAGCAGCGCATCCTGATGATGAAAATACAAGACTTATTTCGTATATGTCGAATCACCTAAAAGCCAGAACTGCCTATTTATCGTTAACACGAGGCGATGGCGGACAAAATCTTATCGGACCCGAAATACGCGAGCTTTTAGGAGTCATACGAACACAAGAACTACTAGCCGCTCGTAGAACAGACGGTGGCGAACAAATGTTTACACGTGCCAACGATTTTGGGTTTTCAAAACATCCCGACGAAACCCTTGCAATATGGAATAAAGAAGAAGTGCTAAGCGACGTAGTTTGGGCTATTCGAAAATTTAGACCGGATATCATTATCAACCGCTTTAATCATAGAACTCCGGGAACCACACATGGCCACCACACCTCTTCTGCCATGCTAAGTGTAGAAGCCTTTGATTTGGCTGGTAACAAAAATAACTACAGTAAGCAATTGCAATATGTAGATATCTGGCAACCCAAACGGCTATTCTTTAATACATCATGGTGGTTTTATGGTAGTCGTGAAAATTTTGAAAAAGCAGATAAATCGAATCTTTTAGCCTTTGATACCGGTGTTTATTATCCGTCTTACGGGCTATCAAATACTGAAATCGCTTCGTTAAGCCGTAGCCAACATAAATCACAAGGATTTGGCAGCACAGGTAGTAGAGGTAAACAAAAGGAATATGTAGAATTAATCAGAGGCGAATTACCAAAAAATAAAACAAACATTTTTGAAGGAATTGATACGTCTTGGAATCGTATTAAAGGAGGAAAAGCCATTGGCAATATTCTAAATCAGGTAGAACAGGATTTTGATTTCACCAATCCCGCAGCTTCCTTACCGCAATTGGTAAAAGCCTACCAAGGCATCGTACAATTAGAAGATGAGCACTGGAAAACTATCAAATCTGAAGAAATTAAAAAAATAATAGCGGCTACGGCAGGGTTATACCTAGAGGCAGTCGCTACAGAACCTACCGCAACCAAAGGCGTTAATGTTTCTTTCAAAATAGAAGCAATTAATCGAAGTGCTACCACAGCTATTCTGGAAGCCGTAACAATAGCGCCCATCGGTATTCAAAAAATTGTCGAACAAACTTTGCAAAATAACATAAAACAAAGCTTTGAGTTAAAAGGTAAAGTTCCTGATGACTTTGAATATACAAATCCATATTGGCTTGTTGAAGAGGGCACGCTAGGTATGTATACTGTAAAAGAGCAAAAACGTATTGGCAAGCCAGAAACGGATCGCGTAATTAAAGCTAATTTTTCTGTAAATATAGAAGGGGTAACCATTCCTTTTTCAAGAGAGGTCATATATAAGACAAATGATCCTGTTAAAGGAGAGGTATATATGCCCTTTGAAATAACACCCGCAGTAGCTGTAGGCATTAGAGATAAGGTAATCATCTTTGCGAATACTACTAAAAAACAAATTCCTGTAATTGTTCGTGCCGGTCAGGCGAATATAAAAGGCGATATTCGTTTAAGTCACCCAAAAGACTGGAAGGTGTCTCCTGAACGTATTCCAATTCAACTTACTCAAAAAGGAGAAGAGAAAACGGTTATGTTTACAGTAATAGCTCCCGATATACAAAGCGAAGGTTTTATTAGGCCCATAGTTACGGTAAATGGAACTACCTATTCTGATGAAGTGATCACCATGGATTATGATCATATTCCCTTTCAAACCGTAGTACTTCCCTCTAAAACTAAAGTTGTACGACTAGATATCAAAAAGAAAGGACAACATATTGGATATATAGAAGGCGCGGGAGATGTTGTTCCAGAAAGTTTAACACAGATTGGATACGATGTTACCACAATTGATCCAGCATCTATCTCGAGTGCTTCTTTAGAAAGTTACGACGCCATAGTTGTGGGGATTAGAGCTTACAATACCGTAGCATCCCTTAAATTTAAACAAGACTACTTATTGGATTATGTAAAAAATGGAGGAAATTTAATTGTTCAATATAACACAAACCGAAGACTAAAGGTTAAGGATAATTTGGGCCCCTATCCTTTTGAATTATCAAGGGATCGAGTCACCGATGAAAATGCTAAAGTTACGTTTCTCGCACCCGATCATCCCGTACTTAATATGCCTAATAAAATTACTGAA
Source organism: Aquimarina sp. U1-2 (assembly GCF_017897595.1). Lineage (GTDB taxonomy): Bacteria > Bacteroidota > Bacteroidia > Flavobacteriales > Flavobacteriaceae > Aquimarina. The sequence goes on from NZ_JAGKIK010000004.1 coordinate 192,277, forward strand.
GATGATTTTAAAAATTGGGTGCAAGAACGTGGTCTTTATTTTCCGAACCAATGGTCAAATGAATATACTCCTATATTAGCAGCTAAGGATAAAAACGAATCGCTAAAAAAAGGAGCATTGCTCATCGCTCCCTACGGAAAAGGATTTTATGTCTATACCGGCTTAAGTTTTTTTAGAGAGTTTCCTGCAGGAGTTCCCGGGGCATACCGACTTTTTGCGAATATGTTATCCCTAGGAAAATAATACAAAAAGTATGAAAGAGACAGAAGAAAAGTTAGTATGGAAAAAATTGTATTCGGTAGTGTTAATCGCAAATGCCTTATACATTTTATTATTTTATTTAATTAGCATTTCTTTTTCTTGAATATAAGTACATGTTAAACTATCCCGTTCATTCACAAAAATGAGTAAAAACAGTAACTTTTATCAGTAAGATATGCAAACCATAGATTGGATCGTACTCATTGGGACATTAGTATTTATCGTCCTATATGGCACCTATAAAACCAAAGGTAGTAAAAGTGTTAAAGATTATATTCGAGGTGGTAACGAGGCAAAATGGTGGACTGTCGGGTTATCTGTTATGGCGACTCAGGCAAGTGCAATTACATTTTTATCAACACCGGGACAGGCGTTTCATAGCGGTATGGGGTTTGTACAATTTTACTTTGGACTACCCATTGCGATGATCATTATTTGCATGGTTTTTATTCCGATATACCACAAATTGAATGTGTATACAGCTTACGAATATCTCGAGAGTCGTTTTGATCTAAAAACAAGAAGTCTTACTGCCATTTTATTTCTTGTACAAAGAGGACTAGCCGCAGGTATTACAATTTTCGCCCCGGCAATTATATTATCTGCAGTATTAGGCTGGAATCTAACAAAATTGAATATAAGTATAGGAGTACTGGTTATCATATATACAGTCTCTGGTGGAACCAAAGCAGTAAGTGTTACCCAAAAACAGCAAATGGCTATCATTTTTACAGGTATGTTTATTGCTTTTTTCTTAATAATCCATTACTTACCCGAAGGAATTACCTTTTCTAAGGCGCTAGAAATTGCGGGAGCCAGCGGAAAAATGGAAGTGCTGGATTTCTCATTCAATATGGATAATCGGTATACTTTTTGGAGTGGTATTATCGGCGGAACGTTTTTGGCATTATCCTATTTTGGCACAGATCAAAGTCAGGTACAGCGATACCTCTCAGGAAAATCGATAAGAGAAAGTCAATTAGGTTTATTATTTAACGGTCTGCTTAAAGTACCGATGCAATTCTTCATTCTTTTAGTCGGGGTTATGGTTTTTGTTTTTTATCAATTCAATTCATCTCCATTAAATTTTAATCCCAAATCAAAAGAAGGTATTCAAAATACAAAGTATACTGAAGAATATTCGAATTTAGAAGCACAATTGCTGGCAATACAAAACGAAAAAAAAGACCTTATTCAAGAAACCCTGATAGCCAACAATCAAAATAAAATAAATAGTACACTATCCAAAAAACTGAACAACCTTAATACTGCAGAAGTAGACATTCGTAATGCTGCAAGACAATTAATTGTAAAGGCAAATCCTATCATCGAGACCAATGATAAAGATTACGTATTCATACATTTTATTTTGAACAATCTGCCACGCGGTCTCATTGGGCTATTGCTTGCCGTTATCTTATCTGCAGCCATGTCTTCTACAGCTTCAGAACTCAATGCGCTAGCTTCTACTACCGCTGTCGATCTATACAAACGTAACATAAAAGAAGAAAAAACAGAACAACATTATGTAAATGCTTCTAAACTATTTACGCTGTTATGGGGGATTTTGGCGATTTTAGTGGCTTGTTTTGCAAATTTATTTGATAATCTCATTCAGTTAGTTAATATTATAGGCTCTGTTTTTTACGGTAATGTACTAGGTATTTTTCTATTAGCTTTCTTCTTTAAATTCGTACGTAGCAATGCTGTTTTTGTTGCCGCATTAATCACTCAGGTTATTGTCATTTTTGGATGGTATTATAACTGGATGCCGTACTTATGGTTAAATCTTTTTGGATGTGTATTAGTGATAAGTTTTGCAACACTTATACAGTCTATGTCTTATTCAAAACAATAACACAAATTGCTAGTTATGTTTTAGTGAATGACCTTGGGAAGTACGTTCAATTAAAAATTTATACAACCCGATACACTTCTTCCTTTAGTCGAAGCACTACCATTGACGTATTAACTACTAAAGTTCGCCATAGAAAGTTATTTTATACCAGTTCTACTTTGAAATTGCTCAAATAAAAAGCAGTCATTTTTTTTAGGCAAGAAAGAAAACTCAATCATAGCCGTAGTTATGGTTGTTTTTTATTTTGAAGTATAAACGAAAAAGGGCAATTTTTAATGAGTAATTTAAAGTGGAAGTGGTATTACAACATCATACATTATACCCTATCGAAAGCCCACGATGAAGCGTTCTAATACCATTCACTTCTGAATGATCTGCTTTATGCAAGGTATTACCATTATCCCAAACCACAATATCTCCGTTTTTCCAATGATGGCGATATATATTCTTTTCTTGAATAGAATGTATATAACACGCCTTTATAAGAGGTGCTGCGCGCTCATCGTCTAATCCCGATAGCGATATACAACGTATCGGGGTGCTCATATATAATGAAACCTGTCCCGAAATAGGATGAATTCGAAAAATAGGATGATCTGCTTCGGTTTCGGCATCCTTAATTGCAGATACATCTACACCAGATATTACATGTTTTAAGGTTTTCCCTTCTAATTGTTGTTTCATATGATCATCTAGTGTTTGATAAGCCCAGTATTGATTCGTAAATAAAGTATCTCCTCCTTTTGATGGAATAGTTACGGCTCGAAGTGCAGAATATGCCGGTGGTTTTTTAAAATAACTAGAATCGATATGAAACCTACTTTTCGAAGGTCCGGTTTTACCGGCATTGGTTACCACGTTAAGATCTGGATAACCGGGCACCGGTGTTTCACCGGCAGTAAATGTTAAGGGTCCCAGCATTTTAAGAAAATTTACAAAGGTTTCATCTGATGGTTCCTGATTTCGAAAAATCAACACTCCGCATTCTGCCAAAAGCATTTTGATCGTATCTACTTGTTTTGCTGATAAATACTGAAGATCAATATGCGATACCTCTGCCCCAATAGGCTTTTTTTTATGTACTGTCATCTATATATACTAAGATTTTCTTTTTAGAGCTTGCTGCCAAATCTTTGAGGTGATGCTATTCAAATCAAATGTTGTGGTTTTTATCATTTTTGAAATCATACTGGTTTCACTAAAAGACCAAAACAAACCGGCCTCTAGCAAGAAGGATTGTTCTGTATCTTTGCAGATGCGAAAATCATACATCGAAAAATCGCGACATCCCATAGCGCGGTGCATTGTTATCATGGTTTTTTTAAGTTGTGTCTCTAGTGTAGTATTCAAAATAGCAGGACAAGTCGCAGGAATCTCAATTTTATCAGATTGTGCTACTAATTTACCTTCGACATCGAATAAAAGTTTATCTGATTTCTTACGAATCGGATTTGAATGGTTTACATGATATTCAATAGCAGGTAATAGTTCAAATTCGTTGTCGATTTCTAAAATAGCGGCTCGAATCTCTCGACCATCAATAAACTCTTCAACGATAATCTTAGTACAAAACTGCAAAGCTTCATAAATTGCTTTTTCTAAATCTCGAGATTCGCGAACCAAGGTAAGACCTTCTGAATTATCGGATGTATTTGGTTTTACAATTACAGGAAAATTCATCATATCGACTTTTACTATTGCCTCTTCCACAGATCGCACTACAAAACTTTTTGGCAGACCTACATTTTCTTCCTGTCCGATACGTTTCGTCATTTGTTTATCCTGTGCTATTTTTAGAGTATAGCCCGAAGAACCGACCAAAGGGATACCCAGGGTATCTTCAAACAAAATCCTAATTGTAGTTAATCCTTTATCACAAAACAGGTGAGGAACGACCACATCAACATCAGAAAGTTTGGAAATAAATTCAGACAACCCAATTTTTTCACTTTTTTCATCAATAGAGGGACTAATTGACCAATTTCCATCGGGATAAATAACTGCAAACAACAATTTGAATTCTTGAGGTGCAACTACATCTTTCGCATATAATATCGACAAATCAAAAAAGAACTGAGATGTAGGCGAACCTACAATTTGAAGTGCCGTATACCTATTTTTAATCCCCTCCACTTACTACTATTTTACCTATATTAAAATCTATTTTTAACCACTCTTTTCCTTGAAATAGTAGCATCCATAATTGATACGGAATACTAATGTGATTCGTAAAGAAAAACGGCCATGGATCTTCTTTTCTAAAAACCGCTTCCTTTTCAGAAGAAATACGTTGCATAAGTTTTTTAATTTTAGAAAACGAGAATGCAGTGATTATGCGATACAGCTCATGATATAGCCAATATGTCGAATTAGCTTTTGCATTAGGAACAATTGGATCATTAATCTTTGATACATTCGTATATGCGTCTACGGTTTCTGGTTGACCGTGCATTAATGTAATCGCCGAATGTGTTCTGGGATTACATTCGATCGGGATAACTTCACCATTCTTGCGTATAATGAAATCAAAAGAAAGCTGTCCCGTTGCATTTAATTTTTGTAAAAAAGTGGTAACCCAAATTCTCACTTCTGGCACGTCTATTGGTTGATAATTTACCTGAAAAGGTGAACTGGGACAACAGATGTACAACGTCATTTTACCTTTACTACTTGTGGTATGCACGCACACTTCTCTACCCTCAATAAATTCTTGTAATACCCAAGAAGAATCTTCTCTTATCTCTAGATTTTTTACACGATCTTCCCATCCTTGATGCGGAATTGTACGCAAATCTAATCTATGAATAGGATCATAATCTAATTTTTTAAGTACATAAGATTTTTCTTTGGTAAATTCGAAATTTAGTAGCTGTTGAGGTGAAGTAATAGTATACGATTCAGGAACAGAAAGTCCAATGCTTTTGGCCAGCTCAATAAAGTCATGCTTATGGTCTAACAGCTTAACCGTTTTAGCATCCAAATGAAAAAACATGGTTTTCTTCTGAAATTTATCCCGTGCTAAAGCCGAGTAATATGCCGATTTAGGACTAGATACTGGTACAAATAAATCGGCATTATACTTTTGAGCAACCCTGGCCAGTTCATTTTGATAGTCTTCTCCGTCTGAATGTATTTCAGGAATAATTTCAAAATCTGATACACTGCTAGAATACCTGGTGCCACAATATTTATATAAAGGTGTTTCTACCACTACGACCTTGAATCCGTTAGAATAAAACAAGCGCGCCAATTGTAAACACTTCGTCATTTTTCCGCCAGTTAGTAAAACAGTACTTTTACTCGTTCTTTTTTTAGATTTTAAGAGTTGTAGTACCGAGTAATACAGCGCTATTAAAAAAGACGGAATGGCTAATACCCAAAGCACGGCTATGGTAATTATAGTCTTGCCTATGGTCATCAAACTACTCAATTCTTCTAATTAAGGTTATACCATCTCTCAAAGGCAACATGACCTGTTCAACCCTTGGATCATCGCATACTTTTTTATTAAAATTTTGAATAGCTTTTGCATCTTCATTATCAGGAACCGACTGGTATGCCTGTCCTTTAAGAAACGTATTGTCGACAATCATTATCCCCCCTATATTCAGCATTTCATTGTCCAGAATGTATTTAAAATAGTATAAATACCCCTGCTTATCAGCGTCTAGAAAAACGAAATCAAAAATCTTGTTACTTTGATGTAATTCTTCTAGAGTTTTACGCGCATCGCCAACTTTTAGTTCAATTTTATGACCTACAGGAGATTCATCTAAAAATTCACGAGCTTTCTGTGCTGTATAAGGATCAAATTCGCAAGCTAATAATTGTCCATCTTTGGGTAAAGCTTCAGCCATCGCTAGAGAAGCATATCCTGTAAACGAACCAATTTCAAGAACATTTTTTGCCTGCGCAATGGCAATAAGCATTTTTAAAAATTGTCCTTCTAGTACTCCCGATAGCATTTCAGGCTCTAACTGTAGCTGCGTTTGGCCATTTGTAAAAGCATCTTCCCAATCTATTTCATTTGTAGCTTTTTCAAGTTTTTGTAATGATTTTGAAGGCCTATTACTATGTGCTATAAGATAATCATCTAGTGGAAGCAAAAGCGCTTTAAGGTCTTTCAACAAATCAGGTACAATTCTAGTGCTTTGATGTAACACTGCAAGTTCTAGATCCTTTAGTTTTTTACTGGCAATAGAAAGAGGTGTAATTGGTTTTAACTTTTTACTACTCTTTGTTTTCATACTGCTGCTTCAGATACACGATCTTTTTGTTTATTCATCAACTTTTCAGATAATGTCTCCCAATTCGTCTCTGTTAATTCATCAAAATGAAGGTCGGCAATACGCTCTACATTTTCATCATGATAATTACCAAGAGTTGCCACTGTAAAAATACCGGCATTTTTTGCAGCTAAAAGGCTAATAAGACCATCTTCTATGGCAATACATTCTTCTGCCTTGATATCAAAATGTTTGCATGCATTTTTGTAACACTCTGGCGAAGGTTTACCATTCTCTACATCAGTTTTGTGAAAAATATGATCAAAATCTTCCTTAGAAATAGTGCCATCAAAGGCTTCTAAAATAGCTTCAGTATTGTCGGGATATGTCGTTGTAACCCATGCTACTTTTACATCCTGTTCTTTAGCCTCATCAATCAGCTGCTTTAATCCCGGTCTGGGTTCAACATTATTCTTCTTGATAAGCTCACCTGCTATGGCAGTTTTACTTTTATGAATACTTTTAATTTGTTGTGCTGTAAGTTCTTTGCCTGTAGCTTTGCTTAACGTTTCTAAACGCAGCATTCCACCATTACTTTTTAATAATTCTTTATACGTATCAACATCCCAATGCCAATTGATATTGTTTTCTTTAAAAGCTTCATTGTAGGCTTGTCGCTGATATTCTGATGTTTCGGCTACGGTTCCGATAGAACCAATAAATAATGCTTTAGGTTTCATAATTTTTTATATGTTAAGATTTATATGTTTACTTTTTCTAGTTGAAGTTGTTGCCTGGTCGTCTCAGCTACAGTAGAAGGGTCTTCTAATCCTACATCAGAGCAAAGTGGCTCGATGCCAATACCGTTTCTTTCGTATGAATGGCATAGGATTTTATATTCTGAAAGATAATTCGTAAGTTCTTCATGAGACAAATCATTTAAATAACCACATTGTCCGATCGTATGTTTTGGAAGCGGTGCTACAAGATTGCCTCCTCGTTTTTCAATAACTTTAACCTGAGCCTTGTAAATCAAATCACTATCATTTAAAATATCATGCCAGAGGCTTAGCTCGAAATCGCTTAAAAGTTGCATAATGCGGTCGCAATCTTCTTTTGCAATCCATCCTTTTCTAAAGCTTAAAAAAGCACCAAAGCCCATACCACAGGATATGGCATGACCATGTAGCATTCCCGAAGGAATTTCAAATCCAGGAGACCACGTATGACCGTAGGCATGGGGTCGGCATTGGTGAGTTTCATAAAGGTTTCCATATTCGGCTTCTACATAACTACGCATGGCTAGCGCAAGTATTTTTTGACCATCTTCAGATAGCTGATCATCATTTGTTTGTGTTCCAAATTGAGAATGAAGTAACGCAATACCTGTTTTTTCTAATAGTTCGAAAAGTTCAATATCCTTAACAACAGCCATTTTTATAATTTCGGCGATGCCATGACGAATCCATCCGGTACGAAGTGTTTTAAAAAAAGAACGATCGGTAAGTGTCATTACCGGTGCATGATAAGCGCCAAAAAGATTTTTAAACCCAAAACCATCACAACACGTACGTGGAGAAGGACCGGCATCTATCCCCGAAACAATAGAGGTTGCCAACATGACATAAGGTGTATTACGATGGTACAAAGCGCATGCTAAACCTCCAATATCTGCAATTACCCCTCCTCCTACAACAAGTACAGGTTCTTGACGTGCTACCCCAACGTTTTTGAAATCTGCTAATAGTACCTCTACCATGTGTATGCCTTTATCAATCTCCATAGCACGGTAAACCAAAGGTTCGAATTTAATCGTATGATACTCAAAATAGGTTTCAAGTTGCGTACGATAATGCTCATTAATAGTACTATCTATAACTGCAACCACACGACCCAAAGGTCTATAGAGTCTCGCAAGTGTTAGATTTTCAATATCGAGTATGCCTTCTTCAATATGGATCTGAGTCATTGTCGATTGCGTCATTACAGCTTCGATGAACGTTCCGTCTTTTGTACTATTGACCTCACCTGTTGATGATCGATACGCAGAAGTAGGATATATAGCATGAGGATGCTCTTGCTCTAAATGTTCAAGGAGTTTTTCGGTTTCTGAATTATTTTTATTTTTTCGTAGTAATTGAATGACACTTTTATCAGCTTCTTCAGATGCTTCTGCCCGTGCTGCTAACTCTTTCCACTTAGGTATATAAGATTGATCTGATAATTCAGCAAGTTCGAGTAGCGTTGTAAATAATTGTTTTATCGGCATTGCGAACGCACCTTTGAGCTTTCTTAAAAGTGGTCTGGACTTCAACGAGTTCTGGTTCAATTCAATATCATGTACTTCCGAAGAAAAAGCATCTATGCCACTAAAAGCTTTTAAAAGTTGTATCATAGAAGAGTGAGTAGCTAGTGTAACTATGCCAAGATTGGCATTATAATTATCAATAAATTCCTGAAGATAGCGTTGGATGTCTTTGTTTTGTGTCATCGTAGTGGTTTTTTAGTGTATTTCGTTTCTCGAATGTATCTATACCATTATAGATCGAAGGACTGATTTGAGTTTTTTATTAACCTTAAAAAGCAATTGAGGTAGCGATACGTTGACTGATGGTTTTTTTAATGCAGATTATGCTTTAGAACTTCGTCACGAAAATTGAAAATGTACTAAAATCCACGATTTTTTAATTGATTGTCCGTTATTATATCTAAAATTTAACTGAGAAGTCATCCTGAATTCATTTCAGGATCTCATGAAGTTTATTTTCTGTAAATTAAGATGAGAAGCTGAAACAAGCCTGTGCTGAACTCGTTTCAGTATTCAGCTTGACGCAAACCGTTTAAGTTAAATTACAGATATTCGTATTTTTTATATTCATTTCGGGATTACAGTAGTCTCAAGAGGGAATACGAATGATGTATGAAACGAATGTAAATAAGCGTCGTATAAAAAAAAGCGCCCTACTCAGGAACGCTTTTTCAAATGATTTGTGTGTGAGAAAGAGTGCTTATTTGGCTCCCCACTCTGCAAGGGAGTCTTTATTTAATTTTACATAGTCGGTATTACCTGCTTTTTCTGCTAATGATAACGAGGTTTTGGCTGCTTTTATTGCCCCATCCTTATCTCCTGACTTGGCATAAATAAGAGATTGTTGTCTGTGATACCAGAAAGCAGGTTCTTTTCTTAAAGAAATAGCTTTATCTATATGTTCTTTTGCTTTGGCATAGTCTTCAATATCTTTATAGAAAACAGCGGCTTGATAATGATCCTGAGCCGATGGACCTGCCATGGCTTTTTCGATACTTGCCATAGCCATCTTTTTTGCAGGTACTTCAATCTTCACCGCGGCTTCAACATTAGACCAGAGTAAACTCAGAATAGCAGAATCCATAGTGAAATCACTAAACATAATAGTAAACGTTTCAACATTAATCGGGATCGTAGTAGCTTTTACTGTTACTTTAGCAGCTACTTTAGAATCATCCCATTTTTGGGGAGTTCCCCAATTGTTGGCATCTGTATAAAAAAGTACTTCCCAGTTTTCTTTGCCTGGTTTGGTAAAAATAGCATAAGTACCTTTTTTTACTTCTTTCCCTTCTATCTTTACATCATCGCTAAACGTTATCGTCGTATTTTTGTTAGCACCCGTTCTCCAGAGTTTATCATAGGGTACCAAATCTCCAAATATAGTTCGTCCTCTCATACTAGGTCGAGCATATGCTACAGTCACATCTGTCAATCCGATAACTTGCTCAATTTTTGAGGTCGGACTAGGTTGCGGGGTTTTTACCTGAGCTTCAATACTAAATGAAAATAACGCAACAGAAAGAAATAATATGATTTTTTTCATAGTGTTTGTGTGATTTAATAAGTTTAATTAGTGATAACGAAATTAAGGAATACACCCACATAAAAAGTTAACAAAAACTTAAATTAAGTAATAGTATATTTACCGGGAATTTAATGACTACAATGAAGAAATACATTTCAGAAGGTATAGGAACATTTAGTATGGTATTTTGCGGTACTGGTGCTATGACCATAAATGAAATTACCAAAGGTGAAGTGACACATGTTGGTATCGCTATAACATGGGGTTTAATTGTAATGGCGATGATATATGCATTTGGTGCAATCTCAGGAGCTCATTTTAATCCTGCGGTGACTATTGCCTTTGCTTTTGCTAAAAAATTTAAATGGAAAGAGGTCCCCAGTTATATTCTCGCTCAATCCCTTGGTGCAATTATTGCTAGCGCTATTTTGGTATATTTATTTCCTACCAGTGAGTTTTTAGGAGGAACTATACCATCTATAGATGACCATAAAGCATTTATTTTAGAAGTTCTACTCACCTATTTTTTAATGGTTGTTATCATTCACGTTTCTACTGGTTCTAAAGAAATAGGAACTATGGCGGGTATTGCTGTAGGAGGTGTAGTTCTTCTTGAAGCTATGTTTGCCGGTCCTATTACGAAAGCCTCTATGAACCCTGCAAGATCATTGGGCCCTGCCGTACTTTCAGGAAATTGGGAACATCAATGGTTATACTTTACTGCTCCCGTTATAGGCGCTATACTCGCTGTACTTTCATATCGATTGGTTAGGTCAGATTCAGATTTTAAGGTTTAGGTGTTAGGGTTTAGGGTTTAGGTGTTAGGTATTAGGTATTAGGTTAGGGTTAGTATTTTTTTACATTTTTTATTTCATAATTCTGAATTCTGAATTAAAAAACACCTCCCTTGCCCTCCTCAGAGAGGAAATCTTGTGATTTACGTCATTAATAACACACTAATTACTCAATCACTCAACTATTATATCACCTTTAAACTTTTACATTTTTCATTTAAAATTTTACATTTTATAATTCTGAATTCAACATTCTAAATCAAAAAACACCTCCCTAGCCCTCCTCAAGGAGGGAATCTAATGATGTATTCTATCAACATCAAACTAAAAACTAAATACTCAACTACTCAACTACTCAACTACTATTTAATAAAGTTAAAATATTATTTTTTGTTTAACATTTTTATTATTAAAGTTAAACAAATTGATTGTATTTTTACTCCAAATTCATAAATATGAAGATCTACCGATTAGAAGCAAAGCAAAATCTTCCTATATCGTTGTCAGAGGCCTGGAAATTCTTATCCGACCCTAAAAATTTAAAGACAATTACTCCCGATTACATGGGGTTTCAAATTTTATCGGGTGCCGATCGTGAAATGTATGCAGGTCAAATCATACAATATATAGTAACACCCCTCGCAGGTATTAAAAGTAAATGGGTTACTGAAATTACGCATGTAAAAGATCAAGAGTACTTTGTAGATGAGCAACGTTATGGTCCGTATTCATTGTGGCATCATAAACATTTTTTAAAAGAAATCCCTGGCGGAGTTGAGATGTTAGACATCATCGATTATAAGATTCCTTTAGGATTTTTGGGACAACTCGTACATCCTATCCTTGTAAAACCTAAACTTAAAGAGATTTTTGGGTATCGCGAGGAAAAACTAATTGAATTGTTTGGAGCATATCAAATCAAAGACGAAGCTTCTAAAACATCAAAATCTAAGATCATATTTACATAAATAAAATAAAACACATAAATCGAACAGTAGTAAAATTTTAAAAATTTCTTCATCAAAGAGAATGTTTAAAATTTTTAATGTGGGAGCGTAGCGATTACACACGTTCTCAATTTTATAATTAACTTATTACCAATCAATTACTATAAGAGTATGAAAAAGAATATTTTATTAATAGGCGGAAGTCATGGTATCGGTTTTGAAATAGCCTTAAAATTATATAAAAATCATAACATATTTATCGCGTCTAGGACTTCAGAAAATTTGGGAAATTTAGAGGTTACCCACATTCCCTACGATGCATCTAAAGATGAGATCGATATGTCTACCCTACCCGATACAATTGACGGATTTGTGTATTGCCCTGGAAGTATTAATTTAAAGCCTTTTAAAATGTTAAGTCCGAAAGCCTTTGAAGAAGATATGCAGATCAATTTCATGTTTTTGGTAAAAATTGTGCATAGTTTACTTCCCAAACTAAAAAATGCCGATCAGGCCAGCCTTGTGTTTTTCAGTACAGTAGCTGTAAAAGTCGGAATGCCCTTTCATACAAGTATTGCAGCAGCAAAAGGAGCCATTGAAGGTTTTGCTAAGGCACTGGCGGCAGAATATGCGCCACAGTTCAGAGTAAATGTTATCGCACCGTCGCTAACAGATACTCCCTTAGCAGAAAGACTGTTGGCAAACGAGAAAAAGAAAGAAATGATGGATAATCGTCATCCTTTAAAACGTGTTGGTCAAGCCGAAGATATCGCAAATATTGCTGCTTTTCTATTAAGTGAAGAGAGTAGCTGGATTACCGGTCAAGTACTTGGAGTTGATGGAGGAATGTCTACCCTAAATATCAATTAAAATGGCACAAGAAGTCTCTATATTCTGGTTTAGAAGGGATTTAAGGTTAGATGACAATATAGGATTTTTAGAAGCGCTTAAAGAAGAGTATCAAGTGTTGCCTATTTTCATCTTTGATAAACATATTTTAGATGAGCTCCCCGAAGATGATGCAAGGGTTTCTTTTATTTATGATCAATTGCAATCCATGCGCGATGAGCTTCAACAGAAATACAACAGTTCGATCGCGCTGTATTACGGAGAACCTTTATCTATTTTTAAGGAGTTGATAGCTCAATACACTATAAAAAATGTATTTACCAATCAAGATTATGAACCTTACGCACTTGATCGCGATAAAGAAATTAAAAAGCTACTAGATAAGAAAGACATTAATTTTAATACCTTCAAAGATCAAGTCATTTTTGAAAAAGACGAAGTTGTAAAGTCAGATGGGGATCCTTATGTTGTGTATACACCTTATAAAAACAAGTGGAAAGAAATATTTGATGAATCTAAATTGAAGATTCATTATACTTCTCAGTATCTAGATAATCTTATTGAAAACACTAGACTTCCTAACCTATCGCTTAGCGACATGAATTTTAAAAAATCTTCGATTGATGTTCCTGATTATACGGTAACCCCTACACTGATAGATAATTATGAAGATACCAGAAATTATCCGGCTAAGGAAGACGGAACCTCAAGATTAGGGCCACATCTACGCTTTGGGACCGTAAGTGTACGAAAAATGATGAAAAAAGCGATCGCTGAAGAAAATGAAATCTTCTGGTCTGAATTGATATGGAGAGAGTTCTTTATGCAAATTTTGTGGCATTACCCTAAAACCAAAGATGAAGCTTTTCGGTCTAAGTACGATCGTATCGAATGGCGCAATAATGAAAATGAATTTGAGAAATGGAAAGAAGGAAAAACTGGATATCCCCTAGTCGATGCAGGGATGCGGCAGTTAAACAAAACGGGATATATGCACAATCGTGTACGCATGGTGGTTGCTAGTTTTTTATGTAAACATCTTCTTATCGACTGGCGTTGGGGTGAAGCCTATTTTGCTGAAAAATTATTAGATTACGAAATGTCCTCAAACGTAGGCAACTGGCAATGGGCAGCAGGATCTGGTGTAGATGCAGCTCCTTATTTTAGGATTTTTAACCCAACATCTCAAATAGACAAATACGATAAAAATAAAGAATATATCAAAAACTGGATAGATGAATACGGTACCGATGCGTATCCCGAGAAAATGGTAGATCACAAAGAAGCTAGAGAACGTTGTTTAAAAGTATATAAAGAGGCCGTATCTTAACGGCTTAGTGAAATAGCTATTTCTAGCGCGTCTTACCACTATAAACTATGATTTTTAGTATTACACATAGTGCAAAGTAGATTATAGGTTATGCATCCTATTTTATCGAACTAAAATTTTATTCCTGTAGAAAATTGAAAAACAGAAAATTGTCTGGATAGCTCTACACCACCAATTTCTATGATATTCGTAACTCCCAGATTATAACGTGCTTGAAAAAAGGCGCCCATTTCAAATTGATATCCCAACCCAATATTAATAGCAACGTCTACGTCTGATACAAAATCATCAAAATCTACATCTGAGGTTTCTGTAACTCCTCCTTCAAATGTATTTTTTCGTTCCAGAACTGCTGAAGTTAAAATCCCAACCTGTGGTCCGGCTTCAATACTAAAACCAGGTACTACGTAAAATGGATAATACTTCACCATAATTGGAAGGTAAATATAATCCAATTTCAAATTTTCTTCTTCAAAATTAGGCTCAAAACTCTCTGCACTAAATCCCTGAAAAGAATATAACAATTCGGGTTGTAATCCTATGTATTCATTGATAGGTATTTCGGCTGCTAAACCTATATGAATACTTGTTCTAGGATCCAAATCGTCTACTTCATCACCTCGAACATCGGCAATATTTAAACCCAGTTTAATTCCAATTTCGAAGTCTTCAACTTGTGCTTTAGCAATATGAGAAAATAAACCCATACACAAAACAACAAAAAACAGCTTTTTAGTCATAGTTTTAAATATTTGGAGCATTACTATTAAAAGCTAATCGCATTACGTATTCTAAGCTAAAAACTTAAAAAATGTAATTAAATTATGCAATCAAAAGTAAACAACAGGATCCAGAAATAAAAAAAAACTTGTTTTAATACGCTAACCATGCACTTTTAAATCTTTATAAACCTAACAAATCTTTTATTTTTTGTAAAGCAGGATTACGGTTATTTTCTTTCCAGATAACCGATAATACAGCTGTTTGTTTAATTTTAGGAATTTTAAGGAATTTGACATCAAGATCAAAACCATATTGTAAAGAAGTAGGTACAATAGCAACTCCCAATCCATGTGCTACGAGCTTAAAAATAGTTTGTGCATGTACCGACCTATGAGAGACTTTTGGACTAAACCCCCTGTCTTCACAAATACTCATGATTTTGTCATAGTAAAGTGAACTATAATCTGAAGAAAAAAGTATAAAATTTTCAGTAGACACTTGCCCTACGTGTTTAAATGAATTTGCATCAAGAACATGTGATTTAGGCAAAACCAGTGAAAATGTATCGGTATGTATGGTTTTTATTTGAATTCCCTTAGGAACTCTAGCCAATCTTACAAATCCCAGATCTAATTGATCGTGTTCTATAGCTTCTACCTGTAAATGATTAGACATTTCTTCAAGATTAAAACGAATATCTGGAAATCTATTGTTTACATCAACTAGTAATTTTGGGATAACCGTTTGCATAGCCGACCCTAAAAACCCAATACGAATTTCTCCTTCTATACCCGTGGCAATTAAGTGTGTTTGCCTAATAGTTAAATGGATGTGATTAAAGATATAGTTCAATTCTTTTTTAAGATACGCTCCTGCAACTGTTAGCCTTACATTTCTTTTATCTCTTATAAATAATTTTGCATCGATAATCTCTTCCATCTGTTTGATTTGTCTACTCAAGCCAGGTTGAGAAATAAATAACCGATCTGCGGCCTTTCTAAAATGCAATTCCTCGGCAACGGCCAAAAAATAGGTAAAATGGCGAAGTTCCAATTGATAACTCATAGTTATTAATTATTGATTTAATAAGTATTTCTAATTATTAAAAGTAAGCATTATTTTAGTAATAAAATTAACCCTTATATATCTGCTATGTAATTAAACTAAATATATGAATAGATGCTTTTAGACCTAAATTTATAATGGGTCGTCATGAGCATATCTTGTAATCATATTTTCACTAGAGATAGAAGATTTATTTATGGCACTGAATAACTCAAATATTTGATATTTAGACGACTAATTAAACAACATGATGCAAAAACAAACACCACCCTTTTTATATGGTGAGCACTATTTAACCGCCAGTATTGCCTTAAACATCGTTCGCGGGAAACAGAAAGGTATTATTTCATCATTGTCAAGAGAAAAAATTAATCAAAACCGACAAGTTGTACATAACATTGTCGAAAAAGGAGATCCGGTATACGGTATCAATACAGGTTTTGGTCCACTATGCACGACCAGCATATCTAAAGAAGAAACAAAAATCTTACAGGGTAACATATTACAGAGCCACAGTGTGGGGGTGGGTTCTCCTATAGCTTCAGATATTGCAAAGCTTATGATGGTGCTCAAGGTACAATCGCTTGCAAAAGGGTATTCTGGCATAGCTGAAGAGACATTGGATCGAATTTTATGGCATATCGATAATGATGCTATTCCGCAGGTACCGAGCCAAGGATCAGTAGGAGCTTCTGGCGATTTGGCACCACTATCCCATTTGTTTTTACCCCTTTTAGGTTTAGGAAATGTATCTTATAAGGGTGAAGTCTTGACTACGTCAGAACTACTATCAAAAGTGCAGCTTAAACCGCTTCATTTGGGTCCAAAAGAAGGGTTAGCGCTAATTAATGGCACTCAATTTATTGCTGCCCATGCAATAAAGGTGATAGAACGACTGCATAATTGCCTCGCTCATGCAGATATTATAGGTGCTATGATGATTGAAGGATTGCAAGGTTCGATAAAGCCGTTTTTTAAAGAACTACATCAACTTAGACCTTTTAAAGGAAATATTCATGTAGCATCAAGAATAAAATCGCTATTACAAGGGTCAGAAATTATGCAAGATCATCAATATTGTGATCGTGTACAAGACCCCTACTCCTTACGGTGTATGCCACAAGTTCATGGTGCCTCTAGAAATGCCTGGCTTCATCTTAAAGAATTACTAGAAATAGAGCTTAATGCTGTCACAGATAATCCTATAGTTATTCATGAAAACTTGACAATTAGTGGAGGAAGTTTTCATGGACAACCCCTAGCAATGGCCATAGATTATGCCTGCCTGGCAGCTTCAGAAATCGGTAATATTTCAGATCGTCGTATTTATCTGGCTTTAGAAGGAAATTCGCCTGGTGTACCTAAATTATTGATGAAAAACACAGGAATCAACTCTGGGTACATGATTTTACAATACACTACAGCAGCATTAGCTAGTGAAAACAAAGGTTTGTGTTTCCCTTCGAGCGCAGATAGTATTCCTACATCACTGGGTCAAGAAGATCATGTAAGTATGGGATCTATTGCAGGTCGAAAAGCCTTAAATGTTATCGAAAACGTAGAAAAAATACTGGCGATAGAATTACTTACGGCAGCACAGGCTTTTGAATTTAGAAAACCCTTAAAATCCGGAATCATACTTGATGAAATTCATCAAAAGATTCGAACAAAAGTTTCATTTGCACAACAAGACCGGGTATTTGCCGATGATATTGAAGAAGGTATTAAAATGATCAAAAATGAAACGATAACTTCTCTGGTTCATCAAATAGCTTCTAGAGAAAAATTATCACTAGAGACCCCTTACTCGCAGGATTTTGAAGTATATTAAAAAGAGAACTAGTAGATGAATTCGAAAAGTACATATAAATTAATTGGTCCAATCAAACAACTGATAGGTCTAGAGCACCTTCCTGTTCATGGTCCTCTTCGCGATGAAGCATTAACTAGTATTGTTAATGGCGGAATTATTACACATAATGAACAAATACATCGTATTGGAACATTTTCTGAATTAACAGAAGAAGCCAAAAATGTTAAAGCTGAACTCATTAAACTACACGAAGATTTTGTATGCGTTCCCGGGTTTATAGATGCTCATACTCACATCTGCTTTGCGGGCTCCAGAGCAAAGGACTACGCAATGCGCAATGCAGGTCAATCGTATTTAAATATTGCAAAAGCCGGCGGAGGAATTTGGGACACGGTAACCCATACAAGAAAAGCAGATCAACAAGAACTTGCAGAGGGTGTACAAAAAAGAGCTCATACACTTCTCAACCAAGGTATCACTACGATTGAGGTGAAAAGTGGATACGGACTTTCGATCGAAGAGGAATTAAAAATGCTTCGTGCCATTCAATCAGCTCAAATTAACACCAAAGCCGATCTTATTGCTACATGCTTAGCAGCACATGTGTTGCCCAAAGATTTTGATGATAATCACCAATCCTATTTAGACGCCATTAGCAATATATTGTTTCCTATTCTAACGCAAGAACAACTTTGTAATAGAATTGATGCGTTTATAGAACAGGGCGCCTTTTCGCCAACCGATATATATCCATACTTTAAAAAAGCAAAAGCTATGGGATTTGATATTACGGTTCATGCTGATCAATTTACTGTAGGAGGTAGTCAAATTGCTGTAGATATAGGTGCTGTTAGTGCAGATCATCTGGAAGCTAGTACAAAAAACGAAGTAAACCTAATAGCTCATAGCAACGTTGTCGCTGTAGCTTTACCCGGTGCTTCTATTGGTTTGGGTTGTGATTTTGCACCTGCAAGAAAAATTTTAAACACTAAAGGAGCTCTTGCCATAGCCAGCGATTGGAATCCCGGATCGGCACCTATGGGTGATCTACTTACACAAGCTTGTATTTTAGGAACATTTGAAAAATTATCTAATGCCGAAATATTAGCCGGGATAACCTATCGGGCTGCCGCAGCACTTAAATTAAATGATCGTGGACGCCTCGCTAAAGGAAAACTTGCAGATTTCAATTTGTTTCAAACAGATCATTTTAACGAGATTTTCTATCACCAGGGAAAACTAACTCCGGCACAGGTCTGGAAACGTGGTTGCCTGGTTTCATATAAAAATTGCATATGACATTCAAAGAACAAATACGCCAGGGCATACCCACAACACTGCCTGAAAAATACGAGATAGAGCCAACTATCAGTCGAGCTCCTAAGCGTAAACAAATATTATCCAGCGAAGAAAAAAAACTGGCGCTGCAAAATGCGCTTCGCTATTTTCCGAAAGACTGGCATCAAACCCTGGCTCAGGAATTTCTGGACGAGCTTCACGATTTTGGACGTATTTATATGTACCGCTTCAAACCGACCTACAAAATGTATGCCCGACCTATCGATGAATATCCTTCTAAAACAAAGTCGGCCGCAGCTATCATGCTTATGATTCAAAATAATTTGGATCCTGCTGTAGCACAGCATCCTTACGAATTAATAACCTATGGAGGTAACGGAGCTGTTTTTCAAAACTGGGCGCAGTACATTCTTACCATGCAGTATCTAGCTATGATGAATGAAGAACAAACGCTGCACCTATATTCGGGACACCCCATGGGCTTGTTTCCGTCTTCAAAAAATGCTCCCAGAGTTGTGGTTACCAATGGTATGATGATCCCTAATTATTCCAAACCAGATGATTGGGAAAAATTCAACGCTTTAGGTGTAACACAATACGGACAAATGACAGCAGGTAGCTATATGTATATTGGTCCTCAGGGAATTGTACATGGTACCACAATTACTATCATGAATGCCTTCAGAAAAATAAGACCCTCTGACACCTCATATGCAGGTAAAATTTTTCTTACTGCCGGTTTAGGTGGAATGAGCGGTGCCCAACCTAAAGCAGGAAACATCGCAGGATGTATTACGGTTTGTGCAGAGGTGAACCCAAATGCTGCTCAAAAACGATATGAACAGGGTTGGGTTGATGAAATTATAGACCATATCGATAACCTGGTCATTCGTGTGAAGAAGGCAGTAGATCAAAAAGAAATTGTTTCGATAGCATATCAAGGTAATGTGGTAGACGTATGGGAACGATTTTATGAAGAAAATATTCATGTTGATCTCGGCTCAGATCAAACATCTCTTCATAATCCGTGGTCAGGAGGGTATTATCCTGTTGGTTTGAAGTATACCGAAGCCAATACTATGCTTAGTAATAACCCTGATGGTTTTAAGCTAAAAGTTCAAGATTCGCTACGAAGACATGCCGATGCTATTAATAAACATACCGCTCGAGGCACGTATTTTTTCGATTATGGAAATGCTTTCCTTCTAGAAGCATCTCGCGCTGGTGCAAATATCCTAAAGAAAAACAGTGCCGATTTTAAATATCCTTCTTACATACAGGATATTTTGGGGCCAATGTGCTTTGATTACGGGTTTGGTCCTTTTCGATGGGTATGTACTTCCGGAAAACCAGAAGATTTAGATACTACAGATCAAATCGCTTTAAACGTATTGAAATCCATTAAAGAAAAAGCTCCCAAAGAAATACAGCAACAAATGCAGGATAATATCACCTGGATTCAAGAAGCGAAAAAAAATGCTCTAGTCGTAGGATCACAGGCTCGTATTTTATATGCCGATGCAGAAGGTCGTATCAAAATTGCTGAAGCTTTTAATGCCGCGATAAAAAAGGGAGATATTTCGGCTCCTATTGTATTAGGCAGAGATCATCACGATGTTAGCGGAACCGATTCTCCATACCGCGAAACTAGTAATATTTACGATGGAAGCAAATTTACAGCAGACATGGCTATTCACAATGTTATCGGTGACAGCTTTAGAGGAGCAACTTGGGTTTCAATTCACAATGGTGGCGGAGTTGGTTGGGGTGAAGTGATCAATGGTGGTTTTGGTCTGGTAATAGACGGATCGGCACAAGCTGCGGCACAATTAAAGAATATGCTATTTTATGATGTAAATAATGGTATTTCCCGAAGAAGCTGGGCTAGAAATCAAGAAGCTCTTTTCGCAATACAAAGAGAAATGGAACGTACACCACAATTAAAAGTAACATTACCATCCCAAGTAGAAGATAGTATTCTAGATCAAATTTTATAAATAATACGGTAAAAGCTATTTTTATACGATAGTACGCATCTAATACTACTAGGTAACGTTTTGATATGAGAACATATGAAATGAGCATAAACTTTTTTCAGCATACCCTACCGATATGATTAAAATAAGTTTGTGCGAAAACGAAGTGGTTACATCTGTTTATAATTTTGTAATTACTTATTTTTCATTGAATTAAAAAATTTTAAACAGATGAAACGAGCATTAATAAATTTTAAAAATTACTTCACAAAAGGGAATGTTTAAAATTTTTAATGTGAGAGCGTAGCGCTTACATACGTTCTCAATTTTTTAATTATTTCGTTTTCAAACAATCAAAAAGATTTAAACGTATGAAAAATTATAGAAAACCAAACATTAAATCTTGGCAGACAAGTCGTTCTTCAATGAAGCAACTCTATTTTCATGAAAAAGTAGATTTTCTGAATATAAAACACGACGAAATGCCCAAAAAACAAGAAAAGTTGTTTGCAATGTTGGGTTTTGCTTGTGATGAAGGAGTGAGAAGAAACAAGGGACGAACCGGAGCTAGTTACGGCCCAGAGGCTATACGCCAAATGTTAGCCCCCCTTGCAAATCATTTTGAAACATCTATGACAATTCTAGATGCGGGCGATGTACTATGGACTGAAGCCAACATGGAAAATACGCACAACGAAACGACACTATGTATTGCCAAGCTATTACAACATCATATTTTTCCTATAATTCTGGGCGGCAGTCATGATCTTGCACACGCCCATTATAAGGCTATCAAAAAGATATATCCAAATAAAAAAATAGGAATTATTAATTTTGATGCACATTTTGATTTACGAGAAGTAACCGATCGTGGTACTTCAGGAACTCCATTCTATCAAATTGCTCAAGAAAATGATGTATTTCACTATTTATGTTTGGGTATACAAAAAGAATCTAATCATAGGGAACTTTTTAACCGAGCTGAAGCATTAAAAGTTCAGTATGTGTTGAATACAGAATTTACTACAAAAAATAAAAAAGAAATTTATAAGACCGTTAACGACTTTATTGATCAGGTAGATCTTATCTATCTCACAATTGATATGGATGGCTTTTCTTCGATCTACGCACCTGGTGTTAGTGCTCCTTCCCCACTTGGTTTTACACCGGATATTGCGATGCAAACTATACAACAAATTAGCAAATCTAATAAACTAGTAAGTGCTGATGTTGTAGAAGTAAATCCAAAGTATGATATAGATAATTGTACTGCCCGATTAGCCGCTAGACTAATATACCACTTACTTTCTTGCCTTTCATAATAGTATCTTCAAACTTACAAGTATAATAGTGAGTGGAAGTACACTATTACTATAAATAACTTATTGATTGTCTGTTATTATACCTAAAATTTAACTGAGAAGTCATCCTGAATTCATTTCAGGATCTCATTAAGTTTATTTATAGTACATTGAGATGAGAAGCTGAAACGAGTTCAGCTTGACGCAAACCGTTTAGATTTAATTACGGATATTCGTAAACAACTTCAATACTAAGAAGTAATAAAAAAGGGATTACCAGAAAATAATCCCTCTTATCGATTTAAAAAACACAAAACCGAAACCGGTTACTTCTTTATTACTTACGAATCGCATACTTAGAGGCTTCAGGAAGTTCTTTCAAAAAATTTACAACACTTGTAACATTTAGTCCGAAAATGGCAATTAAATTATTCATGATTGTGTGATTTTAGGATTAATGATTACGAAGTTAACATGTTATCAACAATATTCAAAATATTTTGTTTATTATTTGTTAATAAATAGTTTAAATACATATATAGTGGCTATATTAATCATACTAATGATTTATTATTTTTTATTTGAAGTATTATTCTTACTTATATTGTTAATAATGATAAAAGATTATGTATATTAACCGATATTCAGTTTACATTTTAAATTAAGTAGTATCCTAAATACCGCTTACGCCTTATTTCAGGTATTCTAAAATTCATAAAGCGCGAATACATATCTCGATTGGATTATTTGAGAAGCCCAAAAACACTTCCAAAAAAGATATATTAGTTATGAGATTTTCTATACATTGCAACAATGAAAACAGCGACCGTTAGAGAATTAAAGACTGAATTGACGCATCGATGTGATAAAGAACTTATTGATATATGCATTCAACTTTCAAAGTTCAAAAAAGAAAATAAAGAATTGCTTACCTATATATTATTTGAGTCTTCTAGTGAAGCAGGATATGTTGAATCCATAAAGAGTGAAGTTGATCAGCAATTCGCTCTCATCAATACATCGTCATATCATTATATAAAAAAGAGTGTGCGCAAAATTTTACGTCTGGTCAAAAAATACATTCGATATTCAAAAAATAAAGAGACCGAGGTAGAATTACTACTTTATTTTTGCCAAAAACTATCTGGTTTTCAACCTTTCATCAAAAGAAGTACAGTATTACAAACTATATTAGATAGGGAAACAAAAAGTATTTACAAAAAACTTAATGGCTTACATGAAGATTTACAATATGATTTTAAAATCGAATTGGAATCATTATAATCGATTTATCTTAAGACATCATTTAAATCTCTAGTCTGTGCTCAAATTAACGTTCATTTAACGTAGTAGTGTTTTTGTGTTTTTTATATTAGAAATAAAACTCACACTATGAAAAAGAAACAACTAAATAATGACGTAATCTTGGCGGATATGCATGATAATGGAATACGTTTTAATGAATGTTTAAAGAGTAAAAAAGAAGAAAAAGAAAATCAAAAACAAAAAATTGAGAAATTAAAAGAGAAATAATATCAAATTCATTATGAAAATGACATAAAAGATCTGTGATTGCTACACAGTCAATCTGAGCATATCTTTTTACTCCTAAGAAGCTATGAAAATATTGCATAGCCATAAGTATACGAAATCCTCTAATAAACTTATTCTTAACTCGTTTCAACATTCAGGACGACACTAATTTAAATGTTGGTCGCAGTAATCGATATTGAAAAAAATTAGAACTTTAGCGTTCAAACATTAACGATATAAACTCTGCTACACAAGCTGGCTTTTCGATATTTTCAATTTCAACAGTGCAATCCCAGGTGATTTTTAGTCCGTTACTGTTATAATTTTCAATTTTTTGAATGCGACTATGTAAACGTAGTCGACTGTTTACCACTACAGCATGTGGAAAACGAACCTTATTAAGACCATAGTTAACACCCATTACAGAAGTTTTTACGATTAAGAGATCCATCAACATTTTTGATAATAGCGATACCGATAAAAATCCGTGTGCGATAGGTTTTTTGAATGGGGATTCTTTTTTGATCCGTTCTAGATCTACGTGAACCCATTGATGATCGAGCGTGGCTTCGGCAAAAGCATTGATCATTTCTTGTGTTACGGTAATCCATGCTCCTGTTGGGAGCGATTTTCCCTCATAAGTCTTAAACTCTTCAAAATTTTTACAGGTGAGTTGATTCATACGTTTAAATCTTTGTAATTGTTTGAAAACAAAATAATTAAAAAATTGAGAACCTATGTAAACGCTACGCTCTCACATTAAAAATTTTAAACATTCCTTTGATGAAGAAATTTTTAAAATTTGTTAATGTTCGTTTCATACGTTAAAATTTTAGTCCTATTCAATTTCCTATATGATGATAATTTTGTGCGACGATCTACCTTGATACCCCACCGTCTATGGTTAAACATATTCCGGAAACGAAGGATGCTTCATCAGAAGCCAGATACAAATATCCATAAGCTATATCCATAGGTGTCGCTGCTTTTTGAAGTGGTATTTGTGCTTTGATACCCGCAATGTGTTCTTCTGGAATTTGCTCGGTCATTTCAGTAAGTGTAAATCCCGGAGCTAGAGCGTTTGCCGTAATTCCGTATTTCCCTAATTCCATAGTCCATGTTTTAGACATTGCAATTACCGCTGCCTTTGTAGCCGAATAATTAGTTTGTCCGAAATTACCACGTAATCCTACATTTGAAGCGGCAGATACAATTCGTCCATATTGCGCTTCTTTCATGTATTTAGAAATTTCCTGCGTACATAAAAACACACCTTTCAGGTTTACCTCAATCACAGCATCCCACTCTTCTTCACTCATCTTGTGTAACGTTCGATCTTTGGTAATTCCTGCATTATTGATTAGAATATCAATTTTACCATATGTTTTATAAATTCGTTGGGCTTCGGCTTTGATGGCTTCTTTATCGGTAACCGAGATCTTTGTAAATTCTGCTTTACCCCCGTTATCGAGTATTGATGTTTTGGTTTCAGTTCCTTCATTCAGCAGATCCCAGATGATAACTTTGGCTCCTTCTTTGGCAAACAAGGTGGCAACTGCTTTTCCTATACCACGAGCACCACCTGTTACGATTGCAATTTTATCTTTTAGTCTCATTTATCTATGTTATTAATTATACTACAAATACACTTCTGTTTTTAAATAATATGGTAGCGTTACCGTCGATGCGACAGAGTGTATGTCTCATTCTTTGCTGATAAAAGGTAAATTACACACATTTATACCTTCCTTCAAAGGGAAATTTAAGACTGCCTTCTTTATAAAATGATGGCACCCTGCGACGATATGAGTGTTAAGAACATTCAATCACAGCTTTCCCTTTAACTTTTCTATTCATCATATCTTCTAAAGCGTTATGAGCTTCAGCTAATGGATATACTCGATGAATGTGTGGTTTTAGCTTTCCTGTTGTATACCATTTCATTAGTTCTAGAGTGTTTTGCATGTTTTTATCTGGTGTTTTCATGGCGAAACTTCCCCAAAAAACACCTACGATAGCACTTCCTTTGAGCAATGTTAAATTTAAAGGAATTTTAGGAATAGTACCTGCTGCAAAACCAACAACGAGATAGCGTCCTTCCCATGCCAATCCACGAATAGCAGGTTCTGCATATCGACCTCCTACGGGATCAAAAACTACGTTTGCTCCTTTGCCGTGGGTTACTTCTTTAATTCTGGATTTCAGATCCTCGGTGTCGTAATTGATGACTACGTCTGCACCGTAAGCTCTACAGAGCTCTAATTTTTCTGTAGAAGAGGCTACAGCGATGACTCTGGCTCCCATTAACTTACCAAGTTCGACGGCTGCCAAACCTACTCCGCCAGAAGCTCCCAACACTACAAGTGTATCATCCTTTTTAAGCTGGCCTCTATCTTTGAGCGCGTAGTATGAAGTACCGTAAGCCATCATAAAAGACGCTGCAACAGGAAATTTCATACCTTTTGGTATTAAAAAACACGAATTTCCGGGAATGGCTACTTCTTCAGCATAACCACCATGCGTTACGAAGCCAAATACCTCATCACCAGGTTTTACATGACTGATTTTGCTTCCTACTTCTTTAACAACTCCGGCGATATCACTACCCGGAGTAAACGGTAATTCGGGTTTAAATTGATATAATCCCTGTATGATTAAGGTATCAGGAAAATTAACTCCACAGGCCTTTACTTGTACCAGGACTTCTTTTTCATTGGGTTTCGGACTTTTTACATCTTCAAACATTAATGATGAGGGAGGACCAAATTGCTTACAGATTATCGCTTTCATATTTTAGCTAATGAGTTTTAGAGTTATTACGTGTATTGAACATCTACTATACATCATAAAATTACCTTTAATATCTGGTCGATCGCGGTCGAGACCTGATTTTAAGCTTGTTAGATTTACTAACCTATCGACTGCACTCGAGGAGGCAGTGCTATATGATTGATTACAGCTATTTATTTACGTTTTGAGCCCAAAGAATATACTGCATAAACCGGGTTTAACAATGAACTTATATTGACTTGTTATTCTTCTATCACTTTAAGAACTAATTTCCCCATCTTATCACCAGAAAATAACCTTAAAAATGTTTCGTGAAAATTTTCTATCCCGTCATAAATGTCTTCTTTGCTCTTCAGTTTTCCTTGCGCAATCCAACCTCCCATTTCTTTGGCTGCTTTACTATAATCTTTGGCGTAATCTAACACTACCATTCCTTGCATAGAGGCGCGATTAACCAAAAGTGACAAATAATTACTTGGCCCATTCACAGCTTTTTTATTATTGTATTGTGAAATAGCTCCGCAAATTACTATTCGAGCATGCAAACGCAATCTTGCAAGGGCTGCATCCAGGATTTCTCCGCCCACATTATCAAAATATACGTCGATACCCTTTGGACATTCTCGTTTTAGCGCCTCTACTATATTCTCAGATTTATAATCTATAGCTCCATCAAAGCCTAACTCATCTACTATATAGTTACATTTTTTGCTACCCCCAGCTATACCGATAACTTTACATCCCTTGATTTTAGCTATTTGCCCAACTATACTTCCCACAGCACCAGCAGCACCAGAAACCAAAACAATATCCCCTTCCTTAATTTTCCCTACCTCCAAAATACCGAAATAGGCAGTCATCCCGGGCATTCCCAAAGTACCAATATATTGTGGTAAAGAAGCCAAATTAGGATCAACCTTATACCAATTGCTACCATTGGTTATAACATATTGCTGTACTCCACCCCAGCCCGTTACATAATCTCCATCTTTAAATTTAGGATGATTATTGGTTTTTATGACTTTACCTACCGAGCCTGCTCTCATTACCTCATCGATTTGTACGGGTTCTATGTAAGATTTTCCTTCGTTCATCCAACCACGCATTGCCGGATCTAAAGAAATATAGTGCTGTTGAATTAATACTTCGCCTTGTGCAAGATCAGGAATTGTATTTGATTGTAGTTCCCATGTATCTGCAGACGGAAGTCCTACCGGACGCTTTTTAAATATAAGTTGCTTATTTATCATTTTATGTTCTTTTATTTCTTAAGTGAATAGTTATAATGAGGTACCTCCATCCAATGTGATGGTTTGACCGGTAATAAATTTTGTAGTATCAGAAGCTAGCCAGACTACGGCTTCGGCAATTTCTTCGGCTAAGCCGTATCGTTTCATAGGAATTACACTTTTTAAAAGCTCGTCCATATCAGGTCGAACTGCAAGTAATTTATCCAACAGGGCAGATTCTGTATACCCTGGGCAAACTGCATTAATTCGTATATTTTTGGTTGCATACTCTAATGCTGCCGATTTTGTCATCCCCACTACGGCAAATTTACTGGCACAATACGAAAGGTTATTCATAGACGCTTTTAAACCCGCCAAAGATGCAATATTAATAACTGTACCTCCTTTTTGCTTTAGCATTTGCTTAATAGCTATCTTCATACAATAAAACACTCCTGTTTGATTTACTGCTATTACACTATCCCAATCTTCCAGTGTATAATCAGCAGTTCTTGCCATAGTTTTGGGCCCTATCCCCGCATTATTCACTATAACATCAAGACAACCGTAGTGAGCAACTGTTTTTTGAATAAGATTTTCGACTTCATTAAACTGCGTAACATCGGCTGTAATAACCATAGCCTCTCCATTAGCTTCTTTAATCTCATTAGCTATTTTTTGAGCTTTCTCTTCTTTTCTATCTGAAACTACCACTTTGGCTTGAAGTTTTGCAAAATGTTTTGCAGTTGCTGCACCAATTCCAGAGCCTGCGCCTGTCACTACCACTATTTTATTTTTTACTTGCATATACTCGTTATATTTTTTTAGGTTATACTCAAAATTAATCTCGAATCGATCAGCGCTTCATTGCGTAGCTTAGCCGGATATCCTTCTGAAGTAATCATTTGTATGAAATTTTCTTTACTCGCGTATTCAACAATTAGAATTTTATCCCATTCTAGTCGATCATTAGGGCCTATAAGTGTAAGCATAGGCGTCCCCAGATAGATCACCTTGGCCTTCGACATCTTAAAAAACGGAAGAACGGCCTTCATATACGTATCATAAGTATCAGCACCTGTACTTCCGGTTGCTTCGACTTTATCTTTAAATTTCAAAAAATTAATCATTTGAAAAGGACCATTAATTGCGACCTTATTAAATTCCTGAAATTGATCTGAAGTTATTTCAATAAATGTTTCCATCATTTTTTCATTTCCTATTTTTACTTGATTATCAAGATTTACATACGTTGAGTTTATCTTGAAATAAAATTATTCTGTATCCAATTCCATATGCTTACGCCAAAGTTATGTGGCTACACTATTTTAACAATTCCTGATTGCTGAGACAGATGAACCAGATCAGGATAGTGTGTTTTCATATTTTGAATCATAAAGTCGAACGGAACATCTTCAAAATGCCCGTAATCTTCTAAATATTCCATAAAAATGTTTCCTGCGCTATCAAATTGCTGAAATGTAGCATCATGTTCACCATCAAATTCTAACGGTGCTACATTACATTTATCACATAAGGATCGATTAAACGCCGGAGACACCTTAATCCACTTTCCATGAAGATAAATATCGACCATCCCGTGTGGAGTCAATTCATTAGTTCCGAACTTTTCAACCAATTTCTCGACAGCAATATGGTTTTTCACTTTTGCCAGATGTATTCTCGCCGGTATTTGTAATGCTCGTAAACTTGCTACCAGTAAAATTGCCTTATCCACACAATGTCCATAGGGTCTCTGTACAATTTTACTGGCTTTATATCCTTCTTTAGTTAAATAAATAGTATAAGGATCATATTTCCATTGGTCTCTTATCTTGTAATATAGACCCACAGCCTTATCTGTGACCGCTAATTCATTAGTATTGAATTCTTGTATGAGCTGCTGAATTTCATCAGACTCATAATCGAGAAAATATGAAGAAGTTAAATAATTCATTACCTAATTAGTATTAATCAATTCTTTTATTTTGTATGGCCTGCCAGGCTAAATTGCATAGTAGTGCTGATGCAGCATTCAAATTGGCAAATCGCGGATCAGTCGTCAAACCTTTATTAAATCTGTAATAAATCTGTTGTGCAATTACAGCTATTTTAAATAGTCCGAAAGCATAATAGAATACCAGATGATCTACGGTTCTTCCACTTTTTTGTGCATATAATTCTACAATATCGCTTCGTCCCGGATTTCCGGGCATGCTCGTGGGTGAAGGAATTCCCTGTTGTACCAAAGGATGATCGTTTTGCATTGTCCAATACCCCAAAGAAGTACCCAAGTCCATCAAAGGATCACCTAGCGTAGCCATCTCCCAATCTAATACCGCAACGACTTCATTCCAGTTATTATCTTTAAAAACTATATTATCATATTTAAAATCATTATGTACAAGACTATATCTATATTGTTTCGGATAATTATCCTGCATCCATCGCATAACTTTGGTGGCTACAGGTACATCTTCTGTAGCTGCGTTCCTATATTGTTTTCCCCAATTCATAACCTGGCGTTCGACATATCCATCAGGCTTTCCTAAATCAGATAATCCTATCGATGCATAGTCTATAGTGTGTAATTCAACAAAAGTCGTTAACCACGAATCTGCAATAGTCTTAAATTCAGGAGTAGAAATATTTCTTTTTTGTGCTTCTTTGGTGTTTAAAATAATGCCTTCTATCTTCTCCATAATATAAAAAGGACATCCTAAGATAGTTTTGTCTTCTGTAAAAGCATACATTTTAGGCACTTTAGGAAATGCACTATAGATGGTAGACTGCACTTTAAATTCTCTATCCATGTCGTGTCCTCTTTTAATAGCTCCAAAAGGAGGTCTTCTTAGGACATATTCTTTATTTTCAATGCGTAATAAATACGTAAGATTAGAATATCCGTGGGTAAATTGTTCTATTTCTAAATTACTTTGATCGCTTTGTATTAGATGTTCATCCTGCAAGAATTGTTTTAATGCTTTTTCATTAAGCTCTTCGCCTTTGCGTACTTTTTGCATGGTAGTATATTTCTTTAAAACTCTTTCTTATCATACTTTTTTATAATACTTTTTCCAAGTTGATACATGTGCACCTCGTCGGGTCCATCTGCCAGACGTAACATTCTTGCCGCTACAAAAAAATGTGCCAAAGGCGTATCCTGTCCTACTCCTTTTCCTCCATGAATTTGAATTGCTCTATCAATAACGCGCAGTGCCATATTAGGAGCTATAATTTTGATCATAGCAATTGCATCTTTTGAAATTTTGTTTCCTTGTTTATCCATTTTATCTGCTGCGGAAAGTGTTAATAATCTGGCTTGCTCGATTTCGCATTGGGATTTGGCTATTTCTTGCCGAATGCTACTGAAATCTTTGAATGTTTTACCAAAAGCTATACGTTCTGAAGCTCTTTGAGACATGAGCTCAAGTGATCTTTGCGCCATTCCGATTAGACGCATGCAATGATGAATACGACCGGGGCCTAAACGACCTTGAGCAATTTCAAAACCTCTTCCTTCGCCAAGAATTAAATTTTCTTTGGGCACTCGCACATTTTCTAGCACGATTTCTGCATGCCCCTCGGGAGAGTCATAAAAACCAAAAACCGAGAGTGGCCTTATAATTTTTAGTCCGGGAGTACTCATGGGTACCAAAATCATACTTTGCTGTTGATGCCGATGCGCCTTCGGGTTCGTTTTACCCATTACTATTGCCACTTTGCAATTCGGGTTCATCCCACCAGAAGACCACCATTTACGACCGTTGATGATGTATTGATCACCTTCTGGGGTTATAGATGTTTCGATATTGGTAGCGTCTGAAGAGGCCACTTGAGGTTCTGTCATCAAGAAAGCAGAACGTATTTCTCCGCGCATCAGTGGAGCTAACCATTGTTTTTGTTGGTGCTTTGAGCCGTACTTGGCTAAAACCTCCATGTTTCCGGTATCGGGAGCATTGCAATTAAACACTTCTGAAGACCATAATACCCGACCCATAATTTCTGCTAAAGGTGCGTATTCAAGATTTGTTAACCCTGGACTTAACTTTCCATAACTGTTGGGTAAAAAAAGATTCCATAAGCCTTCGGTTTTGGCTTTTTCTTTTAGATCTTCGAATCCTGGCCATTGCTTCCATCTATTCTCTGAATGGTAATGAAAAGCATTCACTTCTTTTTCTACGGGCAGGATGTGTTCTTCAAAAAAGATATTCAGTTTTTCTCGAAGTGAGTTCGTTTTGTCTGAGTAGCTAAAATTCATTGGTTAGTGAAACATTTGGTATTTGTGTTTAGCGTTTTGATTTAATTGAATATCCGCTATACATCATAAAATTAACATTAACGTCTGGTCGAGCGCAGTCGAGACCTAATGTAGAGCTAGTTGGATTTACTAACCACTCGACTGCTCTCGAGGAGACAGTGCGATATGATTGATTACGGATATTCATATTAATTGTAATACCCTGATATGCATTGCTACCCCGCAATCATATACCCTCCGTCAGCATTATAAACACTCCCTGTCATATACGCCCCGGCATCAGACGACAAAAGGCAAACAAGTCCAGCGATTTCATCAGGCATTCCCATACGAGCACTAGGTAATGTTTTTTCCATTTTCTGAAGCAGTTTTTCATTCTTCCATAAAGCTGCACTAAATTTTGTTTTTATCAAACCTGGGCACACAACGTTGGCTCTGATACCGTATTGCCCCCATTCTTTTGCCTGATTTTTTGTTAACATCAGTAATGCGGCCTTACTGGTACTGTACAATCCTAATCCAGCTCCCGGATGCAACGCTTCTACAGATGCAATATTAATGATACTTCCTCCGTTTCTTTTTTTCATTGAAGGCAATACCAGATTGGATAACATCCAGGGTGCTTTAACATTGACATCCATAATTTTATCAAAAACAGTTTCTTCTGCATCTTCAATAGGACCATAAACCGGATTAATAGCGGCATTATTAATCAAAATATCAATTCCGCCATAAGTTGCTATGGTTTCATTTACCAGATGTTGACGTTGTTCGTGTTTTCCGATATGGCAAGAAATTCCGATAGCCTCTAGTCCTTCACCCTTAAACTCGCTTACTACCTTATCTACAGCTTCCTGATTTCTACTACTAATCACTACTTTGGCGCCATGCTCTGCCACACCTTGCGCAATGGCCTTGCCGATTCCTTTACTCGAGCCGGTAATAACAGCTACCTTACCTTTAAGATCAAATGCCTGTTTTATACTATTCATTCGTTAATTTATAAATTGATGATATACTTAGTATCTACTGCTATAGACGTACTTCTTTCTCACTTGCAATAGTAAGCACTTCTTCGTTCATCAAAATTTCGGCTAGACCTGCAGTTTTAGGTAATTCATAGGTATAGAAAAATTTCATAGCGTGAATTTTACTTTCATAAAAATCTTCGGCATATTTCATTTGTCCGCCTACAGTACAATTTTTTGAGTGCGTAGCTATATCTAACCAAATCCAAGCCATGGTGATCGTACTCAAAAACTCCATAAAAGGGGTAGCATCTGCCAAAAAGCGCTCAAAATCTCCTTTTTTGGCATATTGCAACAAAAATTTAATTACTTTTTGCGCTAATTTTAGTTTTTCGCCTAAGGCCACAGCATATTTTTGCAGTTCACTAAACTTCGAAGCTTCTTCAATAGTTTGTGTTATTTCATAAGTAAGGAGTTCTAAAGCCTTTCCATTTTCTAATAGTAATTTTCTACCCAAGAGATCCTGAGACTGAATACCAGTAGTACCTTCATAAATAGAAAAAATGCGGATATCCCTGTAGTATTGTTGAAGTATAAAGTCTGAGCAAAATCCGTAACCACCAAGCACTTGCAAACCATTTGACACAGATTGTATGCCCATTTCTGAAGGATATGTTTTAACCATCGGGATGATTAACTCTAATAAAAGTGCGTATTTATTTTTTTCGGCTTTATCGGTTAAGGTTTCTTTAAGATCATAATATTTAGAAGCCAAAAGAACCAAGCTTAATGATCCCTCTGCAACTACTTTTTGCTGGTATAGCATTCGTCGAACATCAGGATGTTTTATAATCAAGGTTTGATTTTGTTCCAGGTTTTTTTTACCATCGCTGGCAAGCTTACGACCTTGCGGACGCTCATTTGCATATTGTAACGAAGCATGATATGCTGCGGTAGCAATCGCAGCCGCACCTCTACCTACAGCAATTCGAGCACCATTCATCATTAAGAACATATACTTGAGCCCTTGGTTTGCTTCTCCCACAAGCCAACCTCTACAATCACCAGAGTCGCCAAAACCGAGATGTGTGGTACAATATCCCCTTTGTCCGACTTTCTGAAAATCGGCTACCGTGGTAACATCATTAGTAGTCAAATTCCCTATCGTGTCTGGTCGTTTTTTGGGTACTACAAAGAGCGAAATACCTTTGGTTCCAGCTGGTGCTCCTTCAATTCGGGCCAGTACCAGATGTACGAAGTTATCTGCATATTCATGATCCCCGCCAGAAATAAAAATCTTTTGCCCGGTAATTGTATAATATTCGTCATCTGTAGGCACTGCTTTAGTTACAATGTCTGACAAAGAACTTCCTGCCTGCGGTTCGGTTAAACACATGGTGCCCCCCCATTCTCCAGAAAGCATTTTAGGAACGTAAGTATCTCGTAACGTTGTATTCGCAAAATGTACAATTAACTCTGCCGATCCTAATGTTAACCCGACATAACCCGGCAAATGATTATTAGCAGCATCCTGAATAAATGCTGATGCGGTGTACATCATCATAGGCAATTGTAGCCCGCCAATATCGGTATCAAAAGTACCCGCAATTAACCCCATTTCACCTCCTTTTCTCATCATTACCGCTACTTGTGGGTGTACATATACTTTACCGTCTTTGTGATATGCAGGCTGCTCATCCATTTCTTTTATGTAAGGAAACAACTCTCTGTCTGAAAATTCTTTAACCGCATCCAAAAACATATCTAAAGATTGTACATCATGATCTTTAAATCTGTCTGCATTTAATACGTTACCAAGTTGGTGTACATCGTAAAGGAAATATTTAAGCGTGTCTAAATCTATATATTCATTTGCCATGATAGAAGGCTTTTTAGGATTGATGTGATAGCACTGACTTATAATGTTTTAATAAATTACGTGATAATTTGACAAATTCTTATTAAACGAGTTTAATAAATAGTAATTTTTAGAAACTCTTAACTTTTTAATGCAGATTATGTATTGAAGCTTTATTATGAGGGATGGGATACCAAGTACAACCAATCATAGCATCGACATAGCATTGCGTAGCACACTAGTGAAACACTAGCGGGAGCCCTCAAAATCAGGAGACTCTACGAGGCAGGGTACTATGTATAGCGTAGATTATGACGTACTAAGCCGTTTTCTGATTTTTGAAAGTCCAACCGGTGTAACTCCTAAATAAGAAGCGATAAGATATTGAGGTACTCGCTGAAAAAGTGTAGGTCGTTTTTTTAATAATTCTAGATATCGTTCTTGATTCGAAAGATGCTTTAATTGATTAATACGCTGAAAATTAATAACAAAAGTTCGTTGCATCGACAACCTACCAAAACGTTCTAATTGATGAGAGTGATCAAATGCCTTTTGCACATCAGACTTTGAAATGGTAAAGACCACTACATCTTCTAACGCCTTTAAATAACTTTGCGACTGGATATCTTCGATGTAAGCATATAAATCTGTAAAAAAATAGCCTTCAGTAAAAAATTCCATGACTTGGATATTACCTTGTTCTATAGTGTAATATGATACACAGCCTTTTTTCATAAAATAGAAACTATCGATATATTGACCGGGCTGAAGTAAAAAAGAACCTTTCTTAAAGACCTGTTTCTTGTAAAATTGAAGACCAAACTCCATATCAGCATCACTAATATATGTGTAGGATCGTATTTTTTTCTTTAAGTCTTCCAAAGTACTAAGAATGTTTAAACCAGTTCATAGCGAAAAAACAAAATATTATTGTAAACTACAAAATTTGCAATCACTACCTTTTATGTACGAATAGTTTAATAAAAACAAAAGAGCAAGTTTAAGCTTGTCATACCCTAAAAACTATTCAGAAGAACTCAACCATAAACATCAAATTTTAATCAATTCATAAATAATACGATCAAATGTTAACTTTTGTTCGTAGCTTTAGAAAGCAAAAAATAAAAACTAATAGTAAAAGTCTGCTTGGCGAGACTTCTAACAAATGATCCTGTTTCCTATTGAAGTTATATGGATAGCATTAATTATCATCAAATATCGATTTTTCTTTTTCAAGGATTAATAGTAGGATCACTCATTCTAGTTTTATTCCGTCTTCGTACGGTAATGGGAAATGGTTTGCTTTTTGCCTCTCTTGGTTTATTTCAATTTGTACAGGTGTTTTTGGCGAGCACCATATATTTTGAAATTTCTGAAACCTTAATTGTATCTCCGGGTTCTACAATTTTGTTTTCTGCAACTATGTTTACCATTTTGCTAATCTATATTAAAGAAGATGCCAGTACTACCAGAAAATTAATATATGCGCTAGTTGTTGCTAATCTGGTTTTGTGTTTTCTTTTGTACTCGTTTCGCATCAATATTGAAGGAGCTTATAGTTACAATCCCTTTGATGTTTCTACCGAATTTTTCTATACCAATATCTTTGTTCTTTTTGCAGGTACCGGTTTGCTTTACATTGAATCTATTCTAATAATTTTTGTTTTTGAATTTATATCAAAACACATTAAAATGCTGTTTTTTAAAATTCTCATTACTATGATTATTATATTGAGTTTTGATGCCATTTGTTTTTCGTTTGGGGCATTTTGGTTTTTTAATGATATTGTCAAAGTCATGTACTCGGGGCTTGTTTCAAAGATTTTTATGGCAGCATTTTATAGTGTACTCTTTACATTGTATCTCAAATTTGTTGAAAAAGAAGAATTTAAAACCGATTATCTTACTTTTAAAGACGTTTACCATTCTTTAACCTACAGGCAAAAGTTTGAAGTAGCCGAAAAAGCAATACAACTTACAGAAAGTAGATATCATACACTTACGAATCTTGTACCCGTCGGAATTTTTATGACTCGAGCCGATGGTAAAACAACGTTTGTAAACCCCAAATGGTGCTCGATATCAGGACTAACCCAGGAAGAAGCACTACTCGATGGTTGGCTAGAAGCTGTGCATCCTGAAGACAGAGATAAACTGAAAGCAGGATGGTACGAAGATTCATCCCAAAAAAGAGATTCTGATGCCGAGTATAGGTTTATGAAACCAGACGGCTCTATTACATGGGTTCTGGGGCAGGCCATACCAGAATACGATGATAAAAATCGAGTTATTGGCTACGTGGGCACTATTACCGATATTACCGACATCAAATTATATGAAATAGAATTAAACAAGCTAAAGGAAAAAGCCGAAGAAAGCGATCGTTTAAAATCTGCCTTTCTTACGAATATGAGCCATGAGATTCGAACACCAATGAATGGGATACTCGGACTGGCAGAACTATTGAAAGAACCTAAACTAACAGGTGATGAACAACAGCTATACCTTGATTTAATTAAAGAAAGCGGGGCAAGAATGTTGAATATCATTAAAGACATCATCGATATCTCGAAAATCGAAGCCAATCAAGTGACTATATTTTTAAACGAGTTGAATATTAATGAACAAACAACATACTTATATCATTTTTTTAAACCCGAAACCGATAAAAAAGGATTGAGCTTAACGGTAGAGAATGGTTTACCTGAAGAAGAAGCGAATATTGTTACCGATAAAGAGAAATTTAACGCTATACTAACCAACCTGGTAAAAAATGCGATTAAGTATACTACAGATGGAAGTATCGCATTTGGATATTATAGAAACGATCAGACCTTGACATTTTATGTAAAAGATACTGGTTTAGGGATAGAAGAAGACAGACAAAAAGTAATATTTGAGCGCTTTGTACAAGCAGATATCGAGAATCGTTATGCACTAGAGGGTGCAGGAATCGGGTTATCAATAGCCAGAGCTTATGTTGAAATGCTCAACGGTGAAATCTGGTTAGAAAGTATCAAAGACAAAGGCTCTACATTTTATTTCACCATACCCTTTACAACAAACAAATAAGCTACGCCTAGATATAGCCATCTGAATATAAAACAAATTAAGAAGCTACATAATCCTTTTTCATAGCTTATGGTTCTAAACGTTTTGAAAGTATTTCATGTACTACCAGAACATAGTACTGAGAGAAATGCTACGAGTCGAGAAACCCTATTTTCAACTTACGCAGTTCTTGTGATCCTGGCACCAATTGCTCTTAAACGCTCATCAATATTTTCGTAACCTCGATCGATTTGTTCAATATTTTGAATAGTAGATGTGCCTTTCGCGCTTAAAGCAGCAATTAACAACGAAATTCCTGCTCTAATATCGGGTGATACCATTGTAGTGGCTTTAAGAGTAGATTTAAAGTCATGTCCGATAATCGTTGCTCTGTGAGGATCACACAGAATAATTTTTGCCCCCATATCAATAAGTTTATCTACAAAAAACAGACGACTTTCAAACATCTTTTGATGAACCATCACTTCTCCTCTAGCCTGGGTAGCAACTACCAATACGATACTTAAAAGATCAGGCGTAAATCCTGGCCATGGGGCATCAGCAATAGTCATAAAAGATCCATCGATATAGCTTTCAATCTGATATCCATTCTTATGTTTGGGAATATAAATATCATCACCCTTACGCTCTAGCGTAATTCCTAATTTTCTAAAGGTATTAGGAATAATCCCTAGGTTTTCCCAACTTACATTTTTAATTGTAATTTCACTCTTAGTCATCGCTGCCAGACCGATCCAGGATCCAATCTCTATCATATCGGGTAAGATACGGTGTGCACAACCTATCAGTGAAGATACACCTTCAATCGTCAATAAGTTAGATCCTACTCCGCTAATATTCGCTCCCATAGCATTTAACATCTTGCATAATTGCTGAAGATAAGGTTCGCAGGCTGCATTATAGATTGTAGTCGTCCCTTTAGCTAATACTGCTGCCATCACAATATTTGCCGTTCCCGTAACTGAGGCTTCATCAAGAAGCATATACGTTCCAGTTAAACCTTTGGGTGCTTCGACACCATAAAATCGTTCTTCTTTATTGTAACGAAACTTCGCTCCTAAATTAATAAATCCTTCAAAATGTGTATCTAATCGTCTTCTACCTATTTTATCACCTCCTGGTCGAGGGATGTATCCTTTTCCAAATCTGGCAAGCAGGGGTCCTACAATCATGATAGATCCTCTTAAACCACTACCCTCTTTTTTAAATTGTTCACTTTCTAGATACGCTAGGTTTAAATCATCACTTTGGAAAGTGTATTTGCCCTTTTCCAACTTCTCTACCTTGACGCCTAGATTTTTTAAGATCTCTATTAATTTGTTGACATCTCTAATATCAGGAATATTAGAAATAGTCACTTTTTCTGGAGTTAATAATACTGCACAAAGAATTTGAAGAGCTTCATTTTTTGCACCCTGGGGTGTAATCTCCCCTTTGAGCTGATGCCCCCCTTCAATTTGAAAAGTACCCATTTGGTAAATAGATATTAGCGGTTAACAATAATAAATAACGGTGGTTAGTAGCGTTTCTTACTTCTACTTCGGTAATTTTTTTTGCTTCCAGAATTGGTTTTCTTTTTCTTACCTCTTAGTAAGTTAGAAGATTCAGTAAGATCTTCATCACTCCCTTTTAGATTAATTTTACCGTTGCTCAATTCATAAAGATGATCAAAAATAACACTATCTTCAACGGTATCTTTATTCCAATTGAGATAGCACTTTTTCATGTGATTGGCTATGGTATACGTAAGTGCCGTTTTTAAATCGCCTTCTTCCCATTTATTAGCCACATCAATCATTCGCTTTATATTATTACCATAAAAACGATACTTCGGGAAATTTTGAGGATAGTTTAAGGGTTCTGGACGTTCTTGAAGTTTTTCTTTGGTAAGTACCGGAAACGGAGCATCTGCATCCAATTTAAAGTCACTCATAATGAACAACTGATCCCATAATTTGTGCTGAAACTCTGGTACATCTCGCAAATGTGGTTGTAAATTACCCATTACGGCTATAATAGACCGTGCAACTTTATTTCTTTCTTCTCTATTCTCTATAGCTACTGCATAGTTTATCATTTTCTGAAGATGGCGCCCATATTCTGGTATGATTAACTTTTCTCTCTCTGTATTATATTCTAAATTATCAATTGTCATTAAAAAAAATTTGATGAAGCATTACTATGCTTCTAAAGGGTTTTTATTTCTATCGCAAAATACTAAAATTAAATAAACCCGTTGTGTATTTTGAAAGAACTATTGAAGAAAAGCATCAATTCTGGTAATTTTTCATAATAGAATACAAGAAAATTGCCTATCTACCTTTAACAGGCAGCTATCTCTAATAGCTTTTCGAACTCAAAACCCTATGTAATCCCGAACGTAATAGAAGGGCTCGGTATATTTATTCCATTGTTTGAAACACTTTGATTGACAGATTTGTAATAAACAACGGGTAATTT
Source organism: Aquimarina sp. U1-2 (assembly GCF_017897595.1). Classification (GTDB taxonomy): domain Bacteria; phylum Bacteroidota; class Bacteroidia; order Flavobacteriales; family Flavobacteriaceae; genus Aquimarina. The sequence goes on from NZ_JAGKIK010000004.1 coordinate 232,723, forward strand.
AAGTAAATTTTACTTTGTATTTCGAATTTACAAAGAAATCACACCCTCGACCTTATCGGTAACTTCTTTATATTTCTCAATTACCTGGTCGGGATTTTTCATTCGTACTTTAATAGAAACACTAGTGTATTTACCGTTTTTAGACTGTTTTGTAGTGATTACAGCACCCATATTATCAAAAATACCTTCAACTTGTTCAATTTTTGAACTATGAGTGGGTACAATAAACTTATATAAATACGCTGTTGGCCAAAGTGATGTTTCGGTGAGTTGAGTTTTAAGTTTTTTGTAAAATTCTTCTGAATCGTTTGAAGTAGACATATATCAGATTTTTGATCAAAGATACGACTAATCACTTATAAAAACAGCTAGTCTCAAGAAACAAATGATAGAATTACATCTCAAGATCGAATCTTTTTCTAAGTGTATCGTATTGTGCTATGGTATCAATATCCATTCCAATATCGATAGCATCAATAACACCAACCTGGTTGCTATAATTTTTTATAATATGTCTTGCTCCATAATCTAAATGTAACGCTTCCAATTCATCAAAATAATGTTTTGAAAAAATCGCCGGGACTCCAATTTTGGCACCCAAATTTGAAGCAACAATAGAATTGGTTCCCGACTCAAAACTTGTAATTAACGCATTCAAATGATGAACAGTAATAACCGGCTGATCAATAATAGAAATTAAAACAGCCTCGCATCCAGCAACTTTGCGTTTAATTGTTTGCAGTCCTAAACGTATAGAAGAACCCATACCCAAAGACCATTTTTTATTATAAATACTGGTTATAGCATAATGAGAAATTTGATTATAAATTAACTCATAGTTTGCCCCTAACACTACAAAAACGGGCGTGTTCTCTATTGATAGTGCTCTAGTGATCGCATGACCTATTAATGATGTAGTACCCCAGGGTAATAATTGTTTGGGCGCTCCCATTCTGGTAGAAGAACCGGCGGCAAGAATAAGATGAACTATGTTAATTTTTTTTTGAAGAGACATGCAAAACTATCGTTTACTCGATACTCAAGATTTAAATGCTTGACGGACTTATCTAGAAATAGAAATTAGTTTTCAGCCGGATGCCTTATAGACTTTCGTTCACTAGTATCATGAATAGCCCCTGACTTTTCTTGTAAAGAAATAGGCAATTGTTCTCGAGTAACCGCTAAAATTTCTGAAATAATAGAAATAGCTATCTCTTCTGGAGTCTCTGCACCTAAATTTAATCCCGCAGGACCGTGTATAATATCTAAGAACGCATTTGAAACATTAGGGTTGAATTCAATTAGGGCTTCCAGAAGTTTCTCTCGTCTTCGAGCAGGTCCAAGTAAGCCAATATATGCAGGTCTTAAATCGGTTAGTGAACGAAGGTACAACAAATCCTTTGCGAAGTTATGCGTCATAACTACAAATGCTGTTTGATTATCTACGTTCTCAATCAACAAATTTTCAGGAGCATCAGCATGTATATGCGAAACTCCCGGAAAATCTCCTAGTTGTTTAGGATTGTTTGGTGAGCATATGACCTCTACTAACCAACCCGTAACAGAAGCCAGTTTGCACAAGGTTACTGCATCATGTTCTGCGCCTATAATTATCAATCTAAAGCATGGTAACATCTTGCTTACAAAACGTTTTAAGGCCAAGCTGCTATTTGGTAGCATATTTGATCTTTTAGAAAGTTTAATATCTTCTTCATTTAAAAATTGAACTGAAGAACCTATATGATGGTGTTCACCTTGTGTTTTTGTATATACTGAAGAGATTTCGAATACTTCTCTATTCTTTATATGTTCTAAAATGCGAAGTGTAGCCGTAGAGTCCATTTCCAACAGTTCTATTAAGATATACAGCACCCCTTCACAACCTAATCTGTATTTCCCGTCATACGTCATGATTTTGGAAGTCCCTGTCTTAAAAACCGACTGTGACTGCTTGAATATTTCCTTCTCTACACACCCCCCACTTACTGCTCCTTTGGTCGTTCCGTCTTCCAAGAGTAACATTCCTACACCAGGTCTCCTGTATGAAGAACCTTCGATTTCGACAACTGTGGCCAATACAGCGTTCATTTTTTGCTGTTTAACCAACGCATAGGTTTCTATGATTTCTTTAAACTCATGTGTCATTGATTATTTATCCTAGAGGCGCTTTAGCATTCATATACTTCATAAAAGGCTGCTTATACAATCGAATTCCTTTTGCCGCCTTAATCGCATTAGCAACTGCAGCACCGGCAGGAGGCAATGTAGGTTCACCTAAGCCCGTTGGAGCCAATTCATTTTCTATAAAATGAGTCTCTACAACAGGTGTTTCATTTATTCGTATTAATCGATACGTATTAAAGTTGTTGTGCTCTGGTTCTCCGTTAGCAAATGAAAAATCACCATACATGGCATGACCAATACCATCGATAACCCCCCCTTCTATTTGATTTTTTGCACCCAAAGGATTCACTACAATACCACAATCTACAACACAAGTTACCTTTTTGACTACAGGCATATCATTTTCTAGTACTACATCTGCAACTTCAGCTACATGTGTATTATGACAATAATAGGCACTAAACCCTTGATAAACATCGTCATTTGCATTTCCCCATCCCGACTTGTCTACAGCAACATTAATGACCTTTTCCAAACGCTCTGGAGAATATTGGATTCTCTCATCGGTAGTACCTTTCACTTTCTGAAGCAGATCCAGGCGTAATTTAATACGGTCTACTTCTAAAATTTCAGCCAGTTCATCAAAAAAGCTTTGCTCTGCAAACGATAAAAAGTTGGTGTAAGGTGCACGCCAAGCTCCTGTAGTGATATTACTATCGTAGGCCGCGACATCAACCTGATAATTTTCTATAGCACCCGCCGGAAAGAAGTTAGGGATAAGTCCGTACATATTCGAATTAACAGAAGCTTCTTTTAAATGATATCCTGTAATTTCACCATCTTTTACAGAAGCGCTGATCTTATATTTTATAGAAGGTCGATAAATTCCTGCGCTCATATCATCCTCTCTGGAATATATTACTTTAACGGGTTGTTGCGCTAATTTTGATATTTCTGCTGCTTCTAAAGCGAAGTCACCGTATAATCTTCTTCCAAAACCACCACCCATGCGGGTCATTTCTACAGAAACTTCTTCAACATCTCGTTCTAATAATTCTGCGACCCTTTTTGCAGTTCCTGCCGGGGTTTGAATGGGACCCACGAGTCGAACTTTATCGGCAGTCACATCAGCAAAAAAGTTCATAGGCTCCATACAATTATGAGGTAAAAATGGAGATTCATATACCCTCTCGATTACCTGATCTGCAGCGGCAAATGCTTTTTTTATATCACCATCTGCTCTCATGGTTTTAAATTCATTTCCGTTAAGAAGATCTGTAAGAATCTTATCATGTGTTTCAGAATCTTCTAATTTTGAATCAGAAGTCCAATTCGCCTTGAGCATTTTCTTAGCTTTCATAGCGCTCCAAGTATCTTTAGCTAATACGGCAACTTTATCCCCAAACTTTATAATTTTCTCAACTCCAGATACTGTTTTTGCTTCGCTATCGTCATAATCCAATAACTTTTTACCAAAAGCCGGAGGTCGAAGTACCACTGCATGCATCATCCCTTTCTCTTTATAATCTAATCCAAATAATGGTTTTCCTGTGATAATTTTATCCAAATCAACATTCCAGGCATCTTTACCTATAATTTTAAAGTCCTTAGGTTTTTTTAGAGTTACATTTTCGGGTATTTCGAGTAAAGCCGCGTCATTTACAACATCGCCATATCCTAATTGTTCTCCATTAGGATGAACTATGATCCCATTTTCTGTTTTACAATCGGCAGCATCAATACCCCATTTGGCTGCTGCTGCATTAATCAACATTTGCCGGGCAGTTGCCCCCGTTTGTCTTAAAGCCTCCCATCCGAAACGGATAGATTGGCTTCCTCCTGCTACCTGACGCGTAAAGTTTTTGGTATCTAGGGCACCTTGTTCTACGTGTACATTATCCCATGATACATCTAATTCTTCAGCAATAATCATAGGCATAGATGTTTTTACTCCCTGTCCTATTTCGGGGTTTGGAGAAAAAATAGTGACCATTCCATTATCTGCAATCTTTATAAATGCATTAAAATCATTAAAATTTAACTTAGAAATATCAACGGGTGGCGTTGCCTCTGGCTTGCAAGCTTGAAAAAGATTAAATCCAATTAAAACTCCGCCCCCAGCAAGTGCAGACGTTTTTATAAAAGACCTCCTGCTCAAAGAAGTTGATGCTATATTTTTCATACGTTTAGATGTTTTTAATTGTTTGAAAATGAAATAACCAAAAAATTGAGAATTAGTCCATTTTACTGGCAGCAAGCGCTACGGCTCTTTCTATTCTATTGTAAGAAGCACATCTACAGATATTACCACTCATGGCATCGCGGATATCAGATGTACTCGGATTAGAGTTCTGGTTTAAAAATGCTGTTGCAGACATTATCTGACCGGCCTGGCAGTATCCACATTGTGGTACATCAATCTCTTTCCAGGCTTGTTGCACGGGGTGTGAGGCATCTTCAGATATCCCTTCAATAGTTGTAATATTCATATCCTGAACCATAGAAACTTTAAGCAAACAGCTTCTGGTCGCAGAACCGTCTAGATGTATGGTACAGGCACCACATTGGCCGATACCACAGCCAAATTTTGTACCTACCAAGTCTAATTGGTCTCGTAACACCCATAAAAGTGGCGTGTCTTGGTCAGCCTCGACAGTCTGAGAACTACCATTGATTTTTAAATTGTAAACAGGCATGAGTTTTTGATTTTATGATGATGTTCTTTTTAACTGGTCTAAATAAAGCATTATAGACCATCTTTGGTATAAAAGTTAAGAAAATTCGTTTTATCAATTTAAATTTTAACAGAGCTTTATAGTTCTACAGTACAGTATTTTTTAAATTCTTTTATTATTCCGAAATTCGCAAAAAAAAATCTCTTGACACAAAAAAGAATTGTAATAACAGGTGCGCCGGGTACGGGCAAAACCTCAATTGTGGTTCAACTCGAAAAACTCAATTTTTTCTGTTTTCACGAGGTGATCCGTCAGATGACACAGGAAGCCCAAAACAATAATGAAGCCTTACAAATGGTTTCTAATCCGATTGTATCTGTCGCTGATCCTTATCAATTCAATACTACTATTCTTGAAGCTAGAGTGCAACAGTTTAAAGACGCTTCGTTTTACAAAAAAGACATTATATTTTATGATAGAGGAATTCCTGATGTGATTGCTTATATGGACTATTTTGAACAATCGTATGAAAGCTCGTTTACAAATAGCTGTAAACGATATCGGTACGATTACATTTTTATATTACCCCCTTGGAAAGAAATTTACAAAGCTGATGAAGAACGCTTTGAAAGTTTTGAACAAGCTCAGGAAATTCACCACCATTTATACGATACGTATACCCAATTAGGATACCATTGTATTGAAGTTCCTTTTGGACATGTTGAAGAGCGAAGTAATTTTATACTGCAAACCGTATCATAATTATATATGCATACTTCGCTAGACATATTAAAAAAGTATTGGGGATATTCTAGTTTTAAACCATTACAAGGTGAAATCATCGATTCGGTTATAGAAGGAGAAGATACTTTTGCGTTATTACCGACCGGGGGCGGAAAATCTATCTGCTATCAAATACCGGTTATGATGAAAAAGGGTATTGGCGTAGTGATTTCACCGTTAATCGCATTAATGCAGGATCAGGTACATCACCTTCAAAAAAAAGGAATCAAAGCAATTGCCCTTACTAGTGGAATTAAGTACGCTGAATTAGATACCTTATTAGATAATTGTATTTATGGAAATTATAAGTTTTTGTATTTGTCTCCAGAGCGGCTTCAGCAAGACATTGTTCAAGAGCGCTTAAAGCAAATGAGTATCAATCTTATTGCTGTTGATGAAGCCCACTGCATTTCACAATGGGGTAGTGATTTTAGACCTTCTTATAAAAAAATAAGTGTACTTAGAGAACTTTTTCCCAGCATACCCATGATCGCCTTAACTGCTTCGGCTACAAAAATAGTAGTGGCAGATATTATAAACGAATTAGAATTATTTCAACCAAAAATCTTCAAACAGTCTTTTTACAGATCTAATCTTGCATACCGAGTTATACATGCTGGGGATAAACATCATAATATTCTTCAAATACTTGAAAAGCATCCCGGAAGTTCTATTATTTATACCAGAAACAGAAAGACTACAATCGAATTGGATGATTTTCTAAATGACCATGGCCACCGCACTACATATTATCATGGTGGTGTTGATGCTAAAGAAAAAACCAAAAGATTTAAACAATGGATTACTAATGATATTAGAATCATGGTTGCCACCAATGCTTTTGGGATGGGGGTTGATAAACCTGATGTAAGAACGGTCATACATTATGATATTCCTGAAAGTATTGAGAGTTATTTTCAGGAAGCAGGAAGAGCAGGAAGAGATGGGAAATTATCACATGCATTTTTATTAAAAAACCAAAATGATCATCAAAGATTACACAATCAGTTTATCAAAGTACTGCCTAATATTGAAGCAGTAAAAACCATATATCGTAAACTTTGTAATTATTTTCAGATATCGTATGGCGAAGGCGAACACACTACCCACGAGTTCGACTTTAATTCATTTTGTAAAACCTACGGTTTTGGCACACTTCTTACCTACAATACGCTTCAATTTTTGGATCGCTGTGAGGTTATACGATTCACACAACGTTTTAGTCAAAAAAATCATCTTCAAATAATAATTAGTGGTAGTCAAGTATTAAGATTTATAGCGAATAACTCGACTTACGAATTGATTATTAAGACTATCTTGAGATCGTACAGCAATATTTTTGACGAAAAGGTTGCTATTAATATTCCTGATCTAGCGTCAAAGACCGATATAGATGAAAAAGCAATTATCGCAATACTTAATACACTTCAAGAACAAAAAATTCTTGAATTTTCTCATCAATTATCAGATGCTGTACTAATTTTTCTAGTTCCCCGGGAGGACGAGCGTACTATTAATAAGATCAAACCAATTTTGATCGAACAAAACGAATCTAAGATTAAAAAAGTACAATCCATTTTGAAATTTTCCCGAGATCATACGAAATGTAAAAGCAGGCAATTACTTCATTATTTTGGCGAAAAGGATACGTTTGATTGCGAAATCTGCAGTTTTTGCATAGATGCAAAGAATCTTAATATTAACAATATTTCCCAAAAACAAGTAGAGACTGATATTATAAAACTGCTTACGGAGCGTAAAATGTCATCAAGAGACTTAACAAAGCAATTACACTACCCTGAAAAATTAGTTTTACAGGTCTTACGAAAGATGAATGAGCTTCGAATCATAAAAATTAATCACGATAACAATTATCAAATAGGATAACGATATATAAACATATCCTACCGATATGATTAAAATAAGTATATGCGAAAACGAAGTGGTACAATTACTTATTTTCATTGAATTATAAAATTTTTTGATTGTCTGTTATTATACCTAAAATTTAACTGAGAAATCATCCTGAATTCATTTCAGGATCTCATGAAGTTTATTTTCAGTACATTGAGATAAGAAGATGAAACGAGTTCAGCTTGACGCAAACCGTTTAGGTTAAATTACGGATATTCGTTTAAAATTTTAAACAGATGAAACGAATAGTAATAAATTTTAAAAATTAATTTGCAAAAGGGAATGTCTAAAATTTTTAATGTGAGAGCGTAGCAGTTACATACGTTCTCAATTTTTAATTATTCCGTTTTCAAACAATTAAAAAGATTTAAACGTATGAAAGATTTAAGAATTGTATTTATGGGTACGCCTGATTTTGCTGTAGAAACCTTAAAGGTTATCTTAGAAAATCAATACAATGTCGTAGGTGTAATAACCGCTCCAGATAGGCCAGCGGGTAGAGGTAGAAAACTAAAAGCCTCTGCAGTCAAAGAATATGCGTTATCAAAAGGTTTAAAAATTCTTCAGCCCACTAATCTAAAAAACGAAAAATTTATAGAAGAATTAAAAGCTCTAGAACCCACTCTAAATGTAGTTGTTGCCTTTAGAATGCTTCCTAAAATAGTGTGGGGGTTGCCAGCATATGGCACATTTAACTTACATGCTTCTCTACTTCCGGATTACCGAGGCGCTGCACCTATTAACTGGGCAATCATCAATGGAGAAAAAGAGACAGGGGTTACCACTTTTTTTATAGATGAAAAAATCGATACAGGTCATATCATTTTACAGGAAAAGGTAACTATCGGTAAAAATGACAATGCAGGGCATTTACATGATGTATTAATGAAAGAAGGAGCACAATTGGTAGTACAAACTCTTGAAAGAATCAAAAATGATGATCTTGTAGTACTACCACAATCGAAGGAGGATACCTTTAAAACTGCCCCAAAATTAAACCGGGATAATACAAAGATCGACTGGAATCAGAAGCTATCTACCATACATAATCTGATCAGAGGCTTAAGCCCTTATCCCGGAGCCTGGTCAGAAATGTGTAATAATGGCACAAGTCAAGCTGTAAAAATTTACGAGGCTACACCGTTATATGAAACACACACTTTTGATACAGGAAAAATAATCATAGAAAATTCAGTAATCAAAGTGGCTACTGCTGATGGATTTCTAAACGTTAAAAAAATTCAATTACCAGGGAAAAAAGCCATGGAAAGCAAAGCCCTACTCAATGGATATACTTTTTTTAGTGATGCCAAAATGAAATAAACTATCTTGGGGGTAAGCCTTTAGAATGTTTAAACCCGGATGACGCATAGAATTACATAATGAGGGTTACATCTCGATTGTTAAGTAAAAATTATAGCAAATCAATAAGTAGTTTTACTATTATGTCTAAAACTTTGAACTTAAAAAACACAGTTATATCACTTCTAAAATCGGAATGTTTTGGTGTCGAAGAGTTTACCTTTGTTCGGTTCGAGGACAAGATATTTGAAATTCTATTGAAATCACCTTTGTTTATTAACAATCGCCCTGAGTTATCAACAAATCCTTGTATTTACTGGGCTAATCCTTGCATGAATGATAAATCCGTATAAATTTGTAAAGCGTTTAACAAAAAGATTGGTTTAACCAACAATTAATTTAAAAACAGAATTATGAACAAAACAGAATTAATCGATGCAATGGCAGCTGACGCTGGAATCACTAAAGCAGCGGCTAAAAAAGCTTTAGAATCTTTCTTAGGAAACGTAGAAGGAGCTCTAAAAAAAGGTAATCGTGTTTCTTTAGTCGGATTTGGATCTTGGTCAGTTTCTAAAAGAGCTGCAAGAGAAGGTAGAAACCCTCAAACTGGGAAAACTATCAAAATCGCTGCGAAAAACGTTGTTAAGTTTAAGGCTGGTGCAGATTTATCTAGTTCGGTAAACTAATCAGTTCGTTTCGATATTAAAGTACAAGCTCCTGGTTTCAGGAGCTTTTTTTATGGTTTTAACACAAAAAAAACATGACTTCTTTGATTATTAGAAATATTTAATTAGATTTAAATTAGTAAATTACCTCGGGGCCAGTCCACGAGGCATTCGTTGAAAACAGTTTTTCAATTTCGAGGCAAACCTTAGGGTGGTATACTCTTTGGCGGTGCCAATCAAAACCATTACATGATTTCACTTCAACCCTCTAAAGGACATTTGTTGATTGCTGAGCCTTCTATAATTGGTGATGTATCTTTTAATCGCTCTGTCGTTTTACTTGCCGACCATAGCGAACAAGGATCTATTGGTTTTATTATGAACAAACCATTAGATTATTTTTTAGCCGATCTCGTTCCAGAAATTACATCAGAGTTTAAGATATATAATGGCGGACCTGTAGAACAGGATAATTTATATTTTATTCATAAGGTTCCTGATTTAATTCCGAATAGCGTTGAAATTTCAGGAGGTATTTATTGGGGTGGGGATTTTACAGTCGTCTCTGAACTTATATCTCAAAAGAAGATAACCCCTAATGAAATTCGTTTTTTTCTGGGCTATTCTGGCTGGGATTCAAAACAACTTAATCAAGAACTTGAAGCAAATTCGTGGGTGATCGTTGAAAATAATTACAAAAAGAATATTTTCGGAAAATCCTATGATACCTTTTGGAAAGAAAAAATGATTGAACTTGGTGGAGACTATGTACTTTGGTCGAATGCCCCTGAAAATCCTACTTACAATTAGTTTCCTAATCTGACTTTTGTATTTAAAATTCCCAATACTCTTTTGCTAGTGGCATTGTTATATTCTTTCTTTCTAAACTTATGAATGGGTTGAATTCCCTGAATCACGTTGGTAATAAATAATTCGTCGGCTTTTTGTAATTCGAAAGGAGAAATAGAAGCTTCTTGTACTTCATATTCAGATATATTTTTTAAAATTCTTAAAAGCTGAGTTCTCAATACACCTTTAAGACAACCATCTGAGATTGGTGGTGTTTTTATCACCTTTCCTTTTACCAAGAATAAATTACCGTTTAATGCTTCAATAATCATTTTATTAGCGTTCATTAATAAACAATTATCAAAACCATTTTCCTTTGCAAAAATACCCGCCAAAACATTGACCACCTTATTGTTTGTTTTTAAGGTAGAAATCAAATCGGCAGCAATATAATGATCTTTAAAAAGTGATACTTCGTAAGGAGTGTCATTTATCGTATAAAAATTAGATGGTAAGTGTGATGCAGTAATGGCATATGCTACCTCGTTAGAGGTAGGTGTATACAATCCTTTTGCAACTCTATGCACCATAAGTTTCACGCGAACCGAAGCATCAGAAAGATGGTTTCTTTCGATAAGATTCAAAATTTCTTGCTCCAAAAATTCTGGCGTAAATTGCATGGGAATTTCCATTCTCAAAATGCGCATTGAGGCCATTAGCCTAAAATAATGATCTTCCCAAAATAAAATTTGCTTCGCATTAACTCTAATCGTTTCGAATAAGGCATCTCCATAAGCATATCCGCGATTATCTATATGAAAGTGTGCTTTGTCGTTTTCTAGTAGTATTCCGTTACTATTAATCATAAAAAATACCTGTAAAAAAGCGCTTACAGGAAATAAAATTAAAATTTAAAAGAAGAATTTACGCCGAACCTAGTACATGTTTAAGATTGCTTATCATATTATCCCAAAGCATTTTATTCTCGTCTATCTCGTCATCATCAGAATAGTCTGTTACCATAAGCGATACATCTTTGGTGATTTCATCTACTTGAATACGCATTTCAAAAAAATAATCATTTCCTTCCTCCTCATCTTCAACCCATCTAAATTTGATACGCTCACCACTTTTCTTACTCAATAGTTTTGCTTCCTCTTCAGAATCATCCCAGATAAATGTAAAGAGTTCTCCTCTTGAATTTACGTTATCTGCAAACCACTCTGAAAGTCCAGAAGGTGTAGAAATATATTGATATAATAGTTGTGGTGATGATTGTACCACAAATTCAAGTTCATATTTTGTTTTTTCAGACATATTATTAATTGTTGATAAGCCAATATATAGATTAATTGTCGACTTTAAAAGGACATTGAAAAAAAAATTAATTCTACTTTATTGTTTGTGCCATTGTATTTTGTTTTTATATTTGCACCCGCATTTATTATTAATGTAGCATCTATTTGGCGAGGTAGCTCAGCTGGTTAGAGCGTTGGATTCATAACCCAGAGGTCGGGGGATCGTGCCCCCCCCTCGCTACGGTAAAAATAATATATGTTAGACAAAAAAAGGGTTGCTAAATGCAACCTTTTTTTATTAGTACTATCAAAAGAATTTACTACCCCAGGATATGCCGAAAAACTTAAAATGTGTCTAACGAATGCCTCATAAACTTACTAAGCAGCAGTTTACTTTATTCGTCAAACACTTCTTTACTTTTTACTATCCTAAATTACATTTTGGCAGAAAGAGCATTGATTTGTTTGGATTTAACTTCCATATATTGACTTAGCTTTTCGATTTCTTCACCGGGAAGAATGCTCATCAAACGGTTATATTGCCTAGAGAGATCACTACTTGCATTACTTAGCTTTAAAAAAGAGTCCATATCATTGGCCTCTACTGCTTTTTTGTAATTGGCAACATATCGTTCGTAATCTTTAATATACTTTTTTGCATAACTATTACTCGTTCTTTCAAACGTTCCGGGAATACGTATTACTGCATCATCTTTTGCCGTTTTTCTTTTGGTATTATTTTTCTTTTTCTTTTTTGTGTACGACTTCTTTTTCTTTTTAGTTGATGCATTTTTAATAACCACTCCCTTATTTTCTCCCTCAACATAGGTTGAATCCACAGGATATTCTACGGCCTCAAAATTTGTAGCTTTAGGATCTTTTTTACACGAAAAAAATAAAAGAAGTACTACTGTACTTAAAAAAGGAATACCGATGTTCTTTATCATAATTTCAATTTTCAAAAAACTAATTGTTATCAATTACCTATTTTGATGATGTGTGCTTTTTTTGCCTTAATTTACTAAAATATTATCGTAATACCACTTTTAATTCTTCAAAATCCATTTCTTTTTGTTCTCCATCCCTCATATTTTTTACAGTGAATGTATTTTTATCAATTTCTGAAGTACCTACCATAACGACAAATTCGATACCCCTTTTATCGGCATATCCCATTTGTTTTTTCATTTTGGCCTGGTCGGGGTATAATTCTGCTACAATGCTTTCATCCCTTAGTCTATTTATAGCTGTAAGAGCATACATTGCTTCCTTTTCACCAAAATTTATAAATAGGGCTTTGGTTTGAAGGGCTACCGTTTTTGGAAAAAGATCAAGTTCTTCTAGTACAAGATAAATTCTATCTAATCCAAAAGAAATCCCTATACCGCTAACATTATTTAACCCGAAAATACTGGTCAAATCATCATATCGACCACCGCCACCTATAGAACCAATGCTTACCTTTTTTGGAGCAGCTACTTCATAAATAGCTCCTGTGTAATAATTTAGCCCTCTTGCCAGCGTAACATCTAAATCAAGAGAAACAGTTTGTAAAGGCATCTTTTCTATAGAATGAATTACAAATTCTAATTCCTCTACACCACGCATTCCTTCTTCAGAGGAGTTCAGCAGGGTTTTTAAGCTTTCTATTTTTTCTGATGTTGTTCCTTTAAAATTAAAAAGCGGCTGTACTCGTTCTAGGGCAGATTTGGCGATTCCTTTTTCAAGCATTTCTTTTTTTACTCCTGCTTCTCCAATTTTATCAAGCTTGTCGAGAGCAACCGTAAAATCAATAAGTTGATCTTTTGCCCCTATTACTTCGGCAATTCCGGATAATATTTTACGATTATTGATTTTAACAGTTACACCAGGAAGCTGAAGTTTGGTAAATACTCGATCGTACAAATGCACAAAATCTACCTCTTGCCACAAGGAAGTACTTCCAACAACATCTGCATCGCATTGATAAAACTCTCTAAACCTCCCCTTTTGAGGTCGATCTGCCCTCCATACCGGTTGAATTTGATATCGTTTAAAAGGAAAAACTATATCATTTTGATGCTGCACTACATATCTTGCAAAGGGAACGGTCAAATCGTAACGAAGCGCTTTTTCACTAATCTTATGGGTTATTTTTGCACTATCTTTACTATTAAATACTACATCATCTACCTTTTTTAAGTAGTCGCCACTATTTAATATTTTAAATATGAGTCGATCTCCTTCCTCACCATATTTCCCCAGCAATGTTTCACTATTTTCAAAACTTGGTGTTTCGATAGGACGAAAACCAAATAACTCAAATTGTTCTTTTATAGTATCAATTATGTAATTTCTTTTTGCTACTTCTACAGGCGAAAAATCTCGGGTTCCTTTAGGCAATGATGGTTTTTGTGCCATTTTAAAAAATTTATAGGTTTAGGTTTTTCAATTTCAGGACGTGACAGGCTATATATACAATGAACCTTTAAGTTGAAATTCAAAACCAATAAGGCTGCAAATATCCTAAAAAAAGTACAAAGACATTTCGAGCCCCCAAAAAAATATCGAATTTTAAGTAACTTTAGAAACTATAAAGCGTCTTACTATACCAGTTCTGCTTTTTATTAGAGCAATTTTAAAGTGGAAGTGGTATTATACAATCAAACAAAGAAAACTCTCATGTTTTCACTTTTTAAGGAAAATATACGTATAGCATTAGATGCGATAAAAGGTCAGGTTTTACGAACCGTGCTTACTGTTCTTATTATTGCTATTGGTATTACTGCTCTGGTAGGGATTCTAACTTTTTTAGGAGCATTAGAAAAAACGATAACAGGGGATTTTGCTGCTATGGGAGCCAATACCTTTACTATTCAACGCTATGAGTTTACTACCAGAAATAATAGGGAACGAAAGCTAATCAATCCAATTATTAGTTATCAAAACGTAAGAGCTTTTAATGAACGTTATGCATATCCTTTTACAAAGACTTCAATTTATTTTACAGGAACACGTAACGCTGAAGTAACCTATGAAAATGAAAAAACCGATCCAGAAGTTACAGTTCTAGGTGTAAATCAAAATTATCTTGAAAATACCGGAACTGAAATCGATCAAGGAAGAAATTTTACTTTTTTTGATATTGAAAATAATAATCATGTATGTTTGATAGGATCCGATTTTACGAAAAACCTTTTTAAGAATATACGTCCGATAGGACAAACCATAAGTATTCGCGGAGTTAAATTTAAAATTATCGGACTACTAGAAAGCAAAGGAGCGACCTTTAGAAATAATCAAGATTTGAAAGTACTTATCCCTTTACAGGTTGCCAGGTCTATTTTTACGCTACCTAATATTAATTATAATATTAGCATTAAGGTAGATGATAAACAGTTTTTGGAAGGTGCTCAAGACGAAGCCATTGTAACATTTAGAAATATACGAAGACTAAACCCCATAGAAGAGAATAATTTTGGACTTGAACGTAGCGATGATCTTCTAAATCGTATATCTAGTATAACGTCTTATTTATATTATGCCGCCTGGATCATCAGTATAATTACCATTTTTGGATCGTCTATAGCGCTTATGAATATCATGCTCGTTTCAGTTACAGAGCGCACCAGAGAAATTGGAGTTAGAAAAGCTCTTGGTGCAAAAAAACATACCATTTCTGGTCAATTCTTTCTGGAGACCGTTATTATTGGTCAATTTGGCGGAATTATTGGTATTGTGCTTGGTATTGCGGTTGGTGCTCTTGCAGCATCAATTTTAAGTTTTGAATTCAGCACTCCTTGGCTAGCTATTTTTGCAGCCGTGGTTACCTCTTTTCTTACAGCGGTAGTATCAGGGGTATATCCTGCAGTGAAAGCAGCCAAGCAAGATCCTATAGCATCATTACGATATGAATGATCAATTATTTATACATTTACCTAGACAAAGAAGAAGTTTATAATTCCTATTTTAGCTGTTCTACCAGCTTGTCCTCTTTCCAAAACCCTGTTGTCATATCACCTTCCTTATTAAAAAATCTTCCGGATCCACTGCGCATATCATTTTTCCACTGTCCGGTATATTTCTCGCCATTTGGCCAGTAATATGTTCCTTGACCTTCTCTCAAATCATCTACATATTCTCCCTCATAGCGTTGACCATCGATCCAAAAAAAACTACCCTTACCATGTCGCAAATTATTTTTCCATTCCCCCTCATAACGACTACCAGTATCAAGTATGGCGATACCAAATCCATTAGCCTTTCCATCTTTTACCTCTCCTACGTAATACAGAGAGTTTCCCTTTTTGCTTTTAAATGTTAAATACTCTCCAAAAGATTTTTCACGAAGCTGATTTTTAATATTGTTCAGTTGAATTTTAGTTTTTTCTAGCGCAAAATTTAAGGAATCATAACTGTTAGCACCTCGCAAATTTTCTTGAGAGGAAGTTAAACTCGTTTGACTGTCAAAAATAGAATCGAATTCTTGATACTTCAGCTTGATTCTATCCTTCATTTTTATGAGCTCCTCTGTAAATTGAATGCGACCATTTATGACAAAATTATCTTCTGGAGCGATATAATTCTTGATATTCTTATATGCTGAAAGTGCTTCTTGATACGAACCTTTTGACAGTAAGCTATCCACTTTTCCTAATTTTTGATAATTTTCTTCAAATTGTTGATGCTTTTCTTCTACAAGTTCTAATTCTTTCACTCTTTTTAATAAATACCCTGTTCTAAATATAAAAAAAGCAGCGATTACTGATAAGGTTATCAGCAGCAGATATATAGGGTATTTTTTACGTTTCTTTGTCATGCCAATATAATTAATCGTTTAAATGGATAGAGGGTAATTTGTTCTTTACCTTTCTAAAGTCTGGAGCGAAATATAGATGTGTCCTAATCGTCCAGTTTTGCTTATAAATCCCACCATTGTCTAATGTCTGGCCTTGAGAATACATCAATCCTGCAGCGACAGTTAATCTGGGAGTGATGATATATCCCAAAGTCGTATTAAGTCGCAAATCTTCCATAGGACTCGCCACTACAGCTTTACCACTTTGCATAATAAGCTCTGCTTCTGGCGAAATATATAACGTTTTAGGTTTCAATTTAGGTTGATTTAACGGAATTTTCATCCGAAACATGTATCGATATCGATTTCTGTAAATATAGCTACTATTTTCTGCAAAACCTTGAGTCCAACGATGTTCAATACGAATTCGGTGATAGATCATTGCACTTAAAACAGGCATTGCAAATTGATATTGATGCCATATTCGCCATTCTGGCACCAAGTTTCGATCATTCGAATTAGAGTCGGTATTAAAATTGAGACGTAACACCCCTCCTAAGCTCATGTTAAATGATTTCGAATAAATATACCCTATAGCATGACGATTGTAAATTTGACCAATTTGCCCTATGAACGGGGTGTCTTCGGTTTCTTCAAATCTGAAATGCGTTTGAGCTACCCAAAAAAGTCGTTTTGAGATTCTAATATTGCCATACGTATTAAGCCAATATCTTGTTACCGGGTCTTTAAATTGCGAAGTCTCTGGTAAAACCTCTGGTTCTTCTTGCGCAATTAAAAATATAGGAAAAATAAAAGCCCCTAATAAGCTCTTAATTATAAAACAATGTAACCTACTCCTACTCATTTATCTTCTACTGCTTTATAGGTTACACCCAAAAGATTCATTACGGTTTTTGGATTTTTTACCCTTCTAAGTTTTCGCTCTAACTTATATGTATCTTCCTTTCGTAAAGCTTTCAGTTTGACAAAAATGTCTTCAAAAATTTGGTGTTGATCAACAAAAGTATCACAATGGGGTTGCTTACCAATTTCTGTTAATAGATATGGAAGCAGGATTTTATCATAAGCATCATAAATTCTTTTCTTAACAATCTCATTCATTGTGGTTGACGTAAAAGGATTCCACATCGGCTCGGTATAGAGTTTTTCTATAGTTTTTCTTTGCTCTGGAAGTTCTGCAATTCGCAAAATCAGATGCTCTATATCTGAAAAACAAGAATTCAAATTTTTAACCAGACCAATCTTTCCTTGACTCTGGTTTTGATTTGAATAGTCACTTAAAATTTTATTGATATAGTTATTTAGACCAACTAAAGCTTCTTTGCTTTGCGATGGCAGTGTTGTTTTTAAAGAATTGATCGTATCAGACAGTTTTTTGGCCTTTTCAATAAGTTTCTCTTCTTCTTCTAAAATCTTTTCCTGCCTTTTTACCTTTGAAATTCTTTTTTCTAAAGAAGCATCAAAAGCATCTAATAGGTGTTTAATAGCAGTAGTAAGCTGAGTCAATTTGGAAATATCTGTTCCATCTAACATTAAATACTCATCTTTTGATACTAAAGGGGTTAAGAATTCTTCAAAACTTTGAACCGATGGTGTTATAGAAGGTACACCTTTGGGAAAAAGATAGGTTATTAATTGATTTCTTTGTTTGTGATGAAGAAGATCGTGTTTATGATAGTAAACTAAATTATCAAGAGGCACTATGTATTTTTGCAAAATTTGTTCTGTATCATTAAACAAATTAGCCATTACGGGGTTTGATAATTTTGATATATTCAATTGCGTATTATCTAAAATCGAAGTGGTAATTTGCTTACAATGTAGTATTGTAGTCGTAATTTGATCCAAAGCCTCTTTTTCTAAAGACGTTAATGGATAATACGGAACTTTAACTTTGGATAGTGTAATTTTTACAGATTCACCTAAGTTCGATAGAATGCGCTCTATACGATCATAATATCCATCATTTTGTAAGAGTAATGCTCCTATTCCTTCTGTAAGAAATTGGTTTTGATTATAATGAACCTGAGAAAGTTTTAAAATATCGATATACCTGTCATCCATGTGGACTGTAACCAAATCTTTCTCGATATTCTTGAAAATAGGTATATCGGTTTTTTGACCGTTGCGGATCACCTCGACCAGATCGAGTTTTCCGTGATCAAAATACCAATGTTCAGCATCATCGATACCTTCTTTTGGAAACAAAGACCATTGATCATGGGCATATCCATTTCTTAAAAACCTACCAACCAATGAAACCTTTGGTGTTTTTATGCGAAGGTTCTTTTGCGGAATACCATCATTAAGTTCTACTTCACTAAGAAACAAAGTTGAAATTACATCAGAGTCTTTAATACTATCACTACGTACCGACCAGAGTCCTTGAGGTTTGCCGCTGTCAAATCTACCTTTAACCAGCTCTTTCAATCCGTTAAGTTCTATCACGTACTTATAATCAACTACACTAGATTTTGTGTTAGGTTTGAACTCTCCGAACGTAAATTGCCAATTTTTGACGGGTACATTATTGCTGAAAGCCCCTATAAAAGAAAAGAAGCGTTTTTCCTTTTCATTCAAATTAGATGTATTAATATCTTTTTTGAGCTGAAAAATTCCATTTAGTAATGTATCTCTATCCTTAAGTATATAATTATAGTTGGCGATACCACTATATTCTTCAATTTTCATGGGTCGCTCCACTCGTCCCGCATCAATGGTAGAAGATTGATTTTGAGAAAAACACATGAATATCCAAAAGAACATCAAACCAATTACATAAAGGTCCTTCTTAACATACGGTTTATTTGATATACAAAACATTTGGAGCTATTTATAATCTAGTATTTAGAACTAAAAAGGTCTAAAAATCGCAGCAAATATATTAAATGAAATGATATTCTTTTACACAAATAAAAATTACCTTTTGTTTTGAAAGAAAGCAACTACGATTTTGTTAGTTTACTAAAGTATTGATACAAATCTCCTTTGGTAATATTTGCCCCTTGCTGAATCAATTTGAATATATCAAGATGTTTATCATCTCCATACGATTTGGAAGCATTGTAGAAGACGACATCGTCGTTAAGTAAATTATCTTGTAACCATTGATAACCTTTGGTAGTAGTTATGTCAATGGTTTCATTTTCTACTTTTACAGCGATCAATTGCATAACATCATCCTTAAGCTCAAATAAATGAATCTGATCCTTTGAAAAATGCTCCAGATACCTAGCATTGGTTAACACTTTTTCCCACACCAAATCACTAAAAACATCGATTTCTTCTTCTGCTACACTAGGTGTATCCATTTTGATAGTATTCCATTCCTCTGCAGTTATGGATTGAGTAGCCAAAAATTTGATAAACTCAGGATGAAGTTCTTCTAATTGTTCTTTGGTTAGTCTTTGATATTTCAATTCTGACAGATTTAAATAATAGTAAAATTGATGCAAAAATAATCATAAATACTGAGTTGAGAAGTATTTGGTATTGAGTAGTTTAGTATACATAAAATTGATTGTTCGTTAGTATACCTAAAATTTAACTGAGAAGTCATCCTGAATTCATTTCAGGATCTCATTAAGCTTATTTTCAGTACATTGAGATGAGAAGCTGAAACGAGCCTGTGCTGAACTCGTTTTAGTATTCAGCACAGGTTTGTTTCAGAGTCTCGATTCGCATAGTGTCAAAAACTAAACCTTAATGAGATGCTAAAGTAAACTACCTCGGGGTATTATACCCTTTGGCGGTGCCAATAAATTTAGCATGACACGACTTTGGTATTATACCTAATTGAATATATATCGTAATCCAAATTGCATTTGCCATCTGGATTGTAAGCTCGCATCTACACCAAAAGTTTCTGTAACGCCTTCGTCAAAAGTATAGGTTGGAACATTTGTATTAGGATCTACACTAACACCAAGCACCTGAGCATTATTAGGTTGTTGTACTAATCCCCAGTCAGAATTAATTAAATTTCCAATATTTAAAACATCAATACTTAATTGTATCGTATTTGTTTTATCATTAATATTGAAATTAAAATCTTGTAGTACTTTGACATCTACCCGGCTTCTCCACGGTGCAATCGCTCCATATCTTTCTGCATAACGACCTCTGTTTTCTCTGAGATAATCATCTTGCTGAATGTAGGCCTCAAAAGCTTCTGCCTGCCCTGCCTCACTAAAGTTCATTAACTCAATTTCAGAAGCTGTAGGAATATAAATTAAATCATTAACATTAGACCCGCCTGCACCTGGGAAAGGTAAAGCTCCGTCGTTATTAATATCTCCGGCGTATATATAATTAAAACGCCCTCCTTGTGCAAATTCTGCAAATCCAGAGATCGTGGTAGCATACTTTTCATTACCGTATGTCCATTTTTTTGAAGCTACGGCGATTATTCTATGATTATCACCATATTTTGAGTTAGCCAATACATCATTATTTACATTACCTAAAGCCGGATTACCGTTAAAAGCATCGCCGGTAATTTCGGCTTCAATTGAATTTACATCTTTGGCATCTAAATAGCTATAGGCTATACTCGCATATAAATTATTTGAAAACCTTTTAGCAGCCTTGAAAGAGGCATTAATCACTCGTCCCTGGTTAGAATTGGTTAATACGTATGCATTATTCTCTCCCCTATCATTGGCTCCATAAATTGGTCGGTTATCTACTCCCTGTAGTGTTTCGGTAGGTCTACGAATACCCCAGTTTTGAACATGCACAGCATTAATATCATTGGTATATGCAAAATCACCTGTTAAAATGATACCATTGGGTAATTTGTAATCTATCCCGAGACTTGATCTAAACACCTGCGGAAATTGAAAATCAGGATCTACCAGTTGGAAAAATGCGTCGTCTGCACCACTTACCTGGTTCCCTAACCATACAAAAGGCAACCGACCTGTAAAAATTCCTGTTCCACCACGTATTTGAAGCGTTTTATTATCAAAAACATCATAATTAAACCCTAAACGTGGAGATAACAATACTCTATCTGTAGGTAAGATAGTAGAATCTAGTGTAACTTCTTCATCGGTATCTGGATTAAAATATACAGTTTCAAGGTTTCTAGTTGCTCCATTGTCGGTATCGATATAGTCCTGAATCAATTCATCGGTATTAAAATATAAAGGTTTATCAACTCGAAGACCATAACTTATTTTCAGTCGTTTATTAATATTCCATTCATCCTGAAGATAAAAAGCCAACTGCCCAACCTTTAGCTCTGCAAGTCTCCATCCCCCATCAACCCCATCACCTAGAGCATTCCTAGTGGCAAATACATCTTGCGCAAACGCTAGATTCGTAGCAAGAACCCCGTTAGGATTTGCGGCGTCGGCTAAAAAATCTGCTACAGAAGGGTATTCTCCTCCTAAAAAGGTTCCCCTATAGGCAGCAGCTCCGAAATTATCATAAGCGGCCAAATTGAAAGAGTTTTTAAACGAAAACATTTCGAAAGAAACCCCTGCAGTGAGCGTATGATTTCCTAGAAAAACATTCAGATTATTCGTTGCCTGAATCACTTTTTGATCGAGCTTATTATTAATAGAGAAAGGCTCGTGACCTGCAATAATGTAATTAGAACCCGATGCTTCGTCTTGAATCGTAATTACTGGTGCAGGAGATGAAAATGGATTCCTAAAATCATCAAAGTGCGTATATCCAGCTTGAAACTTGTTTGCAAATTTGCTAGAAAAATTAGAATTGATCTCTAATTGAAAAGAATTGATATTATTATTTATTTCGTAACCCGAATTTCTAAATTGTAGTGTGGCAGCGCTTGGCCCCCTGGGCGTAATTGCAGTGGGATTGGCCGGCTTCTCTTTTGAAGCTCGTAAAAAGTTGTAAATAATAGCAGCCCTGTGTTTATCATTAATATTCCAATCTAACTTAAAAATACCTTTTGTAGATGCTGCATCCAGAGTAAACCCTTGGTAGGGACCTGTTTCATATCCTAAATTTGCCAAGGCATTACTTACAGCAATCATATCAGATTCTAATACTCTAGATTCATTTATAGCTCCGCTACCTGTATTAGGAAGCCAGGGTGTTCCTAAGTCTGTTCGCTGATCTCTTTCAGCATTTACAAAAAAGAACACTTTATTTTTGATAATAGGTCCGCCAAAGCTGAAACCGTATTGCGTTTGTTCAAGATCAGATTTAAACACATCATCCCCTTTTATTTTACCACCTGTTAGGTCTTCATTTCTGAAAAATCCATATGCGGTACCCGAAAAATTATTGGTTCCACTTTTGGTTACTGCATTTATTGAAGCGCCTGTAAAACCTGCCAGAGTTACATCATAAGGTGCTGTTAATACCTGGATTTGTTCTATGGCATCTAGAGAAATAGGTTGTGCGTCTGTTTGACCCCCGGGAGTAGCAGCATCCAGCCCAAAAGGATTATTAAAAACGGCACCATCAAGGCTAAAGTTGTTAAACTGATCATTTCTACCTCCAAAAGAATTGCCGCTCGCGGTTGGTTCTAATCGAGTAAAATCTTGTGCGGATCTAGAAATAGTAGGCAATGTTGTTAATTCTCTTCGCCCTACATTTGTTTCGGCTCCAGTACGCTCACTACTAAAAGTTGAGTTTTTATTTGATGTTATTATTACCTCTTCTAATTGATTATCATCTTCAACCAGGATCACATCCAAATTAAAGGTCTCTCCTAATTGAAGGAAAATATCATCGATTAGTTGTTTTTTAAATCCTACGTAGCTAATAGTTATTCTATAGGGTCCACCAACTCTAAGGTTATTTAGATTAAAACGCCCATCAAAATCTGTCACTCCACCATAAGTTGTACCTGTAGGTGTGTGTACAGCGCTTACATTAGCTCCTGGCAACAATTGATTTGTAGAATCGTAAACAATCCCAGAAATATTAGCTGTTGTAATTTGGGCATGAGATCCATATCCTATCGATATGATAAATAGTAAAAGTATAAGTTTTTTCATTACTAAAATTTTGAAATCGTAATATGTTAATTTAATGTAAAATTAAAATAAAAAAATCGCTCAGTAGAGCGATTTTTCTTAATGTTATAAAGCAGTTATTAACGGGTCTATTTTCCCTGTGCTACGATCTCAAAGGCAACGGCCTCGACAACCTCTCTGTGTAAACGAACAGACGCTTCATATTGTCCCAGGCGCTTGATAGTACCTCCAGGAACTGAGATAAACTTCTTTTCTATATCCACACCCTCTTTTGCAAAAGCCTCAGATACATCTGCACTAGAAACAGAACCAAATAATTTGTCTCCTGTTCCAACTTTGGCAGCTATTTTGATATCTAGATTGCTAAGCTTTTTGGCTATTTTTTGAGCATCTTCAATAGCTTTCTTCTCTTTAAAAGAACGCTGTTTAAGCGTTTCTGCTAATACCTTTTTTGTCGAAGGAGTTGCCAACACAGCAAAACCATTAGGTATAAGATAGTTACGACCGTAACCATTTTTCACCTCTACTACATCGTCTGCAAATCCTAGATTTTCAACGTCTTTCTTTAATATAAGTTCCATAATGTTACGACGAGTTTTATTTTAATAAATCACCAACATATGGCATTAAAGCCAAGTGTCTAGCTCTTTTTACGGCTACACTAACTTTACGTTGATACTTTAATGAAGTTCCTGTTAAACGTCGAGGTAACAATTTACCTTGTTCGTTTACAAATGCCATTAAAAAATCTGGATCTTTGTAATCTATATACTTAATACCAGACTTTTTGAAACGACAGTACTTTTTATTTTTGGTAGTATCTATATTAAGAGGAGTAAGATATCTAATCTCTCCGTCTTTTTTACCTTTTGCTTGTTGTTCTATAGATGACATTTCTTAAGCTTTTTGTTTGTTTCTATTTCTTCTTTTTTCTGCCCAGGCAATAGCATGTTTATCCAAACGCACAGTAAGATAACGCATAACACGCTCATCACGTCTAAACTCTACTTCCAAAGGACTGATAGCCTCACCCGGAACCTGAAATTCAAATAAGTGATAAAAGCCACTTTTCTTGTGTTGGATAGCGTAAGCAAGCTTCTTTAGCCCCCAATCCTCTTTAGAAATCATCTTGGCACCGTTAGAAACAAGAATGTCTTCGTATTTCTTAACTGTTTCCTTTATCTGGTCATCAGATAAAACGGGATTCAAGATGAAAACAGTTTCATAATGATTCATAAAATATATGTTTTAATTAAAATTGGGTGCAAAAATAGTACTATTTTTTGGATTATTCAATAGGGTTACTCTTAAAAAGTTGCGAGAAAAACTAAAAGAATGTATTAATGAAATAATCGATATAAAACAGTAATTATAGATATAAAACACTATTTATCGACATAAAACACATTCTATCGATATTTTAGAAGAATATACTTACATTTATAGAAATTATTAGTACTATTGCATAGCATTAAAACCAATACAATGAAAAAGCCCCTAATCAAATGTGGTGTAGTCGAAGACTCTCAATTGCAACGCCGTACCGTCATTAATTTAATAAAAAAACATCCTAATTTAGAACTTATTGGCGCATGGAACAATGCCATTGAAGCCAAAAATGGGTTACTCGACATAGAAATCGATGTGCTATTTTTGGATATTGAAATGCCCATCTTAAATGGTTTTCACCTACTGGATAACTTAGAATGCCAACCTCATGTTATTATTGTAACCGGAAAATCAAAATATGCGCAAAAAGCTTTTGATTATCAAGCTGTCGATTTTTTAAAAAAGCCTCTAAAATCGAATCGTTTCTCTATAGCCATAGATAAACTTTTAAAATTACATTTCCACAATACAAACATAGAAACTGAAAAAAGTGCTCCATCTATATTTATAAAAAGTGGTGTAAAACAATACAAAGTATATTTACAAGACATCTTATATGTGTCTGCAATGGGCGATTTTGCAAAAATTCATTTCGAAAAAGACAGTCCGTTAATTGTAGCCGGAACGATGACATATCTGGAATCACTATTGCCCGAACAACAATTTTTTAGAATACACAGATCCTTTATCGTGAATCTGGAAAAAATAGAACGTTTTACCACAAGATATTTAGAAATAAAAAATGAAGTCATCCCAATAAGCAGGCAAAAGAGACGAGAACTCAAAAATGTTTTATATTAGTTCTGCATTATGACAGAAATAGTAAAGAAAAACGTCAATTCGCATGGTTTTTCGTAATAACTTCTAGATTCCGCTCAAGATAACATGAAGAAAAATTAGCCTATCCTCAACTTGATTGGGGATATCGAGAATAGCGTTTCGGATCCAAAATCCTAAGTCATATTTTGCTTTTCGAAGGGCTTGATACACTTTTTCTTCTGGTCGAAGCATTGGAATTGACGGATAATGTATTTTTAAAAAAGGCTAAGACGTAAGCGATTGAGTAAAAAACCTTTAAAAGAACCCCATTTCCGCCACAATTTACACTTCGACGAAACACTATTTTTATCGACAAAAAACAAGAATTGTTTGTGAGAATAAGATATATTCATTAATATTGTATTTAGAAAATATAACACTAAGCAAGTGGAACAACCTCAATTAAAATGCGCGGTAGTAGATGATTCTCGTCTACAGAGATTAGCTATAGTAAAGCTAATCGATGAACATTCTTCTTTAGAACTGGTGGCGGAATGGAATAATGCTATTGAGACTAAGAATGGCTTATTAGATACCAAAGTGGATTTACTCTTTCTCGATATCGAAATGCCTATACTTACAGGTTTCGATCTTTTGGATGATCTGGAAAATAAACCTCACATCATTTTTGTCACGGGAAAAACCAAATATGCTTTTAAAGCATTTGATTATGATGCTATTGATTATTTGAGAAAACCTTTGAAAAAGGATCGCTTCAACGCAGCAGTAGATAAGGCATTAAGTATGTCGCGCCTAGGTGTCGAAGGTGTACCTGTAGAGGACGATGATTATATTTTTGTAAAAAGTAATCTTAAAAAGCGAAAGATCTTCTTAAGTCAATTAAAATACGTAGAAGCTTTGGGTGATTATGTTAAATTAATTATGGAAGAGGGTGATCCTATCGTTGTGTTGGCTACTATGAAATCATTTGAAGCCCAGTTGCCTAGTGATCGATTTTTAAGAATTCACAAGTCTTACATCGTAAACCTGGATAAAGTAGAGCGTTACAATAGTCGAAATATTGAAATTGCTGATGAAAAAATTCCTTTAAGTAGACACAAAAAACATTCTCTTATCGAAGCGCTAAATAATTAGTAGTAATCTACATTAATTAGTATTCGTACTCCCGAAAACTCCTTAATACTTTTAAAAGACTTAATAACTTTATGCACGGCTATTTTCGTCTTTGACAACGATTGCCCTTGTGGAATTTTAAGTAGTACGTTTTTATGATATTGATTTCGTATTCTAGGAATGGGAGGAAATTCTGGCCCTAAAAGATGATCTGAGAATATATTGGTTAATGAGGTAGCCAACCAGTTCATCGCTTCGTTAACTTTAGTATAGTCTTTATGTTTAGCAGTAATTTTGATGAGCTTATAGAAAGGTGGATATTTATATAGTTTCCGTTCTTCTATTTGATCTTTATACATGCCTATAAAATCGTTAACCGATACTTGCTGAAGAATTTGATGATAGGGATTATACGTCTGTATAAGCACTTTTCCTCTTTTTTTAGTTCTACCGGCTCTACCCGACACTTGTTGCATTAATTGAAAACTTCTCTCATGTGCTCTAAAATCCGGAAAATTAAGCAAGCTATCTGCGTTCATGATTCCTACAAGGCTTACATTTCTAAAATCTAATCCTTTAGAAAGCATCTGCGTACCCACAAGAATATCGATATCTCCATTTTCAAAGCTATTGATTATTTTTTCATACCCATGCTTTCCTCGTGTACTATCCTGATCCATTCTGCCAATGGTGTGCTCGGGCAATAACTCTTGTAATTCCTTTTCTATTTGCTCGGTACCAAAACCCTTTGTCGATAGTGCTGTACTATGACATGCCATGCACTGCTTCAACATTGCAATATGATAACCACAGTAATGACATCTTAATTGATTTTTAAAATTATGAAACGTTAAACTCACATCACAGTTGGGACATTGTGGAGAGTGCCCACAGGTATTACATTCTACAATCGGCGAATATCCACGTCTATTTTGAAAAAGAATAACCTGCTCACCCTCTCGTAACGCATCCCGAATGCTATCTAATAAGGTATCGCTAAAATG
Organism: Aquimarina sp. U1-2; assembly: GCF_017897595.1. Taxonomy (GTDB): domain Bacteria; phylum Bacteroidota; class Bacteroidia; order Flavobacteriales; family Flavobacteriaceae; genus Aquimarina. Next base: position 260,316 of record NZ_JAGKIK010000004.1, read on the forward strand.
ACCAGTCATTTCCTTCTTTTTATATTTGGTTTTTAGATCTATAAGATTAATTTCTGGCATTAATACATCACCAAACCTTCGTGTAAGTTGGACTACACCGTATTTCTCTTTTTTGGCATTAAAATAGGTTTCTAAAGATGGTGTTGCAGATCCTAAAAGAACTTTTGCAGAAAACAAGTTGGCCAAAACGATAGCGGTATCTCTTGCATGATATCGTGGTGCGGGATCATATTGTTTAAATGTACTTTCATGCTCTTCGTCGATAATGATGAGACCTAAATTTACAAAAGGAAGAAAAATAGCAGATCTTGCTCCGATTACAAATTGCGCTTTCCTTTTGTTATCTTTACTATTATTCCATGCCTCTACCCTTTCATTTATAGAATATTTAGAATGATACACGGTAAGCTGCTCCCCAAAATATGCTTGCAAACGCGAGATAAGCTGTGTAGTTAACGCAATTTCAGGAAGTAAGTACAATACTTGCTTACCTTCTTGAAGCATATTTTGGATAAGCTGAACGTAAACTTCTGTTTTTCCAGAAGATGTTACCCCATGTAATAAACAAACCTGTTTTTCAAGAAAAATTGTTTTGATTTCTTCAAGGGCTTTTGACTGATAGGTGTTTAGCGCTTTGATCGAACTAACCTCTCCCTCAAAACTCACCCTATCAGTTTGCATAATGTATTCAGAAAGAATTTTTTTATCAATTAAAGCTTTCACCACAGATGATGAACTGTTTGACCGTTTGACAAGCGTCGCCATTTTGATAGGCTTCGTCTGTTGAGCTTGTAAACTAAACATTTGCAATAGTACTTCTCTTTGCTTTGGTGCCCGACTCATTGCATCTAAGAGTGTGCGTAATGCTTCTTCTTCCTGAAAGTCAGGATGCAATTTGATGTATCGTGTTAATTTCGGTTTATATTGTTCATAGATTTCTTCTTTTATGAATACGACCTCTTTTTCAATCAATCTCTTAATCACCGGAAGTACATTTTTTCTTCCTATAATCGTCATTACTTCTTGTATACGAAGTAAACTTTGATATTGTAGTGCCTCGAAGATCAAAAATTCATCATCTTGTAATGTAGACTCCTGTATTTCTGTTTTTTCATTTCTTAAGATAATAGATTCGCTTTCTAATAAGAAAGCGCTAGGTAAGGCAGCACGCATCACTTCACCTCTGGTACACATGTAATATTGTGCAATCCAGGACCAAAGCTTTAATTGATTAGCCGTAACTATTGGAGTTTCATCAAGAATATGCTCGATATCTTTGGCTTCGTATACTAAAGGAGGGTTTTGATGCACGCTCACTACCAAGGCTGCATATACCTTACTCTTACCAAATTGAACAGCTACTCGCATTCCCGGTTTTATATAGCCGGCTTCATCTTTGTTTATGCTATATGTAAACTCTTTATCAAGTGGAATTGGAAGGATTACATCTATAAAATATGGCATTTTTAAACAAAATATAAAGTAACTATCTCAGGATAAGCGCATGAGGCATCTGTTAGTCACTAATTTTTATTTCCGAAGCAAGCCTCGAAATAATTAAACCCGAATTATCTAATGAAAAATTATAAAATATATTGTAACGAAAGTACAAGTTTAGTTTGGAAAAATTATCAAATCGATGAAGAACTGAATAAAAATATAAACCGAAGCAAAGCAACACCTTTGCCTTAATCGCATCGATTAATTGAGAATTCCACGTTTTGGGATTGACTCTTTGAGTGTATTAGAAACTAAAAGCGAGCCTTATATCCTAGATCTTCGTGCTATAAACTTAAAATCTGAGAGCGATACCTGAGCAAAACTTCAAGGTATTGTTGTCATTCAATTATATTCTGACCCATTGCTGTGTTCTATACAGAAAAGCGATGTAACCTCGAACGTTAAGAATGTTTTTGTTTTCTTCGTCAACCCAAAGTTTACATCGGTATACTTTACCGTTCTCGGGATCCAAAATAGTCCCATCCTCATATTCATTACCATCTTTTTGAAGATCACGTATAATAACCATTCCTTCGATAGGTTTGTTATAGTTATCTCCTTTACATTCGATGCATACCTTATCTCTATCAGACTCTTTTAATATTCGTTTGATTTTACCGTATATTTTATTATCAGCTTTATAAATCTCGACTATAGACCTAGGCTCGCCGGTATTATCGTCGATTGTCTTCCATTTGCCAAAAATAGCTTGTTGGGCATTTGCTGCCCCGCTTACTAATACAACAATAAGTACTATTCTGATTATCTTCATTTACTGAATTTTTATAATGAATGAAAAATAAGTAATTACAAAATTATTGTAACCCTAGCATTCCATTTTTTATGCCTTCGCTAGCTGGCTCTTCACCCAACCAAATTTTAAAAAGGGCGTATTTAAAATCACGACCTTCTATCGTGCCTAATTTTTTTCCATTTTTATAAGCTTCAACACCCTTTCCTTTTACATAAACAATATCAAAAATATCGTTTTTCACTATAGGATCTGAAAAGAATCTGATAAACTTGTTGATTCGTTCTTGTAAAGGTTGGGTATTACCGAAAGTAGCTTTGTTAAAACCATCTCTAACCGCCTTTATCATTTTCTTTTGCGTCACAAAGCTAGACACAATGTTGAGTTTGATAGCCATGGTTTCATCGGCATCCAAAATTACTTTTGGATCTCTACTTTTTTCTGAAAGATAGAGACCGCCGGCGTATAAGTCGATCCAAAGCATCTCTCTCATTCCGGCTCCATTTAATTTTAAATCGGTACCGGCAAAATTTTCTTCATAGGGTAGAATAGCTTTTCCTACCCTGATTTGCGCAGAAACTGTTATAGACAATACCATCACTGCGAAAAAAGTAATTTTTTTCATATTACATACGTAGTTGGTTGGGGTAAATTAATATTTAGTTTATAAAATGTGAATACTTAGTTTAACAAATAAGCTATGCGTGCATAATAATAAAAGCTATATTTATTTTAATTTCTGTAAATTTTCATCAGGATTTCAGGCTAAAAACCTTCAAATTCAGTAGTTTTTCTTTACAGCGTGTTTACTTTATCTTAGAAGACTTATAAAAAATAATACACCTTCTCACAATACATAAAGCAATACTACATGTAATTAAAGAACTACCTAATTTTTAATACTATGTTTTCAAAATAATTACGCAAACAAAGTGCATTTTTCTTACGTCAATTTCAAATTATTTAATAAATTGATGTAAACTTTATTACCTAAATCAGAAAAGTTTACATCAATTCATTATAAAAATACGACAATATTTTTATTGTTAAAACTGCCCAAGCATTTCTTTTTTTAATCCTTTATCAGCTGGTTTATCTCCTAACCAAATACCAAATAATGCCTTTTTAAAATCTAGTCCGGCGATATATCCTTTCTCTTTTCCATCTTTGTAGATCACACTTCCTTTTCCTTTCTCGTAAACAATGTCGTAGATCTGATCAACTTCGATTTCTTCTTGAATAAAACTTAAAAAAGTATCAATTCTTTCTTGGTAAGGTGCAAGATTACCATTCGTAGATTTTTCGAAACCAGTTCTTAAAGCGCCTTCCATCTTACTTCTTGACATTAATCCAGAAACGATATGTAGTTTTATTGCCATTGTCTCATCTGCTTCGACAATTGCTTTGGCATTTGTATTTTTTTGTTTTACATATAACCCTCCTGCATATATATCAATAAAAAATTTCTCTCTTAGACCATATCCATTGATTGTAAGATTTTCGCCATTAAACGTTACAGTTTTAGGAAGTACAGCATCCCCTACTTCTATTTGGGCTTGCATGGATATTGAAGAAATCAAAATTAAAAGTACTACGCTCAGTTTTTTCATTTTTAAAATTTATTAAAGTTTATGTTATTAAAATGTTTCAAAATTTTTCTTTAATTGATTTAGTGATGCATTTAATTCGAAACCTAATAGTAATAGATTTGCATTAAGCCAAATATAAATCATCAATATCAAAACGGCTCCTATTGAACCATATAGTTTATTGTAGGTAGAAAAGTTATCTATATAAATTCCAAACAAATACGTTGTTATTATGATTAACATGGTTGTCATTAAAGCACCAGGCGAGAAAAATTTGTTAAGTTTCCCTTCAGAAGTGCCAAAATAGAATAATGTTGCTATGATCCCAAATATCATTAAAACAAACAGTAAATACCGTCCGAAGGTTAACCAAAAAACGGTATCATTAACTACTCCTATTTCATTTAAATCATTAACCAAATAGGTAAAATACAAGGTTCCTATTACTGTAATTAGCAACAACGATGCCACAATGATAGATACTCCAAGTGCGATTAAATATTGTCTAACAAAAGTACGGTTTAAGCTTACATGGTAAGAATACCCAAAACCTGAAAAAACGGCATTAATACCATTGGTCATAAAAAAAATTGAAAGTAAAAAAACCGTAGATAGCAAACCCGCTCTTGGATTTGATGCAATGTCTTCGAAAATTGCCGAAAAGAAATTCGAAGTTTGTTTGGGTAATAACTCATTAATAAATTCGAAGAAATTACTCTCGAAGTTCTCTATTGGCACATACGGAATTAAATTAAGTAAAAAGAGTAAAAATGGAAATATGGAGAGAAAAAAACTCCAAGCTATGGCACTAGCTCTGGCAGAAAATGTTCCTCTTATGATACCGATCACATAAATTTCTATTAAATCATAAAGAGACAGACCTTCTAAACCAGGAAGAACTGCTTTTTTTCCATAGGCAACCAAAATATTGATGATGGGAATTTTTGCTAATTTATCTTCAATAGGTTTTGTCATGCGCTTATACTGCCTTCAAACTTAAGTCAAGATTATGTACAGAGTGTGTTAAGGCCCCGCTACTTATATAATCAACCCCACATTCTGCATATTTTCTTAGTGTTTGTTCTGTAATCCCTCCACTAGATTCGGTAAGACATTGGTCACCGATCAAATCGACAGCTTTTCTAGTATCTTCGTAATTGAAGTTATCTATTAAAATACGATAAACACCCTGGGTTTCAAGAATTTCTTTAATTTCCTGAAGATTACGAGCCTCAACAATAATTTTAAGATCAAGATGGTGCTTTTTTAAATATTCCTTGGTTTTCTCAATAGCTTTTTTGACTCCGCCGGCAAAATCGATATGGTTATCTTTCAACATAATCATATCGTAAAGAGCGAATCTATGGTTCTCCCCACCCCCGATAGTTACTGCCCATTTTTCTAAAGCTCTAATTCCCGGAGTAGTTTTGCGCGTATCCAAAATTTTTGTGTCTGTACCTTCTAAAAGTTTTACAAACTGACTGGTCTTGGTCGCAATCGCACTCATTCTTTGCATCGCATTAAGTACCAATCGTTCTGCTTTTAAAATAGACTGAGAGTTTCCTGATACATAAAAAGCTTCATCCCCATAGGCTACAGCACTTCCATCGTGTATCATTATTTTCATAGTTATGTTGGGATCAATATATCTGAATACTCTTTTAGCAAATTCTACTCCGGCTAAAATTCCTTTATCCTTTACCAAGAGTCTGGCTTTACCGGTAGCTGTACTTGGGATACATGCCATCGAACTATGATCTCCTTCGCCTACATCTTCTCGAATAGCGTTCTCGATAATCAAATTAATTTCTTTATCAAATTGAGCTTTACTAATCATATTGAATGGTTATTTTTGCTAATGTAAAAAAAGAAGTCGGAAGTACGAAGCCTTATGCATGTGCCATTGTAATGTAATTTCATTTATTTGTAATTATACGACGCTGTTTGCAGCATAAAGTGATAAAAACTTATATTATGAATATTAAATTATTGGTAATAGGTAAGACAGATAACAGACAATTAGAAGATCTGATAAACATCTATACCAAAAGATTAAGTTTTTATGTAAAGTTTACTATTGAAATTATTCCGGATCTAAAAAATTCAAAAAATCTAAGCGAATTACAGCAAAAGGAAAAGGAAGGTACTTTGATTTTAAAAAAAGTTGAAAATTCTGATCATTTGATTGTACTAGACGAAAATGGAAAGCAGCTCAATTCTATTGATTTTTCTGAGTTTTTTCAAAAAATGATGAATAGCGGTATCAAGCAATTAGTTTTTGTTATTGGCGGTCCTTATGGCTTCAGTAAAGCTGTATATGATCGAGCAAATGGCAAATTATCGCTGTCTAAGATGACATTCTCACATCAAATGATACGATTATTTTTAGTAGAGCAAGTATATAGAAGTTTTACTATTCTCAAAAATGAACCCTACCATCATCGATAATATAGAAAGTAGCTATTTGATTTACCTTGTGCATTAGAAGTAGATTATTAATTACATTTGCCTTCTAATTAACTTATAGTTTATGCTCTTGTACCTCAAACTTATTAAATTTGATAATCTATTAATTCTTGCTTTTGCGCAACTATGTATCAAATTCGGACTTTTTTCACCTTTTGGAATCGCTATCACACTAAGCAATTTTGGTATTATTTTACTAGTTATAGCCACAATTTTAATTGCTGCAGCAGGAAATATAATCATTGCAATATATGAGCAAGAAAATAAAGGATTATTGCACGGCGGGATTACCATCAAATCTGCATACCGTTTGTTTGTAATTTTCAATGTTATTGGTGTTCTCATTGGTTTCTACTTGGCAAACCTAGTCAACAAACCTAGTTTTGCGGCTTTATTTATTCTAGTGTCAGGTGCTTTTTATATGTATGCCACATCTCTTAAAGAGCTGCTTGTGGTCAAAAATTTAGTTATCGCCATATTAGGTGCGTTGTGCTTGATTGTCGTAGGGATTTTTGATTTACTCCCTGCTATCACGGTAAAAAACCGCGCATCGCAAACGGTTATTTTTTCTATCGTTCTAGACTATTCGATATTTGCGTTTATCATTATAGTTATGAGAGAAATTATTAAGGATTGTTTGTTTATGAACAGAGATCATCGTTTAGAAATTAAAACCATTCCGATGGTTTTGGGTAAGGAGCGTGCTCTAAAATGGATAGGTATTGTTGCTCTAGTTCCGATAATAGCTATACTTTACTATGTCTACACCTATTTATTCTCTAATACGCTAGCGGTTATTTTTGCATTATTTATTTTAGTTGGTCCGCTAATTTACTTTATGATACGATGTTTTACTGCGGAGTCACATCAACATATCGCTATTTTAAAACGACTTTTAAAATTAGAACTTATAGCAGCAGCAATATCTTTATTATTTTATCAATTTATATTAATTTAAATTATGCTGAACACTATTTTAAAGAATCATTCTATAATACTTGCTTCAGGTTCTCCCAGAAGACAGCAATTTTTTAAAGATTTAGGTGTAGATGTTACAATTGATGTAAGAGCAGTTGACGAAATATATCCAGAACATTTAGAAAAAGAAGAAATTTCGAATTATTTAGCCAAATTGAAGGCGAACGAGTTCAAAGATTTAAGACCTCAAGACATTTTAATTACCAGCGACACTATTGTCTGGCATAAAAATGAAGCACTTGGCAAACCCAAAAATCTTCAGGATGCAAAAGACATGATTACTTCATTGTCGAATACTACGCACGAGGTAATTACATCGGTTTGCTTTAAAACTGTACACCAATGCCAAATAATTCATAGCACAACAAAAGTTTCGTTTAAAGAACTTACACAGGATGAAATTGAATATTACGTAAACACCTATCAACCGCTAGATAAAGCAGGAGCGTATGGTATACAAGAATGGATAGGTTTTATAGGAATTACAGCAATAGAAGGAAGTTATTTTAATGTAATGGGTTTGCCTGTACATCTTGTATATGAAATGTTAACAACACTTGCCAGATCCTAACATTGTTGTAATTTGTATAAAAAATTTGAGAAAATGAAAAAAGTACTACTGCTATCAACCATTCTGGGAGTTTTGCTATGTATTGCCTGTAACCGTATGAATGCCGATGTGGCACATAAAAATCATGAAAAATCTGAAGAAACCATAAAAAAATCTTCAAAAACGCTTTCTGAAGAATTTAAAAAATACTGGTATGCCGGTCATGCCGAAATCACATCTTATGCACTAGAACAAGTTCGCTATGGCGAAATACGAAAAGGTACCGCAGCATTAATTTATGTGACCGAAGATTTTCTGCCTAATGAACAGGTAAAGGCAGATAACAGCAATCCTAAAAACATTCCGGTATTAAAGCTTAACGCTACAAAAAAATTCAATACAGGGATTTATCCCTATTCTATTATGCAAAGTACCTTTTATCCGGTATCCGATAATCAACATGCTATCAAAGTATCAAGTTCTATACAAGAATGGTGCGGTCATATCTATGCGCAACTGAATAATAGAGACAAATTCGATATTACGGCTCATTCTTACTTTCAAAACGAAGCGGATCAAAACTTTTCGTTAGACAAAGCTATCCTAGAAAATGAACTATGGACAAAAATTAGAATTGATCCTGATCATTTACCTACAGGAAATCTAGCTATTATTCCGTCTTTCGAGTATTCTAGACTTAAACATAAAGAGATCAAAAGTTATACAGCAAAGGCTTCTATTAACAAGAATGGAACTACAACTAGTTATTTCCTTGAGTACCCCGAACTCAAAAGAAATGTTACCATTACATTCAATACTTCTTTTCCGCATGAAATAGAGAGCTGGACCGAAAGTTTCAAAAGTGGTTCTGGACCAACTGCTAAAGAACTGGTAACCAAGGCTACAAAAATAAAACGTATCAAATCTGCTTATTGGAATAAAAACTCGAATAACGACAGTACGCTTCGAGAAGATTTGGGGTTATAAATACCTATTTATTGGCACCGCCAAAGGGGATAATACCCCAAGGCCTATCTCGAAATTGAAAAATTGTTTTCAACGAATGCCTCGCGGGCTTGCCCATAGGTAGTTTACTTTTTTCAATTTGCAAATAAGTGATATTCAAATTACAATAATTATAATAAGAACAGTATACCTATGAAAAAATTAACCGCATCAGAAATTAAAGAACGATTAGCAACTATAGATGGATGGGAGTATCAAGATGATGCAATTCATACGAAATTCGAATTCAATGATTTTAAAGATGCTTTTTCGGTAATGACCCGTATCGCTTTTGAAGCCGAACTACAACAACATCATCCCGACTGGTCCAATGTGTACAACACCCTGCAAATTAGTTTATCCACCCACGATGCTGATGGTGTAACAGATAAAGATTTTAAGCTGGCCAAAACTATAGAAGAAATTATAGAAGGAGCATAAACATTTGTCAAAAACTTGGTTTCTACTTATGTTTGTATGTACAATTTAAATTTCACTTATGGGAAGAGCTTTTGAATTTAGAAAAGCACGTAAAATGAAGCGTTGGTCTGCAATGGCCAAAGCTTTTACTAGAATAGGAAAAGACATTGTAATGGCTGTAAAAGAAGGCGGTCCTGATCCTGATTCTAATTCTCGTCTAAGAGCAGTTATACAGAATGCCAAATCTGTTAATATGCCAAAGGATAATATCGAGAGAGCTATTAAAAGAGCTTCAGATAAATCCCAGGGAGACTACAAAGAAGTACTTTTTGAAGGATATGCACCACATGGTATTGCTATTTTAGTCGAAACAGCAACAGATAATAACAATAGAACTGTAGCCAATATAAGGTCATATTTTAATAAATGTGATGGCAATTTGGGAACTTCAGGATCTGTAGAATTTATGTTTGACCATACTTGTAACTTTAGAATTAATGCTGAAGGAATAGACCCCGAAGAATTGGAACTTGAATTTATCGATTTTGGAGCTGAAGAAGTTTTTCAAGATGAAGATGGAATCTTGATTTATGCCCCCTTTGAGAACTTTGGGGCCATTCAAAAAGAACTAGAAAGTCGTGAAATTGAAATATTATCCTCAGGTTTCGAGCGCATTCCGCAGGTGACAAAAAAGCTAACTTCAGAAGAGGCGGCAGATGTAGAAAAATTATTAGAAAAAATTGAAGAAGATGATGATGTACAAAATGTATATCATACTATGGAAGAATCTTCAGCATCATAAATTCTATATTAATCTCAATAAACTTGATATTCACACAAGGGAATACATCTATTTCTGAATTTCAGATACACTTCTAATACATGTAAAGCGACTTATTCTATAGTAGTTATAATAGAACAAGTCGCCTTTACTTCACTATTTTTTTGAATAACTACTTTAAGAATACATAAACAGTTTCGTACCCTGATCCAAATCTTTTAAAATTTCTAAAATTTGTTCTTCTAGGTGCTTTACCCTTAAAAGTAACAATTCTTAAGATTCGCTTATACCCGAACTCGTTAGGTAACTGCAGTACTACGTTAAGCCAGTCTATGTCTCTTGGACCGGCACCTGGAATAGGCGAAGCACTCTCTGCAATTACTCTACCGTTAGGAAATTCCCAGGCAGGTGTAGATAAATGTTGGTAGTGTGTTCCGATGGTTTGACTAAAATCTACGTGCAAATCTCCGACATCATCAATTGATGCTTTATACAAATCTGCGAGTGGACCTTTTCCCGCCCATTCTGAAGAAGGTTGTAATTCATAAGCTTGTATACCTCGAGCATATACCACTTTTTTCACTTTAAGTCCTTTTGCATTGGCATCTGCCTTGGCTTTTGCGATAATATCATTAAAATCTAATGTGCTTGCTTTAGCCATAAAAGAAGCTTCGTTACTTAAAGAATCATTATCATCATCACTTAGAAGATCATAATCATCATTGGATAAAGGTACATTGGTTTCAGATTCTTTGGATTGCACTCCTTGTTCTTCGAAAGAATCATTTTCTTTTGAACATCCTACAGTGAGTAAAAACGTCCCTAGCAATAGGGCAATAAAAAAATTACTTTTCATGATTAAAAGGTTTTAAGATTAATTATAAAGTTATAACGTATTAAAACACAAGAATATTTTATAAGACCCTTTGTGCATTAAGAAAAGAATAGTAAAAAAATGTCAATTCGAGTGGTTTTTCGTAATAACTTCTCGACTCCGCTCCAGATAACTTGAAGAAAAATTATACCGATAATAGCTTTGCTGATCTAAAATTGTACGTCATCCTAGCGTAGTCAAAGGCCTTTACACACTTCTTCCTTCCGGTCAAAGCAAGTAAAAAGTTGCTTCATCTGAGCAAAAAACCTTTCGCAAGCGTACCATCTGGCAGTTTCCTTATCGGTCGGTGCTACTTAAATCAAAAAAGTCTAAACCATTTCATAAACAAAAACGAAACAATCAAATGTGTTCTGGATCAAAGCTATACTTCGGTATTTTCCCTTTTACTCCCTTAAAGAAACCATACATATATTTTAAATCTTTCTCCATATCATCTGTAGGATAGAATGGTTCTGAAATCTTACTTTGTTTATTTCCAAAATCAAAAGTGACCATAATAATAGGAACTTGTGCCGCCTTTGCAATGTGATAAAAACCAGTTTTCCATTCTGAAACTTTTTTACGTGTTCCTTCTGGTGCAATAGTAAGGCGTAACTCGTTTCTTTTTTCGAATGATTTTGCTATGGCTTCCACTTTATTTTGCCCCGGAGTTCTATCTAACGGGATGCCTCCTACTTTTTTAAGATACCATCCTAAAGGCCATTTGAACAATTCTTTTTTTGCCATAAAATGTATTCGAACACCGTCAATCTTTCGTATTAATAGCCCAATGTAGAAATCATGCCAACTGGTATGGGGTACAGCAATAACAACGCATTTACTAACTGTTTTTTTACTAAAATCTCCTATCATTTTCCAACCTAATAGATTATGGTAAATAAAAGAATAAAGACGTTTCATAAAATTGAGTTGTAGTAACGATATTTCAAAAATAGATGATGAGCTGGTTTAACTTTTTTGATTTAGGGCAAAAATGAAGATTTTGTGCTTAGATGAAGTAATTTTTTACTTGATAGCAGTGCTACGGAAGTTTAAATTACGAAATATAAGGGCAAAACAGCATTTTTCTAACTAATTAAAAAAAGTGTTTGAACCAGTTTCTATAAAGATCGATAGATTTCTTTTAAAATATCAGCGTTTACTTCTGATTTCCATTTTGCTCCCAATGCATTTTCCCATAGGGGTTCCAGGCTTAGGGCTACATTTGTCATAACATTAAGTTGGTCTTCGGTTACATTAGCACATACCCCAACAGGTAAACTAATGTTGTGTAATTCTTTCATTTTTTTAAAAATTGCTACACCTTCGGGATAATATCGCTCTAATTTATCGAATACAATACAATTGCCTATCCCGTGTTTGGTACCCAAAACATAGGCTAGGCCATAGCTCATGGCATGGGCGACACCTACCTGCGAATACGCAATACTCATACCACCATGCCAAGATGCCATCATTAATTTTGCATCTGCTTCTTCTTTGCTTAATGAATTCGTTACAAAAATCTCTTTACACAGATCTAACGCTTTTTCACCATAACTTTGACTAAAAGCATTTAAATAGGTCCCATCTAGTGATTCTATACAATGAATATAACAATCCATACCCGTATAAAACCATTGATCCTTGGGTACATCTTTAATCAACTCGGGATCCAAAATTACCTGATCAAAAGGAGTAAAATCTGAATTAATTCCCAATTTACGTTCGGGTCCGGTAAGCACGGTTGTTCTAGATACTTCAGCTCCTGTACCAGATATAGTGGGTACTCCTACATGAAATACAGCTTTATTTTTTACCAAGTCCCAGCCTTGATATTCTGACGCACTTCCTGGGTTAGTAAGCATTATGGCCACTGCTTTAGACAAATCTAATATTGATCCTCCTCCTATTCCTATGATTCCACTAGGAATATATTGATACTTCTTTTTTATTTTAGAAACAATATCATCTACTTGTGACGTTTTTGGTTCTTCTGCGGTTGATATATATATAATCTCATCTATTGAAGATAAGGGAATTCTATCTTCAATAAATGCCTTATTAGTTTCAAATACACTATCAATCAAGTAAACAAATGGTGCAATCCCATTACGCTCAACTGCTATAATCTCTCCAATTTGATTAAAAGCCCCTTTACCGAATACCACTTTGGGCACCATAGGAAAATTTTTATGATCAGAAGTATGCCCTTCGGAAGTAGTAATTGTAGATTTCGTTTTCAAAACATTTTCTTTGTTCATTGTTTTTTTTGCTCTTTCTAAATCTTCCGGGGTATCAATTTCAACACCTTCGTGTTGTGTTTCAATCATTTTAATATTTTTACCATATTCTAGATAGCGTATACATTCTATTTTTTCTGAAGCTTCTAAAGCTCGCATGGGTAGATTGTAAAAATCTAAAATCGCTTGTTTACGAAAAGCATAAACACCTTTATGCTTATGGTATGTATAATCTAGTTCTTTATCTCTTGGATACGGTATGGGAGCTCGAGAAAAATAAAGCGCATAGTTGTTTTCATCTACAATAACTTTTACACTATTTGGATTCATTATATCATCCCAATCATTAATTGGGGTCATAAGACTTGCCAAATCGATTTTATCAGAATCATCCTCATAAAAAACATTCAATACTTTCTCTAAACTTTCACGATCAGTAAAAGGTTCATCACCTTGAACATTAACTACAATATCAACGTCCATATTTTCTACTGCTTCAGCAATTCTATCACTACCACAACTATGCTCTTTTTTACTCATAATCGCTTTACCCCCATGATTTACTATCTCCTGATATATAATATCACTATCGGTAACTACATATACAGCATCAAATAGTCCTGATTGGATGGTTGCTTCATAAGTACGTCTTATGACAGTTTTACCGGCAAGATCTTGCATTAATTTTCCTGGAAATCGCGTTGCAGCATATCTCGCAGGTATCATTGCGATGATTTTTAGTGTATTTTTGTTCAATGTATGTTGCTTTTCTAGAATTGCAAAAATAGCTTTTTTTACTCAATTATGTAATCTCTGCGAGTGGGAAGTTATCATATTTCACGTAGAAAATCGTCACCGATTCTCAATAACAGGTTATGAACCTATTCATTTTCGCTAAAAAAATCATTCTTAAAACCTATTAAATACAATTTTTCTTTAGCTCGGGTCACAGCGGTATACAACCATCTCAAATACTCTCTAGTAATTCCATCGGCTAAATAGGGTTGCTCTATAAATACTTTATCCCATTGTCCTCCTTGCGATTTATGACACGTAACCGCATATGAGAACTTGACTTGTAAACAATTGAAATACTTGCTATTTTTTACTTTTAAAAACTTTTTATATTTAGATCTTTCTTCTTCATAATCTTTCATAACTTCATGATATAATGTATTCGATTCTTCGTAAGTTAACGAAGGTGTTTCTGAAGTAAGTGTATCTAATATGAGTACGGTTTCAAAAGGATCTTGATTAGGATAATCGACCATATTTATTTTCACCTCTGCAAATCTAAAACCATACAGTTCTTTAATAGCAAAAATTTCGAGTACTTTTATAATATCCCCGTTAGCAATAAAACCAGCATCACTTTTGCTATCTAACCAGAAATAATTATTCTTTACCACCATTAAGTAATCTCCGGCAGAAAGCTCTTCTTCTTGAAATAGAATTCTTGATCGTATTTGTTGATTATAGATATTGGCTCTTTTGTTGGACCGCAATATAATTACAGACTCCTCGTGACCAGAACTTGCATATGCCTCTTGCAAGGCTTCAATAATTTCTTGACCGTCTAAAAATCTGACTATATCTGCATATCCAGTAATTTCAAATTGAAAAGAACTATAAAAGCCATCATTAATAGACGCTCTTAAACGTGTAGCGTTCATTAAAATACCACTATCCTCTGCTTGTCTTACTACTTCATCTAGTTCAATTTGTATCACATCTTTATTGAATCCTACAGATAGATTATCAGGATTGAGTGCCGGACTAACTTCTAATTTTACCGGCGGCAATTGTGCCGTATCGCCTATAAATAAAATTTTACATTGGTATCCAGAATATACATACATCATCAGATCGTCGAGCAGCGAACCATTTTCAAACAATTTACTATCGCTAGGTGTATCTGGAATCATAGAAGCTTCATCTACAATGAAAATGGTATTGCGGGCTTTGTTTTGTTTTAATTGAAAAGCTAGACCTCCGCTTTTATCTTTTTTGGGATAATAAATGTTTCTGTGGATTGTTTGTGCCTGCTTCCCAGAGTAGTTACTTATAACTTTTGCAGCTCTTCCTGTGGGAGCCAAAAGTACGGCGCTTAATTTAGCTTTCCACAAATTTTTAACCAAAGTACCCACCAGCGTTGTTTTACCAGTTCCCGCATAGCCTTTTAATAAAAAAATAGAATTTTTGCCGCTGCTTAGAATAAAATGAGCTAATTTTTGAAGTACAATATCTTGTTTTAGAGTGGGTTCAAAAGGAAAATCTTTTTTAAGTAATTCATAAAATTCTTTTCCCTTCATTACTTCGTTTATTATGCTAATGGGTTTTAATACACCAAAGATAGGAATGATTTTTTGGCAATAAACTTTTACGATTAAAAAAAAATTGTAGATTTGCGTATACACTAATGTTTAAAGCTAAATCATAAAATGAAAATTGTTATACAATTAGTTCTGTGGGTAGTTATAGGTTTTTTGGGATACCTGGTATTCAATTCTATTAACGGTCCGGTGAAATTCAATAAAATCAAACAAGCGCGATATGCTCAAGCCGTTGAAAATCTACGAGAAATCCGTACCGCCCAATTAGCTCATAGATCTATAACAGGACGATTTGAAAAAGATCCTGAAAAACTAATCTCATTTATAGACACGGCAAAATTTACGCTTACGCAACGAAGAGATTCCAGTTTTATACGTTATAATAAGATTTTGAGAATAGACGAACCTAAAGATACTGTAGTTGTAGATACATTAGGGTACGCTTCGGTAAAAGATTCGCTATTCAAAGCTGATGGTCATAAAAATATGATGCAGGTTCCTGTGGAAGGAGTTGATGCCAAATTTGAAATGAATGCAGGTTTCATTAATAAAAATGATCTGCGAATCCCTGTATTTGAAGCAAAGGTAGGTAAAGATGTACTTTTACATGATCAAGACAGAGATCTTTTGGCACAGGAAAAGGAAGTAGTTTCTGTAGATGGAGTAAATGGTCCCTATTTATCTGTTGGATCTATGACAGAAGTAATGACGTCGGGTAACTGGCCAAGAACGTATGGTGCAAACGACCAATAATCATATAAAAGATACAAAACATACATTGTCCATTCAGGTTAGCTTGAATGGACTTTCTTTTTGTATTGTAAACGCGAATAAGCAAATAGTAACACTTGAAAAAGACGCTTTTGGCATACAGCTTACACCTGAACAAGTGCTTCAGAAAATTAAACATCACTTGGATACAAATCCATTTTTAGAAACAGATTTTGAGACTATTGAAGTTATTCATCAAAACATGTTATATAGCATCGTCCCTAAGGCGCTTTTTGATGAGAATACCGTAAAAGAATATTTAAATTATAATGTAAGATTACTTCAAAATGATTTTATAGCTTACGATGAACTAGACCAACATGAAATGAATATAGTTTATGTTCCCTACACCAACATCAATAATTTCTTTTTTGAAACTTTTGGGGCTTTTACATATAAGCATATTAGTACAATTTTATTAAACACGCTTCTTTTACAAGAAAAAAATAGCGATACCAGTAAGGCATTTGCAAATATGAATGATAAGTCGTTTGACCTTGTCATTATAGTAAAAGGTAAATTAATTCTGGCTAATTCTTATCATCACACAACGAAAGAAGATTTTCTATATTACCTGTTATTTACAATCGAACAAACAAAATTAAACGCAAGGGATTTTTCTTTGGTATTCTTAGGGAACATTCAAAAGACGAGTGACTATTACGATATCGCATGTACCTATATAAAGAATGTAGATTTTGGCAGTCATGATCAAAATTATTCATTCGCCTCAAGCACAAATCCTATACAACCTCACGAATATTTTTCACTACTTAGTCATTTTTAAATATGCGTATTATCTCTGGAAAATATAAAGGAAAAAGACTTTTCGCTCCCAAAAAACTACCCGTTCGTCCCACAACAGATATGGCAAAAGAAGGACTTTTCAATATCTTGAATAATCAAGTTACGTTCTCAGACATATCAGTAATTGATCTATTTGCCGGTACTGGTAATATTAGCTACGAATTTGCATCGAGAGGCACAGCAGATATCATTGCTGTCGATTCGCATCATTTATGTTTACGCTACATTAAAAGTATTGCTGAGGAGCTTGACATTTCTTTAGAAATTATTAAATCTGACGTATACACCTTTTTAGAAAAATCGAATCGAAAGGCCGACATCATTTTTGCAGATCCACCTTACGATTTTAAAACAGAACAATTTTCCAGAATAGCACAGCTAGTATTCGAAAAAAAACTGTTGAATAAAGATGGTATCTTAATCATCGAACATTCAAAATATATGTCTTTAGAAGATACGCCTCATTATACCCATTCAAGAAAATATGGTGGTTCTGTTTTTAGCTTTTTTCAGTAAACTACCTCAGAGTATTATGCCCTTTGGCGGTGTCAATAAAAAGTGAAATACAAGTATCACATTAGTCACTCATTACCGAAGTCCTAATAGAAAACTCATCTATGGTAGTAAGGTTACTTAGTGAATTAATCTGTTCTGAAGCGTTGCTTATAATGTCTTCATAAAAAGCCAGCACTTTTGCATCAAATCCAGGTGTATCTTCAGCTGTAAGCTTAAAAATATCCATTTGATAGATAAAATTGTTTAAAATATGATGACTAGAGGACAACATTGCTTTATAAATGTTTAATTTCGCACTTTCCATCTCTACTTTTTTATTAATTCTAAACGTATCTATAAAAAGGAATACAACAAATATCAAAAACGGAATTATCATTTCGTCAATTTCGAACTGCTCTACGCTAGATAGAAAAGCCATAAATTTCTCAAACAAATCAAGTTCTAGAAAAATTGAAGATAAATAAATGAAAATTGATAAGGCTAATCCGAATAATGTGAGTTTATACTTATTCATTGGATAGGGGGAATTAGAGGGTTAGGGTTTTTTGTATGAATATAATCGTTATTATTACTATAATGCGAAAATTAATTAGCACGATAGGTTGTCGATTTTATGTTTAGATTATCTAAATATCCTGTGTTTTCATTAAGTAGTATTATGACTGCTGTCGTTCTATCATAACGATACATCAAGAACAATACTGCACATCACTACAATAATATTTTACTAAAATTTAAGTATATTTTAGGTTAAATATAAACAAAAACCATAGCTTTAAGATAATTTACTTGTAATTTAACATTAGGCTTTTGATGTAAAGCCATAAATGTACAAAGTAAAATATATAAAATCATACATGTAAAGTCAGTGCATAGCGCACTATAGCTATCTATTTACCTAACAAAATTATATCCCTTAAGCAACCTCTTCTCCTGTAGATGCCTCCCAGACCATAAACCATTCTTCGTCAGTAATTTCTAAAGTAATAGCTTCTTTTGCTGCCTTTATTCTATTAATTTGTGTAGAACCAACTACAGGAATAATCCCCGAAGGATGCTTAACAATCCAAGCCAAAAGGATTTGATCAACAGACAAATCATACTTTTTCGCCAGCTGATTTACAATAGTAAGAACTCGAGCTACTCGTTGCTCGGGATGCTTTGTAAAAAACTTACCGCCCCCCAAAGTTGAATATCCCATAGGCTTAATACCAAATTGCATACATTGATCTAACGTACCATCTATGTAAGGTTCTAGATGTAAAGCGGATATCTCTATCTGATTAGTTGTGAGAGGAATACAACTATTTAGTAACGTAAACTGAGATGGTGTAAAATTAGATACCCCAAAATTAAGTACTTTCCCATCTTGTTGTAATCTTGAAAAAGCATCTGCAATCTCTATAGGATTTAATAAAGGGCTAGGCCTGTGTATCAAAAGCAAGTCAATATAATCTGTATTTAGATGGAGTAAAGAATTCTCTACCGACCTAATTATATAACGAGTAGAAGTATCGTATGATTTAATCAAGTTTTCAGGACGATTAGATGTTACAAGCTTAATACCGCATTTTGTAACAATTTGTATCTTTTCACGAAGTGAATTCATCCCCTTCATGGCCTTACCAAAAAGTGCTTCGGTAGTGTAGTGCCCATAAATATCGGCATGATCAAATGTAGTTATTTCGTTATCTACACATTCATTGATAAGTTGCTGGGTTTGATTTACCGATAAATTAGCGCCCCATGATCCCCAATTCATACAACCTGCAACAATTTCAGAAAAAACAGGACTACTTTTTGACATTTACTTTTTTATTTTTAAAAAGGACATTAAATTATTAATTGTCCGTTATTATATCTAAGATTTAACCGAGAAGTCATCCTGAATTCATTTCAGGATCTCATTAAATTTATTTTCAGTACATTGAGATGAGAAGCTGAAACGAGCCTGTGCTGAACTCGTTTCAGTATTCAGCTTGACGCAAACCGTTTCGATTAAATTACGGATATTCATATTAAATTAAAACATTTAACTAATAATCAATAGCATCATAAATCATTCGCTGTATTTCTGATCGAATATCGTTGGATATTAATTTTCGGTTAGCAGAATTAGGAAATGTACGATTACTTAAAAAAACATAAATAATTTCTTCTTCGGGATCGGCCCAAGTAAACGTACCAGTAAAACCGCTATGACCAAAGCTTGTCATAGAAATACATCCACACGTAGGACCAATATCTCCTAATTGCGGTTTATCAAATCCTACCCCTCTACGCACATCTTTATGGCAGTAATAACACGTATTAAATTTTTCTAAGGTTTGACTTTTAAAATACTGTTTACCGCCATAATAACCGCCGTTTAGATACATTTGCATCATTTTGGTTACATCGTTGGCATTCGCAAAAAGTCCGGCATGTCCACCTATCCCACCAAACATAGCCGCTCCTTGATCATGAACATACCCATGAATAATTTCTTTTCTAAAAGCTTGATCATCTTCAGTAGGTACAATTCGCTTTTTCTTAAATCGCTTAAGGGGTAAAAAAGAAGTATTATTTGCTCCTAATGGTCGATAGAAATGTTGTTGGGTTAAGGCATTGAGCGTATTACCATAATGATTTTCTATGTATGTTTTTAAAAGATAGTAGGGCAAATCACTATATTTATAACTGAGCCTGTTACGCAACTCACTATCTTTAATTCTTAGCATCAAAGAATCTTTCATATCACTACGCAGGTATAGGTTATTAGTGACTTCTATATTAAATTCTTCAGAAAACCTATTGCGATAATATTTTTTATCAGGTTTAAGCGTTATGGTGTCTAGAGTTTTTAAATAGAACGGAATCCAAGCTTTTAATCGTGCATAGTGCGATAGCATAGACCTAACCGTGATATCTTTTTTATTCGAATCTTTGAACGAGGGTAATAATTCACCAACCCTTGAATCTAAAGAAATCAGGCCTTTATCTGTCATCTCAATAGTGAGTGGTAAGGTAGCCAATATTTTTGTAAGTGATGCCAAATCATAAACATCAGACCCCTTTACCTTACGTATGTTATTGTAAGTATGATACCCATAATTTTTATCAAATATCACTTTTCCTTTTCGAGCTACAATAAGTTGCAGACCAGGTGTCATTTTTTCTCTTAATGTTCGATGAACTATAGAGTCAATTCTGCCTAATTTATATGAATTTACTCCTACGCTTTCTGGAAGACCGTATGTAAGTCTTTTTAATGATCGTGTTTCGATTCCTGTTCCTTCAGGAAATTCTTCATTAAGACTTACTGGCAGTTTACCTTTAGCTTCTAACGCACCAAAAATAAGTTGTGCCGTTTTTTCTTGAGCTACACTACTGTTTTGATATGCCATAACGATACCTTCAAAATTTGTGGTAGAAAGTATATCCAATGCTGCATACGGACGAGCAAAAATACTTAGAATAGTAGTATTAAGTCGAGCTATTTCATACAACCAAACTAATTCTTTATCGGTAAACTTATAGGCTGCCCATGGTGAAGTATTCGGTTTGTGAAATCCTATAATTACATAATTATACTGGCGCAATTCATTCATTATGTCACTTAATTGACTGGCTTTTACCCAATCTACTTTTGCATATTTGCTAAGTTGATTATAAAATGCATCACCAGAATCATCTCCAAAAGAGACATATGCAATCTTTTTTAGATCCAAATTTTTGACAGGCAAGGTTGCTCTTGCATTTTTTATAACTGTTAACGAATGTTCTACCAACTCATGATGTAATACTTCATTCTTTACACTATTCAATTCTTGGTAAAGGAACGCCTCATCTACGGGTTTGTAATGATGAAGTCCGACCTTATATTTTGCAAGCAATATTTTTCGTACAGAATGCGCCAAACGCTCCTCTGTAATTAATTTGGAATAATAGGCCGAAATTATTTTTTGAGAAGCCAGTGGTACATCTTCAGAAATTAATAACACATCATTACCGGCTAAAAAAGCGGCCAAATCTATATCTCCCGGATCTTTGAAATCGGATGCTCCTTTCATATTTAAAGCATCGGTAAAAATTAATCCCTGAAATTCTAGTTTATCTTTTAGCAAAGTAGTAACCACATTTTTTGAGATGGAAGACGGGTACCCAGAACGGGATTCTAAACTTGGGATATTAAGGTGAGCAACCATAACGCTAGAAAGTCCTTCACTAATCAGTTTTCGATATGGATATAATTCGACACTATCAATTCTTTGAGCATTAAAACCTATAGTAGGTAACGTTTTGTGAGAGTCGCTGTCGGTATCGCCGTGCCCGGGAAAATGTTTTGCACTAGCCAAAATCCCTTCTTTTTGCATTCCTTTCATAAAAGCGAGGGATTTTTGTGTTACTTTTTCCTTATTTTCTCCAAAAGATCGATTTCCGATAATTGGATTTTTCGGATTGGTATTGATATCAACTACAGGTGCAAAATTAATATGAACACCCAGACGTTTACAGTGTCTGGCAATCTGCCTGCCGGTCTCTTCAATTAACTGATTATTCTGAATAGCGCCCAAAGTCATATTCCATGGAAATGCCTTTGTAGAATCTAATCGCATTGCTAAGCCCCATTCTGCATCCATCCCGATTAGCAAAGGGATTTTAGAAAGCGATTGATACTCATTATTTAATTTTGCTTGCCTACCCGGACCGCCCTTTGAAAAGATGACGCCCCCTATATGATAATCTTCAATTAACCGCTTAATCTTATCGGTATCCTTTTTAGGTTTGGAAGAGAAGATATCGACCATAAACAACTGACCTACTTTTTCTTTTAAAGTCATGCTATTATATACACTATCTACCCAACGCTTTTGAGCTTCCTGATCTTTTGATAATAATGGATTTTTCTGCTGTGCATACAATACAGAAGAAACACATGTAATAGTAAGAAGAATGTAGGTTTTAGTTTTATGCCACACGAAAAATTTAGTTTAAAAATCGGTTGTGCCAACTTTGTTTTGCCGGTACTTCCCAGTTCGTTTTATACTCAGCAATATTGGTCACCAGGTTATTAAAGACGATAGTATTTGGGGATACTGATCTATTTTTTGCCATTTTCTTAAAATCGGCGAGGGTTTTATAGGCTACGAAGTCTCCTTGTTTAAAAGAAACGTTCATTTTATCCATAAGATCGACTTTATAGGTACGTTCTAGTTCCTGAATAAAATGTACAGATGCATCGATAGAGCAACCGGTGGCTGCATTGAGCGCTTGGTCTAAACCTATTGTTATAAATCGTTTGTATTTGATATCATATCCTGCCTTAAGATCGGCACCATGAGCCGTCCATTTGGCGATAAATTTGTCTAATTTCTGTTCAATTTCTTCTAATTCTTCTGAAGAAAACGATCTATTTGCTTGATAAATCCATACTCTGGACGTTTCAGCTAGATCATTAAAATCTACCAACATCTGCTTTTATTTTACGTAGCACTAAAGTAATAAAACTATTTCTTTTTCATATCGAAGTAAAACGTAATATTTTTAATCAGTATTGTCCGGTTAAAGAAAATAAACCGCTGCGCTGCTATAAAATAGAACAAAGACTTATTTGTAAATACTTGTCTCCTATGGTTTTTGAAGTAAAGGCGATTCAGTTTCAAAATAAGTTGTCTAAATTTTAGAAAAGCAAGGTGTCTTTTCTATAAACTCATACATCTTTAATGGTAATAGCGATTTTTAGAGCTTATCAATCTTTTTATCGGACAACAATGATCTTTAAGACCGAAACAATTACTCTAGATCTAAGAATACAATACGCTCAAGTTTTCATCCTAAATTAAAGAATGAATTTACTATCAAAAATACAATGCGGTGTGATGCTATAAATCCTGAGCATTAGCAATCAATTCTGCCACATCCATTACAGCTATGCTATCTTCTTTTTCCTTATTTTTTACCCCGTCTGTCATCATCGTATTACAAAAAGGACATCCTGCTGCTATGATATCGGGTTGCGTTTCGAGTGCATCCTCCGTTCTTTCGATATTAACATCTTTGTGTCCGGGTTCTGGTTCTTTAAACATTTGTGCACCTCCGGCTCCACAACATAAGCCATTTCGCTTAGATCGTTTCATTTCTACCAGCTCTACTTCTAATTTGGTTAAAAGATCTCTTGGCGCCTCGTATACTTTATTGGCTCTTCCCAGATAACAAGGGTCGTGAAAAGTAATTCTTTTACCTTTAAATCGTCCTCCTGCTACGGTTAACTTACCCTCGTTTAGCAGTGATTTAAGAAACTGAGTATGGTGCATCACTTCATAATCGCCTCCTAAGACAGGATATTCATTTTTCAACGTATTAAAACAATGGGGACAAGCAGTAACTACTTTTTTAATTTCATAGGCGTTCATTACTTCGATATTGGTAACCGCCTGCATTTGAAACAAAAACTCATTACCTGCTCTTTTTGCAGGATCACCGGTACAACTTTCTTCTGTGCCTAATACTGCGAAATCAACATTTGCATTATGTAATAATTTTACAAAAGCCTTGGTAATTTTTTTTGCTCTGTCATCAAAACTACCGGCGCACCCTACCCAAAATAAAACCTCTGGCGTTTTGCCTTCGGCCATATACTCTGCCATTGTAGGCACCTTTATAGTTTCACTCATAAATAGTATTTTAAATTCATTTTCAAATAATTGAAATCTTCACTCTAAATCAAATCATTCATTAAACCGAAATCTCCGAAAACAAATCCGAAAACACCTGTTTTGGCTTTTGCATGTATTAATACCCTCGGTTCTTTATGAATTTTGATTGTTCTAAAACCTGATAACTCTCGATTATTCTCAGGAATATATTCTTTCTTTAGATTAATCGTGTTTTCCGTCATCAAAAACCTCTATGGTCACTACTCTTTCAACCAATTCGGTAAATTTACCGGTATATCGAGTAGCTTTTACCAGGTGATTGTCTATCCAATGGTAATTGCCTCCTCTGGGTTTCCCCATCAATAAACTATGATAATTAAAACCATGTTTGTTCAACCAGGTTTCAGTTACTTCTCTATGCTCTTCTGTTCTAGAGGTAAAAAAACAGATAATATGTCCTTCTTCATACCATTTATTCAAGGTTGCCAATGCATCAGGAAAGGGTTCGCATGTAGCCATTCGTTCGGGCTCTTCATTAGGTACATCCTCTGTTATCGTTCCATCAATATCGATAAGATAATTTTTGATTCCTTCTGGCAATACAGGACTTATATGTGCGCCCTCTTCTATCTTTTCATTCAGTAACTTATCAATTTCTTCCTTCTTCATAATTTTTAGTTCTCAATTAGTGGTTAATTTGGTTAATACTATGGTTTATTCGTGGTTATTCTTTGTTCCAATTTAATCTATCCATTTGGTTGAATGGCCATGGTGCTCCGTTATTTTCAATATTAGACATCATATTATTAAGATCTGTTGGTGCCGCACTTTGCTCCATCACCAAATATCTTCTCATGTCAATAATAATGGATAATGGATTGATGCTTACAGGGCATGCTTCTACGCAAGCATTACAACTGGTGCACGCCCATAATTCTTCTGTAGTGATATAGTCGTTTAATAATTGCTTACCATCATCTACAAAACTTCCATTTTTATCTATATTATCCCCTACTTCTTTTAATCGATCACGGGTATCCATCATAATTTTTCTAGGAGAGAGTTTTTTTCCTGTTTGGTTAGCAGGGCACTCACTTGTGCAACGACCACACTCGGTACACGTATAGGCATTAAGTAATTGTGCCCAATTCAAATCCATTACATCAGAAGCTCCAAATTTCTCTGGCTCTTCTTCTACCTCTGTTGTTGGCGCTGCAAAAGGATCAGCATTTGGATCCATCATTAGTTTTACTTCATTGGTAACTGCTTCTAGATTATCAAACTCCCCCTGGGGTTTTAATGCACCATAGTAGGTGTTTGGAAACGCCAGAAGTATGTGTAAATGCTTTGAAAAATATAGGTAATTAAGAAATATAAGTATACCAAGAATATGTAACCACCATGCTGTTCTTTCTAGGATAATTAGACTTCCTTGGGTCATTCCATCAAAAAGTGGCGCTATAAACTGACTTACAGGGTAAGCACCTGCTTTTACATAATGATCTGCTCCTAATTCTTGTAATTGTAAATCGGCTGCATTCATGGTTAAAAAAAGTGCCATAAGCACAACTTCAAAATATAAAATGATATTACCATCATTTTTAGGCCATCCTTTTAGGGTTTTAAAACGTCTAATATTAATCACATTGCGACGTATCCAAAATAATATAACGCTAACTAATACGAGTAAAGCTAAAATTTCGAAAGAAGCGATTAAAAAATCATAAAATCCTCCTAGAAATGCAAATATCCTATGTGTTCCAAAAATACCGTCGATAATAATCTCTAAGACTTCGATATTAATAATGATAAAACCGAGGTATACGATAACGTGCAAAATACCGGCGATGGGTCTTCTCACCATTTTAGACTGCCCCAAAGCAATCATAGCCATATTTTTAAATCGTTCTCTTTTATTATCTGAGCGATCAACATCCTTACCCAGACGAATATTACGTATGATTTTTCGGATGTTCATCGTAAAATATCCAATTCCAGCCACGAGGGCAATTACAAATAAGATATTAGGTATATATTGCATAATTTTTAATTTATCGAGTCTGTTGGTTTTTCGTAAGGTTTATTTTTTCTCCCAAAAACTGAAAGGTGTACATAACGCTTTGGATTTAATCGTAAATCTTGAAGCAATAATTCGAGTTGTTTGCTTGAACTTTCTAAATTATTATAAAGTTGTTCATCATTAAGTAATTTTCCTGCCGTACCCTTTCCTGAATTAAGATCTTGCGAAATCCTTTCAAAATTTGCAAGAACAACTTCGAGTTCTTGACCTATTTTCTTAATATTTATTTCGCTAAGAGAGTCTGAAACACTTTTAAGTTTTGTAGATATCACATCGGCGTTAGTGAACGCATTATTTAATTTTTCTTCATTAGTGCCTAAAATTTTGTTCAACCGTATCGAGGTGTTTTTAAATTGCTTGACACTAACGCTGAGATCGTCGAAAATCGAATTCAGATTATTCTGATTATCAACACTTAAAACGCCATTCACAGATCGAAGTAAGGTATCTGCATCGGTTATTGCTGTTTCAAGCTTAGCTTGTAAAGGAGTTAGCTTATCATTAACAAGTTCTAATAAGCCAGGTTCTATTCTACCCGGAAGTGTATCCCCGTCTACAGCGGCATTTCCTTTTTCATATTTTGGAATGATAGCCAGTGTTTTTCCACCAATTAACCCTCCTCCGTAGACTTTGGCTTCGCTATTTTTAGAAAACTCGAATTCACTATCTACATTGAACTCTACTACAAGATTGCCAGCCGTATCTGCAAATCTAATAGCCACCACCTGCCCAACGACCAATCCGTTAATAGTGACTGGGGACGAGGGAATAAGTCCTTC
The DNA here is from genome assembly GCF_017897595.1 of Aquimarina sp. U1-2. Lineage (GTDB taxonomy): Bacteria > Bacteroidota > Bacteroidia > Flavobacteriales > Flavobacteriaceae > Aquimarina. Next base: position 287,397 of record NZ_JAGKIK010000004.1, read on the forward strand.
TACATTGTCGTATACTGCAAATAACGTTCGGTCGTTTTCTAAAAGATTTCTTCCCTTTAAAAAACTATATCCAAATATTAATAATGCTATTGCACATACTGCTAGTATACCGGTCTTAACTTCTCGAGTAATTTTCAAAATAGATTTAATTTTAAATCACAAATTTAGGATAAAAAATAGATTTCTACTGCTTATTCTTTAAGGAATTCTGCGTATTAATAAAGATTTAATGAGAAGATGGGGTAGCTTTTAAGGCTTCTGCTAACGGAATCAATTCGTTATTGCGAAAAGCTACTACAAAACTAGAGTCAAAGCCCTTACTTACCGCAATGTCTTTTAATTCTTGAATCATGGTATAGTTCGAAGTATTTCCGAAGTAATATTTAAAAAGATCACCTGTTTTCTTTTTTGACAGTTGATCTAATCCATTAAAATTAAAAGGTTCTAGTGCAATGTCGGTAGTACCGGCTGCGATTTGAACTTTAAACGTAATATCATTAAATACCGTATCCCCTTCGATTTGTGCAGTGGTTTGCGAAGTTTCTGTTGTGTTAGGTTTTTCTACATAATAGATAGCATCAAGACTTTCTTTATAATCTATAATTGATGTGGTAATTGATTTGGCCATGTTTTCCTGACCCGCTTTTGAATTAAGATATCGTCCTTCATTGTTATTTGTTAAGAACCCAAGTTCTATTAACACACTCGGCATGTATGTTTGATGTAAAACTACAAACCCCGCCTGCTTGACCCCTCTACTCTTTCTATCCAGGGCTTTTTTAAAGCGATTTTGTACAAAACTGGCCAATGTAAGACTTTGATCAAGATACTCCTCTTGCATTAAGGTAAGACCTATAATAGATTCTGGAGAATTTGGATCAAAACCATCATAGTTGGCTTCATAATTATCTTCGAGCAAGATAACAGAGTTTTCGTTTTTTGCTACATTAAAATTTTCATTATTGGCATGCAATCCCAATACGAACGTCTCGGTACCATAGGCTTGAGATCTATGTGAATTACAATGAACAGATACAAAAAGATCTGCATTTGCCTTATTTGCAATTTTTCCACGTTCGTGCAATTCTATAAATTCATCCGTTTTTCTGGTATACACTACTTTAAATCGTGGATCTTTTTCAAGTTTTTCACCAATAGCCAACACTACGTTTAACGCAATTTCTTTTTCTTTGTATCCGTTTCCTCTGTTTCCAGGATCATGCCCACCATGACCTGCATCCAAAACTACAACAAACTTCTTGGCCTTTTGAGGGTTATTTTGAAAGGGTTGAAAGGAAGCTAGCATAAAAATTAAACCTCCCAGAAAAATACTGTATACTATATTTCGTTTCATTAATTAAAATAATTTACCAAATATTTGAAACATCGCCTATGCGTTTTCGTATTTGTTATAGTTCTTGATACCATGAAAAATTATACACGAACAGTATTGATTCTTTACTATTTAAACGCTTTAAGAACCTTACTTATGACATAATTTTTTATTTTTTTATCAATTACAATCTAAGCTTTAAAAATATATGTAATTTTGGCACTTCAAAAACTGAGCCATAGTTATACAAAAATAGGATTTAAACCATTGCAAACAACGGTACGATACATACTTTATTCACTAAGTTTTTCACTTTTTTGTATTTGTCAAATTACGGCACAAGAAACCAATAAAACTACAGAGGTACCTATCCCAGCTCAGAAGGATACTATTACTGTTGATTCTACCAAAGCTATTACTATTCAACCTGAAGTACTTTTGAGCGAAAAAGGGCAGGATTCTACAAAACAGGACTCTGTTGTACCAGAACCTCAGTTCTTAACCGACAAGGTTGATTATAAAGCCACCGATTATATGCAACTTAGCCGTAGGGAAAATAAAATGTATCTCTATAATGAAGCAGAGATCATCTACGGCGATATGCAAATCAATGCTGGTTATATTGTTGTTGACAACGATAAAAGCGAAGTATATGCTTATGGTATTAAAGATTCTGTCGGAGCGTATACGCAATCACCGATTTTTAAGCAAGGTGGAAATGTAGTAGAACCAGATTCTATTCGTTTTAATTTTGATACTGAAAAAGCGCTAATTTATAATTCAAGAACAGAACAAAACGGATTTAAAATAAAGAATGAAGTTTCAAAACGTGAAAATGATTCTGTGATTTATATGCGGAATGTAAAATTTACTACTTCTGAAGATATTGAAGATCCCGAGTACTATTTTTACGCAAGGCGTATTAAGTTTGTTCCTAAAAAAAAGATTGTAACCGGATTGGTAAACATGTACATTGCTGATGTTCCAACGCCGTTAGGGTTGCCTTTTGGATATTTCCCGTTGTCTGAAGACAGAACCTCAGGGTTTATTATTCCGAATCCGGGAGAAGAAAATAATAGAGGCTATTTTTTGCAAAATGGTGGATATTACTTCGCTATTAGCGATTATGTAGACCTCACTTTACTTGGAGATTATTATACGAATGGAAGTTATACCTTTGCCGTTGAATCAGCTTATGCTTTACGGTATAGGTTTAGAGGTAATCTACGATTTAGATATGAAAACAATCTGCAAAGTGAACGCGGATTTCCAGATTTCGCAAGAACTACTACGTATAACATTCAATGGACGCATAGCCAAGATGCCAAAGCCAGTCCAAATTCACGGTTCTCTGCCTCAGTAAATTTTGGTAGTAGTAATTTTTTTCAGCAATCTACGAATCAATTGAATACCGGTAATTTTTTGAACAATCAGATTAGTTCTTCGGTTTCCTATTCGAAAACTATACCCGGTGATCCGCAAGTAAACATAAACTTGGCAGCTACACACAATTCTAACACCAATACCGGCATTGTAAACATGTCTTTACCCAATATGAATGCCAGTGTTTCAAGGGTTTTTCCGTTTGCCCCAAAAGTTGGTGTAAAACGCGGGATTATTCAAAATATCAATACACAATACAATTTTAGGGGCGAAAATCGAATAACTACCACCGATGAAGACCTATTTTCTGCAGAAATGTTTGAAGGCGCTTCTTTAGGCATGCAGCATTCGATACCTATAAGCACTAATTTCAAGATTTTTAATTATTTAAGTGCCACAGCCGGAACCAATTATACTGAAAACTGGGTTTTTGAAACTATTAAACAAAATTATGATCCTGAAGCCAATGAAGGTGCCGGAGCTATAGTACGAGATACCATTCAAGGTTTTGATGCGTACAGAACTTATAACTTTTCTGCCAGTCTGGGAACCACTATTTATGGTACATTCAATTTCAAAAAAGATAAAAAAATACAAGCTATTCGCCATACCATGAGACCATCGATTAGTTATAGTATCAATCCTTCATTTGATCAATACTATGAGCGATTAGAAAACCCGCAACCCGATGATCCCGATACTGAGATCAATGAATCAGAATTCGAATATTCTAGGTTTGAAGGTGGTTTTTTTGGTGCTCCTAGCAATGTTCTATCAAGCAGTATTGGTTTTTCATTAAGTAATAATCTAGAAATGAAGGTGAAAGACAGGGATACAACGGCTACAGAACCTAAAAAAGTAGTGTTATTAAACAACCTGAATTTTAGTACAGCCTATAATATTGCCGGAGACTCTTTAAGGCTAAGTCCGATCGCTGTTACAGGAAATATTCCTATCATACAAAATAAGTTGGATATCAATTTCACAGCTCAACTAGATATGTACGCGTTAGACAATAATAATAATAGAATAGATGTATTAAATATCGAAAATGGTGGTAGCCTTTTTAGACTAACCAATGCCGGAGTTAACTTTGGATATTCATTTTCGAGCCAAGATTTTGAAAAAGGAAAACCCATTGATGACCCTCTGGAAAATCAAAACCTTAGAAATGGAGGTCGAACCGACGATCTTTTTGGTGGAGTTACTGATTTTGGCGATGACCGATCTTTTGATAGGGATCGAAGTAAGGAAATTGACACAAACACCGAGAATTACAGGTATAAAATCCCATGGACTTTACGACTCACCTACAACGTGAATTATAGCAATCGAAGAAGAGAGAATGAAATATCAAACCATGCTGTGAACTTTTCTGGTGATGTAGAACTTGCGCCCAGATGGTCAGTTGGCGCATCTTCGGGTTATAATTTTACGACTCAGGAATTTACTTTCACTACGTTGAGATTTCAAAGAGATTTGCAAAGCTGGATGATGAATTTTACCTGGTTACCCTTTGGCGACAGAACCTCATGGAATTTCTTTATTGGCATAAAATCATCTGCACTTAGCGATATCAAATGGGATAAAAGACGTGAACCTGATAGGCAACTCTAATATAGGTATGAGGTTTGAGGTTTGGTAACGTGACAAATGCAAAGTCAAGGTTTGAAGACATCATAAATACACTATAAATACGATAACTATGAAAAAAATTATTAGAACGGGTAAAGCTCCTGCCCCTATAGGTCCTTACAACCAGGCTATTTTAAACAGAAGCACATTGTATACCTCTGGTCAAATCGCAATGCATCCAGAAACGGGAGAATTAGTTACCGGTGATATTAAAAAAGAGACAGAGCAAGTGATGCAAAATCTAAAAGCAATTCTTGAAGAAGTCGGGATGACCTTTGATAATGTTATAAAAACTACTATATTTTTAAGCAATATGAAGACCTTTGAACAGGTTAATGAAGTATATGGTAATTATTTTGATGAAGACACTGCACCGGCACGAGAAACAGTTGAAGTAGCTGCCTTACCCAAATATGTGAATGTTGAAATTTCGGTTATCGCTGCAGAGTAAATTAACTTTGGGTAAGCCCACAAAGCATTTACAGAAAATAATTTTTCAATTTTGAGGCAAGCTTCGGGTTATTATATCCTTTGGCGGTGTCAATAACACCAATATACCTGCATTCTATCGAAATAAATTAAGAAAACAAGTGTTTACCTTGTATATTTTAACTTTAAAATACTATATGATGACAAAGAACATGCTGAATACACAATTTTCTAAGTACATCTACAAATCAGTTTTTACATTTTTTTTATCCTTACTTATCATTAATTGTTCTGATGACGATAGTCAAAATGAAAATAATGATACTGGATCTAATCCAGACCTTGAAGATATTGATTTCACAAGTGCTACGACTGCAACAGATAAACAAGGTAATACCTATGAAGTAGGTTTTAACCAAGTTTCTGACATTAATCAAGACCCATTTGTAAGAAAGAAAAATTTATCAGGCGAAACGCTATGGTACATTGAGCATGAAAAATCTGAAGTTGATGGTAGAACAACCCTTATTTTTATTGACAATAATGATATCCCTTGGGTAGTTTTTACTGTAGTTGGTGGCAGTAACAATGCCAGTTACATTACCTCACAGGCAATAGAAGATAATGCATTTTCTGGCGTATATCAAACTAATTATGGTACTGGCGGTGGGTCAAAAGTATCTATAATTGCCAGACTTAATCCAGATACGGGTAAGATTCAAAAAGCAACATATGTAATTGCTAAAAGAAATGATGGCAAAACTAATGGACTTGTTGTTAAAGAATTAGGGATTCGCGATAAAAAAATTGCAGTACTGGCTGAATCTGCTGCCTGGCCTCCCGGTACAGGAACTAGTTATCTAAAATTTCCTGAAATAACTGACGCCGACCGTGTTAACGGTGTATTTAAAATGTATTACCAAATACATCCAAAACTTAATGAAATTATAAGCGCAGAAATTTTAAGAAACTAAGAAGATTTACTTTTTATTGTTCTTCTAAAGTAGATACCCAGCGATATCATCTTAGGTAGAAAGTATATCTGAAATTCGTAGAAGTTCTTTGTTAATTTCATGATCACCAGAGAGCCCTTCGTCAAAACTTGTGGCCGCTATTTTATTATTGATAAGCCCTACCATAACATTTTTTTTACCGTCTAGTAACAACTCTACTGCTTTAACACATAATCTACTCGCTAATGTTCTATCAAAACATGAAGGAGAACCGCCCCGTTGCATGTGCCCTAATACGGTTACTCTAACATCGTAATTCGGCATATTTTCAATAACATATTCTGCAAGTTCGTACACATTCTTACCAATTTTATCACCTTCACTTACTACCACGATACTAGAAGATTTTCCAGATCTTTTGCTACGCTTCAAGGATTCTAAAAGCCTATCCAACCCAAGATCTTCTTCCGGGATTAGAATTTCTTCCGCTCCGGCGCCAACACCTGTATTTAAGGCAATAAATCCTGCATCACGACCCATCACTTCTACAAAAAACAATCGATCGTGAGAACTTGCTGTATCTCTAATTTTATCAATAGCTTCTATAACAGTATTTAAGGCAGTATCATATCCTATAGTATAATTTGTTCCTAAAATATCATTGTCGATGGTACCCGGTACGCCAATAACAGGAACTTCGTGTTCTTTGCTAAAAATTTGTCCGCCTCTAAACGTTCCGTCTCCACCGATTAATACCATAGCATCTACCTCTAATTTATCGAGTTGCTTAGCTGCTTTTCTTCTTCCTTCTTTAGTTCTAAATTCTTCAGATCGGGCAGATTTTAAGATTGTTCCTCCCCGACTTATAATGTTTCGTACACTTCTGGCATTAAGAACACAATGATCTCCTTCAATCATCCCCTGAAACCCTCTATAAAAGCCTATACAATTCACGTTATAATAAGCGCAGGCTCTTGCTACTGCACGAATAGCAGCGTTCATACCGGGAGCATCTCCACCAGAGGTCATTACACCAATGGTTCTTATTTCTTTTGCCATGCAATCGTCGTCTTTAGTTGGTTATTAATGATTATTTAATTTTTTTCAGTAAAGTTAATAAAATCCTGAGTTTCTATGTTAACCGTATCTTTAGGTTGTGCTATTGAATCCTTCACTTTTTTATTTTTAAAAATCTTTCTGTAAAGTTCACCAAAATTATCAAAATCTACCGAATATGAAAGTCCTATACCTTGCTCATAACCTTGATTCGCAGTCCCTATGAACTGTATTTCATCTTGGCGATTAAAAATCTTTCCGCGTAGCGTGCCTTCTTCATTAAAAAGATACTCTACCTCTACATCTCCTACAACGGCAGATTCGTTTACTCCGCCAACCGGCACCCCGACTCTACCGTTAATTAAGATTCTATTGTTTATTTGTGTTGAAAGTGTAAGTCCAAATTGATCATTATTTTCCTGATCCAGGGTACTAACCCCTTGTACATAGTTAAGTCCTACTTGAAATTTATCATCTTCATCAGAAAATATACCGTTAAACAAGCTAGAGGCACGCTCTGCCACCAGGCCACCTGTAATAGCACCTGTGTTTAAAGAGCCGTTATAGAATTGACCAGAAGATACCAGGGATAAAGCTTGCAGCTCCATATTTGCCTGATCACTAAGTCTATAATCCAATTCACTTTGTACTACCGAACTAAGGTTAGGAAACTCAATATTAAAATTAATATCTGGCTGTATTAACTGCCCTCGTAGATCTACCACTACTTCTACAGGTATTTCTCGATTAATGGAAGTACTTTCTAACAAAATGGCCGGATTTGCTTCAGTTTTGTAGACAGCACTAAGATCGAGAACTGCTCTTGTAGGACTACCATCCCAATTGATAGTTCCTCCATCCCGAACCGTAAAGATTTTCTCTACAAAAGCCCCGTACCTAAAGTTATAGCTTCCTTCATAAGCCACAAAATCACCCCACATATTAAACTTTCCGTTGGTATTGATTTCTATCAGCAAAGTTCCTGCGCCACGCCCTTTCAATGTACTACCTGTATTTTTATCAATAACTATTTCAACCTCAGCATTATCATTTACATCTAGCTCAAAATTGAGTTCCAGTCCTTTAATATCTTCTAGCTCAATCTCTTTCCCTTCTAGCCGTGCCTGTTTTTCGTCAGGGCTTAAGAAATGTATATACGCGTTATCTCCTATAGATTCTGTTTCGTTCAATGGGATTTTAAAAATAGTTCCCTCCTCGGTAGTTGCATTAACATCGATTACCAATTCGTCGGTCGGACCACTTATTCTGGCATCTCCACTAATAAACCCGGTACCATAATATAAAGATTCTTCGTCACCCTCGGTATCCAACACCAAAAGTCTTTCTTTCGCCAAAATTTCTAAGCCCAGATCCCATTTAGAAAAGCGTCGATGCGCAATATACCCCGCCAATATACCATCGGTATTGTATTTGGTATCTGTAATATTTATGTTATCAAAAACAAAGCGTTGTTTGTTCAATAGAATTTGTGCGCCATTTTCAAAATCAAAATCAACATTTAAATAAGGAAATGTGAGTCCGACTTGTTGTAAAGACAAAGCGCCATCGATAGACGGATTTTTATAATTTCCTGAGATTTTAGCTTGCCCAGATACAAATCCGCGAATATTCGATACTATAATACTTCCTAATGCGCTAAATTCTGAAATATCAAACGCATTCAAATCTAAATCTACATTAATAGATGGATTTCCTGCAGAAACATTAATAGCACCAGTTGCCGATAGTGTTTGCTGACCTTCATTATTCACGAGTTTTGTATCTACTTCATATTCGGTCAAATTTTCATTACCCGCCACATCTAATTTTAATGTTCCCAAACCTGTACGATTAATTTCGAGATCATCTATCTGTATAGTAGAATTAGGATAATATGCTCCATTTTCCTGAAGTATAGCTAGCTCACCATTTACGATCCCGGCAAAATCGAGACTGTCTATTCTAGGTGTTATTTTATGAAAATCGACTTGATCGAAGGTAGCCTTGATATTTTTATATTCATCTCCCCTCGTGACTCCATCGATTTTTATTTCCTCATCTTGGTAGATCAATACTAATGATTGTATATCCACATTTTCGAAACCGTTATCAAAAATAACCTTATTTTCATTTTTATTCTTCTCACGATTTGCATACCATGTATAGCCTTTGTACGTAAAATCTGATTTTCGTAACCCGATTACAGAATTGTTTTGTTCGTTTATCGTGTGATAAAATTCGAGGTTGAAATTATCTACATTATTTTTCCCTCCTTTAAATTCTGATCGAATGAATAGGGTGTCATTTAATGTTACATTGATTAAACTAAACGCTGAAGCATCGTAGAAATTTGTATCAATACTATCGATAGCCACATAGGTATTGAAAAGTGGATTTTTATTGTCTACCTGGATATCAACCTCTTCGAAGTAGTTTCCAAATGCTGTTATCGAAGGTGATTTAAACGTTAATTTAAACTCAGATTCATTACTTTCTACTTTTCCTTTAATAAACGTTTTAGGTTCAAAATGAATTTCTGGAAAAAAAACATCGACAATCTTATTGTAAATACTGAAATTAAACTTCATAAACTCATCAGTTGTAATTTCTGTAGCTTCAAAATTGGTATATAAACTGCCAATAGAATTTCTGAACAGATCATATACGTTTTCAATTCTAAATATACCCTCTACGCTCCCTTCTACAATGTCGGGACTATTTATCGTAATGGTTCTTATATTGTTATTATCAAAACTAGAAGTGATATCAAAATCTTCAAAATAGTATCCTGCATTTTGGTTGGTGTATAATGTTTTGGCAAATGAAATGGTTCCAAAAGCATCATTAATACCGGTACCTTTCATATCCATATACACATCACCATTAAGAATAGATATACTATCCCTGGTAAAAATATTAAGTTTATTGAGGTCCAGATGATCAATATTAGCGACAAAATCGTAATTGTTTATTTTTTCAGATAGGTCGGCAATACCTTTAAACGTTAATCTGGCATTAGGGTCTTGTGAACTGAAATCACCATCAAATACCCTATCCTTTAGATTTCCCAATGCCTTCATATTGGTGTATGTGTAGCCGTTTGCTTCTAGCTTATTAATATCTCCTTCGATTTTGGTATTTAAACTTTCCAACGTAAACCCACTACCATCTACATGAATATTAAAAGCAGCATTACCTACAGCCTTTTGCCCCAAGAGTTGACCTAGATTAAAATTATTTGAGATTACGTTTCCATTATAAGTAGACTGGGTGAGATCATCAAGATTTTGCAATAAAACAAATGCATTCAATTTTCCTAATTGAGAAAAGAAATCCATATCCAAGTCTACTGCCTTTGTAGTCACTATAGCATTGCCAATAGCCATTACACTTCCAAATTGATATAATTGATGAGGAAGCGAATTTCCTAAAACCCTGGGTAATAAATTAATAAGGTCGTAATAGTTGGTGGTAAGGTTATCAAAATCCCCGTCTAATTTAAATTTGGAAGCATTAGTTACTGCATTTTGAATTCGTATGTCCCCCTTAACAGAAGACCGATCGAGCCCAGAAATGTTTGCGTTTCGTATTTCAAAATTATTAAGCGTACCTGTAATAGAGGTATTTCGCATGGTAAACCGTTGATTTTTGCCGAACTCTTTATAAAAAGGAATTAAGTCGTTCGTAGAGACTTTGGCACGATCAAAAATGGCATCGATCGTTACTTTATTTACAAAATCGCTTAACCCGCCCTCTTGATATGCAAAGCGAATATCTCCTGTGATATTAGAATTAATGGTTTCGATACGCAGTTCCTGAAAATTCATTTCCTCAGGTTTTACCGAAAAACAAGTTTGTAAATGGGTTACTTTTAATCCCCTTTTATCATCAAACTTTAAATGATTAACATTAATATACACATCTGGACCATCTACCATTAAATTTTCTGCATCCAACTCTATATTTGAATATTGTATAACGTCGGGGTGATTTAGATTTTCGTTTATAAAACTGTATCTGCCGTTTGCAATACCGATTTGTTCTGTGGTAAGCAAAAACCTATTGCTCGAAGCTGGTACACTATCGCTTCTAAATTTACGAATAAACGTCATGAGATTGTCACTTGTTTCATTCGCATAGATTTTCATTTGTACTATAAGATCTTCGATAGCAACATCTCCCAATTCTGGCCTGTTATTAAGTATATCCCTCATACTTCCTACAGAGGTTCGTATGCTACCGGCATATAGTAACGTATCTTGATGATGATCTCGAACCAAAACATCATCCAACCGTATCGCACCGGCATAAGTTAATCCTATACCTTTAATATTGATGTTTACGCCAAATTCTGAATTTAAATAGTCGGTAGCTTTTTTACCTACAAAAGTTTGCACGTCAGGAATTGAAAATGTGACTATGATAAACGCAGAAAGTGATAAAAGAACAAGAAATGTCCTCAACAATATTTTCCTTAATTTTTTGATACGTTTTATTGTTTTAACTTTGTAGACAATATTAACAATTTCTATGCCCTTTTCCTCATAATGAAACTACAAAAAATATACATTTTAGGTATTGAGTCTTCATGTGACGATACCTCGGCAGCCGTATTATGCAACGGAAAAGTTTTATCAAATGTTGTAGCCTCACAAAAAATACATGAACAATATGGGGGTGTCGTACCAGAACTGGCATCCAGAGCGCATCAGCAAAATATCGTTCCGGTGATCGATCAAGCCATAAAACAGGCCAAAATAAATAAAACAGAGCTTAGCGCTATTGCATTTACTCAAGGTCCCGGACTTATGGGTTCTTTACTTGTAGGAACATCTTTTGCCAAGTCTTTGGCTCTTGCACTAGAAATACCCCTAATTAATGTTCATCATATGCAGGCTCATATTTTGGCACATTTTATAGAAGAAGAGGACTTCGAACAACCTGAATTTCCTTTTTTGGCAATGACAATAAGTGGTGGTCATACACAAATAGTTAAAGTTAACGACCACTTCGATATGCAAATTATTGGTGAGACTATTGACGATGCTGTGGGCGAAGCTTTTGACAAAAGTGCCAAAATTTTAGGATTACCTTATCCAGGAGGACCATTAATAGATAAATATGCACAACTTGGGAACCCAAAGGCATTTTCTTTTCCAAAACCTAAAGTAAGTGAATTGAATTTTAGCTTTAGTGGACTCAAAACAGCGGTACTCTATTTTATTCAGAAAAAAGTAAAAGAAGACCCAAACTTTATCAAGGATCACCTTAATGATATTTGTGCATCGCTTCAATATACGATTATCAATATTCTTATTGATAAACTAAAAAAAGCTTCTAAACAAACGGGAATTAAAAGAATTGCCATAGGAGGCGGAGTTTCAGCCAATTCAGGTATCCGAAAAGCACTTAAAGAGGAAGAACACACATACGGTTGGAAAACCTATATTCCGAAATTTGAATATACTACAGATAATGCAGCCATGATAGGTATTGTTGGACACTTAAAATTTATGAAAAACCAGTTTACCGATATGAATGTTGTAGCTAAAGCTCGAGTAAAATTTTAAGTCCTGTATCGTAATCCTATGCAATTATTTTATAATCATTCTTTATCTGAAATAAGTGATACTATTACCTTTTCAAGGGAAGAAAGTAAACATATTGCAAAAGTATTGCGCAAAACCGAAGGTACTGTACTCGCAATAACAAACGGAAAAGGGAAACTTTTTAAAGCTCGTCTCACTACGGCCAACCCTTCAAAATGCGCTGCAGTAATCGAATCTGTAGAACAACAATCTAAAAAACCATACACATTGCACTTGGCCGTAGCCCCTACCAAAATGAATGATCGATATGAATGGTTTCTAGAAAAAGCTACCGAGATTGGTATCGATCAAATCACTCCCATCCTATGTGATCATAGTGAGCGAAAAGTTATTAAAAAAGAGCGGTACGATCGTATACTACAAGGTGCTATGAAACAATCATTGCAGTGCTATCTACCAAAACTCAATACTGCCATCTCATTTTCTGATTTTATAAAAAAAAATAAAGACGAACAATGTTTTATAGCACACTGCGAAGAAACTACAAAAAAAACACTTAAAAATGAACTTCAACCAGGTACTGGCATTACTATACTTATAGGTCCTGAAGGGGATTTTTCTACTAAAGAAATAGACTTAGCTATTCAATACGGATATGCTCCAGTTAGTCTGGCAGAAACCAGATTAAGAACCGAAACTGCTGCAATTGTAGCGGCGCATAGTGTTGCGTTTGTCAATTTTTAATATTGAAGTAGACGACTTTTAATTAAGAACTCGTCTTGACTTTTTATGAGGAGCTGTAAAATGATTTTTTTTACTTACTTTTAGGTTTGATTTTAGATATAAATTCGGATGAGAAATACGACCGCTATACTATTTTTATTATGTTTTGTCTCAATTAATGCTCAAGACATTGCTATCCTTCATTACAATGGTGGTGGAGATTGGTACAGCAATCCTACCGCACTACCTAATCTTATAAAATTTTGCAATCAAAACATTAATACTACTATAACCAATACACCAAAAACAGTGAAACCCGAAAGTGTTGATATTTTTCAATATCCGTATATCCATATGACGGGTCATGGAAACGTTTTCTTCACCGATCAAGATGCTAGTAATTTGAGAGACTATTTGCTAAGTGGCGGATTTCTGCATATTGATGACAATTACGGAATGGAACCTTATGTGACAAAAGAACTTGTTAAAATTTTTCCTGATAAAGAATTGGTCGAACTCCCGATGACACATCCTATTTTTTCTTCTCATTTCAACTTTCCGAAAGGACTACCAAAAATTCATGAACATGATGGGAAACGTCCACAAGCTATGGGTATTTTACATGAAGGCAGGGTACTCGTTTTATTTACTTTTGAAAGTGATCTTGGTGATGGCTGGGAGAATCCAGAAGTTCATAATGACCCTGAAGAAATTAGGTTAAAAGCGCTACAGATGGGTGCTAATATCATTAAATATGCATTTCAAAATTAATGAATCAACAATTACATCACGATGCCAATAAATTCATCAATAAAAAATTTTCTATAGTTATCGTTTGTGATCGCGTTTGTTCTCCTGCAAATATTGGTAGTATTTTTAGAATAGCTGATAGCTTTGGTGTCGAAAAAATATACTTTTGTGGTAAAGATATTACCGTAGTTAGCAAACGTATGCAACGTACAGCACGAGCGACACACGAGATTATTCCTTTTGAGCAGTCTGAAGATATTACGGCTGTGATCGAACAATTAAGAACAGACAATTATACTATTTTATCTTTGGAAATAACTGCAAAAAGTATTCCAGTTTCTTCATACACTGTAACTCCCTTAGAAAAAATAGCCCTTGTTGTAGGCGAAGAAAATTCTGGAGTTTCTGAAAAAGCCCTGGATCTTTCAAAAGAAAGTGTTCATATTAATATGTACGGCAATAACAGTAGTATGAACGTCGCCACAGCTACGGGTATTGCTTTATATGAAATCACGAATAAAGTACTTGGTAGTCGTGAGTAGTTAGTATTTAGTAATGAGTATTAAGTAATTAGTGTTTTTTACTTTAAAATTTTAAGTTTTTCATTTTACATTTTAGATTTCATAATTCTGAATTTTGAATTCTGAATTAAAAAACACCTCCCTTGCCGTTCTCAAGGAGGGAATTATTCCTAATTCTTTACTTAATACTTTGTACTTTTACATTTTACATTTCTAACGTTCATCATTCTGAATTCTACATTCTGAATTAAAAAACACCTCCCTTGCCCTCCTCAAGGAGGGAATACCTTTATGATTTTATATAGTATTAAGTAATGAGTATATTCAACTTTTACATTTTTCATTTTAAATATTGATTGTCCATTATTATATTTCAAATTTAACTGAAAAGTCATCCTGAATTCATTTCAGGATCTCATTACCTTTATTTTCAGCAGATTGAGATGAGAAGCTGAAACGAGCCTGTGCTGAACTCGTTTCAGTATTCAGCTTGCCGCAAACCGTTTAGGTTAAATTACGGATATTCATATAAAATTTTAAGTTTTACATTTTACATATCCCATTTCTCACATTCATAATTCAGAATTCTAAATTCTGAATTAAAAAACACCTCCCTTGCCCTCCTCAAGGAGGGAATATCTCGAAAACCAACAATACTTCGTACTTAATACTCATTACTGACTACTCACTACCAAATAACATAACACACTTTGCACCAAAAACAGTACCTTCGCAACGTTAACCCGGATTTTGCATTTTTAATGAAACACAGACTATGAATTCAAATACAATCGCGTACGGAATCATTAGGGCGGTTGCCATTATTGTAGGAGTTTTGGGATTGTTATGGTTTCTGTACAAAATACAATCTGTACTGGTATATATTGCATTTGCAGCAGTTATTTCTCTAATGGGGCGACCATTGGTATCTGTTTTAAAAAGAAAACTCAAGTTCAACAACACATTAGCTGTTGTTTGCACGTTAATACTTACTATTTTTCTTTTTTTTAGCATCTTTACTTTATTTGTTCCTATTGTTATCGAACAGGGTCAGCTTATTGGAGAAATAAATGTTAATAAATTGGGTGATGACCTCGATCAACTCAATCAAGAAGTAAGTGACTATTTCAATGTAGAAAAACTAAGTTTACTAGAACTCGTAAGAAAAACAGACCTTGTTCAATTTTTTGACCTTAAAGCCGTACCTAATACTATTAATTCGTTTTTAAGTGGTTTTGGAGCCGTATTGATCGGTTTATTTTCGGTATTGTTCATTTCCTTTTTCTTATTGAAGGATAGTCAATTACTAGAGAACAGTTTACTGGTTTTTGCAAAAAATGGAGATGAAACCAAATTTATACAAGCTTTTAGTAAAATTAAAGACTTATTATCTCGCTATTTTGTAGGTTTACTGTTACAAATTTTTATTCTGTTTGTGCTTTACGCTATTTTGTTACTCATTTTTGAAGTAAACAATGCTATTGCCGTTGCTTTGATCGCAGCTATTTTCAACCTCATTCCGTATATCGGTCCGTTATTTGGCGGTATTTTTGTGTTACTACTGGCAACGACTAGTCATTTAGGATTTGATTTCTCTACGGTAATACTACCTAAGCTTTCGTATATATTAATAGGATATCTTATCATTCAATTCATTGATAACTTTTTAAATCAGCCCTTGATTTTCGGAACCAGTGTAAAATCGCATCCACTAGAGATATTTTTAGCCATTCTTATTTTTGGACTACTATTTGGTATTGGTGGACTTATTGTTGCTGTACCTTTTTATACTGCAATCAAAGTGATTGCCAAAGAATTTTTGTCTAAATACAAAATTGTAAAAACACTAACCAAAGATCTGTAATTGAATTCCCAATTGTTACATAAAGAGGTACAACAATTTATCGTTGAACAGTCTGATCAGGCAATCGATATCAACAAATTAATACTAAAAGGTAGTCCATTTACTGATATTGCAATTCGGGAGTTAGCACAACAGATCAGCGGAAGATTAAGAATCAAACACAAACTTCCATCATGGTATGGCAGAAAGAACATCTACTATCCGCCAACACTTCATCTAGAACAAACATCTTCAGAAATAACTGCTTTTTACAAAAGTCAACTGGTTTCAGGCGATACTCTAATTGATATTACCGGTGGTTTTGGAATTGACGATTACTTTTTTGCCAAAAGAATGAAACACGTAATTCATTGTGAAATTAATGCGTCCCTCAGTAAAATTGCATCTTATAATTTCGAGACTATGGATATTGCCAATATTCAAACTGTTGATGGTGACGGATTAGAAGTATTGAATACCTTCACTAAGGTAGATTGGATTTACATAGACCCATCCAGACGACATGATAGCAAGGGTAAGGTTTTTTTTCTTGAAGATTGTTTACCTAATGTTCCTGAAAATATTGACAGTTTTTTTGAAAGGAGTACAAACGTTTTAATCAAAACTTCGCCATTATTGGACCTAAAAACAGGAATTAATGCTTTGAAATATGTAAAAGAGATTCATATTATCGCGGTTAAAAATGAAGTCAAAGAATTGCTTTGGGTTCTGGAAAAAGAATTTGAGGGACATACTATAGTTAAAACAATTAATTTTTCAAGAAATCACACCCATAGTCAAAGTGAGGCTCAAACGAAGAAATTGAAGAGAGACCATATTTTCAACAAAAATCTTGATATATTTAAAGCTCAATTTGAAAATGCGCAAAGGTTTAATTTTATACTGAAAGAAGAGGCATTACAATCACCAAAATTAGGAATACCTAAATCATTTTTATACGAACCCAATGCAGCTATTTTGAAAAGTGGTGGTTTTTTAAGCGTGGGACATCATCATGCTTTAGAGAAATTGCATCTTCATTCTCATTTATATACATCTAATAAGCGAGAAGATTTCCCCGGAAGAATTTTTGAAATCATAGCAATTCTTCCATTTCAGAAAAAAATCATTGCTAAGGCAGGATTTCACAAAGCCAATGTTACAATACGTAACTTCCCCGAAAGTGTCTCTAAATTAAGAAAAAAGCTCAAAATTAAGGAGGGAGGAGATAATTATCTCTTTTTTACAACCGATGTGAACAACAAAAAGATTGTAATTCATTGTAAAAAAGCTATCTAAATCTAGATTTTATGAAGTATATTTTTTCTAGATTCAGACAGCTTTTATTTAATATATATGACTAGAGTTTTTTAAAGCACATGAAGTCTTTTGGTCGCCTTACCATGATCTGTACTTATATTAATGATATATACACCCGATCGAAGATCAGAAACATTCAATTGAAAAGTAGTATTTCTTGTTTTTAGCGCACCCAGTGCTGCCTTTCTAACCACTCTCCCCTGAAGGTCTACTATTTCAATATGAGTTGATGAGCTTTCATCTGATGTAATATTAATATTAAGTATGGTTGCCTGTAAAGGATTAGGATATATGTGTGCATCAAAATTTTCGTTCTTTTCAGTAGCAGTTCCTTTTGCCGATGATCTACAGCTAGCCGAGGTAGGATCCCAAAACCATGTACTAATTACTGGGTTATATCCAGGGTTATCATACTCACATATATAATTTGATCCTTGATAAGAAACGATGTTGCCTCTATAATATTGAGTTCCAGAGGACCAGGCTGCACAAGCTCCTCCACCGCCGCCGCTATCGCAGTTACGAGATGTAGGATCCCAGAACCACGTGCTAATCACAGGATTATAGCCCGGATTGGCATGAACACAAATATAATTGCTTCCATTATAGGTTACAATATCGCCAACTGCATATGACGTACCTGTAGCCCAGGGAGTACAAGAATCTCCTGATCCACCACCATCACCGCCACTACCTCCACCATTCAACTCGGTATCGATAGTATTTAATAAAGAAATCGAAGGATTAGCATGATCTTGATCAATAGCCCAAATCATGATACCACCGATCTTTTCACTTAGCGCTAGTTGTACTTTGTCTCGTATCAGTTTTTTTGCATTGTAACCATAACCATTAGATTGATCACAAGTATTGTTATTTGGATATACTTTATTAGGAGCACTAGCATCGGCAGCCACGATATCTTTATACGCTTTAGAACTTCCGCTTGAATTCCATCCATAGAACGGAAGACCCAATTGTAATTTGGAACTGGCAACTCCTCTACCCTGCCAATAATTAATAGCGTTTGCTGCAAAAGTATACGTAGCGTGATTTATTCTTGGGCTCGCATCGTATGCCATGATGTGTACATCATCTAAATAGCGAAGCGCCGCCGTTGTAAAATGTTGGCCTCGGTATGCCGAAGCAGGAACAGCTGCAGAAAGTTCTAATCGTTTTGACGGATGCGTGTTCATCTTTGCTCTTAGAGCCGATAGTAAATCGACGTAGAGTCTTTGACTTGCAGCGCTAGGATATTCCCAATCCAAATCAATACCATCTAGGTCGTATTGCATAACCATATTGTAAAGATTGTTTACAAAATTTGTTCGGGCATTGCCTCGTGAAACTGCATCAAATGCTTCGGGATTACCATCGGCAGCGCAGGCACCACCTTGATAAGCATAACTACAAGGAAACCATCCTCCTACAGCAAGAATAGCTTTGGCTCCTTGTTGATGTGTTATCGATACCATCGTGCGAAGATAATTACCGTCTATTGTATTTAACTTACCATCCAGATCGGGATGTATGGTAACGAATGAATAGATAACATGAGTAAGTTTTGAGGCTTGATCTGCGGTTACTTGCGACTTCCAACTTTGGATGTAACCTACTCTTTTTTGCGAATACCCTTGAACGGCAAATAATAGAGCTACTAAAAAAATAAGTGGAAATGAGTAGTACGTTTTTTTCATAATACGTTAGTTTTAGAGTTGATGTTGATAGTAACAAAGGGAGTCGATGTAAGAGAATAGTGTAAAACCCTTGGTTACTCTACAATATAGTAGAAAGAACTTCTAGTATCTCTTTTTTTAGCTTAACGACTAAAAATTGTCGCTTAAACGTAAAGATGAAAAGCTTTTGAAGAATTCTAAGTAAGCATTGAACTGGTTTACTACCACTTCCACTTTAAAATCTTACTGCATGTTTGTTTGAGCACAATCGAGAACATTTCGTTTTCGTAAAATAGGTTTCGATTAAGCCTGTCCTAAGCGCAGACGAAGGGTTCAACCCGACAGTAGTACTATAGCGTCATATTTCTATAGGTAACTAACTACTGGTCTCTAAAGATATTTTAAGATTTTGAAAAAACTTCAGAATATTCGATAAAGCCCTGGATATATTCCTTTAATGATGAAGAAGTAATCGTACTTACATTATCAAGAATAAAATTTTTATCCTCTTCAATATTTTCATAATACCCTATAACTTTGGGGACATTAGATTGTATACTTACTCGTATCATGCGTAATTCGACATTATCCGGGTCTAATTTGATAGCATGTTCAATCATTTTTTTCCCTTTGTTGAAATACGATAACTTACTAATAGGATTCCACGAAAATGATGCTTTCAAAGCCAACGCCGCCCCATGATAGCCTTTATAAATTGCAGCCTCGTTGCGCAGCGCTTTTTTAGTAAGATCATAAAACTGTTCTGCATTTTCTTTGGATGTACTACAAACTCTGTATGATGCTCTAATCTGTTCCATGCCAATATCTTCTGTATTCAAATTCAATGAACAAATTACTAAAAGCAGTATTACTATCTTCATGTATACGTTTTTATTTCGCTAATGAAATTTTAACTAACAAGTTGTTTTTTTTGCCATCGAAAGCTTCCAAAATAATATCTTTATTGGGTAGCATAGCAGCTTTGGTCAATTCTAGTACATCTAATCTAGAGTTTCTGATGTCACTACTAGTTAAAATAGCTTCTTTGGTAGTTTTTCCAGTATCATCATCAATAACATAAGCGGTTACGTATAAAAATTCCTTTTTACCGTCAAAATATCGTGCAGGAGTTTCTTCAAATGATCTTTTTAAATTGGTAAAATTGTCTATATAAAACACATAATGTTTGCCGTTACTTTTAAAATTTAAGTAAGACATACTTCTTTTACCTACCGTACCCATTTGCCACTTTGGTAATTTATGCATCCATAGTAGGGATCCTTTAGGCGACAATTTAAAGGCATAAATATCACGATAATAATATTTATAGGTAGTTCTTGATCCCGAAGAACTCGATGTGGTAAAAGCATCTACAAAGCGTTGTTCGGCAAAAAGTACAGTACTGCCATCTGCATTATAGATTACATTATTTACTTTCATCTTTTCAAGATCTTTGAGATCATCTTCCTTTTGAGTACCTTCATTAATTCGCGCTTCTCGTTGCATCATTAGATTTTGCAAAGTCTCTTCAGAAATTGTACTCTGGGCTAACGACGCTATTGCACCAGTAGAAGACAACGTAGCCGTAAATATTCCGGATGCTTCATTTTTATTGGCTTGATTAGCAAATAATCCTGAAACCTTAGGGGTATTATCGTTACCAAATGCTATCACCGCATCAGTAATAGAACGACCTGGAATGTCGATTTTATGTTTAATGACCTCTTCTCCGTTTTCAGTAATTTTAAACACTTCCGTTCTATACGAAGCATCCAATTTGTTTTTCTCGTCTGAAGCTTCACTAAAAATAGAGGCGGTCATATAAAAGTTTCCATCGTTATCAATAGCGAAGTCTTCATTTTGAAGAATTTCAGAAGCATAAGGCATGGTCACTTTTCTTCTCCATAACAAATTCAAACCATCACTAAAAACGGTTATTCCAATTTTATCACCTTTAGTATCGCCTGTTTTTATACGAAATAAAGTAAGCAACTTTTTACCATCAGGTGATTTTTTGAAAGCAAATTTATTTATTCTACCTCCTGCGTCAAATCCATAGGTGCTTTTAAAACCAAAATCACTATCAATATTTTCCTTATCATTAATCAATACTATTGGCTTTTTCGCGACGATACCCGTAGGTGAAATCTTTTGACCATATGCTTTATCCTTGATGGTATAAAAAACAACTGCCTTACCGCCTAATTCCATCACAGTTTGAAAGTTTCCTCTATCCTCTATGACCTGTCGCAATTTTACATTTTCGGTCAATTTTTCAAGATCAAACCTTTGCACTGTCATAGCATTACGACCTTTTTTGATAGATACAAGGCGATTTCCGGAAGCAATGTGATATGTGGCAAGGCTTTTTATTCTTTTATATTTCTCGCCTACTTTGAGGTCAAAATCTTTAAGAAGTACTGGTTTTTGCGCAAAAGCAACGCTACTACAAAGAATTATGAAAAAAAATATAGATTTGGAGTTCATGCTTATATTATTTTTTGAAATATACATAACAGATTTTACATAGGTCTTTATCCTTTACAAATATATAAAAAGCTTTCTTTGAAGAGCATGTATCAAAGTTCGCGCCAAGAAAAACAAAGAGATGAAACTGATTCTCAATATTTTAATTGAGTGGTTCTTATGAATAAGAAATAATGCAAAAAAAATGTTGCATTGTAGGGACATAAAAGTTACATTTGCATCCGCATTTGAAATACTAATGCGACGTTCAGTATAAGTATAAAGGAGAGGTGCCAGAGTGGTAATGGAGCAGATTGCTAATCTGTCAACGCGCAAGTGTTGCCCGGGTTCGAATCCCGGTCTCTCCGCTTTTGTTATGGGGTGTAGCCCCGCATCAAGTGCGGGATAAACTCTGCCCGGTATCGCGCAGCGCGATAGCTGGTAAATAATATTGATTGGATATTAAATTATAGAAGTACTGTAATTCAATATCATCGGGGTGTAGCGTAGCCCGGTTATCGCGCCGCGTTTGGGACGCGGAGGTCGCAGGTTCGAATCCTGCCACCCCGACATCATTTTTTGGTCGCGTAGCTCAGCTGGATAGAGCATCTGCCTTCTAAGCAGACGGTCACAGGTTCGAATCCTGTCGCGATCACTTTGGAAAAAATTTTCCTTTTCAGGAAAATTTTTTCTTTTTTCAGAATTATTATTTGATAATGATAGAACGTTCTAATTCTATTTTTAAGCCATATAATCTATTAAGCTTATAAATATGATCTACCCCTCTACACCCTTAATGTAGTTAAAAATATTGGATAAAGTTCATAACGTTTATTCTGTATATCAATAGCCTGAAAACAGAATTTTGTTATAAAAATAATGTAATTCTAATGTTTGTAATTAATTCATACATTGTATTTTAAAAATATAACATAAATACATGCTAACTATAAAAAAGCACACTTATTTTTGCGTTAGATACAAGTTTTAAAAATATGATTAGACCGTTCAAACTCGATGACAAGGAAAGCTTACTGAGAATTTTCAGGTTGAATATTCCTGAATTCTTTGACAAAAACGAAATAAAAGATTTTGAAGAATATCTAAATCAAAATGCAGAAACCTATCTAACAGTTGAAGTGGATAATACTATTGTTGGCGGAACTGGATATTACGTGAATGAAGACGATAATTCTGGACGAATAACCTGGATTTTTTTTGACCCAAGTTATTCGGGAAAAGGATTAGGAAAACAATCGGTAGAGTATTGTTTGAAAATATTTCGTGAAGATAAAATGGTAAAAAAATTGATTGTAACAACATCTCAGCTTGCCTATAGGTTTTTTGAAAAATTTGATTATAGCATTAATCGAATCGAAAAAAATTATTGGGGAGAAGGTTTGGACTTGTATGAAATGGAAAAGACCAATGAATAAAAACCAGCAGCTTACACAACCTATAAAAATACAGGCTTCGGGCTTAATCGAAAGGTTTATGTATTTTTATAAAGTCCGCAAAATCTTTTAGATTTTGCTCTGGACAGGAAAAAAATAAATCGCAACAAAAGACTTCACTATGTGCTTGGCGGACAACAAACGCTAGTTTGCTCCCGTACTGTTCATAGCCAAACCGTTGCTTTCATCTGAATAATACTATTCTCTATAAAATCGCTCAATTCTGTTAACGAATTCACAAAAAAGTTCGAACTCTCGATGCTCGGGGTCACAGAAAGTCTTACTGAAACCGGTAAGACTTTTTTGTTTTTAACTTGCCTGATTTTTATCCATCTAATAAGACCCTATTCTAAGCCTAGGATAGTGCTTTATTTTTTCTTTTTTTGGAGTAAGCTTTAATCCGCTTTATGCATTAGAAAATCTATTACGGCTTGAAACTGCTGCAAAACCAAGCACTACGTTGTATTTTTAAGTTTCACCGTAGCGATGCTATACTGAAACTTAGAAAACACTCTTCCAACGCTACATCTCGCCCAAAGCAATGCTTTGTCGTGACATTTTCAAACCTCATAACAAAATTCTAATGCATAAACCGGGTTTAATCCTGATAACGTTAAAAATGATCACGATGGTTTTATGTCAACATCATTTTTTTAACGGGAAACCGTAATTATGTAAAAGGTTCTTATTATATTGGTGATTTAAAAGTAAGAGCTCTTCACCCTTAATGATTTGAAAATTATACATAAACAAAAAAATAACTCAATAAAAGCGTGACTTTCTTTTGAGTTATTTTGTTTGATATATGCACATATAATGGTCGATTTGAAAAAATCAATCGTTATTCAGACCCTGCTTTTGTTGGCTCGCCAAAGTTTTACAATTGCAGGGTTGTTTGTTTTTTTAAAGCAAACCCAAATCTTTTGTCATTGCAATTAAATGAATCGCATTTTTGGCTTTAAAATTATACTTTAATTTATTTATTCGTTTTTCAATAGAGCTGATACTATTGGGAGAAATATGGTTTTTCTTAAAATATGCTCCTATTTGTTCTTGCGTAAGACCGTCTGATAAATATTTGAGCAACAAAAGATCATAGTCTTTCAATTCGAATATATTATTCTTGCTCATAGCATTCGCAAGTAACGGAGAGATAAAGGTATTCCCTTTATATATTTCTAACACCGACTGTACCAGTTCGTTTAAGCCGTACCTGCCTTTGCATACATAACCGTTGATTTTATAATCATCAAAAAAAGATTTCACCTTTGCCGGTCTGTCTTCCATAGAGTAAATGATCACTTTTATATCAGGTTGCATAGCCCGTATTTCTCTAATGAGTTGTATCCCTGATACGATATCCCGCTCACGGTGACTATCTTTAAAAGACAGATCTGTAATTAACAGGTCAAAAGGGTTTCGATCTCGTAGCGCTCTTCTAAACTTTAAGTAGGCATCATCGCAATATTGCGCTTGTTTTATTTCTTTAACTCCTGTTCGTTCGTGTAAAATATTGGAGATTCCATGATTGATACTTCCCAGGTCCTCTGCAACTAAAACTTTATTGAACATAATAGACGTATTATTTTGATTAATTGGGGAAATGCATTCTGGCTTTAAAGCCCTTTCCTTCTTCAGTCTCAAAGATAAATGATCCGCCAATGGTTTTTATACGGTTTTCCGCATTCTGGAGTCCATTGCTATAAATTATGTTTTTTTTAGCAATTCCTACCCCGTTATCGGCATAGGTAATTTCATGCGTTTTGGTTCCTTTTTTAAAGGTTACCGCCACGAGAGAGGCCTGGCTATGTTTTTTCATATTCACCATTAACTCTTGTATAATGCGATGAATAATAATCTTTTTTTCTGGGGTGATGACCGACCAATTTACATGTTCGATATCTTTTATAATGATTTTAGTGTTTTGTGAACCGTAGCTGCTTAACATACCGCTAAGTTCTTGTACAAAATTCTTATCGATTTTAAAATTGCTGTTTTCCCTTGAGATATCCCGGGTACGGCTATAAATATCCTCGAGCTTATCTAATACCTCGTGATCGTTTCTTTGGTTTTGAATTTGAGTCATCACATGGTATACATCATTCGCCAACTCGTCGTGTAGTTTTTTCGAAATACGGGTTTCTGCCTTAAAAACATCCCGTATACGCTCTCTTTTGTGTCGTTGCTGTAATAAATACACGATAAATCCCCCTGATAAGAGTAAAATAACCGTTCCCAACAGGTAAATTACATTTTCCCGTTCTTCTTTTGCCTTTTCTGTAGCTAATTTGGCATTATCGGTCTCAAGTTTAAGGTTTTTGTTGGTAAGATTTTCATTTTCATATTTGGTAACGGCATAGATCTCACGATTGCTTTGGTTAATCTCATTCAATTTTTGATAGGTTTCATGGTATACTTTGGCTTCCTCGGTTACGTTGTCTTTTAGTTGGAAGATATAGCCAAGAGACTCTATGATAGATGTGAGGCTCCCTAATTCTAAAGCATTTTGATACGCAGATTCTGCGTATTTAAGTGCTTTTGAATTATTTTTGTTTAGATAGTATTTAGTGAGGTGGATGTTGGTTGTAATTAAACTTCGTACATCTCCAGATACTCTAGCTACACTGATAGCTTTCAGTAATAGTTTTTCAGAAGTTTTATTTTCTTTATTTTCTAAAAATTTTACATATGCTAAGTTAGCCAGAACTCTTGAATATTCTTTCTTATTCTTTACAACAACCGAATCTGCAGCTAAATCCATTAAAATCGATATTGCTTCTTTATTTTTACCTTGTTGAGAGAGAATTACCGCCTTAGTATTTTTGAAAATCAAAATATTATTCATTTTGATATTTATAACTGATAAACTATCCTTTGCTAATCCCAACGCAAGAGAGTTATATTTGAGAGCTTCTATATTATTATGCTGTTCAGTGTGGGCTACTGAAATTATGTGGTATAATCCTGATAGACTTTTCAAATCGGAGGTGTTTTTCATAAACTTCAAACCATCAGTAGCAGTCGCTTTACTTCCAGAATAGTCTCCTAAAGAGGACTGGATATTAGCCATTTGAAGCAAACTTTTTGCTGCCCTGAGACTGTCACCTTTGCTACGGGACATCTTAAACGACTTATTATAATATTCAAAAGATTTCTTAAGTTCATTTAGAGCTTTATAATAATATCCAAGTTTAATAAAGGCTTTACATTGATATTCTGAGTTACTATTTTTTAAAGCTAATTGGTGAAGCTTTTTCGAATATAATATGGCGTTATCAAAGTTTCCAAATTTACCGAATAACCAGGTTTTTCTCATTAAACCTAAGTATACTAACGAATCATTATTGTACAGCTCCGCTTTTTCTAAAAAAACGTTAATGTAATTTAAACGCCGTTCATATGGAAGCTTATTAGATTTACTTAACTTATAATAAGTAGAGATACTATCAAGTTCGTACGAAGTTAATACATTCCTCGAGGTTTGACTATACATATTTGTACTTATACATACTAGAAAAACCCCAAAGTATACCAAAAGGGAAACGACACGCCAAAGTTTCATGGCTTAAAATTACTAAATAAACCCGAACTCGACCTAAGTAAATTTTTATATGATGCTCTGTTTTACTTCTGCATACATCTTAAATTATATAAATCCCAGTCTATTATTAACTATAATTCATTTAAACCTATCCTTACTAAAAGTTAAAGTTGATCTTTAAAATTGCTTATGAGATACTTAAAGAATTCTTCTCTACTTTTAAATAAATTTTGTTGAGATTCTTCTCTTTTTTCATCTTAATAGAAAAATCTCCATAAGCCATCGCACTCTTCAATAATATAGGCATCAGATTTTAAACGTTCATTAATAGAGTAATCACTTTTGATCACTACAATTTTGCTTAGCCCTATATTCAATTCTCCCTTTGTAATAAATTAATTTACTCTTACAAATCCTCTTTGTATTGGGTATAATACTTGGAGATACTACCCAGATCATGAGAAGCAATGTTCGGTATTTTGATATGACCAAAAACCTAATTAATAAAACTAAAGTTTCTAATACTTGCACAAAAAAAAGAAACAATCTATTAAAACTTCATTTCTCAAAATTAGTAAATTAGATCTGGTATATGTAATATAAGACTTAGAGACATATGACATATACCAGATGGATATATTTTGAAGCGTTTTGAGAAATTATTCAACCTTCATCTTCATCTTCAACATGTCCATGCGTTTCATTGTTTGCTACTTCATCTTCTACCGAAAGTTCAATATCATCAGCTTCAGAGTCACTGTCTGCCGTACAAGAAGTGAATGTTGTGGTCATCATTAGTGTAATTAATATATAAAATAAAGTTTTCATCATCATTATTTTTTTTTGAATTTGACATAGCGAATACACTCCAGGACTTTCTTATAAAATCCTGGTAACCATAGCCGCGATTTACATTAGGGAGTACTCCTTGTTTTGTTATGGAAAGTGGGAACCAGATAGAGGATGTTAGACTACTTTCCAATGGGTCTATGACCCTCCTATTACAGATTCCCGAAAAAACTTCGTTACTACATGTAGTATGTTAACAATGTTTAACCGAAACTAGTTACGACGTGAAATTAAGGAGGCTTTGTAGGTTACCCTGTAGTTAATACCAGAGATTCCAGAGATTCCGCATAAGGCTGTAGGATTCCAATAATTCAAAAAACATATGAGACTTAAAAGATTTAGTATGTAGCAGAATTGAATTCTTAAGCAGTATCTAAAAGAAAAGGAAGAAGAAAGGAGTAATTGCTTTTACTTAAAAATAAACCACTATAGATTTGAAATCCAGAGTTTTCTAAAAAGAATGAAATTCTCTATTAAATTGGAATCCGATCTGTCATTCCGGCGAAGGCAGGAATCCATAGAGAATTATGGATTCCGTATCAAGTACGGAATGACAATCTGTGTCAAAAATTTATATAAACTAAAGTAACTGCAACAAAATTGCAGGGTTTTAACCTTTAACTAGAAAATAAATTAAGTAAGCTTATTAGTAGCTCATTATTAAATACTTGAAAGTAGAAACAAGTGTATCCAGATTCACTATTAGAAAGTATGTTAATTTAGTTGTATCTAGACATGTAGAGACTTCATATGCTACACCCAAAAACATGATGCAAGAGTGGAATTGGTGATAAATGAATTTGATAATTTTATAGGGTTATTTATCTAAGGCTAAGGTTATATTTAAATGCCTTTGGAAGAGTAATAGCGGGTGACACCCCTCTATATCTCCCCTCAAGGGGAGACTTCAGGATCTCTTCCTTTTGAATACAATAGCGTAATACGACAGGTAAGATGATGGGTAGTGCGGGATAGAATTTTTTTAGAAAATGCTTAGGAGAGTTAAATGGGTACCCTTATAATTTAAATAAACAAATAATAGCCTTTTTCTAGTGGATAGCATATTTTAGCATTGGAAAACCCTTTGCAAATAAATTTGTAGTACCTATTTACAGCAGTACCACTAAAACAAGCTTATATCTAAAGGGAACTGGCTTATTTTTATTTCTAGGTTAGCGTTTTAGTTATTATATGGATGTGATCCTGAATCAAATTCGGGATGACGGCTACCTGACGCTCTTCTTCATGATATATTATGCGTCCTCATTCAGTTTTTTGATGTAATAGGATGGGTAAATACCGGTCTTTTTATAGAATTTTTTAGCAAAGTTTTCTGCAGAATTGAATCCGATGTCCTGGGCAATAGCTTTAACGGTATATTTTCTAAACACCTTATCTTGTTGTAAGCGGGTAATGGCATAATCAATTCGTAAATCATTGATGTATTGATTCATCGTTTTTTGCTTATCGGCATTGATCATCATAGAGACATAGCTTGTGTTAGAGTTAAACTTTTGAGCCAGGGTATGTACATTAATATCTGGAGCCAGATAGTGTTCCTGCGCTTCAAACTGTTGTAGCGCGTTACGTAAATGATCTAAAGTTTCCTGGCTCATCGATGCAGGGAGTTCTTTAATACCAGGGTTAGGGTTGGGTTTTGTAGCTATAGCGGCAGTAGTAGGTTCCTGCTGTCTCGCCAATACTGCGTTAAACCGTTTTTTATATTGATGTCGCTGGTAAGCATAATAGCCTACACCTATCATACTAAATACCAATAGTACTGCTGCTACATGTATATAGCCGGTCATCGTATCATTTTTTTGTGCTAATTGTATATTTTGCTGTTCCAATAGTTCATTTTCATACTTAGTGACCGCATAGATCTCACGATTGCTTTGGTTGATCTTATTCAATTTTTGAGAGGTTTCATGGTATACTTTGGCTTCCTCGGTTACGTTGTCTTTTAGTTGGAAGATATAGCCAAGAGACTCTATGATAGATGTGAGGCTCCCTAATTCTAAAGCATTTTGATACGCAGATTCTGCGTATTTAAATGCTTTTGAATTATTTTTGTTTAGATAGTATTTAGTGAGGTGGATGTTGCTGGCTATTAAGCCTTCGATATCCCCCATTTGTTTGCGAATCATTAAAGCACGATTAAGGAAATCTATTGTGGTACTATCTTTTTGGTTCTTAAGCCATTTTATGTATCCTAAATTATCTAAAATTCTAGAATATTCAAGTTTATTATTTTTTACAACAGAATCACCAACTAAAGCTGAAAGAATAAGAATACTTTTATAATAGTCTCCTTTACTAGACAAAATATTGGCCCTTGTATTCTTAAAAATATGAAGATTACTATTATTAAAATTTTGAGAGGACATATCTTTCTCTAAACTAATAGCTAATTCATTATATTTTAAAGCTTTACTATACTTTTTTTGTTCAAGTTCTGAAACTGAAATGATATGATATAAACCAGATAGAAGCTCAACATCCTTACTATTTTCTGAATATTTAATTCCGTCTATCGCTGTAGTTTTACTTCCTGAGTAATCGCCCAACGTTGACTGAATATTTGCCATTCTTAGAAGACTAATACCAGCTCTTAGGCTGTCTCCCAAGCTTCGCGAAGCTCTAAAACTTTGATTATAATATTTAAATGACAATTCTAATTCATTTTTACTTTCATTGTATAGTCCTAATTTGGTATTTGCCTTTGACATATACAACGTATCCTTATTTTTGATTGCCAACTTAAGAAGTCTATGAGTATAAGCAATAGCACTATCAAATTCTTGATTTTTACCAAGTAACATAGTCTTTCTCATTAATCCTAAATATATTAATGAATCTTGTTTCATTTGATATACATTATTCAAAAAACAAGATACATGGTTCAGACGTTCAGGTACTGATAGAATATGGTTACCGCTTAATTGATAATGATGAAGAATACTGTCCCATTTTTTCCTAGAGGAAATTATATTTTCATCGGTTTGACTAAAAGTTAGCAAACTACTACAATGAATTAAGACCCCAAAGAATGTAAAAGGGGAAATGACACGCCAAAGTTTCATTTCCCAAAATTACTAAATAAACCCGAATCCTATCTGTAGAAAATTTTATATAAGATATCGTTCTACATCTTTGTACATCTTATACCATAACACTTTAATTTTGATCCTTATATAAACTAAGTGTTCTTTTGCTTTATTCTTCAGTAATTTTAGATAGCTGTTTAGCTGAAATTGTTGTTGTCTATAAGATAAGTAAGAATCTTAACTTTCTATAGTATTGGTTTGCATTGTTTGTCTCTTAGAAATACTATAGGCTCATTGTTTATGATCTATAAATCATCTATTTTTGCTAAAACCGTATTACATATAGCATTTTAACGACTTTTAAGTATGACTTTAGGAGAGCACATAACCAAGCTACGCAAGCATAAAAAGCTTTCGCAAAATGATTTGAGTAAAAAGGTAGGTACCTTGGGAGATATTATTGATCGTTATGAACTTGATGAAGTAAAACCATCGATTGAGGTCACTTCTAAAATTGCGGATGTATTAGAAATATCTTTAGATTTCTTGATCGGTAAAATGACCGTAGAAGTAGATCACCAACTCAAAAGAGTCATCGAAGTACAGCAGATGGAGGATACTGATAAAGAACTTATCTTATATACTTTCGATTCACTGATCAAAAATGTTAAACTTAAATCGATTGCATAAACTTTATCTATGAAATATTTTTTTCTCCTTTTATCATTAACAATATTTAGTTGTTTTGCTCAAAAAAAAGATTGTAATAAATTCAAAACTGGAACTTTCAAGTATTCTGATAATGACGATTGGGTTGTAACTCGCACTGACTCCACACAAATTGAGGTTAATAAAAAAAATGGTAGAACCTTAAGGAGTTCTATTAATTGGTTATCTAATTGTGAGTATGTAGCAACTGTCAAAGATGTTAATTCTTCGGTTAACGACATAATTGGTAAAGTAATAAAAGTAAACATTACACAAACCGATAAAGACACATACATTGTTTATGCTACTAGTGATGAAGAGAGTTATAAAGTCAAGATGATCAAAATAAAGAACACTAAAAACTTACCTAATAAAAAAATGCCAGAATGATTGAATTCTAGCACTTTTTTATAATATAATTTGTAATAGTTAATACTTAATCTGACAATTTTAGTAATTTAGTTTAAATCAATTTAAATATTTGTCAGATGAACACAGAAGAAAAAATCATCAAACCAAAGTTAGGACTATTAGAGTTAGCAAAAC
>NZ_JAGKIK010000050.1 GCF_017897595.1 Aquimarina sp. U1-2
TAGAATTTTTATCACGAATTTAATTGATGGGTCAACTATTGAAGAAGAAACTACCGAAGATAAAATAGGGATTGTAATAAATAGAGCAACTCCATATTCTTGGTATGTACAATCTAAACGCGGTACTGTAACAGCAGAGAGTGAAACCTGGAAATTCTATAATTCAGGACCAGGAGTTGAGACATACGCACCTTTTCCTGCTACAATTAATGCTCCAGACATGGCAGCTTCTGTAAATGCAGGTACGGTTACTCTTATATGGTCTGGTAGTGATGTTGATGATGATATAGTTAATTACGATGTATATTTAGGAACAAGTAATACACCAGATATTCATGCTAGTGCCGTTACTGCAACTCAGCTAGATGTTACTGTAAGTTCAGGAACTATTTATCATTGGAAAATAGTTACTAGAGATACTACAGGAAACACTTCAGAGTCTTCAGTATTTCAGTTTAGAGTACTTTAAAAAAGCCTTAACTTAATTTTTAGATATTAAAAAATGTAATAACTGTATATTTACACGACTATTACGTGATATATGCAGCAAGAGTACATACCATTTCGGGCTACT
>NZ_JAGKIK010000051.1 GCF_017897595.1 Aquimarina sp. U1-2
TATACTTAAAATAAAGATGCTATTTTCCGCCTTAAATGTTTCTATAACATAATCTTTCTTCAAGTTTAATTCAATTTTGCTGGTGTTAACTGATTTGGTATTATAATTAACCTCAACCCTATCAAACAGAGAATTTGTTTTGTTTTTAAAGAAAAGTACATGAATAGAATTTGAGTAAAAACCTCCAATAAAGTTCTCTGCTTTATTAAGAAAGCTAGATAACGTAAATTCTGAAATTAATATACGTCCCTTACCATATAAGTAGAATTTAGTAGCGTCTTTGTTATTAATTATGAAAGACAGGTCGCCAGACCTTTCATCAACCCCTTGAAATACTTGTTTAGGTACACTGAAATCTTTACTACTACTGGCATCTATATAACACCATGCACTTTCTTGACCATAAATATTAAATACAGCTAAAAATATAAGTACCAAGAAAGATATAAACTTCATACAATCAAATTAACTAACCTGCAACCCATTCCCAACCTTAGCATCATCAGGATTCACAAATACCAATTTCCCTTCAGGGGTTTCCGTCATTAAAATCATACCTTGGCTCTCAACAC
>NZ_JAGKIK010000052.1 GCF_017897595.1 Aquimarina sp. U1-2
TTCTATGTATAAATTAGAAATAGTTTTTACAAAAGCTAAAGAGGTGTTTTGTAGAGGTTTAATAATTTTAATAATACGTTGGCGGCGTTTGGCATTAAAAATCATGAATAAAATCATAAAAATAATAGCTGTATACCACGCCCAACGAAACGATAACTGGTCTAAAAACCAAGTTAAGTTAGATTCTTGTTCGGCATCTCCATAGGGTGTTTGTCTTTTGGAATAAGAATCAAAATACACATCATCATCTGGTAAATAGGATAAAGCACTTTCAACATATTGATATCTATCGTCTTTTAAAATATGATAATTTGTGAAGGCTTTAGGTTCGGTATGTAATAAAATGTTGCCCTCTCCAAAAGGCACTTTTATAAAATTAACACGTTTTTTATCGGTTTTAGAATGCCCTAAAATAGTATAGTTAATACTATCAAAACTCGAAAAAAAGTAGTCGCCCTCATTTTTATCTATTTTAATAGTATTTAAGTTTTTATTCTTAAAAGACAAATAAGATATACTATCATTCTTAGCGTTGTATTCAAAATCTACATCAATATCAAGGGTGTC
>NZ_JAGKIK010000053.1 GCF_017897595.1 Aquimarina sp. U1-2
TGCTAACTCTAATAGTCCTAACTTTGGTTTGATGATTTTTTCTTCTGTGTTCATCTGACAAATATTTAAATTGATTTAAACTAAATTACTAAAATTGTCAGATTAAGTATTAACTATTACAGTTATGGTCAGGTATGCGTTCAAGTGTATTGGTTAATCATTCTCTGGGATTGATGTTTTGTATTTTACAACTTCCAAAGAAGGAATAAGACATGGCTGCATTTTATGCTGTTTTGTGAGATCCGCAAAACAGATGATTTTTTCTGCCAATTGCCATGGGACGGATGGCATTTTCGATCAGTTTATTGTCTAGTTCAATACGTCCGTTCTTTGTAACCGTTTTGTCCACGTCCCTTACAATAATTAAATCCTGTCTATGTATTAGAATTTCGTAATGAGGGTTGAAATACCAATAAAAAGAAGTGTTTTCTCAATTTTAGCATAGCATTCTATGATAAAAACAAGTTTAAAGAGTTGATCTTATCAACAATGTTAACAAGCATATTTTAAAACATCAACATATTCCGTACCTCTGTTTACTACTGCAAATATTCTTGATACCA
>NZ_JAGKIK010000054.1 GCF_017897595.1 Aquimarina sp. U1-2
GGAAAGAAGAAGATGCTAAAATGTATACAAACCGTTTAGAGGTACAATGTAAAGCCACACACAAAAAAATATATAATGCAAACACAGGTAAATATGGAGAAGGGCATCAAGTAAATCAGGCTTTTGCGCTACTTTCCGGAGTCACGCCAGACTTAGAAAAACAAAAGGTTTACAATAATTTAGTGGACCAAGTATTGTATAAATTTCCGTATTACGATACTGGTAGTTCTGGGCAAGCATTGTATACACGCTATTTTATAGAACATGGGGAGCGTATGGATTTAATTTACGAATTGCTAAAAGACAAACGACACCCAAGTTATGGCTACTTTTTAGAGCAAGGTAAAACGGTATGGCCAGAACGTTGGTCTGCCATTGGGAACAGCCAAATTCATACCTGTTACACGGGTATTGGTGGTTATTTTATTAAAGGTTTTGCTGGAATTAGACCAGATCCAGAGCAACCAGGAATGCAACGATTCATGGTGAAGCCAGCACCAGTAGGAGATTTAACCTATGTAAATGCAAGTTATCAATCGCCTTATGTAGATGTG
>NZ_JAGKIK010000055.1 GCF_017897595.1 Aquimarina sp. U1-2
CCAGCAATTTGAGTAGTTGTTACTGTTCCCGAAGCATTATTATCTGTACCCACCGGCGCGGTATATGTTACCACGGCACCATCCGTACCTCCATCAACATTTACGTTAATAGGCGCGGGACAGGTAATGGTCGGGTCCTCGTTATCTGTTACCGTTACGTCAAAGCTACAGGTAGCGGTGTTCCCGGCAGCATCAGTAACTTCGAAGGTATTAGTTGTAGTTCCTACTGGGAATAAAGAACCAGAAGGTAATCCAGCAATCTGTGTTGTTGTTACCGTACCAGATGCGTTATTGTCAGTGCCCACCGGCGCGGTATATGTTACCACGGCACCATCCGTACCTCCATCAACATTTACGTTAATAGGCGCGGGACAGTTTATCGTTGGGTCCTCGTTATCTGTTACCGTTACGTCAAAGCTACAGGTGGCTGTGTTACCGGCAGCATCAGTAACTTCGAAGGTATTAGTTGTAGTTCCTACTGGGAATAAAGAACCAGAAGGTAATCCAGCAATCTGTGTTGTTGTTACCGTACCAGATGCGTTATTGTCAGT
>NZ_JAGKIK010000056.1 GCF_017897595.1 Aquimarina sp. U1-2
ACCGTTAAGGAGCGGCCTAGGGTAAAACTGGTAACTGGGGCTAAGTCGTAACAAGGTAGCCGTACCGGAAGGTGCGGCTGGAACACCTCCTTTCTAGAGATTTTCTTTATTTAGTTTTATAGTTAAGTATAGGATTAAAAAAAGAAGACGCTGATACTATTACGCAAGGGTATTGTTTGACTTTATTTTTGAGTTTAGTCTTTTTGCTGTCGATTAATTTATTTTAGTTGTTAGTTTTTGGTTGTTAGTTGTTAGTGTTTTTTGTACGCAATAGATTAACTATCAACGATAAACCATCAACCATCAACTATGAAGACAGTCTCATAGCTCAGCTGGTTAGAGCGCTACACTGATAATGTAGAGGTCGGCAGTTCGAGTCTGCCTGAGACTACGGAATGATGAATGTAGAATTTTGAATTCAGAATTCAGAATATTAGATTTTACATTTATAGTTTTGAAAGTTCATTGGAAAGATATTGAAAAAGGAAATTTTAGAAGTTGAGAATTCTAAATTCGTAATTCTGAATTCTA
>NZ_JAGKIK010000057.1 GCF_017897595.1 Aquimarina sp. U1-2
TGCAACTGATATGTAGAACTTACTGTTTCTGAGGTATCTTTTTCATCAAATAAAACATTGGGTTGTGCTTCACTCTCAAAAGTAATTTCGCTAAAATCTGTTGACGCATCATTACTCTTAGATTCTAAGCCTACATAAAGACTCTCCCAATGTTCTGTTGGTGCTTTTTTAAAACTTTGGGTTGACGAATTCCCTGAAGACACAGTTTTAGAATCCTGAAACGGATTAAAATTACTATCTACTTCTATTCTTGGTGTTTTAGAGAGCGTACCTTTTAAATCGTAAGGTGTATCTAAAGTAGCATCGCGTTCAAAATCCAAAACGGGAGCAATATTAAACTGACCCAAACTATGCTTTACAGCAGACCGTAAAATGGCATACAGAGTGTGTTCATCATCAAACTTAATTTCTGTTTTTGTAGGATGGATGTTTATATCAATAGTTTGCGGATTTACCTTCAGGTTCAAGAAATAACTCGGGTGTGTTCCTGTTTTTAAAAGTCCTTCAAAAGCCGATAAAATC
>NZ_JAGKIK010000058.1 GCF_017897595.1 Aquimarina sp. U1-2
TAAAGGCATAAAAAACTATATAAAATATTGTCAAGCCGAAGAAGGAGAGCGACCATATACATCTAGATATATTGGTTCTTTAGTTTCAGATTTCCATAGAAATATGATCAAAGGTGGCGTGTATTTATATCCTCAAGGTTCCAGAAACCCTAATGGTAAACTTCGATTGCTTTATGAATGTAATCCTATGGCTTTTTTAGCTGAACAAGCTAACGGAAAAGCAAGTGATGGCTTTACCCGAATTATGGATATAGAGCCTACGGAATTACACCAACGCGTCCCTTTTATTTGTGGAAGCATAAATATGGTAGATAAAGTTGAAGAATTTATGCGGGATGCACAATAAAAAAAGCAAATCGATAAAGATTTGCTTTTTAATAATTCCCTAAGAGGAATCTTGTTGAAATAGCAACTTAGTTTTTTACTATTTTAAAGGACGCACTGCCTGTATCAGTTTTTATATTCAAAATATAAATACCTTGATTCAAACTAGTTAAATCTAAAATATTTTTATGCCCTGTG